>NZ_SKCD01000011.1:0-609519 GCF_006542765.1 Paenibacillus luteus
GAGTACTTTCACTTCTTGTTCTTTGACGCGAAGTTCTTTTTGTAGCTTTGTAGCTTGCTCAGCAACACCGCCATTGGCTTGCATACATGCATCTCGCCAAGCTTCAACTTGCTCGACATACAATCCTTTCGAACGGCAGTATTCCGCTAACTCGATCTGGCTTAACGTCATGGTCTCCACAGCGATAGAGAACTTATCTCGTGTACTCCATTTCTCAGTTCCCAATTCCCCAGCAGGCATTGCAAACCCTTGTGCCCGAGCTAACTTCTTCCACTTATACAGTGTTCCTTCAGATAGTCCACTATCCCTTGCGATCTGACTTACAGACTCATTGTTCGGAGGCATCATTCGTTGCAGTATCTTAAGCTTCATCTCTTTACTCGGTTTAGTCATTGTCATCCACCTTAGTCTCTCTTTCTATTCACTATACTTTCAAGAGAGGGGTACGACAACTAGTCTGACGCAGGGGGTTTCTACAACTATACCCCATTGCACCTAGGTCAAGTGCATATGAATTCCTTCGTCAGTTCCCCATCTTCAGAAGTGAGTCGTCTTCACTCCGGGCTGCATATTTTACAACTAAACTTAGACATGAGTGGTAAGTATATCTGTTAGAAAGGCCATACCCGCGGCTCCCAATACTTTGTTTAGCTTCTTGATCATTTTGTCCAGGTTATTTCCTTGCTGCCTTTTGGTGATCGTATAAACTTTAACTTTATACTCCTTCACTTTTGCATCCGGCAGGACAAGATATTCTTTCCAAAGTCGAATCCCAGAAACTCGAAGCTTTCATCGAAGTACACCACTTTTGTTTTCTCAGGATGTATCTTCAGTTGAAGTTCTCCTTCTATAATGGTCTTGCCGCTTGATACAATTCATCAGCTTGTTTCCTTTGAATTACACAGGATCACTGGCACAGGACTACATATCGAACTTTAGACCTTTGTCGTGGATGTAATCAGCCAGAGCCTTCATTCCACTAGAATTTTGTTGAGGTCAGGCACTAGCCTCCCCTGCTCGTCTCTTTCCCTAAGGCTCTAATGTTTTTATTCCTCTCTGATGCATGATTTCCATACATATATCTTATTCTAATCATGTCCACCTATCTATGCCTATAACTGGTTGATGCTTGTATATGGACATTTATTGCCTTGAATGATCTAGCCATGAATGGTCAAGTCTTTGACGGGCAAGGTAAACAAAAAAAGGGCTCCACATATTAATCGTGCGTAATATGCAGAACCCTTTGTATAGTTTTTGGGTAGTCACCGTTCAGGTATTAGTTAGAGACGGGTGCGAAAAATCCATTCTGCACAGCTTGTTTCACCCACTCTGTGAGCGGAGTGCCCGGAGTGGCAGAACGAAGTTCATCGCTGACTTGCTCTGGTTTAGGTAATAAATGAAAATGATTACTTAATCCAAGCCATTTGTATGAGTCCGCCAGACCTTCTGCTGTTTCCTTACCCAGCATCGGAGATAATGCTTCATTGAATACTTCCACAGGAAGAGAGTAAAATTTTATCTTTCGATTCAATACGATGCTAAACTGTTCAGCCAGTTGATTCCCGCTCAGCGCCTCAGGTCCTACGATAGGCAACGCTTGCCCTGCCAGTTCTGTGTGTTTAAGTGCATGTACACTGTAAGTAGCCGCATCTTCCATACTGATCCATGCGACTGGAGAATCGGCTGGTACAGGATAAGCCAGTGTTTGATTGTCTACAACGCCGGGGATAAGGAAGTTTTCCATATAAAATGTAGGTTGAAGGATGATAAACGGAACGCCACTTTGCTTCAAATAAGCAATCGATTCCCTCTTGATATCATAAGCAGCAACACCAGTAACTTCATCTGTAAAGAAACCGCTGGTATTAAAAACGAGAAGCTTAACATTAGCTGCTTTGGCAGCATCTACGGTATTGCGGATGAATTGTCGATTACGCTCTAAATCGTAGTCCACCGGCATCAATAGAAACACTTTGCTGACACCTTGATGAGCTGGAATGAGGCTCGCTGCATCGGTTAGATCTCCAACAAAGGCGGTAATGCCTTGTTCTTGAAGCTGGGCAGCCTTGTCCGAATTTCTTACTATTGTATGAACAGCATATCCTTCTTTCACAAGCTTGCTAGCAACTGCCCCTCCTTGTACGCCACCAGCTCCATAAACTAATATTCTATCCTTTATTTCCATCTCATCGTCATCCTTTCATTTACTAAAAGTAATTTTGTGATTATAGTTATATATTAAAGACTTAAACTCATTTATGTAAGTACGCACATCATTGATATATAGTATCCCTAAGGATACCTAAAAGGAGGGACCATGTTGGACACACAAGACTCAAATTGCTCACAATGTCCGGTTGAATATACGGTCAATATGGTCGGGGGCAAGTATAAATTGCTCATTTTACACAAGCTTTCGATTTTTGGCGTAAGACGGTTTAATGAATTAAGAAAAGAATTTCCCAATATTACGCAGCGTACACTCACTCGCCAACTGCGTGAGCTTGAAAGCGATGGGCTGGTGAACCGACTAGTCTATTCTGAAATCCCACCCAAAGTAGAGTATTCTCTGTCCGATACCGGTAAGAGCCTTCACTCGATACTTCATCATATGGAGAAATGGGGCTTGAACCATATCGAAAATAATCCTAAAAAATCCTGATAACCAAATTTTTCAGAAAAGATAAGAACGACCTCAGATTTATAGCGAACAACCAAAGGAATTGTAATGAATATAGTCTGTTCAGAAAAAAAATTCTGGACAGACTATTAAAGTTTTGAAATATTTAATTATTGCGATTTCTTTGTTTTGTAAGCTTGAACTAGCTTATTATTTCACAAAATGCTCGGTAGAAATTACATTGGCATAGATACCGTTAAGTGCACCGACAAACGCATAATGAACTTGTTCAGCAGTAACGTCCTTACCCTCATAAGATAAGTCACGTGTCGCACATGCATCTTCAATAAGTGTAGCTTCAAAACCTAAATCCACTGCTGCTCTTACTGTTGCATCAATACACATATGTGTCATCATACCAACAACAACGACCTTGGTAACGCCCCTTTCCTTTAATTTACTTTCCAAATCCGTATTTAAAAAGCTGTTAGGGAAATGTTTAATGATGATACTTTCATTTTGCAAAGGCTGAACCGTTTCATGTATTTCAGCACCCTCTGTGTCTGGAAGGAAGAATCCAATTGCTGGATTTGCTGCGATATGTTGAATATGAAAAATGTTATCCTTATTGTTCTGTCTAAACCACTTAAGAACTTTAGCAGCATTCGCAGCCGCTTTATCGGGATTGACCAATTCCATGTTTCCATTCGGGAAATAGTCATTTTGAATATCGATAATAATTAACGCTGTGCTCATTTTCTCCACCTCAACTATCATATTTTGTTACATTAAAATCATAAATCATATGTTGATTTCTATCGATAACTTGATGAAATGCTTTACTACCAAATGCTTTCATGCTGAAAGGAGTTTATGATGGAGCTTGATAACATTGATTTTCAGATCCTGCGGTTATTAACCGAGAATTCACGTATTCAGTGGAAAGACTTAGGTGAACAAATCCATATGACGGGACAGGCGGTAGGGAATCGTATTAAAAAACTTGAGGATAGTGGCGTAATTAAAGCCTACTCGCTAATAGTCGATGAAATGAAAGTAGGACTTTCTTATACCGCATTTATCCTTATTTATATGAAAACATCCAATCATAATTCGTTCATACAATTTATTAATGAACAAAATGAGGTAGTTGAAGCTCACCGGATATCAGGAGAAGGCTGTTACCATCTAAAAGTAAAAATTAATTCTCAAGAAAAATTGAATCTTTTTCTAAATGAAATTCTTGCGTATGGGAACTATAGTGTAAACTTATCCATAAATGAAATTAAACAACGTAATCCATTGACTGCCACAATATAATGAAGTATGACTCGGCATACTAGTCGGCCTCATAAGAATGAACTTCTATTTCCGATTCGAAATCTAGGGTACAAATATTGGTATTCATTCGGCTTTTATCTTTCGTTTTGGGTGCATAACAAAAGCTAGAACTTCTTATATTTTTCATTTTCTTTGCGAAATAAAAAGCTGTTGACAAAAAAAATGTTAGCATATAACATACGTTTATCAAGTTTAGTTCACTTAACTTAACTTATCTTATTAGCAAGGAGAATATTATGCTTTCAGATTATCAAAAAATGTATAAAGAGCTAACTGTCGTTTTAAGTGAATATTACTTGAATTATCTTTTGTACAATAAAAACGCTCAAAAGTTCAACGATTATCATTTAACAACACAGCAAGATGCGTTTTTATTTTTTATGAAGGACAATCCACGCATCACAGCAAATGAAATCGCCAAGAAATTTGCGATTTCTAAAAGTGCTGTGAGCCAAGTATTATCGAAGCTCGAAGCACAAAACTTTATCAAGCGCGAGGCCAACCCAAATAAACATCGCGAGTTTTTCATCAGATTAGCAGAGAAAGGTCTTGATTATCAGGCATTAAGCGAAGAAGCAGATAAAGAATTTATGGAGAAGCACTTCGCTGACATTGATCTAGAACAATTGGAGAATGTATTACGAACAATGAAGAAAGTGAATGTATCCATTTCACCCCCCAACATATAGGACGGTGAATTGTTTTACAATTAATTTAGAGGGAATCAATTATGAATCGAAAAGAAAAAATATCTATCGCCCTTGCATTATCTAGTTTATTTATTGCTTATGTAGGGATGGGACTTGCCGCACCGGTTATGCCATCGATTGCGAAGGATCTAAGATTAAGTGGTGCCGTTGTTGGTTACTTGTTCGCAGCGATGGCCTTTGCACAGTTTCTGGCCTCCCCTTTTACAGGTGTATGGGTCGATTCAATCGGACGTAAAAAAATGATGGTCATCGGCCTTTTGATATTTTCATTTTCAGAGGTACTGTTTGGCTTTTCAAATGAAATGTGGCTATTATTTGTGAGCCGTTTCCTTGGCGGTGTAGGCGCGGCCTTCATTATGCCAGCTGTAGTTACGTATATTGCCGATAAAACTACGCTAGCAAATCGTGCAAAAGGGCTAGGCTACCAATCGGCTGCGATTAGTTTAGGATTTATAATTGGACCAGGAGTCGGCGGATTTATTGCAGAGTTTGGGATACGCGTACCGTTCTTCTTTGCTGCTGCCATATCATTTATTACTGCCATTGTTATTTTCTTTCTATTAGAGGAATCTATACCAACAGACCAACTGCAAAAAAATCGCGAATCCGCTGTACGACCAAAGTTTATTCAAGAGTTTAAAAAATCTTTTCAGCCACAGTACTTCACCCCACTACTGGTCGTGTTCGTACTAGCATTCGGACTCGCCGTTTATGAAATGATGTTTAGCTTATTTGTCGATGAAAAGTTTGGCTTTACCGTCCGTGATATTTCAATCATTATTACGATTGGTTCAATAGCTGGAGTTGTCTCTCAAATTTTATTCTTTGGAAAGTTAGTCAATGCCATTGGGGAACGAATGCTAATTAATTTAACCTTACTCTCTTCTGCTATATTTATCTTTATTACGATTTTAATAGACGGTTACTGGACGATGATTGTCATTACGAGTATTGTATTCTTCTCTGGTGATATTTTACGTCCTGCTGTGACATCCTTTTTATCAAAACTAGCAGGGGAAAACCAAGGGTATATTGCAGGTATGAATTCTGCATACACAAGCTTCGGCATCATACTAGGACCAATTATTGGCGGTATTTTATTTGATACCAACATCGATATGCCGTATGCATTTGCGGCAATTGTGCTTGCCATCGCGTTTGTCATTTCAAGCATAAAATTAAAGAAGCCTCACCATTAAATCTTGTTACTACTTAGGTCCCCTTTGGGGACTTCAAGACCTATACTTCCGGTCCGAGGTAACGATATAAGTAATATGCGAACACTCTGCCCTAGTGTGAGATATGAGAATCTTCCATACTTCGGACTCCGTCTTTTCACCACACATCATACAATGTTACTTTTATTGTCTTCCTTTGCTCCTGATCGATGGGAATTTAGTTTAGACTGAAACTTCTTTCACCTGACGCTGCTTCATAACAGATAGCCCTGTGCAGCCCACAATAATAAGAAACCCCCCAATAAACGTAATTACGTCTGGAATTTCGCGCCAAAACCAAAGGCCAAACAGAACATTCATTAGTAATCCTGAATAACTAATCATTTGGACAACTACGGCGTTCTCATGGGTGAAGGCTTTCGTAAGAAAAATTTGTCCCAGTAGTGAGACAACCCCAATGGCAAACAAATATGTAATGTCAACCCAACTTGGAATGACGAACGAATGCCACATAAATGGAATGGCGATAAGCATAGAAGTAGCAACAAAATAAAACACAATTTCATAGGAAGGATGTGACTTGCTTAAATAACGAATCGAGATACTTGCAGCTGCTGAGCATAACGCACCTAGTAAGCCTACAAGAGCGATCAGTGAAAAGCTTGAATATTGAATGGGATTAACTAGGCATATCGCTCCAATAAAGGTAAGAGCAAGCAGCCATCCAGCGCTTCCAGATATCCGTTCCTTCAGAATAAGTCCAGATAATAAAATTACAAATACTGGAGACGTCTGTGCCAAAATACTCGCATCAGACAACGGCATTTTGGACAGCGTATAAAAAAAAGCGAGCATGTATAATCCACCCATTAAACCCCTGATAACAAGCATGGGAATACCATTGCGGGAAAAACTCATCCTGCTGTAATGCATAAAGAAGAGAATTAATATGGTTCCAATCAGTCCCCGAAAGAAGGCGATTTCTGCTGCTGGAATATGATTACTAACCGCTTTCACAAGTACATTCATGACACTGAACACTGACGCAGAAAGTAACGCAAAGACCACACCATTTTTCATGTTTTTCTCCTTTAAGCCAATGAATAGAATGTATTCAAATAAATTATGAATATTGAGAAGCTGCAATCAGCATGCGTGTATATATATGGCGCTCTTCACTCCATATGGCTGAGCTCTCAAATTGGTCCACAATTCGGCCTTCGTGCATGACTAACATACGATTGCTCATGTGTTGTACAGCGGCTAGATCGTGTGAGATAAAAAAGATAGACATTCCTAATTGCCGTTGCAAGCCTTTCAGCAACTTCAGAATCTGTGCTTGGGTTGTCACGTCAAGACTCGATGTGGGTTCATCACAGATTAGCAACGCAGGGTTTAAGCTGATACCACGAGCAATACAAATACGCTGGCGCTGACCTCCGCTTAGCTCGTGAGGGAATCGATCCATATGCTCATTCTTTAAGCCAACCATTTGTAACAAGTGCAACGCTCTTTCTCTTCGACCAAGCTTCCTCGTAGGATCATATGGAGGAATGAAGCTTGGGTAATTATCTAATGGTTCAATAACAGAGCGCCATACAGGCAAACGATCGTTTAGAGAAGCTGTAGAGTCTTGAAATATGACCTGAATATCCTTACGCATCCTTCGTAACTCTCGCTTCTTTGCAGCGTTTAGACTGCGTCCCTGTAAATAGACTTCCCCATGATTCGGACTCTCCAAAGCAAGCAGGAGACGAACAAGCGTGCTTTTCCCGCTACCGCTTTCTCCAACCAATCCCACGCATTCACCTTGTCTAATAACAAAAGACAGTTCCTCCACAGCATTAAGTGCTTTGCCATTTCGCTTGTAGCTCTTCAGCAATTGCCGTGCTTCCAGAAGTTCATTCACTAAACAGACACCTCTCAGTAGCAAACGACATAACCTCTTCTAGCTCACCTGGTGGAATCAACCTTGGACAAGCAGCAAATAACTCACGAGTGTAAGGATCATCAGGCCGTTCTCTTACCCGTGAGGTTATGCCTGATTCAACAACTCGGCCTCTTCTCATCACCGCAAGCTCGTTTGCTCTTCCCCATACTTGCCGCAAATCATGAGTTATAAAAAGAACTGCACAGCCCGTCTCAGCCTGAAGTTCTATAATCAAATCCATTATTTTCTTACTGTTCAGCACATCAAGGGCAGTCGTCGGTTCATCTGCAATTAATAATGATGGTTTAAGCATTAACGCAGCAGCAAGTGCAATTCGTTGACGCTGTCCACCACTCAGTTGGAAGGGATAGCTGCTGTACGCGTGCTCAGCGGGCACATCAACCCGATTCAACCAGCTTAATACCACTTGCTTCGCCTCTCTTCTTGATAAAGGTTCATGTGTTCGAACAATTTCGATCAGTTGTGAACCTATTGTGAGATAGGGAGTGAAGCTGCTTTGATAGTCTTGGAATACCCAACCGATATGTTTGCCACGAAGCTGTTTCCATTGCCTCTCCTTCAACTTCATTAGATCATAATCATTAAATACAATTTCTCCTGACACTTTGAGCGTATTCGGCAGCAATCCGGCAATCGCAGAGGCAGTCAAGCTTTTACCGCTGCCGCTTTCCCCTATTAAGGCAAGCATTTCTCCCTCACGGAGCTCTAGCGAAACTTCATGCACTAGCACATCTTGTCTATTAATAGTTGTCTCAATCTGCAGTTGCCTTACGCTCAGAACAACCTTTGCAGCACTCTGCTGTAAAGAATAGGTTAGCTTGAGATCGTTTCTGTACACTAAACTACGATTAACAGCTACCATCACGTTTCCCCCTTGCGGCCATTTCGAAAATTAATAGTTGACTGCCCACGCACATCCAACAGCTCACGCATCCCATCACTAATCAGATTACAAGCGAGGACGACCATTAAAATACATAGTCCCGGATAGATCATTAATTGCGATGCCGCTTGAAAATATGGGCGCCCATCGCTGAGCATGGCTCCCCATTCTGGAGCAGGCGGCTGTGCACCTAATCCCAAATAAGATAAAGCAGATATAAG
Organism: Paenibacillus luteus; assembly: GCF_006542765.1. Classification (GTDB taxonomy): domain Bacteria; phylum Bacillota; class Bacilli; order Paenibacillales; family Paenibacillaceae; genus Pristimantibacillus; species Pristimantibacillus luteus. The sequence continues at coordinate 8,908 of NZ_SKCD01000011.1, forward strand.
TAGAATGGTTCTGCCAATATCACCAGCTATTAAAATTCCTAAAGGAGAAGCAATCTGGCGGAGCAGATGACGCCCAATTACATTTCCAATAGAACTTCCAGCTACTACGGACGCCATAATATATTCCTTCTGCCGCTCAGACGTAACAATGCCTCTTACAACACGGGCGTAGCCAATCCATTTCACACATGCGACTGCCAGCATTACATTAATCAGTCCAGGTCCAAGAATACCCGCAACGGCTACCGCGATTAGAAATTCAGGCAACGCGCCAGAGCCATCCGCCAACCGCATGAGTACCGCATCCACTCTTCCTCCTATGTATCCGGATAGTAAACCAATCGGAACTCCAATTACTGTGACAACTGCAATGACCGCTAGAGATAAGCCAAGGGTTGTATGTGCTCCCTCAAGCAATCTAGATAGAATACAACGACCTAGATGATCGGTACCTAAAGGATATGTGTAGCTGGGGGGAAGCAGTCGGTCCTGCATTTGAATAAGTAGCGAGTCATTCGGAGCAAGCCACGAGCCCATTAAAGTCAGTATCAGAAAAAAAATGGCTATTGCCGAACCTACAATTAACATGGGGTAGTTAAACAAATGATTTCGATTAATCCATGCAGGCTCCTTCTTGTTCCTTCTCATATACGCCCTACCTTCTGCAATCGAATTCTAGGGTCTAGAATGACCAGGCCGATATCCGAAAGCCAATTTGTCGCCAGAAAAAAGAATCCGCTTAACATGACATAGCCCTGAATAACCGGATAATCCCGTAATCTGATTGCTTCTATAGCCGTACTGCCTAGCCCTGGCCAACCAAATAGAGACTCGGTTACAACAGAACCTGCCATCAAAGCACCCATGCTTATACCGAGAAGAGATACAATAGGCATCAGGGCGGCGGGCATTGCATGACGAAATAAAATACTTCTATTCGTTATACCTCTTGACTTGGCAGCCAGAATATAATCTTGTGATAATGTTTCGATCAGCCCTGCGCGTAACAGACGAATGTACTCAGGCGCGATGACAAAGCCAAGCGTTACCGAGGGGAGTATAAGATGCATAATAGTACCGCTACCCATCGTTGGCAGCCAGTTCAACTGATATGAAAATACATAGACCAACAGCAGACCAAGCCAGAAACTCGGTATTGATGCCCCCAAAATAGCAAATAGCCTACTGAAGGTATCTGGAAGTCGGCCCTTATACTTCGCCGCCAGCCAGCCTAAAGGAACAGAAAAAATGAACAGAACAGCAATTGCGCCAAGAAACAGATACACGGTCGCGGGCAGTCTCTCCATTAAGATCGTCCATACTTCGCGGTTATTCGTTAACGACTTCCCCAAATCGAGATTAAGCACATTTCGTAGCCAGCTTCCATATTGGACATAAATGGGTGTATTTAAGCCTAATTCCTCTCGAATAGTCTCTTGATCCCTTTGTGATAATGCACCGTCGCTAGCTTGTAAAATAGCCAGCACCGGATCACCCGGTGCCAGCTTCATTAAAATAAATGTCACTATACTAAGCAATAGAAGTACAACCACAAGTTGTATGAGCCTTGAGGCGAAATGCCAAAGCATTTTAATTCACATCCAGCTTATTGGTCACGATATAAAACTCTTCTGCCCCTGGCTTCCAGTTCGCAACACGCTTGTTCACGCCAACGAGAATATTGGGGTTAATAATGTAAGAATGCGGCATTGCTTCATTAATGATTTCAACAGCTTTACGAGTCAGTTCGTTTCGTTGTGCTACTTCACCTGTTGCATTCAACTGCTTAATAATCGGATCTAGCTTATCAATATGAATATTAGCTGGATTGTACGATCCTCCAACAATATAAGTAGAATTTAGAAATGAACCTCCATCACCACGTGGTGAAGTTAAGTAACTAGAAGTAGATATATCCCAATCTGTTTGATCCTTGATATATACTTCCGGATATTCAACAGAAACGATTTCGATGGTAACACCAATCTTGGCTGCCTCGGATTGGACAACCAGAGGAATTAGCGGCAATTCCGGATTGATTCCGCTAAACGCAATGAGTTTTAATGTAAGAGCCTTCCCGTCTTTTTCCAGCTTTCCGTTTGCTCCGGCGGTGTATCCTGCACTCTCCAAAAGTTGCAATGCTCCTACTGAGTCCAGCTTCTGAGCGGCTTCCGAATTGCCAAACGGCAAAGTTGAATTGAATGGTCCATTGGCAGGCATCGCATGGCCAAGCATAATATCATTCACAATAGCATCTCGGTCAATGAGCTTATCAATAGCTTGTCGCACTTGGATATCCGTTACATTGTTGCTTGCAGGATTATACGTGAAATAATGGGTACGAAGGCTTGTCACGGATTCGACAGATAAGTCTTGCTCTTGTTTGATTGCTTCAAGCGACTCTGGGGACAAATGATATACAATATCTGCTTGCTTGGACTGAAAAGCCAAAGTACGAATGTTGGCATCAGCGTTGGACTGGAAAGTAACTTCAGCTAATCGTGCTTTTTCATCCCAATAAGCATCATTTCGTACCAACTTAATTTCTTTACCTGATACAAAGCTTGTTACTTTAAATGGTCCTGTCCCAACAGGAGCTTGGTTAAACTTCTCTTTACCCATGGACGTTTCCGCAGCAACACTAATCAAGCTTGTCGTTGGATGAACCAGCTCTGTTGGGTAAGCAGGAAGAGGCTCCGTTGTTTTAATCGTAAGCTCCTGACCGTTCGCTTCCAAAGAAGCAATTTTAAGCGAGGCAGCCAGCGCTTTGCTATCTGTTATGCCCCGCTCGAAGGAAGCTTTGGCAGCAGCGGCATCCAGTTTAGTTCCATCTTGGAAATCAATATCATCTCGGATTGTAAAAACCCAAGTTACATCGTCTTTTGCCTCCCATTTGCTAGCCAGCCATGGCGTAACATGCATATTTTCATCCAAACGCACAAGTGTTTCAGTAACCCCCGCTCTAAGTGCAATCCAGCCGTTATGAGGGTCTAATGTCTCAGAAGGAAGACTATGAATTATTGTTATTTTTTTGTTATCGTCTGTTATTGAGCTCTTCTCTGCAGGAGCTGGCTGCTCACTGCTAATTGTATCACCATTATTGTTACTAACCTGATTGGAACAACCAGCCATAATAAAAGCGAGTATTAACAACAAAGCTCCAGTCAGCTTTAAAAACTTTGGATACCTCTTTTTCATTGCATACATAAACAAAAATTCCCCTTTTCATTCAATTAGCCCTCCTCTAAACATGTGGGAAGGTTACATAAATTGTATATGAATTCCATATTCAAGCCTATGACTCGTAAGAGCCATGTACTTGAGCACCCTACCGTTTCATTTAACTTCGATCGAGGCTATATGAAATATGAAGCATACGATCTATTCTGTGAAGATAAGATATTACACGTTACACGTTTGAAAACCAACACAGCATTCTAGCTATCCTTGAACCCCGAATTGACCGCTTTGTGACGTTATTGCGTTAGAAACAAATGTCATCATTCCTTCACACAAATAACTCTAAATGGTCATGGATTTCTCCTGTTTATCTTTTACTATTGAGCGGAATGGACTTGCAGATAAAAATGATGGAGAAAGCGAGATGTGGATCATTACGCCAAAATAGGATACAAATCTACTGGATAAAAAAGCACAATCATAAGTAGAGCTTACTCTCATTCGTTGTCAATCCCATGAGCGGATGACAGAATTGGAACATCTTGTGCTCGTCTGCTAGGGTAAGTTCGTCACCCAACTCGTTTGCGATCTTAGAGCGGCGTTTGCAAGGAGCTGCGCCAGATGACGGGTAAATATCGTATACGTTTGCGGACGGCAAATTCCGAAGGTCGCCGTACTATACCTTTGTAGGTAGATGATTCGTTCCAACGTCAAATAACTCGCTATTTTTCAATCAAAACACAATATTGGAGGATTCCTTTCATGATCAAAACCAAGTCAAATCTGCTTATACTATCTTTCAGCGCTGTTATCGCTTTATCTGGATGCGGCTCGTCCGGTGGCTCCTCCGGCTCCCCTAGTTCAACCGCATCCCCCACGTCGGCGGAGGCTGTGTATCCGGTATCGGTTGAGAATTGTGGGCGCACGTTGACGTTCGATTCGGCGCCGGAACATGTTGTGAGCCTATGGCAGGCGCCGACTGAGATGATGCTCGCCCTCGGACTAGATGATCGCATCAAGGCGGTCGCGGGTAACTACGCCGCCTTCCCCGATAGCATTGCCGAAGCCGCAGGGGGACTCACCGTAATTGGTACCTCTATGAGTTGGCCTTCAAAGGAGGTTCTGTTGAGCCAAGCCCCAGACCTTGTGGTCGGCCAGTCCCTAGAGGGTTTCGCCTTCGACACCTCGCAGGGCTACGCCTCGATGGAGCAGATTGAAGAGGGTGGCGCGAAGGTTTACGGGTCAAACATGTGCAGCTCGGCGGATGCTCTAACTATGACGCTCGAGACACCATACAGCAGCTTGCGGGACTTCGGAGCGATCTTTGGCGTCTCAGACCGGGCGGAGAAGTTCATCGCCCAAATGGCTGCGGAGAAGCAGACGGTAGTAGACGCCGTGAAGGGTAAGCCCACGCAACGAGTCGCGTTCTACAACGGGGGCGATGGACCGCTGATCGTGCTCGCTGGCGGCATCTACGATGACGCAATCGCAACGGCCGGTGGTACGAACGTGTTCCCGTCGGACTCAGTCTACGTGAGCAAAGAGGACTTCGCGGCATCCGACGCCGATGTGATCCTCGTTGGCACCTTCGAGGGTCAAGAATTTGCGACCCTCAGCGACTACATTAAGAAGAACTTCCCCGACCTTCCTGCTGTGAAGGACGGCAGGCTCGTTGAGATTCCAGTCGCCGACACCGACGCGTCCATCTCCGTGATGAGAGGTTTGACAGAGATCGCGAACGGCCTCCATCCCGACCTGAATCTCGCGGTTCCTGCGTCGTGACCTCCGTGTTAACTGTGGTGCCGCTCACGAGTCGCACTGATCACCGACGGTCCATCATCATCGTCCTGATGATCGCATGTGTCGCCGCCGTGGTACTCTCCGTATCCATCGGATCGGTCCCGATCCCTCCTGACCGGGTCCTGTCGGTGATCGCCGATCACATCCTCCCATGGAGCGTCTCCACCGCGGCAACGGATGTGGAGGCGCGCATCATCTGGGAGTTTCGGTTGCCGCGTGCTCTGCTCGGGCTCGTCGTCGGGTCTTCCCTCGGCGTCGCCGGCGCAGTTCTCCAAGCGGTGGTGCGCAATCCGCTCGCCGATCCTTTCGTGTTCGGGATTTCCTCTGGCGCGTCCGTCGCGGCTGTCGCGACTCTCACGCTGGGTCTAGGCGTCCTGACTGCCATCTCCGTCCCGGTGGCAGCCTTCGGTGGCGCCCTCGCAACGACACTGATCGTTTTTGCGCTCGCGCAGCGGCGAGGCCGCGTCACGCCAGGACGCTTAATTCTTGCAGGCGTGGCGATGTCATACCTGCTCAGTTCCGTTACGAGTTATCTCGTCTTGCGTGCGAGTGCGCCAGGACAAGGCGTAAGTCAGGTACTCTCCTGGCTCTCCGGCAGCCTCGCCGCCGCAGAATGGGGCGATCTGGGCATACCTGCTGTCGTCCTTGTTGTTGCTACCGTGGTGCTCATTCTGTTAGCCCGGATTCTCAACGCGCTCCTGATCGGCGATGAAACTGCTGCGAGTCTCGGCGTAGATGTGGGGCGTTTCCGCCTTGTGATGTTCGTGATCACGTCGCTCCTCGTTGGAGTCGCCGTCGCAGTGAGTGGAGCAATCGGTTTCGTCGGGCTCGTGGTTCCGCACGCCGTCCGGATGATCGTCGGCTCAGATCATAAGTGGGTCTTGCCTACATCTGCTCTAGCTGGTGGGCTGCTGCTCGTCGTGGTAGACATCGCAGCGCGTCTGATCATCGCTCCGTCCGAACTGCCAGTGGGGCTACTTACTGCTGCAATTGGTGCACCGTTCTTCCTCTGGATGTTAAGGCAATCCAGTAAAGGAGAGGCATGAGTACCCTGGGCGGCATGGATGCCGCCGCTCTCCACGTCGACGACGTTAAGGTTGAGATCGCTGGACGCACGATCGTCGAGGGAATCTCTCTGTCCGCCGACGGAGATGTCGTTGGACTCATCGGTCCCAATGGCAGCGGGAAATCGACCGTGCTTCGCGCCGTCTACCGGATGCTACGGCCCACCTCTGGGCGTGTGACGGCAGCGGATCGCGACGTTTGGGAATCCCGTCCGCGGGAGGCTGCCCGTGTGACGGCAGCCGTCGTCCAAGACGGACCAAGCGATCTCGAGCTGACCGTGACGGAGTGTGTCGCCACGGGGCGGATCGCACACGGCCGCCTCTTCGGGTCGGACAGACCGGAAGACGTCCTCGCGATCGAACGAGCGATGAAGAGGGCCGGCGTCAATGATCTAGCCGATCGCGACATGAGCACGCTGTCGGGCGGAGAGCGGCAGCGGGTTCAGCTCGCGCGCGCCCTCGCGCAGGAGCCTCGCATCCTCGTGCTCGACGAACCGACGAACCATCTGGACATCCGTCACCAGCTCGAGCTGATGGCGCTCGTCCACGCACTGGGGGTTACGACCCTTGTAACTCTCCACGACCTTAATCTGGCTGCGGCGTACTGCGACCGCCTCGTCGTCCTTTCAGCAGGTAAAGTGGTCGCCTCGGGAACGCCCAGCGACACCCTGACCCCGGAACTGCTCCATGAGGTCTTCGGGATTCGCGCTCAGGGCATCACCAATCCACTCACCGGGCGCCTGCAGCTTGCCTATGCCCACGAAAAGGAGATGAATTTTTCTTGAATAAAAAACTAGCTATTGAACCTGCAGATCACCTACGTCCAATAAACGGAGAGAGCATGGTCGGAACAGAGAACATCGAACCCACTCAGCATGCCGCGACCCACGATCATCTGGCGGGGAGGCCCGACGATCCAGCGGCGCGAGCGGCGTGGGATCGCTCCGTAGCGGCGCATGATGCACTTGCGGCACTGCCGGGGGTGACGTTCACCGCCAACGAGGATGTCGTCATCGTCCTGCACCCTGGTTTCGACACTCTCGACGTGATCGGCCCGCACTACTTCCTAGCCTCCATGCTGGGGGCGAAGGTGCACTTGGCGACAACCGGAGCCATGAGCGAGCCAGTGACCAGCGCTGGAGGGCTGCCGCTGATTCCCACGACCACGCTGGAGAACGCCCCTGCTTCCCCAACCGTGCTGCTGGTGCCAGGCGGGGACACACCCGTCCTCCTCGCCGATGAGGACGCTATGGCAGCGATTCGCCGCATCGCTGCCGGGGCGGACATCGTCACGAGCGTGTGTACCGGCGCAATCGCCCTCGGGGCGGCCGGACTACTTGACGGAAGGCGCGCGACCACTCACTGGTCGATGCACCATCTGCTGGCTGGATATGGAGCCGAAGCCGTCGATGAGCGTGTCGTCATCGACGGGGACCTTATGACCGCCGCCGGGGTCACAGCGGGTATGGACCTTGCCCTTCGACTGGTGGCACGGCTCCGCGGCGACGAGTATGCCCGGTTCCTCGAACTCGGAGCGGAGTACGCGCCGCAACCACCGCTCGGAGCTGGGACACCTGATGAAGCCGGACCGGAACTCACCGCCCTCGCGCGAGACTTTTACGCTACACTCGAACATGCACTTCGCGCTGAGTGACGCGCACTCGCCATTGCAACAAGGAAATGAATAATTTGCCTACTTGTCCTGTGTCAGAGATGATGCAACTAAAAGAACTGATTGCTCATTATGTATAGGATTAGTGAAAATTAGCAGAACACATTCACCTGAAATGATCTAAAATTAAAACAATCAGCATTGCCGGATTAATGGCAACGCTGATTGTTTTTTTATATTTTTCTGCTGTCGATATGTTATCGATTGACACTACCGTTGTATTCATGTTTCCTGAATGTTCAACCATTGCGGCTATCTTCATAAAACCATAAAAAACTCCTTTACATTAGATAGGGAAGGTAGACCTGTCCATAAATCTATTGAAAAGGATATACGCATGGACAAGCGGATACTTGCATGTATGACTCGCTTTGGCTATTCGGACACAATCGTTCACTTATTCCCTATCTGTCTACATGAATCATTTGCTGCTCAATCTTTCGCATTTCATACAAATAACCTTTGCGCTCCATTAACTCCACGAATGATCCCACTTCCACCAATTTGCCTTGATCTAAAACCACGATTTGATCCCAATCCTCAAGGCCGGCTAACCGATGACTGATTATGATAACGGTATCCCTTGATGCTGATGCAAGAAGACGTTGCATAATGCGATGTTCTGTAACGGAATCTAGTGATGAGGTCGGTTCGTCTAAGAGCCATACTCGCCCTCCTCGGAGCATAGATCTGGCAAGCGCTAGACGCTGTCGTTCGCCATCTGACCAATTCTCCCCCCGTTCATCCAAGAGGTCATCCAGAGATTTATTCAGCAGTTCTGCACTTTCGAGGACTGATGTTAACTGCTCATCTGTGTAGCCACTAGCATCTATTAACAAATTATCTCTGACGGTTCCACGGAAAAAATGATTGTGTTGCAGTACGACATTCGCTGCTCGCCAGATGCTTCCTTCATCGAGTTCCTCCGTAGACAGATGATTTAATCGGATTTGACCTGACATCGGAACATACAGACCGAGCAGTAGCTCAAACAATGTGGTTTTGCCCGATCCGCTTGATCCTACGATCGCGGTTTTAGAACCTGCGGGAATATGGAGATTGATGTCACCTAACACCGGACGCGTATCATCTCCGTAATGAAACGATACGCCGCTAATATCAATCGCTACTGGAAGATTGTCATCCAGCTTTCGATGCTTCTGGACGGTCGGTATACGATTCCCTGAATGCAATGTTTCTTCAAGTCGCTGAGCTGCATGCTCACTATCCTGCTTATACACAGGAAGTACAGCCATAGCCCCAGCCTCATCAAATACGGTAAGGGCTGCCATGACCAACATAGCAAGGAAAACGCCGGCCAACGATCCATTATTAATAAGAAAACTGCCAAGAAGCAGTACACTCCAGACAACTAAGAAAGAGAGCAGAACATGGAGGGTTTGACCTCTCAGTAAATGGCGTGCAGCCATATATTGATCATCAACAAGTTTAGTGGATGCTTGTTTGAGCTCCATCTCCTTTGTTTTTAATTGACCATAAACTTTAAGATCACGAAATCCATATAATAACTCGGCAGCTTCCGTTGACAATTGTGCACGCTGAAGTCGAACGCGTCCCCTATTGCGTCGTTGCCCCAGAAGTATTAACGATGGAATCAAAAAAGTCGTTATGAGCATACCAACTATGAATATTAACGCCATCCAAATAGAATAGAACGATACAAAAAGCACAGTAGCCAGAAAAACCATGATCAACACAATAGGCGGATAGGCAACACGCAAAAAATAATGCTGGAGAGATTCTACATCGCCAACAAAACGTGCGAGCAAGTCTCCACTTCTCTTTTTGTTGAACAAGCCCGGAGACAAGGGAACCAATTTGACGAAAAAGGTTGAACGTATGCGACTTAACAAAGAGAAGGTCGCTCTATGCGAATACATTCTTTCCGAATAACGGCTTGCAGCCCTAATTAACCCTAAGATCTTCACCAAAGAAGTTAAAATAATCAAAGTATAAAGCGGAGGAGAAAACACAGTCTGAGAGATCATATAGCCGCTTGCGGCAAACAAACTGACACCTCCTATGCCAGCAACGAAGCCGCCGATAATAGCCCAAGCTATATCCTTTTTTTCCTGAAAAAGCGTTTGGGTCAAGATTGATCGTTCATTCATTGGAATCCCCCTCTCCTTTGCACATCTACCATCTCGGCATATTGGGGCAACCGTTTCATCAGGTCATCATGACTTCCGCTGTCGACCAGTCTCCCCTTTTCCATAAACAAAATACAGTCGGCTTGTCGGATCGTATACAATCGATGAGCTACCGTGATTAAAGTAGCATCGATTGACAATTTCTCAATTGATCGCTGAAGTACACGCTCGGTGTACAAGTCTAAACCCACTGTCGGTTCATCAAACATAATGACCGCAGGACGGTTCAAAAAGGCACGGGCCAGTGCAAGACGCTGCTTCTCACCGCCTGAAAGTCCCCTTCCGCCTTCACCAACTAGCGTATGGTAACCTTCCTCTAATCCATTAATCAGGGAGCTAAGTCCTGCTGCTTCTGCCGCTCCTTCAATTTCTGCTTGGGATACTTGCCTACGAGTTCCCATCATGATGTTATCACGCAAAGATCCAGCAAAAATATAAGGATGTTGAGTAATATAGCTCATTTGCTCAAACCAGGACTCTTCCCACGCAGGAGACAATACCCTGTTATTAACCTGTACCTCTCCGGTTGACGGACGAATTAACCCAGCAAGGATATGCATGAAGGTTGTTTTGCCTGCGCCGCTTGGCCCAACAATGGAGATTTTTTCTCCCGGTCTGATCTGGACGGCGTCGACAGAAAGTTCGAATTTGTTGTCCCCAAAGCTGAATCGGAGTTGATTTACTTCTATAGCAGGAGGCATCTGATGCCTCACACTTATATTTGAATCCTTCTCTTCGCACGTCTCCTCATGACCACTTTCTATGAGGTCACCGAGCGCTTGCTCCACCTTGCGAGCCGCCCCCATGCTTGTACGTCCGCTGTGAAACGCGGTGCCTGTATTTTTGAGTAGGGAATAGAACTCTGGGGCTAGCAGTAGAACGAGAAAGGCTGTATCAAAAGACATGCTTTTGAAAACAAGAAGCTGCAACGCAAGCTCCAGCGCAATAAGTCCGATACTCAGCATAACGATTAACTCAAGCATCAATGTGTTTGTAAATGCAATTCGCAAGATACCCATCGTTGCATCGCGAAACCCAAGACTGCTGCGTTCAATTTCTTGTTGTTGGCGATTAACGCGTCCGAATAACTTAAGCGTGAGCAAACCTTGCAGAGAATCAAGAAAAGTGCCGGAGAATTCCGTTAACTGTGTGTACTTTTCTTCGGATTTTTTCTGAGTCTGCAAACCGACGAGTATCATAAATATAGGGATAAACGGGGCGGAAGCCAGCATGATGAATCCTGATGCAGGATGCTCAAAGAATACAGCGATCAGCAATAAGAGCGGAATAAATGCAGCTTCCATTAATCGCGGCACATATTGGCTGAAGTAGCTGTCGATCTCATCGACAGCGTCCAGCAACACGCTTACCTTTCCGCCAGTTTGTCCGCCAAGAGCCGTCAATAAGGGGTTTTTAGTCATATTCCGTATCAACGCATCCCTTATATTGGATTTGGAGATGGCGGCAAGCATGATGCCCGTCCTGCCTATTCCATAGGAGAGTACGGTGCGGGCTATGATTACGGCAAGCATAGTACCAAGTAGAGCGGCTATAGATAACAACGAAGTTCCTTGAACAAAAACCTCATTTACGATAGTAGCTAATAAAGTGGCTTGGCTTACAATCATTATGCCTAACCCCACTGCAAAAGCTCCCAATAGAAGAAGCTTCCTCCTTTGCATCGCCAATTGCTGTGACAATAAGCCGGTTCTTCTCTTCAATGCAACATCCCTCCTGTTCTCTTCTCGCGAGAGTCCTTTCACTACTTCCGGCCCTTTACATAATCCGCATCAAATAAAAACAATTTAAAGACGAGAATGAGTGAAGGAATTAGTAAACATAATCCCCCTATGAAGGCAATGACCAATGCGATTCCCATCGACTCATGAGTTGCGCCGCCTTGAATGGTAATATACGGATCCAGAATGTAAGGGTAGTGACCAATGCCGTAAGCAAAAAACGCACAGAGAAACTGAAGCATGACACAAACAAAGGCTAGACCGTAACGACGAGCATGATAGAGATGCCATAGGGCGCACATATAAAATCCAACGGAAAGGGCCAGCAGCCACCACAAATCCATCATGTTTTGAAAATGACGTTCGTTGTGCTGACTCAAATAAATAAATGCCGTCAAAGCAGCAATAATGGTAGGGGTGCTCCAGAACATCGCGTACGTACGCAATAATTTCAGTGCTGGCAGATCACGGGCCCGCGACGCATAGAATGTCAAGAATGAAGCACTTATAAATAACACGGACACGATGGCTAGGGCCACGATGCTCCAGGAAAGTGGACTCGAGAACAATTCGAAATAGGCTAGCGCAACCACACCGTCCTGTTCCGTTATAAATCCGCCTTCCGAGAGGGTTAGCGCAACCGAAAGCGAGGCCGGGATAAGTAATCCAGTAGCTCCGTACAAGAACAGGTATGTCGTATTGTCCTTAGAGCCGTAATTCTCGAAAGCGTAAAATGAACCTCTTATCGCCAGCAATATAATCGCTATGCTCCCCGGTACAAGCAAAGCCGAACCGTAGTAATACGCAGAATCCGGAAAAAAACCAACCATACCTACAAAAAAGAATACGAAAAAAACATTTGTAATTTCCCATACCGGCGATAAATAACGAGAAATTAATCGATTGATCAAATGATCTTGTTTCGTTGCCCGAGCATAAAATGCAAAAAATCCGGCTCCGAAATCTATGGATGCTACAATTAGGTAACCATACAAAAATATCCAAAGCACGGTAATGCCAATCAATTCGTAACTGATCAATTCGATCCCTCTTTCCCTACCGGCGGCAATTCTTGATCCTGCAAATACTTGTTGAATTCCAAATCCGCAGGATTATTCCGGAATAATCGGCGAAGCACGATAACGCATAACACGCCCAGCACAATATATAACAATAGAAACAGGAAAAATAGAAATACAACACTCGGTGATGAGGTAGCTGCTTCCTCTACACGTAAGTACCCGCGTATCATCCACGGCTGTCTTCCAATCTCAGCATAGAACCAGCCCATCTCCACACTAAGAAAAGCCAAAGGAGCAGAAACGATAATAGCTCGCAGCAGCCATCGATTGATCTCTTCTCGTTTCTTGAGCAACAGAAGTACAAAATACAGTACTGCCACTCCCATTAAGACGAATCCGATGCCAGCCATTGCATCAAACATATAATGAACGATTAACGGTGGAAGCTCATCTGATGGGAACTCCTCCAATCCGGTTACCTCAGCGTCAAAGTCTCCAAAGGCAAGAAAGCTGAGCGCTTTTGGAATACGCAACGCATCCACAACTTCTCGCTCTGCATTGAGCCAGCCCAGCAGAATTAGATCTGCTCCGCGTTCCGTTTCAAAATGCCACTCTGCTGCTGCCAGCTTCTCCGGCTGATGCTTGGCAAGAAACTTGGCTGACACATCTCCCGCTATCGCCGTCAGTACACTAAATACAAGTACGATAGACATCATAAGCTTTAACGATTTTTGTGCATAATCGGATTTTCCTTTTTTCAGCATAGTAAGGGCGGCTATCCCTGCCAGCAAAGCTGCCCCTGTCAAATATGCGGATGCTAGAACGTGAAATGCTTTGGAGGGGCTAGCCGCATTTAGCATCGCCTCTATTGGATTAACAGCTACAAAATGACTAGCCTCGAGAATAAATCCGTCTGGTTGATTCATAAACCCGTTTACCGTAGTAATAAATAACGCCGACATCCCGGCTCCGACAACTATCGGAATGGTTAGAAGCCAATGTATATACGGATTTCGAAATCGATCCCACGTATACATGTAAATGCCAAGAAAAATCGCTTCAAAAAAGAAGGCGAAAACCTCCATAAACAAAGGCAACGCGATCACATTGCTTGCCATTTGCATAAAGTTGGGCCAAACGAGTGCAAGCTGCAAAGCTATCGCCGTTCCAGTAACTACACCGACTGCCACAGAAATGACAAAGCCTCGTGTCCATCTCTTCGCCATAAGAATGTAATGAGCGTCTTTCTTTCGAATACCAACAAACTCTGCGATTGCAATCATTAAGGGAATACCTACGCCGACCGTTGCGAATAAAACGTGGAATGACAGTGTCAGCCCTGTCAACAACCTACTCCACCATACCGTATCCATGCCGATGACTCCTCCTTTTTGTTCTAAACTTCCATAGGATAATAACATTAGCTATTAGTATAAATGGTCTCCGTAGGTATCGTATGACTCTATCGAGGGGGGACCTGTGACAATAACGCTAAAAAAAAATGGCCACTTTGTGAAAAAAGGCACATTGTTGTCAATCATGTGACTTTGAGCAAAAGAATCAGAAAATGGCTCAAACGAGCCATTAAACTACATGATCATTTCCTTATATAATGATTAGAATACCTATATTCAATAAGAAGGGAGAACCTTTAATGTTATACTGGTTTATTTTAGGATCATTTTTTCTAGGCGGGGGCGTTTATGTCATGATGCATGGCGCAAGAATTAAAAGCAGGACGATGCCTTGCAGGACAAGGTGAACTACACCCAAACGGTCAGGAGCATAAAGAATGACTAACAAAAAGGTCAGTCCCTACCTGATCACGGTCATCCTTTTGCTTGCAGCAGTCATTGCCTATCTCTTCTACTCGTTTCAAAACAACGGCACCAAGATACCCGTAATTAGAGAAGCACCTGATTTCACCCTGGAAAAGTCATGCTGATGGAATTCATGTTCACCAGTTGTCCTGATATTTGTCCAGCCACGACTTACAATATGGTTCTTCTGCAAGACGAATTAAAAAAACAGGGAAGCTTTGGCGAGAGCGTGCAATTTGCAGCCATTACCTTCGATCCTAATACGGATACAACTGAAGTTTTTGCAGACTACGCCGAGAAGATGGAAATCGATCAAGCAGGCTGGAAGCTTCTACGCGGGGACGAGACCTACATTCATGAGAAAGCAAAAGAATATGGAATTGGAATTCAGAGGCTGGAAGATAATCAGTTTGTTCATACGGTAACTTCTCTTATGCTGATTGACGGTAAGCAACAAATTCGCAAGGTATACCGCATGGGCGAGGAAATGGATAATTCGGTCATTCTGAAAGATATTAACACGCTTCTCAAGGAAAAATAACTCGTTAGAATGAGATCATTACGCGTGATAAAGATCGACTCTATCAGCCATCCCATCTGGGATGGCTCTTTTTTTATTCTTCATGTGAAATTGTTATAGAAACTTCATAATATTGACGTCATATAGCTCCCACGAGTTATAGAGCCTCCATTCATCCATTGATAAAATGACATTAATAGTAAACATGGTATAGGAGGAGCTCTTAGTGTTCAACCATGAAGCTAATATACTGATCGTAGATGATGAAGCGCCTATCAGACAACTATTAAGACTTTACTTAAATAAAGAAGGCTTCTATGTGGATGAGGCGGAAGATGGTGTCTCAGGCTTAAAAATGGCATTACATAAAACGTACAGATTTATTGTTCTTGACAACATGCTTCCAGGAATTAGCGGGCTTGATATTTGCAAAAAAATTCGCGCAGTACAAGAGACTCCTATTCTTTTCCTTTCAGCAAGTGATTCTGAGTATGATAAGCTTGATTGCTTTGAAGCCGGCGCTGATGACTACGTTACCAAACCATTCAGTCCAAGAGAAATCGTGCATCGGATTCATGGAATTTTAAGCCGAACTTCGAAAGAGGCTTATCAAAAAAGAAGAAATCTACCGACTGCTCCTATTATATTAAATGATCTTGTCATTGATCCGGATGCCAGGAGTGTCAGCCTGAATAAGGTTAAACTAAATCTCACCATGAAAGAATACGATCTGCTGTTTGTACTTTCTTCCAATCATGGCACGCCCTTCTCTCTTGAAGAATTATATAAAAAAGTCTGGAAAGGGAACAGCTTTGGGGATTTCCGAACAGTAGTCACGCATATTAAACGTCTTAGAGAAAAGCTGAACCAAACGCAAGCCTATTCCGGTAAGCGGATACAAACAATCTGGGGCGTAGGCTATATATTCAACGATGGTTCCTAATTTCACTATAAACATCATACAAAATATCAACAGCCGTCCAAGAAATCCGGACGGCTGTTTGCTGCTATTCCTTTTGCTCTGTTCTTGGCTGCTGATCAATATAAGGCGCCAACGAAATTTCCCTGACTTCATGCCGTATCCAACTCATCAGCAATAGAATGATTAACAGGATGGATAGTGCTGATATGAACAGTTTTTTAGTTTCCGATTTGAGCAGCTTGTACAGAATAACAATTAATAGGATTGCAAGCACAATTGAAACACCAAGAAGTGAGGTATGAAAAAGTGATCCTCCCATAAAGGCTTTACGAACATCTGCATTCATGCTTAATAGCAGTACCGGCCCCGCGACAACTTGTAGAAACGTAAACAGAAACGCGCTTTTCTTGCCGAATTGCTTGGCTTCGATGTAAACGGGGTCTGTGTCTTTAAGTGACTTTCTTCTCCCCCACCAATAGGTGTACATCCCCATAACAGCAAAGCTAGCTGCCATGAAGTGAAAATACCGTTGCCATATTGTCGGATACAGAAACAGGGACTGAAAGAAACCTCTGGACTCCTTCCACAGCTCCGGCTGTAGCATAGATGCAACATTCGTAATAAATAGCAAAGGAATAAACAATAAGATTAAAGCTCCGCCAATCCCTAAGCTCACATGCAGCCTTTTCTTATTCTGCAGCAGTTTCCAGGAAAATTTATAAGCATATAGCAACAAGAAGGAAATAATAGTTAACGGAATCATAAGGAGCCACATCTTACCGATCAGTATCGTAGAAGGATAAAAATACTGCGTATAGATCGTACTGATAATAAGAAGAGGTGCGACTCCCATAACAACAGCAATACTCTTAAAAATAGACACCTGAGTCGCAAACTGTAGGGCTAGTTGATCATAAATTATATTTTTAGTACGGATTCCCTTTATTTCCTGCAAGACCGAATTTACGGAACCGGCTACAAGTATATTAACAAAGATAATATGCACAATAAAAGCAATGACAATAATAACTTCAAAAAAAGGCAAGTCTCCCGGAATCGCAAGCCCCAGATCATTGGGTACAGGCGACTCTGCTTTTAATAAAGACATGTTACTGCTCCTCCTCATTCTTAACGCCATTGGCCTCTGACACAGCAGCATGGATATAAGCAGCCAATGCCTTGATTTCCTCTTCGTTCATTAATGCAGGAGGCATCACATCCCTGACCTCGTGCATATTCGGAATGAAGCCTGCCAGTGCCTCTTCTGACCAATCCTTAGCTCGGCTGGTAAGCACCCTGCTTTTTCGCGGTCCATCGATGCTGTGGCATTGAATACATTGCATCCGGAATAGTTGTTCTCCAGCCTCAATTTTGTTCTCCTCCGTTACTTCTTTTACCGAAGCAAAAACAGAATTAGCCAGCGCCCCTTCCTTCTTGAGCTTCTCCGTATGCTCAACTAACGTTCCATTTCCATACATATAGTTGTAAATAATGTACGGCTTCCTTATGTTCTCTCTTACAATCTCAAACTCCGCAATTAAAGCCAGAGAAAATACACCTGTAAAGATGGCCAGCACAAGCGGAAACTTAGGCTTGGCGTTTAATAGCGTGACGCCCAAAATAAAAATAACCAATAACCCCAAAACATTAATAATAATAAAAGCATAATCACTCATGCCCGTTGCCCATACCACAAGGGTTTGTGCCTTGTCAGGGAGGCTCTTCAAATACCATGTACCGAAAACAATCATTAAAGGGACTGAAACGATCAACCATTTACCAAACATTCTAAAGACGAGATGCCGATCTTTTTTGTCCTTCATAACTAAGCTTGTCAAAGGTGTAAGCACTGCAACGCCGAGCGTAATTGCAGCGAAGGTTCTAAACAAGGTAGATGGTACCCACGTCTCGTTCAAAAATGCATCCCAGAAAGATAATGTCTCTACCCAGTTGCCAGGGTTAATCTGAGCAGCAAGAATACCCGTAATAATGACCAATGTAACCCACGACATTACACACAAAGCTATCCCAATTTTAAAGTGGAGCCTTTTCTTTGCTCCCCGCCATTTATCCCATGTGTAGAAATAAGTAAGCAGCAATATCACTTCACTAACAAACACAAGCCATTCTGTAAACCAAGCCCAGTGAAAAATTCTAAGCAACGAGCCAATCGCATCCGGAATAATAACGGTTGTCGTGAACCAAATCCCGACTCCAGTCATTGCTCCTACCGTTGTTGTAATAATAAGAATATACTTCGTCAAGCGGTGAGCAAAAGCATCCAACTGCTCATTGCCTCTTTTGATGGCGATATATTCCATAGAAACTACTAGGATAGATCCGCCTATCGCAACCGCATGGTTAATCATGACGTGAAGAACAGCCATCATACCAATTAGGTTTCCGTTACCGAGCCATCCAAAATCAATTGTTGGAAAATACATTCCCTTACCCCTTCCATATGTTTAACAATGTGTGCACATTACTCATTTGTAAGTATATCTTCGTGTAATTCAGCTAAAAATAGCTCGTTTGAGCTAAGTTATGAACTTCCTGTGAAGCTAGTGGATGTCATTATCCGACTACACGTTTACACTATGACTCTTTTGAGCTATAGAAAAATGATTCCATAAATTATAAAATAAATAGCATTACATTGAGGATGGGGGATTTACGTTGCAAAAGTGGATCATGTCTGCCTTTGTTGGATTTGCCGGATTGCTGACCGTCTTTCTTCTCCTGTTCAACCTTCCTGCAAAGGAAGAAGTGGCTGAAGAAAACAACGCTGTAACTATTCCAGACACGCCAGTTAATACAGCTGCAGCCGAGACTATTTATAAAAGCAGCTGCTTGCCTTGTCATGGTGATCAGTTTCAAGGTGCAATGGGGCCAGCGCTTGACAAGGTAGGCGCTACGATGAGCAAAGAAAAAATATATAAGCAAATCGTACAAGGCGGAGGCGGTATGCCCGGCTATAAGGATCGGTTATCCGAAGAGGAAATCGTTAACTTAACCAATTGGCTAGCATCGTTTCAATAACGTTTATATGCTATACGTTCACATTAAAAATGACTCACAAGAAAGGTGCTTTCAAAAAGTGCCTCCTCCTGTGAGTCTATTTATTTGTTCAAAGGTTCGTTACAATTTAACGGTTTTTTAGCTACATTGAGCCATATTCCTTCACGACTTTAAAGGGCATACTTATCCCATATTCAACTTTCGAATCTGAATGGAGAGCTGAGGCCTTGAAACAAAAGAAGAATATGATCCTCATCATCAGCCAGGAAAAGCATACCTACAATCATTTAAATGCATATTTTCTCAAAGAAGGCTATCTCACAGATACAACCTTCAACGTAAATCATGCCATGCTTAAATTAAACCATAACCATTATGGTCTAATCATTATCGATCATTCAACGACCGGCTTAACTAATATTCAAATATGCTCGGCCATCAGAAAAAGATTAAAAACACCCATTATGCTGATTACAGAAAATGGGAAGGAATCACAGCGGTTGGCTGCCTTTGAAGCAGGAGCTGACGACTGCGTGGAGAAGCCTGTATCCTATTTGGAGATGGTTTTGCGTGCCAAAGCTATTATCAGAAGGACAACCGATCAGGTAATACAATCGACTAGCAGGACGAGTTTTCCAGCTATCGAGCTAACGCATCTTATGATATATCCATCTGCTCACCGTATTTTAGTCGATGGCACAGCTATCCACTTTTCCCTCAAAGAATTCGATTTACTATATTATCTTGTGCTTAATGCAGAAATGGCGCATACACGCCCTCATCTGCTTGGTGTCATCTGGAGAGAGTCCGATGTTAATGATTATCGAACGGTGGATACACATATCAAGCGCATTCGGGAGAAGCTATCCGCAATTTCTCCAACTGTAGGAGGTATGATTAGAACAGTCCGTGGAGTAGGTTATCTATTCAGCGAAGGAAATCAAAGTATCCTTGAGGCAAAATAAGAGTAGCTTCCAATGTTTTGTAGGCTTGGTCCCCTTCTGCCCTGCAGATTAGTACCGTGACAGGACATGCATTTTTTCTTATAGATGATCTCAGCTTCACTGCTTTGGACACTTTGTCCTTCATTCCTATCGTTTTGCATTCGATCAACTGTTGTCGTACTTCCACAAGCCGTTACTAATATTGCTCCAATAATGACACTTATTACTGAGCCATACTTGAGCCTACTCATTATATAAATACCCCTTTCGAATTGAATATAGATTCTATCATATCCAATCGTCGTTACTTAAAAATGACTAATTACAGCTATTTTGTCACTAATATTATGAAAATTAAGCAACAATAATGGATATAAATAGCTCTATCTGGTTATGGAGAGCGATTCTCAGGCATGCTAGAATTAACGACGAAATGCAAGGAACGGAGGGACTGACCCCATGAAATCAAACAAAAAAATACTCATAATGGAAAGTGATGATCACACGCGAGACATTATGCAACTATATATAACATTAGAAGGCTGGAGCTTGGACATAGCCTCTGATTGGAATGAGGTTCTCATTAAAACAGGTATATCGAAATATGATCTGCTTATTATAGATGCCCCTCATTTTCTTGAGAGGCATGGAAGTCATGTTGTTACGGTGAAAAGTTTTCTTGCAACCCCTCTTATCTTGTTATATCCGACCGAACAACAAGAACCTATTCTGAAAGGCTTTCGATTAGGAGCTGATGATTGTCTAGCAAAACCATTCACTCCAGTAGAGTTGATTTGCAGAATACGTGCCATTATGCGACGGAAATCTCCTTCCTCCTATTTTGATATGTCAATGAAAAACTTATACCCCTATAAGCAAAGTCAAATTCATGTGAATTCCGCTATTTCTCAAGTGCAAGTAGGAGACCAATTCATACCGTTTACCAAGAGAGAGTTCAGCTTGATTAGTTATATGTATAGCCATATGAATAAGTTTATTAGTCGTTCTGAGCTTCTAGAGCAAGTTTGGGGCAATAACAAAGTTAGCTATGAACGCACTGTAGATGCTTATATAAAACGTGTCCGCTATAAAATCCAGAATCGCGCAGAAGACTCATTTTCTCTAATAAAGACTGTCAGGGGCTCCGGTTATTGCTTACTAGCTCCCTTCACAGCTTTGCATTAAAAACGCAGAACAGCCCTGCCTTATGTTTTTGAATAAGGCCGGGCTGTTTTCATCTACAAATGATGCAAACCACGTTCATATACGTATCTCGCTAATTGCACACGGTTTTCCAACTGAAGCTTTTGCAAAATATTTTTCAAATGATTTTTGACTGTATGCTCGGAAATCGTTAAATGTGTGGCAATGTCTCTGTTCAACATTCCCTTCGCTACTAACAGTAAGATCTCTCTTTCTCTATTAGTTAGAGGCGATTCCTCTTGCCGTGGTATTTTATCTTTTGAGAATTCACTTAATATCCGTTGAGCCAGTTCCTGCGACATAGGAGCCTCATCGAAAGCAATTGCTCTCAAATATTCCAGCCAAGCACTCGGATTCAAATTTTTGAGAAGGTAGCCCTGCGCCCCCTTCTTCAATGCCTCGAACAGATCGCTAATATCGTCCGATACGGTTACCATAACGATTTTCACATATGGGAATCTCGACTTAATTTCTTTTGTAGCATCGAGACCTCCCATCCTCTTCATGTTAATATCCATTAATATCATATCTGGCATGAGTTGCTCCGTCCATTCAATCGCTTCTTCACCATCCTGCGCTTCGCCTACAACTTCAAAAAGGGAATCCCCTCCGAGTATATCTTTCATTCCTTCTCTAGCATGTGGATGATCATCTACGATAAGAACGCGTATTTGTTGGTAAGTCATCTATGCTGCACTCGCCTTCCTATTAATCAATTCGAGTATCGTTCTTCCTGATTCTCGTCTGATTTGCAATTCCCAATCCAGTTCTAATGCCCGTTTCTTTAAAAACTTCAATCCATAACTGCCTTCCTTAAGAAACGGTTCACCGATTAAACCTGATCCATTGTCAGAAATATGACACGTCCAGCCCCAATCTTTTGTTTTTAATCTAATCCGAATATGATTAGCTTCATGAGCATGCTTTCGAATATTATAGAGTCCTTCTCTAAGGAACTCGTACAAACCTATCTTTTCTTTGACTGTTAAATGTAGCTCTTCTATTGGCCATTCATATTCGATTCTAACATTTGAATCGAGTTCTAACTCATCAATAAAATCGCTAATCGAACTTCTCCATGGTGCAGCTACAACTTCAGGCGGATACTTCAAATGAGATATAGACTGGCGCACGTATTCATTGACTTCTAATACTGTTTTTTTAACAGATGTCAGTTTCTCATCTTGTTCGTCGGTTCGATTAAGCTGCTCCAATTGAACAGAAACCAAAAATAAGGATTGAGCAATGCCATCATGCAGCTCTCTCGCCAAATTTTCACGTTCTTGCAGCAGCAATTGTACGACCCTTGATTGCTGAAGCTCTTCCTGAACATTTTCTAAAATTGCAAAAAGTCGTGTAATAAGCAGCAAGGTAACAATAAATACAATTAACGGTGATAGCCAATTTCCTGCATCCATAGAAATATAGGGTAGTAAATACTCATGTCTTACATACTCCCAGATCCAAATGGTTAGCGTTGGTATGATTAAAATTAACCATTTAATTTGTTTATACAGCGCTCAAATCCTCCTTTGAAAATATATTAAAAATTTTAAGCTTACGTCTATTTTCGCTTATCTCTACTTCCTTAAACATGACTCTTTAGAGCTAATTGCCAAAAATAATTCCTTACTTTGTAACAATGTCATAAGCATATAGCTACATCGAGTCATTCTCTCTTCTATCGTCGATGTTCATAATATTAAAGAGAAAGAGGTGAAAGAAAACAGGTGTCAGATTTTGCTCTTGAGCTTCAACAAGTATGTGCGGGCTATGGCGAGAACCCCGTCATTAATCAACTGAACTTCAAAGCGGCAAGAGGAGAGTTTATAGCCATAATCGGCTCCAACGGCGCAGGTAAATCAACCTTATTTCGAATGATCCTTGGCCTTCTTCCTCTATCGGCGGGAAAGATTATCATTCAATCGCACCAAATGGATAGCAAGAAAGATTTCGACTTTATTCGAACTAGAATAGGATTTGTTCCTCAAGGCGTTCAGGGAGGAAATTTACCTATTACGGTTCTTGAATCCGTTATGCTTGGAAACTGGGGAGCTTCATTCTCTTATTGGAGACGTCCAACTGCTGAAGATAAAGATAAGGCTGCTAAGTGGCTAGAGTATGTCGGATTAACGAACTTAGCGAGCAAGGATTGTAGACGGTTATCCGGTGGGCAGAGACAAAGAATGAATATCGCGCGGGCATTAATCAGGGAACCAGATATTTTATTGCTTGATGAACCGATTACTCATCTAGATAAACATTCACAAGAGATCCTTTATTCCCTCATTGCAGCGTGCAGACAGCGATTACCGCATCTGCTTATACTCATGATTACTCATCAGCTAGAAGAAGCCGCTCCATTAACCGACCGCATCTATTTGATGGACAAAGGGCAATTAATCGAGGTTGGTGAAGCACCTTGACCTTGCTCGACTATTTGCAAATTCCATTGTTCCAGCGGGCATTATTGGCATGCACTATCGCAGGCGGGTGTTTGTCTCTTATCGGTATTGTGGTTATTCAGTTCCAACTTACGGTCGTAAGATTTGCGCTTATGCACCTTTCTCTACTAGGAGGCGCTTTAGGCATGCTTATCGGAACCAAGCCTATGTGGGGAGCTATGGTCGCCATCGTAATTGGCTCACTTCTATTCGGCCCACTATCTTCAAAAATCAATCTGGAACCCGCCATTACAGGCGCTTTCTTAATGACAGGCTCACTTGCTGCTGCCTTAATGCTATTTCATGTTGGCGGAGTCCCTGCTATGGAAGTCTTTGGGCTGTTTGCCGGCAGTATTCTTACGCTTACCGCATTAGATTTTTGGCTATTAGGTATTGTAAGTTTGATTATCGTTTCTTTATTTACGCTTTTTTATAGGGAGATTCAATTGGTTCTGCATGACGCAGATCAAGCTCAGTGGCTTGGTGTTCCCGTATCAACCATTCGCAACTCGCTTCTATTTCTAACTGGCATTGCCATCGGAATTTCCATGAAGCTGGTTGGCGCCCTGTTAATTGACGCCCTGCTACTATTACCAGCAATGGCTGCAACCAGGATCGCTAAAACCTATAAACAGCTTCTTGTATTCTCTGTTCTATTTGGTTTAATCTGTGCAGTTGGAGGATTCATACTCTCCTTACTGCTAAACTTGCCCACCGGTGCAACGATTACAATGTTTGGCGTGCTGCTTTTAGGCATTTGCTATCTGCTAAAAAGAAAATAAATCATGCTGGAGGAATAATCAAATGAAACCACGTAATTGGAAATCTAAACTAGCTGCTCCTTTACTTACTCTGTTAACAGGTGCTGTTATTATGTCGGGCTGCTCTACTACTGCAAGTGAGGAGAACACAGGAAATGAACACAATCACAATGGAGCAACAACGCATAGTATTGTAGCCTCAACAAGCTGGACCGCTCTAATTGCCAGAACAGCAGGACTTGATAATATCACTATTCTTGCTCCTGTTGATATGAAGCATCCGAATGAATACGACTTCAAACCGAGTGACATTGAGAAAGTGAATAATGCTGATATGGTCATTTACTCGGAGTATGAACCCTTTATGAAAAAAATTCTTGAATCTGCTGAAGTTCCAGAAACAGATCGGTTTGCAGTCGTAACAGAAAATACCCCCGAAGCACTGAATGCACAAATCAGCAATTTAGCTGAACAAATGGGAACTACCGATACAGCGAGTAAAGCTCTTGAGGAAATAGATAGCAAATTTGAAGCCGTCTTGGCCGAAACAGCCAAGCTGGACGTTGTTGCCAAACGTGTAGTCGCTCAGGCTTATATGGTGCCAGTAGCCAAGGCAATGGGCTATGAGGTTGTTGGAGAATTCGGACCGGCAGAAGTAACACCTACACAAGCAGCAGAATTGGCTGCCTTAAAGCCTGCCCTTGTCATTGACAATCTTCATTTTCCTCAAGGAGCAGAAATCGCCAAACTAGCGGATAGCAAGCTTGTTGAAATTCGAAATTATCCAGAAACAGACACACAAACATTAACCGAGCTTATTACGCAAAATGCTGAAAAATTGGGATTGACATTAAGTCAATAGTTGAGGTGACAAGAAGCACTGTCCTAATCGTGGTTCTACTACTTTAGAAACATCTCACAAAAAGATAAATCTTCGAAAATCAAGAAATGGTGATGTCAGGAGTGTTATTCCTGCACCACCATTTCTTTGTTTTATAAATTAAATCCTACTTGAGCAAATTCAAATCACAATAGATAATTAGTAATTAGCGTACTAGGACGTGCCTGAAAACTAAAGAGTAATGTGGTATGATTTGAGAAAAACGAATGGAGCAACGAGCATGATTCAAAGACGGTACGAAATAAACGATGAACAGTGGGAACAAATTAAGGACATGTTCCCGCCATATCAAACAGGACGTCCGTCAAAATCAACTAATCGCACGATGTTTAATGCTATTCTTTGGATCGCTCGAAGTGGTGCGGCTTGGCGAGACTTACCGGAAGAACGTTATGGATCATGGAAAACGGTCTACAGTCGCTTTTGCAAATGGAGAGATACCGGACTACTTATCGCCATCTTTCAAGCCCTTCACGTAGATCCTGATTTTGAAAACTTGAGCATCGATGCTACATCGGTCAAAGCTCATCAACACAGTGCTGGTGCTAAAAAAAAGCAGAAGGACACGAAGTAAATCAGCACATCGGTGTCAGTCGTGGCGGAAAGACTTCCAAACTTCATACTGTAGTCGATGGACTAGGGAATCCCCTGGCTTTTCTTCTGACGGGTAGTCAGGTGTATGATTCCGTTCCAGCGATCGATATGCTTCAGGAGTTTGATATTACGGGAAGCCATATTCTTGGCGACAAAGCCTACGGCTCAGAAACGATTCGGAATTGGATCACGGCTAAGCAGGCATCCTACACCATTCCGCCTAAAGCGAATAGTCAAAATCCATGGAAAGTCGATTGGTATCGATACAAAGAACGCCACTTAGTTGAGTGCTTTTTCAATAAAATCAAACACTTTCGCCGTGTCGCTACTCGTTCCGACAAGTTAGCCAAGTCATTCCTAGCGTTTGTTTACGTAGCTGCCATTTTTAAATTGACTCAGTGATGAGTTTTCAGACACGTCCTAGTTGTCAGAAGTTAATTGTAGTAATGTAGTAAAATAAAGAATCACTCCAAAAGGACGTTGATCACTATATTCATTTTTACAATTACGAGCGACTACAAGCAAAACTAAACGGCCTCAGTCCTATGGCATTCAGGACAAAGGCCGCTTAACTAACTTTACTATTTCTACTGTCTACTTGACGAGGTGCAGTTCAATCATCAAACACTATACAACGTTTTTTCCACGCCACTTGTATCATCTGTTGCAGTGAGATGCATAATTACTGGATGTTCGTACCAACAGTTACCCCTTGATAACTTCCCATTCCCATAAGCCAACACCATTACTGTCATTTACTGGTTTTGTAATTGTAACACGCAGTGCTTTAACTTCTAAAGCCGGGTTAATATTAAATATATTTGAGGAACCCACTGGCGTATTTAAAGCTACAATGCCTGTGGTAATGGTCCCTGCAGTTACCCATGCATTCGTACTGCTATTCTTCGGAATGTATGAATATTCTATCTTTGTAGGCGTTTTTATACCTTGCCCATCGTTCCACAACATCAGATTTGAACTTCCGATTGTTGCTCCCTGTGGCCAATTATATTGCACATATTCCGTAGCGCTTGCATTGCCCCAGCTACCCCAATGCGGGCTGGTTGTAGCGGTTTTTAACCCATCTTTAACCGCAGGTAGACTCTCCCAAGTTGAAGTGTAGCTGGCAGAGACACTCGCTGCAAACGCCATATTATTATTGAGCGGAGTGAGCAATCGCAAATCTGTCAGCAGCTGATCATTTGCTAGAGTAACTTCAGCTTGTGTAGCAGATGCGTTTGCTATCACAGCGGAAGCGCCCGTTTTCGCAGCTGCAATCGGTGTAAGTCCTTGACCGGTAAAGTTCGCAGCTACTAATGAATTTGCAAAGTTATAGTTGTTTGTCAGCTCCGTCTTGTCTACGTTACCTGTACCACTACCACCGAGCACAAAGGTCAGTAAGCTAGAGGTACTCAATGCACCATCATTTGCGGTAAGCCTAGCCGTATAGGAGCCTGCTATTGTACCTACGGCTTTTGTGACTGCTGCTTTATTATTGGTAAAGCTTAGTTGGCCACCTGACGGAGTGCTGACAACTTCCCATAGGTAAGTCGTAGCTCCATTCGGTGCGCCGTCGTCAGTCACAATTCCGTTCAACAAAATCGGAAGATTTACCGGCGGGCTTAGTGTCACCACTTCTGTAGCAACCTGTGGAGCTTGATTTGCTCCTGTTAGTGACTTTTCAATGATTACTTCAGCAGTAGTTAGCGCACTGCTCATTTGGAACATAGCAACACCTTTGTTATTCTGCACATAGAACTGTCCGGCATTTGCACCATTCAGCTTGATCGTATAATAGCCATTCTCTACTCCTGACCCATCGAGAGTAACCCTTGATGCGTGCGTTTTTTGAGCAAGATTCGAGATTTGCAGGGTAATTGCCTTACCGTCTTTTTGAATTAACGCATTTTGAATTTTATCGCTTTCCGAAACCAAGTAAATTTTCTCTTTGATTAGGTTGATACGCTTGCCAAAACCGTCTTTTGGTGTGATATTGTATTTGTTGTTTGCGTCAGTGACCGTAGCCCCATACCCGAAAAGCCCAAATACTGGATCAATGACAATATCAGAACTGATACGCAATAGCGAGCCATAGAGTCCTTCTTCTGATTCTCCAGAAAAGTCCTGCCAGCCGTTGTTCATAACGCGAGTACCACCATCGTATACGTCTTTGGTACCTGTTCCGCCCTTATGAGCATTAAATCTCCAAGCGATACTTCCTACAGACTGAGCTGATATATGCCCCATATTAATGGCGTTGAAATTTGAAATCTTCGCAGCATAGTTGCGCTGCTGTGCGACAGCCGTTTGATCTGTAGTCCTGCCATCAGCCTGATAACGAAGCATATCATCCATAATGGATCCAGCCAAAGACGCGGTATATTGGAAATTCCACCAGCTTTCGCCAGCACGGAATGCTGGTACGGAATAGAAGTACCAAGTAGGCTGAATACCACGCATTGCACGAGTTTTCAAGTCATCTGCTTTCATGCTTTCCAAGGCTTTGGCTACCTTCGAGTCTTGTGGGAAGTAAGTGCGCAATGCCTTTGCTGCTGCATAGGCTCCTTCTTCACCAGTATTGTCGTATTCAAATTCTGACCCGTAAGGATAAGCAGCGTTTAGAATGCTCGTTGCTTTATTTTGGGCAAACTTCGTTTTTAGATTATTATACTGAGTTAGCATTCCTTCTTCTTTAAGTGCCTCAATTAAATCTGGAATTTGTTGTTCACCGTAGAATCCGGTTGCACCAGTGCCGACACGGTTATAGTAAATGCCATAGGCCTTTTCCAGATAGAATTGCGGAGATTCGCGATACTCTATCATATTGGGATATGCCTTTTGGATCCGATACATATTGAAGAATCCAGTCGCTTCCATCGCTTCAGAAAATGTCCGTACATAAGGAGCACTTGAAGTTGAGTAAATACCTGAAGCATTGAGATAGTTCGCAACCGTAAAAGTTGATTGCGTATATTTCATATAATTTTTCCACATAAAGTCGATCAGGTAGTTTTCAATGGATTGGATTTCACTAGCATTTGGATCGAGATAATTCTTCATAGCCATAAAGTTGATGTTATCGTGACTCCAGTCATCTCCCCAATGGCTGTTCGCCGTATCAAGACCGGTTGTAAGGTACCAGTCACGGTAGATACCGAAGGTAGGACTAGTTGGGACCTTATCCTGAGTACTATTTACCATAAATTGGCTGTGGGCTTGCGATGTTTGGTCAAGCTCAGCTAGAATATTGAATTCAAGTTGGGTAAATTTATTCACCCCTACAGGATCAGATTTTAGCTTATAATTCACACGAACGCTGTTATTGCCGATGTTGTCAAAAGTAAGTGCATAGATATGATGTTGTTCACCGTCTATTATTTTGGTTTCCACAAACGTTGCGGATTTTGTATACCCTGGGTTCCCAGAAGGTAAACCACGTCCGGTACGAGTATTGTTGACCACAGCGGCTCTGTTCGTACCTTTAATAACGGGGATATGCGCTGCATCATATGGATCATTCTGGAGGATATTCTGAATCTCTATCGACTGAAAATCTATTTTAGTGTTGTCGAAATGCAGATCCAGCTTGACAGGCATATTGATTGCAGCCTGGAAGCCAGGCAACGCCACTGCGTCAATCATCCCTGATTTGTATAGAATGGAACGAAGGTTTTTCTCACGGTCTTCCATAGAAGTAGAAGCGTTATTTGAACTTGCGGCATTTACTTGCGGTGTGTTGTCGCCTGCGCGTACCGCTGAAAACTTAAACTTATATGTTTTTTCCGCTTGAGGCGCCAAAACTAAGCTAGAGGCATCAGTAAAATATCCACGACCTGTTTTCGATATATCCTTGGAGTGAATATATAGAACACTTAATCCCGGGAACCAGCCGCCACTGTCACCGACCCAGTTTGAGTACAAAGATCCAGCACGAACTTCACCCGCGTCACCCAACCAATAATCAACATATTCGATGCGTGCGCCGCTTTCCGGCACTGGGGAAAACATCATGAAATTCCCTTCGCCGCTCGTGCGGATGGCATAGGAATATCCACTATCAGCACCAGCAAAATTATGCACAGTAACTCGGTTGTCATAGGTATCTGATGTACTTAAATACTTGTTATTCCATGGCATCGGCAAACCGATATCACCGAATTCAATATATTTGGTGCTTTTGTTTTTCAAGGTGATTTCCCACTGCAATGAACCGTCAGTGGTATCCATATTAAATACAGACTTCACGTCAAAACCTTTCATCACGCGAGCAGCTGTAGAAGTAAGAGCTTGTCCGATAAAATTGACTTCTACTTTCTTTCCGTCTGAAGCAGCCACCTTCGTAAAATATTGGTTACTAGCATTGATGGTTGTATATTTAGTCGATCCACCAGCCGCCAGTGTTTTATTTGTATCAACTTCTACAAAGCCAACTCTGTCGTTAGGGAATACTGCCGTGTCACCGGTACGGTAAGAAAAAAGCATTTCACCCATCCATTGGTGCTGGACGTCGTTCTGTGGTGATGTAGAGTTTGGCAAAACAAAATTGACAACAGCATTTTTTTTGTTTAATGGGTTATTCTTGATATTTAGTACTTCGATCTGTCCTAAATCCCCGATTGTAGCAGAAAGACTATCATTGGCGATAGCATTCGCTGCAGCGGATACCGAAGGCGCCTCGTTAATCCCAACCGGCAATAATCCGAAAAACAGTGCAAATCCAGTAATCAATGGTATCAATCTTTTGTTAACCGCTTTCATAATATCCTCCTGTTCACATTTCAAAATTAGATTTTTAATGATTCAATCCATTGCTTGTTCTCTTACTGAACTAACTTATTACTCCAGTAATAGTAATTCCCTTGCGAAATATTTTTTTAATTTGGTGGAAAATGACATTTACCCTCTGTAACGTTCCTATACCTAGTCATTAGCCTTTCGGAGAAAGCGCTTTCTAATATTCACCGAGTAATCCTTTCAATTCATCGCTAGAAACTTTTCTTCAATTCTACATTCCGTAGCGATATACTGGCTTGACACCGTCCGGGTAGATGTCCCCTCCCTTCAAAATAGCTATAGTTGATACGTCTAGCCATTTCATTCAAACACTCAAAACCTTTAAGCTCTCCAGAAAAATTCAGCATCAGTTTAGTGAATTTGCCTAATAACAGCTGCTTTTTGAGCTGCTGCATATCTTCACTTCTTCACCATGACACTATAACAGAAAGAACTTTATTCAAGTGTACTAGATTCACATGTGAAAGGAATTCAAATTTTCACCCTGTTTTTTTGAATTTACAACTTTTATAAAATACCTCAGAATTTAATTGATTAGTCTATATACATCCATGAGTGCGGTGTAAGTATTCAACACGCTCACCTGCCTAACCCGAATTTTATTTAGTCACATTATAATTGTATGTACAGTATGCAAATTAACAGCAGATTCGAGTGGTTTAAGGGTGCAAACTATTTCTACTGGAATCGTGTTTCTCACTTAGATTCGAAAGGATAGCTCTATCGAGTCATACGATGTCAGCCCACCTAACGTTATAATAATAAGGAATTTATTATTACCAGGAACGGGGTAACATGATGAGTGCATTGCCAGATGAAGAGTTAAATAAAAAACAACCCGATTCAAAAAGCCGAGCATCCGTAGGAATGCGCCAAGCTATTTATCAATCAGTTTGGAGGTGGCATTTTTATGCAGGTATTATTTTTGCTCCTTTTTTAATAATTTTAGCTTTCAGCGGTTCCGTTTATTTGTTTAAACCACAAATCGAAGGATATCTGTATAAGGATATGCTCACTTTACGTGAGGTTGGTACCACAAAAATGACGCCAGAAAGTATCATAGAAAAAACAATAAAAGCTTATCCAGATACGGCTGTTTCCTCTATTACACTTGAAGATAATCCAAAATCAAGTTACAAAGTTTCAGCAAGCCGTAATGGATCTTCTACCATCATGTATATTAATCCTTACACAGGCAATGTTCTTGGCATGATGAACAGCGACAAAACCTTTACTGCTTTTTTCAAAAAAATGCACAGTGAGCTTGTTATTGGTGGGACATTGGCAAACCGACTTGTAGAACTTGCCGCATGTTGGGCAATCATCATGTTATTGACTGGCTTATTCCTATGGTGGCCGCGAAATAAAGCGGCTATATGGGGAACCGTTTTACCTCGGCTCAGCAAGCCCGGAAGTCGCCTTTTCTGGCGTGATTTGCATGCTGTTCCCGCATTTTGGATTTCCCTCGTTTTATTGAACATTATTGCTGGAGGTCTACCTTGGTCGGGAATACTGGGCGTTCAGATTGATAAGTTAGCTAATTCAACGAACACAAACACGCCTCCCTTCGCCTATAGCTTTGGCGCTAAGCCTGAATCGGTTACTGTTGCTAAAGATATTGCAGAAGATTTACCGTGGGCTGCTGAAAATCTCCCCGTACCAGCTTCAGCTGTTGGAGGTTATATACCAATAAGCATTAATGATATTGTTGCAATTGCTGATCAGAATGACGTTCTTAAGCCTTACACGATTACGATGCCGATGGAAGAAACGGGTGTATTTACCGTATCCACTGCTCATGATAAACCCGGCAAAAACGCCACACTTCACATGGATCAGTATAGCGGTGCTGTTCTAACAGATGTTCGCTTCTCTGATTATGGAATTATGGCCAAAGCCATTTCTTACGGCATCACTTTTCATGAAGGCAAACTATTTGGTTTCACCAATCAACTTCTTGGATTAATTGCCTGCATAGGTCTCATTTTGGTAGCGGTGAGCTCATATGTGATGTGGCGCAAGCGCAAGCCGGATGGTAAGCTCGGCGCACCAGCCAAACCTAAAAGCAGCAAAGTTACAATTGGTGTGTTGATCATTATGCTGGTCTGCGGCGCTTTAATGCCGCTGGTTGGCTTGTCAATTCTTGTTGTACTCGTCCTCGATCTATTCATCCTCCGCAGAATCAAGTCGCTTCGGCACTGGTTCTCGGTTTAATCCTAAGGAGAATATACTAATGAATATAACCATCCATCGTATCTATTTATGGGCAGGTGCCCTTCTTCTTGTCACTTTTCTATGCAGTTGTACCGCAACAGCATCCGATGTAGACGAGAGTGGACTGCCACCCCATCTATCGGTTAATCTCAAATTACCTGAGCAACTTGAAGCTGACATTCCCAGCATCTTCTCGGTAGAAGTGACAAAGAGCGGTAAGCCGCTGGAAGATGCCGATCAGGCCGAATTCGTCATTTGGTCGGAAGACGACGATTCCTCAACTGTGACAATTCATGCAGAAGAATCATCACCAGGCATATATTCTGTCACTTATTCGATCAGCGAGGAAGGGCTTTACGTGGTTCAATCTCGCATTCGTTCCGCAAACGAGCAAGTTATGCCAGCCAAACGCTTCGCGCTTGGCACACAAGCTATTGAGAGGCTTGCCTTCCTGGAAAGTGCTCAGCACTCCGGTGCAACTCTCCCAGCAGATGGCGGACATCATTAACGAATAAAGCAAACAACTCCCCCAACCATACCAGGCTGGGGGAGTTGTTTGAGAAACATATATATTAATACCCGTTTAAGTGACTTGTTAATCCAAACCACTCCGCGAATGCATCCTGTAACCCACTAGCACCTAATTTGTCCCGAATTTCGGAAGAAGAACCCTCAAGCTCGATTTGTCCCCCTCTCAGCAAGGCTATTCGGTCTGCAAGCGCCTCTGCAACATGCAGCTGATGGGTCGAAAAAATAACAGTTTGGCCATTCGCAGCGATTTCCTTCACCATGCGTATAAAGGTTTCAATCCAATATGGATCAAGGCCGTTTGTAGGTTCGTCCATTAAGATAATTGGTGGTCTCGCCAATAGAGCCTGTGCGAATAATACCCGTTGCCTCATTCCCTTGGAGAAAGATGAAACTGATTTTTTTCCTGTATCCTCAAGACCTACTTCACTCAGCACTTCCATGACTCTTTGCTTCGGTACTCCACGAAGTGATGCCCAGAAAGCAAGGGTTTCGTAAGCTGTTAATCCTTGGCTGAACCGGAAATCATCAGGCATGTAGCCGATCAGCTCCGCATATCGCCTGCGATTATCCTGCCAGCGCAAACCGCCAACGCTGATGCTGCCACTATCAGGCTGCAAGATCCCTGCAATCATTTTTAATATCGTGCTTTTCCCAGCTCCATTCCCACCACACAAAGCCATAATTTGACCTTGCCCTACCTTCAAATCAAGCTCATTAATGATTAACTGCTTCTTTATTGATTTCTTAACCTGCTTAAGTTCCACTTTAGGATTAGGCACGTGAGCGCCTCCTCTCCCAAATTAACTGTGCAGCTGTTATAACGGTTCCTATCCATGCTGCAGCCATAGCTATGAAACCAATACTGCCCGCGGGCTGTTTGATCCATTTTATCCACTCATAATATTCAGGTCCCAGAATGGCTCCTCCACCTAACTTCACTACTGTAAAAAGCCTTGAAAGTTCCGCCGGATTAAGAAACGTAAGGAAGGTCACAGCTGGCTTTATCATCGGATAAGGCAAGAAACCTAAGGTTGCAATAAGTAATGGCGGCCATCCGATAATGGCGAAAAACCAAATCGATACGCCGACCGTTAAGGCTTGCCAACGATTTTTAGCAAGAGTTCCTACAAGCAGAGCAATTGCAAGAAAAAACAAAGCTACACTTGTCGAAAATGTTAACAGCTGCAAGTATGTCTGCAATCCGAATCCTGAGCCAGCAGCTAATCCGAGAATACTAGCCGCACCAAAACCTATAGATACGATAACTAGCAAAACAACAGAAAGGCCAATATATTTTCCGATAATAAAGGACCATGTGCTGATCGGATAAGTAGATAATAGTTCCCAGCTGCCATCCTCCCTCTCCGCTGTTAATGAAAAGGAACCAAGCAGCAAAGACATCAGCGGCAATAAATATAAGATCAGATTAAGTGTTGTTCCTGTAATGCCTGAATAACCTTGAACATAGCCTTGTGCATTAATTAAGAGAAGGCATAGCATAAATAATGTAAAAAGGCCCATGAAAGAATAGGCCCAGGGATTTCGAAATCCTAACTTTACTTCTCTTATCGCAAAATGAACCGTCTGAATCACGAGTTCTCCCCTTCTGACCCGTTGCCCATATCCATCTCTTGTTCACTATCATCGGAATGCATGCTTTCATTATGCATCTCCATCGCTTCCATATTCATCATGTCACGGTTAACTTCCCATTTATGATTCGCAAGTTCTTCATAGCTTAACAATTGCCCCATTCCTTGTTCATCGATGTAAGCTTGTGCTGATGTTTTATCCTCAAAGGCAATCACACCATATGCCATTGGCGTTACATAGGCAGCATCATAAGCATAAAAGGCCTTTTCGTACTTAATCCAATCCCCGCTATTATGATCTCTAACAAACTCTGCTCCTACGGTTTCTTCTCCGTTTTTGATTTTCCACTCATTCATACAGCCAATATCATCGAACTTCAAGGATTGACCATCCGTCGTAATGATTTGGGTCGCGTAAGGATCATCCTTAACCGCCATATTACAAATCACACATTTGTCTACCTCTTCATTAATCGCTTCCGGTTTATATTCCTTAGCTCCGCATGCGCTTACCAACAACGTAATCATAACCAAAAATAGTGCAGCGCTAAATCGTTTCGTCTTCATCTTTTTCTTACCCCCAAGTACATAAAATATAATGCAACAATAAGTAATCCAGCGCCAACTACCGCCGAATTCTGCAGAGTTTGCGTCGGTAAAACAAATTTCAGCTTCCCACTGGGTTGCATCAACGGCGACGTGTCCGTCGACCAAGACTGTCTATCCGATTGATAGAGGTCTTCTAGAAAAACCATACCAGGCGATTGGAAAAACAATTGAAAGGCAGGTCTAGCTTTCACTAGGCTTTGAAAAAAGGGATTAATCGCATAAGTCGTTTCACTTTTGCCATCCCCATCCGTATCAATGCCCTGAAAAGAGTCCCAGTAATTTGATTCAAGTAGATTTCCTATGCTGTTTCTTGCTTCTGCACTAGCAACGTTACCTACAAACTGATTTTCTTGAATATCATTGTCTTCAGCATCAAGCAGTTGTATTCCTATAAAATTACCAATGACTGCGTTGTCTACAATTTTGTTTTTCGTGGATTGTTCGACATAAAGTCCTACACGATTCCCTTCGACATGATTGCCCGAAATTATTGTGTGATGTGCGTCAAACAATAAAATTCCTTGAGAATTTACATTTTCACTTTGCTTGGTAAATTGATTGCCAGAAACCTCAACATCGCGAACTGCCATGATCATAGCCCCGGTTATATTCAGATTGCCGATATTGTTACGAATAACCGTACCTTTTGTATACATGCAATGAACACCGTAGCGTAGCAGCTCAAACTGATTATCCTCGATTAGATTCCGATCACTATTCTCCATATAGATGCCATCATGCATAGAAGAAATCGTATTTCCTGCAAAATAATTTCCATGTGAATCATACAAATCGATTCCATTTCCTTTGTCTGAAAGTTTAAGCGGCCGATCCTGAACGACACCTGCCCAGTCAATAGTTGTGTTTAGAACCTTGCCGTTATTCGCCTTCCTCATTATAATTCCGAAGGAGCCGGTGCGTATTTGCAAATCATCAAGCAAAACGTCATTTGCTTGCACTAAAATGGCGGGCTGTTTTTTGATTGTTTCATCCAAGATGGTCAATCCAATAATTGAAACGTTATTTGCTTTAATCTGCAAAGCAGGTTCATTAGATGTATTACTAATCGTAGCGCCTGCTCCAGACTCAGCGACAAGTTGCAACGGCTTATCAATGACAATGGGCCCCTTGTAGGTTCCTGCAGGGATATGAAGAGTGTCACCTACATGTGCTTCATTAATTAATACTTGCAAAGGACTCGGCGTCCCTTCTGCTTTTACTATACCTACCCCAATCAGAGTAGAAATCGCTAACAGAATAAAAGCATACATTAATTTCTGGATTACTCTCATTGCACCTCAACCTGTTTCTTTTTTGTTAAGTGGATTTCTTCGGTATACAGATGCAAGTACACTTCATAAGTACCTGATTTTGCAAATGTGTATATACCACTAAATAGATTCTCCCCTTCTTTCTTCGCCTCAATAAACACGGGCTCCCCATCGACTCGAATTTCAAATGTCATTCCTGAGGAGTTGGACAGCTTTGCTCCTGTGAATTCAGCAGTGAGCACTATCTTTGACCCATTTACTGGTTTATCCGGATCTGTTGTCAATGCTGCATCAATGGCTGCCGGGTCAAGTGCAGCCGGAGGAGAAGTCGAGCAAGCCCCGAGGAAACTGAAAATTAAGAACATCACACTTATCGATAAAACCATTTTCCGCAATTCTTCCCCTTCTTTCAAAAATGTCCTGCATCTATATTAACAAATGTATACTTTTATCCGTATGACTCGAAAGAGCCATTAACCGAACTTAATCGTCACAAATGGCAAGGAATTAGCTCATTCGAGCCATTATTGTTCCACTTTGCTCCTAAAAACAAAAAACCACCTTTTCTAGGTGGATGAGCTTTACAATATTTAAAAGACCGCGTTAAACGCGGTCTCCCAATCAGATCAACGTATTGTTTCCCCTCGCTCAGTCGAAGACAATCGATTCGAAATGCATGGAACAATAATCATCCTAAGCTGGCGAATGTCCACGGGACTCGCCGCTAACACAACAAACGTGTAACTATGAAATCATCGAAGTCAACATAACCTCCGGACTTTTGATCAGCTTGAGCATATAACCCCACTTTCGCTCCAACCCATTTACTGACTGTAGCATGAAATGGTTCATGCTCAATCCTCTCGAACTGTTTCCCGTCCTGGCTATATTGAAACTGGCACACAGCCCCTGCTTCGACTGAAATCCTAAACCATAACCTGCTTGGGAATGCTGCTGAAAGCCTCCATACTAAGCTTTCACTATCCATATCCCCTTCAAGCAATTGAATTTCGGGGCCTTTCTCAGCGTCTAACACAAAAGTTAATGCCAAATAATGATAACCAAAGATGACTATTCCTGCTCGATCTCCTTGTTGGAAGCCTGATATGTCCAAAGTCGTCGTTACTTCAAACGTAAGTGCTGGGAATTTTTGCATCAAAAGGTAGGGTGCCTTATATAACGAATTCTGCCCCTCTAACCCTGTTTGTGTATAAAATCGAAGATATCCGCTTCTCTCAGAAAGAGAATACCAGTTTTCCTGAGGATTAGCTTGCCACTGCCATTGTAAGCCTAGTTCAGGAGAATCGAATGTATCGGTGGAAGCTGGTGCTTCTATCGGATGAATGTTATCACCCACGTTCGGCTTTGGTGCACGCATTACAGGCTCGCCGATCCCATCTCCATCCTGATCGATACCAATAATCGGCCAACCAGCCTTCCACTCCATTGGTTGTAAATGAACGATTCTCCCGTACGCATCCTTATGCTGGAAATGCAAAAACCAAGATTCTCCGGATGCAAGCTCCACCCACGCTCCTTGATGCGGACCATTCACAGGCGTCTCGCCTTGATGAAGAACAACGCGGGCTTCGTAAGGGCCTAGAGGATGCTCGGAACGTAGAACCGTTTGCCAGCCTGTCTCTACGCCTCCAGCTGGGGCAAATACATAGTATATGCCCTGGCGTTTGTACATCTTAGGACCTTCAATCGTTGGATGACGTGAAGGGTCGTCGATAATAACAACGCCTTCATCGAGTATTTTTTTTCCGTCAGGCGTCATCCTTCGTATTTGCAGTCGATGTTTTATACCACTTCGACTATGTGCATAGGCATGAGCCAAATACGCCTCGCCATCGTCATCCCAAAATGGGCAGGTATCGATAATACCTTTCCCTTCCATAACAAGATGCAAGTCACTCCAAGTACCTGATGGATCTTGAGCTGTTGTCATAAATACACCAACATCTGGATCGCCATAGAAGATCCAATATTGTCCGTTATGATAGCGGATGCTTGGCGCCCACACACCGTTCCCATGTTGCGGTTGATTAAAGTTCGTAATCGGCATTCGTAAGATCGCATGATTGATTAAACGCCAATTCACAAGATCCTTCGAATGAAGAATAGGCAGTCCGGGAATATGACCAAAACTGGAAGCGGTCATGTAAAAGTCATTATTAACACGAACCACATCTGGATCGGAATAATCGGCATGTAGGATCGGATTAACGAAAGTACCGTCTCCTTGGTCTGCGATCCACGGGTAACTATCATGCTTAGCCATACTATTGTTACTTTTCATCGCTACTCTCCATTTCCGAATAATACCGTTGTTTGTATTCGCTTAGACTTACGGTAACGTATTTTTTGAATACTCTTGAAAAATAGCCGCGATCTGAATATCCCAACATATAAGCAATGTTTTCAGCCGATTCTCCTTTTTCCGTAAGCAGCAGCTTCGCTTCATCCATTTTTATTAAATGTACGTGGTCTGTTACATTTATACCCGTCATCTTCTTGAAGTAACGAGAGAAGTAGCTTGGATTTAGATGCAAGTGGCGAGCGATATCAATTGATGTTATATTTCGATATATGTTTTCTCGAATAAACCGATTAATCGCTTTCAGATCTGGGTTCATCGTACTCTCGTCTTGAGAAAATGATCTAGCACTGGTTATGAGAGCCTTCATAAACCAACGCACGATTCGAAACGCTTCATTCAATCGAACGGACTTGCCGATATCCTCCTGAACATCTGCAGCTAATGAGCGGCCACTCCGTACGGTTGCCTCCTGAACCCATCGCAGCAACAGCTCCTTCGCATCTGCCGGTGCCAAAGCAGCTAAATACATGGCTTTCTCTAGATTATAGAGATAGATATACGCGAATGAATCGTTTGCAAGATTTAGAGCTTCCATCCATTTAACCGCCAATGAATCCAATCTATTCTCTTCCTGTTCTTTGCTGCTCCACAAGTCTTGAGAATCATCCGCGTTTACAACATAAAAATCCTGTTCGAAACACTTTTTTGTTGCAATGATCCCCTTCCCAAGCTCAGGCAAGATGCAAACCTCTTCTGTGGTTATGATATAACTTTCGACCTTTAAGAACTTAAGCAGCTTCTCGCGAAGCTGAGTACCAAACTTCTCTAAGTCTGCCTTCACATCCCCTTCTCTCGAGCAAGCAATGCACCAAAGGCGTCCGTCTTTAGAATAGAAGATGGTCACAGTCGTATGCTCGGACAACTCCACAGCAATGTTATATGCAGCATATCGTACCAATTCCGTTCGATCACTTTGATAAACTTCAATAAGATCTCCTCTGTCCAAGTGGCATAAACCTATGGCATAGCGCGAATCATCAGTCCATAATATACCCAATCTTGTCCCGTGCTCGAGCAGCGCTCTTGGATCTCCGCCATGAGAAAGCTCATGAAAAAACTGTTGGATGAGAACATTCTTATTTCGCGTCATGTCACTCTTGTACGCCATTCTCTCCAACTGATCTTGCTCATCATCAAAACGCGAGACTGCTTTTTTCAAACTTTCAGCAATCTTCTCTGGATTTAACTCATCTTTGACGATATAATCATCCGCTTCAATCCTAAGTGCCTCTTTGACATATTGAAAATCCTCGTGACAGGTTAGGAAGATAACACGAAGTTTGGGATTAAAAACTCGAAGGCGTCGAGCCAGTTCGATTCCATTCCCGTCGGGAAGACCGATATCGGTAAGTAAGATGTCCGGCTTGGTCGCTGTGAAAAGTTCCAGAGCTTCCTCGGCTGAATAAGCTTCTGCACATATACGGATAGTTAGAGACTCCCATGGAATGAGTTTGCGCAAATATTCCACAACCGGTGCATCATCGTCGACCAGCATCGCTTTCAACATTGGGTTTTTCCTCTCTATCCTTATTCATTGGAATATATATTTTACTCACAAATCTATCCTTCTCGCCCAACTCAATGCTAAGTCGAGCTGAATTTCCAAATGTCAGCTTCAGACGACGATAAACGTTATACAACCCAATCCCGCTATCACCGACTTGTTCCACCTCATTCTCAAACTTTTGATTCAGTCTAGCCACCTGTTCAAAAGTAGTTCCTCGGCCATTGTCAGATACTCGAATTTCGATCCCTTGAAATGCTTCCCTAATCATTACTTCAATTAATGGATGGGAAGTGGATCGGTTAAAACCATGAATAATACTGTTCTCAACCAATGGCTGCAGTAGTAGACGTGGAATCATTACCTCGCGAAAATGGTCGGTCAGTGAAATGTCCAGCTTAATATTTAGTCGATTTCGCATTCGAATTATGGATACATATTGTGAGAGCAACTTACATTCATCTGCAAGGGTTAATGGCTCGTGTACCTTTAAGTGAGCCCGCAATAACGCCATTAAGGAATCGATAGTCTCGCTGTGCACCTGATCACCTTCAAGGGCTAAATTACACTTGATGGAATTAAGCGTATTGAACAGGAAGTGCGGCTGGATTTGGGAGAACAAAGCATACAATTCAATCGTTCTTTTCTCTTCCTGCTCGTTTTCCAACTTGCTAATAAGTGCATTAATATTATCCAGCATGTCATTAATCGATTTACCAAGAAGTGAAATCTCATTTTGTCCTGTCACAAGGTAACGAACAGAGCTGTTTCCCTCTCCGTATTGTGAAGCGACACGCATTAGCTTATGGATTGGCCTGTTTAATCCCTTTGCGATGACGCTTGATATGAACAAAAACACGAACAGCACAATACAAACGGCAAGGAGCGTATACCAGAAGCGTTGCGTTATGTCGCCAAACACCGCAGTTGTGTCTAGCTCGTACACCAAAGTCCAAGTCGTTCCCGACACGGGTACCGTTTCTCTCTTTTTGCCTGAATCCGCCCCGTCTATGAAATGGGATGGACTGTTTTTGACGCCTGCTAATAAACTTCCATCCTGCTCATATAAGGAAAAGGCCCCTTGACCTGCATTATGGAACAATGAATCAAAATAGGAATGAGGAATGCCAACAAAGAGTGTACCCAGCACTTCGTGACGAATGGGATCATAAATAGATTTTTTCAAGAACAAATAATAGGATGATTGGAAGACATCATCGTAGCTGTCCATCTGTTCCGCTCGAAACCAATGTACGATACCTGTGGAAGCTTCGCTCTTTGGCAAATGCTCAAAACGTATGTCTTTGCGAAGCGATGCTATATCACTGGGTTTAGCTGAGCCAACAAGCGGATAATAGGCTTGATTGAGGTACAACACATTAACATTCATCAATGATAATTTCCCAACGTAAAATGTCATATTCTCCGCTATGCTCGTATAGGACTGATAGTCTGCAAATGTTTCAAAGCTCGTTATAGCTTTTAATTTTCTCAAATCCGAATGAGAATGATTCAACTGTGAAGCTGAGTACTGATTCACCGTATAGATGACATCGTTTGCCGTTTTGGAGATATCGTTGGCTAACGTTCCGATAATACCCTTCATGTTTGAACGGACATTTTCTTCGTTTGCTTGTTTATTGGTAATATAGGACATCACCGAAATCAATAGCAGCGGGATTGTAAGAAAGAGCAGCAGCGCTAATTGGATTTGACGGTAGAACGAAATTCGGTATAACCAACGCATGAAGTATCCCCCCCCAATCCTACAATCCATTTTACACAATTATAATCAAACTCCATAATGAAAACAGGGAAATCGGCAATTGCCGACCTCCCGATACAAATGATTATTTATTGCTTATGATGATCTTTTGTCCTTCATCCAGCATAAACGTGCGTGCTTCTTCAAACGGTACATCGTCGAGCAAGAACTTATTGATCCCACCTTCGGCAACCTTCTTCAACTGTTGCTGGTAAGGAACGCTAATCACAGAGGAACCAGCTGTCCGGACACGCTCATCAAAGAGCGTAGCAATCAAAGCGTCCATGTCCACCAGATTCTTTTTATCACCAACAATTTCTGTCACAATAGCTTTTCCGTCCGCTTTTTTCCAGCCTGGGATTCTGCCCGATAGTGTCGCTCCTTCCATCGTTGCAAACTTGATAAACTCAAAAGCAGCCTCTTTATGCTTCGAATTTTTATGAATAGAAAGATAACTGCCGCCTATGCTCGTTAAACCTGGCTCCACTTCTTTGGATGAACGAGGTAGCGGTGCAAACGTAATATTGAAATCTCTCGGATAGCTTGTATCATTTAGAAACGCTTCATCAAGCGAATACATCGCAATTGGCATCATGCTAGTTGTACCATTCATGAAATCAGTGGCCCAATGCTGTTTGGCAGCCAATACATCAGCAAGCGGCCTTACCGACTTATCTTCCACTTCCATCCCTCTGCGGAGATTGAACCAATATTCGAAGCTTGGATCATCAAACAACAAAGTACCGTCTTCTTTTAACTGCGGATTCTTGAAATCGGTGTACGCAATCAGATTGGCATACTCCCCGAAAGTGTGGAAGTAAGCTCCGAATCGTCCTTCCTTGCTTTCCTTTAATTTTTTCGCATATTCCCTAAAATCATCCCAGGTCCAATCGAATGAAGGTTTGTCCAAGCCGGCTTCCTTCAAATGATTTTCGTTGATGGCCACATACCAGAAGCTTGCATCGGTCATCGCACCATAATACTTTCCGTCATATTTCGGATTGCGATAGAATTCATCTTCCGCATTAATCTGGTTCGCTTCATAGAATTCATCCAGCGGATATAACATCCCGTTACCTGCACGTTCCAACACATAACCTTCGTTATTTAAAAGAACAATATCAACCGCTTCTCCCGAAGAGGATAACACATCCAACTTTTGAAGCATTTCACGTGAATCGTTATTTTGCACAAGTGCTACATGCTCTACCTTGACGTTCTTGCTTTGAGCGTTGAACGCTTCCACGATATTCATCAAGGGTTCACCTTTTTCACCCTTAGCGTTCGTGTAAAATTTTAACGTCACGACTTCGTTCCCTGCCGAGCCAGCATCGGATTCCGTGGGTGTTCCCTGATTTCCATTTCCACTGTTGCTGCAAGCAGCCACTAACATGAATGAACACAATGTGAGTAATAGTATGATTTTTTTCATTTTGCATCCCCTTTATTACTTATGATTTAC
This sequence comes from Paenibacillus luteus, assembly GCF_006542765.1. Taxonomy (GTDB): domain Bacteria; phylum Bacillota; class Bacilli; order Paenibacillales; family Paenibacillaceae; genus Pristimantibacillus; species Pristimantibacillus luteus. Next base: position 52,808 of record NZ_SKCD01000011.1, read on the forward strand.
CCTCTAGTTTTTCACTTGCATTATTTTGACTTTGCTTTAACCAGATTATCCTTTTACTCCTCCGACAGTAATCCCGTTTATCACCTCCTTTTGGAGAATGATAAAGACGATGATAAGGGGAATGATTGCTGACACTGCAGCCATCATCATTAACGAAACGTTGTTAGAGTATTCCTGCCGAAAAAATTGAATGCCCAGTGGTAGAGGAAATAGCTCCTTTTTAAACAAGAAAATCAAAGGATTCTGATAGTCATTCCAGGTCCATATGAACTTAATAATACCTGCTGTCGCCAAAATCGGCTTGGACAATGGCAGTAAAATTTGTGCATACACCCTAAGATAACCTGCTCCGTCAATTTTCGCTGCTTCGATGAAATCATTAGGAACTCCCATCATAAATTGCCTCATTAAAAAGGTGAAGTACATTGAAAAAGCAAGCATTAGCACTAGCCCTTCATGCGAATTATACAAGCCTAGCCATTTAATCATGATAAAACGTGGTACAAGTGTTGCTTGATCAGGAATGATCATAAATGACATCATAAGCGCAAACATAATACCTTTCCCAGGAGCACGAAGCTTGGAGAAAGCAAAAGCAGCCATTGACGAGAATAATAATGTTGCTATCGTAGAAATGATCGCAAGCTTGAAGGAATTCCAATAGAACAAGGTAAAAGGGACATTTTCCAACCATACCTTCTGGAAGTTTTCCAGCCAATTCCACTGCTGTGGAATCCATTGAATGGGATAAGTCATGACATCCCGCTCTAGCTTGGCTGAAGCGGAGAGCATCCACAATAATGGAACAATAAATAAGATTGAACATGCCGACAATAGAATGGTTATAAGCAATCGGTCAAGCTTTAAGTTCTTTAATGACATTTTTCCTATGCCTCCTTTATGTCCGCTTCCCTCTGGCTTGTATAATCCAGGTTACTGACGATACAGCGATCACAAGTAGAAAGAGTACCCAAGACATCGCAGATGCGTAACCCATATTAAAATTAATAAAACCCTCCTCATAAATTCGGTAGACAAGCACAGTCGATGCATCATTGGGTCCACCGTCTGTCAAAAATTTAATGAGATCAAACACTTTAAAAGAACCGATGACTGTCGTAATTGTCAAAAATAGCGTTGTAGGAGCCAACATCGGCACCGTGATGGACCAGAACTGCTGCAGACCTGATGCTCCATCGATTCTTGCTGACTCATATATATCTTCAGATATTTGCGTCAATCCAGCGAGAAATATGATCATCTGATAGCCGAGTGCCTGCCAAATGGCGATCACCATGATCGAAACGATCGCGTATTCCGAATCAACAAGCCACTTCGGAGGGTGGTCGAAACCAATCCCCATTAGAAACTGATTGATTGGCCCGCTTGAAGGGTGATAGAGTGCGGCCCACACTGCTGCAATAGCAACCGTAGAACAGATATAGGGAATAAAAAACAAAATTTTGAACAATCCTTTTGCATAGACCTTCGTGTGCACAAGAACAGCCATAATCATCGCAATGATTAGTCCCACCGGTACCGTAACGGAAGTAAAGAACAAATTGTTCTTTAAGCCCTTCCAGAATTTCGAATCGTCCAACATCCTCTCGAAATTCCCGAATCCGATCATGTTCATTTCCTTAAAACCACCAATGAGATTCCAATCCGTAAAGCTTAGAAACAATGAAAAGAGCAATGGGAAAATAGCAAGCGTTATAATCCCTATAGCTTCAGGTGCTAGAAAAAGCCATCCCACAATGGCTTCTTTTCGGTACTGATTCCACCACCTTTCACTTTTCGTACTCTTTACTTTGTCGATTATAGTAGCCATAGCTGTTTACCTCCTGCGGTTGATCCCTTATGAATAACTTTATTATAGAAATAACCATTCGAATTTACAGGTCAGGATTTAGACGCATTGTGGTGTACTATTTTTACCTGGTATTTCGTATCAAGTTAATTCTATAGGCGTTTAAAATGGGAAATAGTTCTATAAAAAATAAAAGAGTCATAAGAATATTGGTGAAAAACCGATATCAATGAAAAATAAAAAACCACCTGGGAAGGTGGCTTACAGTCATTAAGAGTGCAGAAAACAATTTATGTGAATCTTAACATCGCCTTGTACTAGTTTCATTACTTCAGCTTGAAGTTGAAGGAACATGATCATTGGATAGAAAAACCCAGTACCGGTACAGTACTGGGTCGCGCTTCTGTAATTAAAATCGTTTCTTATACGCCCTCATAGCAAAGATATATGCCACGAGCATGATTCCGATGCACCATGCAAGAGCGACCCATATATCATTGCCTACCGGCTGACCTGACAGCAGTGCACGAATGGCTTCCACGATCGAGGTCACCGGCTGGTTTTCTGCAAAGACGCGAACGACAGTCTGCATTGAATCGGTCGGCACAAACGCCGAGCTGATAAACGGCAGGAAGATAAGCGGATAGGAAAAGGCGCTTGCGCCTTCCACCGATTTGGCGGACAGTCCGGCAATCGCCGCGATCCAAGTTAAAGCCAGCGTAAACAACACGAGTATACCGGCTACGGCAAGCCAAGGCAGCACCCCTGATGACGAGCGAAAGCCCATAATGAGCGCTACGAGAATGATGATGATAACAGAAATAACGTTGGATACCACCGAGGTCAGCACATGCCCCCATAGCACGGCGGAACGAGAAATGGGCATGGAATGGAACCGCTCAATTATGCCCCGTTGCTTATCCAAAAACAGGCGGTAAGCCGTATAAGATATACCGCTTGCAATCGCAATCAGCAGGATACCAGGCAACAGGTAGTTCACATAGTTATCCGTACCGGTTTGGATTGCGCCGCCAAACACATAGACAAACAGCAGCATCATCGCAATCGGAGTTAAGCAGACCGTGACGATGGTGTCCAAGCTGCGGAAAATATGGCGCATAGAGCGCCCAAGCATAACGCTCAAATCGCTGAAAAAATGTTTTTTTACCGTCTCCATTTACATAGCCTCCTTCTTACCGATGATTGCGAGGAAAATTTCTTCTAACGATGGCTGTTTTTCAACATACTCCACCTTCGCTTGCGGGAACAGCTTTTTCAGATCCGCGAGCGTGCCGCTCGCAATAATTGTTCCTTCGTGAAGAATGGCAATACGGTCGGCAAGCTGCTCCGCCTCCTCCAAATACTGCGTGGTGAGAAATATCGTCGTACCTCCAGCGGTCAGCTCCTTTACCATCTTCCAAACCTCGATGCGTGCTTCGGGGTCGAGTCCAGTTGTCGGCTCGTCAAGGAAAACGATCTGCGGTTTTCCCGCGAGACTCAGGGCGATGTCGAGCCTGCGGCGCATACCACCTGAATATGTGGACGCCTTGCGGTCGGCAGCCTCTGTCAGACCAAAGCGCTTAAGCAAGTCATCTGCAACTTGACGTGGATTTTTGAGGTATCTTAGTTTTGCAATCATGATTAGATTTTCCCGTCCGGTCAAAACTTCATCTACAGCGGCAAATTGTCCGGTCAGACTGATCGCCTGCCGCACTTGGTCGGGGTTGGATGTAACGTCGAATCCATTTACGGTAACGGATCCGCTGTCTGAATTGAGCAGCGTGGTGAGGATTTTGACCGCGGTTGTCTTGCCCGCGCCATTGGAGCCGAGCAAAGCAAAAATACTGCCCTGCTCCACCTCGAAAGTTACGTCTTTTAGGACTTGATGCTGCTTGTAGGACTTTTGCAGACCCTTTACTTGGATTGCAATGTCTTTCATTTAGAATTGTCCCCCCTTCCGAATTTGTTCCTCAAGTCGCTGTTTAATTTATTGCGAAAGTTATCGGTCCACTTTCTCGTATCGCGCAAAAACTCATCGCAGAACCCGGCAACATCTTCGCCCGTCACGTCAAGAACGTTCTTGCCGTCTGCGGCGCTGGCTTCAAACAACTCGATCATTTCGTGCTGAATTTTCAACATGTCAGAGCCATCTCCTACTGCGAAGCTCCACATGTATCCATGGATCTTTTCAAACACGAACTGGTAGTCTTCAGGCAGTGTTTCAATCCGTGTCATTTGCGCCTTATATTCTTTTTTATCCCCGATCATTTTTTTGATAAGCTCCAGCATCGTTATTGCTCCTTCATATTAAATTTTTCCATTATCTCTTTGTTTAGTTTTTCTCGCAGTGTTTCAGTATTGGTAACCGATGCTCGCATGAACTCATCACTAAATTTGCCGACATCACAGCCTATAACATCAAGAACCTGCCTGCCCTCTGCCGCGCTTTCTTCAAATAAATCCACTAAGTTCGTAAACATCGTTAAGTCTGTAAATATCGTCATGTCACCGCCTGGGGGGCCAACGCTAAACATATAATGTTGAATTTTGCGAAACGCAAATCGATAATCTTTCGGCAGGGCGTCAACTCGCTTCATAAATTGCTTATAAACCCGTTTTTCTTCCAAGTCGCCAATTAACAATTTAATAATAGAATCAAGCATGGTTATTGCTCCTCCTTTAATTGGTTGATTTTCGACGAGACAAATTCCCATTTTTCCCAGAACCTTTGCAGCTCCTCACGTCCCGCGTCGTTTAGTGTGAAAAACTTTCGCGGCGGCCCCATATCGGAGGGCTTCTTGGTGATCTCGACCAGCTTGCTTTTTTCAAGCCGGATTAGGATGGTGTACACCGTTCCCTCCACAACATCTGTGAAGCCTTGGGCGTTCAGCCGCCGCGTGATTTCGTAGCCGTAGGTTTCTTTGCGGCTTATAATTTCAAGAACGCAGCCCTCAAGCGAACCTTTGAGCATTTCCGTTAGATTTTCCAGCACAATCACTCCTAGCTATTCTGTATGACCGGTATTGCGTATTACTTACTACCTCTATATAGTATGACGTAGTAGTTGGTTTGTCAATAGCGATTGCAACGGCCAAGGATATATTTTTTTGTCTTATGGGTTGTAAAAGAACATATATCCATAAAACAAAAAGCCGCGAAAAGCGCGGCTTGTAATGAATATATGTTCTTGTTCTCCGACTTTGGCAACTGTGGATTACAAGGGTACATGCCTTTCTCATCTAAGAATTCGCCGTTATGATGTTTACCATCTGTCGCTAAAGATACCGAGGAGAAAGAAACTTGATTGATTTAGTTATCCCAATTACCCATAGTCGTCAAGAAGGAAATCATCTTTCGTATAGCTTTTTGAAAAAAAGAAATCTAAATCTGTTTCCTAATTCTAAACATGTTGTTTCTTAGCAAAATAAACAGTGCACTCAGTATCACGGATAATAATCCCCCGATAACGATGTATGGTGTGCCGAATGCGGTTATAAAAAATCCCCCAACAGCTGTACCAACTGTTGTTCCTATATTTGCTGATGATAAAAATAGTCCATTTGCGAAATCAGGGGCTTTGGGAGCTGCAGACGAGATCCAAAATTGAGCGATATTTCCTCCAATACCAGCTAATATTCCCCAAACCAATGTAATGATAGCCATAGGTGCAGTCAGTTGTCCGAATGAGAATAATAGGATGTAAACGGCTACTAATGCGAAAGGGAAAATGACAACCGTTTTCATGGCATTTTTAGTAAGCAACTTCCCTGCTAAAATGTTCCCAATCACATTTGCCCCTCCATATACGACTAACATTAAGCTAATCGTTTTCCCGGATATATGAGTGATGGTTTCAAGATACTCTGCAAGGTAACTATAAACCCCAAATATTGATGCATTTATAAAAATAACAGCGGCAATTGAAAGCCAAGTTATTGAACTTTTCAACACACTTAATTGTGATCCGTAAGAAAGTTTTTCCTTAACAGGCATAGATGGTACTAATAGAAATGTAGCAAGGAATGTAATAGCATTTATGAAAGCAAAAAATAACATGGCCAATTCAAGTGAGGATTCATTAGCAATATAACTTGTGATGGGCACACCGAGTACTATACCTGCGGATACCCCTAACATTATTTTAGAAACAGCTTTTGGCGATTCTTCATGACTAACGGAGTTAGCTGCTACTGTAAAAGCCATTGAACAATAAATGGGATGAAAAAATGCTGGAATCACACGAGCAATTATTGCAATGGTAAAGTTAGTTGCGAATATGGATACAATGTTACCCAGAATGAAAATACCGAGGACAAGTAACATAGCCTTTTTACGATTTAAACCTGAAAACAATAACGGCATACTCGGAGCAGAAATTGCAACCACAAGTGCAAAAAGACTCACAAACAATCCAGCTCTTGACACACTGACATCATAGTAATCAGCAATCAAAGGCAATATACCAATAACCCCCATCTCGGTATTCAAAATACCGAAAACGCCTAGCGCCAATATAAATATAAGCAAATTACTTTTTTTATCCATAAAACCCCAACTCCAACCTTCCCTACTTCTTCATTCTTTTCTAAAGCAAAGCAAGAATAACCCTTAAAGTCGACTTTAAGTCAAGGGATATTCTACTTCAGAAGATGAAAAAGTGTTGTTGCATTAAAGTGGACTTTAAGATCTATAATAAATAGGATTCTTGAGTAAATGAATCGAAAAATATCATTAAGACTATGGAGGATACCATGAATTTTCATATAAAAGAAGCTGCAGATAAGATCGGTTTGCCCGCACATACACTGCGATATTATGAACAAGAGGGTCTTCTCCCTTTTATTAAAAGGGATGAACATGGCAACCGTATTTTTAACGAATCCGATTTATTATGGTTAGAACTTATTGTATGTTTACGAAAAACGGACATCCCTCTCTCCGAATTACGTGCGATTGTGGAACTAACGAAAGAGGGAGACGGCACTGCCTTGCAACGAAAACAGATATTTGAAAAACATAAAGAGAAAATGATGGAGAAAAAAAGAGACTTGGATAGCGCTTTTGCCAAAATTGAATTGAAAATAGAATATTACGACGAACTAGAAAAGCAAAACCACAAAACAAAGCTTAATGAAGAACTACACGTAAAATGAAATGCAGTGATCGCTGCACTCTCTTCTTCCCCATCATTTTTTCGGAAAAATGCTTGCCTTAAAGTCGACTTTAAGGAGTAAGCTATCCTTGCAGCTCTTAAATCAATTTAAAAAAAGTTGATCGATGCGGATGACATCTTCAATCTATTTGACAAAAGAAAGGTTTGTGTAATTTTATGTGTAATAATCATAAAGGCGAGATCACGACAAGTGTTCTCAGTGTCTCAAGTGCAAAAGCACCATTTGAAAAGACCACTATTGAACGGAGAGAATTACGATCACACGATATCTTGATTGATATTAAATTCAGCGGTATTTGTCACTCTGATATTCACAGCGCATTCGGTGAGTGGGGTGGCGGAATCTTCCCGATGGTTCCTGGTCATGAAATTGCTGGTGTCGTAGAAGCGGTAGGATCAGAAGTAAGCAAATTTGTCGTTGGTGATCGTGTAGGCGTTGGTTGCTTTGTTGATTCCTGCGGAGAATGTGAATACTGCCTCAGCGGCGAGGAGCAATTTTGTACGAAAGGCGTTATCAACACCTATAACGGTTTAGATTATGATGGCAATCCAACCTATGGAGGATATAGTCAAAAAATCGTTGTTACGGAAGGTTTCGTTGTCCGGGTCCCAGACAGTCTGAATTTGGATGTGGCAAGCCCACTATTATGTGCAGGTATTACCACATATTCTCCTCTAAAGCATTGGAACGTTGGTCCAGGCAAGAAGGTTGCCATCTTGGGAATGGGCGGCCTTGGACATGTAGCCATCCAATTTGCTCATGCTTTGGGTGCGGAAGTAACCGTATTGAGTCGCTCTAATGATAAGAAAGAGGAAGCATTGAAATTTGGCGCAGATCATTACTTTGCAACAAGTGATTCTGATACATTTACACAACTAGCTGGTCGTTTTGATCTGATCTTAAACACGGTGTCTGCAAATCTGGATGTTGATGCGTATTTATCACTCCTTCGTATTGACGGAACACTTGTAAATGTTGGCGCACCGTCTGAATCAGACAAGTTTCATGTATTCTCATTAATTATGGGTCGTCGCAGCATTGCCGGCTCGCTCGTTGGTGGAATTCGTGAAACGCAGGAAATGCTCGATTTTGCAGCGGAACATGGCATTGCTCCTAAGATTGAAGTGATCAATGCTGATCAAGTTGGAGAATCGTATGAGCGTATCCTCAAAAGTGATGTACGGTATCGGTTCGTGATTGACATTTCTACTTTGTAACATGCAAAGTCGTTTTCTAATATCTTGAACTGAACCTATAGAAAAGAAGTCTCAACAAAAAAACAGCGGCATGCCTTGGACGAGGTAATGAAGTCCCTAGACTGCCGCTGTTTATTTAAGCAATCGTCTCTCGAGTGCGAAATATTTGACCGTGAACAGCTGTGTGTCCAGACCTATTCTTCATATAATTCAGTAAGGTTTCTTGTACCTTTTACTCAGTTCAGTTCATAAATACTGCCTTACTCCTGTTTGTGCTGCTATCTCCACTGCATCAAGTAACTGATGAAGCTTGACCGCATCCGCAAAACCTGGTGTTAAGGATGTTCCTTTCTGAATGTCCTGGGCGAACTTATGGTATGCCTGAGCTATATTCAGAACAAATCCTGAATCACTTTTAAGGGATTCAGGTACCCAGTAATAGGAATCTGGGATAGTTAATTCATGTAATTCTTGGTCTGTAGGTCCTGCTCCCCGTAATTGATGTGAACCGAATTGAATCGAAGCAGGCGCATTTAATACGATTGTGCCTTTGTCTCCGAAGATTTCAAGTGTAAGTCCTGTCTGATGTCTGACTCCCCCTTGAATATGAACACTGGCAGCTGCACCGTTAATCAATTTTCCCGTAATCAGAATTTGATCATCCGTCGTCTTCTTAATGACTTTGTGGATATCCACTAATTCGACTTCAGGAAACTGTTGTGCGGTGACGGCAGAAAGTTCTGTAAAGTCACCAAGCATGTAGGTGAATGCATCCAGATTATGCCCCCCTACAATGGTGAGCAAGTTCCCTCCAATTTTCCGATCAAATAAGTACGCAGTAGACTTATCACCTACGCCACCCATCCCGTCAATAAATACCTTTAGATTAGCTGACAATACTTTTCCAACATAACCTTCTGCCAATAAGTCTTTCACAAACTGAATAGCCGGAGCCTGCCTGGCCTGTAATCCAATGGCGTTGGGCAACTGGTTTGAAGCTGCCCATTCCTGCATTTCGATTGCTTCAGCAGTATTTGATCCAAGTGGCCATTCGCAGTATATCGGTTTTCCAGCAGGAGCAATGGCTTTGACAGCATGATAATGGTCCTTGACGTTAATACTAACGACGACCATATCCACATCGGCATGTTGAGCCAAATCCGCCATTTGATCAAAGCCGTGGGCTGCGCCGAAAGCTTGAGCGCTCTTCTTTGCACTATCCATATTGCTCGTCCCGACTGCTGTAAGCTCAAACTCATTCAGCTGTTCGATAGCTGGAATATGTGTGCCTCTCGCCCATCCATTATTAATCGAACCGCCAATAATACCTGTACGTATTTTTTTACTCATATAAAACAGCTCCTTATTATTAATTTTGGTGAAATACTAGGGATATATGAATATCTATCTTCCGGTTAAAACTACTCGTGTATTTTATTTAGCCTGCTAACTAAATGTATATATTATAATGAGGTTCCTTTTCCTCAGCTAACTTGATTACTAATATCTGTTGTATATATTTAGCTTGCTAAATATATAGTGGAGAATAGAGAGCTACAACAGATTACTCTCCATTTGTTGCATTAATCGTTTTAATATCAGCCGGTCTTCCGTAGAAATAGATTGAAGTAACTTCTCCTGATGCTGTCTCCATTTCATCTCAACTGGTATCTCTAATGCTTTGCCTTTATCCGTTAGAAAAATGCGCATGATCCTCGCATCTTGCTCATCACGTTTACGGTATATGAATCCGTTCTGCTCCAGTGATTTCACCATGTTCGTTACTGTAGGCGGTTCGCATTTTAAGTGATCACATAATTGCATTTGAGTTACCCCATCGCCTAACCATAAGCGATACAGGAGATTATCTTGACCAACATAAAGGCTAAGCTCTCGTAGAGATTCACCATAATTTCGACGCATCTGTGAGGAAATCCGATCTAACGACTGACGAATATCACAATCCACTGCATCTGTCATGGACTCACCTCCAACCATCCGTATCATATTTAGCAGACTAAATGTATCATGGTAAAATACAGGTGTCAATTTAGCTAGTTCAAGCGGATAGACACAGAATTGGTTCACTTTTTTTGTGGTAAAATAATATTTAGCCTGCTAACTAAGTGTTGAAGCATGTTGTTCTGTTCAGTGACATTAACATCATCATAAATTCATTTGTTTAATTTGCAAAGAGGGCAATATAAATGAACCTAGTACATTTTTTTGTACCTTTAGATTAGGAGCGGTATCCATGAGGGTTTGTAATGAAGGATTTGATAAAACGTTTATCGATGAAAAAAGGGATATGTATGCGATTGCCTTTACCCAAAATGTGCTTTCAGGACGTTGGAAATACTTTATATTATGGTATCTAAAAGGAGAAACACGCCGTTATTCAGATATAAAAAGATTTCTAGGAGGTTTATCACAAGGCTCTCTCACAAAGCAGCTTAAAGAGCTTGAGAACGATGGAGTGATTAAACGTGATGTTCATCCGGAAGTTCCTCCGCGAGTAGAGTATTCATTAACAGACAAGGGAGTTAAATTACTGCCAATCCTGGAGAAGATGCAGGATTTCGGTAAGGAATTCGGAGAAAAGCCTTAGGGATGAGTGTTCACTGTATCGCTCCTGAAAATCAGAGTGCCGTTCTAGTATACAAAAAAACCACGCATAACGCGGTTATCTTAGTCTTATACTCGCTTTGTCATTCAATCACAATGGAATGTTCCAAGCAATACATTAATTGGTATAGTGAAGCAAGATAAGTTCTCTTGAAATCAGGTGGTGTATAGATCGAACCGGATAACTTGATTGCGTCTATTTGTAATTCGCTTAATTTACTCATCGGATACAAACCAAAAGCCAGTGTAAAAGCAGCATAGATAAAGTTCGTAATACTACCCACGCCTGCTTTTGGGAAAAGTTGACTTACCAGATTAAAGATTGCGGAATTATTCGCTATCGATTTTTTCTCGAATTCAGCAAGTGCTTCCACTGAAACATTTTTCTCAATAGTGGTGTAGAGAATAGCATGTAACTCGATTAGGCGTTCATGCTTCATTAACGTATCCGTCCAAATTTCTCCGATCTCTTGAATAGAATACAGCTTATTAATGTGAAATGACTTGCTTAGTTCGAAAATCCAAGACTCAAGATCCTGGTTTAGGATTAAGAGGATAATTTCTTCTTTTGTTTTGAAATACTTATATATGTTTGGTCTTGTGAATTTTGTGTATTCTGATATCGTAGTGAAATTCAATCCTTCGTAGCCTTCTGCGTCATAGATCATGGATGCTGCTGCAACGATTTCTTGAATTCGATCTTGAATCTGTTCTTCAGATCTTGCGCGCTGGTACTTCATGTTTCAGACTCCCCAATCAGAGATTTTATGCATTGGCATCGATACCTCTAATTATAAACGATCAGCAATGTAATGGCGAGTAACCCATCATGCTATCAATGGGGGTCATTTTATAACATGCATCATCATGGTTTTGGTTCCATGCAAAAAGGACGGGATCGTATATAAATCGATCCCATCCTTTCCATATTTGACTCGAATATTACATTACCCTTTCAATGGTCTTGTTTCGACAATGATGTAGTGTGAAATGCGTTCCTTTATTAGCCATTTTCCATTCTGAAGTACATATACATCATGATATTGAACGCTATAGTCAGTAATCATTTCGATGCCCTCTTCATCTCTCACCATTTTCGTCTGTGAGAATAAAACGCCAGTAGCAGTTTCACCATCTATTTTCACAGTGTGTTGTGCGTTTGTAGAGAAGTAACGTTTCACAAGGGAAACATGTCCGTTGAACTCCTGTTCCAGCTGTTCTGTCCCTGTAACATCGGATACCAATTGTTCACCAAAGTAAACCTTGAACCTTGTATCAGGCGTAAATAAAAGCATTTGCTCCGATACTTTTTTTGCATCTGTAAGAGTGGCATAAGAATCTACTAATTGTCTTAACTCCAATTTTGCTTCTAAAATTTCCAGTGACATGATGTTGTCCTCCTAAGATTCATTAATTACACTTCGTAACTTATTATATATTTTAAATTACATCTAGTCAATTAATTTCGTGTTATTGTTTTTGGCATGATTTATGAGATAACGTTGCATGAAGCATACTGCCTAACGAAATTTTCTCTAATTGCTGTTGAACGAACTTAATGTTAAACATAAAAAAATGAAGGGATTGTCCGACTGTGAAAGTCAGACAATCCCTTCAAATTTAAAATCGTTTATTTTTTGAAAACCACTTTGATCGTCGTTTTTTTCCGCTCTTCCATACTTGTGAGATTTGGCCAACAAATGATTCCTTTAATTCTGCAATTGTCGTATCTGTTTTTACCGAAGAACAACCACCCTGTCTGTACTGAAGCTGCTTGGCTCGATCAAAGTCACATGAATGTTGAATGAGGCTACTTCTTTAGCAAGACTATCAGAAATACCTTCAATGGCATATTTTGTTGCGAGATAATAACCAAGTGTTGGGAATGAAGTTAATCCACCAATGGAAGAGAAGTTGATAATATGACCGGAATTTTGAATTCTCCTATGCGGTAGTACAGCGTTGGTCATATTTGGCGTTTAATTCACTTGTGGAAAAATCCCTGTTGTTATCTATTTAATAATGTATTAAAAATTTCCTTCGTCAAATCTTCCGATGGCTTATTTCCATTTTTCACATATTTGGTTGACATGCCAAATATGCTCCAGCTTATCATCATACTATGCAATTCCAATTTTTCAGAAGTCCAATCTGGGTATTCTTGCTTTAGCAAAGCTTTAAAAGCTTTGCCGAGTTCTTCCTTGATGATGGTTTCAATTTTGGGTGTGAATGCCTCATAACTTCGTGAACATTGATTGGCTAACCCACTTTGTAAGGAGATTAAACTTAATAAAATATCATTTAAAGCTTCCGTCGTTAAAGATTCATGCGAGGTTACATCTTTTAATACTCCCTGTAACACATTTTCACTAAGCATGTTCTCCATTAAGTCATATTTATCGTAGTAATGATAATAAAAGGTTGCGCGATTAACAGTTGCCATTTGGGTAATATCTTTTATCGTTATATCTTTAAAGTCCTTCTCTACGACTAACTCCATAAATGCATCCATAATCAGTTTACGTGTTCTTAGGAACCGTGGATCTAACGATTTTTCCATATTATTCACTCCTGTTTTTCGACATTTGAGATGAAATGTCGTATATACAATCTTTCACTTATATTGTTGATTGTTCAGATATTAAAAGAGATTTAAACTAAATTATACAACAAGTGTTGTACATCCGGAAAGTGAACATGCTGCAAGCAATCCAGGATGAATCTATCCCAAAATGGAGGAAAGAAAAATGAGAATTTTAGTAACGGGTGCATCAGGCAAATTAGGTTCCCAAATTGTAGAAAGCTTAGCCGAGAAAATACCGACTTCACATATTATTGCAGGTGTACGGGACACACAATCAGAGAAAGCAGAAGCTTTCATTGGACAAGGGATTGAGGTCCGCGAAACGGACTTCGAAAAGAAAGATACACTGGTTCAGGCGTTCCAAGGTATAGATCGTGTATTTATAGTTTCGACATTTGGCGATGCAGATTCTTCAATCCGTCAACAAACAAATGCTGTAGAGGCAGCAGTAGAAGCTCGCGTTGCACAAATCGTTTATTCGAGTGCACCACGTGCTGATGTGAGTGAATTCTTTCTTGCAGGTATTCACCGTATTCGTGAAGAGATTATTAAAGCATCTGGCATTTCGTACGTGTTTGTTCGCAATAACTGGTATGTAGAGAATGAGTTAGGGACCATTCAGCAATGTTTGAACGGTGCACCCTGGGTTACTTCTGCAGGTACAGGTCATGTTGGCTGGGTATACCGCCCAGACTTGGCGGAAGCAACAGCAAACGTTCTTATAGGCGATGGTCATGATCAAAAAGCATACGAATTATCTGGTGAGAACCTGACACAGCAACAATTTGTAGGTGCATTAAACGAAGTAACGGACAAAGATATTCCACTATTGGCTGTTGATGATGCTGCTTATGGTGAAATGTTAACAGGTGCGGGTTTACCAGAAGACCTAGTCACCATTCTTGTGATGACTCAACAAGGGATTCGTGAAGGCGGACTAGAAAATACTCATTCTGATTTAGAAATGCTCCTTGGTCGCAAACCAACCTCTGTCAAAGAGGCATTACAACAATTATTAAGCTAAACGATTTTCTTATTCTTTTGTAAGTAGGTGAAGAAATGAATTTCGAATTCGGAGTATATTCGTTAGGTGAACGCATCCCGGATGCTAATGCCAATGTATTGTCTGCTAAGGAACGAGTTGAGAATATTATTCAAATGGCAAAGTGGGCTGATGAAGCAGGACTCGATGTATTTGGGATAGGTGAGCATCACCGTTTGGACTTTGTCACATCAAGCTACGCTACCATTCTAGGAGCCATTTCACGAGAAACAAAAAAGATTAAGTTAACAAGTACATTATCTGTTATTAGTACAGCTGATCCTGTACGAGTTTATGAGGACATTGCCACACTTGATTTATTAAACGGTGGACGAACCGAAATTATTTTGGGGCGTGGTGCCTTTTTAGAGAGCTTCTCCCTTTTTGGGGCCAGCTTAGATGATTACGATCAATTGTTTGAAGAGAAGCTTGGACTTTTCATGCAATTGCAAGAGCAAGAAGTAGTCAGCTGGCAAGGTGATTTCCGTTCACCTCTTCATCATGCACAAATCGCTCCACGCCCCGTTCAACCAAATATTCCAATGTGGATTGGTGTAGGTGGAACACCTGCCAGTGCAGAACGTGCGGGAGTGCTTGGTGCAAATATGGCACTTGGGCTATTAGCTGGCGAGCCAGAGCGCGTTCAATATTTAGCTACACTGTATTGGAAAGCAGCAAAAAAAGCTGGACATGATTTATCAAAATTACAAGTTTCAGTTACCGGTCATAGCTACATTGCTGAAGATGGTAAACAAGCGATGCGTGAGTTTACACCTCATTACAATCAATACATGGGACATTTTATGAAAGATCGTAGACAGTTCTTCTCCCCTGTTTCAGTGGAGCAAATGATGTCACAGCGTGCCGCGAATCAAATTTTAGCCGTTGGCAGTGCTGAGGAACTGGCGGAGAAAATTTTGTATCAGCATGAGCTATTTGGCCATACTCGTTTTATGGGGCAATTTGATATGGGTAATCAGCCTTCCGCGCGTGTTGAGAGAGCTATTGATTTATTAGCAAATAAAGTTGCACCGATTGTTCGTAACGCCTTAAATAAATAATTGCATTTATGTCGTCAAACCGAAGGTTAGAAAAGCAGCCACCGCTTCCCACTCGCTGTTTACAATCTCAGCGAGTGGGTCGATGACTGCCACATTCCTCAGCTTGTCTGCTGATGGTCATATTATTTAATTGCCATAAACCTCGAAAGTGAAATGTCCAGCGTGAACGTTTGCCGGCAAGCCATTGTATACAATCCTGACATACCTTCCATTCGCGGCAAAATGATCGATACGTGTCTGCTCAGTAGAAGTTTGTCCCGTTTGGTTCGCTGCTACGCTCCAATCAATTCCATCAGTAGAAACTTGAATGACATATAGGAAATTCCCTTCCTGATGGAACTTCACCTTGGTTCCGATGATCGCTCGTGCCTCGATGAGGTCTACCTGCCACCAGTGACCCACACTGTCGTCTGACGCAAGCCACAAGGTATGCCCAATTCCATCATTTCCTTTAAACGGTGCATGGTTGTCATCTTTCACGCTATCGCTTGAAGCTGGTTTGCCTATGCCAAGCTCACGTCCCGCAATGGCCTGATTGGCTCCGTCACCTTCGTGAGGCTCTTTCTTCTTCAGCAGCTTCCGAAGCCCTTTCATGTCCAAAGTTACCTCGGGAGCAAAATCATCCCTGGCTATATAGGCGATTAGACTGCTGCGAAGCTGTGCCGCCGCCGGCCTGTTCGCCAAATCCTCCTCTATATTAATACCGCAAATGATTAGCTTGCCCTTGCCGACCCTATATTCTGTCAGGTTTGTAAGCTTTCGATTATGATAAAAATTAGGTATTACCTGAACAATCGGATTAAACGGCAATTCGTCATTAATGGCGAGCGATACGGAACGATCGAGCAGATCCTTCCATTGATGCTCAGCATAGCTCAGCGTAGGGAAACCAGTCAGTGCAGGATGTTTATAGTTTACGACAATCCCGCACGGATTCTCAGTTGCAAAGTGGACCGGACTCCAGAACACAGGGTAAAACTTCCCAGGAGCAGCATGCTCGAGTCCGGCGCCTGAGGCAAGGAAGAGAACATTCTGTCCCTCTGCGAGCATGCGCTCTGTCTCACCGTCTAGATGACTCGTCACCAAAATATTCGCCTCCGTAACTTGCAGTTCCGCCGTAGAGGCATATACCCATATTGGCCATTCACTTCGAATGTCGCTTCCTATCCATTCCAGTAATATCGTCAGTCTATCGCTTTGAATAATAGTCTTCAGCACGTCCGAAATGAATTGACCGATAGGTATGTCAGCGCCAAAAGTGATAATAGCTGATTGCAGCAGTCCGCTGTCAAGGACACGTCCTTCTCCATCGGCAATGGTCCATTTGACATTGGAGGCAGGTAGCTCGCTTGCTCCGTAATTTGTAATCGTCACTTCTGCATGAAAGGTGTCTTCGGTCGTATAAATACGTTTTGACATGCGAAGTAATAGCACAGTTGGAGCGCAAAACTCGCGGAATTGTTGAGGTTCAATTAAACCCTTAGATTCCCAAAACGCATTAAGTATACCTACTGTTGCCGTGCTTTGACCCGGAAAATCATGTAAATCAAGCAATTGGAATCCACCAAGCTCTGGTGTGCGAAGTGCAGCTTCAATCTCATCTCTATAAAGCTGAAGTGCCAGCATGCCTGAACCATGAACAAACTTACGGATATCGCCGAGCAAGCCGCGCTTCTTTAAATCCGCTCTAATGACTTCCAGATTGACCGGGCGCAGTGCTCCGCTATAAGAATCAATTTCCTCTACATCCGGATATACGGTGTATTGGCCCACTTCATGGGTGACAACGGGAACAGGCCGCTTAGAAACGGCAACACGGAAGTCAAGTTGAGTGGTATCGGACAATTGCTCTGGGAAATACTGTCCTCTAGCACCGACGCCGTCAACTGTCTGGGAGCAGAACAAATCATCTTCTGGATCTAGCGGGCGATCCCAATTCGTCGTCAATGTGTACAGGCGTCTATTGTCGTTCTCTTTCAGCTCTGCAACCATCTGATGAAGTAAATTAAAATCACCGTTAAGCTCATTCCCGTTGCTGTATATGCAGAACGAAGGATGATTCCCGTAGGCATCTAGTATGCGGCGTGCTTCTTCCGGCAAATACGTGTAATGCTCCGGATGGGTCCCGACAGGCAAGTTCCAAGTATCCATCCATATCGGACTTTCCACTTGCACGTAGATGCCTAATTGGTCTGCGGCTTCGAAAGCCGCCTTCGGAGGGCACCAAGAATGGAAACGGATATGGTTCAAGCCGTAATCTCTCGCCGTCCCGAATAGGTTGAGCCACGCATCAAGCTCCATCGGTGGATGACCTGTTAGCGGAAATATGCAGCACTCCAGCGTGCCTCTCAAAAAGATTGGACGGCCGTTAACCTCCAATATCCTTCCATTGTTCTGAAAACTACGCAGGCCGAATGTCTGCGTTTCTGTTGAATCTACCTGCACATCTCCGAGGATAAATCGGTTTTCAAGTCTCATCTCATAGATGTTTGGTAAAAATTCGTCCCACAGCAGTGCACCATCCCCCATTTCGTACATCCATTCAAAGGTTTTTGACGAGGACGCGGCGATTACCAGATTTTTCGATATCGTAGGTGCCTCATGTCGTGTTTGCCCATGCTTAATACGAGCCGAAATATTAATCTCAGCTCGCGCCTCCATAGATGACGTATTATAATACGTACCCAACAGTTTAACCGTACGCTGCTTTGGGTCAGGGAAAATCTGCAAGTTGCTTAGCCATATTTGCTCCAAAGCTTGAAGCTCGATTCGCCCTATTATTCCGTTCCAAATTGATTGTGTTTCTTCCGTATAAGCGCTTGGATAACTTCCTAGATTCTGAATATCGCGATTGTCGATGCGAATCGTAAATCGATTCTTTTCTCCCGTTTTAATGAATGCAGTTGCGTCGTAAGTATGGGGAATAGATAAACTGTCCTGACAGCCTGCGAATTGACCATTCACCCATAACGTGGATTGGAACATTACCCGTTCCAAAAAGATTTCGAATCGTTTGCCTATCCATTCGGCCGATACTTCTGTCTCATATTCATACCATGCGGCTCCAATATAAGAATGACGCTGACGCAGAGAGCGTACCGATTCACGATTCATCTCCTCGCTCCACTCCTGGACGTCTCCAACACCATTCAGCGTTAGGGTTCCTGGAAGTGTTACAACGTCTTCCTGTCCAGCAATCTGTGACTGGTACCAGCGTTCACTCTCACCGATATCTTGAGGGTCCAGGGCGTAACTCCATTGCCCCTTCATATTAAGAATTTCAGTATCATACTGCTGCATCTGTTCCATATGTCCAACTCCTTGAGGTAGTATAGTAAACGGTTTCACATTGTGGTTGTCTCGTATTTTATTGTAAAATAGAGGGGGAATGAAAGGAATGATCATATGGCTGAAAATCCTACTTATCCTGCTATTCATCAATATAATATGCAATATACGCATCCGCCTGGAATCCTTATATCTGATCACTACAACGAGCCTCATGGATACACCTGTTATCGGCCGCAAGGGACGAAGGATTGGCTTATTATGTACACACTATCAGGTAAAGGATGTATAAATAATGGCAGGAAAGGTTATCTGACATGTACTTCGGGGACGTTGACCCTTGTATCGCCCGGAACCATACAAAACTATTTCACCGAAGAAGGGCATACTTGGGAGAAGCTGTGGGCACACTTCGTGCCTCGTTTGTCATGGATGGACTGGATTCCAACCAGTAACACGGAAGGTCCTGTCTTTCACCTCCACTTTGATGATGAGAAGTCCCGCCAAGCGTTAGAGTCGGCTTTTCGGAGAGTACTTTCCTATAGACTTGATGGTTATGGATTGCTTCGTGACGAGTTGACCTTGAACGCGCTTGAAGAAATCATCCTGCTGGTTGCCAGCCAGAATCAACAGAAGAAGCTAGATTCGCGAGTGAAAGAAATACTCGATATCCTATCTGAGCATTATACAGAAGATTTTCTTGTGGAGGACCTTGCCAATAAGGTGTGCTTGTCTCCCTCCCGTCTCTCTCACCTGTTCAAGGAGCAGGTCGGAGACTCCATTATTGAAACACTGATGAAATACAGATTAAAGCAAGCAGAGAAATTGCTGCAATACACGATGCGCCCAATTACCGAGATTGCTCTCGGTGTTGGTTTCAATTCGTCTGATTATTTTACCAGGCAATTTACCAGCTTCTACGGAATCAATCCGTCACAATACCGGAAGCAGCATCGGCAATGATTTATAGATCTTACCCGATCGAAAAGCAAAAAATGTCTGCCCCTCCGCTCATGGTGAACGAAAGGACAGACATTCGATCTTCTTTAAATTCAATTTAACTAACTAATATGCATCAAGATACCAATACCGGTTGCTTACCAAAAAATAGTTGAATCTCCCTTTCTGCACTCTCAATGGAATCAGAACCATGAATGATATTACTGGCAATGTCGGTCGCAAAGTCTCCGCGAATCGTTCCTACATCAGCGTCAACGGGATTTGTTGCACCAATCAACACTCTTGATTGTTTTACGGCATTCCTGCCTTCCCAAACCATAGCAAATACTGGACCGACAGAAATAAAATCCACCAATTCCTGAAAAAACGGTTTTTCTTTTAAATCCGAATAATGTTCTTCTGCCTTCTCTTTCGGTACCGTCATTAATTTGGCATCGGTCAAAGTGAAGCCCTTCCGCTCAAACCTTATAACAATTTCGCCAATAAGACCTCTGCTGACTCCATCCGGTTTAACCATAATAAATGTTTGTTCCATGTGTATTCCTCCATTAATAGTTAGTTATACGGCAGGCAAAACATTTTTCTCATCTTTAAACTGTATAGCTGCTTGAGCTGCTGCAATCCGAGCTAAAGGAATTCGATATGGCGAGCAGCTCACATAATTCAAACCCGCGTTATGGCAGAACATGATGGACTGGCGATCGCCGCCATGCTCCCCGCAGATGCCTGTTTTGATACGAGGCTTTACGCTGCGCCCCGAAGCAACGGCCATTTCAATCAGTTGTCCGACGCCTTCGTGATCCAGCACTTCAAAAGGATTATGTGGCAAAATGTTATGATCAAGATAATGGGCAAGGAATTTATGCTCTGCATCATCACGGCTGTATCCATAAGTCATTTGAGTTAAATCATTGGTGCCGAAAGAAAAGAAATCGGCTTGCGCAGCTATCTTTTTAGCCGTTAACGCCGCGCGCGGCACTTCAATCATGGTACCTACTTTATACGGGCAGGCCTGTATTTTTTCTTTGCCAAGCACTTGCAGCGCTACTTTATCAACGAGTTCCCGCATCGCTTTTAATTCAGCCACATCTCCTACCAATGGAATCATTAGTTCAGGTATGACTTCTACACCTTCGTCCAAACAACGGGAGAATGCCTTGAATATAGCTTCGATCTGCATATCATAGATTTCCGGATATACGATGCCGACTCTGCAACCGCGCTGTCCTAGCATAGGATTTTTTTCTTGCAATGCCTCCGTCTTCAGGATGAATGCGCTTAACTGTTGTTGTTTCAGCCGTGATGCCTCTTTATCTTCAACAAGTACAGCTAGCTGTTCTTCACGCTCTAGATGGAGCATTTGTTCGCGGAGTTCATCGAGATTAGGCAAAAATTCATGAAGCGGCGGATCCAATAACCGGATCGTCACGGGAAGCCCCGACATCTCCTTGAACAGTTCAAGGAAATCGGATTGCTGCATCGGGAGAATTTCTTCCAGTACCGCCTTTCTTTCATCAATTGAATCCGCAAGTATCATCCGCTGCACAACCGGCAGCCTAAAGGGTGAAAAGAACATATGCTCTGTCCGGCATAAGCCGATCCCTTCTGCTCCAAGTTTCCTAGCCACGGCTGCATCACGGGGAGTATCTGCATTAGCTAATACCTTTAACTTTCGAATTTCATCGCTCCAACGAAGTATTTCTTCAAGCTCAATCGACATTTCCGCTTCGTGCAAGGATACTTTGCCTTCGATAATTTGGCCTGTACCGCCGTCCAGTGTAATCCAATCTCCTTCATGGATAACAGAAGAAGCAACATACATCGCCTTGTTTACCGGATCAATTCGGACAGCCTCGCATCCGCACACACAAGACTTCCCCATTCCACGAGCCACTACCGCTGCATGGCTAGTCAATCCTCCTCTGCTGGTTAACACCCCTTCCGAAATTAGCATGCCTTGGATATCCTCGGGAGTCGTTTCCTGTCTTGCCAGAATCACCTTTTTACCGGCTTTGCTCCATGCCACGGCTTGGTCGGTATCGAATACAAGTTGGCCTGTCGACGCACCCGGAGAAGCTGCCAAACCAACAGCTAAAACGTTTTGAATTTGGAATTCATTTAAACCCCTGTGCAGGAGTTGATCGAGATGTGAGGGCTCAATCCGCAGGATGGCCTCTTCCTTCGTTATCACTTGTTCGTGCACGAATTCTACTGCTAATCGTACAGCCGCTTGGGCATTTCGTTTACCGCTTCTAGTTTGGAGTATGTACAGCTTACCCTGCTCAATCGTAAACTCGATATCTTGCATATCTTTAAAATGCCGTTCTAGACGTTTAGCCACATCGACTAGCTGTTCAAATGCTGCAGGCATGGCTGCTTCTAACCGAAGGATGGGAAGAGGGGTTCTAATTCCGGCTACCACATCTTCGCCTTGCGCGTTAAAGAGAAACTCGCCATATAATTCGTTTGCGCCAGTAGAAGGATTTCTAGAGAAAAGCACGCCGGTTCCGCTCGTTTCGCCTGTATTTCCAAAAACCATGTTTTGAATAGTAACAGCCGTCCCTTGCTTATCCGATATGTGGTTTATTTTCCGATAGTATTTTGCTCTAGGATTGTGCCAAGACTTGAACACCGCTTCAATCGCAAGCAGCAATTGTTCGTGTGGATCTTGAGGAAAAGGCCGTCCAGCCTGCTCGATCACACATTTCTTATACCTGTCGACGATCTGTCGTAATGCCGCTTCCGTGAGGTCTTGTTCATGATCAAGCCCTTCTTCCCGGAGAAGCGCTGTGAGCTGATATTCAAAAAAATGATGTCCGATGCCAAATACGACGTTTCCAAACATTTGAATTAACCTTCTATAGCAATCGTAAGCAAATCGAGGATTTTTCGTTATGGCGGCAAGTCCTCGAACCGTTTCATCATTCAATCCTAAATTTAGAATGGTGTCCATCATACCGGGCATGGAGGTCACTGAGCCTGAACGAACCGATACTAGCAACGGGGAAAGGGGATCACCCAAACGTTGTCCTTTTTGCTTCTCTAATGTTCCCAACGCTTCAAATAGTTGATCTTTCAATAGCTCATCGATCTTATATCCGCGATTGAAAAATCGTAAACAAGCTTCTGTCGTTATCGTAAATCCAGGCGGAACGGGCATACCCGCTCTAGTCATCTCTGCAAGGTTTGCCCCTTTGCCTCCTAGCAGCGAACGCATTTTGCCGTCACCCTCGTTAAAATCAAAAACCCATTTTGCACTAGTCAAATTCTCTCGCTCCTTCAATTTCGCTTTTGCAGCCTTCAGAGCATTCACCATAGAAACGCTTTACACGATTTGTTGGAAGAGTCGCGATTAACGAGTCGCATCTTTTACAAATTACGTAACCAAGCTCCAAACCGTCTTTCTTTTTGTTACTGCCGTTCATTGCAACGCTTTGGTATTCCATTAGTACTCCGCCTCCTGAAGACCGTTTAATTTCTTGCAAAATGCGCCAAGGAGCATTCAAGCCATGGGGGTAATTCATGACTCTTCGTTTAATGTGATTATCATTTGACGCCTCTCACCCATATAATACAACACAATAATTAAATAGTACACACTATATGATGAAAAATAAACAAAACAGATGATTTGTTGACTTTTAGATTCAATTGTTCGTCACAATAGAAGATAAGTCCACAACAAAAACTTATTTGGCTATATTCCAACGTCATTACGATATTCGTATGGCCAACCTGCAAAGTCGCTTGACAAAAAAAAGCAGCCCTTCGGCTGCTGCATTTTGTGGTACATATAAAGAAATCAAATTTCGATAAAAGATTTAATATTCATTCATTACAATATTTCGATATAGCCATCTGTTCCATGTACTCGAATTCGCTGCCCATCTTTTATTAGCTTGGTAGCATTCTCCACTCCAACAACGGCTGGCAGACCATATTCTCGCGCGATCACTGCTCCATGAGTCATCAGTCCACCCACTTCGGTGACTAGTCCTTTAATGGATACAAACAATGGTGTCCAGCCTGGATCTGTAAAGGAAGTTATTAAAATATCTCCATCTTCTAGATCTGCATCTTCCATACTTAAGATGACACGTGCGCGTCCCTCAACCACGCCGGCGGAAACAGGCAGACCTACAATAGCGTCGGCTGGAAGATTTTCTCGTGCGTACTTCCCGGCGATGATCTCACCATCGGACGTCATAACGCGTGGGGGAGTTAATTTTTCGAATAATTTGTACTCGATTTTTCGTCTGTTGATGATTTGGTTATCCAATGTATTCGTGCGTACGACATCACGAAGTTCATCAAACGAGAGATAGTAAATATCTTCTCTGTCATGAATGATGCCCGCATATACGAGTTGTTCGGCTTCTCTCAGTAAAGCCTGTTTATAAACGAAGTAGCGATTAATCATTCCGTATTTGGGATACTCACGATAACCGATGTACGTTCGGATGATGCTGATCATTCGTTTGGTCTCTTCAGCTTTTTGTTCACCGCCTGGCAGTTGATTTAATCGATGTAATAACTCTTGTTCTTTTTCTAACGCTTCCTGCCGCCCCTGCTCAAATTTACGTTTGCCGGTATTAGGCTCAAGGTTTTTAATGTTACCTAGAATAATCGGGACAAGCGTGAGCGGTTTTTCCGACCAACGAGCTTTAGAGATATCGATTTCACCGGCACATCGCATACCGTATTTATGGAGATAAGCATTGATCGCGTCCTTCGATTCCTGTCCGCCGTCAAACTTAACGAGTTCATCCAGAAAACGATCATCTTTAACATGCTGTAAATAATCAATGACTTCTGGATAAGGACGAATCTTATCTGCAACATCCAATAGTGCTAATCCCATTTCCGAAGTAATATTGTTTGGTACAGATTGAGAAAGCTTGTCTGCTGCGTTTTTTTCACCTAACCACTCATTCATTTTTTCATTGATCCACGTTGAGGCATTCATAGCAGCCATAAATACGCTTGTACTTTGCGGGTCAAATAGAATTTTCTTTAGTTCAAGGATATCTTCTTGAATAAAATCAATTAAATCCGATCCTGATTTCGTTTGGATGTTTTGTTTTAACTTTTCTATCGATGTTTGATTACTCTTAATTAAATTAGTAACGATTGAAGGATCGATTTCGACTTGCGCCAACATTGTTGTATTGCCTCTGCTGCGATTCGGTGCTTTTTGCTCATCCGGTAACGATTTAATAAAATCTCCTCTCTCTAAAACGGTCGTGAGTGCGTCTTTTATGAGCGGATCGGATTGTCCCACGTTATCTAATAACATTATTCTGTTGGTAGGCGAAGCCAGCATAGGCGTAACATCAACAAACAACCTTCCACCGGCTTTGCGCATAGGTGCAGGAGTAATTAATAAGTAGAAAGATAACCCTAGAGGTGTGATGGGGTCGGTCATCATTTGTTGATGACCCACAGATAAATAAACGTGATTATCTTGATCATTCGCTTCCGGAATCGGATACAATGTCGTGATTGGCCGACTTTGGACAATATAAAATGAATGATCGACCAAACACCATTCGATATCTTGCGGGCAGCCAAAATAAGCTTCGATCTGTCTACCCATTCGTGCAAGCTGTAAAATTTGTTGTTCGGTGAGCGTTTGAGCCTTTTGCTGTGGGGGATTGATTTGCTGAATCTCTGTTCCGCCTTCTTTTAGTCCGTAGATAGCTAATTTTTTGGTTGCGATTATCTTACTGACGATGACCTCATCCTGAACTTTATAACTATCAGCAGAGACCAAGCCAGAGACCAGAGCTTCTCCAAGTCCAAAACTGGCATCAATGGATAACAGCTTTCGGTTAGACGTAATCGGATCAGCAGTAAATAAAATTCCAGAAACCTGTGGGAAAACCATCCTTTGAATAATTACGGATATAAAAACTTCCCTGTGGTCAAATCCATTTTGCATACGGTAAATGACTGCACGATCCGTAAATAGAGATGCCCAACATTTGCTAATATGCTGCATGATAGCTTCATGGCCAATGATATTTAAATAGGTGTCTTGTTGGCCCGCAAAAGAGGCATGTGGCAGATCTTCAGCAGTTGCACTAGACCGCACGGCATAAGCATGTTCATTACCAACCAGTGAGAGATAATGAGTAACGGCTTCCTTAACATCAGAAGGAATCTCTATATTCATAATGATTTGTCGAATCTTTAGGCTGATTTCATTAATTTGATCTCGATCTTTTACTTTTAGCATGGATAATTGAACCAACAAAGCATGATATGATTCATTTTGTTCAATGGCTATTTGATATCCTACAGTCGTAACACAAAATCCTTCGGGAACGGTTATTCCTTTAATTTTAGATAATGTCCCTAAATTCAACCCTTTTCCGCCAACGAGCGAAAGCTGCGTTTTATCCATTTCTTGAAAACCGAGAACCAAAGTACTCATTTAACATCGCTCCTTATTATAAAACTGAAAAAAGGTTTGACAAAAACGTACCGGCGTGATATATTAAATATATATGATAGATAATTTATATCCAAATACATTAATTTAATCGCGTCCTTATTATATCATCGTGTATTTTTATATGCAATATGAAAGAACCTGATTAATGAATCAGGTTCTTTTTTTGATTTCTATGATCAATACTCTCGTTTATTTCTCTTTTTATGAAATCCCCTTTTCTCTTTTCAATAAACTCTGTTTGACTAATGGAATGTAACGCCCTCGCGACGATTCGAAATTCACAAAGCATCTCCTTCATCCACTCATCCGAGAACTCTAATTTTATTACATTTGCAACAATAATAATTTTGTGTATGCTTGTACTGTATTGAATTATTGAAGAAAGCAGTGGGAGTGAATCGTATGGAGATAAAAATCGATGATTTAACAGGAACCGAAATAATAGCGTTTATCAAGGAACATCTACAGAACATGTTTGAAAATTCTCCTCCTGAGAGTGTGCATGCATTAAATTTGGATGAATTAACATCGCCTGAAATTACCTTTTTCAGCATTTGGGAACAAAACGAGCTTTTGGGCTGTGGCGCTATTAAAGAATTGGATAAACAACATGGTGAAATTAAGTCCATGCGTACTTCTACCAAGCATCTAAGGAAGGGTGTCGCATCAAATATGCTCGCCCATATTATTGAGGAATCCAAACGGAGAGGCTATCGGCGATTAAGCTTGGAGACCGGATCCATGGCATCTTTCGAACCAGCTATAAAATTATATAAACAATTTGGATTTGAACAATGTAGTCCTTTTGCGAATTACACCGAAGACCCCTACAGCGTTTTTATGAAAAAAGACTTATAAGTGTAACAAGGGTGCTATTGGTATTGAATAAAGATAATTACTTCCACGAACTTATTGTAAGATGTACGAAGAGTAAAATAAGCCCCGGACTACTGTTCGGGGCTAGTTCAACCAACCTTCTCACCATGTTGGAATAGCAAGCTCTGAATTGGAGAAAAAGCCGAAATATTTGCATCTTATTTAAAAATTAACTTCGCTTTAAGATTTCGGTTATTTTCAGTGGATTAAGATGGTCTACCGTCAGACTCACTTCGTCTTGATGCACGATAATCATGTCCATAGTGGCCTTCTTCAGGAGATTAATCAGTGTCTCCAGTATTTCGGGATCATCGTTAGAGTTAGGCGAGAGCTTGAATGTGATTTGTCCAAAATGGGCTTGAGGAACTTTATATTTCACCATATAGGACATATTGTTCACCAAAGTTTCCAACTTACAGGTCGAGTCTATCGATACCTGAATATTACTGAACATTGTTTTCGATAACTGATTCTGCAATTGAACCTGTTCCCATCTCAAAATATCCTCAAGCGGCATTACTTCGCGGAATTTCCTGCCGCGCATTTTATGGTGGGCTAGAATTTCTTCACTAAACAAAGCAAACTCACTTTCTTCTGCTTTGAACGGTACAGTTAGTTTCTTGGGATGATGCCTCTCATTATAAAGCTGTTGGTGTTTTTTTCCTTCCTCCATCGGTTCGTAAGCATCGTAAGGCAGAGCAATCACCGCGACATCCTGGTACGTTCCCGTTCGAGATACCATCAAATCATCACTTAGCGGGTAATCCTTTTTCAGCTTTAGTGCGTTCTCCTCCTCTAGTTCCGTCATTGCCCCCGAAAATGGATGATAATTGTTCGAGTTATGTCCACCGCTTGTGCTTAATCCCATCATCCCGCGCCCTTCGCCTTGCCGCTCGGCTAACAGCATATTGCCTTCCTCGTCAAACGGGACAACGCCCTGATAATTAATCTTGGCGCTCAGCATTCGCTGAAGCAATTCCCGCACAGGCACTTTAATTGTTAAAGTGTTGCCCGATGCCTCGCAATGCTGCTTATCCAAGTTCAATGACTGGGACAATGTGCTTGAAACAAGTTCGAGCTTATCCTTCTCGTTTGATTGATCATTAACTTTAATTTGAACGTAATCTTCATCAATCGTTCTTACCTCGATACTGTATTCCTGGAGCTTATTCTTATTATTGAGTACAGAGCTCTCTGTAGCCCCCTTACCAGTAACGGGATGGATCGCTCCATGCTTTATGAAATAGTCTTCGTTCTGTGCAGAAGTGAGCAGTGTTTCCATTTCATGCTTGAGCAGCGCATCCCGAACTTCCTTTACATTGTTAAATGATCCGTGCCCTTGAGGGGAATCCGGAGCATGTTCCTGACCGTCAAGCATTACCTTGAAATCGGATAACGGGTCCAGTTCGTCCATGGACATTTCGAGGCTGTCTTTGTCCACATAGTGCGTATTGCCCAAAGCCCCCGCTAGTGCGGTAATTGCGGCGGAATGCGTGCCATCAGCACGGCGGTTATGGTTCAGCTTGGTTTTTAATGTAAGCTCGTCCTTAGACAGAAGCGCCGTCGTATATTCGCTCTTGTTTTCCAAAATAAGCTTTTGCAACAAATTGATATCCGTCACTTCTCTTGGAATAACGGCAATGCCTTTATGCGGAACGATATTGTTGGTATACATCACATTCAGCAGCTCAACGATCTCTGATTTTTCGCTGTTTCTCGCAATGTCAAGTGCACTCTTCACAATAAAAGGCATTTTTACCGCTTCGGGATGTTCCATAAAAAAGTTCTCAACTGCCAATAAATCTCCTTCTATAATGCTTTTCTTCAACTCCGCCAACTTCATGGTGACATTCTCCAATTGCTGATTAGAATCGTGGGGTTTGCGAATGGTATCCATATAGCGAATATCCAGTGGCAACGATCCTCCAATGGAAGCTTCCATGAAATAAAACTTTTGAAAAATGTCGGCTACAGCCTGTTTGGACATAAATTCCTGCTCCATTGGTATGTTTAGTTCCTTTGCCTGCTTCAGCGGTTCCAAGATCTGCAGCTGCGCCTTTTCCGGCAATTGATCGAAATGACGCATGATGAAGCTAGCTGTGGCTTTTTTGAAGTTTTTCCCTACCGCTACCTCATCCGAAAGGTTAAAAGAATATTTTTTTATCTCGCCGCTCGACTTATCGCTATAGGTATAGTGAATTTTCGAATCCTGCGTGTGAACCTTTTCGGGTTTGCCGCTTTCGAACTCGATCATGATTTTCATTTCTGAATCTAGATCAATCGTACGTTCGTGCTGCGCCCCCCAGTCCTCGCCCTTCACGACTAAATGCTTCGCATGGAGCGGCTCGGCTTCCATGAAATCATCCACATTCATAATAAATTCTGGATTGGTGGTGCTATTTAGCGATTTTGGCGTTGGAAGCTTGTCCTTGATTGTGCCAGTACTGTGATAATTATAATAATGCGATTGGTTCGATTGGTCGGACTCGGTATTCAACCCTTTGCTTTTGATCCCTTTGACATTTTGTACGCGATCCTGTGACATAAGACTTCCATCTTGCATAATAACATCATAAATAGCAGGATCGGTTAAGGCATGCTTCATGTAATAAGGTATCTGCTGTGCAAGCTTGAAGAACTCCGCTCTCAACTGTTGAAGCTCATGGTGGTCGGGCAGCTCTTTAGCTGCGCTTCGTTCTCCGTAGGCTGCATTGCGTTCGGAGGCTTCGACTAAATCAATGCCTACATGTTTTTTTACTTTTTTATTCGCATGACGGCCGCCGATGATTTTCTGTAAAGTGGTAATCAACTTTAGTGATTTATCTTCCAATAGTTCCTCGCGTATTTTAGGTTTGCGAACGACCTTTCCATCGCCAAAATTTTCAATCTCGTACATCGTGTCGGAGGATTCAAATAACCCCACTAAATCCCCATGCCCATTTTCCTGTAGAAACTGTTTCAGGCTCATCTCTAAGCTTTTGGCTTTTGCATGCTTGTGAATCTCAACATATACCTTGCCGACGGCGACAACATGTTGTTCAGGCACTAGTGCTAGAAACTCCCGAAAGGCATCCTTCTGTTCCGTTAGGCAGCCAAGCATGTGAGCCACGTTCGATGCGGTTTCTTCCTCGTTATCCCATGTAAGTTCAGAAATGAGTTGTTTTGACTGCTTCAGTACATTCTGGTGGCCTTCTTTCACGCTGCGACGAATGGCCGTTCCTAACGTCACGGCATTGCTGCTGTTCAACGTGGTGAAGTCTAATTTTTTGACGATGGTTCTACTCTCGACAGGATGGCCTAGCAGCAATTCTACAACGTCGGTATACTTTCGGTCAGCTGCCGCATCCAATGCTGTCATCCATTGCATCTTCGGTATTTCCGGATACTTCGTATCTTCATCATTTTGTCCGTTAGATTCCGTGATTTGAGGGACAGCCAGCTCTTCTTTGGTTTCTTCGAATTGACCATCGTCGGAAATTTCGAAATCTTGCACATCAACGTCTTCATCATTCTGTTCACTATCCGTATCCGTATCAGTTTCATTGCTCCCATTCGACGACAGGTAGGCGAGGTTCGGATTGGCATGAATGGATAATAAATATTCAACGACTTCGATATGGCCTTCTAACGCGGCGTTTATTATTGCAGAACCTGAATGACCATCGGTTCCAGAAACAGCGTCTATCTTAGCGCCATGGATCACCAATAATTTGACAAGCTCGAGCTTCCCTTCGCCCGCTGCTTCATATAAGGGCAGTTGATCAAGAAAGCTAGGTCCGTTTACATCGGCTCCAGCGTCAATCAATGCCTTAACCATCCCTATGCTACCCTCATTTATTGCATAGCTAAGCATAGTGTTCATTCCCAACTTCGCTTTTAAATCCACACCGCTTTTCAATAGCTCCGTCAGCATATCTTCACGATCCGCTTCAATACATCGAAAGGTTAAAATAACCTTGTTTTTCGGTGCAACAATCATCAATAGATTCCGATTAACAATTATTTTCAGCAACAAATCGATTAAGTTAGGATGATTGCTCACGTAACTAATTACTGATGTCAAATAGGGGTCGGTTACATCGTCGGAATAGTTTTGGAGGATTTCTTGTACTACTGCAAACTTTCCCTCCTTAACAGCTGCAACTAAAGCAGTGTCCTTGTTGACTAACTGTTTAACCTGGGTAGAACTGTTTCCTGACTTTTCAACATGCTGTTTCATCAATTTATTTACAGCCTGATTGCCGATTGTCTGTTGCAAATGATTAATCTGTTCATCGGTTAGATTAGACTGTGGTTTACTCTCGTTTACTGGTTTTTCACTTTTGTTAACAAGATTGGAATCCTTAATTTCTGCTTGCTTCGTTGAATGGGAGAACTGAGGCGATGGTTTCATCGTGGATTCCTCTTTCTAAAAACCAAATTTAAAATCAACGGAATTTTTCTATGCAGAATAAGAGTATGTCCACATGTTTTACCATAGATTACCATAGTTTAAAAAGGAAGAACACCAAAATTGTTTCATGTCGTAATCCAATACATCATTCTCACAAGGAATGATGCTGTAGGTGATTTGAAGTTACCTTTCTTAATGCTTTTCGTATTACCATATGGATTTAATTTGCTTTGTTCATCGATTAACCGTAATAAAAGTTTGTTATATAATTTTAGGAGGCCTGTTATGCCTGATTTGTTGCTGTTGCTATTCTTGTTTAATTTATCTCTATTTCTCCTGCATGAAATGGATGCAATCCGACGTTCGGAGTGGAAACTGTTTATGGTTTTAAAACAAATGGATGATGCAAAAGCCTATAAAGTGTTCACCCTTATCCATCTCCCGTTATACACTATCATTCTTGCTTTTCTATTTAGCCAATATCAAATGATTATGTTTTGGTTTCTAGACATCTTTTTTATAATTCATGCGATCCTGCATTTGTTTTTCGAAAAGCATTCCAGTAATGAATTTAAAAATACATTCTCTCGATTTATCATCTATCCAATGGGAATCATTGCTGCCATCCATTTATTCTTGTTGATTACGGATATATGATATGTTACTTTTAGCAACGCTCAAATAACAAAAGAACCATCGTCAATGCTGAATGACGATGGTTCTTTTGTTTGAATTCGTTTTTTATTTAAATGGTTTGTTTGGAAATTGTCCCGAAATATTCGATAACGATCTCTCGGAACTCCTGAGCTGCCCGTGAAATGTAACGACTCTTGTGCCAAAGCAAAGCGATTTCCCTTACCAATTCGTGATTCTCTATTTGGAGATATGTGATATTTACCGTTGTAAGTCTTGCCGTACTCGGAATAAAGGCTATGCCGATTTCTGCTTCCACAAGCGAGCTTAACCTTGCCGGTTCATCTCCCTCGTACACATAATTGGGAACAAATCCAACCGATTTGCAAATAGAGTCCACTAGATCACGAGTACCATAGCCCCTCTTTACACCGACAAACCATTCATCTCTAAGTTCTGATAGGGATACGCTCTTTCGTTCTGCTAACCGATGCCCCTTTGGTACGGCTACAAGGATAGGGTCGATATATACGATTTGACACTCAATATCATCCCCTTGAATAGGTGGAGAAGACAAACAGAAATCGATCTCTCCTCTATATAGAAGCGTAACCATTTCAAGCGTGGTCAGCATTTGTACATGATAATGGATATATGGCCATTTTTTCCGAAACTCACGAAGGATATTGGGCAACGCGCTTGCTGTGGTCACAGCCAGTTCAAGCTTGCCATGTTCGGGGCTGGTTAAATCGCTAATTTCTTGCTTTCCCTGTTCCAATTCAAACAAAGCCTTTTCTGCACGGCGAAGGAATTTGCTTCCAAACTCATTTAATCGCAGCTTCCTTCCAATTCGATCGAATAATGGGACTCCTACATCCTCTTCTAAGCGTTGAATCGTTTTGCTTAAAGACGATTGAGTGACATGTAGACTTCGCGCAGCTTCAGTCACATGTTCCAAGTGTGCAACCGCTAAAAAATATTTTAATTGAAGTAATTCCATATCAATATCCTCCACTCATTCCTTTAAATCAATGAAATCATAACATAAAATGCGTTGGAATAAATATATGATTTCAATTACCATGACATTAATAAGCTATTGGGGGAATCATACATGAGTGTTAAAAACAGATGGTTAATGATTTCAGTCGGGCTCGGGATATTATTGAATCCTTTGAACTCTTCTATGATTGCTGTTGCTATTGCAAGACTGCAAACGGTATATCAGCTGGATTTTACCGTTGTTTCTTGGATTATATTTTCTTTTTATATTGCCAGTGCTGTCGCTCAGCCTGTAATGGGAAAAGCCAGTGATTTATTCGGTCGCAAGAAAATATTTCTAATCGGACTTGTTGTTGCCTTTGCTGCATCATTACTAGCACCGTTATCGCCAAACTTTGGATGGCTTATCGTGTTTCGTATTGTTCAGTCCATCGGAACAAGCATGATGGTTTCAGTTGGAATGGCCATTGTTCGGATTCACGTTACGGAGAAACAAGCGAGTGCGCTGTCCATTTTGTCCATATTCCTCTCTGGAGCGGCAGCTATTGGTCCATTTGTTGGTGGGGTTTTGATTCACTGGTGGGATTGGCCTGCGATCTTTTTAGTGAATATTCCGTTTGCATTGTTGAGCTTTTTATTAGGCTGGAGGAATATCCCCAAGGACAAGCCGTCATCCTCTATTGCCTCCAACATGACATTTCACAAATGGCTTAATTTAGTCGATGCGCCAGGTGTTATGCTTTTCACTGTAGGTCTCGTTGCTTTGCTTGTTGGATTACTATCAGCAAAATCATCGGGGTATGTCTCATACGGACATGTCATGGTCGGCTTGATTGGCCTTCTTTCTCTATGGGCATTTATACGGCATGAGTTAAAAGCGGCATCACCGTTTATACCTTTACGCACCTTTGCTAAGCATCCTGCGCTGACTTGGGTCAATATCGAATTCATACTCGTTAACGTACTTTATTACTCGCTTTTTTTTGGACTTCCTTCCTACTTGCAGACGGTACGTCATGTCAGCGAAATCCATACCGGAATTCTCATGCTAAGCTTAGGTTTGTGCTCGCTTATTGTTTCTCCGGTAGCAGGACGCTGGATTGATAAATCCGGAGCTCGACCGGCATTGATGGTATCTGGAATATTGATGGCATTTGGGTCAATATGGATCATGACTTTAAACCAAGCTTCACCGGTAATCAGTGTTTGTTTGGCGTTAGCTGCATTCGGTATTAGCAACGGATTAAACAATGTCGGTATGCAAGCTGCGTTGTTCAAAAGTGCACCGAAAGAGATGATTGGAGTAGCATCTGGCGTATTTATGACCTCGAGATACTTGGGAACGATCCTATCTTCCTTGTTGTTAAGCATTTTAATGGGAAACCAGTTCACTGCTGGGGGATTTCGACTGCTTGGGGCTATCCTCACTGTAATTGCATTGTCCTTGGTATTCATGAGCTGGCGGCGCCGGGAGTCAGCGCAATTGGAAGTGTCATAAGCTCTAGAACAATTGAATATTCGGGTCCATTTTTACCCTAAGGAGGACAATAATGGAGATCCATTTATTGTCCTCCTTTCTCATATCTAACAGGAAAAGCGAAGATAGGATTACGCGGAATATCTATCTTAATATGCGTGAAAGATGGAGGATCTCCATCGATTGTTTTCTTTTTTCTGAAGGGATATTTTCAAGTAGGATATGTTCTTTACCTGCTTCAATCATTATTTTGCGCAAGGCAGCAATACGTCCCTTATTGAAATCTATAAACTGAAAATCCAACTGCCTTAATTCAGGTATTGCTGCCAGCGACGCAAACGCCTCAGCCTTTAAAGCCGGATTAATCTCCGTTAATACTAAATGTTCCAAATGAGGAGGCATTTGCAATGGATGAATCTCTTGCAAGGATTTCATGGATACAAGCTCAAGCTCTTTGAGCTTCTCCATGTGGGAGAAATCGCACAGCTGTTTCACTCTAGATAAAGCAAGGCCAAGGAAATGCAATTGCTTAAATTCACCGATCGATGAGATGTCCTCCATTTTGTTAATGGCCGATAGCTTTAGCATCTTCAGCATGGGGAAGTTACGTGCGTCTATCTCACAATTGATGCTGCAGTTGTTGATCAGCATATATTCAAGCGGAAGGTGTTCGGCAAAATTCAGTTGATGGATTGTAGCTTTTAGAATCAAACTTCTCAAATGATCACATTCTGAGAGTGGCGACAAGTCTTTGAACTTTCCATCCAGCTCCAAAAAGCTTAGCTGTTTGAACGCGGTCAAAAACTCAAGAGATATTGACTTTGCAGCTCTTATCCTCAGAAAGTCCAAGTTATGGAGGACTTGCAGCTTGCTTAGGTTTTGGCTCTGCATGATGTTCAAATGTAAGGCTTTGATATGCTTTAATCCTGCTAATGTGTCAATCCATTCCTCGGTATACTCTCCTTTACTGGCCGTACTCCCGATGTTCAGAATTAAATCCGGTCGTTTAGCAAAAAGCAACTCATCAAGCTCAACCAGATCAGACAGCTTGTCCGCACCAAATACAAAACCGATGGATGCTCTCCGCCGCAACAATAAGGCAGCTTCCTGCATCTTCGGAATTGTCCAAGGAACACCATTCATGGAATGAATCCATGGTTCACTCATCAATCTACCTCCTCTATCAAGTGTTCATGATTATCGTTTATTTGTGTTATTTCATCATACGCCTCAGTTTTTCATATAATTTGTGATTTAAGTATGCATACAACCTAGGAAACCAGTAGAAAATGCCAATGACCAAGGCTGTTATTAGCGTTGTTAGCATTCCCATTCGAACAGTTAAAGTCCCCTTAGAAATAAAGATAGACATCAAAATAAAATAAATTATGCTGACAATCCAAATGCCGATCTTAAAAAATAGCTTAATCCCAACCATCCTTCCTCTTGTTATTTAACCAAAAACCGTGCTGCAGCTAGCAGTACGGTTTTTGATTGGCTTTTCGCTGCATCCATTATAAAATTTTAAGAGAAAAAGGTCTGCGGCCTTTTTACCTAATTGTGACAAACAGTCCTAGTGGCATCTACTACTGTTCGACTTCCATGGTCATTACTTATCTCGTAAATTTGGCAGAAATAGCAGAAACGGATGAATATAGATGTGATAGATCCAAAAAAATAGATTTAATCTAGCCCAGCGGCCCAATTGACCTGGATATGGCTGGGTTTTGGAGAAATAGATCTATTTTTTAGATCTATTCTGGCGGAAATTGGCAATTGGGATGAAATAGGTCTAAAAAATAGACCTAATCTAGCCCAGTGGCTTCAAATGGGTAGCTTATGGCTAGGTTATAAGATATGAGAAGCGGTAAGATCGATCGGGAGAAATGAAGGGTTCGGCTTAGTCTCGAGAGTCTTACCTTTACAAGTCTTAGTCTATCTAAAATCTGGCTGCAACCGCGACTTCATAGAATGATCTACTCAAACAGCGCCTAAAACGAGAAACATTAATTCTGATTATATTGTTGTTCAATATCCAATGGTTCTCGGACCATAGCTTTGAATTTCTGCTTACATACCCCATACTCTTTATAGTTCTTTCTTGCTTGATTCAATGAAATATGGTTTGCGCCAATATTTCTATCAGGTTGATCATGGGCGACAGCATCATACTGCCAAAAACAAACATCACAAATATCCACGATTACCTCATCATTGCTTTCAACAGTGAAATATTCACAGCAAGGGCACTGTAATCTCTTCATCTTCAACTGCTCCTATCAAATGGATTGGATCTGGCCACTTCGTTATTGAGAGATAAATGCTTCCAACTTTACTTTGACCAAAGGCCACTCCTGATTGGTAATGCTGTAGATCACCGTATCGCGAATGTATCCGTCATTCAGCACGCGATGATTGCGCAGCACCCCTTCTTTTACGGCGCCGATGCGTTCAATAGCTGCTTGGGACCTTGTATTGCGAAGATCTGCTTTTAGCTGCACTCTAATCATGCCCCGTTGTTCAAATGCTTCGCGCAGCAGCAAATACTTGCACTCCGTATTTATCTTTGTCCGCCAAACGCTCGGATTCATCCACGTATAGCCGATTTCCAAGCCACGATGCTCATCAGATATATCAAAAAACCGGGTGCTCCCTACGATTTTATCCTGCTCCAAATCCCAGATAGCATAAGGGATACAGGTTCCCTCTGCCTCTTCTTTTTTTGCATGTTCAATATACTGCTCGGCGTCAGCTAACGTAGAAATCCCTTTTAAGGGTACGCCCCAAATCGGGGTATCCTTTGCAGCTTTTAGCAGCAGCTCAGCATGATGCTTCTCCAACAAGATCAGTTTGGCGCGAGTTCCTTGCAATACGAATGGCTCAGTTGTCATGATGGGTGTCCTCCGATTTAGTATTTGATTCTTTCGAGGTTTTGTGAGATTGTTGTCATTATATGACGAGTATCGGCTCACTGGTAGATCCAATTTCACTAAATTTGATTAGACCACTTTATCATCCGAAAGGAAACAGACATGTTTATTTATATTGCTTTGGAGCCCTATATGGCACAATACTCTACCAAGTATGAGATGTTATACCATGCCCTGAAAAATACAATCGTACAAGGCAAATTGGCCAATGGGGTTAGGCTGCCTTCCAGTCGGGAATTAGCGCGTATGTATGGATTTTCACGTGGTACGGTCTCCAATGTGCTTGAAGCGCTCACGGCCGAAGGGTATGTTACTGCTGTGGTCGGTAGCGGTACTTTCGTCAATTTTCAGTCCGCCAGTGCGCCAGTGCTCCCTCCCATCAAAAAAAAGGTTCGCTTATCTGAATGGGGAGAGCGGCTTAGAACTCCAACAATTAAGGAATGGGAAGCAGCAAACCCTACGCAGAGTCCAAAAACCTCTTATCACGCATCAAAAGTAGATACATGGAGTACAAAAAGAAACGGGACGGTTTCTTTTCAACTGGGGATAACCGAGATGAGCCCCTTTTCAAAGGAAGCCTGGAATCGTTGCTTGCATGAAGAAGCAAGATCGATGTCTGAGAAAGCTACCGTCGATGCGCATCAGCCGCTTGGCGTGATGGCGCTGCGGGAAGCTATCGCCAAACATTTGCAGCGTAACCGTGGGATTGGTGCGAATGCTGAACAGATTGTGATCGTAAACGGATCGATGCAAGCCATTGCCCTTTTGACGCAGCTTTTAACAGGTCCTGGGGATGCGGTCGTTGCTGAATGTCCCGGGTATCGCGGGATAAAGACAGCTGTACTTGCTTCAGGAGCAAAGCTGATTGAAGGCGAAGTCGATAACCAGGGACTTATTCCACAATCGTGGGATGCCAGGATGCTATTCGTCACACCGAATCGGCAATACCCGACCGGAGCGGTGCTGAGCATGGAGCGAAGGCAACAATTGCTCTCATGGGCTGCCAAACAAAGTGCATTTATTATCGAGGATGAATATGACAGCGAATTCCGTCATCGAGGCAAGCCGATCGAGACGTTTAAAAGCTTGGATAAGTCGACCGAACTCGTAATCTATACAGGCACCTTTTCCAAAACAATGATGACGGATATAAGGCTTGGCTTTGTCGTGCTCCCGACTGTTTTAGTCGAGCCTTTTACCAGCGCCAAGTCGTTATATGAACCGCATCCAAGCGCGATTCTAGAGCAGCGAGCATTGGCCGCGTTTATGAGCAGCGGGCTATATGAACGCCATTTGCGAAGAATGAAGCGAATATACAGCCATAAATTTTCGCTTTTGCGCGACATGTTGAAACGTATGCCCGTTCCGATCCGTTGGATCGACGGGGACGCTGGCTTGCATATTTTCGGATGGTGGTTAGGAACGAAGGAGCAATATGAGACTTATGAAAAAGATTGCCGGGAAGCAGGCGTTGAGTGGGTGCGAGAACGAACAAGCCACGATAAAATAGGCATAAGCCTAGGCTTTTCGCATCTTCAAGACGAGGACCTGATCTTAGGAATTGGAAGAATGATCGAGGTTTGGGAGCGAATGAGCTGAGACTTTAAGTCAACGATAGATAAAATAAAGCCTGCGCACTTCGATTCACAATCGATGTGCGCAGGTCGCGTTTGGCCATAGGCACGGATCGTTTTAAACAGAAAAACTGTACCAGAAGATAATGGCATTTTACAATAAAATGATTTGTTTACGCATAGCTCTGATTACCCTGCCCACACGTCTTTGGCATAACGCCCTTCTGCTTGAAGTTCGTTTAACCATGAATTCGCCTCATTCTGCCCTGCTCCGTGTACATGCTGGTAAGCTTGCATGAGGGTCTTTTCTACATCAGGCGCCATTTTGCTACCGTCACCGCATATATATAGACGTCCCTCATAGGTTAAAATCCTAATCAGCTCGTTGCTGTTTTGCTCCATTAAATGCTGGACATAACAGTTAGAGGATTCATCGACACGGGAGAAAGCGATATGGAGCGTGACAATGCCATCCTTTTCATATTGCTTTAATTCTTCGCGGTAGAGAAAATCAGATTCATTCCTGCAGCCGAAATAAAGATGGGCTTCGCCAAGCTCTACTCCTTGCTTCTTGAGGGCTGCTCTTACCTGCAAGAACCCCCTGAACGGAGCAACGCCTGTTCCCGGTCCGACCATGACAATTGGTACGGCTGCATCGGCCGGCAGCTGAAAACCGGATTCCGGTGTGCGAATAAACATAAGAAGCTGTTCGCCTACCCTTTGATTGGCCAGATAGGTGGACGCCACACCGTGATATTGTCCATTGCCGCTCCATGCGGGTGCATTCAAAACAGCGACCGTCATGCTTGCTTGATCTTGGTGATGCCGAGGTGAGCTTGAGATAGAATAATATCTGGGCTTAAGCGCAGGCAGCAACTCTAAGAATGTCCCAAATGGTAGTTCACAGGCTTCGTATTTTTCTAACAGATCGAGCATGGTCACGCGTTGTCTCAAAACCTGTTGTCGATAGCTATCCTCTTCTAGCATCGCCTCCAATTCGCGTTTGTGCGGCGGGCATACCGTATAAGCGGCGAGAACACGCAGCTGCGCACGTGTGGCGGGTTCCTGCAACTCTACGCTGTTCTTAAGCAGATCGCTAAGATTTACAGGCCGCCCCAGCGGAAAGTGCACCGGATGGCGTCCGTTTGCCGACAAAATCAACTGATCGTTTCCGTCAAGCTTGAACCGGCGTAGGATTCGATTGACATTTGAAATATTGTTGCTCGGAAGCACTCCGATGTGATCCCCTTCTTGATAATTCATTCCAGCTGGCAATGCCATTTCAATATGGCGCGTGCTTCGTCCGCTGTCTTCCGACTGAAGCTCACGGTTTGCCACAATTGCAGCATAAGCTGCACCGTATGTTCGAGCCAGCGGTAAGGTAGGGACGCCATCTACAAATTGAACGGACAATGAAGCCTGTGTTTTTTCTGCCTTTGCCTCTTTGTCCATTTTCAGGTCAAAAGCAGTCAAAATATCCTTCCATAGCCGTTCCTGCCAATCGTCAACCTCCTTCTCAAAATCACCGCCAGCGTCAGCTTCTCCCCGAGCGGATAGCCTAGTCGCCCCCTTCTGATCAAGCTGTTCATCCATCCATTTGGGAATGTTTTGATAAGTATTCGACCAATTGCGGTCTCCACAGCCCAATACCGCATAGCTAACACCGTTCAAATCGCCAGGCTGAGTCTGTTCCAGCCAATTAACGAAATTCGCAGCATTTTGTGGAGGCTTTCCGTTATAGGTTGCAGTGATGATCAGAAGAGCGCCTTCCTTCGGAAGCCTGCCCATCCAGTCATTCAAAGGACCGACCTCGCTCTGCACGCCATACATGCGTGCTGTATCGGCAAGCTCCCTCGCAATTCGCTCAGCCGTTCCTAAATTCGAGCCATAAAGCACGAGCAGAGGCAAACGTTCTGCACCTATGATTGTGCCTTCGTAAGATGATGGTTTTTTCTGTAATTCCTTTACCACGTTTTCTCTCTTAATTGGCATCTCTTGCTGTAGTATGCTTGCTGCCTGTTTATTTGGCCGCATTTTCACTTGGATATTGAAATCGCCTGGTTTAAGGGTTAGTGTCTGCTTTACATCCAACTGGTAATTTTGAAAGTCGATGAGCTCAAAATGCTGCAAAACCATCCCCAGTACCAGTGTCGCTTCATAAAGCGCAAACTGCATTCCAATGCAGGCCCGTTCACCGTTACCAAACGGTTTGTACGCATGATTCGGCACTTTGGAGGGATCGGCGAACCGTTCGGGTCGGAACTCGTCCGCGTCTTCTCCCCATGCGTCTTTATCCCGATGAAGCTGTGGCAGAAGAACACTGACGGTCTCCCCTTTTTTCATAGGGTACTGCCCTCCAATCACGGTATCTTCTTTCGCATAGAGATCAAATCCCGGCGCAGTGGGCCACAGACGCAAGGATTCGTTCAGAATCATTCGGACGTATTTGAGCTGGAGGACCTCTTCATAGGAAGGAGTTGATTGAGTCAGCACTCGATCCACTTCCTCATAGGCCTGCTTTAGGGATTCTGGATTTTTCAACAAGAAGTACAGGGCGAAAGACAATAAACCGCTTGTTGTTTCATGTCCGGCTATGAGAAAGGTAATGATTTGATAACGGATGTTCTCGTCATCGAGCTTCTCTCCCGTATCTGGGTCTACTCCGCTTAACATGCGGGCGAGTAAGTCGTTCTCGCCATCAATACCGCTCGCCTTGCGTTCATCAATGATTTGGTCTACCAATGAAAACATGGTCTGAATATCCTTTTGGAACTGCTTTTTCGTTTTCACCATCAACAGATTTTGTATGCCAAGTCGTGAGCTTTTTAGCATTGCTTCATTGAGCGCGCGTACCATGCTTACGATAAACGGGCTGTGATTCTCTCTGTAGAAGCTGTTAAAACGGTAATTAAATCCACAGAGCCCAATGGTGTCCAGCGTAAGCCTGGTCATGTCATCAGGCACGTCAATGCTCTCCTTCGGATTTAGGCGGCTCCATTTCTGGATTAACTGCTGGGCAATGTCCACCATCATCGAATGATATCCCTTCATCGCATGCTGGCTGAAGGTTGGCAATAGAATATTATGGGCCTTTCGCCAGTTAGGCTCGGCCGTTCTGCTCGTGAACAAGCCATCTCCGCCAAAAGCGCGCACATTCTCCAGTTCGTTATACACGTACTTGTCAAAGCGCGTAACATCGCAAACTTCTGCTACCAGCTGATGCCCTGAAATGACGAGACTGGAGAAGCCTGGACCCGTTAAACGATATATTGGACCCAATTCTTCAGCCAGCTTGCCAAGGGACAGAGTCGGTTTTTCCTTATCAATTAGAGGCAAGTTGCCAAGCGGTCCGTAGGTTTTGGGCTGCGGAACGTTGCTTATTCCAGCTTCTTTCATTGTTTACCTCCTCTGAATGAATCATCAATTTAAGTTTTAACCCCATGAAAGAGCGTATCGTTCACCAGCTTGGCAGCGGAATTTTTGGCGATATTGCCTTGCTGCACTTGCTGCCAGGTCAGAATAAGCAGTGAATACAAAACATTTAAAATCCATTCCGTGTCCAGATCCTGCCGCAGGGTTCCTGCTTGCTGCAAGGACCGGATGGCATTTCGAATCGGTTCTAATATTT
This sequence comes from Paenibacillus luteus, assembly GCF_006542765.1. Taxonomy (GTDB): domain Bacteria; phylum Bacillota; class Bacilli; order Paenibacillales; family Paenibacillaceae; genus Pristimantibacillus; species Pristimantibacillus luteus. The sequence continues at coordinate 95,518 of NZ_SKCD01000011.1, forward strand.
TATTTTCGGCTGCAAGCATTTCCTCGTTGTAGTACAACGAAGCATCGTGAGTAAGGAAATGAATCTTAGCTCCTAGTGGAATTAATGCTTCTATGAGAGCCGGAATGTAGCTGTTCCCATCCTTTTCATCTTGCGATAGGCGGCTCATCGTGTCTCCCACGACTTGAACAGCTCTTAAGCCAAGCTGAAGCATAAGCTGATCTCTGCTCTCCACATACCGGTGTAATGTTGCAATACCGATACCGGCATGCTCGGCAATCTCATTCAATGAAGCCGTCGGCTTCTCGACAAGCAGCTCTGTTGCTGAATCTAGAATGGCATGAAGCTTGGCTTCTTTTGCCGTAATTCTCGGTTTATTCATTGGGAATTCCCTCTTTCAATGCTTTGTAAATGATAGATAAAACTATTGTTTAATAGAATTATAAACCATGAATGAACGGATTTCAAATCTTGAGCTTCCGATCTCCTTCTTAACAATAGAATAATGCAGATAATTGTTAACAAACAAAAAAACTAGGACCCCAAAGTGGTCCTAGTTTTTTATAATTGGAGTGTATAAACGTATCTGTTGCTTCCCTAACGATTCGAATTGGGTTGTATTTTACATACTCTGTGCTGTCGGCCTGATCACGATCTCGTTAATTCCGGTATCTTCCGGCTCATGAATGGCGTAAGCGATCGCTCCGGCGATCCGATATGGCGAAATGCTTAGGCTACTGAAATGTGAAGCCATTGCTTGAACTTCAGGACTTTTGACGGTATTAATTAGCTCAGAATCGGTAATTCCCGGGGATATGATCGTTGAGCGGATATTAGAGGTTGGGGATTCTTCCTGGCGCAGTCCTTCCGAAATGGCTCTAACGGCAAATTTGGTAGCACTATAGACAGCTGATGTCGGACTTACCGAATGGCCGGCAACCGATGAAACGTTGATGATATGCCCGTTTTGCTGTTCTCTCATAGCTGGCAGAACCGCGGCAATGCCATACAGCACGCCTTTTATATTCACGTCAATCATATGCTCCCATTCCTCAACTCTTAATTCATTTAGACGTGAAACGGGCATGACTCCGGCATTATTCACAAGCACATCAATGCGGCCATATTGCTTCAAAGCAAATTGTGCCAGCTCTTGCGTATCTTGTTGCGAGGTTACGTCTGTCGTGAAATAAACCGCTTCTCCGCCTTCTTGTTTAATATCGTTGACGATAGCTTGCAGACGGTCCTCTCTTCTTGCCGCCAACACGATTTTCGCTCCCTGCTTGGCCAATAATTTAGCTGTCGCTTCCCCAATCCCACTGGATGCTCCCGTTATGATGACTACTTTGGATGTCGTGTTTTCCAATGTTATCTGTCCCTTCGAAAATAATATTCAAACTCAATTATTCAACAAATGTTGTATAATTGGCGTTCGTTGATTATCATTATATCGAGATAGATAGGATATTCAATCGCTAATCGGATCGTATATGTTCTATACTCAACATCATGAACCAAACTGTTGAGTAACTAGGGAGGAAACTAAATATGAGAGCCACTACTAAAATAGATCGACGTATCGTAAAGACGAAAGAAGCGATCAACAAGGCATTTTTGGAGCTTTTTTCCGAAAAAGACTTTCAGCAGCTAACGATTAATGATATCTCGGAACGAGCCAATGTAAATCGAGGTACGGTTTATCTCCACTACACGGATAAATACGACCTGCTTGATAAATGCATTGAAGAATATTTAAATCAACTGATTGCTTTTTGCAGCCTCGATGAGAACAGCCCGGGCAACACAACGCTAAATAGCGATTTGACCCCTATTTTTATTTATTTCGAGGGGAATTTCACTTTCTTCTCATCGTTGTTCGCACACCAAAGAACGTTTGTTTTCCGCGAGCGCCTACTAGCGTTTATCACATTGAACGTAAAAAAGAAACTTGAAATGCAAAACCTAGATTCGAAAATCGATCATGAGCTTAATGCCCAATTTATGGCTTCGGCCTTTGTTGGAATCGTGGAATGGTGGATACAGCATGCGATGCCGCACCCTCCTTCCTTTATGGCGGATCAGTTGCGGAGATTGTTTGAGAAAAATGACATTTATGCTGATTAAAATATTAGCGAGTCATTTGCTAGTCGCCTAGCAATTAACAAAGTAACCTATGGTACACCCGGTTATGGGGCTTTCAACGTAATAGCGCTGGAGGTCATCCTCATGCAAAGCAATTGCTTTAAAATGACTTCCAGACTATCATTCCACAACAACGGGATTGCTTCCCAATGTTAAATAAAAATTACAGCTTAACAATCTTTGTTGCGATGTTATTGCAAAATTCCCTGTCATGCTCCACAAACAAAATGGTAGGTGCGTATTCCAGCAGCAGCTCTTCAATTTGCATGCGCGAAATAATGTCAATAAAGTTGAGCGGTTCGTCCCAAATATGCAAATGAACTTGTTCGCTTAAACTTTTTGCAATAAGCACCTTCTTCTTTTGGCCTCCGCTGAAGGCGGAAATATCTTTTTCGAACTGAGTTCTGGAAAAATCAAGCTTTCTTAAAATCGATTTAAAAAGGCTCTCGTCAATTCCGCTGCTGGCAGCATAGTCGGACAAACTGCCTTGAAGATGTGAGGTATCCTGTGACACATAGGATATCTTCAACAGGCTATCCTTCCGGCAGGTGCCCGTATAGCTTAGCTCCTCCCCGCAAAGTAGCTTGATTATGCTTGATTTGCCAGAGCCGTTCTGGCCGGAAAGAGCAATGCGCTCACCTGGCTCAATCGTAAAACTCACATCGGTACATACTTTTCGTTCGCCGTAAAAAATCGAAACCTGATCCAGTTCAGCAAGCTGGCTTTTATGAAAAGCAAGCTGTGAAATCTCGAGTCCTTCCGCATTTTCAATATTTTTAAGGAGCTTAGACTTTTCATCGATAGCCGATTGCTGCCGCTGCTCAATGCTTTTGGAACGTTTCATCATTTTAGCGGCCTTATGGCCAATATAGCCTTTATCAACCTTTGAACCGGAGTTTCTTGTACCGTTTTTTGTTTTTTCCACTTCGTGTGACCAGTTCCCGGTCCGCTTAGCGGAATTCGACAAGCGTTTAATGTCTTTTCTAAGTTTTTCGTTCTCGGCAAGCTCAAAGTTGTCTTGTCTCTGTTTGTTTTCCCACCAACTTGAAAAATTTCCTTTTTGAATTTCAATGTTTGTTTTATTGATAGATATAATATGGTCTACGCAGTTATCTAGAAATGACCTGTCATGAGAAACCAAAATATAGCCGCTTTTTGTATTGAGATAATCGCTTACCAGTTTTCTGGCATTCATGTCCAGATGATTAGTCGGTTCATCAATCAGCAGAAAGCTATTTTCCTTTATGAATAATGCAGCCAGCAGCACTTTCGTTTGTTCGCCGTTCGACAATGAATTGAAGGGCCGATACAACACATCTTCAGAAACCTTAAGCAAAGAAAGCTCGCGCATTAGCTGCCAATGAATATAATCCGGAAATATGTCAGTGATCACATCAATGGTATTGTTTTCCTTGTTCTCCACAGGGAAAGGAAAATACTCAAAGGTGACCTTAGCCGAAATAGTACCGCTGTACTCGTATTTCCCAAGCAGCAGCTGGAGAAAGGTTGTTTTCCCTCTGCCGTTTCTTCCTGTAAATCCTAATTTCCAATCGGTATCGATTTGAAAACTCACGTTTTCAAATATGTTATCGTAGCTGCCCTCATAGGCAAACGTAAAGTTTGTAACATTAATTAATGACATGAAATCATCCTCCTGTATAGAAAATAAAAGAGCCACAAGAAAGTTACTTTCTTGTAGCTCAAATAAATACAGCAAATCTAACCCATTATAGGGTCAGATAAGGATATCGTTTGAGTGAAAAGAAGTAGTAACTATCTTGCATATAAACAATAAAACAAACGAAATAAACCAATCGCTTTAGTTGTTTTATTTTTTATATTGATCGCAAGAAAATTTCTACATTATTCTTTTCAGCTCCATTCATTAAATTAGGAGTAGTCTATCATATCTTTTTTTCAATATCAAGTTCCCCATTGGATAGATGGTGTTATAGATATTGACCGCTTCTGGTTGGTGCTTGAAGCTGCTGCAACAATCAGGTGCCGCAATAGGTTTGGTAATTTCGGTTGGAGTCTACTGGCAATGTGGCATATTCAGCCTGCTCAGCCGTGTGCGCATATGGATTCGCAAGAGCCGCAAGCAGCCGTTCCATTACGCTAAAGTCTCCAAGCACAGCTGCTTCCAGTGCCTCTTCAACTCTATGGTTGCGCGGGATCAGAGCGGGATTGCTCTTGCGCATCAATTGAAGCGACGATTCTTTTGATTGCTGCTGCTTCCCAAGTCTTTCTTGCCATAACGCATACCAGTTTACAAACTCCGGCGTTTCGAATAAAGCCTCTCCTGACATCTTATCAAATGTTAATGCCCGGAAGGTATTGGTGTAGTCCGCACCATGCTGCTGCATGATCGTAAGCAAGCGTTCAATCAGCGGTTTATCTTCGGGATCCTCATTGAAAATGCCCAGTTTCGCCTTCATTCCTGTCAGCCATTTAAGCTGATACAATTCAATGAATTCGGATAGCGCCTCTTCTGCCAAGGCTACAGCCTGCTGCTCATTGTCATGCAGCAAAGGCAACAGTGCTTCCGCAAGTCTTGCGAGATTCCAAGCAGCAATTGGAGGTTGATTCCCATAAGCGTAACGGCTATGGGAGTCAATGGAACTGAATACCGTTGCCGGGTCATAGGCATCCATGAAGGCACATGGACCATAATCAATGGTTTCTCCGCTCAGTGCCATGTTGTCTGTGTTCATGACACCGTGAATAAAGCCAACGAGCTGCCATTTGGCAATCAGTGCAGCTTGGCGCTTAATCACCTTATGCAAGAGCACGAGATAGCGGTTCTGATCATGGTCAACGTCTGGGAAATGCCGCTGCAAGGTGTAATCTGCTAGCGCCTGAAGTTCTTCTTTCGTCCCCCATTGGGCTGCAAATTGAAAGGTGCCTACGCGAATATGACTAGCAGCCACTCTTGTTAAAATGGCACCAGGCTCTTCGGTTCCACGGTAGATGGATTCACCGGTAGTCACAACCGCAAGACTGCGCGTTGTCGCAATGCCAAGCGCATGCATAGCTTCGCTAATGATGTACTCACGAAGCATCGGTCCCAGTGCCGCACGGCCATCGCCTCCACGGGAGTAAGGTGTTTTTCCGGAGCCCTTCAGCTGGATGTCAAACCGCTCGCCTATCGGCGTAATCTGCTCACCTAGCAGCAAAGCCCGGCCGTCGCCTAATCGGTTAAAATGACCGAATTGATGTCCCGCATAGGCTTGAGCAAGCGGCATGGCTCCTTCCGGCGCTTCGTTTCCAGCGAGCAATGCTGCGCCTTCCTTGCTTTGCAGTGCCTCAGCGTTCAAACCGAGTGATGCTGCCAGCGTATCATTAAAAATGATTAGCTTAGGTGAACGTACGGGATTTATGTCGAGCCTCGTGAAAAGGGATTGCGGCAGCCGAGAATAACTATTGTCAAAGTTCCAGCCTGAATCTATGATTGCATTTGTCTCTGTCATTGGATCTCCTTTTATAGGCAAATGAAATGTAATGATTTACGTTTAATACCGAAGCATATCAGCTTGTTTAGTGTATACTTTGGTTTTTTTATTATACCCTTTTCATGCTGAGTTTACAGATTTTATTCTATGAATGCTAGTAGTAGATTTCTCTCTCAGATTGATTGCACAAAAACAACCCTCATCTTATGGAAGAAGACGAGGGTTGGCCATTTATGTCGCGTATCGATTTAATGAGAAGCGGTGTATTCTTCCAACTCGGAAGCCGGGTCGAATTTTTCTTTGCTCATGGCCAAAGCAGCAATGAGAGCAATGACAGACGGTATGAGTGCCCAAGCAAAAGTATGGACAAGCGATGAGGACAAGGCCTCTGTTATTTTATCAAGAATCTGAGGAGGAATGTTATCGCGCGTATCCGGTGTTAAAATTTGACTCGGATCACTTAGGTCAATGCTTCCATTTGCTTGTTCTCCACTGTCGAACATGGAAGAGAGTTTATTCGTAAATACATGACTTTGAATTATGCCGAATACGGTAATGCCAAGCGTCATTCCAAGCTCACGCGTAAAGCTTAGGGTCGAACTGGCAGACCCCCGCTGCCTTGCTGCAAACCCATGAATGGCTGCATTGCTGAGTACTGAAAATGACGAACCGATGCCTAGACCGACCAAGACCATATAAATAGTAACTAATAGACGTGAAGAATCGGTTGTCAGCGTGGCTAGCAATGCAATCCCAACAACAAGCAGCGCTAAGGTGGATATCATGATAGTGCGGTAATTAAACTTGGCAAGCAAAAATCCGCCGCCAGCCGCCGTAACTACGGAACCGAGCATCATAGGAAGTAGGACAAGTGCTGAGCTCGTTGCCGAGCCTCCAAAAACACCCTGGATAAAGATTGGGATATAGACGGAAGCGGTAATAAAGGCAGCTCCACTAAATAAAGCCATCAGATTGCTTGTGGTGTAAAGCCGGTTCTTGAACATGCCGAAGGTAATGATCGGTTCTTGCGCACGGCGTTCGAAAAATATAAAACCAACGATAAGCACTGCGAATGCAAAGAACAATCCAATGATCATACTGGAGTCCCAAGCATATTCCTTGCCGCCAAGTTCAATGGCAAACATAAGGCAAAGGATAGAACCGACAAGCGCAAATGCACCAAGATAGTCAATTTTTTGCTTGGAATGCACAATTGATTCTTTGTAGAAGAAAAAAATCATCCCAAATGCGATAAGGCCAATGGGCAGGTTGATATAGAATATCCAAGACCAATGAACATAATCCGTAATATAGCCGCCGATTAGGGGGCCAAAAATGCTGGAAATGCCATAGGCGGCACCAAATAAACCGCCGATCTTGCCCCGTTTTTCCGGAGCGACTACATCGAACATGATCGTAAATGCGATCGGAACGAGCGCACCGCCCCCAATGCCCTGGATCGCGCGATAAATGCTGAGCTGCACGATTGATTCTGCCGTACCGCATAAAGCAGAACCAAGCATAAATACAATAATTCCGAAGATGAAAAAGCGTTTGCGACCATACATATCGGAAAGTTTACCGAAGATGGGCATGCCAGCCATTTCTGCTACCATATATGCAGACGTTACCCACATTAATTTGTCAAAGCCGCCTAAGTCGCCGACGATGGTTCCGATTGCAGTTGCTGTTATCGTGTTATCCATCGAAGCCATAAGCGTGGCCAGCAGCAAAGCCACGATAATTACTGCTACATTATTTTTTTTAGCCAACATCCATTTGTAACCTCCACATTCATCTGCTTGCTTAACCAATGTTAAATTAGCCAGTCATTAAAGCCCTTCTGCCAAAATCCGTCTCAGGAACATGCCCGTATAAGAAGCAGAAACTTCCGCTACCTGTTCTGGCGTGCCCTCGGCTACCAGCTTACCGCCGGCTGCTCCGCCTTCTGGACCGATATCGATCACCCAATCCGACTCCCGGATTAGTTCCAAGCTATGCTCGACAATAACGACTGTATTTCCTGAATCGACCAGCTTATTTAGCAATACTTGAAGCTGTTTAATATCTGAGGGATGGAGTCCGGTCGTCGGCTCATCCAGCAGATAGAGGGTGTGATTTTTGGAAGGCTTGCTAAGCTCTTTCGCCAATCTGATCCGCTGCCCTTCACCGCCGGATAAGGTTTTGACCGACTGTCCCCACTTCAAATAACCAAGCCCAACCTCGCACAGCATGGAGATCAGACCGGATATTTTGCTCTCCGATTGCAAGATAGGCAGGCTTTCCTGCACCGACATGTTCAAAAGGTCCGAAATGGAGAAGCCTTCGTACTGTACCTCCAGCACTTCGTCCGTAAACCTACGACCTTTGCAATCAGGGCACTTCACTTCTAAATCGGGCAAGAAATTCATATCAATGGAAAGCACGCCGAGACCCTGGCATGTCTCGCATCGTCCGCCTGGCGTATTAAAAGAAAAATGCTTTGAGGTCAGCTTACGTCTCTTCGCTTCCGGTAATCCTGCAAACAGCTGTCGCAAATGGGTAAATACCTCCGTATAGGTCGCGACATTCGAGCGCTGCATTCTGCCCATTGGCGTCTGGTCAAAGATGACGATATGGCCGACATGCTCTAAGCCTGTGATCTGATTGAAGCCTTTTGGTTCCTTTTTCATTGTATTTCCTTGCGCTAAAACATCGAATACAAGCGTAGATTTACCTGAGCCCGATACTCCGGTTACGGACACCAAGCTGCCTAACGGAAAAGCTACCAAGGGGATATCGATATTTCTAATTTGCGCTCCCTGAATCGTAATTTGCTTTCCATTTCCCTCACGTCGCAAGCGTGTTGGAATTTCCCGTCCTTCTTCGCGTAAATAAGCTCCTGTCACCGATTCCGAGCTCGCCATCAAATCCTCCACGCTGCCTTCACCTACAACGGTTCCTCCATAAACGCCTGCACCCGGACCTATATCGATGATATGATCGGCAGCACGCATCATTTCGATATCATGCTCGATCACAAGCACGGTATTGCCGAGATCACGCAGCTCCTGAAGCACGCGAATGAGCCCAACAGTATCCCGGGGATGAAGACCGGTCGTTGGTTCGTCAAGAATATAGAGTACGCCTGTCAGTCCCGAGCCAAGAAGCGAAGCAAGCCGCAGGCGCTGTGCTTCTCCGCCGGACAACGTAACGGTTTGGCGGTTCATGGACAGATAGCCGAGCCCGACATCCATAATTCTTTTGAGCCTTATGGGCATGTCTTGAAGGATCGGTTCAAGCAGATGAAGACCTTCAGCGGGCAATTCAGCCTCCAGTCCTCTTGTCCATGCGTATACCTCGCCAAGAGACCACCCGGATACATCAGAGATCGTTGCGTCAGCCACTTGAACAAGGCGAATTTCTAGCTTCAGGCGCGCTCCAAGGCAATCCGGGCAAAGCTGCTCATGAAAGAAACCTCCGTCTTTTTCTTGGGCGCCAGCCTCCCCTTCCTTCTCCTTGTAACGCCGCCATAATCCGGGTATGACGCCTTCGAATTTCGTGCCTTGAACCGGTTTGACATTCGGATAATGACGTTTGAACGCCTCGCTCTCGACTCCGTAGTACAGCAAATCCCGTTGAATTTCACCGAACTCCTTCAAAGGTTGATCAGGATCAAGGTCAAAGCCGTAATGCTTGGCTGCCGCCAGGAGTATTCGGATTTGAATATCGCGATGGACGCCGTTCAGCGAAGCAACTCCCCCGCCGCGCAAACTAAGCTCCGGATGAAAAACAGCTGCTTCATTGATGCTTGCCACATGTCCAAGTCCGCTGCAGGAGCCGCATGCTCCCTCCGGTTTATTAAAGGAGAAGTGCGACATTCCAAGCTTTTCAAGCTCTGCATGGCAATGAGGACATTTTATGGTCTGACGACCCATACTCTCGTCTTCTTCAGCCATTAGACCCGCAGGTTCAAAGGTTGGAAGAATGCTGCCGCTGCAGGATAAGCAAATTCGCGCTCCGAGCCTCGAGAAGATAAAACGGACGTACGTATAAATATCTGTTACAGTGCCAACTGTCGAGCGCGGATTACGGTTCGTTACATGCTGCCCGACGCTAATGGACGGAGACAAGCCTTCAATCGACTCGACTTTAGGCTTACGAATGGAATCTGACGCCAAGCCCATGGACTCCATATACTGTCTTTGGCATTCCCTCTGGAGGGTATCCATCGCCAACGTCGATTTGCCTGAGCCTGATGGGCCTGTCAGAACAACAAGCTTGTATTTCGGAATCGTTAGCGAGATACTCTTCAGGTTGTTTTCCCGCGCACCTTTAATCACAATCGTGTCTTTCACAATGACGCCTCCTCGTGTATCTTTTCGAATGGATCCATTTCGAAACTAGCGGTACAACTGCTTTTTTACTAAGTAAAAGCTTAGTAACTTTGCATTTCAGTCCTGTTTTCGTTAAAATTAATTTGATTAAACAAATGAATGTCTAGTATCTTGATTATGAAGTATCTCGATGGTCGAGATAAATTATATCTTAAAAGGAGGGTTGTTATTTGTCAAGCCATGGTGGACAAGATCAACCAACAGAGCTGCAAGAAAATTTCACTTTGCGCATGCGGGGATTGGGCTCTCGCACGGTCTTATATCAGCAAAACGTAGCGGCTTCCCTAGGTTTATACAATAATGATTTTTTATCCGTCGATATTTTGCGTGAGAAAGGCCCGATTACCGCTGGCGAGCTCTCCAAGCTAACCGGGCTAGCTACGGGAAGCGTAACCTCATTAATCGATAGATTGGAAAAAAACGGTTTTGTCCGCAGGGAGAATGATCCCAACGACCGTCGCAAAGTCATCATTGTCCCTATGTATGAGAATAGAGAAGAAATCAGCAATACGTATCTGCCCCTTCATGCCGAAATGGTCAAGCTTGCTTCCTCTTATAGCGACGAAGAACTTTTGCTCATTACGCAATTTTTAGACCGGGCAAGTGCGGTCCTTGAGGATCAAATTCAATACCTTAGCTCCAAGACAAACGGCAAGTCTTCTTCTTGAAGCTTGCTATCATCAACAAAAAGGACGGTACGCCGATCAGTCAAATGACCTCGGGTATCGTCCTTCTTACTAGTATGCTTTAATGTTAGTCTACCTATTAGGAATTCACTTAATTAATGATTAGGCCAAAACCATTTTGAATGTAGTTTACGTTAGGATGTGCGATATTGCTGGTCGTCAAATTGTTGAACGTGGCTGAACCATTGCCTGTATAGGTATAGATAGCCGCGCCTGGATGTGGCGAGGTAAACCGGGAAGTTAGAATTCCGTCACGTCCAGTTCCATTAATGTTAATGTTGTTAAATACGATATTTTCAAAGCCGCCGCCATAACCAAACTGGATAGCACTGCGCTGCGTGTTGATAATATCGATATTGGTGAACGTTACATTTTTGATGGAATCGTTGGATGCCTCCAAATCGATGGCCCCTCGCTCCCCGTTATAAAGGTCTTTACTGGTTCCGCTGTTAATAATCGTCGTATCCGAGAAAAGAATGCCTGTGTTGTTCTGGAAATGATAACCCGGGAACACCGTGTTCATTCTAATGCCGGAACCGCCGACGGTATCGATGATCAGGTTGTTGGTAGCTTTATGCCCGCCTCCTCCGAAAAATGCAATGCCTGCTGCACGCCAGTTATTCTCAATCGTATTGAATGAGAAGGTATTGTTGACGCCTGCCCTTGCACCATTGACGTTACTCGTCCAGACAGCAAGGCCGTCATCTCCGTTATTTCGTACGCTGCTGTTGCGTACGGTCGAATTGCTCGTTCCTTGGGCGAAATTCACCCCATCCGCAAGGTTGTTCCGAATCCGGCTGTTTTCAATGATGAGTCCATCGGCATAAATGGCAGGTGTATGCGCGTAATCCCCTACCCAGAACCCGCACTCAAAATGTTCAACCCAGACGTTGTGCACCTTTGAATTTTTACCGAAATTGTCCATAAATCCTTTGTAAATCGCATTCTCATGATAACGCGACCGTAGTTTCGAATTCATATAGATATGGCTAAAATCAAGCTTGCCCTCAACCCGGAAGGAAATGCCTCCCGATGCCGAATTTGGACTGGTAAACTGGATGTTTGTATGCCATATGCCAGCACCTACGATTGTAATGTCATTGATCATATTGCTGACAGAGCCTATCTTCCACATGTTTCCAAGATGGAATGTTCCTTCAGGAATATACAAGGTTTTGCTTCCTGCGACAGCGGCAGTTACCGCAGCTTCAAAGGCTGCAAGATCATCTAAGCTATCATTAGCGATTGCTCCGAAATCGGTAACAGAAACCGAATTGGCCGGACGTGCAATTGCTGCAGGCACGGGTTCGATTTCGATGAAATCGACGCCATATTCAAGGTTATCCGCATTGCTCTTCTGGATTCGGATCGTATCGCCAGGCTGGAGCGGTGTGTCCATTTTGAAATGTACCTCGTCAAATCGGAAGAGCGGACGTCCACCGGCAGGCGTATCTGCAGGCTGATCGCTCGAGAAATACTGCCAGTTGTAATACGATGTCAATGGCACGGTCTTGGCTTTCACTCCATTGACATATACGTCAAGTGAGCCGTTTAGACCCATGCCATCCGCCGAGTCTGGCATCGTGAATCTCATCGTTACACCGGCGCCTCCCTCTCCTTGTCTAACAGACCACTCGAGATAGGAACCACTCGTAGGCAGTGCTACATAGCGCTGCCCGGAAGCCTCCGAAGCAATGAGGGCTTGATCGAATGTAGGCGCAGATTGCAGCGTTGCGCCTCCGCCTCTAGCTGCATCGTCGGTATCATACCTGGTATAAGGCATGCTCGCCCCACGGGCAGAATAAACGACCAATGCCGTTGAGCTCACATTATTGGGTTGCTTGATGGCGAGTTCATTGGCATCTGCTGCAACTGTCGTGGTAACCGTATAGCTGCCAGTGGCTGCTGTCCATGCTCCGGGAATGGAGATGTTGACAGAAGCTCCGGCTGCTAAAGCGCCATTATATGAGCCATTAAAGGTTTGGATCGTCGAGCCTGCTGAATTTTTAAGAGCAACAGCAACGCCATGTGAACCGCTTGCTGTTGCAATGTTTCCGATATTTTTCAAGCTCACGTTAAAAGCTACAGAATTATTAGCTACAGGATTGCTTGGAGTCCACGAAACCTCTCCGACTAGATCGGCACTTGCGACAGGAGCGACAATTAGCGGCGTTGCGTTCGTGTAGCTGTTATTCGCTTCGTTTTGCTCGATAATCAAATTGTTCTCATCGACCTTAGCGTTGACCGAATAGGTGGCAGCTGCTTTCGTGCCGGCATTCAGATTTACTGATGCCGAAGCGCCAGCAGCCAGAGCGCCTACGTTTGCAGAGCCCGCAAGTTCGTTGTTTAAGTAGAAGTTCACGGTCGTTGCAGCGGAGCTGGCATTTCCGTTATTTTTAACGGTTGCGTTGAGCGTGATCGTGTTAGTCTCAATGGGAGAAACAGGCGACCAGGTCATTCCTGTAATCTGAAGATCAGGGTTCGTTCCTGGCGAGCCGAATACTTGAAACTCAGCAATTTGGCCAGCCGAAGCGCCCGTATTCGCCGTTATGCTCAATTGTAATCGTTTAACCGTTGCACTTACTGGTATCGTCACCGTATTGCCAGTGGATGGATTAAACGTGTAGGTTTGCGATGAGACTAGGTTACTGAAGGTAGTTGTATTCTGGTTGTGGCCAAGCACTTGAATCGTTTGTGTGCGAGCAGCCCATGAGGAGGATGGATTTAACTTTAGCACAATAGACGTAATATCATGGTTGGCACCCAGATCAAGCGTGAGCGTGCTTGATGCTGCACCACCTTCCCAATAAGTTGTGTTGTTATTGTCATTAGCGTTTGCTGCCACGAAGGAAAGCGTGGTTGAAGAAGCAGTAATGGGTTTGCCCACGGCAAGGTTATCTCCTGGGAGCGGTGTAACTGTAGGTGAAGCTGTAGGTACAACCGTAGGAGTTGGGGTTGGAGCTATTGTCGGAACTGGCGTTGCCGTAGATGTTGGTGTTGTTGTTGGAGTAGGTGCAACTGTAGGTGTCGGAGTCAAAGTTGGACTAGGCGTTGCGGTAGTCGTGGAAATGGTGATTTGATCCAGGTTAATGTTACCGGTATCACCGGCGTCGTATTTATATGCAATGGTGTTGCTGCCTGCATTCAGATTTAGTGTTTCTGCTTTATTGCCCCATGTATCCCAGTTCGCTAGATTTGGCAGCGAGGACTGGCGAATTTTCGTGCCGTTAACGTAGATGCTGATTGTGCTGGCACTGCCATTTGCATTGGCGTATTTGAGCGTTACATCGCGGTTTCCTGCGGAGGCTGCGTTTACCGTGAAGGTTGTTGTCGCCCCTTGCGTCCAGTAGCCGTCAACAAAACCTGTTCCGGAGTAACCAGTATGGTCCGTGTTCACTTTCGCCCCGCCCGAGAGCGCAGCAGATTCAGCTTGGTAGGTTCCGGAAGGCGTTGGTGTCGTTGTTGGAGAAGGAGTTGGGCCGTTCGTACCGTAAATCTCGAATTCGGACAGCTGAGCAGCCGGCCACTCCGTGTTCCCGGTTACGTTCAGGCGAACATAGCGCGTGTTTGCTGCTGCAAAATTAATGGTAACGAAGTTTCCGGCTATCGAAGGATTGAACGTGTAACCGGCTGCGTCGACAATCGTTGTAAATGTGGAGCCGTTCGTGCTGCCTTGCACAGCAATGGTTTGTGTACGCGTTTCCCAGCCTGCCGGCAGCTTAAGCACAATCTGGTCAATGCTGGCAGTTGCGCCTAAATCGACTTGAATCCATTGGGGAAAGGCGTTATTCGCACTCTCCCAATACGTTGCTGCATTGCTATCCTTCACATTAGCTGGTGCATATGTTTGTGATTGGCCGCTCGCGGTAACATCTTTGCCCAGTGTCAGGTTGGGACCGCCTGCTGCAGATACGGGTGCAAAAGGACCAGCAGACAGAAACAGAGTTGAAATCAGCATGGATACAATTAGCGACCATGCCACATACTTGTTGCGCATTATATTCCTCCTCAATAGTTTTGACTGCAAGAAATTATTCATTTTACGCAATTGATCAATGATAGCGTTCGCAAAATAAGTTTCGCTTTAAGTTTTATACATGCTTTTCTTGCTTCCTTTCCGCCCCACCTTTCTTTAAAGGACATAAAATAGCAAGTAGCCCTCCTTCCCATGTCATACCCTTTCATTATAGAGACAGTACTGCCAAGGAAATAAGATGTAATCTTACGCAAAATGTAGGTGTTTCAAAGATCATACTAAATTTTTTAGTGAGGGATTCCGTCTATAAGGTGGGAGTCTTTCCGTTGTTCAAAGATTCGTTGCAATTGATATCGGATTTAGCCCTATCGAGTTATTTTATATCCTCATGGTTAAGGGCATAATGAGCCGAGGCCCTATTATCATGAAACCTATTTAAAACCCTTGTGAATGAAATCACATAATAGGAAGGCGAGTGAAATCATGAAATCAGGCCCTGAAGACCGTACCCGCCAGCAAGAGAAAAAATTAATTATATTGTGCGCGGTCGTAGCGCTGCTCATGCTCTTGGCGATTATCCGCAAGCTGGTTAGTTAGCAATTACAAAAGAATGAATCATCTAAGGAGTGAACGCTATGCTATTAACCGGATATGATCCTGTCATGTTCAGTCGTATTTTGACCTCTTTGACTCTCGGTTTTCATATCATTTACGCGACGATCGGTGTCGGCGTGCCGCTTATGATTGCATTGGCTGAATGGATCGGCATTAGGCGAAATGATTTTCATTACCTGCTGCTTGCCAGGCGCTGGGCACGCGGCTTCGTCATTACGGTTGCCGTTGGGGTGGTAACGGGGACCGCAATCGGGCTTCAGTTAAGTTTACTATGGCCAAGCTTTATGCGGGTCGCGGGTCAATCGATTTCGCTGCCGCTGTTTCTTGAAACGTTTGCTTTCTTTTTTGAAGCTATATTTCTAGGCATTTATCTTTATACATGGGACCGTTTCAAAAGCCGGATGACGCATTTTTGGCTGCTTATTCCCGTCGTTATTGGCTCCTCCGCATCAGCTTTTTTCATTACCATTGTTAATGCGTTTATGAATTATCCTGTCGGCTTCACGTTGAAGGAAGGTGAAATATCGGAGGTGAATCCGATTGCAGCCATGCTGAGTCCGGCCATGCCTACTAAGGTAGCTCATGTTCTCTCTTCTGCCTACTTAACCTGTGCTTTTGTGCTCGCAGCGATTACAGCCTGGTCACTATTGAAAGGCAAAAATCATGTATATTACAAAAAAGCATTAAAGCTAACGATGGTGTGCGCATTTGTCTTTATGGTATCCACAGCTCTCATCGGTGACTTATCCGGCAAGTATTTGGCCAAATATCAGCCAGAGAAGCTAGCGGCAACCGAATGGCATTTTGAAACGATGGGCAAAGCGCCGCTTGTGCTTGGCGGGGTACTAACCGAAGACAATCAGATTCGATTTGGACTGGAGATCCCATTTGGACTCAGCATCCTTGCTCATAGCAACCCCTTTGCGGAGGTCATTGGACTGAACGAGTTCCCTGAGGATGAACGGCCGCCGCTTTGGATTCATTATTTGTTTGATATCAAAATGGGTTATGTTGCATTCATGGTCCTCGTCTCCATGCTCTTCCTTGTGGAGATGATTCGCAAAAAAGGGAATACATATCGCCGTTGGCTACTTCGCGCCATTGTGGTTGCTGCTCCTGTTGCCATACTCACGATTGAGCATGGCTGGATATTTTCCGAGGTTGGGAGACAGCCTTGGATCTTGCGAGGCATTATGCGGACATCGGAAGGGGCTACAACTTCAGGACATGTGGACTTGATGCTATGGCTATTTGCATTGTTGTACCTTGTACTGGGGGTTTCATCAGTAAGGGTGCTGGTGAAAATGTTCCGAAACAATCAGGCTGAGGATGAACTGGCCAAATACGATAAGGAGGCTCGCGACCTGCTATGAGCTATGAGGTTATTGGCATTACCGTACTATGGACGTTTCTGTTTGGTTATCTGATCGTAGCTTCGATTGATTTCGGTGCAGGATTTTTCAGTTATTACAGCTCCATTACAGGAACGAGGCATCTGATTCATTCCATTATCGACCGTTATCTCTCGCCGGTATGGGAGGTTACGAATGTTTTTCTCGTTTTCTTTTTTGTCGGGTTTATCGGCTTTTTTCCGGATACGGCTTATTATTACGGTACAGCCTTACTCATCCCGGGAAGCATAGCCATCGTATTGCTAGCCATACGTGGTGCTTATTATGCCTTTAATCATTACGGCTCGCGCAGCCGGAAAATATATACGCTTATGTATGGAGCCAGCGGGCTGCTTATTCCAGCGGCGCTATCTACCGTATTGACCATCTCTGAGGGTGGATATATTGAAGTAACCGCGGATGGAAAAGTAGTGTTTCTGGTAAAAGAATTGTTTCAAAGCAGCTATTCCTGGTCCGTCGTACTGCTTGCGCTTGTGAGCGTCCTGTACATATCGGCTATGTTTTTAAGCTTTTATGCACATAAAGCAGGCGATCTTCCGGCATTTCACATTGTTCGAAAATATGCGCTCGCGTGGAGCTTACCGACCATTTTGAGCAGCCTGCTCGTCTTTTTTGCCATCCATGGCCATAATCGAGAGCATTTTGAGAAGATGATGGAGCGATCATGGATGTTCGCCTTTTCCTTTTTGTTTTTTATGCTAGCTGTCTATTTCGTTTGGAAAAAGAAAAATCTCGGTTTATCGTTTATTTTTGTCATGCTGCAATTTGCCTTCGCTTTTTATGGATACGGCTCCGCGCATTTGCCTTACATTTTGTATCCCTACTTAACCATCCATGATAACTTTACGAATGAGTCCATGGCTATTGCGTTAATCGTGGCGTTTGTACTCGGTTTATTGCTCCTGATCCCTTCACTCTATCTGTTGATGCGATTGTTCTTGTTTAACACGCCTTATGTGAAAGGAAAATAAATGGAACAACGAAAGGCGGTATTCCTCGTATGGAGTTTTTATTAATTATGGTCGCCCCCTTACTTATTGTGTGCTGCGCAGTAGCTTTCTTATTTCTATGGGGCGCGAAAGGTCAAACGCAGCCGAAAGAATAATCTGCAAATCAACAAAACCAACCCTGCCTCCGAGCGGGGTTGGTTTCTTTTATTTAAGCTCTGATAACCAGTCAGCCAACTGCTGGATTTCTTCTGCGGTAATGCTTTTGCCAAACTTCGGCATGCCCTTGCGCCCATTCGTCACCACTTCAACGATTTGTTCATTTGAAAGTCTGGCGCCAACGTTCTGTAGATTGGGGCCGGCTCTTCCTTTTAGTTCCGCTCCGTGGCATGAAATACACATTTTTTTGTAAAGGATCGCTGCTTCACCCGTTTCTACAACTTCCCCGTAGCTGTTGCTGTATTCCACCCGATCATTCGTTGCTGTGCTGGCGCAACCGGATAACATAACGGTGAGTGCGATAACCCCCATGACAGTGACCTGCTTTAATTTTTGCTTCATTAGCGTCCCTCCTATTCATTTGAAATTTATCATAACGAATCCGCCGTATTTTTGAATGACTAGAAGGGGCTATTTAAGGCCTCCGATTATGAATTTAATCCAACATGTTCCAAAGGATATGAAAATATATCATTAACTTTAATGTTACTTATAATTGATAATTTCATTATGTATTTCTTATTGACAACACGTTACTGCTTTAAATATACTGTTCTTGTGAACAAAAACAATAACATCAGTATTTATGATTAACTTTTAAATTAATTTAATTTAGAGGAGGATTTTTGTGACAGTAACTAATCATGCCATTCCGCGCCCGGAATATCCCCGCCCCCAAATGGTTCGCTCCAAGTGGCTTAACTTGAATGGCGAGTGGGGATTTGAAATCGATAATGGTCAAAGCGGTAAACAGCGCCAGCTGTTCGAGACCAAAGCTTTAGCAGATAAAATCAAGGTGCCTTTCTGTCCAGAGAGCAAGCTGTCAGGCATAGAAAACAAAGATTTTATGGCTGCCGTTTGGTACTGTAAAGAAATAACGATTCCTACGGACTGGAATAACGATCGTATTCTTCTTCATTTCGGTGCTGTTGATTATGAAACCGAAGTATGGGTGAACGGGAAATCCGCAGGTACGCATCGAGGCGGTTATGCCTCATTTTCGCTTGATATCACTCACCTGCTTATCGCTGGAACGAATGTGTTGACCGTATGTGCGGAGGACGATGTCCGCTCAGGTCTTCAACCGCGAGGCAAGCAATCGGCTTTATTTCATTCACATGGCTGTGATTATACGAGAACAACAGGAATTTGGCAGACAGTATGGCTAGAAGCTGTCCCTCAGCACTATCTCCAAGGGTTCAAGTTAACCCCTGATCCAGATAATCAATCTCTGCATGTCGAAGGTGATTTCGTAAATTCTGATGGCTTTACTTTAATAGTGGAAGCCGAGTTTGGCGGAAAAACGGTAGGCACTCAATCCGCGTTCATCAGCGGCAACCAAAGTCGCCTGTCAGTGAAGCTCATGGAGAGTCATTTATGGGAAATCGGTTCGCCTAAGCTCTACGATCTGAAATTATCCATACAGCAAAACGGGAAAACCATCGATGAGGTGGAGAGCTACTTTGGCCTTCGTTCTGTGAAATGGGACAACAATGCGATATTGATCAACGGCATACCTGTGTTTCAGCGTTTAGTGCTGGATCAAGGCTTTTATCCAGACGGAGTATATACAGCGCCTACGGATGCCGATCTGAAACGCGATATCGAATTGTCCATGAGCCTTGGCTTTAACGGCGCACGCCTGCACGAGAAAGTTTTTGAAGCACGTTTCTTGTTTTGGGCAGATCAACTCGGCTACATCGTTTGGGGTGAGCATGCAAATTGGGGGCTTGATATTACGACGGCTCAGGGGCTTCAGCAGTTTTTGCCGGAGTGGATCGAAATTGTGAAACGCGACTATAATAGTCCGGCATTAGTGGGCTGGTGCCCGTTCAATGAAACCTGGGACGGACCGCAGGGTACCCGCCAAAATGATGAGGTGCTGCGGATTACTTACCAAGTAACCAAATCATTGGATGCTACCCGTCCGGTTATTGATACAAGCGGTAATTTCCATGTGGTTACCGATATTTTTGATATACATGATTATGAGCAAAATCCAGAGAAATTTGCCGAGAAATACGAGGCCATGCGAAGCGGCGGCGAACGATATGTAACCTTCCCAGATCGGCAAAAATACGAAGGGCAGCCTTACTTTGTCAGTGAATATGGCGGAATTTGGTGGAACCCGGGGCAAGCCGACCAGAAGAGCTGGGGCTACGGCGACCGTCCGAAGACGGAACAGGAATTCATTAGCCGTTATGAGGGCTTAACTTTATCGCTGCTTGAGAACCCGTATATTTGTGCCTTCTGCTATACGCAGCTTTATGATGTTGAACAGGAAGTTAATGGTCTGCTGACTTACGATCGAAATCACAAGTTTGATCCTGAAATCATTCGCCGTATTAATGCTACCGTTGCGGCTATCGAGAAGATAGCCGCAAATACAGTAAAGTAAATGTTCATACGGAAAACAAGCCATTCCCTCAGGAAATGGCTTGTTTTCTTAGCTTAGATTCAACCTTGCTTAGCTTATTCTAGCGCCTTCAAAACGTGTGGCTAAGCCGCTTTGTATATCTCCGTTTTCCCCGGTTGCCCTTGCAAATACCTCTACCCGATCACGTGCATGTAATTGTATAATGCCTGCTGCATCAATCAACCCTGTTCTAGGGGTGAAGTTTTCTTGATCAGATATTCGGGGAACGCCATTGATTCTAATCTGCAAATCCATAACCACAGGTGTAAGTGTGATAGTTTCAAAAGAAACACTTGCAAATAGAGAATAGATGCCATTGTGCTTTGGACGGAAAGTGGATGTCGCTGAATTATACTCATTGTTCAGATCTAATTCTTCCACTTGGTATCTCACTTTAGTAAATACACCATTTAGGATCGTTTGATCCGCACCGGAGACCGCTCTAAACGCTGATCTCCGGATTTTAATCGGTTTACAGACACGCTTCCTGCTAACTGCTTTTTTACAAACCGTTTTTTTGCAGATGATTGTTGTACAAGTCCTCTTTGCGACTCTAGTTCTTCTAATTGTCATTCATCTTCCTCCTTGTAGTGTGCTATTCTAGCATTTACTATCATATGGAGGAGAGATTCTAATAGAAACGATATCAGCCCGTCCTAGATTAAAAAAGGCTTTTATCAGCCAAACGGTTGTTAATTGCTGCTCAGAGCAGCTTGGTTCGTTATCTCCGTCGTTTGGAATCTATTTTTTTGCTAAGATGTTTTTCTAACAATTGTTTGTTTTCCAATAGATTAGGATCATTTGGAGCATACGAAAGTGCAATTTCGTTATGTCTGTAAGCCTGTTCTAAATCTCCGAGCTTGCCATAGCATGCCGTAAGCTGCAAGTGGGGAAACCAAGTCCAGGCCATGTTATTCATTCCTAACAACCGTTCTTGTGGCTTATCGAGTTTGAGCGCCAACTGATACCAGTAAACAGCTTTGTTAAAATCATGGTTTTCTTGAAAATAGTAAGCAATTCGGCAAACATAATCCGCTCGCGGAATATCGAAATTAAATGTCATTAATAATGCCTGCAGCTCTAGTTCTTTCTGTCCAAGCTCATGATAACAGTGAGCAATCCGGTCACAAGCTTGCAATTTATACTCAAAATAACTGGAAGCGTCAGTGATGATGGAGGTAAAGATCTCGACCGCTTTCTCGTAATTGCGATTAGCTGACAACTCCATGGCATAATGCAATAATTGCCGATCTGATAGTCGCCCCCCTTGACTTGCTATTTCCTCAAAGATACGTAAATTCCGTTTCTGGTGAGTATGGACCCGGTCATGACTTACCGCTATATCGGAGAAGACGATATTCCCGCTGACCAAAAGATACTCATGCACCGGATCCTGCCATTGAAAATCCTTGGAACGCTTTACGAGTCTGTTTCTCTTTACAACGGTAATGGGCTGTCCATGTGGATCGAAAGCGATGTTGTAGTCCATACAAACGGAATCTACTTGGTGATCCAGAGTCTGCTTCAAGGTCTTGAATTTGTTCAGATCGTCAGCCTGCAGCACATCGTCCGCATCTAACCATAAAATATATTCTTGAGTAGCTTGACGAAAAGAGAAATTTCTCGCAGCTGAGAAATCATCGTTCCACTCAAAATGAAACAGGCGATCGGTATACCTCGCGGCTATGTTCTTCGTGGCGTCGGTCGATCCCGTGTCCACGATGACGATCTCATCCACGAGATTTTTTACCGAACGCAAGCATCGCTCCAACACTTGCTCCTCGTTTTTTACAATCATGCACAAACTAATGGTAATCATTCCTAAACCCCTCCGTCACCTGTGACTGTAACCGTTCTGCTCCCTATCCATGTCCTTGGTTAGAGAGCACTGACTGGAACGTTTCTTTATATTACGTATAGACTATTGTAATTGCATGTACATATCGTTAATTTCCACGTCGTGAAGTAAGATACAGCCTTGTGCAAAAAACAAAAAAGCCGCTCCTCAATGAGAAGCGACTTTCTTGATTTAATAGCTAATGTAGATTGGTTGTTTACTCTACTTTTACGGGAATGCTGATCGTTTTGGACCAGGTTTTCCCGCCATCCGTAGTTTTGTATACGGCCGGACTTGTCAGGCTTGTATCCGCCATCCAGCCGCTATTTTTGCTAGTAAACGAGATGACGCTCTCGTAACCTTTGATCGGTTTGAGATTGGTCCAGGTTTTTCCGGCATCTAATGAACGGCCCACGCCAATGGCTTCTCCTGCAGGCGAGTATCCGGCGAGTATAGCCGCTCCGTCTACGAGTTGAAAATTGCTTGGATGGCCGCCTGGCGAAGCTGGGCCTTCCGTCACAATACCTACAGCACCGCCTGGAGCAGGACCTCCGCCTGCGGTGTCTTGGCTAATCACTTTGCGCCAGCTCGCACCACTGTCCGGTGAAGCATACAGGGAATAAGATTGCTGGGACATCCCTGCTCCTCCATAAAATTCGGCCCATACCTCATTGCCCTTCGTGAAAATCTCTCCGCCGCTAACCTCATCGGATTTCACATTGAGCTTGACGGCCCACTTCGCTCCGCCATCGGTAGTTCGGTAAAGTTTATAGCCGTAACCTGGGAGGACAACAAGTGCCCAGCCATGCTTCACATCTTCAAACTCTGCGTATCGTGTATTTGCTGGTGTAGAGATTTTGGTCCAGCTCTTGCCGCTATTGGATGTTTTATAAGCAAAAGCTTTCGTGTAACCAAATCCATTCGATGCATCTGTAAAATGGATTCGCTCCAAAGCGATAGCTCCGGTTGGGTATTTCGTAAAAGTGCTTCCGCCATCCGTTATATGAATAAGGGCATTAGGCCCAGTAACGGATGATTTGGCTAACGCCCAGCCTGTCGTGTTGGATATATAGTCTAACTGGGTAAATTGCCAAGTCCCTTTATAAATGGATTGCCAAGAAGCTCCTGCGTCCGAGGTGCCGATAAGGAAGCCGTTTCCAGCAGCGCGGCCGGTCGTATTGTTCAGAAACTGAATTTCGCTGAACCGATACTCGGAAGCTCCAGCTGGCGTACCGTTGAAAAGTTCCTTGCCTGCGGTACCTTCTTCTGCTTGTGCTAGCGGAGTGATGGTTGCAAGTCCAATGACCAAAGAAGCAGCTACAATACTATGTTTGAATTTGAATTTTTTCATGTGATTCCTCCTTCTTTCTCTTAGCAGTAGGATTAGCTTATTTATGGAAATATACCCGTTTTACCTATAAACGAATCTTAGGAAGAAGTCTACTATAGAATTGAAACGATACAGAACGACGAAAGCCCACTACGGATAGTGGGCTTTCATCGTTCTAATTCTCAGTCAAGTTGTAGGTCAGTTTGGTTTCAGTTCGGTCCATAAAGTAAACATGAGAGAGGAGCAGGCTGCTTCCAACTCGTTCAATTACTTTTAGGCCATCCCATTGATAGAAATAGCTATCTCTTATATCGATTGTTCTATAAATCTCGAGCTTATCTTTATCCAGCAAAACGTCTGCCAAACGTGTCGCTTTATTGGTTTTACGATCAATCAACGTAAGCCAACCTGTATCATGCGGCCGGACCACCATATACTCCTCATCATACAGCTCCACTTGGAAAGAAGAAGCATCCAAACCGGTTAGCGTTTTTAAATCATGGGTCGCTTTAACGCTACCGTCACGATTGACTTCGATTAATTGGGTTCCATTGAGGAGGAGCGCATTTTTTCCCGTAGACCAATCTATATTTTGAATCGGATGGATTCCCCAATACTGAACCTTCGTTTCCAGTTTGAGCTTTTCATCCACAATGAGCAGTTTGTAAATATCATCGTTAAGATGCGGTTCACCATAGTTATCATGAATTTTTAATAAATCGACATTTGAAGAGAGCGTATCGATGGAAAATGTAGGATATTCCCATATATTCACATCCGTGTCAGCGACAAACGTGGCAGCCTTGGCGTTGACAGATAGATAAAGCTTGCCATCCTTTTTATCCACCCAATACGATTTAACGCCCTTCTCTGCAAAAATATATCGTTGATTAAAGGCAAGGTTCACCCGTTGTTCTTTATCGAACCATTGCACGCCTGCTCCTAGCCCTTCCGTCACAAAACGGACTGGAACATATACCGTTCCGTTAATATTTTTGGGTATGGTGGGCAGCGTGTAAGACTTACCGTTCAACATGGTTTGCTTGCTGCCGAGCCTCATTTCGATGTGAGTGGTTGGACTATTCACGATGATGCTTTTACCTTCGGAAAAATAGGTCGTTTTACTATTCATTAGCGTTCCGATTTCTCTTAGCGGCAAGAGTACAGCACCATTGATAAGCAGCGGCTCATTCATTAACTCCACATGACTATCATTAATGGTGACTTTAACAGGCAAGGATTTTGCCTCCGCGTTTTCTAATAATGAAGTTATTCCCATTGTGATAACTGTTATTGCGATCATAGCAGCCAGAGTTTTTTTCCATTTCCTCATTTCAAGCAACCCCCATCACTCTTTTCTTTCAATAATTAGACGGAAATTGAGGGGAAATGTTTCTTTTTTAAAGTAAATTTCCAAATATGTACATCCTAAAGCTCGAAAGCCATCAAATCCCGGCCCATGGTGATCTTGTTTGAGTAGATATCACTCATGCCTTGCATGTACTCGGCTTCTGCTTCATCTGTTGCTGCAGGCGCGGGAATATGATGGGTAAGTACGAGATGAGCCACTCCCGCCTGCTTGGCCATCTGAGCCACCTGCAGCGTAGTTGAATGGTATTTGGCGGGATTGGAAAGCGATTGCGCTTGTTCTGGGAATTTTGCAATTAGCGCATCTAGCCATGCTTTGTTATAGGATTCGTGGATAAGGAGGTCTGCGCCTTGACTATATTTAATCATATTTGGAACAGGAATCGTATCTCCAGAGATGACAACCGTTTTGCCGTTGTATTCGATTTTGTAGGCGAGCGCCGGATAGACCGGACGATGGTCAACCTCGAAAGCTGTAATTTTTAGACCAGCTCTATCATAGACGACACCTTCATTATTTTCGATATAGTTGATTTTCGAGCCTTCGTCAGCGGATAAGTTATAATTGACTCTTAAATTGGCATCGAAATCAAATGATTCTCGCATTTTCCCAATGATTTCTTTTGTCGTTGTTGGTCCATACACGTTCATAGGAACTGATCGTCCTTCAAACACTCTCTCCGGTATGACATGCGTGCGCCAACTGGATATAAACAAATCAAAAAAACCGGAATTATGGTCGCTGTGATGATGGGTGAAAAATACATCGGCTATTCGCTGCGGCATGATGCCTGCTTTGATCAACTGATCGACTACGGCGCCTCCACAATCAATAAGGATGACTTTATCTCCTGCTAATATGGCGACGCTTGATTTGGCTCTTCCACTGTAAGCACGTGGTGTGCCAGTGCCAAGCAGTATGACTTTCAAATTTTCGTGGAAATCGGGAAGCAGTGTTTCTTGTGATTGAATTTGCATAGATAAACCCTCCATCGTATTGAATTGATTTTATAAATTGCTCCAGTTCAGACGTGTTCCGCGCGTTAAATATCATCAAAAAAGCGATTAGGATGCAAAATGCTTATTTTTTTCTTCGTATACGTGATCATCTCGTTCTCTTTCCATTTATTCAACGTCTCAGTTATCGTTTGTCTGCTGCAGCCTATGACATAGGAAATCTCTTCGTGGCTGAGCTGCAAATTCACCTCAAGAGTGCCCTCTCTTCGCTTACCTATTTGATAGAGGAACCAACCAAGGCGCCATGCAGCAGGACGGCTGATCAGCGATTCTACCCTTTGCTGGGTTTGAAGCAACCTGCGTGCTGTTATCACGGCCAATGAATAGGAAAACTCAGCGTTCTGCATGGTCAGCTCGTGATACTGCCTGGACTCCAACGACATGATTTGACTGGCTGTTAAGCATTTGGCATAGCGTCTGCGATTCACATGGGCAAGCAGCTCTGCATTCCCGAAGACCTCGCCGGGGTATCGCAGAAACAACGTTATTCCCTGTCCTTCCTGTGTGGATTGGGAAATTTTCACCAGTCCATTCTCCACTAAATAAACGGCAGTGACAGGATCATTTTCTTGGAAAAGGAACTCGTTTTTCTTATATGTCCTGCTCGTCCCAAATTTGTTAAAGGCATCGAGAATGATTTGATTATGATGATCGGAATGATGTGCATCGATCGCATGACTGGTTTCTATTTTTATTTCTATTTCAGTTCCGCTCATAGCTGCCCTTCCTTCTCCGCAAATCCAACTATTCTTATGCGTTATAGCTAGAGTACCACAATTTCAATAGTAAAAATGTCGGTTAACTGACAAAATCTTATCTTTGGCACTTTACCGGCTGCACTCATAGGGTCATCTTCTGTGAAATGTGTGAAAAAAAACCTGATCATACCGATCAGGTTCGTGATTACCACTCTTGTTAACTTAGGGAAAGGTTAGTGGCCGCGTGATAGCGCCGACTGTGCCATTCGCTCCTGGCGTAAAGACGTTCAGGCCGGCATTGAACATATAATTTTGAGAATTGTTATTATCCCATGTGCCGCTGCCGTTATTAAAGACCGCCTCCAGCTGCGTGGCAGTGCCTAGATCAATGATGACCTTTGCATAGCCGCTAACCTCGGAGTCTGCCATCGGCTTGCCTGGAACGGTCGTCCAAGTTCCGCCAGCTGGTCGATAGTGAATATAAGGTGATGAATATCCTTTCTTATAATAAATCGTTACCTGGTTTAAACTGGATAGTGGATTAGTCGTGACACTCAGGATTGCGCTTGCTTCAGAAATATTTCCAGCACCGTCATACGCCTTGATAAAATAGCTATAAGCGGTATTAGAGGTTAACCCTGTGTTTGTATAGCTCGCAGTAACCGAGTTCGCGATTTTGACACCATTGCGCCAGATTTCATAACCAGCTACCCCGGTCATATCGGTCGATGCCGTCCAACTTAAGGAAATCGAGCTGTCGGTCTTAGTTGTTGAAATTAAGCCTGACGGTACGGTTGGTGCGGTTGTGTCCACGCTTTGCGGCGCACTTGCCGTAATTGTGCCCGCCGCTCCGTTGATACCTGGTGTATAGGTGTTTATGCCTTTATTAAATCTGTAGTTCTGCATGTTGTTGCTGTCCCAAGTGCCGTTTCCATTGTTGAAGCAGGCTTCAAGTTGAGCAGCAGATGCGATGGCGATCGTTATTTTGCTGTAACCGTTTATTTCAGAGTCTGCCATTTGCGCTCCAGGGGCGGTCGTCCATGTCCCTCCAGCCGGGCGATAATGAATATACGGAGTTGCATAACCTTTCTTGTAATAAATGGTGACCTGATTATCACTTGGCTGAGCAATCGGCTGCGCATGGCTGATTACATATTGCTTATAGCCGGCCATACTGCCGCTAGCCGAGCCGTCTCCATTCACTACGTTAGCCAAACGCAGAAGAGTAAAGCCGTTATAGCTCCATTTGGTTATTTGCTCTTCGATTTTTTGGAAGCTTCCTGTAGGAAGCGCATTTTCGCCATTCAACCTAACCCCTTTGGCATTGGCTATCGAAGAAACGGTATCGACAAGCGTGGAGGGCAGCGAAAAAGCAGGTGAACTTCCGCTATCGTACATTTCAAGTGCGGTAAAGGTTAAGTCAAGATTACTATCTTTAAATTTCTGAATCAATTCATTGTAATTGTAGTAGCCAGCTGCATGCTCGGCGCTGTGCTGCGCACTCGGGTTGTTCATTTGCCAGTGGATTCCGGAGATTTTAGCGCCAATTCTCACGCCGAATACAGAATCGAATTGTTGATGGGCTGCCGCTGCAATAACGCCCAAATGATTTTCGAGTACGCTTTGATTCCAAGCCAGAAAATCCTTTCCATATGCCGTGTTGTAGCCTCCGTTAGCGTAGAAGGCATCTCCATCGCTAGGCGGATTGATTTGGCTTGTGTTTGTTAACTGCAATCCCCACGCTTGGTTGACTCCGTTTAACGAGCTGTATTTACTGAGCATTGCTGAACGGAAAGCATTTTTGGCAGAGTCCGTATAGACTTGAAATTTGCCTCGTGACGGATAACTCCAGCCTGCCGACTGGTAATAGGATGGATAGCGAAGCTCACCGGATGGACCGGCGCTCAAGTAAATTTTTGCTATCATAGGCTTGTAGGAAGAGAAGTTTTGGGCGAAGGAAGAATATAGCTCATTATATTGCTGTTCAATGCCACTCCAAAAAGGTGAAATGGCTTCATTGTTGACATAACCAGTCTCGCTTTTATATTTCATTTCGTCAGCAGTGCCTTTGCTCCAGAGCCAGGAAGGAATCGGAATATTGCAGTCATCGCCGGGGTTTCCGCCACAGGTATGCGTAGAGAGGATGGGTACCCATTTTAAGCCGGTTTCTAATACAGCGTTAGCATAGGTCTTATAGTAAGTCCAATCAAACTGGTTGTCCCCTGCTGCTTCCACATCGCCCCACCATACATCGGTAGTCAGTGCATAGACGCCATTGTTTTTCAACGTATTCAGCTGATTTTTGAATGCATTCCAGTCCGTAATCTTCGTAAGCGGTGCCATAACCGAAGCTTGAAAATCGTTTGCAACATTCGCGCTAGCTGATCCTGGAAAAGAACCGAAGAAGGTTGAAATAAACACCATGGCACCTAATAAAAGTAAATGGCCCTTCTTCCAAAGCATTTTTCTGAAATACAAATTGATCATCCTCCCATGTTTTAAAATAAGTAAGCCATCTTTTGTTCCACAATAAGAAAACGCTTACAAATTTAGTTTAAAATCTTTTCCTTCATTTGAACACGCAAATCCTTGTACTAGGAGGTGGAATATTTTGTCTTGCTTTTAATGTTCGGTTGACTGAAATAGAAGTCCAAATAACGATGCACGATCATCTCCACCTTTGTTCCATGCAACAAATTGTAGACCCGTCACGTTAAAGAAGGTAAGCAGATGTAAAATATACCATTACTGAGAAAAGGAGTTTCCCGTATTTTGAAAGCGAAAAAAATAGGATTGCTATTCATTGTACCTGTCGTTTCCATCTTTTTTGCCGTCTACTTCGGAATATATGTCAGCAAAGCCTATTACCCTAACCTTCCTTTCGAAGGCGGATCAAAAAAAAATGTCGTTGAAAAGCTGGAGAATAGCAATCAAGAGCTGGTGACATTAGCAAAGGTAAACGGCTATTATTGGCTAGGTTTTGAAGGGAACCAAAAAGAAGGAAAAGATAAAATCATTAAAGAAATGGAAAGCAAAGGATTGAAATACAATTATTACGAAGGGTCCGGCATTTTTTTCGGAGAAACGGATCGCGTTGTCGTAACTGGGCAGGTTTGGACCCGAAAATATATTCTGTACAAAATTCCGGAAGAAAGCTTTTTGGGGAATGAAGATACATAAAGATATTCCATCTCCATGTTCCACGTAAGCAGACTGCAGCCATTGCAGATAGACTCGATTTTTTGCCACCCTTCTTCGCTTTCATAGTGAATCGATCCGCTGTTCATTCCACGTTCCAATAAAAAAAGCTAACCCTCAAACGAGGGTTAGTCTTGGTATTTTATGGTGCAAAGCTTAGTGACAGAAGAAAATAAAGTCTTAGACTGATTTTACATCATTAAGCTAATGGGCAGATTCTACGTCTTTTGATCAGTCCGGACTTCTCCCTCGATTGGTACAATAATGACATCAGTGAAATCTTCGTTCAAATGGTAGTCGTTAAAGCCTAACACGGTACTTGTACCTTTACTATCGATCGTTCCGTAAATTTTTTTTTCAAGCATAATATTATCAGTGAAAAAGACGGATTCGCCAAAGCCCTCATGTCTCTTGCCTACTTCACCATTCCTTCCCATAGAATCATTTTGCCATGTCACAACCGCAATTCCATCCTGATTAATCTCTCTATAATTAATTAGTCCTTTATACTCTACCTCAAAACGCAGCGCTTCTCCCTTTGGAAAAGTATAAGTAAAAGTGAATCCTTCTCCTGATGCTTCTATTTCTTTATCCACATACGTTGCTGGATAACGAATTGCAATTTCACGAGCTTTTACTAAATCTCCGCTCATGAGTATTTTGAAGCGCTCATGACCAGAAGGAGTCCGAACAATTACAGTCTTATCCGTACTGTTGTATTTCACTGTTCCCCCCAGTGTTTCTGAGAGAAAACGCAGAGGAAGATAAGTTCTA
Organism: Paenibacillus luteus; assembly: GCF_006542765.1. GTDB lineage: Bacteria > Bacillota > Bacilli > Paenibacillales > Paenibacillaceae > Pristimantibacillus > Pristimantibacillus luteus. The sequence goes on from NZ_SKCD01000011.1 coordinate 125,960, forward strand.
CCATCTTTAATCGTTACAGGGGCATCCAGCTTGACGCTTTTACCGTTAAATAGGGCAGTTTTGGCTCCACCAGTAAGGCGCACAGTTAAGTTCTTTTCTTTATTAATTATTATTATCGTTTTAGTAGCCTGTTCATAGGAATAAATTAGTTTTTCAGGATCATTAAAAGATTTTAGTTGTACCATTGTCCTTTCGTTTACTGTTAGTACATTTTCCTGCAACGCGCCATCAATATAAACCAATGTTTGTTTTTGCGGCGCAGCGGAGATTGCCGATCCTGATGCCAGCATTCCAATAATGGAAAGCGAAGCAACTGTTGTGTGCATCCATTTTTTCAATTGTAAGTCCTCCCTATATCGATCTTCTTTATTTCTACTGCTAATGACGTAATTTTCCATATAAAGTTGCAAGTTTATAATATTTTCTAGAAGATGGAGATTCCTTGAGCTAACAGGAGACGTTTGAACTCAATAAAACAGCGGCAGTCTAGGACTTTTTTCCTCGTCCTTGACTGCCGCTGTTTTATAATTGGGGCCGGTCTGATACTTTATTTTCTTTCTATACTTAGTCGTCAAGCAAAGACTTGACGAAACGCAGCGCGTAAAGAATCAAGTTGATGAGATCTAAGTAAATATTAACGACCATGAGTGGAATATCACTCTCTTCAAAGCCTTCCTTGGACATACGGTTGAAGTCATACAAGGTGTAGCCGATAAAGATCAATAAGCCAAAACCGGCATAGATCGTTTCCATCACGCCTCTAAAGGGAATGAAAAATTGCATTAAGCCCATTACGACAAGCCCAATGAGGGACGCGAACAGAAAACCACCGAGAAAGCGGAAATCCTCCTTTGTGTAGGTCGCATAAATAGCAAGTCCCGCATAGATGAGGACTGCAACGGCTACCGTTTGGATGACAATGGATGCCCCCATCGATGCGATGTAATAGCTTAAGGCAAACTGGAGCGTCGCACCGGATACGACCATAAAAGCGTACATTAAAGAATACCCAATGACCTTTGACTTGCGAAGAAACATGATAGCAATGATTAAGCCAATCTCCACTACGAACAGTGGAATTCTCGCTGCGTTAGGAAGCATTGTACCGATCAGCATGCCGCCGACTGAGACGAGCATGGCGAAAAAAAAGGTCAACATCAGCTTTTGCATCGGTTTGCCAAAACTTCCTGATTGAATAATACTCATCTTCCATTTCTCCCCAGTAACGATTTTTATAGACCCAATAATAGCATGAAATATGACTATTAAAAAGAGATATAAAAAAAGAGCAATGAATATGCTGCTGCCGGGGTTTGGGAAGAAGCGGTGAGGACTAATACAAACGTGTGAAGGTCGATCGCGTCCAAGCCAGCTTTAAGCCCGCGCGTTCCATGTTCCGTTGACTGCTGGAACCGAAGCTTGCTTGCGCTGCGACGAGCTCACAGCCATCCTCATAGGCGTCATGCAATCTTCTTTGAAGGAGCGCATATTGCAGCCCACGTTGTCTGAACGCTGGGGCCGTTGCGGCTAGCGTACAGGAAGCGATGCCCTTGCTGATATGCATCACAGCCACCGCAGCAGGAATGCCATTCCAATAGGCTAAATAGATGCTCCAGCCTGCACGGTTCAATAAACCAATATTGTTATTTACGAAATGGTGCTTGTCCGATAAAGGCATGCCCGATCCAAGACAATGAATTTCGGCATAATGCTCAAATTGTTCAGGCTGTTCGATTTTTATGATGCTGATTTGATTTGGCAGCTCGGGCTTCTCCGACACTGGCAGTCCGTACAAGACGGAATGAAAGCCGCTTTGGCGCAAGCCATGTTCGGCAAGCTTCTGGAATAGCGGAGTACTCACTCCAACGGGATTCAAATCCAGCTGGAAGTTTCTGTCTCTGGCTTCGTAGAACTGAAGGATATCCTCAAGGCTTCCGCTGTCTTCATCGGATAAACCCTTTACGGAATTGAAAATCCCCCAGGGCATCGTTCTGATATAACAAGCGGTCGTTCTGCCGAAGGTTTCGATCTCCACGCCTTCGGGATTCCCATCCCGCTCGCCAATCGATTGAATTCTAGATGTTATAAAATCGATTTCCGATTGCTGCAAACGCAAGGCAAGCTCTTCATTCATGATTGGAAGCTTCATCAGCTACCTCCTTATTCGATGATGAAACGATCGTTCATCGCCTAAGTATTCAAAATCAGCTTCAAACCTTCAACCTTTAATTGCTCCATGCGGACAACCCAGTCTCTGAGAGCTTCGAAGGTTTCATCCGAGAATCCGAATAGCCGTTTCATTTCATTCGTGATTTTCTTCTCATCATCGTTAAAGTCTCCGTCTGCATAAATCAGCAGCAAGATCTCGGCGAAAAAAATATTTTTAATATGCTCGTCTTTTAGACCGCCTATAATATCCCCAAGCTGTTTTTCCTTAGAAAAACTGATGTCCGTATGTTTAATTTCCATTTCTTCCATAAACGATTGCAAATAATCTCTTTCTTTCTTATGTACGAAGCCATCAGCGCTTGCCACAAGATGAGCTAATTCCAGAAAAGCCTCTTTATGCTCTTTAGTTTGAAGAAAATGTAAAAACAAACGGTCCACTCCCTAGTTTCAAATATGACTGACATTACAGTAATTCGACATCTGCTTATCTTTTCCTACTAGTTTTCTATTTTATTAGATGTTTAAGGTTCCCTAGTTTTTGTTTACTTCTAATAAAAAAGGAAGGTGACCGCAAATGACACAAAAGTCACAGACGATCCAATTTTTCAAATGTCTTTACAGTCGCTTTAAGGATGATGATGTTCCTGCGCTGGGAGCTCAGCTTACATACTATTTGATCCTTGCTTTCTTCCCGTTCCTCATCTTTATGGTTAGCTTACTGAGCTTTATCGAGCTGTCTGGTGACAGCGTCGTGGCAGAACTTATCCGTCTGCTCCCAGCGGCTGCGAGTGATTCGATAAGCGGAATTTTAACAGAGGTAGTGGATAACAGCAGAGGCACTCTGCTCTCCTTTGGTATGATTGCAACCCTGTGGTCGGCTTCCAACGGAATTAATGCTATTCTTAAAGGTTTAAATAAAGCTTATGATACCGAGGAGGTTCGTCCATTTTGGAAGGTTAGGGGCATTTCCCTTATTGCAACGGTATTCCTCGTCGTTGTTATCATGTTGGTGATGATTATGCTCATTTTCGGGAAAAGCATCGGTCAATATTTATTCGAATGGATGAATTATCCTAATGGATTTGAATGGATTTGGAGTGTCCTGAAATATGCGATACCTATTGCGGCGATGATTGGAGCCTTTTCCCTGCTCTACTGGATTGCCCCTAGCCGAAAAATAGGTTTAAAAGAAGTGCTGCCAGGAGCGGTATTTGTAACCTTCGGTTGGATTGTTACGTCCCTGCTTTTCCAATTTTATATTAACAACTTCGGAAATTATTCGAAAACCTACGGCAGTTTGGGTGGCATGATCATATTGTTAATTTGGCTTTATATTAGCTCCATTCTCATTATGCTTGGCGGCGAGATCAACGCAACGCTGGCTTCGGCTAAATCTAATCCTCCTCGTGATCATTCCGCTCGTCATAGCTTCCGATTGTCCCATAAGAAAAATAACGGCGTGAATACGATTCATTCCTAAACAACAAAAACCTGATAGCTGCGGCCATCAGGTTTTGTTTGAGAACCTTGCACCTCTTTGGGCATATGCTGAATAATCAGCTTTCCAAGGGGGAATTACGTTTGTTAGCTTATGATCACAATGGATTATTTGCTCATTATCCTTATTATAATACGTATCCGTACTCGTTTCGCACGCAGCTAGCCTATCAGCCGCTTACGTTTGTGCTTGTCCATGGCTCTTGGGCGGATGCAAGCTTTTGGGATGAAACGGCGTTTGAGCTGCGCAAGCTGGGTCATCATGTTTATACGCCGGAATATGCTGGCCATGGCGCCGACCCCAACAAAAATGTCACACATGCTATGATTGTCAAATCCGTCACCGATTTTATTGTGGCGCATCAGCTTCAGCAGATTATTTTGGTGGGGCACAGCTTTGGAGGAACGGTTGTCCAGAAGGTGGCGGAGGTGGTTCCTAACCGCATTAAGCGTCTCGTTTTTTGGGATGCATTTGTACTGAAGGACGGGGAAGCGGCAGCGAATGAGTTTCCAGCAGCCGCTTTGGCCGCTTTCCAGCAGCTAAGGAAAAGCTCCAAGGATGATACGATTATGCTCCCTTTCCCCTATTTTCGTGATGCATTCGTTAATATCGCTCCACTAGAGACCGCTCTGCAAATTTATAATAAAATTACGCCCGAGCCGGCGAAACCACTCTTTGAGAAGCTGGATCTCAAAGAATTTTACAGACTCAATATTCCAAGAAGTTATATTTTTTTCACCCAAGACAACGTGCTCCCGCAATACAATGCCGAGTACGGTTGGCATCCGCATATGTCCAGCAGATTGGGCATGTTCCGTTACATCCAAGGTGACAGCGATCATATGTCCGCGACCAAGCTGAATCCGGATATGCTAGCTTGGAAGATATACGAGGCAGGACGAGATTAAAGCTTTAAGAAGGGAGGGCGCCTGCAACAGGCACCCTCCCTTCCTTGTCTGTTTAATTAAAGTGAGATCATATAGCTGCTTTGCTTACCCTTCTAATTCTAAGCGACATGATGGAAGCAAACAGGCATAAGAACCCGGCTACGACAAATGGAACGGTGTAGTTGCCAAGCAAATCCCGCAGTATGCCTGCGCCATATGCAGCTAAGGACGCTCCTGCTTGATGTGCCACGACAATCCAGCCAAATACCATGCCAGCCTTCTCTTTGCCGAAAGCATCGGAGGTGAGCTTGGCGGTAGGCGGTACAGTGGCAATCCAATCCAGTCCATAAAAGACGGAGAAAATAAGCAGCTGCGTATATCCTGCACCGAGCGCATAGGGCAAGAAAATAAGGGAAAGCCCGCGTAAACCGTAATACCAAAGCAGCAGCCATCTGCTGTCAAATCGGTCAGTCAGCCAGCCCGACATCGTCGTGCCTACTAAATCAAACAAACCCATTAACGATAACAATCCCGCTGCAATGACGATTGGAATTTGAAAATCACCGCATGCGGGTATGAGGTGCGTACCGATAAGACCGTTGGTGGAAAAACCGCATAAGAAAAACGTGCCTGCCAGCAGCCAGAAGGTTCCGCTCTTGCTTGCTGAAACCAAAGCCAAAATCGGGGTCAAAAAGAGATTGCCTGCAAATGGAACAGGCTTAGCCAGCTCTGTTTCTCCCAAGGGAGCGATGCCAACGTCATAGGGATGGTTCCTCATCCAGATGGCAACGACCGGAAGAAGCAAAGCGAGTAAAGCAACAACTGAAAATATCGAATATCTCCATCCAATTTCACTTGTTATTTTCGCGATTAGCGGGAGGAACAGCAATTGGCCAGTAGCGGCGCTGGCCGTCAGCAAGCCAATGACAAGCCCCTTATGCTTCACGAACCAACGATTGGCAACGGATACGCCGAGTACATTGGCGAGAGCGCCTGTGCATAGACCGACCACGATCCCCCATAACAACACAAACTGCCAGATTTGTGTGATAAGCGGCGTGAGTGAAATGCTTGCAATTAATAAGATAATCGCAAAAACCATTATTTTGCGAGTGCCATATCTGGCCATTAGTGCTGCGGAGAACGGCCCCATTAAGCCGTATAATAGAATTCGGATTGAGACCGCTCCGGAGATCGCGCTGCGATCCCAGCCAAATTCATTTTCCAGTGAAAGCATCAGTACGCTGGGGACTGAGCCGATGGCAGCGGACACAAGCAGCGTGAAAAACACGATGGCAACGATGATCCAGCCGTAGTAAAAAGGATGTTTTAGCGAACCCTTTTGCATGCAAATCCTCCTCATATGTAACTGGATTAGTTGTATTTGATTGCAAAAAACAGGTTATGGACCTGCATGGGAAAGCGTGTCTTGCACGAGCGTAGTCAGCGTCGTTTTAGACAATTCCTTTCTGAAGGCCGCTTCTGCTGATTCGTAATATTGTGTTAAGGCAGGCTGTATTCCCCTCCCAATAGGACAAGTGTAATTGGGCTCGCTGTAGTGCAGTTCTTTCAGCGGCTTTTCTTCTACGGCTTCATACACGTCAAGCAAGGTCATTAGATCTGCGCTTTTAGCGAGACTCCACCCGCCATTTACGCCTCCACGCCTCACGCTCACCAAGCCTGCTCTGTTAAGCGCCCCAAGAATTCGACGGATAAATACGGCATGGCTGTTCACACTTCTCGCAATGAGCGCTGAAGAGACGAATGGCTGGTTCTTATCCTTGTCTAAATAAATTCTGGATAAAATATGAAGGGCTACTGTGAAATGACTGTTCGATGCCATAGGACCACTCCTTAATGTAACTATATTAGTTTCATTTGATTATGCTGTCAATCGTCATTTGTACAGACATAGAAAAGCCGCGCGATGCGCGGCTTTGAATGTAGCATTCATGTTAAGGCACGAATTGCTGGACGATGCGAATGATCTCTCCATCCTTCACAGTTAAATGATAAGGAAAGCCCTTGATATCCAAATCATCCTCTGTGCTCAGCAGCTCGATAAACTTATCGACCGAAATCGGCTCATTCCATACGATGTCTGCTTCTAATACATTGCCTGTGCGGTTATAAATTTGCATAAGCACCTCGGCATCGCTGGCGATGGGCAAATCATGCAGCGTCTCGTCATCATTAATGATGTAATAATCGTCCGGTGGGCCATCGAGCCCTGAATCTGCTTCTCGCTCAAGAAATTTCTGAACGGCTGCTTCGCCTTCATACCAGTCGACTTGATCAATGGATAGCAGATAGTAATCGTTCTTCTTATGAACGTTTTCAATGTAGCCCGTTTCCATGTCTGGGGTCTGTTCTACTGGCACATATTCACGGCCTCCCGTCGGCGCAAAGCTAAAGGCCGTGAGACAAGCTATCGCAACTACTGCGATGATTGCATATTTTTTCATAGCGCAGACGCTCCTTCTATTTGGTCTATATTCTTATTCAGCTTACTTATAGAATATAACGAGTTGGGGGCACAATAAGTTACAGAAAAGCTACAAAAAAATTTAAAGCAAGAAGAAACGGCTTCTCCGTCCCTTGAAAGAGGACGTAACCCGTTTCTCGCAAAATGATAAGGCTTCTTTATCGTTTAAAACATATAAAGCCTTATATTTTTAAAAAGCGAATGCCTGCGTATGGCGCAGGCATTCGCTTAGATGACAAACAGATCCATGAATCGCTGGACCGAAGTCTGCTCTAACGTCTTTTGATCATTACAAAGCTCTAAGATTGCTTGTGTTTGCTTGGCGGGAAATCGGCTTCTTACATTCGTTTCGAATTTTTGAAGCAAGAGCGGGATCGCTTCCTTCCTCCTTCGGCGGTGACCGATCGGGTATTCCACTGCAATTCGGTCAGAAGTCGTTCCATCTTGAAAGAAAAGTTGGATGGCATTGGCGATGGAACGTTTGTTTTCATCCCTATAATCCAAGGTATAGGACGGTTCTTCGACAACGGTCATTTTTTGGCGCAGCTCATCGATACGCGGATCTAGAGCCGAAGCATCCTCATAGTGGTCAGCAGTCAGAGTCCCATGGAGAAGTGCAATGGCTGTCATATACTGAAGGCAATGATCACGGTCTGCGGGATTATGAAGCGGACCTGTTTTGTCAATGATACGAATGGCAGATTCATGGGTGGTCAACACGATTTTATCAATCTCATGAAGCCTGCTTATGATTAAAGGATGAAGCTGGATGGCGCATTCCACCGCGGTTTGCCCATGAAACTCAGCAGGGAAGGAAATTTTAAACAAAATGTTTTCCATGACGTACGAGCCAAACGGCCGTTGCACGGAGAAAGGTTTTCTTCCAAACAACACATCATAAAAACCCCAACCAGGTGCGGTAAGCGCGGAGGGATAGCCCATCTCCCCTTTTAACGCCAGAAGGGATAGCCGAACGGCCCTGCTTGTCGCATCGCCTGCGGCCCAAGACTTTCGAGGACCGGTATTGGGGGAATGCCTATAAGTGCGAAGCGCATGGCCATCAAGCCAAGCATGCGAGACGGCAGCTTTGATTTCTTCGAGCGTTCCTCCGAGCAGCGCAGTCACAACAGCCGTTGAGGCGACTTTTACCAGTATGACATGATCAAGTCCGACTCGGTTAAAACTATTCTCAAGCGCGAGAATCCCTTGGATTTCATGCGCTTTTACCATGGCGACAAGCACATCACGCATGGTTAGCGGTGGATTGCCATTAGCTAGATTTGTACGGCTTCGATAATCTGCGGCAGCCAGTATTCCGCCTAAATTATCGGACGGGTGCCCCCACTCGGCTGCCAGCCACGTATCGTTATAATCGAGCCAGCGAATCATGCAGCCGATATTGAAAGCCGCTGTGATAGGGTCCAATTGATGCGATGTGCCAGGCACACGTACACCATTCGGGGTAAATGTACCGGGTACAATTGGACCGAGCAGCTTGGTGCATTCGGGGTAACGCAGCGCAAGCAAGCCGCATCCCAAGGTGTCCATGAGACAATAGCGTGCCGTAACAAGAGCCTCTTCGCTTCCTGCCTGACTGCTTACGGCATAGACGGCAATGTCTTCAATCAATGGGTCATAGGCGGGTCTGCTATTGTCAGCAGGCATGGACATTTGCTTTTTCCTCCTCTAACCATTACGGGCGCTGATCGATAGGGAGCCACGACCTGCGATCAGGTCCAATGTAGTCCGCATTTGGCCGAATGATTCTGTTAGTTGCCCTCTGCTCTATAATATGAGACGACCAACCGCTAATTCTAGAGATTACGAAGATTGGCGTGAAAAAGGTTGTTGGTATACCCATCCTCCGGTATGCCGATGCGCTATAGAAATCCAAATTCGCAAATAGACCCTTCTCCCGCTGCATAACCCCCTCTATCCGCACCGATATATCGAATAAAGCCGTATCGCCGGCTTCTTCATTTAACTTTCTAGACCAATTTTTTATGATGTCCGATCTCGGATCTCGGATAGAATAGACCCGATGGCCAAATCCCATAATTAATTGCTTGTTGCCTAGCCTATTCAGGATTCCGGCTTCAGCCTCGTCTGGACTCGCGAATTGCTCAATTAAAGACATTGCCGCCTCGTTGGCTCCGCCATGAAGAGTTCCGCGTAACGTGCCAATCCCGGTTGTCACAGCCGAGTAAAAATCGGACAACGTTGAAGCGGTTACCCTCGCCGCGAAAGTGGACGCATTAAATTCGTGTTCTGCATACAAAACGAGTGAGGCGTCCAACGCGTTCTCATGAAGCTCGCAAGGTTTAGAGCCATGAAGGAGCTGAAGAAAATGGCCTGCAATGCTTGAATTGTTCGTGGCGGTTTCGATTCGAATGCCGTTCGTATGAAAATGATGCCAGTATAGCAAGATCGAGGCGCTGCATGCTATAAGTCTATCTGCGATCGATAAAGGTCCGTGTTCCCCATCTTCAGGTTCGAAAGCGCCGAGTGCAGATATGCCTGTTCGCAAGACATCCATGGGATGAGTCTTTGGCGGCAGCTGTTCTAAAATAACGGTTAATCCGGCAGGCAGCTGCCGCAGAGAGATAAGCTTTTTTGTATACTGCTGCAGTTCGGCATCTTTAGGCAGTTTTCCGCGAAGGAGCAAATAAGCCGTTTCTTCAAAGGAGCCATGTTCAGCAAGATCCTCAATGGTAAACCCTCTGTACGTTAGGCCCTTACCTTCCTTCCCGACCGTGGAAACGGCGGTTTGACCGGCAATGACATCAGCGAGGCCCCCTGCTTTTTTAATCGTCATCGCTGTTTACCTCCTCTTGGCTGGAGTATAGCCGATCCAACTTCTCCTCATAGCTGTAATAACCTAGAAAATCATAAAGCTCCGCACGGGTTTGCATTTGAGCGATCACATTTTTTTGCGTTCCTTCATGCCGAATAGCCTGAAATACTTGAAGCGCAGCTGCATTCATAGCACGGAAGGCGGATAGCGGATAAAGAGCCATGCTGACGCCCGCATGGCTAAGCTGCTGGAGCGTAAAGAGCGGGGTTTGCCCGAACTCCGTAATGTTGGCCAGCACAGGTACATTTACGGCTTCCGCGAAGGCTTGATAATCCTCCAGCTGCATGACAGCCTCGGGAAAAATCATATCGGCGCCAGCTTCTACAAAAGCGCATGCCCTATCAATCGCAGAAGACAGTCCTTCCACTGCAAGGGCGTCTGTGCGAGCCATAATGACGAATTGGCGATCTTCCCTGGCGTCGGTCGCCGCTTTAATTCGGTCAACCATTTCCGACTTGCTGACGATGGCTTTATTCGGGCGATGGCCGCAGCGTTTGCTTGCGATCTGGTCCTCGATATGAACGCCTGCTGCTCCTGCACGCTCCATCATCTTGATCGTACGCGCGATTTGAAGGGCACCGCCAAAGCCCGTATCGACGTCAACAAGGAGCGGAAGCTCTGTAACGCTCGTGATTCGTCTGACCTCCTCCAGAGCATCCTGCAGCGTTGTCATGCCCAGGTCAGGAAGTCCATGAGCCGCATTGGCAACGCCGGCACCGGAGAGGTACACTGCGCGAAAACCGACTTTTTCGGCCATAATGGCTGAGTACGCATTAATCGTTCCTGCAATTTGCAGAGGTTTCTCGATTGTTATTGCTTCACGAAAACGATCACCAGCTGAACGGCCCATTTCGTCACCGCCTTTTCCACATAACGTTTATTTAAGCAGCTTCCCGCTTATGACGATCCGATGGATTTCATTTGTCCCTTCATAGATTTGTGTCGCCTTGGCGTCACGGAATAATCGCTCAAGCGGAAAATCCTTTGAGCAGCCGGTAAGGCCGCAAAGCTGCACACCATCACCCGTCACCGATACGGCGGTATCGGAAGCGAACATTTTGGCAGTCGACGCTTCCTTGGTACACGGAAGGCCTGACTGGTATAAATAAGCAGCGTGGTAGACGAGCAAACGCGCAGCTTCTACCCGTGCCGTCATTTGGGCTAACGCCTCATAAGGCTGACTTCGCTTTATTTGGGATGGGAACGGATGATTGCTGCGAATCGAGAAATGCCGTTCAATCAGTTGAAGCGCTGCTTGAGCAATGCCGAGCGCTTGCGCTGCAATGCCGATCCGCCCCCCATCCAGCGCCCCTTTGGCAATGGCGAAGCCTTCCCCTTCTAATCCGAGGCGCTGTGCTGCGGACACCTTTACCTGATCGAATACAAGCTCGCAGGTGTTTGAGCCGTGGAGGCCCATCTTATTTTCGCTTCTGCTTACCTTCAGCCCCTCTGCGCCGCTCTCCACTATAAATGCCGTAATTCCCCGAGTGCCCTGCATGCGATCCGTTACTGCGAAGGTGATGTACGTATTTGCTGCGCCAGCATTTGTAATAAACTGCTTCACGCCGTTTAAAATGTAAAACTCTCCGTCAAATTGAGCTGACATACGGATCGAAGCAGCATCCGAGCCGGCTTGCGATTCCGTTAATGCGAATGCGCCTAACCATTCCCCTGCCGCTAGCTTTGGCACATAGTGCGCGATTTGCTCATTTGTACCGTAACGAAGGATGGGGAAAGTGCCGACTGAGGTATGAACGGATAGAATAACACCAACGGCTGCGCTGACCTTGGATATTTCATGAATGGCAATGACGTACGATATGAAATCGGACTCCGCCCCGCCCCATTTTTTCGGAATGGGAATGCCCATCAAACCAAGCTCAGCCATCCTTTTTATAAGATGAGTAGGGAACGTGTGGTGCAGCTCCATCTGATCGACAGCTTCGGCAACCTCCGTTTCCGCAAACAGCCTGACGGCTTGCAGATATTCCATTTGCTCCTTCGTAAATTGCAGATCCAAGGTACAGCACCCCTTCCCGAATGCGCTAGCCCTGTTGTCCGTTGTATAGGAAAAAGCCTCTTCCGGCCTTTCGCCCCAGCCATCCGGCTTGCACGTATTTGCGCAGCAAAGGGCAAGGTCTGTATTTGGAATCTCCAAAGCCCTGCTGCAGCGTCTCCATAATGGCTAAGCAGGTATCCAGTCCAATAAAATCAGCTAGTTCAAGCGGTCCCATCGGATGCTTCATTCCGAGCCTCATAATTTGATCGACCGACTCTGGCTCGGCAACGCCTTCATAGACCGCGTAAATGGCTTCGTTAATCATGGGCATTAAGAGCCGGTTGGAAATAAAACCGGGGAAATCCTTTACCTCAACAGGGTTTTTCCCTATCGCCTGCGCAAGGCGATTGATTCGCTTAAACGTCTCCTCTGAGGTGGCAAGCCCGCGAATGATTTCAACTAGCGGCATAATGGGTACAGGGTTCATGAAATGCATGCCGATCACGAGCTGAGGCCGCTTTGTTGCTGATGCCATATCCGTAATCGATAAGGATGAGGTATTCGACGCAAATAGCGTAGTAGGCTGGCAAATAAGATCCAGACGGGCAAATAATGCTTTTTTGACTTCCATTTGTTCAGGAGCAGCTTCAATGACAAGATCTACATCCTTCGCGTCTTCAAAATTTAGGGAAGTAGATAGGTTTGCCAAAATCCGATCACGCTCCTGAACGTCTAGCTTGCCCTTGGTCGCTAACCGGTTCAACCCAGCAGTGATTGCTGCCTGCCCGCTGTCAAGGACATCTTGCGAAATGTCATAGAGCGTGACGGACAGATCGCTTTGGGCGAGGGTCTGAGCGATGCCGCTGCCCATTTGACCGGCTCCGATAATCATGACCTTCTGGATTACCTTCGTCATCTTCATCGTTATACCTCCGGTGTCAGGCATCGACCTGTATCATGACTGCATCACCTTGCGCGCCGCCGCTGCAAATGGCAGCGATGCCAATGCCCCCGCCTCTTCGTTGCAACTCTTGCACCATGGTGAGCAGAATGCGGGCTCCGCTTGCACCGATCGGATGGCCTAGTGCGATGGCTCCTCCGTTTACATTCACTCTCCCTGCATCCCAGCCAAGCTGCTTGCCGCATGCCAAGACGACAGATGCAAAGGCTTCGTTGACTTCGAATAGGTCGATATCACCGATGGAAGCGCCTGTTTTCCTTAATAGCTTCTCGATGGCAAGAGCAGGCGCTGACCCAAGTCTGCCAGGACTCGTGCCTATCGTACTGTGTCCAAGTATTTTCGCCAGCGGTATCGTCCCCGTTCGTCGTGCCTCTACATTTGACATCAGCACTAATGCGGCGGCTCCGTCATTGAGGCTTGGTGCATTACCGGCAGTTATCGTGCTGTTGGTATCATGTAGCGGCTTCAATCTAGCTAGCTGTTCAGCGTTGGTGTCGGGCCGCGGACCTTCATCTGTATCATTGATAGCGCTTCCCGAAGTCGGGAAAGGCACGATTTCTTCCTTGAATAGTCCATTGCGGATAGCAGAAGCTGCGCGTGTATGGCTTCGAAACGCCCATTCATCCTGATTGAATCGGGTTAATCCGTATTCAGCCGCAACCTGATTGCCGTGCACTGCCATCAGAACATCTTCGAAGGGACAAAGCAAACCATCATGGAGAAGTAGGTCGGTCAGCTCCGTATGGCCAAGTCGTCTCCCCCATCTCCCGGTTTGCACAGCAAAAGGAGCCTGGCTCATGCTCTCCATCCCGCCTGCGACGATGGTTTCCGCGTCACCGGTCCGAATTACCTGATCAGCGATCGTAATGGCCCGCATGCCGGAAGCACACACTTTATTGATCGTTTCCGCTGGTACCTGCCAATCAAGTCCTGCTAGCCTTGCCGTTTGCCTTGCCGGGTTTTGGCCGCTGCCCGCTTGAAGGACCATGCCCATAATGACAGCGTCTACTTGATGCGGTTGAATTCCGCTTTCCGACAGTGCTCCTCGGATGGCGGCTGCCCCCAGTTCAACAGCTTTAGCTTCCTTGAATATCCCGCCTAATTTACCAAAAGCCGTTCGCCGTCCGCCCACAATGACTGTATGACGCATGCTGAACTCACCTCCTAGTCCGACAAGACTGCAAGGCTGCAGTCCGTGCTCATGCCTCCGGTCCCCATTTCCGTTTGAATGCATTTGGCATCACGCATCAAGCGCTCCATTCGATATTCCTGCATATAGCCGTTGCCGCCAAAAATTTGAACAGCCTCTTTGGTCGCGAATACCGCCATATCGGCGGCATACTTGCGGGCGATTGCAGCTGCTCTGCCATAGTGCAAGCCCTCGTCCTTACGCCAAGCGGCCTGATAAACGAGGAGCCGAGCAGCATCCAGATTGGCGGACATGTCCGCGATTTTAAATGAAATGCCCTGCTGTTTGCTGATGCTCGTGCCAAATTGCTTGCGCGTCTTGGCATAGCTTGCCGCAGCTTCCAACGCGGCTTGAGCCACGCCAACCGATTGCGCAGCAGCACTTAAATAACCAAGGACTGTTAACGAAGAATACATCTCTTTGCCTTGGTCGTTACGACCAAGTTTATAATTTTCCGGGATGCTGCACTGTTTGAAAGAGGCATTGGTAATTATAAGGGAGCGCAAGCCAAGCGTTCGGAATTCTTTTCCGAATTGAAGTCCATTCGAACCGCCTTCAATAAGAAAAGCTTCCGCGCCAGCACTTCTGTCACGATCCCCTTTGTCCTCCTTAGCCCTAGCATATACCATGTACCAATCCGCATTTCCCCCATGCAGGACGTAGGGATGCCTGCCGTTAAGTAGCCAATGGGTTCCGTATGCTTTCACCGAAAGTGTTTTCATTTGTTTTGCTTTCCCTATTTGCACATCAGGCAGCGCACTGCCTCCCAGGCAGTTTCCGCTGGCAAGCCGAGGCAAAATGAGGTTTCTCGCTGATTCGCTTCCGTAAGCATAGAGCGGCCATGTCGCATAAACGGTATGCGCGTGCAGCGCAGCCGCAGTGGACGCACACACTCTGGCAATCTCCTCCAAAATGATGGCGTACGTGAGCCAGTTGCCCCCAGCACCTCCATAACGCTCTCCGATTGGAATACCGGTTAAGCCGAGCTCCGCCATCTTCTGGAAAAGTGGTCGGTCAAACCGCTCGGCAGCATCCCGTTCTGCAGCGCCTGCTCCAATCTCATTCTCCGCAAACTCCCTAATGATTGAACGGGTGAGTGCCAGTTCCTCGGATAAGGCAAACTGCATCGCCCTCCCCCCTCTTCTCATAGCTGTTCCAACTAGATGGACAAAGTTCGACGGGTTCCGCACATATCGTAGTATATGAGTGCTCCTTCTGGAAAAATGCCTTGCGCTTCGCCTTAGCAAAACCTACCAAACAAACAAAAAAGCCAGTCTCGAGTGAGACTGACTTTGGTGCCGAGTAGAGCTTCATGTCGTACGGTATACATAGGGATCTTCCGGCGTTTCAATCGGTTGCCATTCGTTAACCTTCAAGACAGGAATCGTTTGTTTGAACGGCTGATAGAGCTCCCATGTCAGCTTACCAGTCACACGCACCCAATCATCGTCCTTCATTTGCGTGTTTTTGGGGAATTCAACCAACATTCCGAAAACTCCGGAATCGGCAACACAATGAATGAATCCAAATCGGAAAATGAAATAATGGTTGCCATCCACTTGCTGGCCTTTGTAAGCAAAGCCATCAAACCCAATGGTTTTGCCCATGAAAGCCTCTGGCGAATTATAAATAACCTCCATGCCTTTTAAATAATCCGCTTCGGTTAGGAGAATCTCAGGTCGCTTGATATATTCGGCCAGCTCTTTGTTTTTAACAAGGTCATAGTCATCTTTACGGTAAAAAACGCTGGAATCCGGCTTCAAAAATTGATGGGCGCCAGGATTTTTTTCAATATTTTCTTCAAAGCTGGGAAAGGAAAAGCCTTTGGCTTTAACAAAGCTGGAATCCAGCGCGTAGGCGGGCAGAAATAACCCTGTAACAATCGGTACAAACAATATTGAGTAGCTTATTAAGCGCTTTAGCTTGCTTTCATTGCCATGGGAATGTCCATGATCGTGGTCATGACAATGCACGTGATCATGTGATAGGTTAGCATGAACATGCGCATGGTCATCGCGATCACAACTGCTCGATTGATTAGCAATTTCAGCAGCTTCCCGTTGCTTCTCTTCGGTTATTTGCTTCCGCGAAACCCGTACAAACTCGAATACACTTAATAATCCCATAATGACTACGGCACTCAGTGATAGATAGGAATATTTCATATTAATATATTTCTTAATGTCACCCGTATAATGAAGCATGAAAAACATGAATGAAAATCCGAATAAAATAAAAAAACGTATCATCCGAATATCCTCCCTACAATCAACGAACCCGCCAAGGTGAAAACCGTGACTAGCGCGATCAACACAAATACAAATTTACTGCGATAGGTTCCGAGCAGCATCAGCGTATTTTTAATATCAATCATGGGGCCAAATACAAGAAAGGCGGATAAGGAACCCACGGTAAATGTACTTCTGAACGATGCAGCAATGAAAGCATCGGCTTCCGAGCACAATGAGATTAGGAAAGCCAGAGCGATCATGACTAGCGACGAAGTGACAGGATTACTGCCTAAATGCAGCAAATAGGACGTTGGTACAAAGGTTTGCATGCAAGCGGCAAGGAAGGCGCCAAAGACCAAATACTTCCCGACAGAGAAAAATTCTTCAATGGCATGAACAATGACTTCATACATTTTCTTGCCGATTGATGCTGGCCGCCCTTTTCGTACAGAGACTTGCTCAGTCCCGGCTGCAGCTTGTCCGTCCTGCACTCGGAAAGGCAGCTCCTTGAACGTCAAGGAAACAATCAAGGCCACGCAAAAAGCAACGGCAACGGCAAGCCCTGCCCGGATACCGACCATCTCCCAATCATTTCCGAAAGCGATATAGGTTGAAAATAATACGATCGGATTGATAATCGGTCCGGTCAGCATAAAGGCAATGCCCGCGTGAAGCGGCATGCCTTTGTTAATAAGCCTTTTCGTTATCGGAACGATCCCGCACTCGCAGGAGGGGAAGAACATGCCGATGCCGCAGCCAAAAAGAATGGCCAAGACCCGATTCTTAGGCATAATACGGGCAATCCAGTTATCTTTTACGAAGGCTTGAATGAATCCCGAGATGAGGACGCCGACTAGCACGAATGGAATGGCTTCCATCACCATGCTAATAAATATCGTATTAAGTTGATAAAGGGTTGTCACATTGTCTCATCTCCGGGCGAACAGGCTCATCGTGCATTCCTTGTTATACCGATTGCTGGCTGACGGTACCTCCGGGCTCGAAGGTAAGCAGCTTCGTTGCGATTTTATCAATAAAGAAGCGGTCATGACTGACCGTTACTACAGCTCCGGGAAAATGAAGCAAGGCCTGCTCCATCACCTGAATGCTTGTCAAATCCAAATGATTCGTTGGTTCATCCAAGATAATGACCTCTGCGCCGGACAGCAGGCATTTAGCTAAAGCTACGCGTGCTTGCTGGCCGCCGGATAGCGTGCCTATGACTTTCTGAAGATCGGCCTCGGAGAACTGAAGCATGGACAAGAACTTGTTCACCTTTTTTCTAGGCGCATTCAGGCCAAGCCCAAATATATTAACGGCATGGCTTACCGTGTCCTTCGGATCAAGCTCGTCCCACATCCGATTGAAGAAAGCATAATCGACGCCTTTGTTCCATTGCACCTTGCCGGAATCGGCAGGCTCCTGTCCCGTTAATACTTTAATGAGCGTTGATTTACCGCTCCCGTTGGAGCCGATGATCGCTATCCTGTCTTCCTTTTGGATATCAAAGCTGATATTTTCAAAAATAACCCGGTCCGCATACGTTTTGCTAATCGCCTCTACCGAGCACAGGTTATCCGGAAATCGCAGATTCTCATAAATATCCGTAATCAATACATTAACCGGATGGGGCTCTACTCGCTTCTTCAAATCTGCGAGCTTGCGCGAGAGGCGATCTTTAGAAGACTTTCGTTTGGAGCGGTCATCGATCTCTTCCGCCTCCATCAGGAGCAGCTCCTCTTCCCATTCAAATTGGCGATCAAGCTCTTTTTTGCGAAGCTTCTTTTTCCGAATATAATCGGTGTAATTGCCCTCGTATTCCTGAAAATGATAATTTTCAATTTCAATGGTACGCGTAACCACGCGGTCAATAAATTGGCGGTCATGGGAGATAAGCACCATCGTACCGCTGAATCGATGCAGCCATTGCTCCAGCCAAGCCAGACCCTCCAGATCCAAAAAGTTAGTCGGCTCGTCGAGCAGAACGATGTCGGGCACTTCAATGAGCATTTTGGCAAGCGCTGCGCGATTGCGCCACCCGCCGGAGAGCTGGTCAACAGGCTGCTGGCGCGATTGATCATTGAAGCCAAGCTTCGTCAGCACCGTATCAATCTCAACTGCTGCATTCCAGCCATCATGGTGCTCCATTTGCTCGAACAGCTCCGCTTGGCGATCCAGCAGAGCGTTCATCTCTTTGTCATCTGCCACACTGCCTAGCTTCTCGCCGATCTCAGCTAATTCACGCTCGATGCTCCATATATGTTCATAACATTGTTCAAGCTCCTGCTTGACGGAGCGCGTACCGCTCAGCTCGGAGAATTGGGAGAAGTAGCTGAGCTTTAGCTGCGGATCTCGCTCTACCTTACCGGCAGTGGGCTCTTCCTGCCCTAGAATGAGCTTGAATACGGTTGATTTCCCAGCGCCGTTTCGTCCAATCAACCCAATCCTCTCGCCCTTGCTAATGCGAAAATAAATATCTCGGAATATGAGCGTGTCCCCATATTTTTTAGTTACATTTTCTAATCGAATAATACTAATGACAATCACCTCTGTATATGGTTTTAAACCACGGGAGACCTTTGTGTCAAGCAATCGGCAAGAAAGGACCACATGGCCCATTGCTGGCAGCTCATTGTGGTCCTTCGGAATAAGTAGAAATTATAGCAACTGTTCTAATTTGAGAGATTTTAAGCGCAGCGGTGCAATATGAACAGTCGAGGTTTTAAAGCCAGGCATTTTGCAGTCGGGATCGAGCTCGGGACTCGTCGCTTTATTTACGTTTTGCAATCCGCCCCAGTGCATGGGAACGAACACGGTGTCCTCTCTTATCTTATCCGTTATTCGGCTTCGAACAGAGAAGCTGCCTCTGCGCGAGGTTACCTCCACCCACTCCCCGTCCTCAATCCGGTGCTTTCTTGCCGTGGCGGAGTGCATCTCCACATAGTTTTCAATGTTCCGGGCAGCAAGCGAAGGGCTTTTATGGGTCTGAACACCAGTTAAATAATGAGCCAGCACTCTTCCGTTCGTCATAATTAATGGATACTGTTCGTTTGGTATTTCCTGTGGGAGCTTGCTGTTAACGGGGAAAAATTTAGCTTTGCCGTCTGGATGGGCGAACTCGTGCTCGAACATCATGCCTTGGTTTCCGTTCTCATCAGTGGAAGGGCATGGCCAGTATACGCCGCCCTCACGCCGCAATCGCTCATACGTAATTCCGTAATAATCGGCAAGCCCACCGCGACTTGCAAGCCGGAGCTCATCAAATATATCTTGAGCGGAATCGTATTTGAAATAGCACTGCTTGCCGAGCTTCTCGGCTAATTGGCATAATATGGACCAATCATGACGGGACTCGCCGGGAGCGGCCGCTGTGGATTCGCGTAGCAGCACTCGCCCTTCCAAATTCGTTAGCGTTCCTGTATTTTCGAGGTAAGCCGTAATTGGGAGAATAATATCAGCCATCCGGGCGGTTTCCGACATGAACATGTCTGCCACGACCAGAAGCTCAAGGCTTTCCAAAGCTTCCTCTACCAGATTGGCATTGGGATTCGAGACGACCGGATTAGACCCCATGACGAATAAGGAACGGATCTCTTGCTGGTGGACAAGCTCCATCATTTCGTAGGCGGACACTCCCTTGCGCGGAAGCTCAGCTGGTTCAATTCCCCAAACACCTGCTACATAACGTCGATCTTCTTCATTCTCAATACTCCGATAGCCGGGCAATTGATCGCTCTTTTGACCATGCTCCCGTCCGCCTTGCCCATTTCCTTGACCCGTAATGGCGCCATAGCCGCAGCCAGGCTTGCCAATCTTTCCAGTCGCAAGCACCATATTCAAGAAGTTACGAACGGCCACATGTCCGTCGGTTTGCTGCTCAACGCCTCGAGCGGTGAAAATAATGCTAGTCTCCGCTAGTCCATAGGCGAGCGCCGCTTTACGGATAACAGCCTCCTTGAGGCCGGTTAGCTCCGCCACCTCTTCCAGCAGAACGCTATCCATGTGTGACTTCAATTGTTCATATCCGCTTGTGCGATTGGCGATAAACGAGTGATCGAGAAGATTCTCTTCGAAGAGAACCTTCAGGAGGCCATTGGCAAGCGCAGCGTCAGTTCCTGGTTTTACTTGCAGATGGATATCTGCCATATCGGCAGTTGCCGTAATTCTAGGATCAATGACGATAATGATGGCCCCGTTTTCTTTTGCTTTCGTAAAATAAGGCATCAAGGTCGGCTGGCATTCCGCGATGTTGGTTCCTGCCAGCACGATGCAGCGAGCAAGCGGAATATCGGAGAGTCTGCAGGTCAATCCACGGTCTACGCCAAAGGTTTTATTGCCGGCAGAAGCAGCGGCAGACATACAGAAACGGCCATTATAGTCCACATACCGTGTACCAAGCGCGACTCGGGAGAATTTGCCTAGCAAATAGGCAGTTTCATTCGTTAATGAGCCTCCACCATATACGCCGAGAGCATCTGCCCCGTGCTTATGGGTAATCGTTTGGAACTTGCTCTCAATCGCATCCAATGCTTCTTCCCAGGTGACAGGTACGTGCTGGTCATTCTTCTTCATTAACGGTTGAAGAATGCGATCTCGGCTAGTCGCGTGCTGATGTGCATTCCTGCCCTTTACGCACAAGCGGCCTTCTGAAGCAGCATTAGGAAGTCCTTCAATCGAATAAGTAAAACGACGCGCCCCCGTGGTATCCGGTTCTTTAACCACCCGCATCTTACACTGTACGCTGCAAAACGGGCACTGCGTATCCAGTACAACAAGCGAATCTTTTACCGCAGAGCTTTTATTTATTGGCTGCATATGCGTTCACCAAGCCTTTCACTATTTAGATAAGAGGCAGCAGCTTCCGCTCGGCTCATAAGGTCCATACGATGCTCAACATCCAATACCGATTCCCTGATCTCATCGATCGCTATCCTCTCCAACCACTTCCATACCCTTTCCCCATTTTCTGCTTGCTCCCGATAGAGTTGTAAAATGGCTATACAAAGTTCTATTGCTAAGGAATCAGACTCGGCAATCCCGATCAACTGTCCTTGCTTCACGGGATGCTCTGCATGGCCTCCGGCATAAACCTCCCACCCTGCTGGAGAACCGGCAATCCCGAGATCTTGGACAAGCACACCTGCTGGGCTATGAATTCCAGAGGAGATCGCCCCTTTCACAGGTGATGGGAACGTTAGGTATTGGCAAGCATGGTGCATTTGTTTCGCTAACAAAGTCGTATTAAATCCGCTGACTGGTGGTGAAGGGACGTCTAGGGTTAGCTTGCGGGAATTGTTGCTTTTGTTATAAGCAGACGCTTCATTCGCTTGCTGCGGATAATAAAGAGTCCAATAATAGGACAAAGCCTCAGAACAAGTTGAACAGCCCGCTAAGTTTTGCCAGCCTAGCGTCTCCATAACTTCATGTTTACTTGTAAATACACCATTCTTCATGGCAGACTTGACCATATCATGATTGAGGGTAGTACAATTGCAAATCGGGGTAACCGTAGGAGCCAACGATTCCTTATCATCCCGAAGGGCATAACGGACGATTGCAGCTACCATAGGCCGGCAGCCACCGCAGGAGCTTGAAGCTTTTGTACGGTCGCGCACTTGCTCAATGGTTCGCAAGCCATCCTCCATAACCGCGCACATAATGGACGATTTGGTGACTGCGTTGCAAGCACAGACCGTCTCGCGCTCAGGCATGCTAACAACTATGCTATCCTCGTCCGATTGATCTTCCTTTGGCTTTGCAGCGAGCTCGGCTATAGGAGCGCCCCTCTTTACTAAGCCGAGCAAGGAAGTTCCTTCTGCTGTACTGCCAAACAAAATAGCTCCGCTTACTTTGCCGTCTTTCATCGTTATTTTCTTATAGGTTCCTTGAATGCCATCATAGACCTGTAACGCAGTATCCGCCTCTCCTTGCTGAATACTGCCTACCGAAAATACCTCTACACCAGATACTTTCAACTGCGCATAGGGCACAGAGCCTTCATAGCCAACCGCTTGAGTACCGCATAAGCTTCCTGCAAGCACCTTCCCCTGTTCATAAAGCGGCGCAACAAGGCCGTATGCGACCCCGCGATGCTCCGCGCATTCGCCGACTGCGTAAATACTGGGATCGCTCGTTCGCATAAAATCGTCTACGACGATGGCTCGATTCGTTGTTAGCCCGCTTTCTTTGGCAAGGGTAATGTTAGGCCGTATTCCAACAGAAATAACGATTAGATCCGCCTCCAGCGTACTGCCGTTGGAGAACCTTATGCCTTTCGCACGGCTCAGTCCTATAATACTTTCGGTTTCCTTGCTAAGCCAAAAACGCATGCCCTGCTGCTCCAGCTCTTTGCGCAGCATGTCAGCAGCCATGACGTCAAGCTGGCGATTCATTAAATAAGGGGCATTATGGATGACTTCCGTTTGCATACCGAGATTCAAGAGACCGCGTGCTGCTTCAAGACCTAGCAGACCTCCTCCAATTACGGCTGCTTTTTTATACTTTTTCGAATATTCGATCATGGTGGCGCAATCCTCCATGCTCCGGAAAGCAATAACGCCTGGCTTATGAATGCCGACGATCGGGGGAATGAAAGCGGAAGATCCTGTTGCTATAATAAGAAAATCATATTTGGCGCGGATACCGGATAAAGTCGTCACTTGACGGGCTTGGATATCCATATGAACGACCGTCTCTCCTGTATAAAGCTTAATCTCTCTCTCTTCGTACCATGACCAGTCGTTGATAACGATGCTGTCGATGGTCGAATCTCCTTGCAGCACCTTGGATAATAATATCCGATTATAATTGGGATGCGGCTCGCTGCCAAATACAGTAATGTCAAACCGGTCAGGCTCCAGCTTTAGTATCTCCTCGACACACTTGATGCCAGCCATGCCATTTCCGATTACAACAAGCTTTTCTCTCTTCATCTATGCTCACATCCACTCGCGAATTTACTATATCATCAATGTAACCCACCGAACCTCTTGCCCTGCATCGGCACCAGAGCCACCAGCTTGAATAAGAGCCAATGCATTTGCCCTTGCGAAAGCAGCCACATTTCCAGATTTATCATTGCGAAGCGGCTCGATCATCCACTCTTTTCCATTACGGTATACGAACGCTCTTATATATCGAGGATATGGAGATGGTTTGTCTATCGGATCGGTTAATCTTCCCTCCAGCCATTCTTGACGATAATCATTTCTGCCGGTAGCTTTCATGACGATTGGGCGCAGCAGCAGCTCGGAGCCTGTGAAGCAAGCTGACGGATTGCCGGATAAACATAGTAACAGCTTGTTTCCAAATTGATAAGCAGAGGCAGGTGTTCCCGGTCTCATAAGAACCTTAGTAAACAAGGTTTCACCGCCAATCGCAGCAGCAGCTTGCTTAACAAAATCGTATTCACCGACGGAGACGCCCCCTATCGTAACTACAATATCAGCTCTATGAAGCGCATCTGATATTGCGTTCTCAATCGTTTTCTGGCAATCAGCTATAGGCTTGTAGCGCTGTACTTCCGCACCAAGCTCACGCAGCCTCGCTCCAACCATAAAACTGTTAGCATCGAAGATTTGACTTGGACGAAGCTGGCAGCCTGGCGTGGCCAGCTCGTCACCAACTGGAATAACCGCAACAATGGGTTTCTTGTACACATGGACCTCACTTTGTCCAAACGATGCAAGCACAGCAATTTCCTTTGCTTTAATCGCCGTACCCCGATATAAAATATTCAGCCCTTGTGGAACATCCTCGCCTTTTTCAGCGATATGCTGCCCCTTTTGGCTAGTGCGGTCAACTTGTATGGAAGGAAGACCGAGCAAATCTTTTCTTGCGACAGCAGCTTCCTGAATGACGATCGCATCATACCCCGCAGGCACGGGGGCGCCCGTAAAGATTCGGACAGCTTCTACAAGGTGTAACGTTGCTTCCTTCTCTTCTTGATACTGGCCAGCACGAACCTCATGACTTACCTTCAGTCGAACGGGCTGTTCCCTTGACGCGCCCAGCGTGGAAGCAGAAACGACGGCATACCCGTCCATAGCTGCCCTGCGGAATGGAGGTAAAGCGAATGGGCTTTCAAAGTCCAGAGCAAGCACGCGTGATAATGAAGCTTCTAACGGAACTGCTTCCGCAATAGGGATCTGAATAACTTTTACCATTTTCATGACGGCGATGGATACGGATGCAGTTAGCGAATCCGGCAAAGTGATGGTTGACATGAAATTCCTCCCCGTAAGTTAGGTATAACGATAAATGAACAGAAAAAGCCCTCTCCCGCTAATGGGGAAAAGGGCATCGTTGCCGTAGGAGCGTGCACGCCACTGTGCTCAACTCGTTTATATAGTAAGCTTAAACGACTCTCACGATCATGTCAATATACATTACGTGATATCTGAATATCTGTTAATTAAAAAATATATGTAATGTATATTGACATACATATTACGTGATCTTATAATTCGAGTTGGGATTACAATATCGTCATCTCTCAAATGTGAGGTAGCACAAAGACGTGCAACCGATGGCAATGAAGCCGCATTTCGTTCCTTGAATAAGGACGGATTGCGGCTTTTTAGGTTGATTATAAGAGATAAGGGAGAGATTGGGATGGACAGAAAAGGATTTTGGCAGAGTGGACACAAGCCAACATTGTTCAGCGCATTTTTGTATTTTGACATGAGTTTTATGATTTGGGTATTAATAGGCCCTCTAAGTGTTATCATTGCGGCAGATTATCCTATGGACCCTGTGCAAAAAGCGAATTTAGTCGCCCTTCCTATTTTAGGAGGTTCTATTTTAAGGTTGGTAATAGGCTTTATGACGGATTATATCGGGCCAAAGCGGACCGCGCAATTCGGAATGCTCTTTACTCTTATCCCTCTAATCATGGGCTGGAAGTTTGTTGATTCCTTAGATCAGCTTTATGTCGTTGCCCTATTGCTTGGAGTCGCGGGTGCATCGTTCGCCGCCGCTTTGCCTTTGGCGAGCCAGTGGTACTCCAAGGAGCATCAAGGTCTGGCCATGGGCATCGCTGGAGCCGGAAATAGCGGCACGGTAATTTCTACATTATTCGCTAACCGTATTGCCCAACATTACGGCAGCTGGGAGCTTGTCTTCGGACTAGCCATTATTCCAATCGTCCTCGTATTTATCATATTCACTATTTTTGCGAAAAACAGTCCGAACCGTCCTGCTCCGAAGAAGCTGTCGCAATACGCACAGGTGTTGAAGCAAGGCGACGCATGGGTATTTTGCGCCTTCTATTGCGTGACCTTTGGCGGGTTTGTGGGACTCTCCAATTATTTGACAATTTTCTTCAACACGCAATATGGGCTTTCCCCCGTGAGAGCGGCAGATTTCACAACCTTCTGCGTCATCGCGGGCAGCTTCTTCAGACCGGTTGGCGGCTACTTGTCCGATCGGATCGGCGGCGCCAAAATGCTGACGATTTTATATGCTGGAGCAGGACTTATGCTTGCTGCTGTAGCTTCCATGCCCGCCTTGCCAATTGTAATTACAATGTTATTCATTGGCATGATGTGTCTAGGAGCTGGGAACGGTTCGGTATTCCAGTTGGTGCCGCAGCGTTTTGGCAGTGAACTTGGATTAATGACCGGGATTATAGGGGCAGCCGGTGGCCTAGGCGGATATGCGCTCCCTCTTATCCTTGGCAAGCTTTATCAATCAAGCGGTTCTTACACGCCTGGATTTCTGATTTTAAGCTTGGTCACGCTCGCCTCCCTCATTCTCCTAACTGTCATGCAAACGAAATGGAAGCACAAATGGATGGCCAAAGGGGGCAAAGCAAGAATAGACCATATCTCCGACACCTCCCAAGTTAATGCTTAGCTAATCGCAGTTAGCTAAAGTATATCCCCCTGGACCGGCTAATGATCAGTCAAGGGGGATATTTTTGTCGTTTAGAAATCTTTTGAGATATAAACGTTTGGGGGTTTGCAGAAAGCCCGCCATCGCCTCCGTCCAGCGATCCTTACGAGCACCGCCCGTCCGCTCACTGTAATAACCAGAGATCACCTCGTTGTATGACGCCAACTGCTCCAGAAGTTGATCGGTATACGGATTGTACTCATCCTCATGATACACGCTGGAGAGGGGCAATCTTGGTTTCTGATCAGACGCATTGGAAGGATAGCCCACGCTTAGTCCAAATAAAGGAATAACTCTTTCAGGCGTCTTAAGCAGCTCGGCAACCTCGTCCAGCCGGTTGCGCAAGCCACCAATATAACAAATGCCGCGTCATTGCAGAATCAGCTCTCCTGACCATAAGACGATAGCGGCAATAATATTAAACCAACCGATAAACAGGGATACCTTGCTTTCTTTCATCAATCCCGCCAGTTTAAAGCCCTTGACATCAATCTGCAAAATGAGAATTCCGCTCAATAGCCATAGAAAAATGGCGTAATTGAGATAACTTGTCGTATAGCCTTCGAAAACCATCGGCCTACTCTCCTTCTTCTTTGGATACGCTCTACTATTTAGCTTTCATCCCAATTCGCCGCAGCTTCATGATTATTTTGATATCAAAGGTGCAGTCCTTGTACATCTTCTGCCAACCTTTAGCCGTTCTGACATGCTTGTTCCAAAATGATGGTTTTTTACCCCTGACATATTCGCCAAAACCGAAGATATCCGAGCCTTTTTCCTGTGTTTTCTTGATGATATCCGAGTAAAACTTGATGGACACTTCTTCCTGCTTTTTCTCGTATTGTTTTATGATAGCAGGATTATTAAACTGGATATTCTCGCTCAGCTTCTCTTCAATATTTATTTCAACCGATATGGTAATCGTAAAATGGGGGACATTATCTTTGATCTGTACCTTGGTAGTCGCTCTTCGATGAGTCGTATTTGTCATGATGGCCGTGGAAGCATCGCCAGGCTGAATGAATACGCGGTAGCCTGCAGGATTGACGCCCTTGATTCCCAAATAGCCAGCAATTTCAAGCGGCTTGGTGATGCCCACCAATTGATTGTCCCGAAAGTAAGCTAGACCTTTAATTTCGATGTTTTGCTCTTTTTTTAATTCGACATAAGGTAAAAATCCCTCTTGTCCCTTCTTGGATAAATTACTCCAAAAAATGCCGATATAATCCTTGGGGAACTTACCCATACGACTTCCTTCATCCAAGGTTGACATCAAATAAAGAGTCGGTACTCTTTCCAGCTTCGGAGTTGCATTCATAAATCGAATGGCTCGTCCCTTTGAGATCATCATCCAAGCCATTCTCCGCACTTCCGGGTTTCTGCGGAAATAATCATTTATATTTTCGAGCCCTTTTTTGGCGACGGATTCGGATACGACAATAACGCGGAGATGACCAAAGAATAGTCGGCTCGACACTTGCTGCTGCAAATTCATAAAGGCATCATCAATGCTATGACCTACTACATCAATGACCCAAACGGTTTTTTCGGCCGGTCCATTCCCTCCTCCGCTCTCTCCGGGACCAAGAGGTATTCTGCCCGGAAGTGCGATTTGAACAGCAACCCTTATTAGGTCTTTATTCGGTGGTGGTATGGATTCATTGAGATGGGAAACCTCCCCCTCTTCCTCTTGGGAATTTTCTGATTTCACTGTATCAATCGACACACCTAAGACAACGGCTCTCTCTTCGATTTCAAGCCGATCCCAGCAACCAGTCAGCATTGGCGTAATGATGAAAAGACAGCAGAATAGGTTAACGGTTTTGATCCACTTTTTTCTTCTCAACCGAATTACCTCTCTTCTTGCGAAGGATGGAAATGAATAATAACAAACCGGGATACACAATCGTAATGCAAAGGCCAATCTGGCCAACATTAACAATAATTTCATACATTTCTACAATGTTTTGCGGCAGCATCGCCATCGTAAACACAATTGGCAAAATAAAATAGGAGAACAGTTTGTGGTCCTTCAATCGGAACAACTTGCTAATCGAATATATCGTTAAGAAATAACTGGACAAAAGGGTTGTAAAAACAGCAGTTACCCATACGGCCAAAAATGCGGCATCAAGCCGCTCTAATATGTTGGCAGGCAAGGATGTTGCTTTAGCCAATTCCAGCGTGGGCCAGAGTAATTGCTTGATTTCTTCTGAGCCAAATACGCTTACCGCTGCTGCAACAATAATGACATATAGTCCACCAGCAATCAGCATTCCGCCTACACTAGCTTTCATCGCTTTCTGAGGCTTATTCATCGAAGGGATTACCGCCGTTAATACAAACGTGCCCTGAAACAAAGCGGCTATCGTCAACGTACCTTTCAACATCCCTTTTGGTTCGTTCCCCCATACCGGAAGTAAATTAATCACCTCTGCGTTCTTGAGAGACAATGCTACAATTAATAATACGGGGACTAACAGCAGTGGAAAATAAAAAGTGTGGATATAAGCAATAGTTGTAATTTCATTTCGCGTGGAAATGGCTGCAAGCAGCAGCATAACGATAACGGTAACTTCAACCGGTGTAGACCTCAGGACAGAGGTAACGACAACCTCGCCGAATTCCCTTGCTGTCAAAGAGGTAAGCACCGCAAAAAAAACGATAATAAGCACGCTTCCGACCCATGCGAGACCTTTACCGATAATATCTTGACTGTATTCAATGACTGATTTGTCGGGAAACCTCATCCCTAATGCCGTAATTAAAAGCAGTCCGACAAAAGCGAGCAGCATACCGAGAAAAGTAACTAGAGGTGCACCGGACTCTGCAGCTTTAACTGCAAATAATGGAAGGGCTAGTACCCCTACTCCGATAATTGAACTGACCAGAATAGCAGCTGCTTGTATGACGGTAATTTGGCGGTCCTGCATAACTGGTCATCCCTCCTGTTGATTGCTATCGTTGTTCGGATCAAGTGGGTTTGAGGTCTGATCAGTGCTTATGTCAAGCTCATTTGCCTTCATCTTCGTAGCATCCATGGGCTGCAGGAATGAAGGGCGCTTGTTCATCGCCCATAAAGGCCCTCGAATAATTAAATCCTTTAGACCTTGGAATTCTGTTGGGACAAGCGGACTGAGGTAAGGAACACCAAATGACTTCAACGACAGCAAATGATTGGCGATGAGGATTAACCCGATCATGACCCCATACAAACCGAAGGTTCCAGCAAGGATAATTAGCGGGAAACGGAGCAGCCGCAGGGCAAGAGCTGCATTGTATGCGGGTGTCGCAAAGGAGCCAATTGTCGTTAAAGCAATGATAACGATCGTGATTGGACTCGCAAATCCTGCGGATACCGCTGCTTGACCGATGACCAGAACACCTACGATGGAAAGGGCTCCGCCAACTTGCTGTGGCAGCCGGATCGTCGCCTCGCGCAGCACCTCCATGGATATTTCAATAATCAGCACTTCAATAATTGCGGGAAATGGAACTCCCGCCCGCCCTCCTGCAACTGCAACCGCAAAATCTGTTGGAATGAGCTCGGGGTTGAAGGAGATAATGGATACGTAAATGGATGGAAAAATTAACGAGAACATCAATGCAATTAATCTGGCTAGCCGGATAGAGCTCATCAGAAGATAACGCTCCGTGTAATCCTCTACCGTCTGATAAAATTGGCTGAAAACAGTTGGAACGACAAGTGCCAGTGGAGAACCGTCTACGAGGATTGACACGCGTCCTTCTAGTAAATTGGCAACGACCTTATCCGGCCTTTCTGTATACTGCACTTGAGGAAAAGGGGAATAATGATTGTCTTCTATAAATTGCTCGAGATAACCTGAGTCCAGTACGCCGTCAATGTCGATTTTGGATAGCCTGCGGTTGACCTCCTTCACCAGCTTTGGATTCGTTATGCCATCCATATAACAAACGGCTACCTTTGATTTTGTCCGACGTCCAATTTCCATTGTATCGACACGCAAATCTGGTGACTGGAGGCGATATCTTATTAATGAGATATTGGTACCTAGAGGTTCAATGAAGCCTTCACGCGGACCGCGAATAACCTGTTCCGTTGCCGGTTGATCAATCGCGCGCTTGTCAATATTTCTCGTCCCTAGAAGGAATGCCTTGTCCAACCCCTCTACAACGACTACTGTTTCTCCTCTTAAAATGCTCTCAATTAAAGCCGTAAGCTCAGACTCTAGTTTGCTTTCTCCGTGATATAAGGCATCATTTTGCAAAACATCGATTAATTGTCCAATTTCAATGGAGCAGCCAATCAAATGGTTCGGGACATACATTAATGGTTTGACAATATCTACATTAATCGTGCTCTGATTAACCATGTTCGAGAAATAAATAATGACTGCCGGATGCTGGCCAAATACATGAAATCGGCGTATCGTTAAATCTTCGTTTACACCTAAAATATTTTGTATAAAAGAAATGGTTTGTTCCATTTGCGTACTGATTTTTTCGCCTTTATGACGATCAAGGACGCTGCTAGGGCCGACCGCTATCGCTTTTGATTTTGTCTTCTTTCTGTTTATAGGCATTTCATCACTTCCCCGTCGACACGTAATAGCATTTGTGATTTGATTTTGGAAATATTACTCACTTTTTAGCTTTTACATGTCGAGGGTAATTTAATCATTGATGAATATTCCGCAAAATCGATAACAAAAAAGCCTTGAAAAACCCTTAATGGGTCTTTCAAGGCAATCCATAAGGAGCTACGCTGCTTAAGATGGTGAAAGCTCACGGACGGAGCCATCCTTGTGGCCGACGATGACATGTGTAGCCAATTTGACGAAGAGGCCATTGTCAACGACACCTGGTATTAGGTTTAAGGCCTGGTGAAGTTCCTCTGGATTGGCTATTTTACCAAAATGACAATCTGCGATAAAGTTTCCGTTATCCGTTTTGTAGATTTGGTCGTCTGTTTTTCTCAATAACGGTTCTGCACCGAGTTTATGGAGCTGCTTGAGCGTCATCTCATAACCAAATGGAATGATTTCCACCGGTAATGGAAAAGACCCTAACTCCTCAACGATTTTACTCTCATCTACAATAATGATTAGCTCCTTGCTTACTGAAGCAACAATCTTCTCACGAAGCAGTGCACCACCGCCGCCTTTTGTTAAATTCCAGTTGGAATCGACTTCATCTGCCCCATCTATGGTCACGTCAATCGTATCGATTTCTGCAAAGGACAATAAAGGAATACCAAGCTCCCTAGCTAACTTCTCCGAGGCGGTTGATGTTGCAATCGCTTGAATTTTCAGGCCTTCCTTCACTCTTTGACCGATTTTTCGAATGGCCCAAAAGGCGGTTGAGCCTGTGCCCAGCCCCACAATCATGCCGTCTGTCACAAATTCCACGGCTCTCTCTGCGGCTACTCTTTTTGATTCCATTACGTCAACTCCTATTCATTTATTTCCGACAATGGTCACTTGGTTACATCACGCACATCTCCGATTAGGCCAGGGGTTACCAGAAGGTTTTCAAACTTCACCTTACAGCCCTCGCCAATAGGTGATTGTGCGACTACTCCTACTTTAAGCTCTTGTGGAGCATCCATTCCGAAATACCTCACCATCTTCCATTGTTCACCGTCTATTGAGTAATGAAATGCGAAGCATTTCCCGGATCTTGCTATCCTTAAGTAAGGGTGCAATGTTGCTGCTTCGCCGGATACACAATCATCCGAATTATTTTGGGTGACAACACTTAGAATGGAAGGTTTGTTGTCAAAAAACTCAAAGCAGAGCTTCGCCCAATTTAATTCGTCAGCCATAATCATCAAACAACCAGAATCATATTGCTTTAGCATATCCACACTCACTCTAGTTTCCACACTGAAATCACCATTGATCGTCGTATAAAGAAACGGCGCAGATGCTTTAATCGAAACGCCAGCTGGATCTCGGAAAAAATCAGCCATTGCGGGTGCAGACACCGTTAGGGCTTGATTGTCATCAAATGACCATTCTTTAGGATCATTCATCCATTTAAGCTCTGAAGACAAGCTTTGGTCTAAGCAGTTAATAAATAAATCCATAATCATCATCTCCTGTTGAATATTGTAATATGATATCTAATGCTATTATGCTGGTCATATTCTACCATTAATATAATCTTTTCTCATAGGTTTCCTTTAGCGAAGCTGCAATATCATCTTCATGGGATGCGGTGTGCGCTGCTAATATTTTTGCGGCGTTTGGCAAATGTTCGCTTGAAAGCCAACTATCTGGTTGCCATAGCCTTGAGCGTTTGAAAGCTTTTGCGCAATGAATATAACATTCTTCGACTTCAACTCCGATCGCGACTAGCGGTTCTTTGTCAAACGCCTTCATACGCTCCAATATCGCTTTATCCTTGATAACAGTAGCTATTCCGTTGATCCGTAAGGTTTCTTCGAGCTGCGGGATTACAAACAGAATTCCAATGTTAGGATTCTCAAGTATATTTAAAATAGAATCGAGCCTTCGATTGCCTGGCCGTTCCGGAATAACGAGATGCTTGTCGCCTAGGATATGGACGAAACCGCTTTGATCGCCGCGCGGGGAAACGTCACACGAACCTAAACGATCTGCGGTGGATATGAAAAGCATAGGAGATCTTTCTATAAAGCTTTTGCAATGCTCATCGAGATAGTTAATCGTTTTTTTCATGACGAGTGGGCTAGGATAACCAAGCAGCTCTCTTAATTGCTCCTCGCTCTGAATCGAATCTTTAAATATAGGACTCATAGCTAATATCTCCTTCTCTCTCTTCAGCATGAAGTATTCTTCTATTTAGACACTTAATGCCATTATAACGATCTTTGTTAGGAATGAATACCCAAATTCAGGGAAATGCGACTTTCACTTTCAACCACTTCATGTTTTTTAGAGTTCATTGTTTATGTCATTAATTAAATGGTTATATACTTTAGGCGAATATTGATTTAGTTGTCCCAAAGCCAGATAAAAGCTAGATCGAATGAACGCTATTTATGTCGTTAATTTTTTCTTTTCCCTTCCCATCAAGCGACAAACATCCCGCCTTGTATCTGATAATATTTTTACTAGGTTGTCCCACCACAGAATAGGAGCGCTGATTATGAATACAATAGCGAATGAACATTTTACAAACGAAACGATTGCTTTTGACGGATTTAGCTTTATTGGCTGTACCTTTACGAATTGCGTTATTATTATCACTACGCTTGAATTTAACTTTGAAAGATGCTCGTTCTTTGAGTCCTCCCTGCATGTCAATCCCAAGCTATCCATCTTTGAAATTTCGCACAAGCTCTCTCAGTCCACGTATGATTCGGATACCAATTGCTATCGTAATGATTATAAATACCCTCAGACTGTTGTTGATCTGCCAGTTGCAACGCTTCGTTAATTGAATATTACTTTGATGGATTCAAAATAATAATGCTGTTAATGCTACTCCATACAGTAATAAAAGAAGAAGCTATCCCACTGTCATATGACAGAAGGATAGCTTCTTCTTTTCAACCCCAAAAGTCTCGAGTTAGCTATAACATTCGATTAGCTAAGCGCTCGATGCGCAGCACAAGCTCCTGCATATGAAATGGTTTGACTACATAATCATCGGCACCGATTTGCAACGCTTGAACAATGTCCGCCGTATTGTTGCGAGCGGTCAGCATTACGATTAAAAGCTGCTGCTCGGGATAATTCATGCGAAGCTGCCGAAGCACCTCTAAGCCGTCTAGATCTGGCATGGAACCGTCTAGCAAGATGATATATTTTTCGCCTTCATTGTACCAGGAAGATTCCAAAAAAGCGTTGCCGCTTGCATACTCCGAAGCTGTCACCTTAATATGGCTGGCAGGCTTCCAATCATAGAAACGATGGATGACAATTTCTCTAATTAGAGGATCATCATCGACAATAATAACGTTAAGGGACATTTCGCGGCTCTTCTCGATTAATTCCTTCGAATAGACCACGGTTTGGTTTCTGCCAGATCGCTTGCCGCTATACAATGCCTGATCTGCTTCCGCAATTAACAGCTCAACATGACTGTTAGGCAGGCAGATCTCCGTTACACCGGAGGAGAATGTGACCTGAAAAGCTTCATTATTCGATTGAAACTTAACGACATTAAATACTTGACGGAAACGCTCGATGAGGATGGCAGCTTGCACGGCATCGGTTTTTGGCAAAATCAAGGCAAACTCTTCTCCACCATAGCGGCACAAAATATCCGTTGGCCGAATATTCTCTTGAGCAGTTGCCACAAAAGCCTGCAGCACTTCGTCTCCCATCAAATGCCCGTATGTATCATTTACATGCTTGAAGTAATCCAAATCAAGCATAACAAGCGAGAAAACTTCATTTGAACGCTTGAAGCTTTCAATTTGCTGTTCGATGGATTGATTAAAATGTTTTCGATTATAGGCGCCCGTCAGCTCATCAATAATAATGGAACGCTCCCAATCCTGTTTCATAGCAAAGCGGTTATCGATAAGAGCCGTCAGAAGCTCTACGTCAAACGGTTTTGCCAAAAAATCCATTGCTCCTGAACGGTAGGCATTAATTTGGTTTTCAATAGAGAAGTTGCCGCTGACCATAATGATGGGAATATGCTCCTGTTTCGCTTTATCGACAATTTGATGAAGGACTTCCATGCCGCTTTGGTCCGGGAGAACGATATCGAGCAAAATGAGGCCAGGCTTCCATTCATAGAATAGTTTGAGCCCTCGCTCGGCATTTAGTGCAATAGTCACGGGATAGTTTTGCTTTTCTAAAACTTCCTTTACATACGTAACGAAATGTACATCGTCATCAATAACAAGCACACGTTTTTGTATGTTATCTGGATTATCCAGTCCTGCGGATTCATTAAGAACTGTTGATTCAGTTCCTTTATTCTCCAAATTTGCATAAGGCAAAAGATGCGTTAGCGGCAGCAAATGCTCTGACCATTCCTTGCGTAAGAGCGCTTTAGTACTTTTTTCTGAAAATATCTTCTCTTTTTCTTCTGAAAACTTCTCAATTTCTAGCAATCCGATTGTTCCGCTTGTTCCTTTGAGATTATGAAAAAATCGATAAATTTCTTGTTCTTGGACACGGGCTTGACCGGACCAAACATCAATGGTTTCCAGTATTCGTTGTTGAATAAGCTTTTTGTATTTTTCGGTTTTCATTGCAATGGACTCCCTCGATTATCGCAGCATGTGCGTAATGGCTGCACTTAGTCTGCCGGGTAAATAGGGTTTTACTAGAAAGACATTGATTCCCCATTGTGCCGCCTTCTCTTTCTCCTCAAATGCACTGGAGATGATGATCGGTTTGTTATGCAGAATTTCTGATTTTTTGATTTTGCTAATAATATCCCATCCGGTGATGTCGGGCTCTAGCATAAGGTCAATTACGACGATATCAGGATTCAGCATTTCAATCTCATTTATCGCCTTCATACCCTCCGTAAACAAATGGACATGAAATCCACTGGATTGCAGCTCATCTCGTAACAATATTGATAAGTTATGATCATTTTCAATTAGCATGACTTGAATGGTCGTCTCGGTCCCTACATAAACCCGTTGCTCTTCCTCTTCTACAGGATGTGGGTTCGCTGTAGGCAGCGTGACCGTGAAGGTACTGCCGTTTCCAAACTCGGACTCCACCTCAATCGACCCTTCATGCCTGGCAATAATTTCTTTAACGATTGCAAGTCCCAAACCGGTGCCGCCAATCTCTCTGCGATCTGAATTATCTACTCTGTAAAACTTTTTAAATAGATTGGGAAGTGCATCCTTTGGAATGCCAAGCCCCTGATCTTCCATACGTACTATGATTTTATCATCTTTTATGCCGCAATATAGTGTTATTTGTCCGCCATTTGGGGAGTATTTAATTGCATTGCTAAGCAAATTGATAAAAACCTGCTGGAGTTTGTCACGGTCTGCCAGTATGGTCGCTTCAGGAGCATCGTTTTGCCATACGATTTGATGGTTGCCTGAAGACAATTGCTGCATCTCAATAACCTCATCAATTAATGACGTTAATGAAATAGATTTGATTTCATACGTTTGCTTCCCAGACTCCATTCGCTGCAAATCAAGAAAATCATTTATTAATGTCGTTAACCTTCTTGCTTCTTGATGGATGGTTGTTATATATTTTCGCTGCCGTTCGGGTTTAAGCTCCCGATGCAGCAGCAGCTCCGCAAACCCAAGAACACTGGCAAGCGGAGTACGAAGCTCATGGCTTACTGTGCTGACGAACTCTGATTTCATTCGGTCAACTTCATACTCCTTGGTGATATCCCGGTGAACAAGAAGCAAACCAAATTTTTGACCGTTCCGATAAAGCGGCTCACCATAAATTTGAATGAATTTCCGTTCCGGCTCCGTAATTTCGTAATTCATGCTTCGAAGACCGTTCAAATGCCCTGCTGTCACAAGTGCCTCCATGAAATGAATAAATGGCTCTGCTTCAACAACGGTGGATTGCACATCAATTTTAAATTGCTCAAGCGGCAAATGAATCGATCCATCCGATTGCTGAAATAACCCGAAGATTTCAGACATCTTGCGGTTAACTTGTAAGGTAGTTCCATCCAGGTCCAGCAGTTGTATACCTTCTTGTACCGTATTTAGCATATCGCTTGTCATAAGACGCTGCTTTTCTGACTGCTCATACAAATACAATTTATCGAATGCCAATGAAATTTGCTTCACCATACTTACGATTTCCGTCTCTTCTTGCTTTGTAATGCTCCGGTTTACTTTGGTGATGACGATACATGCTACCATTTCCTCATTTGCATTCAATATAGGCAGAATAAGATCGGTAGCTCTTGTCGATTGTTCATGATAGCCTTGCTCTGGTGCTGTACAATCGCGTGTAATGGTGTACGCTTCTTTCGTCTGGAGTGCCCGAAGTATTATTCCGTCGTCTATCGTCTTGATGAACTGGTCAGCTGCATATTCAGATATTCCGATTGAAGCATAAGAATGCTCTCGGTTCATCATCACAATGAATCCTTTATCCGAATCCGTAATGGCAACCATATTGCTTATTATGCTTTCCAGCAGTTCTTGCTGCTCTAGCGTATTGGATAACGATTGGACCAGCAAATTCCGTTTCTCCAAATACTGTTCATTTTTTTCCATACGTCCGAGCGCCTGCTGCAGTTCTTCTTGTTGTGCTTGCAGTTCATCCTGCTGAGCGAACAATTCTTCATTCTGAGCGACCAGCTCTTCCTCTTTATTCTGAATTTGGGCCATCATGCTCTGGAAAGTTCGGGCAAGTTCGCCAAGCTCATCCTCCCGAGTTATGTGTTCAACTTCAATGAACTCTCCCTCCGCAAATCGCCGCGCATATCCGGTTAACTTCTGAAGCGGTACGCCAACATCCTTCGCGACTTTTCTTGTAATAACGGAAGAAATAACTAGAATTAACAGGATATACGCAATAAATAGCAAGGCTTGAAATGATAAACTCTGAATGAGCTGATCGTTTTTGTCTTCTGCAATCTTCTGAACTTGATGCTCAAAATCGCGCGAATAGCTGATCAGTTTATTCACAGGATTATCTTCTCCAGCAGATACCAGCACTCGGAGGGCAGCATAATTTTGCACTTTGGAGTATTCGATTGCTTTGGGAAGAATTTGGACGAAATAGTCAATGAAAAAAGATTCGATATTTTGCATGACCTCTTGCTCTGAAGCACTGAGCGGCAATACTTTAATTTCCGCTAGAGCCTGATCCAGCGAAGCTTTTTCGATAAAAATCTGCTTGTATTCAAAATCCGATAAATAAACATAGTAACCGCGAGCACGCAAAATAATCTCGTTAGAATGGTCGGCTATTTGGGACACTAGCTCTTGTTTCTCCCGCAGCTCGGTTGTCTCTTCTTCATAATCTTTTAAAATGAATAGCGTGCTTAACAGCACAAAAACAGCACCAACCAAAATCAAGGTTAGCGCTAGAATCATCATCGATGTGAACTGCCGCGTAATGCTTTTTTTATAATAGTGCTGCAGCTTACCCACGAAGCATCTCCTCTACCTTATCGATAAGCTCCAACGGACTAAACGGTTTTGACATAAATCCGTCAGCACCCGCTTGAATGACCTTATCCTGCTCAGCTTGTTGGCTCTTGGCTGAGAGCATCAAAATCTTAGATTGCTGGCGGCTCTCCAACTGCCTTGCCTTTTCGATCACTTCTATTCCAGTCATCTTGGGCATCATGTAATCGAGAATGACCAAATCAAAATCAATTTCTTTTATTTTTTCCAATGCTTCTTCTCCATCGGCGGCTTCTTCCAGTGTATAACCTTCATCCTCTAGCGTATCCATAATCAGCATACGTAAGATTGGTTCGTCTTCGGCAATTAATAGTGTTTTCATTTTGTTATCCTCCACTGCGATGTTCGTTAGCTCTTCTCGACATATGATGCCATAAAACTACATATTAGGAGTTCGACATTCGACAAACAATCCCTTTAAGTGAGAATGAAATTGTATGCAAAAAAGCAGATGCCTCAAGGCATCTGCTTTTTGTCAGGGTACATTACCGTGCTTTAACGATAATTTTACGGATGCTCTCCCCTGACAAATGATATTTCCGCTCCAGATCCGCAACGGTCCAGCCGCTCGTGTAATAAAGATAAATTTCTTTGTTCCGCTCTGCCAGCAGTTTCCGCGTTCCGCTGACCTCACCCCAATGTGCTCGTTGATCAGCAGCCTTAGGAACGTAAATCAGGTCTCCCTGGATATATTTCTGCAATTCCTTCAACAAACTAGGGGGAAGCACATCTCTCCCATTTTTGTAGTTCACAATAAACGTCCTCCTCGAACAAACTCAGCTTAGTTCTATCATTCATAGTCGCACCTCTTAACATCTTTACTGCCTCCCTTCGATTATTTGTAAAATTATTCGTGCCTTGAAATAAAAAAAGCCATGGTTGCCATATCTCCCATAGATACTTCTTTTGATAAGTACTTTATAAGTATATTGTAAGCCTTTACAGTTGACAAGAAATGTTTGACATGATTTCCAGTTTATTTTGATCTGTCATATGAGAAATAAAAGGAGGCCTTGCGGCCTCCTTCTTATGGGTGATCTCCGCTTAAACGGAGATCACCTCCAAGTTGTTAATCAAATCGATCAGCTCCTTTCCTATTCATTCGTCGGCCCGACTTCATCATTATATAGCCTCGGAACTAAGACAAGAAAGTGTAAAAACAGCTATAACTGAACTTTACCAACTCTAGTAATGTCAAGAAATAAAAATGAGATTTTTATTATGACTTTTTAATAATTGCCAATTTGATTAGTCGTATCAAGGCTTTTTTTTCTCATAGGTAATTTGTGGGTAATTAATCTATGTTATGGTATTTCTAGCAGATTCACAAACTACATAATACTAGGAGGAACATCATGATTAACTCGAAGAAAACACGGTTTAGTAAAGTAATAGCAGGAATTGGTATTAGCCTATCCATTGCGATTTCCGCAGGCTCGTTCGCACTGCCTCAAGAGGTACAAGCGGCAACAAGCTCATCAACAGCATCAAATGTTATCGCCACAGGTAAGAAGTATATCGGCGTGCCTTATAAATTCGGAGCATCCTCCGGTATTACTAGTTCATTTGACTGCTCATCCTTTACTCAATATGTATACAAAAAAAATGGAATCAGTCTTCCGAGATCATCCAAGCAGCAAGCAAAGTCCGGTTATTACGTATCAAGAAGCAATCTTAAAGCGGGCGATCTTATTTTCTCGGACACGAATCGTGACGGCATTATAAACCATGTAAGCATTTATATCGGCAATGGCAAGCTGCTTCATACGTATAGAGTAGGTGTTGGCGTTACGATCTCTACTTTTGCCGGCAGCACTTGGGACAAGACTTATGTCACAGCACGCCGTGTAATTTAATGTACTCAAGAGGCTTGTCTTCTCTAGACGAAGACAAGCCTCTTTTTGTTGCACCTCTCTTCTGAAGCTGCTTCTAGTCTGCCAACAAACCAAGCATCTTCAAGCCATGCCGAATGCCGTCCTCCGACACATCCTTCGTAACATAACGAGCCATTTGCTTTACGATATCAGGTGAATTCCCCATAGCTACACTATGGTAAACATATTGGAGCATCTCCAAGTCATTTAATCCATCACCAAAAGCATAAATATCCTCGTGACTCACGCCTGTCCGTTCAATTAATGCTTGGATGCCTTTTGCCTTAGAACCGCCTGGCGGAAGTATGTCGCTTCCATACAAATGCCATCGGTTGTATCCAAATTCAGAAAAGTTTGCTTTGTAGTATCCCTCGTCTTCCTCTTTGCAATAAAGCAAGCATTGATAGATATCTTTTCCAATGTGATAATCTGGCTCTAGCGGTGGAAGCCGCAGCTTTAATGGTTCGTCTGCGTCCTCCGTATAGGCGGTTTGCAGCGTATTGGAACGCATGCCGTCCGGTGTCATATACACCAGCGGGTGTTTATTCGTGATTGTTATTTGGGCAAGCTCATTCAGACGTTCAGCATCAATCGGATGGCTATAAATCACTTCCCCTTTATAAACGACATAGGAACCGTTAAAGCTAACGTAGGAATCGATCTGCAATGCTTCGCTTACCGGTTTTAACATGAAAGGCCCTCTGCCTGTGGCGATGACTACCTCGTGTCCAGCTTTCTTCAATTCTGCAATGGATTCCTTCGTTGATGCAGGAATTTTTTTGTCATGATCAACCAGCGTTCCGTCAATATCAAAAAATAATAGTTTTTTTGTCATGTTCAGTGCCCTCAATCCTTCGTATCATAAGCTTCATTATACCCTATTTCTAGCATGCTCGGGCGTTGTCTGAATATCGACAAATAAACTGATGCCGTGAGCGGCATCAGTTTATTTGCAAACACGGATAGCTAAGACTTATGCAGCCATTTGGAGCATGGAATGGATATAAGGTGCTCGGCTACTCGTTTGCACGAGTGTTTTTCTGGTGATTTGGGTTACGACGGCAGCTTCGTCCAGCATCGCAAGCTCAATAAGCGCATTCAAATCGCCGTTTCGATAAGCGGTAGTGATTGCTTTGAGCAACTTTTGTCTATCGTCACTTAATGGCTGAATTGCCGCTGCCTCTTCAAGGCTGCTTCTTACCTCATGCAGTCTCTCTCTTGCACGATAAAGCGCCGCTTTAACCGCTCCCTTTGATAAATGGAGCA
Source organism: Paenibacillus luteus (assembly GCF_006542765.1). Classification (GTDB taxonomy): domain Bacteria; phylum Bacillota; class Bacilli; order Paenibacillales; family Paenibacillaceae; genus Pristimantibacillus; species Pristimantibacillus luteus. The sequence continues at coordinate 167,337 of NZ_SKCD01000011.1, forward strand.
GCTCTGAAGTGTCAGATATAGAAAGTGCCAACCCCTCGCGGAGAAGGAAAACCGTACGCTGCAGCGGCGATAAATGCTTCAAAATCGCATGCAGGGATTCCTCTATTTCTAAAGTATCTGTTCTTGACTCTGCTAGGATTGGATTTTCAATCAAAAGGATGCGTGCGTACTGATTACGTCGCCTTGTCTCGTCAATCCATGTATTTTTGGCGATACGCAGCATCAGTGCTTCCTGATTATTGTGCTGGTGCTGGCCCTTGTCTGCTGCCCGCAGTGCCTTTAGCCAAGTCTCTTGCGCCAAATCCTCAGCATCCCACTTAGACTTCGTTAAGGACAAACAATATCTTTGAACGGTACCATGCAGGTGCTCGATTTTTATGTCAGCGTTGATACTTTTAATGTCCGCTCGCTTCTTTTCCATTATTCTGCCTCCTCAGCTCTATCCCATCTTACGCCAGGTAAAGGGAGTTATCCTTATTGAAGTAAACGAATGAACTCACCAAAAGGATACGCATAAAAAGATTTTTCTTTTCCGTATCCTTTGCCTCCGTATATTCGTTTTCAGATCGAAAGCAATCAAATGATATTGGAGGCAAACAAACATGAGCCAATTTGTACCTTATGTCGTTGAGCAAACGAGCCGCGGTGAAAGATCCTATGATATCTATTCCAGGCTGCTCAAAGACCGCATTATCTTTCTTGGTTCTGCCATCGACGATCAAGTATCCAACAGCATCATTGCGCAGTTGCTGCTATTAGCCGCAGAAGAACCGGATAAACCGATTTTTATGTACATCAATAGTCCTGGCGGTTCCACTTCAGCTGGTTTTGCCATACTGGATACGATGAATTACGTGAAACCGCCCATACACACCATTTGCACAGGGCTTGCCGCATCTTTTGGCGCTATTTTGCTGCTGGCAGGGGAGAAAGGACAACGGGGTGCGCTGCCGAATAGTGAAATTATGATCCATCAGCCTCATGGCGGTGTCCAGGGCCAGGCCAGTGACATCGCAATCAGCGCCAAACGCGTATTGAATATTCGCGCAAAGATAAATCAAATCTCAGCAGAAAATACGGGTCAGCCCATCGAAAAAATCGAAAAGGATATGGATCGAGATTATTATATGTCATCACAAGAGGCATTGGAATACGGAATTATCGACAAGATCATTACGTCTATGTAGAGATTAGGCTTTTGTGCATCCAGATCGCCGCTTGGCTCCCATCACCCATCGCAATGGTTACCATCTCGGAATGGGCGGTTACGTCTCCTGCCGCCCATACATATCGTGAGCTGGTTTGCTTGGTACGCGGATCAACAACAATATGATGGTTATCTGTTAGTTCTGCACGTAGCTGTTTAGCCAGTTCAGATTGCACATGATTCCCTCCCATTGCAACAAAACAATGCTTACGGGATATTATTGAGCCGTCCTCCAAATGAATACCGAGAAATTGGGAATATTCAGTCAAAACGGTACGGATCGACTCGTTAAGATAGGTAATCTTTTTGCTAATTAATTGGTTGTGGAGTTCTTCATTAAGCGCTACCTGTTCATGATTCACGTAAATAAGTTCAGACGTCCAGTGCATTAAGGTTAGTGCCATTCTTGCACCAGCGTCACCAGAACCAATAACGAGTGTTGGTTGATTTGTAACTTCATAACCATCGCAGTCCGGACAAATAAACACGCTAATGCCCATACATGGATAAAGATCCGGAAAATCAGGGAGCCGATCCTTGACACCCGTTGCAATTAAAAGTCTCTTCCCGTAAAAGTTTTGCTTTTCTGTTGAAATAATATGAATACCATTTGCCATTTGGTGAGCTTGACTGGCTTTTGCCTTGATAAAAGAAACACCAAGCTGCTCTGCTTGCAGTTTGCCTGCGGCAATCAGCTCCGAGCCGCTAATGCCGTTTGGGAATCCAATGAGATTATGATAGCTCTTGCAAATGGAGGATCGTCCTTCTGCAGCATCGATAACAGCAACACTATGGCGATAACGTCCTAATTGGATTGCCGCTTGAAGGCCTGCAAATCCCCCGCCAACTATCAGGCAGTCGTAGCGCATTGTCTTCCCTCCGTAAGCTAATTTCATTTAGTAGGTAGCTTTGAATCTTTAGTATTGATGAAATGAATGTCGGGTATGCAACAAGCCATAACAAAACAAGCCAGCTGTCTCCATCGAGACAGCTGGCTTGTTAACTTGCTATTTATTGTAAACTTAGTCGTCTTCGCTTCATAAGCTTCATAAGCTCCGGAAGCGCAATTCCGATGAGAACGACCGCAACGCCTGCCCATTGCAGCGCGCTCACATGCTCATTAAGAACAAAAGATGATAGCATTACCGCTACAGGAAGCTCCGAAGCACCAAGTACGCCTGCCATTCCCTCTCCGATATGCGGCACGCCCACCGCAAACAGAACGGGTGGAATAAAAGCGCCGAACATGCCCAGCAAGAAGCCGTATAGCATCAAATCTCCCCAAATCAGACCGTTGAACAAAAAGGCTGGCGGGAACAAAATAAAGACAAGCACCAAGCCGCCCGTTATCATCCAGGCACTGCGGTAAACAGGATGTACGGAAGGGACAGCCTTTCCGCTAAATAAAATAAATAATGAATAGCTTACCGCTGATAGAAGCCCAAGCACGACACCCATCATGTTGAATTGGCCTGTGCCTTGCTCCATGATGCCGGCAGCAAGCATCGTCCCGCCGAACAAAATCGCAATTGTAAACAACATGATACCGTTCGGACGTTTACGCTGGCTGACTGCTTGAATCAGAACGCCAATCCAAGTGAATTGAAATAACAAAATGATAGCCAATGATGCAGGTATATAACGTAGAGATTGATAATAGAGCAAACCAGTAATCGCTGTTGGAGCTCCAGCTGCCATCAATAGCAGTCGCTGTTTCCAAGTTAGTCGATTTGCATTGCTCGAGATTGCTGCTTTCTCAGCCTTGCTGCCTCCTTTGCCCTGTTTCTCGCGCCACTTCATAAATAGCGCAAGCCCCCATGCGAGGATAAAGCCGGTTAGCAGTTGGCTGCCCACTACCTCCCCAAGCTGATAACCATTGCCGTATGCCAGCACTACGATTGTGGATAATATGCCATAACTGGCCGCTCCTAAAAATACGGATAAAATATACTTCATCTGTGGTAATGCTCCTTCCTGTCTTTTGCAAAATCATTAAAACAAAAAAAATCCTAACGACGAATATAGGATCATTGTGCAATGATCGCATATTCGTAGTTAGGAAGTTAAGGCTTCCCGTAGAAACCCTCACCCTGTTAAATAAATTCCGTGAGGTTATACGAATTATTCAGTTATGCGGACTCGTGTTCAACAGTTCAGATGTTACATGACAAGTGAGGTACTGTCAATAGACAATATGTTGGAAAACGAAAATCAGGCCGCTATCTTCAGCATAGTATGAGCAAAATCGAAAGGATATTCAACTCATATATGATATGATATTCAGACAAGATATTGGTTACAGGATGGAGTGAACGATGATGATCAAACCTACAATGAACGGAACGGTCCGTTCCGTATGCCCTTTTGATTGTCCTGATACTTGCGGTCTAAGCGTGACCTTCGAGAAAGGGAAAATAACTAAAATTACAGGTGATTCCGAGCATCCTGTTACCCGTGGAGCGATTTGCAATAAAGTGCGGCAGCTCAATGACCGTGTTTATCATCCTGAACGCCTGCTGTATCCGATGCGGCGCACGGGACCAAAGGGTGAACTTGCTTTCGAACGCATTACATGGGATGAAGCATACAAAGAAATTGCTACACGAATGAGAAGTATTATAAATGAAAACGGCGCAGAAGCCATATTGCCTTACAGCTTCTATGGCAATATGGGAGTCCTTAATTCAGAAAGCATGGATCGACGTTTCTTCCACCGGCTAGGCGCAACCCAACTCGATCGCGCTATCTGCAATGCCGCAGGCTCCAAAGGTTATTCTTACACAATGGGAGGCTCAATCGGCATTGATCCTGAGGATACTGTGCATACGAAGCTGTTTCTCATCTGGGGCTGCAATATGGTATCCACGAATATGCATCAGACCATGCTAGCTACCGAAGCTAGAAAAAACGGCGCCACGGTCATCCATATCGATGTGCACCGCAATCGAACCTCCGCCTGGGCAGACCGATTCATCCACCTTCGTCCGGGTACAGATGCGGCGCTCGCCCTTGGCATGATGCATGTCATTATCCGAGATGGGCTTACGGATATGGCGTTTCTTGAACAAAACACGCTAGGCTATGAGGAGCTCTTCGAGCAAGCAACCGAATATACGCCGGCGCGCGTGGAAGAGATAACAGGCGTTCCGGCAGCTGAAGTCGAAGAGCTTGGCCGCTTGTATGGCAGCACTTCCCCATCTTTTATTCGGATCGGCAATGGCCTCCAGCACCATGACAACGGCGGCATGATCGTTAGGACAATATCCTGCCTGCCTGCACTAACTGGACAATGGGGAATTCAGGGCGGCGGTGCCATGAAAGGCAACAGCTGGTATTCCCGTCTTAATGGCAAGAAGCTTGAACGGCCGGATTTATTGCCCGATCCCGAGGTTCGCACGGTAAGCATGAATCAGCTTGGTGAAGCGCTGCTGGAGCTCACTCCACCTATCCGTATGTTATTTGTCTACAACAGCAATCCGGCTGTCGTTGCGCCTGATCAGAACCGGGTTCGGGATGGTCTGCTGCGGGAGGATCTTTTTACGGTGACGCATGATTTGTTTCTAACGGATACTTGCAAATACTCAGATCTTGTTTTGCCAGCCACCTCGCATTTTGAAAATTTAGATTTGTATACCTCGTATTGGCATTTGTATTTGCAGCTTCATGAGCCCATTATGGAGCCGATGGGCGAATGCAAATCCAATTTTACGCTGTTTAAAGAACTAGCTCTTCTCATGGGCTTCGAAGAAGCTGAATTTGATCTTACCGAGGAGCAAATGATAGCTGAGGCACTCGATAGTGAGAACAATCCTCTTCTAGATGGCATCACCTTTGAGACGCTGAAAACAAATACATGGATGAAGGCTAGCGGCGGCAAGCTCCCTCCGGTTACTGAAATGATTCCAACAGCATCGGGAAAAATCGAGCTCTATTCCGATGCGATGGCACAAGCCGGGCTGCCGCCCGTGCCTGACTACACGCCGCTGCGCGAGCCTGACACGTATCCGTTTCTGCTCACAACAGGGCCTAATCATAGCTTTATAAATTCGACATTTGGCAATCAAGAACGTCTCCAAAAGCTGGAGAAGGAGCCGCTCCTCCACATGCATAGTCAGAATGCAGATGAGCTTGGCCTCAAGGATGGTGAACGGGTGAAAATACGAAACGACCGAGGCGAAGTGGAAATGGCGGTTCGGATCGGCCATGACGTGCTTCCAGGCGTTCTCGTTACCCAAGGCCTTTGGTGGGATGACAAGAAAAAAGGGCATCAAGCCGTCAATGCGCTTACGCCTCAGCGGTTAGCTGATATGGGCGGCGGTGCTACCTTCTTCTCCAATCGCGTGGAAGTCTTGAAGCTGTAGTAACGATATGGCTTAAAGTCCAAAAAAACGGTACCCCTCAACGCGGTGTACCGTTTTTTTTGGATCGAGGCGCCATCGGCTGGTTAATAGCAAATTCCCACGCGCTCCCGCACAAATGTCTCTCTCAAATAAGCAGAAACCGTAAAGTGTGCCGTATCCGCAAATGAAATTTGCGAACCTCCCGTAGGCAAAATATTTTTTTGTACGCGATATTCGCCCGTGAACTCCGTTTGAACAAGTCTTGTTGGGCATACTATCGTCCAATCTAGTTCGGACTCAGCCAAGGTGTGATAAGCTTGCTCATGCTCCATGGCCGCTTCATGGTTCACCCTTTTGTTCTCGATGGATTGGTATCGCAAGAGATGCGGCTGAAGCTCGCTTTGCAAAATACCAGCCGTCCCTATCGTCACAAGCCGCTTAATTTTATATTCTTGCATGGATCTGATGATATGCTGAATACCGATTAGAAGCGTGCCGTTTCCTTCGGTATTCAAAGCACATATCACCCCTTCTGCACCCGACATGGCTTGCAACACATCCTCTTCGTTCCGAATATCACCAAGAATGCTTCCAGGCTGAACTTGCTCCGGCAGTCGGACAAATCGCTTAGCTTGCAGTCCCTTTTCTTCGATAAAATGCTGTATGTATTGCCCGGTTTTCCCTGTAGCTCCGATAAGCAGCAAACTCACTGGCCCAAACTCCTTTATCTGTTCATTTTAATCTCTCTGATCCTATCATCATTTCCGACTCAGCAGTAAAAGTAAAGCAAGATGCCCTATGTTCATTCCTTTAAATGGACAATTGCTGCTTTTCCATAGAAATTCCTCAACCATTACGCTATGATATATAAAAATGCGAACGGAGCTTGTCCATGGAAATTCGCCAGCTAGAGTATTTCGTAACGATTTGCGAAGAGCTTCATTTTACGCGTGCGGCAGAACGTCTCGGCGTGACGCAGCCCACGTTAAGTCATCAAGTTAAGGCGCTTGAAGATGAACTTGGCTTGCCATTGTTTAATAGGATCGGCAAGAAAATCTCATTGACGGAAGCAGGCTCTATCTTGAAACAGCAGGCGGGTGTTCTCTTCCAGGCTTTGCAAAGTGCCAAAGAACAAATGGATGAGCTGCATCTCATTGAACGCGGGACCTTAACGATCGGCTCTTTGCCTGGCGAGCTTAATCAGCTTGTTGCCTCATTATTGGTTGATTTTAACCGATTATATCCGAAAATTCAGATTAAAATCGTTGCTGCAGGTGATATTTTGGAGCGCGTGCTTCACAACGAGCTTGATTTGGCCGTGACCATCCATCCGGATGAGGATGAACGTATTTTAAAAATTCCGTTGTACGAAGAAGAGTTTTACATGCTGGTTCCAATGGGTCACGAGTTTGCAAATGCCGAAAGCATCGATTTCCAATCGCTGCAGCAGTTGCCGCTCATTTTATTTCCACCGGATCATAAATGCCGCCAGTTGGTAGATGCCACCTGCAGCACGCTCGGTCTTCATTTCAAGCCACTTATTGAAACCAATACGATTGATTCGATCTTCAGCCTAGTACAAGCAGGAGCTGGCGTAACAATCCTCTCCAGAACCTTGATCCAATTGAACGGCAATCGTACCTTGAAGGCGGTTAAAATAACGAATCCTTCGTTAATCAGGAAAATCTCGATCGTCCATCATCAAGGCAAATATTTAAGCAGCTCGGCTAAAGCATTTATCGAGCTATTGAAAAATCATATTGCGCAAAGAGATATTAGTGATTCAGTGATTTAAGATAGGCTCGCTCTTCTTCCATTGCAGACTCCTCATAATAATAAGTGAACCAGAAAGAGCCATCCCAGATTTGGAATGGCTCTTCGTTATGAAACCTGACATCAACACCTAATCATTGCTGCTGCCTATCGTTTGCTTGTCTTTACCCGGCTGCAAACTGTCATATAAGGCTGGATTTACGATTTTACGCAAAAGGTGCATCGGTCCGTCACCGTTGTCAAAATCAAATACATACAGCTTCTCGTAACCTCTTCGTTCATACATAGGAAGCAGCCATGGATGCTTCTCGGCAGTTGCCAGCGTAACAGCAGCAGCGCCTACCTGATCACGGATAATGTTCTGCTCTACCCATGTGAGTAGCTTGTCTCCGAGGCCTGCACCTTGGTAGGCAGGATCTACCGCAAACCATTTGACAAACGGAAAATCTGTGACTGCTTTAACCTCTTCGCCTTTGGACAATGTAACCGTTGCAGCAATCACGCCATCTTTCTCAAGCACATAACATTCATTGGAATGGATATTGTCTTGAATTAAAGCCAAATCAGCATGTGCCGCTGGCCAATGAAGCTCCAATTCCCTAATGGTGACATAAGCCTCATAAATGACATGCTGTAAGCGCGGCGCGTCTTGAAGTACTGCCAGTCGATAGTTTTCGCTCATCTATTTCACCCCTGCTTCATTTGATAGAACAAACAATGCCGATTGATTTAATCGGGATTGTGTTTATTCACTGTATCATCCCTTCAAGCAGGTATCCAATAGACAATTTCTATCGAATGATAAAAATAAACTTGAGTTATCTTAGTTCATCAACGATACTTGGAGGCGTTTGCCCGGTTAAGGCATAAACTAAGTTTTTTGCAGCAAGCATGGCCATGTCATTTCTTGTTTGCGTCGTTGCTGATCCGATATGCGGCAGCGTCAATACGTTCTGCATCTGAAGAAAGGGATGATCAGGCGGTATCGGTTCTTTCTCAAACACATCGAGTCCAGCGGCAGCTATCGTGCCTGCTTGAAGCGCCTCGACCAATGCATTCTCGTCTACCGTTTGACCTCGTGACACATTAATAAAAATAGAGGATGGCTTCATTAAGCTGAATTGCTCTTTTCCAATAAGCTGATTCGTTTCTGGTGTCAATGGAGCAAGCATCACCACAAAATCCGATTCAGCAAGCAGCTCATTTAATTCTGAATAGTGGACACCTAATAGTTCTTCAGTATGAAGCTTTCGGCTGCGGTTATAATAAGCCACTTCCATTTCGAATCCGAACCTCGCCCGGCGTGCTACCGCTTCACCGATCCGTCCCATACCGATGATACCTAGCTTGGCATGATGAACATCAGTCCCGAATAAGGTCTTGCCGTCGCCCTTCTTCCAATGTCCTTCCTTCACGTACCGATCAAGCTCCGCTACTCGTCTAGCCGTACCGAGGATAAGAGCAAATGCCAGATCGGCAACGGTATCATTCAACACATGAGGCGTATTGGTTCCGATGATGCCGCGCTCTTTCATTGCAATTAAGTCAAAATGGTTATATCCTACGCTGATGCTGCTCACGACCTTTAGATGCGGGGCATGCCCTAAGAACTCAGCATCAATAGACGCACCTGCCGTAAGCAGCCCGTTTGCGTGCGCTACCTTTTCAAGCAGCTGTTGCCGAGGAATTTGCCCTTCGCCATCCCATTTGTCAATCGTACAATGCTCAGCGATAAATTTTTCAACCTCCAATGGTACCTCTCGATCCAAAAAAACCGTTGGTTTCATCATCTGTTTCCTCCCATCCTTTTATGCAATAAGCATAGCATAATCAACGGATACTCGCACAAACGGAAGGAGAGCGGCTACGAATGGCCGCTCTCCCCATAGATCTATGCAAACATGGCTGCTTGTCTTTTCATTAAGTCTTCTACAACGATACAAGCCATCGCTTCAACGACAGGGATGATGCGGGGGCAAATACACGGATCATGACGTCCGATCGTCTCAATCATTTTCTCCTGACCATGAATGTCCATCGTCTGCTGTGGCAAGGAAATCGATGAGGTTGGTTTTACTGCGATCCGAAATACGATTTCTTCTCCCGTACTGATTCCACCAATGATGCCACCGGCATTATTGCTCAAAAATCCGTCTTTGCTCATTCCATCGTTATGTTCGCTGCCAAGCATATCCGCTGCTGCAAATCCGGCGCCAAATTCAATGCCTTTGACAGCGCCAATGGAAAGCATGGCTTTGGCAAGCTCTGCATCCAGCTTGTCGAAAACAGGTTCGCCGATACCTGGCTTAACGCCCCTAATTCTGCATTCGACAATCCCACCGCAGCTGTCTCCTGCTGCAGCCAACTGCTCTACTCTTTCAATCATACGCTTAGCGGCCTCAGGATCACATGCACGAACGGCATTCTTTTCAATTTCGTCCTCGTGGAATGTTTCGCATTTGATTCCGCCGATTTCCTTGGAATAAGCTACGACGCTGATTCCCTTGTTTTCCAGCAGCTTGCGTGCAACTGCACCGCCAGCGACACGTCCTGCCGTCTCCCTGCCGGAGGCTCTGCCGCTGCCACGGTGATCGCGAAGCCCGTATTTTTTTAAGTAGGTGAAATCGGCATGCCCTGGACGGAAGGAATACTGGATGTCATTATAGGCATCCGGTCTCATATCCTTGTTATGCAGCATAATAAAGAGCGGCGTGCCTGTCGTTTTTCCTTCAAACATGCCCGACAAGATGCTAATCACATCATATTCCTTACGCGGTGTAGTCACGGAAGACTGTCCCGGTTTCCTACGGTCCATTTGCGTTTGGATATACTTTTCATCTAGTTCTACGCCTGGTGTAACGCCATCTACAATCACCCCAACGGCCTCGCCATGCGATTCGCCGAAGGTTGTAATTTTAAAGCTGCTGCCATATGTGCTTCCTGCCATTTTGTTGTCCTCCTTGGATCTAGCTTTGACGCTTTCTATCTATATCCATTATAATTTTGATCATGAAATAAATGAAATCAAAATTTCGAATCCGTGACATAGAGAGAAGTGATATCATGCAAGTCAATATGGAATGGTACCGTATTTTTTGGCATACGGCTAAATTAGGCAATTTGACAAAAGCAGCCCTCGAATTGCACATCACGCAACCGTCGGTTAGTTATGCGCTAAAGCAGCTGGAAGCCCAGCTGGAGGTAAAGCTGTTTAACCGATTGTCCAAAGGAGTGAAGCTGACGCCCGAAGGGCTTGAAGTATTCCGCTATGTGGAACAGTCTTTCATGACTCTATTCGCGGGTGAGAACAGGCTGCAGTCCCTAAAGGATTTAAATGCAGGCGAGCTAAAAATTGGCGCAAGCGGGCCCATTATTAAGCATTTACTGCTCCCTGTACTCGATACATTTCATGCCGAGCATCCTAGCGTGCGTATACGGCTCTCTCAAGGCAAAACATCGGATATCCGGTCTCGCTTAAAGTCTGGTCAAATTGATGTCGGATTAGTCCATTTGCCGCTATCTGATCATGAGTTATCCGTGCAGCATCTCACTACGATCCAAGATTGTTTTGTGGTAGGACAGTCCTATATGCATTTAGCAGAAACACCGATAACGCCTGAGGCATTGTCCGGCCTCCCCCTTCTGCTTCTGTCAGAGGGCAGCAGCACAAGACAATATGTCGAGAAATGGTTCTCCGCCGGCGACATAACGGCTGAAGCCGATATGGAACTAAGCAGTATGGACATGTTGATTGAGCTTGCTGGCCGCGGCTATGGCGCAGCATTTGTGACACACGCCTTCGTCAATCAGGAATTGATAGACGGAAAGCTGTTTGTACTGCGGACGACAGTTCCGATCCCTCCCCGCGCGGTTGGCTTTGCCACCCGAAAGGATACCGTTCTCTCCATTGCTGCAAGCCGGTTTATAGCATTACTCCATTGAGGTTGCTAAACGAAGGAAAACAAGATTTCTGCTCCAAATTTCCAGCCTTTTAAGTAGACAGTAAAATCGACGCAAACCCCAAAAATACGCTAAGCCACACGGGCTTAGCGTATTTTTTGGTTAAAATGATGAAACCTCATCTTCTTTGCCTTAGCTTTAGAGGGATGCTTCTAATCCGATCTACCACTACTCGTGAATTAGTATCAGTATGCTCTCTCGTATTGCTTAGGTGGCTTTATTTCCCCTTTTACGATTTGAATGGCATGGAGAGCCCAGTAAGGATCAACTAGCATTCCGCGGGCAACAGCTACGAGATCAGCATCCTCGCTTGCAATGGTCGCTTCTGCAAGCTTGGCATCCTCCAGCATGCCGACTGCGATGACAGGAACTTTCAGTGCTTGTTTAAATGCGCGCGCAAACGGTACCTGATAACCGGGATAATTGCCGGGCTTGCGCGTGCCGGACGGACCTTCGCCTCCACTGGAAACATGAAAGATATCAACACCTGCAGCAAGGTACTTCTTGCTGAGTTCAATACTATGATCTAGGTCATACCCGCCATCCATATATTCGATCGCAGAAATACGTAAGATTAGCGGCATATCAGCCGGCATTTCGCTTTTGACTGCTTGAATGACCTCTACACCAAACTTTGCATAATCCTGCCCATATTCATCATCACGCTTATTGATCTCGGGTGATTGGAATTGATGGACAAGATACCCGTGAGCTCCATGAATTTCGATCGTATCCACACCAGCCTCTACCGCTCTTCGAGCCGTTTGCCTAAACTGCTCAACAATTTGTTTAACTTCATCCGTTGAGAGTGGCTTTGGTGTTCTGTAGTTAGGACCTGCTGATATTGCCGAAGGACCGACTGGAGTTACAGCATCTTCTGCCTTCCGGCCCGCATGTGCAATTTGAATGCCGATCTTAGAGCCATATTTATGAACTTCATCAATAATTCGTTTGTAAGCTGGTACTTGCTCGTCTGACCATAATCCGAGGTCATTGTCTGTAATCCGTCCGTCAGGATCAACGTCGGTCATTTCCATAATTATAAGTCCCGTCCCGCCAATCGCTCGCGATACATAGTGGATATAATGCCAATCATTCGGTGTGCCATCCTTCGCTTCTACGGAATATTGGCACATGGGCGCCATGACGATTCTGTTTTTAAGCTCAAGATTTTTGATGGTGAACGGTGTATTTAAATGATTTACAGTCATGCTTCTCTCTCCTTTAGTTTAGTGCGGATAGTGTTCTCAGTTCTATTTTAAACATAGTAAACAAAGAAAATAAAGTACTGATCTTTTTTACATATAGTTTCCGAAAAGTTACTTTTGTACTATACTTGGTCTCAAACCTAAAAATAAAAAAGAGGGATCTCGATATGAACCAGCAGGAACCGCTTATATTAAAGCGTGGAACACCTGGCATTCCATGCGTCATAGGCAAAGCTCTTGAAGTTATTGGAAACAAATGGACGTTTCTTATCATTCGCGACTTGCTTGTTGAACAAACGCTGCGTTTCAGTGAACTGCTCAAATCATTGGAAGGCATTAGTCCAAAAACGCTCTCTCTCCGCCTGAAAGAGCTCGAAGAGCAAGGGATTGTGAAACGAACGATATATGCCGAGGTTCCTCCAAGAGTAGAATACACCATTACGGATAAAGGTAAACAACTGGAGCCTGTTTTTATCGAGCTTAAGCGATTTGGTCTGACGTTATGACGTCTATCCAAGCACGTGCTGACCAATCCTATTGTTATATGGTTTTACCGTTGAAATTTCGTGCAAGTTCAACTATAATATAGACTGCTTTTAATTGTTTACCGGGAAGGAAAGACTACGATGAGTGATGACAATCAATTTCGCGTTTTATTGTATTATAAATTTATAGCAATACCCGATGCGGAGCAATTTGCTGCGGAGCATCTTGCCTATTGCAAGGAGCTAAATGTAAAAGGTCGTATCCTAATTGCTGACGAAGGCATTAACGGTACGTTATCAGGAACTGTAGAACAAACAGAGCAATATATGGCGCATATGCGTGCGAATCCTCTGTTTTCGGACATTGTTTATAAAATAGATGAGACAGACCAGCATGCCTTCAAAAAAATATTTGTTCGCTACAAGAAAGAGCTTGTTACCCTTCGTTACGACAAGCCTTTAGACCCGAATACACTAAGCGGAACACGCTTGTCTCCAAAAGAGTTCCATGAATATCTGCAACGCGAAGATGTGATCGTACTCGATGGAAGAAGCGATTATGAATACGATTTAGGTCATTTCCGCAATGCGATCCGGCCGGATCTGGAGACCTTCAAGGAATTTCCGGAATGGCTTCGTGAGAATATGGCTGAATTCAAGGACAAACCTATTCTTACTTATTGTACGGGCGGCATCCGCTGCGAGAAGCTTACGGGCGTTATGATGAGCGAAGGCTTTAATGACGTTTATCAGTTGGAAGGCGGAATCGTTACCTACGGTAAAGACGAGGAAGTGCAAGGCCGATTATTCGATGGCAAATGTTATGTATTTGATGAGAGAACCTCTGTCGTGATCAATCAGACGGACGAAGCTGTCGTTGTGGGGAAATGTCACCACTGCGATAATCCAGCTGATACTTACATTAATTGTGCAGATGATTCCTGTCATCTTCAGCATATCGTATGCGAAGAATGCCTAGAGACCAAGCATGGCTTCTGCTCCAACGAATGCGAAGAGCATGTCGTGGGAGTCAAATAAATCATCTATTTTAAAAAAACAGCGATTAAAGGTTTGGATTCTCAGGCTTTTAATCGCTGTTTTATTACGGTAAGGGCATAAATAACAAGCGGAAAAATAAAAAATCCCGTTAAAATATAGAGCGTTCCCGATTTTGAAATGAAGTCCCCTATCATTTGAAAGTCCTTAGCGAGCCAAAATGTAGATAACAACAGCAGCAGGCCTATCGGTAATATAATGACCACTGGTTTTTGGAGTTCCAGCGTTTCCGATAAGCTTAAATAGATGGTAAAATAATAAAAACTGATTTTGAAAAATTCGCCAAGCACCCATACCATCATCACGATGGCCTCCACATGCTCGAAAAACTCTGCATAGGCGATATACCGCGCTGCCGTAAAGACCGGATAATTGTAAAAAGAAGCACTCTCGCTCATGAGCATAAATACGGTAATATTGGCGATTAGCATTAATAAGCCAATCCCCGTTACGCAAATGTACCCCCATTTCTGAATGGACTTCTCTTGTTTCACAAAAGGCAAGATATAAACGACCAAGAATATCTGGCAAAACCAGCCTGCAACTACGACTGAACCTTTGAAGACGGGGGCTGCTCCTTTCTCAAAGATCGGAAATATCGTAGATGGGTCAAGTTCTGGGATCAAAAAAACGAAGATGAACAACGTGCATATCGTAATGATGGGAATAAACACTTGTCCCGTTCGAGCTAACACTTCAATTCCACCGCTAACTACCCAAGCACATAGAATTAGCATGCTGGTAATGATAATGTAAACCGGTGTTTTCAAATAGAAATTTGTCACGATGAACTCCCCGTAATCACGTGTAGCAATCGCTATGATATGAACTTGAAAGATGATAAACAATACATTCATACCCTTTCCAATCACTTTGCCGAACGTCGATTCCAACAACTTTACGAATGATCCGTGCGGTGCTAGTTTATATAGCTTGAAGGCTAACCAAATTGTTAGGTAACCGATAAGCATGCTGAAGATAGGCGTCATCCACATGTCTTTACCAGATAGCATCGTTGTAATCGAAGGCATCAGAAGAACGGAAGAACTCAAAATCATTTGAAACATTAGAAGAAACATTTGAAATGAGGAAATTTTGTTCTTCATTTGAATTACCTCCTCTTAAGGACTTAACCAGCCGTGAAGAGGCCGATAGAGTGCATTGACCCAATCGGTAAGACTAGGCAAATTTGGATTCAATCCTAGTCCCAGCGATAAGACAAAAGCGATGAATAATAAGCTGAACAGCACCTTTTTCTCTTTTTTATCGTGTTTTTTCCAGGATGGATTCACGATCCCGTAACCTCCGATTAGCACCCAAATCGTAATGAGAGTATGCCATGACATATTAGTTGTTCACTCGATTCATCTTTTTTATATTTTGGTTTAAAATGCCTGGTCTTTGGATGTTGATTTCAACATCTAGTTCCGTCTCTATTTCCGAGAACAGGGTACTCCAGTTTTTCTTTTCTTTCTGCCATTGCTTTGGAGCATGCTTACGGAAACGGTCGCCGAAATCAAGGACATCGGTTTTGTATTTTTTCTGAAGTACCTTTAACGTTTGCCTGATGCTCATCTCTACCTCTTCATTCGTTTTTTTGATCATAGCCTTATGCTGGGCTGGATTCATAAAATCGAGCGAGCTTGTATTTTGCAGCAGATTGCCTTCTCCGCGAACCTTTATTTTCATCTTCCACTTTCCATCAGGCGTGATTGAAGGAATCAGTGTTGTTTTGCTGTGAGTTAGTAGGACGGCTAAGGTTTGTTCCTCCGGCATTTTCAAGCTAATAATCGTATTTCCTTTGATTTGATTCGTGATCCAGAAGTATCCCCATGTTAAGTCTGAATTTAAATTTCCGTTCATTTTTCCTTTCTTGAATAGACTCATCCCCCTAAAATAAGGAACGTTCGGATTGCGCACATGGCTCTCGTCCGTTAATAGCTTTCCGCGATTAATATATGGAATAGCGTAGGTTTCGTCAGGCGTTTCTACAATTCGTTCAATAATTTCCTTTAGATCAACGGTAATGCTGATTTCTGTTTTGGACAGCTCACTTAATGCCTCCATCGAATTTGGTTCTAGCCTGGGTATGATGCCTAGCACATCGACAGCACTGCCTTCCGCTATGTAAATATTTGCTCTTTCGCGCATCCGAACGTATCTCAAAATAAAATCAAGGTCATCCTCAATGCCGTGCTCCGCCCTCGCTTGCCCAATGACAAAAATATCATTATGGCCCCAATATAGCTTGCGGGAAAGACGCTCTTGGAGCTTGTACATCGCTTCAGCCATAGAGGAGCCTGCCGCACTGGAAACAAATGTTTTTCCGTTGCCATTCCCCGCTTTCATGCCGCTCTCCTGACCTTCCCCCGTACTTTCTACAGGGATATAGATCTCCGCCGAAAGCTTCACCTGCTTGCCGTCCATTTGGTCGATACCAGCTCCAACGATGATAGCAATATCATTCACTTCGACTCGATCCCAACAGCTCGTCATGAGAGGAACGCTCCAACAAAGGAGGCCGCATAACATTGCCCGAATCATACGTCGCTTCATTGCTGTTCACTCTCTTTCTGCTGATGTATCAGGCTTAAAGTTTTGAACCTTTTGTTCTGCGAATACTGCCTCCGCTTCTCGTAAAGCGCGGTCTCCGATTTGGCTTCCATGCTGGCGGACGCATAACTACATCCTGCCATTCTCCGGCCATTAACGGGGCGAGCGGCGATAAATAAGGAACGCCAAACGAACGCAGACCACTCAAATGGATCACGATGCCAATTACACCCATCAGCAGCCCGAGTAAACCAAGAACACCTGCAAGCAGCATGATTGGAAACCGCAATAACCGAATGGATATGCCAACCGAATAATGGGGCAGCAAAAAGGAAGCAATCCCCGTAATCGCTACAACCATAACCATCGGTGAAGACACGAGCCCGGCAGAGGTGGCTGCTTGTCCAATGACCAAAGCCCCTACGATACTAACCGCGGCACCTACCTGCTTGGGAAGTCTTACACCCGCTTCGCGTAATGCTTCAAACATCGTTTCCATAATAAATGCCTCAACCAAAGCAGGAAACGGGATCGATTCTCTTGATTTTGCAATACTTAGCAGCAAAGCTGAAGGTATCATTTCTTGATGGTACGTTAATAAAGCAACATAGGCCGAAGGTACAAGCAGCGCGACTAGAAAAAATAAATAACGCAACCAACGGATAAAAGTTGAAATGAGAAACCGCTGGTAATAGTCCTCTGGTGACTGAAGCAAAGAAAAAATGCTAATCGGTGCAATGAGCACAAAAGGGGTATTGTCTGTCAAAATGACTGCCCTTCCCTCCAGCAAGCCGGCAACTACCGTATCAGGACGTTCGGTTGATATTAACTGGGGGAACGGGGAGTATGGCTGATCCTCGATAAACTCCTCAATATTTCCGCTCTCTAATATGCCATCCACTTCGATAGCCGCTAAACGATGTTCAATCTCGGCGATCAGCTCCGGTGCAGCCAGCCCCTCAACATAGCCGATAACAATTCTTGTTTTCGTATATTCCCCAATCTCTATCCCCTTCATCTTAAGTGAAGGCGTTCGGATTCTCCTTCTGATCATCGACATATTATCATCCAGTGTTTCCGTAAATCCCTCCCTTGGACCACGAATCACGGACTCTGCGACGGGGTCTTCAATAGCTCTTTTACGCCAGTCGCCAAGGGAAAATACATAGCCGCCATCGGATCCATCAACGAACAGAACAGCATTCCCAAGCGTAAGCTGACTCATCATCTCCCGAAAGGTTTCAATTCTCGTACAGCTAAAGGAGGTTACCTCTTGCTCCATCGTTTCCAGCCATTCTTCAGTCTCGCTGAAATCCCAACTAAACATGGAATGCCTGATCTCATTAAGCCGTTCCTCATCCGTCAGGCCATTAAAATATACAAACATGCCAGGCACTTTACCGCCAAGCTTGCAACTGAGATAAGCAGCGTCACTGCAGTCTTTGAGTGATTGTTCTATATGGTGTCTGGATTGTTCCAAATCTTTTGAAATCCTAGGTTCAGCTTTTGCAGCGTTTGCTTCCATGGCAGGAGTTCCCCTCATCTGGATGGGATTAAATGTTTGCTTATTATTTTCCAGTACCCCGCTTCCTATCCAGACAAAGCCGGAATAACCGATAATTTCTGAAAACTTGGTTAATCTAATTAAGTGCAACGATGAAGAGCAGTTTACTTTTGGGAGGTTTAACATGGCAAATAACAAACATAAATCGATTCCAGCTAAGAATCAGGCTTTTGAAGCAAGCTCCAAAGAGGCTGAAAATAACGTTGCCGCTTCAACTGAAGAAAATCGCAATCAAAAAGGTCATGTGCCAAACAGTCCTTCAACGGGGTAGTCAGTGGTAATTTTGTGCAAAAACAAAGAGCTTCCCGTGAATTCGTTCACGGAAAGCTCTTTGTCTTGTTCAGCCAGATAGAAACATTAGTCCTTTTTCACAATGGGTTCCCAGCGGTGCTTGTATTGCAATAATCGCGGGTGTAGTTTGGAGGGCTCTTCAGTCAATAGCAACCGAATTTTAACAATCCATTCTTCAAAGGAGGAGAAGGAAGCGAATAAATTAGCCATGTCTCCGCTCAAAAGTAGAAACAACGGTTTAGGATAAGTTTCAGCCAGATGCCGCAATGCCGTATCGATAGGTGTATACTTCTTACGCTTGATTTCCAATCTTTCCACGATTACATTTGTTTCTCCGCGATCATGTCTCCATTCATGAAGCCGGTCCTCTCGTTTATGGAAAGGACTTACTTCGTCCTTCGACATCCGCTTCACGCTCTGCTCATGTAGTGGGTATAACACCAGCTTGCTGAAGGATCGATCCTTAGCCGTATAGGCTGCGACATCCAGTTCTCGATCGGTGACATGCTGGAACGAATCATAATAGACGAGGGTACCTTTGTGCTCATCCTTTGGCGGTTCATAACCAAAAGGCATCTTTTGAGCGATTTCACGCATACAGTTGGCCTCCTACGCAGCACTAGCTTGGTTTTGTTAGGGCTAGGAGAAGAAAATAACATATTTAAGGCCAAATTGCCAAGCTAAAGCTTTCGGTAATCGCTTTTCATTATACTTTTCACTAAGCTCGGCCACTTGGAATTGGCAGGGCAATATTTTTTGGCAACCTTCTCGATGGTGGTGAGCCCTTTCCCCACATAATTTCTGGATAACAATTGTCCGAACTTTCGCACGCTGTCTCCTTTGGTTTCAAAACTGAATGCTTTATTGTATTTGTCGCCATCAATCGCGTTCAGGCCAAATAGGTTATTTTTGTTTTTGGCCAATCGACTCTTGCCATTTCCGCTCTCCAACTTCATGACTGCAATCGTAAAATAAGCATTAATGCCATACTCTTCCTCGATTTCGAGGATAGCTTGTTCCAAATCCTCGCCGGAGAGCGCCGTGCCTTCAAATATTTTAGCGATATGTTCTTCCGTTAAGCCGGATTCGGATTCCACAATCGAGGTTGGCTGGGTCGGTTCTTCATCGGGAAGTTCATCTATAGTTTCAGATTCCAGCGCTTGCTCGGCGCCGATCTCTTGAATTTCAATCGTTGGCTGGCGTGTATCGGTTACGGAGAAGGACAGGATGGTAGCTTCATTTTTCACCTTTTTGGCATAGCCTCCATGAATATATCCGCCGCTTTGCAGCTGCAGCCAGCCATTTTCTGTTTCGGCAATGATCTCAAGCCTCGTAGCTTGCTTAACCACTTTTTGAATAGCTGACTTTGCATTTGGCTCTGTGCGGACATTTAAGTAAAAAGCAGTAACTTCATAGGTATGTACGAGTTCTTCAGTGATCGCCGTTTCTTCCTTCGTTGGGGCAGGGATGTCAGCAGTAGGTATTGGAGGCGGGTCAGCTGGAATGGGCGCAATGGCTGACGTGGCAGGGATCGTTGAGGTTCGCGAGATTGGGATAGGAGTTATGGCAGAACTTTTCGTTGGTGCAAGCAGCGGTTCGGTGCTTATAGCGGAGACTACATTCCTCTCAGGTACATCCAATACATGATTTTCAGACGTGTTATTTAAAGGTTGAACATTCATTCCTAAGGTAATGACTAAGGATAAAATAAGCAAATAGACGAATAGATGCTGATTTAACTTTTTTCGCATGGTTATACCTCTCCCTTAAGTTAATGAAGTTTACTTTAATATGTTTTACACGATCAATAAGCCTTATAGTTCTGCGAGAAACGGATCGCCTCCTCTTACAGAGGACGGCGACATCTGTTTCACCTTGAAATATAGGAAAGGTTATCATTTCGCTATCCCTTCTCTACATTTCTCGGAATGAAACGCGCTGCGCCGCCAAAGGACGGCGACATCTGTTTCACCTTGCCACGATTGAAGTTTTACGATAAAGATAAACGGTTGACAAGAATAAGTGGACGGTCTGTGAAGATTATATGTCGCTGTCCCCTTCAAAAGACGAGTTTTTATGTATCCAATGAATTATAAGAAAAAATTAAACGAGTAAAATCGCAGTTCTATGCGCTCTTTTTACCTTTTTTCCATGCAAAAAAGCTCTTATTCCCGGGAGAATAAGAGCTTTGCTGATAAAGATGTCTGATAAGAAAAGTGCCGTGTTTATTTTTTAAAGCCGGACGCGTGCGCCGTTATGATCGCATCCATCTGCTCGTTCCACTCGGAATCTTCCGTGCAGCGCTCGGGGTGAGCTTCAAACCAAGCGACCGTTCGTTTGATTCCTTCCGCAAACGATAGTGTCGCTTCAAATTCTGGTACAAGCTGTTTAATCTTGCTGTTGTCAAATACGCTGGTTACGGCTTTATCGCCAAGCAGGCCGCCAGCAAGCTCAGGGTCGTGCGATACGAGAAACTCGCTCGAGATATGCACAAGCTTCGGCTCAGCACCAGCGGCTGTGCCGATCGCTTCATAAATTTGATTCCAGGTCAGCACTTCATCGGAGGTGATGTGATAGGCCTCACCAATCGCTTCCTCTCGACCGAGCAAACCGACAAACCCTTTTGCAAAGTCCGAGTTATGTGTCATCGTCCATAATGACGAACCATCGCCATGAACGATAACCGGCAATCCCGCTCGAATGCGTGCGATCAGAGACCACGGATGGGGCCAGCTATTTAAGGCTGCCGGTATCATCGTATCCCCGTAGGTGAAGGATGGACGAACGATGGTGAAAGGAAATTCGGTTGCCGCATGCTCTTCCTGCAAAAGCTGCTCGCAAGCAATCTTATCGCGGGAATACTGCCAATATTTATTTTCAAGAGGCGTGGCATCTTCCGTAATGATATAATGCACGGGCGGCTTCTGATAAGCCGATGCCGAGCTTATGAATATGTATTGCTTCGTACGGCCACGGAACAATTCAATATCAACGCTAACCTGCTCAGGCGTAAAAGCGATCCAATCGACGACGACGTCAAAATGATAACCATCCAAAGCGGCTGCCGCAGATTTCGGATCTCTAATATCTCCATGGATGACCTTTGCTCCACTCGGTACACGAGCATCCCGCTTCCCGCGGTTAAAGAGATACAGCTCTATTCCCCGTTCTATCGCCAGCTTGGACACTGCCTCGCTAATTAAGCCTGTTCCGCCAATAAACAATACCTTCATTGTCAATCGCTCCTTTTGATCTATCGTTTTTTTTACGATTTCATCGGAAAGCCTATGATATAGAAGTTCACAATCGTCAATTAATAGTACCATAGCAGATCATCTTTTAATATTTGAAAATGATATACTATAGCCATACCTAAACAAATAAGGAGTTGCCCTACGTGAAACGTTTAGCGACAACAACACTCTATTCCGTCTTACTATCTTCCATACTGCTTAGTGCATGCAGCAGCCAGACTCAACTGGCGAAAGCCACGAATGAGGCCAACATCGAAAGCGGCTCCGGACATGGTGAGCATCATACCGATTCGGGAGATCTTCAAGAATGGACGGCTTCGCTCGAAACGCTGCCTTCTTTCCTGGATACGGCTTCCTCAACCTTACAAACCGCTTATCGAACTGCCGCAACTGTAACGGATATTTTGCCCTTTATCCCCTGCTATTGCGGCTGCGGCGACAGTGCCGGCCACAAGAGCAACCTAAACTGCTTTATCGCTGAAGTAAAGGATGACGGGTCAGTCCTATGGGATGATCACGGCACCCGCTGCAGTGTCTGCGTTGAAATTGCCGTTACTGCGGCAGCGATGAAAGCTACGGGAATTGAAAACGAACGCATTCGCGCATTTATTGACGAAACCTACAAAGAAGGGTATGCAATGCCAACGTTAACGGAATATCCACCTGCCACCTGACTACCACGTATTTACTAAGAGGCAAGAGGCTTTCTCTCATCAGCTCTTGCCTCAACAACCAATCAGAAGAAGTCTCACAGAGGTCTCACTTTACCTCCGTATTTTTCAACTGATAGAGACCCTCATCCGTTCGTATGATTTCGTAAACTGCCTCATGACGGCTGACCTTCCTTGTGGTTGAAGTAAAATCAACTAGCATTCGATCAAGCGTTACATCTAGTACAACGTCATCACCTCGTACGAAAACAAGCTTATGAAGAGAATCATCCAATAAAGGGAATTCCTCTCCGGTTAGTTGATGTGACAAATAATTGAAATAGGTTGGCTCAGCGCTCCATTTCACGCCTACGGTTTTCTCCATTTCAGCTTTTGATAGATATGGAGGGAACATATACAGAGTATCCCATTCGAAATCGGTTGTTTCCTTCAAATCCAACTGGCTGTTTTGACTAACGGCAGCCTGCAAATTTTTAATGAATCCGGCTTTCTCCAGATGATTGATTTTGAGTGTACGGTAGTTCCCGTAGCTAACAGCCAAAGATATAAATAAGCCTAAAATCATTGCCATAATGACATATTTATTCAAAATCCGCATGATAACCTCCTATTATATCGTTTCAACGACTTGAGCATGCTCACGTTTCGCAAAAAAACAAACAAAATCATAACTTTACGGCATCGCCACAGCAGGGTCAAACTTACTAAGATTAAGCTGCAAGGTGTTACGGTTAACTCATGTCTGCTTGATGGAGGGGATCTATGAATCTTCAAAAAAAGCTAGTGTTCATTACGGATGCGGACAGCCGCAGCGGCAAAGCGATGATTGCTCGGTTAGCGAGTGATCGCACCCATTTTATTCTTAACAGCAGCTCAGGCGGATTGGAATTATCAGCTGAATTAGAGCTTGTCTGTCATGCAGGCTTAAAGGCTATCATGGTGAATATAGACCTGTGCAAAAGCCTTGAAATTGAAGGAATGCTGCAGCACGCTGAGCATGAGTTGGGCACAGTCGATGTTTTGGTCCATAACAATCAAGAGATTAAACCAAGCACCATTGAATATGGCGAGGAAGAGCAATTTCTGAGCAGCATAGCCGTAAACGCCAAATCGGCTTTTTTCTGTACCCAAGCCGTCGGCAAGCAAATGATGAAGTCGCAAGCTGGCAAAATTATTTTTGTTTCCTCGATTCATGCAGAAAAGCCTACGGGATCTGCTTTCACGTACAGCATCTCCAAAGGGGCTGTCAAAATGCTCGCTAAGGAAGCTGCACTAGCTTTGGGCCGGTATGGCGTAAGCGTCAACACGATTGAGCTGGGACCGCTTCCCGGAGATGACGAACGTTTTAAGAGCACACTCTCCACTCTATACGATCATTATGAATATAAAGTTCCCGATGCGGTGCTGGGCAGTGATGAGAATCTCGCAGAGCTTGTTGCCTTCCTCTCCTCTGATTATTCCCGTTATATCAACGGTTCCGATATCAGGCTGGATGGCGGCTTCCTTCTGCACTATATGAATTCCAAAATGAAACAACCTTAACCGCCATACGGGAGGTGTAACATGAGTATAGCAGGCAAAGTGGCTCTAGTAACTGGCGCAGGCACGGGAATTGGCAAGGGCGTTGCCATTGAGCTTGCTCACAGAGGGGCTTTGGTGGCCATTCATTATAATCAAAGCGATGCGGGAGCTCTCCATACCAAGCAGCAGATTGACGAGTTTGGCGGTGATGCGATCCTTGTACAAGCAAATGTGGCTGTAAAAAAAGAAATTGATCATATGATCCGAACCGTTGTAGATCATTATGGCGGGATTGATATCTTGGTCAACAACGCCGCTCTCCAGCTCAATTATAACTTCTTCGATTATGACGAGGCTTCCTTTGACCGCATGATGAACATCAATTTGAAGGGCTATTGGCAGTGCATTCAGGCCGTTGTTCCTCATATGAAAAAAAAGCATTTCGGGCGAATTATTAACATGTCTTCGGTTCACAGCAAACGTCCGACCGACTTTGATGCCGTCTATTCGATGACCAAGGGTGGCATTCGCATGTTAGGCAGGGAAAGCGCGATCGAGCTCGCCCAGTATGGGATTACCGTCAACACGATTGAGCCTGGTGCCGTAGACGTCGGCAAGCAAAGCGCGCGTGAGTCCAAGCCGATTATGACTGCGGAGGATATAACAAAGCTTAAAAAAACGACCAGATCGATTCGCGATAAATTCCCGCTTGGTCGTGTGGGACGCCCGCTTGATGTGGCGCAGCTGGTTTGTTTTATCGCTTCTGACGAGAGTGAATTCATGACAGGGTCTTCCATTCGGCTTGACGGTGGCAGTATGCTGCTCTAAATCAACGTATAGCTGCTTGTTCAACCTTATTCCATACTAGGAGTGATTGTCTGTGTCCAATAACCAATCCTATGAAGAAACGTTAGCGCATGTCAGCACCTTCTCCAGTCCCGCTACGCTGCGCATCACTGATATTAGGTTTACCGATATTGTTGGTGGCCCTTTCCACAGCAGCTTGATTAAAGTGTATACCAATCAAGGATTAGTTGGCTTTGGCGAGGTTCGGGATGGTGCCGATAAGGTATATGCCCAAATTTTGAAAGGGAGATTGCTTGGCGAGAACCCTTGCAACATCGACAAGCTGTTCCGCCGCATTAAGCAGTTTGGCGGGCATGCCCGCCAAGGCGGCGGCGTCAGCGGGCTTGAAATCGCGTTATGGGATTTGGCTGGCAAAGCTTACGGCGTCCCGATTTATCAAATGCTTGGCGGGAAATTCCGCGAGAAGATCAGAATGTATTGCGATACCGAGGTCGTAGGCAAGGATACGGGCACAGCTATGGGCTTGGCACTTAAGAAACGAATGGATGAAGGCTTCTCTTTCCTCAAAATGGATCTGGGCATTGGCCAAATTATTGATGAGCCAGGCACATTAAGCGCTCCTGTAGGTTTCCTTCAGGAAATGCGGGACATCTCCAAAAATCGGTACAGTTCCAATCAAGATACCCTTACCGAGGACGAGATTCGCGATATCCGCAATAAACATTTTGAAATCAACAATATTCCGCATCCGTTCACGGCCATCCATGTGACGGAGAAAGGTCTTGATCTGCTGGAGCAGTACGTTGCAGATGTCCGGGCGGTCATCGGTTACGAGGTGCCTCTGGCGGTTGACCATTTTGGCCATATTGGCCTTGAGGATTGCATTAAGCTCGGAAGACGCGTCGATAAATTTAATCTGGCTTGGATGGAAGATATGCTTCCTTGGCAGTATACGGAACAATACGCGAAGCTGGCACGTGCTGTCGCTACTCCGATATGCACAGGTGAGGATATCTATTTGAAGGAAAATTTCCGTCCGCTTCTGGAAGCAGGCGGCGTATCTGTGATCCATCCGGATGTGCTGACGACTGGCGGCATTCTAGAGACCAAAAAAATCGGCGATATGGCGCAAGAATATGGCGTGGCGATGGCCATTCATATGGCAGAGAGTCCTATCGCATGCCTTGCGGCCGCTCATGTCGCTGCTGCTACCGAAAACTTTATGGCACTGGAATACCATTCCTGCGAGGTGCCTTGGTGGGATGATATCATTATTGGCAGCAAGCTGCCGAAGAAGCTTGTACAAAACGGCTTTATCCATATGACCGACGCTCCTGGACTTGGAATAGACGATTTGAATGACGAAGTGCTGGCCCAGCATCTGCATCCGAAAATACCCGGCTTATGGGAAGCAACGGATAATTGGAACCACTACTACTCGAATGACCGGCTTTGGAGCTAAAACGAACATAAAAGCAGCTGAGCAGACTTTCCTGCTCAGCTGTTCTTTTTAAAACATGATAGATCATATCAAAAAAGAAGGACGAGATGTTGAAACATCTCGTCCTTTTAGCTATGGCTTACGCATATTCCCGAACGCCTGCCGCCTCCATTAATCCGCGGATATAGCCGATTCCATATAAGCGGCCTAGCAGCTCATAACCCGGATTCGTGTTTTCCTCTCCTTCCATCGTCGGTACATGGTCAGGTCTTGCCGGCCCTTGGAAACCTACCTCATAATAAGTGTGCATCGCCTCGAGCATATTGGTTTTCCCGTCATCGTGGAAGGTCTCTTCAAATTTCTCAGGCGTGCCGATTACATCCCGAAAATGAACAAAAAATAGTTTATCCTGCTTGGTAAAATGTCGAATCACGCTCGGAATATCGTCCCCTGCCGTAGCCAAGGTGCCTTGGCACAACGTGATTCCGTTATACGGGCTAGGCACGAGATCAATGGCCCGCTGCAAAGCAGCTGCACTTCGCAATATTCGCGATATGCCCCGTATCGGCGTAATTGGGGGATCATCAGGGTGAAGCGCGAGCTTCACCCTCGCTTGCTCTGCTACGGGAACGATACGTTCCATAAAGTAGCGGAGATTTTCCCAGAGCTGATCCTCCGTAACAATACCTGCCTCCGTTAAGGGGGCATCCTTCATCAAGCTGTGGTCGTAGCTCGATACGAGCGCGCCGCCTCTTGTACGTGTCGTTGTTGAAGTCCGAAACCAGTTAAACTGTGCCATGAAATTATAGCAAAGCACAGGAATGCCGGCAGCTCCCATATTTCGGATAAACTGCTGGAACACTTCGATCTCTGCATCTCGCCCAGCCGTACCTAGCTTAATTTCATTGCTCGGCGGCATGGATTCAATGACTAACAGCTCCAGTCCAAAATCGGAAAACCGCTGCTTCATCCGGATAAGCGGCATGAGATCCCAGGGCTTCTCGACTTTCTCTTCCCAAGGCAAGCCTCCAACCGCGTGATTGACGCCAAGCTGCTTCGCCAAATGCCAAAGCCGGTTCGGCTGGGACGGAAACACTTCTGCTAGCTGCATGAATACGACACCTCACTCTGTAAATTTATTGGCCGCCTGCTTTGGCTGCTAATTCTTTGCCCATTTTATCAATTTTGTTGAACGCATCCTCAATGGATTGCTGGCCGAAGGTTACGGCTTCCATTTCTTTCTTGTACGTATCGACCCATTCCGAGAAACCTGCTGCTGGTGGATAGAATGGCAAAGCTTTGTCCAATGAAAGATCGTAAATCTCTTTGCCCAGCTTATCCTTGTTCTCAAGCGTTGGCTCGAGCGCATTGTATACTTCCGGATTAATCGGAATCCCGCGCGTAAGGCCTAGCGCCTTTCCTGCTTCTTGATCAGCAATAAACCATCTTACGAATTTTTTCGCTTCATCCTTATTTTTCGAGTTTGCGCTGATGCTAAGGAAGATCGTTGACTGAGCCCAGCCGCCGCCTGCAGGGCCGACCTGCATGTTAACCACGCCAACTTTGCCTGGCATAAGCTGCTCTAAAGCGCTTACAGAGCCAGTGGTCGCGCCTCTGGTCATGACGACGCCTGAGGCCATAGGGTCCGCTTGTGGATCATTTTCAAGGAATGATGCCGCTTTCTCGGCTGGAGGGACAATTTTTGCTTTACGGAATTCTTCATAGGTTTGATAGAAGGTCATAAACAATGATTTGTCGAGCGTAAATGTTTTGCCGCCATCGGACATAATCGGAGGTTTGCCCATGGCCGTTTGATAATAGTTGAATGCATCCCAAGTCGTCGTATCGCCAATCGGATATTTGCCTTCCGGCAGCTTTTCTCTCGCGTCTCTGGCCCATTGGAAATACTCCTCATACGTCCAATCCTTGTGCGGGAGCGGTATGCCAAGCTGCTCAAGCTCCGGTTTGTTAAAGGCCATCCCTTGTGCATTTTGACTGAGTGGTATGCCATACAGCTTGCCGTCAATTTGTAAATTAGCGATGACCGATGGATCTACAATTCCGCTCAAGTCAATATCGGAGAGATCCTCCAATTGCCCGCGCGATACATATTCCTGGATATAAGCAGCATCCATCTGCAGCACATCTGTAATCGACTTCGACGCAGCCAGTGTAGGAAGCTTCTGCCAGAAGGCATCCCATGCCATAAATTCGGGCTTAAATGTAACGTTTGGATTTTGTTTGGTGTAAATATCAAGTGCTTTTTGGGTTGCTTCATGACGGGCATCAGGTCCCCACCACATGATGCTCAGCGTTGTATTGCCGCCTGCTGGCTTTTCTTCTTTATTGCCTTGCTCCGTGTTGCTTTTCCCGCCCTCGTCGGTTTGCTTCCCGCCGTTATTTCCCCCGCCACCACTGCATGCCGATAATATCAGCAGCATTGCAAATATTAGGAATATCGTGCTTCTTGACCAACCTTTGACCATTCTGAGTCATCCCCTTTAACCTGTTAAAATATAAAGCGTTTAACCTTTCAAGCCTGTTGTAGCTATTCCTTCGACAAAGTGCTTCTGCGCAAGGAAAAAGATAAGTACCGAAGGGAATATCGACAGCAAGGACATGGCTAGCAATTGCCCCCACTGAATGTCGAACTGGTCAATAAACATGCGTAAGGCTAAACCGACGGTAAATTTATCGATGGAGCTTAAGTAAAGCACTTGGGCAAAAAAATCATCCCAGCTCCAAATGAACGTAAAGATCGCTACAGTGACCAGCGCCGGTTTGAGCAATGGCAGGACGACACGCCAAAAGATGCCGTACACACTCGCGCCGTCGATCGTTGCCGCCTCATCAAGATCTCTTGGAATGCCCCGGATAAACTGGACTAACAAGAAGATAAAGAATGCCCCGCCGCCAAAAAAATGAGGCAGCACGAGCGGAACATAGCTGTCAACAAAACCTAGCTTGTTAAAGAGAATATACTGAGGAACAACTGTAACTTGTCCCGGAAGCATCATCGTCAGGAGCAAAATGGAAAACCAGAAGCCACGAAGCTTAAAGTTCAGCCTTCCAAAGCCATAGGCAACGATAGCCGCTGTAGCTACGCCACCAAGAACGTTGCCGAGCTCCATCAACAATGTATTTCCAAAAAAATGAGCAAACGTATATTCCGAAGAGAAATGCCAGCCCTTCCAGTAATTGCTCCACATTGGTGTTGAAGGCCAAATCGTCGGCAAGCTCAGCTCCTCTGTTTTTTTCAAGGAAGCCCCTGCCCACCAAATGACCGGATATAGCATCAGAAAGGAGAAAAGGGTTAGATACAAATGGCTCGTCAGCTTAGACCGCAGCGAATTCATTTCGGTTTCCCTCCGTCCGACTCGTAAAATACCCAATACTTCGAAGCCGCAAAATTAATAATCGTCAATAACGCCACAATCGTCAGCAGGATCCACGCCAGCGCGGAAGCATACCCCATCTGGTAATGCTTGAATGCTTTCTCGTACAGGAACATGGCATACATATAGGTAGAGTTGATGGGTCCGCCCTTCGTGATAATAAAAGCAGAGGTAAACGTTTGAAACGACCCGATAATACCGAGCACGAGGTTAAAGAACATAACGGGCGAGAGCATCGGCAGCGTGATACTGATGAATTTCCTAAATTCCCCAGCACCGTCTACCGAAGCCGATTCATAAAGCTCCTGGGGCACCTGCTTAAGGCCTGCTAGAAAAATCACCATCGTTGAACCAAACTGCCAGGTGTTAAGCAGGATCAGTGTTCCAAGCGACGTATCCGGATTGGATATCCATCCAACGCCCTCGATGCCAAACCAGGCCAACACCTGATTGATATACCCATCAATTCCAAACATATTGCGCCACAGAGCAGCTACCGCGATGCTGCCCCCGATCAGGGACGGAAAATAAATGGCTGTCCGGTAAATATTCATTCCTCGAATGTTTTTGTTAAGCGCCAAAGCGACCATTAGCGAGAAAAACAGCTTAAGCGGTACCGAAAACAGGACAAACATAAACGTTACGCTAAGCGATTTGGTAAAGGTGGTGTCGGCCGTAAATATTTTCGTGTAATTGTCCAGCCCCGTCCAAACCGGTTCCTCCAGCAATGAATAGTCGGTGAATGATAAATAAAAGGATTGCGCGATCGGCCAAAGCGTGAGCAGCAGAAAGCCGATCAGCCATGGGGATATAAAAATGTAACCTGCCGCTAGGTTGGATTTTGTTTTCTGGCGTGCGGTTTTGGTTTGCCGGCTGCTTGTACGCGTCTTTTCCGTATGCGCTGTCTTCACCTCGTTCATTCCTCCCCTTCCTCTCGTCCGCGGGTTTACCCTTTGCTAAGCGTTCTATGCTCGCAAGAAGCTCGTTACACCTGCTGGATAACGTTCCCTTACTTTATACGAAAGCGGTTACATCGTTGAAGGTGAATAATTTATGAATTCGTTTGATTTTATATAGTGTGAAAAATTCATAGATGGCGGGCAAATGCCTTAAGAAAGTCGCATCGACAAATACAGCAACGTCCCTAACAATAGAGATAGGAAACGGGGCTTAGGCCTGACAATCACGCTAGCGAAAGAGGTGCTCAAATGAAATTCGATAACCCGGAAGATATCATTCAGCTAACGCCGCTTTGGGAGGGTGAACGCTTTCCTAACGGTCGGCCAAAAGTATCCGAGGACGTGCTGCGCCGCATGCGCAAAATTACGCTGGAGGAGGCCTGGGGCCCACTCTGGAACAGAGGTTACACCTTTCAATTTGAGGGTGATTTCAAAATCATTCATCCTAAGCAAACGATGGTTGGACGCGCGGTTACGGCGGTCATGGTGCCGAAGCGGCCTGATTTGCATGAAACCCTTCTTAACTACGGGCACGAGCAGGAGGAACGCAAAGGCTTCTTCAATCAGTGGGTAATCGATACGCTGGTGGAGGATGACGTTGTCGTCGTTGATATGTTCGACAAGGTGCATCTGGGTACTTACGTAGGTGGAAATTTGTCGACAGCGATCTCCACGCGAACAAAGCGCGGCGGAGCGGTCATCTGGGGCGGGATTCGCGATAACCAGCAAGTGGTGGAAATTGAGAACATCAATGTGTTTTATCGGGGCAGTGATCCGACCGCCATTGCGGACGTAACGATGGTAGGCATGAACGTGCCGACGCGCATTGGCAAGGCGATCTGCATGCCTGGCGATGTTGTTCTCGGTACGCCGGCCGGGGTTATCTTTATTCCTCCCCATCTGGCGGAGCTTACCGTCGTGCAAGCGGAAAAATCCCAGGTTCGGGACGTATTCGGATTTATTCGCTTGCGCGACAGCGTCTATACAACGGCACAAATCGATGCGGCTTGGGACTTGGCGCTGTGGACGGACTTCCTGGATTGGTTCGAAAATGAGGGGGCTGCGGCTGAGTATCGGCATTTATGCTGGACCTCCGAGCTAGAGAATGTGCGCGCGACGGAACGTAATGGCCCTCAAAGCGATGTTCGTCTGTAATACAAATAAGGACTCTTGTCGGCAGCGTCTTTGCCAATAGAGTCCTTTTTGGTGCCATCCTCTTATTTGCCGACCGAATCCCTATATTCGCTAGGCGAGAGTCCAACCTTCTTTTTGAAAATTTGGCTAAAATACCGCGGATCCTGATAGCCCACTTTTTCAGCGACCTCATAATTTTTGAAATGTGTGCTCTTGAGCATGTCCTTCGCTTTGTCAATCCGGATGTCCGTCAAGTGCTCGATGAAAGTTTTGCCGGTATTCATTTTGAACAAGAGACTTAAATAGGTCGGGGTCATGTATACCTTTTGGGCGACGCTTTGCAAGGAAGCATATTGGCATTCCTGCTCCATGTGGTGAATCGTCTTCTTGATAATGCTCCGATGGCTTTCCTTCTGGCCATGCATCAGCACATCCTTTAACCCGATCAGAAAATGGATCACGTATTGCTTAATTTCATCAAGCGTAGCAAGCTTCACAATCGACACGACATCGAATCTTTCGTAATCAATTATGTTCTCTGCTTCGGCAAGCACGCGTTTCTCCACGCCAACCAGCAGCCTGACCGTCGTATCGTATATGTTTTGCGTGTCGATGGGTCCTTTGCGCAGCATCTCTTCATAAAAATTCAGGACGCATTGTGCAATCTCCGACTCTGATTCTGCAGCTTTGTAGGTGTCGAATAGCTCCTTCTCCTTGTCGGAGGGGTATTGCAGCAATGATTCATAATTGTCAAGTTCGCTATAATAAATGATCTTGCCCGTCCCACGGTAAAATTTATGCTGCAGCGCTGCCGAGGCTTGTCTATAGGATTGCGCTATATACTGTAAATGGCTGCAGGGCTTTCCTACCCCGACATTAAAGGGTTTTTGGAAATAGTCTTTCAGCATAGACTGGATCGCGTTGATCGCTTCTTTGGATACCCATGAGAAGAGCCACCCTACCCTACCCTCTTCGTCTACAAATACGACGCTGCCATCGGATATCTTTTTGTGTAGAAAATCACGCATGCGCTCCAAGTAAATAATTTTCTCATGCTCATCATGGAAACAAAAGGCAGGCTCTAGCAAGGCTAGAGCTGGGAACGTAAAGTAAGGGTTCAGCTGCAGCCGCGAAAAGCTCTCTTTCACATCAGGCCTCGCTATATTTGCATTGGAAACCAAATTCCGTAAAAAACGATCCCTCATCCACGTTAAGATGACATCCTCTTTAAACAATAATCCTTCACTCAGCATGCGCCATTACCCCTTTTGTAAGGTTGACTTGCGAGATGCTTGATTTCATTTTTAACCAAGATGAATCATTTTGTAAGAATGCATATGCTCAATAAACGTTTGCTCGGCCAGGTCCGCGTCACCAGAACGCAGCACCTCAATTAATCGAAGATGCCAATCCGCAAGTCCGTCTGTTTTATAATGACGGTTGGAAATGGCCATGAAACGCATCACCTTCATCCGCATTTGGTTCCAAAGCTCCAAAATCATGTGGTTGTCACAGCGACGGTAAAAGAAACCGTGAAATTCCATATCCAGCTCCAATATGCTCAAAATATCATTTTGCTCATGGGCCTCATGCATTTTGCGGATAATTTCTTCAAGGTAAGCATAATCAGCTACGGTGAGCTGGCGCATCGTCTGCCTTACAGCAAATCCCTCGATAATTTCTCGAAGCTCGAATATATCTTTAATTTCCTTTGAAGTAATCGTGGACACGACCGAGCCCTTATTCGGAATACCCGAAATAAATCCTGCGGATTTGAGTCTCTCCAGTGCTTCACGAACCGGCGCTTGGCTGATATTGAATTTTTTGGCAATTTCAAGCACGAGCAAACGCGCCCCCGGCTGCAGCTCGCCCGCAAGAATTTCTTTTTTTATCGTCGTGTAGACATGCTCGCTAATCGAGTTAACGGGTGCATAAGGGACGTTTCCATACATCAATCTCACCTCTTTCGGTTCACATTATCGATTATCGATAATCTAGTTTTAAAAAAGAAAGCGTTAACAAATCGCTCCAAAAAAAATTACTTTGTCCTGCCTCCCCCATTGGGTCGGATTATCGATAATCTGTTGCTTACCGTTATTATAGAACTTATTACCAGCCAAAACAACCGATTAATTTGTCGAATGCCACACAATTTTAAAATCATTTGGTTACCAACCATTTATTTATATCGCGTATCTAGTCATCCCCCCTAGAACAGCATATAATAGAGATTGGTTTATATCCGATATAACTACTTGGACAAATGGAGATATGATGATGAATGTAAAGCATCCGACGATAAAAAAACAAGTGTTTGATTATATTATTCGCAATGGATTAGTGTCTAAAGCCGCGCTAATGGAACGCCTGACGGTTACAAGCACAAGCTTGTCTCGACTGCTGGAAGAACTGCTAAGCGACGGATTAATTCTCGCATCCGAGCTGGGCCGCTCCACCGGAGGACGAAAGCCGATTTTATACCGGGTTAACCCCGGTCACCGCGCTGTTTTCGGACTTGAAATTTCCCGCTTCAGCTCCTCCATCGGCCTTTACGACCTCAACCTAAAGCCGTTGGCGTTCGAGAGATGGAAGATGGATGAACACATGACGCCGGAGCGGTTGCTGTCGAAAATTACCGACATGGCTGAACGAATGATGAGTGAGTGCGGCGTTGAGCGCGAGAAAGTGATCGGTATTGGGATTGGTGCTGTTGGACCTTTAAGCCGCGAGGATGGCATTATGCTGCAGCCGCGCTACTTCCCTGCCGA
Source organism: Paenibacillus luteus (assembly GCF_006542765.1). GTDB lineage: Bacteria > Bacillota > Bacilli > Paenibacillales > Paenibacillaceae > Pristimantibacillus > Pristimantibacillus luteus. The sequence goes on from NZ_SKCD01000011.1 coordinate 201,724, forward strand.
CGGCTGGAGTAATGTACCGATTTGCGAGTGGCTGCAAGAGCGGCTAGGCCTGTCCGCGCTGCTCGATAACGGAGCTAATACGGCGATTATCGGGGAACACTGGGCACTTCGCAGCGAAGAAGTCAGGCATATGGTTTATGTGCACGCGGGTGTTGGCTTGCGAACCGCTATGCTCTCCAACGGTCAAATTGTGCGTGGCGCCGTAGACATGGAAGGCTCCTTCGGGCAAATGATCATTCAGACCGATGGCCCAAGACTCGGCGATGAAGGAAATTATGGTGCGCTTGAGGCGCTGGTTTCCATACCTGCCTTGGAGAAAAAAATTCGCTCACAGCTTAAGCTTGGCCGGACAAGCTTGCTCTCTGGGTTTCCTCCGGAGGAAGTCCAGTTCGAAGCGCTGCAGAAAGCTTTTATCCAGAAGGACGCTCTCGTTACCGAGCAATTTCTGCAAACTGCAACCTATCTGGGCATCGGCATTGCCAATTTGATTAACATTTTGCATCCGGAAGCGGTTATTCTCGGCGGTCCGCTCGTCAAGGTACACAAGACCATCTATGATACGGTCATTCAAGTGGCGCGGAGCAACATCTATTATTCGCAGCAATACGAGCCTAAATTTACGCAAGGCCAGTTGACGGAGGATGCCGTTACAGCTGGAGCCGCTATTATGGTTTTGCAGGATTGGGAGCTCAATTAACGGTAAATTACTTGAACCATGTACATCATAGCAAAGCGCCATAGAAACCCTATCCTCACGAGAGAATATAGGGCTTCCTATGGCGCTCTTTCATTCAAACGCAACTCATTGCCAAGCCTAAACTAATAACGCTGGAAGCTCGCTTAAATGAGCAATTTCGTAGGTAGGCTTTGCAGAGGTCGAATTCAACTTATGGCCAGGGTTGAACCAGCAGGTATCAATGCCGTAATTGTTGCCGCCTAGGATATCGGAAGTTAATGAATCACCAACAATGAGAACTTTGTTCTTTTCGGTAATCATTAACTTATCGAACGCATAGTCGAAAATACCCATATGCGGCTTGGAATAACCCGTATCCTCGGATATTATAATATGCTCGAAGGAATTCGCAAGGCTTGACCTGCCGATTCGACTATGCTGTGTCTTCTTGATGCCGTTAGTGATAATAGCAAGCCGCTGGCCTTTGGCAAGCAGCTCTGTGACAAGAACATCCGCCCCGTCGATCAAAAAAGAGCCTTCCCCTAAAAAATCGACATAACGTTCACTAAAATGAATGGCATCAAGATCAGCTTGGATTTCCACAAATAGCTTTCTAAATCTTTCGTGCCGTAAAAAATCAAGCGTTACTGTACCCTTCTCATAATCATGCCACAGCTGCTGATTGACGCTTCGATAGAGCTCTACATGCGACTGCATGAGCTCTATCTGATGCTCCAAGAAGGTACTCTTCAGTGCATGTGCCTCCGCGAGAGCATAATCGAACAAGGTGTCGTCCGCATCGAATAAAATCACTTCATATTTCAATTTACAAGTCTCCTATTGCTTATATTCTTCTTTATACCCAAGGGTCTTATTTTATTGATTTGCAATATTAATTATTTTGCTCAAGATATTGGTAAACCGCCATCATTTCTTGTTTATTCAACTCACGGATTCGATTAAAAATAGGGATTTCTGCCACAGCCTCAATATTTAGGCTATCCGTAACCACATCGCTTACTTTGCCCGTTAACCATCTTTGCACGTCTACGCCTTCCACAATTTCTGTGCGCCCTTCATCATTGATGCCACTGGCATAACAACTGACACAAGGCACCGATAATTTAAATACGCCATCATGCAGCCCGTCTTCCGAAATGACTCTTTTCCCTTTGCAGAAAGGACATGGTTGACTTGCTTTAATCTTATTAATTAAGGTAACAATTTTTTTGTAACCAAATGCTTCATAGACATACGTCAGTTTCTTGTATTTTCCATTGGTGAAATATTGATCTATGATGGTTTCTCTCGTTTCGGAGATATTAGCAAAGTCACAGACGGTAATCCGATTATGAAGGCTGATGGATTCGATACTGCTGCTAATACTGCCCCAAAATGGCAGGACATTTTGCAAGACCATTTCATAGCCCGCAAAGCTTGCCAGCTCTAGTTCAAGCATTTTTAGCGCGACTTGCGTTTCCCTAGGCAATAATGAGACTTCTTCCGTCAAAACCATATCACTGCCGACGATCGCTTTCACTTTTTCAAGTACCTGTAGTTTCCCAACAATGTTCATTGCTTGCCCAAGAGGCTGCTGAATAATCTCGCGAATATCCGTTTCGCCAAAGGTTAGCTTTTTATGATGCTTTAGTACGGTTCCTTGGCAGATGGGACAGCTGATTTTGTGTTTGGATTGTTTGATATGCTCTTTAATGATCGATTTTGATACAACCATATACATGCCAATGATGTGATTAAAGCCTTCCCAGGTCCTTGTTGCTTTAGCGGCTTTATCATAAAATGACTTTTCCCAATATCCATACAAAAAAGTATGCTTTTCTGCTTCTGTCATTTCATTATAGCTTTTGCTTATGTCTTGGCCGAGCTCATTCTTAATCTCATCAAAGATGAATTTTATTTTTGGGAATTGATAAAATTTTAAAATATCCATTGCATCCGGATGCAATAAGCCATCCCAGAATGGCACGGATTTGTCCTGTATAACGATATCAAAATCAAATTTTTCAATGACTCGACGGCCTGAGCAGCACGGACAATGATTGGCTTGGTTATAGAAATCGAAGCTATTCGTATCTTTATTGGTTGGATGTGCCGCTACGATATGATTGATCAAGCCGCCAATTTCATAAAGAAAAGTATATTGGCTATACAAGTGCCGTTCCAAATCAATGGCAATGACGGGTGCAATGGTATCCGATTCATATTCGCCATAAATTAGGCGGGCCATGGAAGATAGGCTTTTTAAGATGCCGCCTTTATAGACGTTTTCGGCATTTTTGAAATAGGCAATAGGGTTATCTTTTAAATAATGGATTCCGCTTTGTTGATGGAGTGTAGAGGGGATTTTCAGTGTAGCCGCTGTATCCTTGTTGTTTTGATGACGATAATATTCATCATGACTGACTACCTCAAGTTGCTCCACGGGTTCAAGCTGTCTTTTGCCAAAATCAACGATAAAATCAGAGCTTTCCAACATATACGAATGATGTTCTATCATGATAATGGAGACGGATTCATCTTGCAGAATGACCCTAACGCTATCCATAAATTGATTTAAAATGTTTTGTGATAAACCTTTTGAAGGCTCATCAAAAATAAAAAGCGTATGTGGGTTTCTTGAACCCGCAAACAGCTCAGAAACTAAATGGACGCATTGAAATTCACCCGTGGACAAGGATTGTGTTTTGCGTTCCAACGTCAAATAACCAAGTCCGAGTTTGATCAATAGGCTCAAACGTTTATGAGCGATGTCTTCATTTGGCAGTTCATCAATGATATCTTCAATCGAGCGCTGAAAAATATCATCAATATCTTCGCTGTATTTGGTGAGCTTTCGTTTAATATCAAGGAAGGTCGCAACGGTAGACCGGCTGGTAATCGATTGGTTTCGGTCTTGCCCAACTATTACCAGTTTATCCTTCGGATATCGCTTTAGAAAATCTTTGGCCATACACTCATTGACGAGCGTAGATTTACCGCAGCCAGACTCCCCTGTAAACGTTACAAGCCGATTTTTGGGAATTTGAATCTCGGCTATTTGAATATTTCGGCAATATAGATCGTTAAATTGGTAATAGTCGGTTGGAGCTGCTTGATTCCGTTCCCCATAGATCGGTTTTGGGCGTGGTGACTCTTCAACGATTTTCCCGCCGTATTTACCGCTGCCAGGCCCAAAGAACAAGTGCTCGTCCGCTGCGCCGAGTACCGTATCAGAATGGTCAATGAGCCAAATTTGATTCTTATGCCCCAACTGTTTAATCTCGGCTAAAATTTTCAATAGGGTTTGGTGATCAAGTCCAACGGAGATTTCATCAATGATAATTACCGTATTTTCACTGGTTGCCATGAATTCTGCCAAGTAAAGCCGCGTTACTTCTCCGCCTGACAATGTACCCATAATCCGGTTTAATGTTAAGTAACCAATATTCATATTGATTATATTTTTCAGGATGTTTTGTTTACCCTCGCTAATCTTTAAAACCTCTGCTAGGGAAAGAATGGTTTCAACGCTTAACTCATTGATATCGGAAATACTCTGCGCTTGGTTAAATAATTCAAAGGTATACTGCTCAACTTCTTGATTGTAACGCTTTCCCAAGCACTTTTTACATTCGATATTTTTAGTCGTTCCGCGGCCTTTGCAATCCGGACACCAGCCTAACTCATTATTAAATGAAAAAACTTCCGGAGAAAGATTATATTTTTCAGCAACAGCAACACGAATTTCTGTAAATACGCCAGTATGTGTGCCAATGGTTGATCGTGGATTCGAAGAAATGGATGATCTGCCTAGGAACAGTACAAGCGGCATTTCTTCCATCTTGATGGCACTGAAATTCGTTTCCATAATAGTGGGAAATAAATACTGATATTCCGCTTTTGGCAATAAGGATACGAGACGTTTCTTGGATTCTTCCCCAATGCTTTGACAAAATGTGGTCTTTCCCGATCCGGATAAACCAGCGATCCCTAATGATTTATCTACTGGCAGTACTTCGTCTAATTTGTTAATATTGTTCGCGATTAATTGATTTATTTTCAAAGCAAATTACCCTCCATTCTCTAAAGCTACCCATAAAAAAAGAGCGCAATTCTTACTACGGAATTGCGCTCTATCGTTGAAGAATAGTTTATTTGTATCTTTCAATCCTATAAATAATATCCATTTACAGTTCTGCTAAAACGGTTCCGAGCTGTCCACCGAAATTTTTCCATGCATAGGTTGCTCCCTCGATGGCTCCTTGGCGGGCTTTTGTTTCTTCGCTAAATCCGGTTTGATCAAGATGCAGGTGGACCGTTCCATCTGAACCTTCTTTCAATGTCCATGTGATCGTGGTGCTTTCTCCTGCACTTAACCAAGTGTAAGATAAAGTATGAGGCTCGTCCACTACGAGTACCCCACTATCTACTATTCCGTTCCACCATTCGGATGGCTCTGTCCTAAACTGAAATTTATGTCCAACGACTGGTTTAAAATCATTTTCCCAGACCCATTTCGCAAGCATATCCGAATCGGTTAAAGCGTTCCACACCTTCTCGATTGAGCTTGTAAATTGAAAATCTAAAGATACATCGGCTTTCATTATTTTTCCTCCAATAAACGTTTTAGTTTAATGATATTTTCTTTCCAGAATCCTTCGTAAAAAGAAACCCAGTCTTGTATTTCTTTCAATGGCTTGGCATTCAACCTGTATCTCGTTTCTCTACCAACCTTTCGTGCAATGACGAGATCAGCATCTTTAAGGATAGCCAAATGCTTGGAAACGGCAGTGCGGCCCATTTCAAAATGAACCGTTATCTCATGAAGGGGCAAGTCTTCAACATTAGCTAACAGTTGAAGCAATTTTCTCCTAGTTGGATCGGCAACAGCGTCATAAACATCCCTCATTTGACCGCTTTCGTCCAAAATCACCCCCACCTTTTCAGTAATATTTCCTGTCTAGTCACCGATTATCCTTCATAACACGCTAATAGGACACCTTTTGTAGTCACATTGATTATAGGACACCAAAAAGTGTCCTGTCAAGTCGCGGAAAAAAAGACAAAACACCCACATGGATGTTTTGTCTTTCGGCAGCATTAGGAATCCTTTGATCTGTTGGCCATATCGATGATCATTACGATAAGCACGAGTAGTTGAATGAGCACTTCAATACTCATATCAATCCCTCCCAGCTGTAGGTAATGCTCCTTCGTTTCGGCCTCTCCTCCCCTTATGACAAGGGTAAAAATACATCTCCCATTACCATATCTATGGTCGGAATTTGGAACTTATGACAGAAACTTGGACCGCTGCAGCAGCCATAACGATTGACAATAGACATACGGCGACAAAATGAAGTAATGTATTTTCAATAAACCAAGACTCAAGCTTGGCCGCTTCTGCCGCTCCTCGAACAAGCACAATCGCAATAGGATGCAAGATATAGATCCATACCCGCCATTCCCGGAAACTTTTGCCCGATTTCCCTTTCCATTGCTGCGCCCATTGAAACAAAAAATAGGTGGCAGGAAGCGCAAAGATATACATGCTGTCATGCCTAGGTATTTCCGCTGAGTGCAAAAATATGCCTTCTGCAAACATGAAGGCAAGCGAAGCTGCAAACAAGCCGGCATTCGTGAGCGGTGTTCTTTGCGCGTGGCGCCCTTTGGCAGCCCATGCTCCCATGGCAAGGTAGACAGGGGCATAAAATATGCCGTTGCGCGTAAAGTCGAATATGGCGAACATGCCGTCATACGCCTCCGATATTTCGTGATATGGCTTGATAAAGCCATAGTAACTGTCACCGAGCAAACCAATGACATACAATAGAGCAGCTACGGCGAGCATAGCCTTAAGCTGCATTTTCTTATAAAGCACCGTAGTTAATACGATGCCGATCAACAAAGCAGGCAAATACCACAAATGATAAAAAGTGCCGTCGAACAGCAAATCCTTGAAGAATGAATACGCGGTAAAATCATCTTTAAAGTAGCCTGTATACACATTGAGAGGGATATACAAAACGATAGCGATAACATATAGCTTTCCTATTTTTTTTAGGTAGTTCTTCAGGGCTCTCAGATCGCCAGCTTGATCCCCGTTCAGTTTACGGAAATAGAAGAAGCCTGAGGTCATGAAAAAAATGGGGACAGCCACACGAGTCAGAATGCCGCTGAGCAGGAAATTCGCATAGGGACTGTAAGACAGCAGCGGTCCTGTATGGTTGGCGACAACCAAGAGAGCAGCAATAAACTTAAGCCAATCAAGTCCGTTGTAATTTGGTTTATCCAGCACTAACTTGCGTCCCTGAGCCTGAATATGCCGTGACGATGAATCCATCCCTATTGTTCCCCGATATCCGGTACAGATCACATTTAACAATGGGGACAGTCGTATAAGAGCCCTTTTCCGCCGGAATATAATAAATGCTCATCGTCAATTGGTTATGCTCATATCGAAGATGCTCGCCTTCATACCGATAGTTCTGAACAAAGTCGATATACTCCTCCAGACAAAAATCGTTCTGCTCCATAATAGCGGCATGGGGATATCCGACGTACCTGAAATGCCAAGGCTCGCATGAAATCGATGTAATCGTTTCTTTTCCTTCCTTATATCGTTGAACAAATCCAAATTCAGCAGCACGCTGCTTGAAGGAGCGGTAAACCCCTGTGTCAGGAAAAGATGGCGCAATAAAGTCTACTTCCTTATCCAGCTTGCCGACATCGATGGCTAACCCCGTTTGATGCTCGCTCCGGTCAGGCAAGGCTACGTAACAGGACGTATACTCCGGTCCATTTTCAAGCAAGGAATCTGCATAGATCTGGATTTGTTCTTCTTTGGTGCGATACCCGCTAACCGCAACGATATCCTCCATTCCCTGGCAAGCTTCCAATAGGGATAGGAGATGTTTTAGGCACGTTTTCTCGAGAAGCATGCCATCATGCAGCTCTCTGATCTTTTCATTGGAGCTAAGCGCCAGCAGCTTATGCGGCGGCAGCGGTTTTCGAATCGGATTCTCGCGATTGATGAGCACCAGCGTCCCCTCGTACATCGCTGAACGGCTTACCTGAACGGCAGCGGGTAGGTCATAGCTGCTTTGTTGAATTTGCTTTGCAAGATTCGTTTGTCCCATCGTGTCCGAGCCTCCTCTATCCCTTTATATATTCGAGCCACTCTAGGCGAGAGCGACGTTGATATTTCTTGCGCAACACTGCCAATATGGGCAGCCAGCTCTGCAAAGGTGATTTCCTCGCCGTCTTGGCGGCCGATTAACGTCACCAAGGTCCCTTCTGCATATTCATGCGGCAGCCTTATCATGAGCTGATCCATGCAAATTTTCCCCACCACCTTTGCCCGTTTACCCCCGACCAAAACTTCAGTATGCTGCATGGCTTGTGACCAGCCGTCCGCATATCCGATCGGAACCGTACCTATCCATTCCTCTTCTTCTGCCTGATAGGCATTGTCATAACCCAGATATTCTCCTTTGCGCAGCTGCTTGACCTGCATGAGCTTGCTATGTAGGCTTAGCGCCGGTTCAAGTTTTACAGAGGTAACCAGCTTTTTCGGGTAAAAACCGTACATAGCTGCGCCAATACGAACCATATCCATCGCTAATTGAGGAAAACGAAGCGCTGCTGCACTCCCGGCGCAGTGATAGTGGCGAATCAACAGCTTAGATGCCTTTGCCCATTCCATCATGCCAGTGAAACGGTTGACCTGCAGCTCAAGAAAAGCAGTATCGGTTTTGCTAGCAGTAGCAAAATGAGTGTAAAACCCGTCAACGACAATATCAGCAGCTTTTAGCCAAGGCACTAATGCTTCCCATTCGTCCTTCGTTTGCAAGCCGATTCGACCAAGTCCCGTATCCACTTTCACATGAACTTTAAGCTTCCTCCCGTGAAAAGCGGGCTTGTGCGCCCTCATGTCTTTAAACCAATGGGCACTCGTGACGGTTAGCATCAAATCGTGTTCAATTGCAAGTTTGGCATGCTTGGGAAGAATCGGAGTCAGAATTAGAATTGGGAGCTTTGTCCCATTTTCCCGCAGGCGAATGCCCTCATCCAGATAAGCGACTGCAAGGGAATCCGCTCCTGCTTGCTCAGCCATAGCAGCTGCTTCCATGTCTCCATGTCCATAGCCATTTGCTTTGACGACCGCCATCAGCTTGACTTTTTTAGGCAAGCTTTGGCGTATTTTCAGCATATTCTCGCGGATATGGTTCAAACTAATTTCAGCCCAAGTCGCTCTATGCAATGAAATCACCTCGTATAGTGAAGCAATTGTTTTTCAGCGTGACGGGTAAACGCATAATCGATAAGCTTCTCGACAAGCTCGGAGTAAGCCGTTCCGTTCGTACGCTCCCACATGACCGGATACATGCTGAAATTCGTAAAGCCCGGTAGCGCATTGATTTCGTTTAAGTAAAGCTGACCGTCACTTGTGTAGAAGAAATCGACACGCGCGAGACCGGAGCAATCATGCGCTTCGAAAGCTTGAACGGCAAGCTGTCTAATTCGGACAGTGATTTCTTCCGGCAGCTGCGCCGGGATGGACATCGTCAGCTGCTTGTCCATATATTTGGATTCAAAATCAAAGAAAATATGATTATGCACGAATTCTCCTGGCAAGGAAGCAAGCGGCTTCCCATTCCCCATCACCGCGACTTGAATTTCCCGGCCGATGACTTCCCGCTCAATGACGAGCTTGCTATCGTAGTTGAAAGCTTCGACGATTCCGTCTATCAACTGATGCTTATCGATGCATCTGCTAATTCCGATACTAGAGCCAAGAGAAGCTGGCTTTACATAACAGGGATAACCGATGTTTTTTGCGACAGCATCGAGCACAGCCAAACGGTTATCCTGCCACTCGCCAACACGGCAGGCAAGGTAATCGGTTTGGTTAATGCCGGCTTGGGCGGCAAGCTGCTTGGAAATCGCTTTGTCCAGCGTAACCGCCGAAGAGAGCACGCCATTGCCGACATAAGGAACGTTTAATAGCTCAAGCAGCCCTTGAACGGTTCCGTCCTCGCCATTCGAGCCATGGAGAAGCGGCAGCACCACTTTTTTTCCTGGGACCGACAATTGATTCGTAAGCACCTGTCCCATCGATTCGGCTGCGGTCTGAGATAGGGCTTGGAGGGATAAGTCAGTGAGTTCCAAGCCTTCACGGCTAAAGTTTTGCTTCACGCACCAGATGCCGTCTCGAGTGATGTAAATAGGAGAAATATCAAATTTGGATTCATCTATGGAAAGGATGACTGTATAGGCTGTTTTTATGGATACCTCATGCTCGACGGATTTCCCTCCGTAAACAATAAACAATTTTGTTTTCACAACAAAAAACCTCCTAAAATCGACTTGTTATCTCTATTAAAGATAACCGTCAATCGTTAAGAGGCTTGTAAGTAAAGTTTAATTAAGTCTTAAGATTCCATAAATTGTTTATATGGTTTGCTTTGCTGTGACCGTCATCGCCGCGGCCAGTTCCTGTAAATCCCTGCCCTGCAGCGCGCCGGCTACAAGCTCCGGCAGACGGTCCGGCGTACAGCCGAAGCTTGGGATGCCAAGCCCCGCAAGTCGCTTGGCCAGCTCCGCATCATAGGATGGAATGCCGCCATCGGACAAGGCTAGCAAGCATAGCACGCTTACGCCCGATTGCCGCATGTTCTCCATCCTTCGTACAAGCGCGGACTGATTGCCGCCTTCGTATAAATCGGAAATAAGAATAAAAAGAGTCTTCTTCGGATCATGAATAAACTGCTCGCAATACTGGACGGATTTATTAATGTCCGTGCCACCGCCAAGCTGAATGCCAAACAGCATATCAACAGGATCATTGACGCATTGCTCGCTTAGATCGACGACTTCCGTATCAAAGGCCACGACATGCGTGTCAAGAGCAGGAAGGCTCGCGAAGATCGAACCGATAATCGAAGCATAGATGACGGAATCAGCCATGGAGCCGCTCTGGTCAATATCCAGAATGACGGTCCATTCCTTGCTTCGCCTTGCCCGCTCAAAAAAGTAAAACCGTTCGGGAATGAGCAATTGGCTATTATGGTCGTAATGCTTTAAATTTCGACGGATCGTCGTTTTCCAATCCAGTCCCGACATGGACGGGATCGGCGAGTGCCGCCTGCGATTCAAGGCGCCTGTCACGGCGCGGCGTATTTCATGCTCTAGACGTGTTAATATTTCATTGACGACCTCGCGGACAAGCAGCCTCGCCGTTTCCTTCGTTTTCTCGGGGATTCGTCCCTTTAACGCAATAAGCGTAGCCACCATCTTAATATCGGGTTTAATCTGGCTGAGCGTCTCCGGCTCGAACAGCAGCTGCGTCAAGCCTTTCCGCTCAATCGCATCCCCTTGGATGACCGATACGATATCCGGAGGAAAGAAGCTCCGTACGTCTCCCAGCCACTTCGTCAGCTTGGGCGAAGAAGACCCCAGACCGGCGCTTCGCTTGCCAGACGTATTTTGGTTATCTTGACTAGTATCGAATGTTTCATCGTATATCGCGGCAAGCGCTTCATCCATTAAGCTATATTCTTCATCGAGCAAGCCTTGACCTTTAGCTAAATCAGTCAGCTTCTCGTTTGCCGCTTGGCCTAGAATAAGCCGCCAACGTTTCAATTGTTCCAATTCCTGATGATCGCTCATGTTATAGGTCTCCAAAATCGAACTCATTGAGCTCGTCCAATTTTTGCTGTTCCTCGCTGCTTAGCTCCCGCTGCAGAACATCTGCGACTTCGTCAACCCCAAGACCCCACAACTCGCCGAGCAGCTCAGCGATTGCGTTTTTCTCCCTTGCTTCAAACGATGCGAAGGCCCGCCTCAAAAAGACGAGAGAACGCCGGAACTGCTCTTCATCCAGCGATTGCAAATAGAGATCGAGCTGTTCCCACAGCTGGCGGCGCGATAGCAGCACATACCGGTTTCGAAGCGAAAGCCCTTCAAACCAGCCGGCGCCGATATCGGCCGGAATTCCTGGCGATAACCGGCGGGAAACCTCGCCCGCCAGCCGTTCATTTTCGATTTTATTCCTCTCTAGCAGCAGCGCGAAAGCAAGGCCGGATAGCTTGGCATTGCGGTCATCGCGATAGGCAAGCTGTTCCAGCTGCTGCTGCCAGCGTTCATCATCCACCAGGTCGTAATGCTGCTGCGATACCGTATGCATATCTATAATCGCTGCAGCCATGCTTGTAGCCGCATCATCACTGCACACGGCAGAATCGACAAGGAGCAGCGTGCCTCTCAGAAAGAGCTGCTGAAGCAGCGGGATCAGTACAGCGGTATCCATTTTGCGAACATCGCCAAATTGCACCAAAATCGATAGCTCGCGCAAAGCTGCGGCAATTTGCGAATAATCGCCGGCCTCAACCGCAAGCTGCTGCAGTGTCCGGCGGGCATCCTCCATCGAAGTCGGGAGGCCGCATTGCCATGCAGCCTTTACTAAGGCTGCGGCTTCAACGATATTGGCGCTTTGCTCCAGAGACTCTTTGATGCAAAAGGAAGCGGCAAGCTCGATGGTCTCCCCTTTCATAATCGATTCGACGATCTCGATCTCGGCCTCTGGCGTCCAGCGCAGAACCCAGTTCTCCGCCCAGGTCGCGCCATCCTGCCTTACCGAGCCTTTCTTCGCGAAGCTGATTTGCAGAAGCTGAAGCCGCTCGAGGAAAAAAGACCTGCGAAGATCAAGGAAAGCAGCTTCCTCCGATTTGACCCTTCGGTTCTCACGAAGATCAAGCGCAAGGTCAGTGGCCACGGTTGTTTTATATTTTTCAAGCTTCAACATTTTTAAGTTCCGGTTCAAATCATCCTGTATCGGCGTTTGGCTAACGCCTTCAGGCAATGCTCCGATAGCTGTGCCAATATCGGTTCTTACCAGTGCGTCCGCGACGACGGATAGCTCTCCATCGCCCAAACAGGTAACTGCCGCATCGCGCAAATCCTTTAAGATCGGCTGCTGCCCGCCATGCATAGAAGCAAGTGCATCTGCCAACCGAACGGCTTCAATCACCGATGCTGCTGAACGATACGTCCCGCTATCCCGCATCTGCCCTGCAATCGATGCTAAATATAAGGAAGACAGCTTGCCGCGGTCTCCGCTTTGCAAACATCGCCACGCCAGTTCGAAATAAGCGGGTGCGGGATTGCCTGCTCCGTAACCCGAATGGCTGGACAATTTATAATACGAATAGGGCATAAGCGTTAGCTTCGTCCCTATAGACGGCAAACTTGCAGCTTCCTTATCTGACATGGGGGCAATATCCGATCCAAGCGCTGAAACATGGTAAGCTCCCGTAACGACAACGATTTTTTCGGCTGCAATCCCTTCTTCCAATGCCTTGGCGATACTCATGCGCATATAAGCTTCGCGAATATCATTGTGCGCAGCTTCATAAGGGGTATGAAGGCGTTCCTCGCTCTCGGACAGCTCCCGCATTTCCCGCGAGAACGCATGGATGGCCTGCCGGTATGCCCCCGGCTCATCCATATGTTCGAAGCAGCGTTCCCAGTAAGCTTCATAATCCGGCTCTCCGGCGAGCTCGGCGACACGTTCATATCGCTCGTTTATGTGATGGTAGTGCTGCTGGGCAGCATCGCCTGCTTCATTCTGGTCTTGGATTGCTCTTCGGCTTGCTCGCAGGCTAATCGAAACCGGTGAGGGAAGGTCAATAAATCGAGCTTCCACCCCATGCTTCGCCGCCCATACAAAGGCTTGGTATTCAGGCGAATATTCCGCTAGCGGAAACACGACCGTTTGAATGGGCAGCTGTTCCGTATAGGCCAAAATAGCGATTGGAGGCTTTACGCCGCTTAGCGTCATTTGGCTAATTAAACCCGTAGCATCCGAAGGGCCTTCTACGAGAACAAGCTGCGGCTGCACAAAGTCAAGAAATGTTCGCAAATGGATGGCCCCGGTCGGCGAGAGATGCCGAACGCCGAATAATTGCACGCCGCTCGTAGCTGCGGCAGCCGTACTCACGAGTTCAGCTCACGGCAAGCCCGATACAATCCTCTCCAGTCGGCTCCCCGTTTCTTCATCACATTCTCCAAATACTCCTTCCAGACGGTGTCGTCCTTAGCCTCATCCTTCACGACTGCTCCAAGCAAACCCGCGGCCAAATCCTCTTCCGCTACCTGCCCGTCCCCGAAACTGCTAGCCAGAGCCATGCTGTTTATCAACAACGAGATCGCTTCGGCAGTCGATATCGCGCCGCTTGGCTGCTTCAGCTTCTCCTTGCCATCAACGGTCATTCCGCTGCGCAGCTCGCGGAATATCGTCACGACCTTGCGTACCGCCTCCTCTTCCGGAACGGCACTGCCCAAGCGGTAATTGGCCGCAATTTCGCTCACACGCTTCCGAACGATCGTTACTTCCGTTTCTAAGTCAGATGGTGCCGGAAGCACAACGATATTGAAGCGCCGCTTAAGGGCCGCAGACATATCATTGACCCCACGGTCACGCGTATTGGCCGTTGCAATGATCGAGAAACCTCTTGCCGCAGGCATATCTTTACCAAGCTCGGGAACGGAAATCGTCTTCTCTGACAAAATGGAAATCAAGGCATCTTGCACTTCGGAAGCACAGCGGGAAATTTCCTCGAAACGCGAGATCCCGCCTGTCTCCATCGCCCGGTAGATGGGACTCTTTACAAGCGCCTCCTCGGATGGGCCGTTCGCAAGCAGCATGGCATAATTCCAAGAATAACGGACCTGCTCCTCTGTCGTACCCGCTGTCCCTTGAATGACCTTGGACGAATCTCCATGAATGGCGGCCGTCAAATTCTCTGAAAGCCAGGACTTTGCGGTACCTGGCTCACCGATCAGCAGCAGTGCGCGGTCCGTCAGCAGCGTTGCGATCGCAATTTCCACCAATCTCGTATGGCCGATGTATTTTGGCGTAATATCCACATCGCCAGCACGCCCGCCAGTAATAAAAGTCAGAACGGCACGCGGCGACAGCTGCCAGCCTTCAGGTCTCTCCCCTTTGTCGCTTGCCTTAAGCGCTTCAAGCTCATGCGCATACAGCAGCTCAGCCGGCTGCCTTAATATATTTTGTTTTTGATCCATGACAGAAATCCCGCTCCCTCTTGTTTTTCATTTATTTCCTCAGGTTTGGCCGCTAATTGCTCCGCTAGCTGCTTTAATTGATTTTTTGCATATTCATAAGTCACTTTATCCGCGATCTGTTGGATCCGCTCCGCATAGCTGCTTGGGAGCATGGCAATGACAACTTGCGCTTCCCTATCCAGGTAGTGAAAGGATTTTTGAGCGGCAAGCTCAAGCGCATCGATGACCATATCGGGCGTATCGCGGTGTCCCAGCCGAAAGAGAGCATAAAATAGATGAATGGTTCGCTGCTTTAGGAGCTGAGGTGCCACTTTAGACTTTTCGACGAGGTAAGCAATGACCTTCTTATCCGGCTTCGTGGCGAGGCGACAGACTAGCTCCTCTTCGTTAAGCTCAATAAACCGGTCTACCCACCGCTCATCCCATGCCAAATCCTGCCTAGACCTGCCTTCAAACAAAATATCGATAAGCGGATTGTGGCTGTACTGGTATACCGTTTGAAGCAGATCACTCATATACTTGCCTTTTTTAGTTTTAAAATAGCTCTCGTACAGCTCATAAACTTGAGCCGCATCATAAATGCGCAGGGCAGCCTTAAAGGAATAACCGACGAAATATTCTTTTTCGCTGCGCTGTTCATGCATGAACGTTAAGGCGTTGATATCGTTTGAGTGCAATAAAATAGCAGCCGCTTCGCTTGTGAGCGACTCTGTGCCCTTGAACTCCAAATGATTATTTTCAAGCGCTGCCATTAAGAAGCTGATAACCGAACCGTCCTCTGCCCTTGTCTCCAGACATTGGATTACGCTGCCTAGCTTCTCCCGCAGCTCTACATCCTTCACGCTGGGAACATTTTTGTCGATGAGCGCTTGGCCGTAATGGAGTAATTGTAGCGTTAATGCAGCTGATTCATAGTTTTGGATGGGCCCAATGGAAAGCTCAGCGTCTTTGCCCATTAAAGCTTCCATGAATCGATCGTCGATTTTGGATGAAGACAAGTGAGACAACGCTGCAAGCGCCGCTCCGCGTACTTCTTTCTTTCTTGCATAGGACAAGTCAAGCAGTTCCTCTTCGAAATGCGGCAAGTCGGCCATTAACGCAATCGCTGCCAAACGCACAGGCAGAGCCGCTTCCTTTGAGACCGACGATAGCAGTGGCCACAGCTCCTCCCGGTTATCGGTCAGCTTATAAAGGGTTGTTAATATTCTAGCATCGCCACTTGCTCCGTCCCGATCAAATTGCTGCTGAAGCATAGGAAGAACAGCCTTGCCGACGATCGGAATTACGTGCTCAGCGACATAATCGGCAATTTCAGAATAACTATCCCTAAGGGCATGCACTGCCGGAAGCGCTGTTCTTAAGTCAGCGAATGCCCCGTCCGTTTTCCCTTGGGTAATCATTTCGAGCCTGCCAGGCCCGCGCTGCGTGAGCGCGTCCATTAACGGCTTCAGCTTGCGGTAAGGAATGTTCGTAGAAGCGACAACGCTTGTTGACGAACCTAATGCCGACAGTTCGCCTGGCGCTTCCGTCGTGCTTTGGGTATGGAGCACGGCTTGCAGCAGCACGGCCAAATCAAGCAGCTTCCCTGCCGCATGCTCCGGCTGAGCTTTCGTCAATCCCGCTACCTCTTCGGCTACCCGCTTAAAGATTGGCGCCTTTTCGCCTAGCTGCACAAGCTGCGGCTGTATTCGATTCAAACGAAGATCGTCAATGGCCATGCTTGCTCCAGCAATGGAAAGCCGGCGAACGTCTTCATGCAATTCTCGCAATAATGGAATACTCATACTCTGCTCCTTCGGCAATCTTTAATAGAATAAACGAACGATATCGTCATTGGTCATTAACGTCAGCGGCTGGGCCACGAGCTTGCCTTCCGCAAGGCGATCCTCAAACATGACAAGCACTGCCGTTTCCGTTAGCATACTTGGGCTGACATATGGCAAGAGCTGCATGGTCGGCTGATTGATCCGCTGGATATGGGCGAGAGGAAGCCTAGCTCCTTGCTCATCGACAAGCACATACCCTTCCCCGATTTGAGCGATCTGTGCAGCATGCAAAAGCATCACCGGATTTTTGTCAGCCAACGGGCTTTTGAGTTGATTTTTCACGGCTCTTACTGCAGATGCGACGCTCCGCTCCGCAAAGGAGCAAATAACCGACCGATCGGAAGAATGAAGCTCCCGCATCGTCATCTCTTCCCACCGTACCCGGGCATTCAGGTCACCTGGATAAGCAAACAGCTCCTTGGTCTGAACCACCATCAAGCAGGTATCCTCTTCCTTCATATGCTTGGCTGCCCGGAATGGACGGTAGCTGCGCGTAACTACAAGTTCTCCGCCTTGCAGCTGCACCCAATAGCCTTCATCCACATGTTCGCCGCGGGCTTCGTCGGTATAGGAGTGGAAGCATAGCTGAACTAGCTCTGCATTTTCGTGTACGCGGCCAAGCTCGCGCAGCTCGGCGAGCTGCCAGGCATGTCCGATTTTTTCTTCCAGGACGGTTGCTACATCTAGCGGGCGTTCAGGATCGGCTATGCGAGCATTTAAATGCTCTTTGCTCCGCTTGATTAGCGCATGCAGCGCTGCCAACTTTTCTATAGCTTCCGAATAGTTGGATTCGGGGTTGTCAGCTGAACCGGTGAGCACCAGCACCTCTCGCACGGCTGCCTGGATTCCGGGGATATAATGGTTGCCAAGCTGCTTGGCTTGATCTTCATACATTTTAATGGAACGCTTATCCAAAGCCGCAAGGCCGGATTGAACGATTTGCAAAACAAGCTTATGGGCAAGTTCTATTCCTTCCAATTGAGCGGCTAGCTTCTTGGCTAGCGCATTTTTGTTTACTTTCCGTTTGCTTTCCGTTCCGGCTGGGGCGGACGCGGTATCCTTCTTCTTCTCTTCGCGTTTATCCGCTTTCTCCCGTTTATCGGCAATATCCACCGGGAGCTCCTCTACCGTAAACTCTTTTCCCCCTGCATAAGCATACATCAAGCCTAAAATATGCTTACAAGGAAATTGGCGGCTGGGACAGGAGCAGCGAAAAACGGGCTGTTCGGCCTTTACGAAATCGGCAGAGCAGCTGTATGGTTCTTTGCCGCTTCCTTTGCATTCTCCGAACAGCAGTGTCCCGTCTTCCGTACGGCTGAGCTTCTGGAAGCTGTTTTTACGAACAAGGTCATTCCCGTTTTTGATGGCTCCTGCATTAAGGGCTAATGAATCGATATAAGCTGCTGATAGATCTGTCATAGTTTCCCTCGCTTGTTAGGTTGTTTTACCCCAACTATTTCCACAAATTAATCGCGGTTTCCTGCTTTTGGAGAGAATATGCGGCTTTAAGCATAGAAAAACCCAGGCATAAATGCCTGGGTCCCTGTTTTACCATGCGTAATCTCCGATGTTATTCAGAATCGCATCGATTTCCTTCAATTCTTCTGCCGTCAATGGTGCGCCTTCTAGCGCTTTGACGTTTTCCTCGATTTGGCTCACACGGCTCACGCCGATTAACGCCGAGGTTACGCCGCCTTCGCGCAGCGTCCAGTTCAAGGCCAACTGGGAGATGGTTTGTCCCCGTCTTGCCGCCAATGCTTCCAGGCTTCGGAATTTTTGCACGCGCTCGGCGGTAATCGCTTCCGGCCGCAGCGTGCTTGAAGCAGCGTTCGATTCCGCTTCGATTTTATCCGCGTATTTATTCGTAAGCTGTCCCCTACCAAGCGGGCAATAGGCAATGGAGCCAATGCCGTTCTCTTCGAGTACCTCTTGCAGGCCGTCTTCGATCCAGCGGTTCAGCATCGAATAATTCGGCTGATGGATCAAGCAAGGCGTGCCCAACTGCTTCAAAATTTTGACCGCTTCGCGCGTCTGGTCCGCGCTGTAATTCGACAAGCCTACATACAGCGCTTTGCCGGATCTTACCGCATAATCAAGTGCGCCCATCGTTTCCTCGAGCGGGGTTTCAGGGTCCGGACGGTGCGAATAAAATACATCGACATAATCAAGCCCCAAGCGCGTGAGGCTGCGATCCAAGCTCGAGAGCAGGTTTTTACGGGAGCCCCATTCACCATAAGGACCTTCCCACATGTAATAGCCGGCTTTGGTTGAGATCAGCAGCTCATCGCGGTAAGGAACCAAATCCTTCTTATATACTGCGCCGAAGGTCTCTTCTGCAGAACCGGCAGGCGGTCCGTAATTGTTCGCGAGGTCAAAATGGTTAATGCCCAGATCGAATGCTTTCAAAATCATGGCACGTGAATTTTCCAGCGGCTGGTTACCGCCAAAATTTTGCCATAGGCCCAGCGAAATCGCTGGCACCTTTAGCCCGCTCTTGCCCGAGCGCTTGTACACCATATCGGAATATCGTGATTGATCTGCAATATAAGGCATAATGTTGTTTTCCCCTTTGTTATACTAGATGATTTCAGCAGCGAAAGCATGCTATAATGATTACTTCCTTTGCTGATTGCTAACCCAGTATAGTTCAGAAATGCAGTGAAAAGGAATGTCTGCAAGCAAGTTATATATGTCATAATGTAATTTAATTATAGAATGCAAGCAGGAGTTGATCACGGATGTGTGAGCGGTATGATCTGATTTATTACTACCATGGAAAACAATTTTGCGAGCCGGGCTACAACTGGGGACCTGGGGTCAAAGACCACTATAAAATCTTGTTTATTCACGAGGGTAAAGGCACCTATCAAGTGAATGGCTGCACATACTCCTTAAAAAAAGGCGAGGGATTTATGGTGTTTCCGGACACCATTTGCCATATGGTTGCTGACGAGCAAGACCCTTGGGTTTACTCCTGGATTGCTTTTCAAGGCGACTATGTCGAACCACTTCTTTCGCAAGTTCAATTAAACAAAAAAAATCCCCATTTTCAGTTTGCTCCTGCCGGGTGGTTCGATCCTTGGCTCGATCAACTGACGGAAGCCCATAAGCTTGCCAAGAACAGCGAGCTTGTTGTACACAGCATCCTTTATCGCCTCTTCGCGGAATGGCTTGACATGCTGACTGCACCGCAAGCCATCGGCTACTTGCCGAAAGCGAAGGAGGTCTACGTTCGTAAAGCTATGGAGTATATCAAAACAAATTATTACAACAAAGTTAGCATTACGGAGCTAGCTGGAATGATCGGCATCGATCGAATCTATTTGTCCTCGTTGTTCAAGGAGTCCATCCAGCTCTCTCCGCAAATGTATTTACTGCAATACCGGATGGATAAGGCTTGCGATTTAATGAATAATCAACAGCTCTCCATCTCGGATATTTCCCATTCGGTAGGCTACAGTGATCCGCTGCTCTTCTCCAAAATGTTCAAGAAGGTTAAAGGCATCTCTCCCTCTCATTACCGCAGAAAAATTGTCTGATGCAAGTTAAATAGGGGCTGCGGTCGCTGCAGCCCCTATTTAACGCATATCCAATTAATTGGGATGAATCTGAAGTCATAGGCGGTTGCTAAATTTCCATAAGCATTCCTTATAACCTGCTTACTTTCTCGTCTTGCTTCTAACGAAATAAATAACAATCCCGAACAGCACTACTACTGCCGCTGCAAGCCCTATAAAGAATTCCTTGCTGGTGTTCTTATCTTGAAGGACCTTGCCGACTTCTCCTTCGTTTGGTTGGGTTTGTTTTTTCACTTCTTCAGACCGTTTATTTTCTGTACGGTTATTGAAATCATCTTCTAAATTAACGATATTGGCTGGTTCCTTACCTTCACCTAAAATCATTAAATCTTCTTTTGCTTGGATCAATGGCCTCGTTCGATCGCACATAATGGTTACGAGCAGCTCTTTATCGCCATACATAGTCGAGTTTTGAGCGTATACCAGATATTCCGTGCCTTCTGTAAAGCTAATTCCACAATCTCCTCCGCCAGAGCCAGTAAAGATGATGATTTGCGATTCTTCAGCGCCCTTCCAAATTTCGCTTACTTCAAAACGTACGGCTTTCGTGTTCGTATAACCTTCCTTGCTAGCCTCCACTTCAAGAACTCGGCCTGCAAAAACAGTGTCTGAGTGGCTTATTTGCTCTTCAACACTCAACGGTTCTACGCAGGAACACGCAAAGACCGCCGTAGGCAGAAAAATGATCATCATACTAAGCAGCAGACTGCTCAGAAGCACTAAATTCCGATATTTTCGCAATAAATTCCCCCCCCTTGTTCTCTAGACCCTAATTCCAAGAAAAAGGTTTCACATTTTTGTGTTTTTTACCGAATTTCTTTAAGAAGTACCGACAACAAAACACGGAAAACGTACGTTAAGCCAATAACATACTTTTGACTGCTGGAGACATTCTCTACTTGACTTACTTTGTTTACAAGCATAAACTAAAATTAACGTTTACGCTTGTAAACAAATTATATAAAAGAGGTGAAGAAGATGAGCAGCTTTCCCCACATAACCGAAGCCGAAAGCCAAGTAATGAAGCTTCTATGGCAGAAGGAACCTTTGTCTGCTTATGATATTATTTCGAAGTTGTCGGATCAGATGAGCTGGACGGATCAGACGATCAAAACCTTTCTTAACCGCCTGCACAAGAAGAATGCGATCCGTTTCGAAAAGGCCGGCAGAAATTATCTCTATTATTCGTTGGTTTCACATGAAGAATACTTAAAAGCCGAGAACCGATCCTTTCTAGACAGAGTTTATAACGGGGCTGTAGGCATGCTGTGTACGAAATTTCTTGAGGAAGAGTCTTTATCCGAGAAAGATATCGAGGAGCTTCAACAACTGCTGGAAAAGAAGAAGAACTCATGATATTCATGAAGACGATGTTCTCCCTTATTTTGAATGCATCGTTGGCATCGGCGGCAATCATCTTATTACTGGTTTTCATTCGGAAGTTGTTCCATCTGCGGCTTACACCTAGATTCATTCATGTCTTGTGGTTCCTTGTATTAATTAAACTGCTTGTACCTGTTGGTCCGTCGAGTTCTATCAGTTTGTTTAATCTGGTGCCGCAAGCGATAGCAGATCAATGGACAACCGATCAAAGCCATCCTGCTGATAATTCCGGATCCGTTAAGCAAAGAGCGGACACTTTCGGATCCAGCGACGAAACGAAGGCAGTCTTACAACAACGCTCAGAAGAAGCTCTGCCTTTCGATTTATCGGCATCCCGGCTTGAGGATTCTGATTTGTTAACAGCAACTCCTCTCTCTCACAGCGGCGAGCAAGATCGGGGTGGGTCAAATATCCTTAAAATCGGCTTATGGATATGGCTTGGAGGATTAGTATTTCTCAGTATGTATTACCTGATTGTGACACTAAGATTCAGAAAACAACTCCGATTCGCCCACCGGATCAACAATGAAGAGGTACTTTCTGTTCTTAAAGCGTGCAGTAAACAACTCGGTATGAAACCAAACATTCCGGTTTATGAGATAAGCGGTTTTCAGAGCCCATGGATCTACGGAATGTTAAAGCCTAGCATTTATTTACCGGAAGATATGGTTGTCATCGCAGATTCCCAGCAATTGAGACACGTTCTTCTACACGAGATGGCACATTATAAACGCAAAGATTTATTGTTCAATTCCTTATGGACGTTAGCGGTATGGCTACATTGGTTTAATCCTTTGGTTTGGCTGGCGCGGCAAAAAATGGCCTCCGATCGGGAAATGGCCTGTGATGCGGTCGTGCTTGAAGCGCTGGGTGAGCAGGAATCTTCGTCTTATGGCATGACACTCCTTCAGTTGTCGCGTTTCACTTCTCGAAGCTCTCATCCACGGATTAATCTTTCATTTTTCTTCAACAACAAGAATGAGACGAAACGGAGAGTTATGATGATTACGAAGTTCAAACAAGGTTCATACAAGCTGTCTGCCACGGCTATTGTGTTGATATTAGTCTTGAGCGCAGTTTTGCTTACCAACGCCAATGTGAATTCAAATGCTTCTCAGGCAGCGGATTCAAACGATGAGAATACGGTTTCCTCCTTTCAGATCGACAGACCGATTCCATCATTCAAATGGTTTCATAATCTGGACCGGGCGCTCGCTTTTTCAACGTTTGACTTTAAAGTGCCCGATTATCTGCCCGAAGGGTATCGCCTAAGAAACGTGGATTTAAATGAGAATTTCAGTAAATCCAATAAATCAGACTTAATTGAACTCGTTACGATCACTTTCGTATCGAACTTTGGCCAACAAGGCGAGCAAAATTTTGAGATAAAAGCTTCCAAAGGAAGCGGCACTTTGCTGGAGCATCAATTATTGTGGGGGGCTTCGTATTCCCAAGAATCGGGCCGTACTCCTTCTTACCGGCAAGAAGACCTGACATTAGGAAGTATGAAAGGTATTATGTACACAACTGCAAGGTCCAAATATAAGCAAAAATCTGAAACAGCCAAAAGCTTTGTATGGCAGGAAAACGATGTAACGTATTCGATCAATTATTATAGCGCTGATCTTATACAAGAAGAGCTGGTAAACGTTGTTCAGTCATTTGCATTGCCAGACCAAGTACAATCTGTCGATTATAAGGGTGAGGGCAATTCATTCCCTTTATATGATGAGACGGATTTGCAAGAAGCAAAACAGATTCTTGGCTTTCCAGTGAAATTCCCGTTTGCCCTATCAGACTATGGTCTTAAACTTTCCGATTCGGTTTTGCAGCAGGCTGACGATCAGAACACCGGGTTCTACATTAGACCGGACACAGACGCCTTGATGATTAGTTATCGCGTTCCTTACAATTCCTCCATTTATGATACAAATGACTCGATGGATTATTATCAGAGCAAAGCGCCTATTGTGGATGCGAGCAAGTTGTCGTTCTTGCACAAATTGGAGATTAACGGTATCGAAATATCGGCATATGCAGATAAGGATCATATCTATTGGGAGCCTATCCATTTGGATAACAATCAATTGAAGTTCAAATCTCAAACGTATTATGTGTGGAAGCAAGACGGTATTTATTATACGGTTTTTTTCCTTGGAGTCGACAAACACCAGGAAGAAAATCTTGAAGCTTTAGTACTCGCTACTGTCCAATAATACAAACGCTGAATCCAATTAACCTAGGATTCAGCGTTTGTAGTCTGTCCCATTACTACAATGAAACTGCGAGCATATTATTTTTCTAGATTTGATTTAAAACAAGCAACCACTCTAACGTCGTTACGACCATTAAAGAACCTGATTGCTGATTAACTATTTGTGAAATTCTGATCCTCTCCCCCTTTAAAGACAATTTTAAAAAACCGTTCAACAGCAGCTTAATACTGCTTGAACGGCCTCATGAATTGCATACCTATTAATGATGAAGAGTCAAATCATATGTTTAATGCTGCTTCATTAACGATTTCAAATCATTGACGTTACTGCTCGTCAAAATCGGAATGTTCTCGGTTATTTTCGCGATCTCCCAGTCCCACCATTTCATTGATGTGAGAATCTCTATGACTTCCTCATCAAATCGACGTCGAATCAGTTTGGCTGGATTCCCTCCAACGATTGAGTACGCAGGAACGTCTTTGGACACGATCGCATGTGAGGCAATGATCGCTCCGTCACCAATTTGAATTCCTGGCATAATGGTAGCGTTATAGCCGATCCATACATCGTTCCCGATGACGGTATCGCCTTTGAAGCCCCCGCTTAAATTGTCCAACCCACTCACCCAATCCCCGCCAAATGCTCCAAATGGAAAAGTGGTGAAGGCACCGGTATTATGATTTGCACCATTCATAATAAATTTAACTTGGGATGCGATCGCGCAAAACTTACCGATTTTCAGCTTATCACCGATAAAGTCAAAAAGATAAAGCACGTTTTTCTCGAAATCCAACGGATTTTGATGATCATCATAGTACGTATAATCCCCAATTTCAATTTGAGGATTAACGACGATATTTCTCAAGAAGCATAAGCTTCTAATACTTTTCATGGGGAAAACATGAGTTGGATCTGGTCCAGACATTCAGCATCGCTCCTCAAAAAAATCATTGTTCAGCCCATCTAAGCGAAAGCTTAGAAAAAAATTAATGCGATAAATCTTTAACCATCTTAACATGAGGAATATTTTCTTCCATGAACACTGTCGATGCGACTTCGTAGCCTTGCTTCTCATAAAATGCAGCAGCCTGTACTTGCCCGTGCAGCTTCGCTTTAACTACGCCTTTTTCCTTAGCAATTGCCTCCAATTCCTCCATGATCGCTTGTCCCAAACGATGTTTACGATGGGATGCAAGTACGCAAATCCGCTCCAGCTTAGCCATATCTTCAACGATGCGGACCCTTCCGGTACCGACGGGCTCGTTCTCGTAATAAACAAGCACATGGGATGCTGTATCATCAAATTCATCGAGCTCTACTTCCTCCGCGACGCCCTGTTCTTTCACAAAAACCGTTTTCCGAATGCGGAAGGCTTCCTCTAATTGCTCATCTGTCGTAATACGTTTCGTCTCCATCATCATCTACCTTCCATTCGTGCTTCTCTTTTGTTGCTGACTCGTATCAGCTATATCTCTTATTATAAAGCTAACTGTCCAAGATGCAAAAACTTAGCAGCATTTCAATGCTAAAGAGATGACGGCTTCGGCAGCTAGCGCTGAATAAGGATTCAAGTTGCAGGAAAATCACCAACGAGAGGAACTATTCGCCAAATGCAGACCGTTTTTTTCAATCGTTGAAATGCTATGCTAGGAATAAGAAATTCATTTTAGAAGAGGCGGGATAAAACATGTCTTATCTTTCGATTAGCACTTGGAGTTTGCACCGTATATTAGGTCCGCTGCATTGGACCGTATGGGATGCCCAATCGGGAAAACATGCCACCACCGAACAAGAACAACCACTGGTACACACACTGCTGGAGCTGCCTGCTGAAGCTGCTTCCAGAGGATATCAAGCTCTTGAAGTTTGTCATTTTCATTTCCCATCGACAGAGCCCGAATATTTAGAAGAGCTTCGTGCTTCATTCCAATCTGCAGGGATGCGGTTCGACACGCTGCTGCTTGACTATGGTGACCTAACGAATGCCGACGAAAACAGAAGGACGGCCGATAAGGCATTTATTAAACAATGGATCGACATCGCTTCTCTTTGCGGTGCGAAACAGATTCGTGTCATAGCAGGCGAAGCTTTGCCAACGGATAAGGCAGCATTGCAGCTTTCTGCTGCTTCACTCCATGAACTGGCGCAATATGCCGCACCTAAAGGTATTCACGTCATAACCGAAAATTTCAAAGCATTAACCTCTACCGCTATCAGCAGCCTTGAGCTGCTTGGGCAAGCAGAAAAATCCGTTGGTTTCATTACCGATTTTGGGAATTATCATGGCATAGGCAAAACAGACGAGATTGGGGCGACAACGCCATTAAGTGTCTCCGTCCACGTAAAGCCGACCTATGACAGCGATGGTTTTCCCGATCAAGAAGAGCTTGTTGCTTATTTGGAAAAAGTACAAGAGGTAGGTTTTGACGGCGCCTATGTCCTTATTTATGATGGTCCCGGTGATATGTGGGAAGGACTTGCCCGTGTGAAAGCCATAACCGCGCCTTTTGTATTGACAGCACGTTAGTCCGCTCCTATACTTATAGAGTTGAAAGAATGATAATCGTTATCGATAAATCAAATACTCTATAAGTATTTTTATTTTGATCGCTAAGGGAGTGCGCTGATGACACAGGACATGGATTTTACGCTTGTTGAAAGCTTTTTTCACATTTCTCCAAAAGGTGCAGACCATCCGTATTACGAGCTGCCCGCCACTGATTTTCTAGATCAGGCCATCTCGCATGCTACGCTAGTTAAAGCCGGAGAAATGGTGCAAGCGATTGGAATGCAGCTGCCAGCCTCCTTCGTTGGCACCTCCTTCTTTCATTTGTGCATTACGAATCTAATCTTCTCCGCGCAATACAACCGGTATTTGGATTTATCATTACATAATCTCATTTATCAGCTAGAGAAGCATGATGACCATGCCCATTTGGGTTTCAAGATCAAGGAGCTTCGCTGGACCGAGGTTCCAACTGACGAGCAGGAGCGTAAAACCTTTCTGGAGAACGCCTTTAGCTCCTTCTTTAACCAAGAAATTAACGGTATTGTAGAAGCAGTGGCCTCCAGCGCAAATTTAAAATCAGGGATGATCTGGAATCAGGTTGGCACACTATTTCTATCTGTGGTTGAATATATAGAGGAAAATATTAAGGATCAAACACTCGTTGATCGTTTCAAAAGTGATTTTGACGTCCTTGTCGGGCTTCCGGCAGAGGTATTTAACCGCAAGCGAAGCCCTTTCATTCATAAGCCTCGTTATATTGACAATCCGTGGTCACCGCCGAACGGAAAAGCAATGATTCGTTCGGCTTGCTGCATGTACGATTGCCGGGTTGATGGACAAAAATGTTATACTTGTCCGCGGATGCTGCCTGAAGAGCGTGAAGAAAGACGCAAGCTTGTTCTTGCCGGTTCCGTATAAATTCGAAAAGCTGCTGATCGATAGAATTCTATCGGTCAACAGCTTTTTTTATCGAAGCATACTTCATATTATAATAAGTTAACATAACTATAATTATGTTAACTGTTTTATTTTCTCGCCGGAATTTTAGTGGAAATATTATCCATAGCACGCCGCAGCTGTTTATTATCAATATGTGTATAAATTTGGGTCGTCTCTATACTTGCATGACCAAGCAGTTCTTGAAGCGTTCGGATATCGGTACCGCTTCGGATTTGCATCGTGGCGAAAGAGTGTCTTAGCTTGTGGCTGGACAACTGTTTGTCCGCGAGCGATGGCAAAACATCCTTCAGCTGCTTTATCGTATCATCGGCAACCGTCTGAATCATCCGTATGGATAATCTACGGCCAAACTGCGATACAAAGAACGGCTGTTCCTTCCCCTGCCGCGAATCCTTGCGATCCTCAAGCGCTTCATTCAAAAAGCTTTGCAAAGCTTCAGGGAGAGGAATCACCCGCCACTTCCGCCCTTTCCCCAAAATATGAATCGAGCCGTCCTGTCGGAAATCCTGCACGTTCATTCGGTGAACCTCGCCAACACGAAGTCCCGCATAGGCCATCAGCAAGACGATTGCCGCATTTCGAATATAATATTTCCCTTTTATTGCATGGAATAACTCCTCGAGCTCATTCTCTTCCAAATAAACGGGAATGCGGTTTTTTTCTTGTTTGGATTTTGCAATGAGGGCCGCTGGATTAGCTGACAAATGCTCCATTTCAATTAGCGCTTTAAAAAAAGAACGCAAAGACGACAGCTTGCGGTTACGTGCTTCGTCTCCTGCTCCATTTTCCCGACACAGCGCCATATAGCGCATAATATCCATTTTCGCAATGAGCTTCATCTCGGTTGGATAAACGGATTGCAAAAAATACCCGACATCGCTCAAATAGGCTTGATGGGTCGATTTGGTCATTCCTTTATTTTTCATCCAGATGGAAAAAAGCTCTAGTTCGGTTCCGTAACAATCCATGACCTCGTGCTGCCTCATACGCAAGTTAAATCCCCCAAATTTATGCAATTATGTACTCTATTTAAGTGACTACTACTCTAGTATCTTAACTGAAAAGTAGATATAAATGCAAATTGCGTGAAATATGTATTTCACGCAATTTTTTTGCCCGTATTTTTCCGTTAATGTCCCTGTTTTTCACCCATTTCAGTGATTTTTAGCGTTACGTCGTAATTGACCTCTGCTCGGTTAAAAGTCTCATCCCAATCCATTGTTTGTAGAAATAAAAAAAAAGAAGAAAGGCTGTTAGCCCCTCTTCTCTTAAATCAACCTTATTTTGTTCAGCTCTAACTAAGTGAGCGCCACGCCTTTAGGTAAAATGTGTTCTACCTGCTCCCGAACATAAGCATCATTCATTTTCTCGCCGAAGATAACGATGTTTCCGCTGTCTTCACGCGTTCGAATCAACCGACCTATTCCTTGTCTAAGCCGCAATAGCATGTATGGCATATCTACCTGCTCAAACGGCGATATAGCATCGTTGCGCCTTGCTGCAAACAATGGATCGTTAGGAGGAAATGGCAGCTCCCATACAATGACCTGCGATAAGGACGGACCTGGAATATCCAAGCCTTCCCAAAGGGTTACGGCGCATAAAATACTGGCTTCGTTATTTTGAAACTGCTCGATTAGGTAACTAATTTCGCTTGAGCCCTCATAATAGAAGGTGAAGCCCGCTGCATCGGCGTGATGCTCCAATTCGGCTTTAAACTGCTCCAACTGTTCCATTGAGGGGAACAAGATCAGGCTTCTGCCGCCCGTTTGCTTCAGCAAGCGGCAGGCAGCTTCCACTTTTTTAGTGAGCGTCGTATCCGAATCGGTATGCGGAAGTTCAACACTCATCTGCTGCTCATAATCGTAAGGCGATGGTACCGAGAAGGAAATAGAGCTGTCCATGCCCAAAATATCCATCATATAGTCAAACGATCCATTTACCGACAGGGTTGCTGAGGAGAAAACAATCGGCATTTTACGGGAAAACACCTGCTCCTTCAACACTTCCTTCACCCATTTCGGCATAATGACAAGCGAAGTTCCTTCCTTGTCCTGAGATACCCAACTGATAGGCTTGTCCTCTTTCTTGAATAAGGACAATGCAAATTGGATCATTTCCAAATGCTCTTCCACGATTTTCAACTGATACGTATCGATCGTATATAAGCCGCTCTCGAAGACCAGCTCTTCTTCAATAACAGAGAGCGTGTCCTGCAAACGGTTAATTTCACGGATCAATTCCTCGCTCCAAATGATTTCTTTCCGATCTGATGCGGGCACTTTCTTACTGTTTTTATTCATCAGTTTAAACAAATATTCGCTCTGAGTGATAGCATCCTCGACGGCTACGGCAAGTGATTCCCGTATTTCTTCCTGAAGGAGCCGAGTGACAATACCTTCAAAAACGGCATGGTTCAATTTATAAGTCAATGCTTGCTGGGCAGCCGTTTCCAGTAAATGGCCTTCATCGAATACAACGGAGCTGTACTCTGGGAGCAACGGCAACTGTCCTTCGCGTTTACGGGCTTCATAGGTCCAAATATGCTCCATATAAAAATCATGCGAACAAATAATAACATCTGCTGCTTTACGATAATGATCACGAGAGAGCGTTTGGCCGCAGCGATGTCTCACGTCGCAGACTAAGCAGTCCTGGAACACATCCCAGCCCAGTTTGTTCCACTGATCATCATTCAAGCTCGGGTAATCCTTGCGGTTTCCGTAAGGATAAAAGCTTTGCATCGAATCCGGCTTTTGCACAAAGCTTGGGAGGCCTTGATAAATACTGTCAAATAGCTCCGCATCATCTTGTCCAGATCTTACGTCATCGAGCTTGTTTAAACAGATATACTGATCTGCTGATTTCCCTAATCTCGCATCGATAGTCAAATCCAAATAACGCGCAAGCTTGGCGATATCCCCTTCGGGCTTTACGAGCTGTTCGATCAGCGACTCATCGGCACATGCGATAATGGCCGGTTTTCGCGTATATCTTGCATAACTAATTGCATAGAGGAGATACACGAACGTTTTGCCTGTACCGACGCCTGCTTCGGCAAAAATCGTTTGTTTCTCGGCATATGCGCGTTCGAGCTGGAAAGCCATATAAATTTGCTCGTCTCTAATTTCGAAGCCAGCTTCTGGCAGCTTCTCATAAAAAACGTCGGCAATCCAATCACTTGCCTGTTGGATAAAGGGTTGTTTCGGGTCAAAATCAAACGGATATTTATTCACGGGTAGCTTGCCTCCATATAGTAGGCACAAACGGCTGCGTGCAAGCACGCAGCCGACTGTGAAATCTCCTGTACTAAGCGTACACTCAAATATATCACTAGAGTGCGGCATAGTCAAAGATTTTGCAAACAATTCGCTTATTCTGTCCATTTGATTAAATGAGGGTGAGGATCTAGAATGGATTCATACTGTTCCTTCCACCCATAAACCGCATCCGGATCTAGCTGTTTATACCGTTCATACTTGTGCAGACGATCCTGTTCCCGCGCCCAGCCCCAATGCTTTACGCGCAGGCTGGACGTTTTATTGGCGAGACCATAAATATTCTGCGGAAACCTGCCGCAATGCTGCGGCGTTTGCTTCCACTCGTACGTATACTCCTCCGCATATTTCAAGAGAAACGGCCGGTATACGGAATGGGCATTCCAATACTGGTCTTCTCTATATTCATCTGGCGACCAAAAATCATAAAGGCGGAACAGAAAAACATAGGCTTCCGGATCATTGAGCAGAACAGGCAAATCTAATTGAAATCTATCCTCAAAGTATTCATCCGCATCCATATTCAAAATCCATTGCGGCCGTAAGCTTATCGTTTCCTGCCATTGCTGCGTTCGAAGCTTCACCTCATTATGGAATTGAGAGCTTTCGTTTTTAATATAGGTTAATGGTATGCCAGCCAATACTTCATGTACGATCTCTCCCGTATGATCCGTGCTTCCATCGTCAATAATGACCGCATGGTCGATATACTGACGGTGGTGCTCCAATGCTTCACGCAAAAAACGATCCCCTTCATTTTTTACAATCATGGACAAAGTAAGCTTAGGCCCAGCCGCCGGTACAATAATCGTTGGACCCGTTGCGATGGAAGTTGGTGGTTCTTCCACAGGCACACTGCCTGTTGATTCCATAAACAGCTTCGCCCTTACAAGATCAGATTCCCGGTATACGTGAAAAGCGGGGTAGTGAGTGTCGACATGCAGATTTAGGCCAATCGCTGCCGATCGAATACAGAAATGACGGTCCTCGCCCCATAAAGAAACATTCGGAATCGTTCTGAACGAAATCGGCTGCTCCAATGCATTTCGATCAATGTAGGTGCAGGCGCCCAGCCCTCCTACTTCATAAAAACCGGGAACTCTCAGTTTGATAAGAAAAAGAACCGCCGCTTCTGCCCCGTCGCCGGCATTCAATGTACGATCATTTTGAAACGGCCAATACGTATCCTTAAGCCACACCTGAGGAAGCTCCATCGTATTCGGCTGCCACTGGGTCCAAAAGATAGCTGAAATAATATCCTTGCCCGATGAACGCAATGATACTAGCGTTTGAGGGTGCAGCAGTAAATCCGAATCAATAAGGAATAATCCGTCATAGCTTTGGTCTCTGGCCTTATGGATCATGTGATCTTTCCAGTTAGCTATTTTATCAATTAAATCATTGCTCCAATAATGTGTGAATTCATCCCTGGAATAGGGAGTCATGGAATCGCTTCGTTGAAGAATCGTATGGCTTCCTTCTGTTTCCTGCTGCTTTGTAATAAATTCATTCAACAGCTTCGAGGATAATTCGTCATCATTGTCATCGATAAAGTAATAATCGACATGAAAATCATCCTTCGCCAGCCGCTCCAGCGAGGCAAGAAAGTAACGCAATACCGCGGGTTTCTGACGAATAGGACTTCCGATTAAAATTCGTTTCAACGCTATGCCTCCTCTATTCCAAGGTGGAGATTCCTTAGGAATGTTAATCCTTATGAGACATATGCATCTAATATGCGATTTCCTTGTGGTTTTATTTTTAACGGAGGTGTCACCGCTATGGCTGCTATTCAGAAATGGGATCTAAACCCGCTGCTTCTCGGTCTACTCTTTCTATGCTTCGCAGATGCCTTTTTCACAGACATTGGGCTACGAATGCAGCTCATTGAAGAAATGAACCCTCTCATTAAACAAGTGTACGATTGGAACGTTGCAGGCTACTATAGTTTAAAGCTCGTACTGCCCGTTTTGCTTTTTTTGCTTTATTGCAAGACAAGCAGCCGCAAATGGATCAACCCCTGTATTCTTCTTACAACCACTCTTTATTTTGCCGTGAATATCTATCACTTGATTTGGATTTCGTTTGGCGTGCGGGAAGGAGCTATTGTATTTGAACTTTTCTGATGATCTTCTTTACCTCCACTAGGAGTGCGGTATAATAATAGTTAGAAGTTTTGGTATCTTACATTTGAACATAGGAGACATCAAAGGGGCTTTATTAACATGATTAAGAAAAGGCTGGTTTCTCCGCTTTCTCTTCTATTTTTTTTACTGAAATGGCTGCTAATCGGAGGAACGGTAGGCCTATTATCCGGAACTGCTTCTGCACTTTTTCTTACTGCCCTCGACTGGGTGACGGAAACTCGTCTCCAGAATCCCTGGCTGCTCTGGCTGCTTCCTATTGGCGGTGCTCTCGTCAGCTATCTCTATCTAAAGTATGGGAAAGAAGCGGGCAAAGGCAATAATCTCATTATTGAACAGATTCATTCCGGTGACGGCGCCGTTCCGTTGCGTATGGCTCCGCTCGTCCTCTTCGGTACGCTTGTCACCCACTTGTTTGGCGGTTCTGCCGGCCGAGAGGGAACAGCGGTCCAAATGGGCGGGAGCTTAGCAGAATGGGTGGGCAAGCCATTCAAGCTTAAGCCTTTGGATCGCAAAATCATTCTCATGTGCGGGATAAGCAGTGGCTTCGGCGCTGTATTCGGAACTCCGCTTGCGGGGACGCTATTTGGCTTGGAAGTGTTAGCGATAGGGTTGATTAGCTATGAGGCGCTGCTTCCCTGTTTTATCGCCAGTTTCGTTGGGCATCTTGTGACTACCGCCTGGGGGATTAAGCATATTCATTATGCCATTGGTAATGTACCGCCTCTACAGCTGCTTCTCACGATTAAAGTTATCGGTGCTTCGGTATTGTTTGGTTTGGCGGCGCTTCTCTTCATTCAATTGACACGAAGCTTAAAGCGGTTATTTAGCAAATGGATAGCAAATCCAATAGTAAAAAGTGCGGTCGGCGGCATTTTGATTATCGCTCTCGTCTACGCGTTAGGTACACGCGATTATTTGGGCCTAGGCATTCCGCTCATACAGCAATCCTTTCAAGAGACAGTCTCTCCCGCTGTTTTTTTGCTGAAAACCGCATTTACGGCACTTACGCTAGGGACAGGCTTTCAAGGCGGCGAGGTCACTCCGCTCTTTGTCATAGGCTCGACGCTAGGGAGCGCTCTCGCCGGCTTGCTTGCCGTACCCGTTCCGCTCTTGGCAGCCATCGGCTTTGTTTCGGTATTCAGCGGTGCAGCCAAAACGCCGATTGCCTGCTTTATTATGGGAATTGAAATATTTGGCTCCGAAGGAGCGATCTATTTGTTTATGGGCTGTATGATCGCCTTTCTCTGCTCCGGCAAGTTAGGAATTTACGAGTCGCAAAAGCCAATCGGCGAATCTAAAGTGAACTAAAAAACCTGCTCCCAACATTTTGGGAAGCAGGTTTTTTGCATTTTAGAAATAGACGATATAAATAACGGCTGCCAGCACGATCCGATAAATCGCGAAAGGCACGAGCTTGATTTTGTTGATCAGCTTTAAGAAGAAACGAATCGACAGAAGTGCAAAGACAAAAGCGCTCAGAAATCCCGCAATAAAAAACGGCAGCGATTCCAACGTGAAATATTGCCAATTTTTCGCCAGCGAGAGCAAGCTCGCACCCGCCATGATCGGAACCGCCATGATGAAGGTGAAGTCCGCTGCGGCGCGGTGACTCATCCCTAGCAATACGCCGCCTGAGATTGTTGATCCTGAACGGGAGAAGCCTGGCCAAAGCGATAAGCATTGAATAAGACCGACCGACAACGCTTGCTTGTACGTAATTTGGTCCACCGTTTCCACCTTCGTCTTGGCTGGCCGGAAGCGATCCGCGATAATCATGAATACCGCTCCGATGACGAGCCCAAAGAGCACCGTTCTAATGGAGAATAAATACTCATCGATGTAGTCATCGAACAATAGACCGAACACGCCTGCCGGAATCAGACCGACCAGCACATGGGCAAGCTTAAGCCTTTTTTGAGGCCCTGCAACTGCCTGCTGTCCCTCTTGTTGCTTGGCCCGCCGCAATCCTAGCAAATCAATAAATCGGTTACGGAAAATAATGACTACGGCCAAAATCGAGCCAAGCTGGATGACGATTTTAAACGTATTCGCTACGTATTTCGTCAAATATTGCTCCGATTGGAGCCACATATCGTCCACAATGACCATATGTCCCGTCGAGGAGACAGGTGCAAACTCTGTCAAGCCTTCCACAATGCCCAAAATAATCGCTTTTAAAATAATAAAAAAGTCCATGTTCCGTAGAATCTCCTAACCGTGTGAATTCATAGATTGTTTTAATAGGGAAGCACGTATCAAATCATAACACATAACCGTGACAGCCAACAAATCATCGGATGACTTTGATTATTCGCAATTCACAGCTTGGCTAGATAGGTGGCTTCATAAGAAAAAACGCCGTTTGCCCACCTATGCAGCACGACGAATTTCTGCTATTTCTATAGTAAATCTAGTGGTGAGGGTTCAGCCGAATCGCTGGCGATAACCGCATTTTCGGCAAAGCTCCTCTACCGCTTCCCGTCTCGAAAATCCTTCATACAGCTTGGTTGATCGATCATTCTCGATAATTTCGGAAAAATGAGTATCATGGATATTGCCTAAATTAATTACTCCCTCGCCATCCAAGCAGCATGGAATGACCGTTCCGTCAATGAGGATGCCTGCTTGGTTGCGAAGCGCATGGCAGAAGCCTTTGCCGCTATATTCGGGCTCTTTCAAATCTGGCCATTTGAACTCAGGGTCTTGATTTAAATAAATGCGTTCAGCAATTTTCACTCCTGAGCCAGGAATGAATTTCTCTTCAATTTTATAATCAAGGTCGAAAGCCTTCTCGATCATGCCGAGCAGCTCTCGGTTTTTATTTTTCTGTTGATTGGTTTCATTGTCCATATCCAGATTCCATAGCCGAAAGGAGATGATGATGTTGCTTGTGGCTACCGCTTCCTTCACAAATGCCAATATTTCAGCCAGATAGCCTTCTTTATTCGTAGATCCGGCATGTCCATCAAAGCTGTGCAGCGAGAAATTAATTTGGCGCAAGGCCGGCTTATTCAGCAGCTTGTCTTTGTTTTTGGTAATGAGTGTTCCGTTAGACGTAATATTGACTTTGAAACCCTTCTCGTGGCTAATATCAAGCAGCTCATCCATCTTCGGGTGAAGCATCGGCTCCCCCTTGACGTGAAAATAAATATAATCGGTATGCAGCTTGATTTGATCAAGCGTCTTTTTGAAATCCTCCACTTGAATAAAACCTTTCGCGCGAAGCGTAGGCGGACAAAAGCTGCAGGATAAATTACAGATGCTTGTCGTCTCTATATAAAACTTTTTAAACTTCTTCATTGGTCATATACTCCATTCCCCATAGGTCCAGCCTGTGTTCCTTATCGTTGCTTCTGCTATTATACAACGAGAAGAAGGAAAGTGACAAAAAGGAATATACGACAGCAGCTGATCATTCCCGTTTTTCTTCCCGCAAAGGTCGTATGCCAATCGGAATGCTCTCTGAATCAGTAGTTATGAAGGCAGCCTGGAAAGAACCAACATAATGAAAAACCCGCCCCATGATCGGGTTGCGAACCTCAACAGTTATTTTATAACAGCTCTCCTGATCATCATACCATTCGTTGACCTCGGCTTTGCCAGTCAATACATTTGGGCATTTGAATTGAAGCCATCCTTCATAAAAGCGTTGATCTCCTGAGCAAATTTTTATGCCGCCATTTTCCGAGACGCTTATCTCCAAATCAACGGCTAGATGCTGTTGGTTTCCCAAATAATCAACGATTCTTTCTCGTTCTCCGCTGTAAACCATCGTCGCATCAAAATACTGTACGGAGCGAGTGAATTGGAATTTGCGAATCCAAGTGACCGTCTCCCTCCCGTAATGATCTTTATATGCGAAATTTTCTATCGAAAAGGGAATGTTAGTGCCTCCCTTCGGAAACATAATATGCCGCAAAGTACCGAAAAATAGCGGCAATGCGACCAGCTTGTTATACCAAATATGGTGCATGACCCCGCTTCCAATCGATGCAGTCCGGTCTTGGCTGGAGAACCCAAATCGTTGTTGAATTCGGGGATGAAGCTTGGCAAAATCAGCTCCGAGCGCCTGTTCATAGATTGATCTCATCAGCTCATTCCACTCTCCTTTGCAGATTTATGATATGCACGCTTGCAGCGAGACGCTTGAGGCAAGTGCAAGCGGCTGACCATCGCTGTGCAGCATAAACCGACCATCGGCAAGGCTAATGTAAGGGGATTAAATGGCGATTTGAACAGCTCGGGTTCTGCTATTGCAATCGGAAGAGTCAGTGCAAGAAGTAAAAACATTTGAAGAGTAAAGATCCATCTTCTCCTGTGAAAGCCTACCGTAAGCAAACCCAAGCCGATCTCGGCAGCTCCAAGCAATCCAATCACTGTCTTTTCAATGCCATCGAACCAACCGATATGCTGCATGACGGCCAGCTCTCCCGCTTCAGGGAAAAGCAACTTAGGCACAAGGCCTTCATAGCACCACATCAGCATTAAGAGCATTACGCTCAAATAATGAACGATTGCACGCTCTGCAATGACGGCAGGCGGGATTCGCTCCTCCAGCCATATGCGCAAGCGGTCAAAGCTCCAAGCTGTTGCGTACCCGAATAAGGGCTGGAACACGAAGCGATCCAGCAGTGAACCTGCCAAACCGAAACGGGTTTGATAGCTATAGAGCGTAGAAAACGTGATTTGATGTGCATGTGCTTCATATTTCCAGTATCCGCCTCCTCTCCGAATCAAAGAGATTGGCTGCTCAGAGGCAAAGGTCAAGGAAGATTTACGATAGCACGCAGAGGCTGTATTAGTTTGAAAGGATTCGCCCGTACCTGAAATTTTTATGCCAAAGCCGATTCGGGTCTCGTATAAAAACTTCTGTATGGAAGCTGAATGGCTTTTTGGCAAATAGCGAATTTGAGTGAACCGAAGATCCCACTGCTCATGCAGCAGCGGGTTTTGCGTATGCTCCCAAAGCTCGCTCATTGATCCTTTGATTTCAAGCTCAACATAGATAGGTTTATTATTCATCCCCATCCCCCTCTGCCTTTACGTCTGCTGGCTGCATTTGTCCATCCATAAACCTGCTTATCAAATCTGGCGTTGGCAGAATGCAATGGGTTGCCCTGCCAAACCAACGATACCGATTACGCGCAATCAGATCATATGCCGCATTTCGCAAAACGCGGGGTACTATCTTTCCTACAACTGCAAATCGCCACCACCCGCCAAGCCGAACAAGAACATGTAAAGCAGCATCGGATTTGATGAGAAAGCTCCCTTGCTGCACCATAACGAAAGTATCCAAAACCTCCGTTGGCAGCTTGCATTCAAGCAACAGCTGCTGTCCAAGCGGTGATTGCAACGTAGCGAAGCGGAAAAGATTTGCTTTATCTCTTTTGACAACAAAATGTGTAATGCCATTGCATAGCAAGCATTGGCCATCAACAAGCAGTATACTCGGAGCCCCATGATGATTTTTTTTATTCTTCATTGTCTTTCGCTTCCTCTCTCTCCTCATTTTATATGGCCATTGGGTTGCTTCGGCAGTGCTAACTTTCGTAGAACATCACAAAGAAGGGTACTACACGACGTAGTACCCTTCTTTGTATATCGATAGCTTGTGACCGCAACATTCATCAATTTCGCAAAATCTCAGTTTTCCGTTTCGTCCTTCTGAAGCAAGCCTCTTCGCCTAACTTTTTCAACTGCCGCCTTACTGCTGCTCACGCCGAATTTTTTCAGCATTTTATTTACTTGGTTTTTTAGTGTGCTTTCCGCTTTGAACAGCTTCTGCTCAATTTGCGGTTGCGTATGACCCGCCTCAATCAACTCAAATACTTCACGTTCCGCTCCGGTCAATGGTTTGAGCTGCTCTTCTCGTTTTAGCCTTGCGAGCTCCTTAATCAGTGCCTCCATCGGTGCCGAATGGTGAAAGACTCCGCGAATCGTCTGGGGAAGCTCCTGAAACCTTGTTTTCTCCAAATATTGCAAGGCACCGGCCGTAAAAGCCTTTGTCATGGAGCTCTCGTCACTTAGTGACGTCAGCATAATAATTTTTGCAGAAGTGCTCTCATGCATTAGCATGGCAGTTTGAATCCCGTCTAGCGCGCTACCTTCGAGCTGGATATCCATAAGAATGATGTCGATAGCGGTTGTCTGTGCCATGCGAAGCGCATCCACTGCATTTGTTGCGGCTCCGACAACAAGAAGGTCAGCTTCTCTATTCAAATAAGATGTGAGCGCCTTAATCCAGTCAGCATCATCCTCAACGATAAAAACTTTAATATGGCTCAATCGATTACCTCCTCAGCGACTTATAGCAGCTTCTTCCTAGGCAAGAGAAAGCTCACCTTGGTCCCTTTCGTCTCAACGCTTGTAATCCGGACTTTCACTCCGCTTTTCTGCATAACATTGTACACATAAGACAAGCCAAGCCCAAAGTTCCTTCCCGTCTTCCCACTGCTATAGAAAGGATCGAACACTTCTCCCAGCTTCTCTTTAGGTATGCCAATCCCGCTATCTTGAATAGAGAGCTCCACCCCATTCGGATGCGCTGCAAGTTTGAGTTCTATCGTCCCTCCGCCTGGCATCGCTTCACAAGCATTGATAAGAACATTTCCGAGCGCCTCGTTAAAATGGACCTTATCGCATAGTAGGGTTGGATGCTGCTCATACACGCAGTTTACAGCCACTCCGCAGCTTCTAAAAAGCCCTTCATGCTGTAGCAAACAATGCTCAATGAAGTCCGCTAACGGTACGCTATCCTCTTTAAGGCTGATATCCTTCATCTGGCTGTGCATGCGGCCAACCATTTCAAGCATGTGATTGGAAGCATTCATAATAATCTGCATATGCTGCTTCGATTGCTCATCGGGAGCTGGGATCATGGATTTCAAATTTTCCGTGCTGATTGCAATTTTGCCAATCTCGTTTTTAAGCGTGTGATTGAGCATGGCCGTTCCTGAACTGACTGCACGCATCGTATTCTCCATTGGATCATGCTCAAAACGAAGCCTGACTCCCAGCACACCGTACATGAATGTACAAAGCAGCGCGACAGCAAGGGAATAGATGATAAAAACAGAAATATAATTAAAAAATTCAAAATCAGGTGATATAACCTTCGCTACGTATATAAAGAAAAGAACGGCAATCAGTGTAGGGACGATAATGATCATTGAAATAAATCGGCTCCGTTTGAGACGAATGTCCCGCTCTCTCCAAAATGAAGCAACAAGGAAATAGCATGTGCTTAGATAATACGGCGCACTCCAGAGCAGCAGTAAACTGAAAAATAACGTTCGGTTATCTGAAAAGAAAAAGGGAATAAGCATGAACGGTATTGGCATGGACAAGAACAGTTTGAATGTACGGATAGAGCGCCTAGCGGTTAGCCACCCTGAATAAGAAAGACTGAAAATGATGACCGCATACGGTGTCAAAGTATAATTAAGAAATTGCAATACCTCGGCAACGATAGTTAACCTTAAGTTTAAAAGAAAATCGGAAAGTCCGCCAATCGAGGCGCTGCCAAGGAAAAAGGCCGCCCAGCGGTTTGCTTCATTTTTTCGGTTGTTTAACCATACAATGATGGCTGCCGTAAATAATGCTAAAAAGTAAAAGAGCATATTAAACAACCATCCTGTCCTCATTTGGTAAGTCTATCGTATCACAAATGGACGTTTGATAGTTCAACAGTCGAAAGATGCGATCTCGGATCAAGCGAATAGGTTCATCCATTCCTTTGCTGTCAATAATTAAAAAAATCCCAACCGCTGTTCGAAAGCGAATTGGGATTTTATTAAGTATTGATCTTCCGTTACTAGTAATCAGATTTCGGTTTGCGAGGCTGTGGCTTCGGTTTGTTTTGGACTGCTGGCAAATGGCGCATGCTTCTGAGCATTGGCCCTTTGCAGATCGGGCAGGTTTGCTCTGTTGCTGCAAATTCGTCTCTTACCCATGCCTTGCAATCCGGATTTTTACATTTGAAAATTTTTGTTGCCTTCAATTTTGGTTTATCGTCTTCGTTAATAGCCACGCTTATGTTTTCCCCTTTTCATCTCTATACTTATGCCGTTAATCATTTATGTTGTTAAATAAACAGGAACTACACAAACTGGCTTTGAAACCGTAGTGCTGATACCCGTGTGCTCCAGTTTTCCACTGGCTTTGTCGATCTTAAAGGTTACGATATTATCCGTGTCCCGATTAGCTGCGAGCAAAAAATCCCCGTTCGGCGTAATTGCAAAATGGCGTGGATGTCCACCCTCGACCGAAATGTGTTGGACAAGTACCAACATCCCTGACTGCTCATGGATGGCAAAAACAACGATGCTGTCATGTCCTCGATTGGAGCCGTATAGGTATTTACCGTCAGCAGATACCTTGATTTCGGCACAGGAGTTTTCATCCTTGAAATCAGGCGGCAGCGTACTCACCGTCTCTTGTGTCACTAATTGACCGGATTCTTTATCGTATGTAAACGAAGTAATCGTTGAATCCACCTCATTAATGACATAGACAAGCTTTCCATTGGGATGAAAGCTCAAATGACGCGGACCTGCTCCTGGGTGCAGTGCCACCTCGCTTTGATGCACAAGCTTGCTATTTAATTCATCAAGTGCGTAAGTCACTATTCGATCAAGTCCCAAATCCGATACGAGCAAGTAACGGCCATCTGGGCTATAGAAGGACGAGTGTGGATGCGGTCGGTCTTGGCGATCGGGATGCTGGCTGCTGCCTTCATGCTGCCGAACATCAAGCAATGATCCGACTGCTCCTTCTTCCGTAATGCTCATTAACCCAATCATCCCGCCATGATAGCTTGTAACGGTTAGAAAACGGCCATTCTCGTAGCGCTGAATGTGGCAGGTCGTCGAATCAACCGTGATCTCACGGTTCATGAGCTGAATGGAACCGCCCGCAGCATCAATAGAGAAAGCTGCAGCTTCTCCAACCTTTTGGCCTGCTTGATTAACTGTCTCAGAAATCACGTACAGCAGCTTGCGCTTCGCGTCAACATTTAGAAACGTCGGATTTTTAAGACCAGCGAATTCGTCAGTCAAAGTTAATGTTCCCGTTGCCTCATCGAAAGCATACACATAAACGCCGTTATCTCCCGCTTCCGCATATGAGCCTACGAACACGAGAAGGCGCTGTGATTCTACTGTCAAAATTCATTCCCCCTAAACATTTGCATGACATTGCTGCTTTATAAGCAGTTGTCTTCATTACCGTTATCTATTATAAGACGAGAATTCATTAGTGACAAATAAGTTCTTAAAGCTTGTTCTTGCCTGTGCTTTCGAACAACTCGATAATTTCGCCGTCAGGTCCTTTAAAGAACGCAATTCTGACCGGTACGCCTCCCAAAACAGCATCCTTTGGCTCAACTGTTACTTCCATGCCTGCGGCTCTTGCAAGCTCTATAGCTTCTGTTACATTATCGGACCGTAAAGCGAGATGCAAGAATGCGCCTTCGTCCTTCTGACCTTGTGCACCGCCTGCGAATACTTCTAAATAATTGCCATCACCCGTATCAAGCATGATCGCCCGAGTATTCTCCTCTCCCCATCTCACTTGCTCCTTAAACCCAAGCACTTCTGTATAAAATGCAACCGTTTTATCAAAATCAAATACGCGGATAGCGATATGATGAAAGCCGCCGCCGCCGATTTTCGCATTGTTACCCATTGTATCCACTTCCTTTTCCATTTTAATTATAGTGACTGTTTTTGGTACGGGACTCCCGCATTGGCCTGTCCAGAGAACGAAATCGCCGGGAAGTGCTTCCTCGGCGATTTTAATGATCGGAACATTAATTTTTTGACCATTGATCTCCAGCGATGCTGAGTTTTTATTAATG
Source organism: Paenibacillus luteus (assembly GCF_006542765.1). GTDB lineage: Bacteria > Bacillota > Bacilli > Paenibacillales > Paenibacillaceae > Pristimantibacillus > Pristimantibacillus luteus. Next base: position 244,244 of record NZ_SKCD01000011.1, read on the forward strand.
CTGACCATTCGTGCTACACGCTGGATTTGACAAGAGCTTCTCGACTTTGATTTTTTCATAAGCAAGCCGCCGCCCTTTCTATCTATTATGATTTAGGGGCGTCTGGCGCGCAATACCCATCCGTGCATAATACATCCGTATCTCCGTCATTCACTTGTATAAAAACAGGGTGTTTCTCGTTCCAAGCTTTGTTCAATGTATCAAGGAATACTTCCGGAGATTGTGCGCCTGATACAGCGTATTTGCGATCAACGACATAAAATGGCACACCGCGAATACCTAGGGCGCTTCCTTCCTCTTCTTGTCCGCGAACAGCATCACTAAACTGAGTAGACGCCAGCATTTCAGTCACTGCTGCCGCATCCAAACCAACTTCAACTGCTAGCGCAGTCAAGCCGCCACGATCGCCAACATTTTCTCCATCCGTAAAATGGGCTTTGAACAAGCGCTCAGACATCTCCTTCTCCTTGCCCTGCTCCGCAGCAAAATGAACGACTCGGTGCGCGTCAAACGTGTTCGTTGACACGGCCTTGTCGAAATGAAACGTTAAGCCAACGGCCGCCGCTTGTTCCGCCACATTTTGTGTGGTCTCTTTCGCTTTTTCAATACTCATCCCGTATTTTGCTGCGAGCATGCTGTAGGTGCTTTTCCCTGAATGAGGATCTGCGCCGGGATCGAGCTCAAAGCTGCGAAATACGGTTTCGATTTGCTCCTTATGGGCAAAACGCTCCAATGCGAGCTCAAACTTCCTTTTTCCTATATAACAAAACGGACATACGTAATCCGACCAAATTTCTACTTGCATGACATGCACCTCCGGTAGTTTTTAAAAAGTAGGGTACTTACAATATTATTGTAACATGATTGGTTACGACTTTGAAAATGGTTATTTTGTCGATTTTGACAATAAAAAAAAGCGAATCCTAATGAAAGCATAAATCGCTTGTCATTAAGAAACGCTTCCTTCGATACGATGCATGGCCAAAACCTGAACATTACACTGCGAAAATGTGCCTGCCGATCTTCACGGTCTGCTTACGCGACCAAATCCAATCCGATGTAGCGGTTTGCGGATTAAAGTAATAGAGTGCATCTCCCGTAGGGTCATAGCCCTTAACGGCATCCTGGGCAGCTTGATAAGCCGTTTTGTCTGGGGTAAGCTTGTATTGACCATCATCAACAGCAGTGAAGGCTCTAGGCTGCTCAATCACGCCTCTTATCGAATTAGGAAAGCTTGATGAGGCTAAACGGTTCATAACGACTGCTCCTACCGCTACCTGTCCTTTGTAGGATTCGCCGCGTGCTTCCGCATAAATGATTCTCGCCAGCAAAGTAAGCTCGGTTTGGTTAACCGAAACTTTTTTGAGTGTCTCCCACGTCTGTTTGCCTGCCACGCCGTCAGAAGCGATGCCGTAATCCTTCTGAAAACGTTTCAAAGACTCGAGCGTCGTCGTGCCAAAATAAGCTGTGACATCTTTATTGAAATAACCTAACGTCTTTAATCTATATTGCAAATCAGGTACATCGGCACCCGAACTCCCAACTTTCAGAGTTGCAGGCGAAGCGGCTTGAGCCGACTGTGCCGGAATGCTGAAGGCCAGAATAAAAATCAAGAATAGCGCTATACTATGGGGTATGAATTTAATGTTCATTTAGAAAATGAACCTCCTTCGTTTGCTTAAAATACATACTGCTGAATAAATTGGAATAAGAATGGGAAATCCTCGCTTGGCATGTGTTCGAGTTTAGCACAGTTATCAGGGGAATGTAACCGATATGCGACAATTACATACATTTACTAATTTACAAAACAGCTAAAATCTGAAATATAAAGTTGACAAAAAAAGATTCCTGTAACTATAATAGTTACATTCCGTGATTGAAGGCGCTTTTAATTTTTCGCCCTTATTGTAACTGTATATATTAAAATTAATGAACAGTTATTGAATGTTCAAAATTCACATGAACAAGGAGATTATTCAAATGAAAATAGCCGTTATTGGAGCATCTGGCCGTGTAGGAAGCCGAATCTTAGAGGAAGCAAAAAGCCGTGGCCACTTCGTGACCGCCGTCGTACGTGATGCCTCTAAACTAAGCAGCACGGAAGGAATCGAAGTGTTGGTTAAGGACATATTTCAACTAGGTAGCGAATTAAGTTCTTTTGATGCTATTGTGAATTCCTTCTCCGCTAAACCGGGTGAAGAGCACAAGCACGTAGAAGTGATTAAGCATCTGATTGCTGCACTAAAACCGTCGCAAAGAACGGTTTTATACAATGTTGGAGGCGCAGGCAGCTTGTTAGTGGATGATCAAGGGACACGTTTAATGGATACACCTCAGTTTCCCTCCCTTTATTATGCAACAGCCAAAGCGCAAAGCGACCAGCTAGATGTGCTGCGCGGAGAAAAAGAATTGAAATGGACATTCTTTAGCCCTGCAGCCGTATTCGAGCCTGGGGAGAAAACGGGCAAGGTTCAGCTTGGTGAAGATCATTTCCTTCTGAATTCGCAGCATAAGAGCAAGATCAGTATGGAAGATTATGCGTCCGTTCTACTGGATGAAATCGAAAATCCTAAATTTCTAAATCGCCGATTTACAGCAATCAACTTATAAGCAAAAGTAATCTTTTTAAAAGCCTCTTTCAAAGAGGCTCTTTTTAGTTTATTTTTCCTGTTCCCGTTGTATGGCTTTAGCCACATTGCTACAATTAGGAGATAACATAAGCTGATAACATTAAATTTGTTAACATAATTATTATTATGTTCTTTTAACCTAATTAAATAATAATGTCATTAATTAAGAGGGGCTGATCGGGTATCAATATTTTAAAACAAAAGGATCGCGAGGAACTGGATAAACGCCTGCCCGCGATGCCCTGGTACATTGATAAATTTATTAACTTTAAGTTGCCGGACTTGTCCCCCTCCTCCCTCGTGGAATATATGAGAGATTATGAAACCTTTTTGAACTGGTTGATGGCAGAGGGATTATCTGAGGCTTCTGCAATCAAAGAAGTAACACTGTTAGAGCTAGAGAAGCTGCACATGGACAGTATAGACGGATTCCGCATGTATTTATCAACCTACAAAGCGGAGCGAAATAGCAAAACAACGATCTCGCGCAAGCTCTCTTCCCTTCGCTCCCTGTTTCATTATTTAAGCCAGATTGCCGAGGATGAGGAATTTTATCCGTTATTGAAACGAAATGTGATGGCAAAGGTTATGATCAAGCGAACACACAAACCGAAGGATACGGCAGCCAAGCTGGAAGGAAAACTGCTGCAGGAGGAAGAAATTTCGGAGTTCATGGCTTATATCAAGCAGCATTACGCAGCGGACGTTGCCTCGAATAAGCAAGCTTTATATTCTTATGACTTGAATATGACGCGCGATGCCTGCATTATCAGCTTTATTTTACATTCAGGACTGCGGGTTTCAGAGCTTGTCAATTTGAATGTCGATGATATCGATTTGAAGAAGAAGTTATGTTATGTCTACCGAAAAGGCAAAAACGATGATAATTTCAAGACGCCTGTCTATTTCCGTCAGGAAGCGGTCGAGGATTTGCAAGCCTATCTCACGCTCCGAGAGGTTCGCTACAAAGCGCCAAAGCGTGAAAAAGCCCTTTTTCTCGCCATAGCGAATGGCAAGCATGAAGGTGCGCGCATGACCAAAAGGGCCATTCAGGAAATGGTCATTAAATATGCCAAGCGTTTTGGCAAACCGTACTTATCCGTACATAAATTAAGACATAGCTTCGCGACGGATTATTATTTGCGCAATGATATTTACAAAACACAGGAGCAGCTTGGTCATGCCTCTCCGGAAACGACGCAAATTTATGCTCATTTAACCGACAAAACGATGGCTCAAGCCATTGACCGGACCAAAAAAGAGGACGAAACAAGCTAGCGCCACCCGCGCTTCTTGTTTCGTCCTACCTTGTTTATGAACTGGTTTGCAAAAAAACGGATTCCTGCATGGACAGCTGGGTTAGCACGAGCTTCGCATACAAGCCCCCCTGCTGCATCAATTCCTCATGTGAGCCTTGCTCGGCAATTCGGCCATCTTCTACCACCAATATAAAATCCGCATCCTTGATCGTTGATAGGCGGTGAGCAATGATAAATGCCGTTCTTCCGGCTAGCAATGTATGCAACGCTGCTTGGATATGCTGCTCGGTCTCCGTGTCGACGCTTGAAGTCGCTTCGTCCAGAATCAATATTTTCGGATCGGATAAGAGGACACGGCCAAATGCGAGCAATTGACGCTGACCGACAGAAAGCTTTGAGCCGCGTTCCTCCAGCTCTGTCTGGTAACCATCCGCTAGCTTGGAGACAACGCGATCGAGCCTTACGTTTTCGCCTGCGCGCCGCAGTTCCTCATCAGAAGCTTCTTCGTTTCCATAACGCATATTTTGCTCCACCGTTCCCGCGAAAACAAAGGAGTCCTGCAGCACGATTCCCATCTGCTTCCGCAAGGATTCAAGCGTTGCCTCCTTGACATCAACGCCATCAATTCGGACGACGCCGTCTGTTGCATCATAGAAGCGCATTAACAAATTGACTATGGTGCTTTTCCCTGCGCCGGTCGGCCCAACCAAGGCTACCCGCTGACCTGACTTTACGCGGAACGAGACTTGATGGAGCACATCAGGCTTTCCTTCCTCATAGCGAAAGGATACATTTTCAAACGCTACTTCTCCCCTTATTGGCGGAAGAACCTTGGCTCTGCTGCTATTTTTCACCTCTGGTTCGGTGTCCAGCACCTCAAATATCCGTTCTGCCGATGCCATCGCGGAGAGAAGCTGACTGTATACTTTGGACAATGCGCTAAGCGGCCCCCAGAAGCGCCACAAATAATTGATAAAGGCCATAATAAAGCCGAGCGTAATCGCGCCTTCCATGACTCTCATCGCTCCAAACCATACGACAATGCAGGTGCCCAGCATCCCGATCATTTCAACTAACGGATAGACGGTAGATTCCAGTGTGATTGCCCGCATAAAAGCCTGTTTGTTTCGCATATTGATCGTATTGAACTTTTCGTTGTTTTTGTCCTGACGCGAGAACGCTTGGATGACCCTGATTCCCTGGATTGTCTCGTTCAAATGACCATTAATCGAAGACATTGTCGAACGTGAGCGTGACCACGAGCCTTCAATCTTCGGACGAAGCTTCATAACGATAACAAAAAGCAGCGGCATCATAATAAATGAAAGCAGTGCCAGCTGCCAATCCATCCACACAAGGATGACAACTATGCCGAGAAGATGAGTAACTTCCATAACCATCGTAATAAGTCCGCCGTTAATCAGTTCCCCAATCGCGTTCGTATCGTTCGTAATGCGAGACATGATTTTGCCAGCAGGACGCCCGTCGAAAAAACGGAAAGATAAGGTCTGAAGATGATTAAATAATTGCTGACGCAAATCGAATAAAATTCGCTGTCCAGTATGATTGATCCATTTGGTATGCAGCCAGCTAAACAGCCAGCCCAGCAGCTTTATGCCTAGAAGTACTGCTCCAAGCACGTGAATGATGGTAAAATTTTGATCAATGATTCCTTTATCAATGATATAAGCCAGGATGATCGGTTCCGATAAGCTTAGGAGCATGTTTAGGAGCACTACGATGACTACCCATGTCATTAATTTGCGGTAAGGAACAAGATAGCCCAGCATGCGCTTGAAATATTGGCCGTTAAATGGCTTCTCCTCGGCTTCGTTATCCGAATCCCATTCGACTTGACTCATGGTATCGCCTCTTTTCTAGGTTGGCGTGATTTCCTTCTGCCTGTCAAATAATTGACGGAAAAAGCCATTGCCCTCGTTTAATTGCTTATGTGTCCCCTGCTCAGTCAATCGACCGTTTTCAAGCACGATAATACGATCCGCATGCTGGATAGAGGATAGCCTCTGCGCGATAATAAATGTCGTTTTCCCCTTCATGACTTCCAGCAAAGCTTCGTGAATGGCCGATTCCGTCGCAGTATCGACGCTCGCCGTTGCTTCGTCTAAGATAAGGATTGGAGGATCCGTTAATATGGCTCTAGCCAGCGCCACTCTCTGCCTCTGACCTCCGGACAAACCGACTCCCCGCTCTCCAATTCGCGTATCATACCCACTAGGCAAGCTTTGAATAAAATCATGAATCTGTGATTTTTTCGCAGCTTCCTCAATTTGCTCCTGCGTAGCATCAGGACAGCCATAAGCAATGTTATCGCCTATCGATGCAGAGAAGAGAAAGGTTTCCTGCGGGACAACACCGATGCTTCTGCGAAGACCGTCAAGCTCGTAATTTTTGACATCGACTCCGTCTATCAGCACTTGCCCGCCCGAAGTATCATAGTATCGCGATAGCAAGCCAATCAGACTGCTCTTGCCAGAGCCCGTTGCGCCAAGTACGCCGATGACCTCTCCCGCCTTCACATGAAATGTAATGTCATCCAATATCGGTTTATCCTTCGTTTGGTCTTGATCGGAAAAATAAAACGAGACCTGCTTGAATGAGACATTCCCATTTATGTTGCCAGCAGGTGTTCCTGAAACCGGATTTTTAATATCGATTGGCGTATCGAGCACTTCAAAGACCCGTGGCGCAGCCTTAATGGCTTGCTGAAATATATTAATTTGCCAGCCCAGCATGTTAAGTGGCCAAATAATTCCCCATGTATACCATTGAAAAGCCATGAAGGTTCCGATGGACATCTCGCCGCGCACAACAAAGATGGCGCTGATCCAAATCATCAGCACGAAGGTCAATCCCCCGTAAAAGCCCATTAACGGGAAACTCTTCGCCTCCAGCTTGGCCCGATCCATATTCGTCTCAAAGTTTTGCTCATTCCGCTCTGCAAATTTCCGCTGCTCCACCGTCTCGGTCGCAAACGATTTAACGACGCGAATGCCTGAAATATTCTCTTGCAGCGTCGTTGTTAATCGGCCCATTTGCTCCCTGATGCTGGACCATGCCGGCCCCACCTTATGGTTGAAACGGAACAAAACGAACAAGATAAAGGGTATCGTTACTAAACTGATCAACGTGACCTTCCACTGCATCGTCATCATAAAGATAATGGTGCCAAGAAAGGTCAGCATGCCCGTAAACAGGTTCATGGCGCCAAACCCGACAAAGTTTTTCACCGCATCAATATCGCCTGTCATTCTGGACATTAATTGTCCGGTCTGTGCCCGGTCATAATAGGAAAAGGACAACCGCTGCAAATGCTCATAAAGCTCCTTCCGAAGCTTGAATACGACATTTTGGCCGACAAGCTCCTGAGAATATCCTTGTACAAACATGCCAGCGCTCTTAAGCGCTTGAATGCCTGCCAAAGCAAGAGTTAAACCAATAACGACCGACATATTGCCTTTACCAATCCCCTTGTCAAATATTTCTCCCAAAATCCATGGAGCAACCAAGTCGAAGATCGTGGCCAAAATCATAATACAAACCGCGGTAACTACCCATCTCATGCTTGGCCTTACATAAATCATTAGCCGTAAAAGCGTTCTCATTAGACAGCTCCTTCCCCTGATGGAAACAAAAAAAGACCTCAAGCCATCATTGGCTAGAGATCTTCGTATGTAAGCGAGCAACGGCGAAAAAACGCTACGTTGACGCCATTGCACGAAGGCAGGCCAGTCGGCATGTTGATGGATTAAATTGGAAATTCAAGCTGATCTGCACGCCGAAAACAAACTTTCCAAAGTCACCGTTCAACATCCTAAAGCCCCCCTTTTCATTTTCCATTTAATCAATTCTTCCTAATACATCCAAATCTTAACATCATCCCTCTGTTTTGCGCAAGAGGGGTAAACCATAAATATTTAAAACCTGTCCGACTCAAAAGGTAGCTCCATATCACTTGAAGAAATGCCTTCCTCTACCGCGAATTCAAAATCCTCGATATCATAGATTTGCACGGGGACTTCAGCCTCAATCAGTTTATCTTGAAATTCGAACTGATCGGACAAAAGCGGAACGTTCAGCTTTAAGCTCGTTAGAAGCAGCTCTGTTTCTATCGGATCAAAGGTTTCACCGTAGTGCGCATTATCGACGGCATGCACAACCGTAAATTGAATCATCTCGTTCAGAAGGAGTGGTGAACTCTCTCTCCATGGCACCTGCATAGCCTTTTCAATTTTCTTCCGATTGAGTGAATCTTCAAAAAAAGCGATGAGTTCATTTATTTTGCTTTTGACATGCCCATCATCGTCTGGATCATCCATGACCGGTTCTACACCATCCCTCATTTCATAGAGCTCTGCGATGGATGAGTATGGAACAACGTAATCAATCGGACGGCTCGGTACAAGAAGATGCCCATACGTTGCCACTAATACTGCCTCTATTACAAAACGCCGCCGCATGTGATCTCCTCCAATTCTTTCGTATGCGAATGCTAGCTTCATAGGAAACCAGCCGATAAATAAAAACAGTTCCACATTATTATACAATATTCCTTTGACTGTACAAGAGAGTCAAAAAACCAAATTTGCACAATATACGCGCTGCAAAGTAAAATAGAGTTAAAGATAGAGAGTAGAGGCAGCAAAAGCTTCGCCTTATTTTTAGGAGGATACTGCGTATGCAAACAGAAGAAGCCATCATTATCGGAGCAGGTCCCTGCGGCTTGGCAGCAGCCATCGAGCTGGAAGCGATCGGGCTCCGTCCGCTTGTTATAGAAAAAAGAAATATCGTCCATTCCATTTCGCAATACCCGACTTACATGCATTTTTTCAGCACACCGGAATTGCTTGAAATCGGAGGCATCCCGTTTACGACCGCCAATGACAAGCCTTCGAGGCTGGAGGCTTTGAACTATTACCGAACAGCCGCTCAGCGCCATCATATCCGTGTTCAGGCTTATGAAGCCATTAATCGTATCACACCCGACAGTGGATCTTTTTTACTTGAAGGCGAAGACCGTTTTGGCCAAAAGCGTTCCTACAAAAGCCGATATGTCATCATTGCCACTGGTTATTTCGACCATCCGAATGAGCTAGGCATACCTGGAGAGCAATTGGATAAAGTCAGCCACTTTTTCAGAGAATCCCATCCCTATGTAGGCATGAAGGTCGCGATTATCGGCGGCAGCAACTCTGCAATCGACGCGGCGCTTGAACTGGAGCGCGTTGGCGCGGATGTGACGGTCGTATATCGCGGGGAAGATTATTCTTCAAGCATCAAGTCATGGGTGAAACCCGGTTTTCAAAGTAAAGTAGCCAAAGGCTCCATCCGCATGCTGTTTAACTCCCAAGTCATCGCAATCGACAATAATGACATCACGGTTCGGGGACCGGAGGGTGACATCCAAATACCGAATGATTTTGTATTAGCTTTAACCGGCTTCCATCCCGATCGTTACTTCCTAACCGCTAGCGGCGTTACGATGGAGGACGAAGGCTACCCTACCTTTGATCCAGACACGATGGAAACGAATGTCTCCGGCATCTACTTAGCAGGCGTGGTTGCCTCCCGTCATGAGGCCAATGAAATCTTTATCGAGTCGGGACGGTACCATGGCCGCAAAATCGCAGAGCATATTCAAAGTGGGAAGTAGTCTTTTCAGTTTTCGAATAATTTAACAATCTCATTTTCAAAAGCTCAAAAAGGATAGATCTAATTTTAGATCTATCCTTTTTATTTCTATTAAATTCTGCTCAGTTGGCGTTAGATTTCTCTTTCAACTGAAGTCGTCCATCGAAAAAAAGGTTAACCCTAACAAACAGGTTAACCTTCGTTTATTACAAAATCATCTTCTGGTGCTGCTTTTAGCTTTTGAAGTTGCTGCTGATTTTACTTACTCGCCACATTCACTGAACAATGCCGACTTTCCGAGTGCTTCCCTCTGCTTATCGACTGGATCATGCAAGGTAAGCGTGCGCGCATTACGGAAATACCGGTCAAACCCGTATTTTCTTGTAGCAGCTCTCGCTCCCATGAGCTGAAACACATCGGAAGTAATTTCCAGGCTGGCTGAGGTTGCGATTACCTTCGCTTGTGAGGCAGCAAGAGCAGCGGACGGATAGAGCTCCGGCGCCGACTGCGCCGCTTGCAGCAGACGCGCTGCATGTAGTACAAGCTGTCTCGCGGCTTCAAGCTTCGCATCCATCTCGCCTATCCGCAGTAGAATTGCCGGGTCATCTGTCACTTTTAAACCTGCAGTCCACGTACGCGACTTCTCCTTCACATAGTCCAAGGCATCACGAAGAGCGCCGGCAGCAATACCAACATACTGCGCGGCAAAATGAATATGGAACTGCGTATTGAAAAAGGGATGGATCAGTCCATAAGCCCCACCGCCTCCGATGACGCTCCCGCTTGGCACATGTACGTGGTCAGCAAGCACTGTGCCGCTGCCCGTACCTCTTTGGCCGATGCCGTCCCAATCGTCGGTGACGGTAATGCCTTCCGCTGTCAAATCAACGATTGGCATAACGAAACGATCTTCCTGACTCCCATCCATATCCGTTCTTACTGAACGCCAAATGGCCCATTTTGCACCTGTAGATCCCGTAGCGAAAATTTTTGTTCCACTTAAACAGAAGCCTCCGTCAACAGCAGCAAGCCCACTCCCTAGCTTAAAGCGGTCTGCTCCAGCCTCACTGCCAAAGCTTGCGAACAGTTCGCCATGCTTGACCACTTTATCAAAGAAAAAAGCATGTTGCTCCGCATTTCCAAGGGCATGTACCAGCTGCACTCCTGTATTGTGAAGCGTGAATACTTGCGAGGCGGAAGAACACCAAGCGGCCAGCTCCATCAGAAGAAGGGGTAGCAGAAGCGTGTCGCCGCCGAAGCCTGCTCCATGGCCACCCGCTTCTTCCGGAACTGTAATGCCAAGCAAGCCAGCTTCCTTGAGCGATTGGATCGCTTCATGAGGATATCGCGCATCATGATCGACCTGCCAAGCTGCCGGGCCAATCTGCTCTCTGCCAAGCTTGCGAGCTTGCTGAAGGAAAGACCATTGTCGTTCTGTTAGCTCTGCGCGAATGGAGGCTTCTCTTATATTAGTAACCTTATCTTTTTTTGCCGATATATTCATTGCTGTCATGCTTTTGCAGGCGCATGCCTAAATGCGGCGCCTGGATGTCCTTCTGACAATCTAGCATTTCCGAACAGCTTCTCCCGAAAGGTTCCCTGCTCATATTCACGTTTAAACAATCCGCGCTCCTGAAGGACCGGAATCACGAGCTCCACAAAATCCGTATAGGAATCTGGCAGCACATACGGCTCCAGATTGAACCCGTCCACATCTGTAATCGCTACGACTTCTGCAATTCGGTCAGCGACCTCCTCCGGCGAGCCGATGATCGTTACGCCGCGGAAGCCCTTTTTCAGAAAATCGTCTCGGACCTCGCCGACCGTTTTTTTAGTCTTCGCATGTTTAGTGAACCGGTCGGTATGCGTCTGGCCCATTTCCGTATGAATATTTTCAAAATAGGAATCAGGGTCCAACTTGGTCAAATCAATTCCCGTAACGGATGCATAGCTGGACAGGGTCGCCTCAGCGCTCTGATAACTTAAATACTCCTCATGCTTACGATGCGCTTCCTCGCTCGTAGCTGCTGTAACGACAGACAGGCCCGTGAATACCTTGATCGATCCCGGTTCCCTGCCGTAAGCTGCCGCACGCCGACGGATATCGGCAATTTGGTCGCGCAGCACCTCTAAGGTCGGAGCCTTTAGGAACACGCCCTCTGCATGCTTCGCAGCAAATGCGCGGCCGCGTTCCGAGCTGCCCGCTTGGAAAAGTACAGGCGTACGCTGCGGCGATGGCGAACTGGAGAAATAGCCCTGCGATTTAAAGTATTTGCCTTCATGCGCAACCGGATGGACTTTGGATGGATCCGTAAACACACGCTGGGCACGGTCGATTTGCAGTGCATCCTCTTCCCAGCTTCCTTCCCAATACTTATAGCTTACGTCAAGGAATTCATCCGCAATGTCATAACGCTCATCATGCGGGACGAACTCGCTCCGTCCGAACAATGCCGCTGCCGATGGCGAACTGGTGGTCACGACGTTCCAGCCGATTCGCCCTTTGGATAAATGGTCCAGTGTGGCAAATCTCCTCGCATTGGCATAGGGAGCTTCGTAAGTCGTAGACGTTGTCATCGTAAAGGACAAATGCTCGGTAGCGGCTGCCAGAGCTGGAAGCAGCAGCATCGGATCATTACCGGGAGGACCGGAAGCTTCACGGAAAGCAAGCTCCGCGTTTTTGCTTGGCGACCCGTAAGAATCGGCAAAAAACATAAAATCGAATTTCCCTTTTTCCAGTATTTTCGCGATACCGAGCCAATAATCCAAGCTGTTGAAATGGATACGGTTTTGTGCCGGATGCGCCCAAATCCCCTGTGTAAGGTGATTGACGCTGTTAACTTCGAATACGCCTAAATGGATTTTTTTCATCAAATGCTTCCCCTCTCTAACTTCAGGCTAAATGGCAAGCGGCAAAATGCCGGTCTGCGACCTCTCGCTTCACCGGTATTTCCTTGCGGCATCTCTCGGTTGCAAGCGGACACCGAGGATGGAAGGTACAGCCTGTTGGCGGATCAAGCGGCGATGGCACATCCCCCTCAAGCAATATGCGGTCCCGCTTTCCAGCAGGATCGGATTTCGGGACTGCGGACAGCAGCGCTCGCGTATACGGATGCTTAGGTGAGGCAAACAACTGGTCGGTCGGCGCTTCTTCCACGAGCTTACCCAAATACATCACGCCGATTCGGTCCGAGATATGCCTGACAACGCCCAAATCATGGGCAATAAATAAATAAGTCAGTTTAAAATCCTGCTGAAGCTGCTTCATTAAATTCAAAATTTGTGCTTGGATTATGACATCAAGTGCTGATACAGGCTCATCGCAAATGACTAACTTTGGCTCAAGGATGAGCGCGCGCGCCAGCACCACACGTTGGCGCTGTCCGCCCGAGAGCTCATGGGGCAGCCTATCATAATGGGAGGGCTGCAGCCCAACCACTCGCAAAATTTCCAACACGCGGCTATAACGCTCGGCTGGTGTGCCAATACGATGGATGATCAGCGGTTCCGTCAGCGCAGCACCAATGGATTTACGAGGATGAAGCGAGGCGAACGGATCTTGAAACACCATTTGCAGCTGCTTTCGGCTAGCTTGCAGCTCCTTGCCTGGCAAGGAGAATAAATCCTTTCCGTTATATAAAGCAGTCCCTTCTGTAGGTTCGGTGAGCCTTAGCAGAGTCCTGCCTAGCGTACTCTTGCCGCAACCGGATTCGCCAACAAGTCCGTAGGTTTCTCCTTCGTATAAGTGAAAGGAAACATTGTCAACGGCTTTCAAGGTCTTGGTGCGCCAGGAGCCGGGCTGCTTCGAAGCAAAATACTTGCGGAGCCCGTTCACTTCAAGAATTGGCTTTAAAGGAAGCTGCTCCTTTGCAATATCAGGCATGTCTTACCGCCTCCTTCTGAGATAAGGCTTCCGAATGCCAGCAGCGTGCTTGCGATCCTGAACTTCCCTTAGATTCTAGAAGCGGCATTTCAGTACGGCAGAGCGCATCCGCATGCGGGCAGCGCGGGGCGAAGCGGCAGCCCTTTGGCAATTGGTGCAGTGCTGGGACAAAGCCCTCCACGGCCTGCAGCGGCTTTGTGCGGTCACGGTCAAGGCTTGGAATTGATTGAAGCAAACCGATGGTGTACGGATGCTGCGGTTCCCGAAACAGCGTTGCTACGTCAGCTGTCTCTACGATTTGTCCCGCATACATGACTGCAACACGGTGGCATACCTCGGCAACAACGCCAAGATCATGCGTAATCAGCAGTACACTCATGCCTAGCTCACGGTTTAACTTTGCAATCAAGTCCATAATTTGCGCCTGAATCGTTACATCAAGCGCTGTTGTCGGCTCGTCCGCAATAAGCAGCTTCGGCTCGCAAGCCAGCGCAATCGCAATCATGACTCGCTGGCGCATTCCGCCTGAGAGCTGATGCGGGTATTCATGGACTCGCCGCTCTGGCGCTGGAATGCCGGTAAGCCTAAGCAGACGAACGGCTTCCTGCCATGCATTTTTCCTGCTGAATTTCCGGTGGCTCCGGATGGTTTCCGTAATTTGCTCTCCAATGGTCAGAAGCGGATTCAGCGAGCTAAGCGGATCTTGAAAGATCATCGATATGTCATTGCCACGAACGCCGCGCATTTGACGTTGGCTGAGCTTCAGCAGGTCAACCCCTTCGAAGTAGACTTCACCACTGTAGCTCGCTTGTGATTTCTCGTCCAATAACCGAAGAATGGACTGGGCCGTAACGCTTTTTCCGCAGCCCGACTCGCCGACAATGCCTACGATTTCTCCTGCTCCAACTGCCAGAGAAACGCCATCAACGGCCGAAACCTTGCCGGCTTCCGTATGGAAATAGGTTTGAAGCGCTTTGATTTCTAGTAAGTTTTCGCTTGCCAACGGACCTTCCTCCTTTAGGATGAAGCTTGAGTCGCAGAGCTAACCTTCTCATTATTGTTGTCGCTTGTGTTCTTATTCATGGAGCCTTTTCTGCTGCGCTTGCGTTTCGTCCGCGCATGCGGATCCAACATGTCACGCAAGCCGTCTCCGAACCAGTTCATCGCAAGTACTGACAAAATGAGCGCGAATCCCGGATATAGGGTCATCCACCAGGAATTATAAATGAACTGCTTGCCCTCTGAGAGCAAATTCCCAAGGCTCGGCATGGGAGCCGGAATGCCGGCACCAAGGAAACTAAGCGCAGCCTCGACGATAATCGATTCCGCAAACACGAATGAGCCTTGTACGATCAGCGGCGACAGTGTGCCAGGCATAATATGCAGCCACAAGATGCGTGTACGCGATGCGCCAAGCGCCCTCATCGCCTCAATATAAGTCTGCTCCTTTACAACCAGTGCCGATGACCGGACAATTCGCGCGACCGCCGGGGTGAACACGATGCTTAAGCAAATCATTAAATTAGATACGTTAGGACCGAGCGCAGCCATCATCGCCATCGCGAGCAGAACGGCCGGAAAAGCAAAAATACCGTCCATTATTCGCATTAGCACTTGATCTAGGCGCCGATAATAAGCCGAATACAAACCAATGACAAGGCCCGCAGCCGAGCTGACAAGCGCTACCGTCAACCCTACCTGTATGGAAATTTTCGTGCCATTCAAAGTGCGGCTGAATACGTCACGGCCCAGATTGTCAGTTCCGAACCAGTGCTTCACGCTAGGCGGCTTAAGCCGGCTAACTACATCGACAGCTTGCGGCTCGAACCGGGCAAGCCATGGCGACAGCAAAGATGCCGCTATGAGCAGAAGCATCAGCACGCCGCCAATGACTGCGGTACGGTTGGCCATGAATCGCCTTACCGGCTGTGAATGTATAAGGCTCGTCCGGCGAGCTTGCTGCTTCCCTTCTTGCACTGTTGAATCTGTCAATGTCATAGCCTCCTGAAGCCAAAATTATTGCAGCCTAATCCGTGGATCAACGACTGCGTATAGCAGATCAACAGCAAGGTTGACTGCCACATAAACGATAGCAATAAACAGCACCATCCCTTGAATGACGGCATAGTCTCTGCGCTCCACCGCATGAACCAGCATTTGGCCAAGCCCTGGGATGTTAAAGATCGTTTCGATAACCGCAGCGCCTGCCACTAATGTGCCAAATGACCCGCCAACTACGGTTAAGATAGGAATAAGCGCGTTGCGAAGGACATGCTTGTAGATGATGGTGTTCTGGCGGAGCCCTTTTGAAAGCGCCGTTTTGACAAACCCTTCATGCAGCACCTCCAGCATGGACGCCTTCACGATACGTGCAGTCAGCGATGACATGACAATACCAATAGAGAGAGCCGGCAGGAACATAAACTTCAGAAAGCTGCCAAGCCCTTCATGAAGCGGGGCATAACCTGACACCGGAAACCACTTCAGCCGTACCGCAAAAACAAGCACAAAAAACAAACTGAGCAGAAAGCCTGGTACGGAGATGCCGAGCAAAGAATAAGCATTCAAGGTTTTGTCAGCCAAGCCGCCGCGGTTCACAGCAGCTCTGACGCCAAGAGGTATGGCGATCAGAACCGCAATGAACTGGGCAAACAATGCAAGCGACAGCGTAGGTGCTAAATGCTCGCGAATAGCTGTTGATACAGGTTGCTGTAGGAAAAAGGAACGTCCCAAATCGCCTTGTACGGCGTTTCCAATCCAGCGGCCGTACTGTTCAAGCAAAGGATAATTGAGGCCCATCTGCTGTCTGAGCTCTTGAATCGTCGATTCATCGGCCCCGTCTCCGAGCATGACGCGCGCCGGATCACCCGGAATCAAATAAATGATTAGAAACACGACGATCGACATAATCAAGACCACGGGAACCAGC
Organism: Paenibacillus luteus; assembly: GCF_006542765.1. GTDB lineage: Bacteria > Bacillota > Bacilli > Paenibacillales > Paenibacillaceae > Pristimantibacillus > Pristimantibacillus luteus. The sequence goes on from NZ_SKCD01000011.1 coordinate 260,597, forward strand.
GCAAGCAGACGCCTCAAAATGTAAATGACCATTTAGGATTTCAAGACTTTCACGTTTCCGAGATTCGGGTAGCCAGCGTAAAGGATTAACCCTTGAAGCTCATCCCGGATCGCATAATAAGTGAAGGTGTCCCCGATTTTGGATACCGCCAGGTATTCCCATGCATATTGCTGCAATGCGTCATTAGCTGCTTTCACCGCTTCCGGCGTAATCGCCGAAGTCGAAGCTCTCAGAAGCTCAGCAAGCTTGGCGTCATCAGCAAATCCGTAAGTCGGATTGAAGTAAAGCAGCTGCGAAGGCGTAGTAGGAACGGTAAATCCGCCGACATAGATATCCCACACCCCTGCATCCGCCCGTTTCGTGAGCATCGTTGCATAATCATACGTGTCGACTCTTGTTTTAAAGCCAATGTTCTCAAGCTGGGCTTGAACGACCAATGTCGCGTTGTAAAATTTCCCTCCGAGATCCTTTGTGGTCAAGAATACGATTTCCCGTCCATCATAGCCGGATTGCTTCAGCAGTTCCTTTGCCTTCTCTGGATTATTCAGATTGTATTGGTCGCTTCCCGCATCCGAATACCATGTTGTGTTATTCTTGAACATATAGCTGGAGTTCAGCTCGAACAACTCAGGTGTAGATACCGTACCGAGCAAAATATCGTCTACCTTGAGAGCGGTATTCACGGCTTGACGATTGGTCAAAATAGAAAACACAGGTGATTTCTTGTTATACACCAGGTTGTAATCACTGGAAATCGATTTGATAATTTCAATGCCTGGTTGTCCTTCTACCTGCGGCAAATTATCCAAATCAATATCGACGAAGTTGTATTCGCCTGTCAAAAATGAATTGAAACGTGTCGAAGTGTCCGTTACGAGTGAGAAGCGCAGTTTCTCGATTTGCGGAATCTTCTTGCCCGAGAAGCCGTCCGGCTCACTGCCTTGCGATTGGTAATCCGCGAATTTTTCCACGTCAATGTATTGATCTTTTTTCCATTCCACGAATTTGTAAGGACCCGTCCCGATATATTCGGTGATGCCCTCAGGCGCTGCGCTGTCCACAACTTCCTTCGGCATAATAGCCGCAAAGTTAAGCACATGGCTCAGCTGGGCGAGGGTGTCATTCTGCGGAGCAGTCAGCTTTAGAGCAACAGTGTAATCGTTCACGACTTCAAAAGAGGAATCGCCAAATGAGTTTTTGGCGCGTGGCGCTTTATCCTTCCAGCGGTTCAAAGAGGCAGCTACATCCTCGCCCTTCATCTCTTTGCCATTATGGAATTTGATGCCTTGGCGCAAATGGAAAGTGTACGTTTTGCCATCCTCGCTTACATCGGTCGATTCCGCAAGCATAGGTACTGGCTCAAGCTTTGAATTAAAAGCATACAATCCTTCGAAGATATTCAAAATTACGGCGCCGTTGCTGCCGCCGACCGAAAGGTGAGGATCAAGTGTGGAGACGGCTTGTCCTAGCGCATATTTAAGCTCTGTTGCTCCCGGTTTGTCCGTTGTGTCTGTTGCCGCAGGCGCTTCATTGCCCGGTGACTGCGTAGGTGTGTTGGTACCCGAATTATTCGAGCAGCCATACACAAAAATTAAGGCGCTTAATAATAAAATAATTGCTGTGGATTGACGAAGCTTGTTCATATAAATCCCCCTTGATGTTAATTCATTTATTTCCGATTGTTTTAATCGGATTAAACTTTCACCTATCATAACGGATCATTGCCAAAAAGTACAATGCAACCTTTTAATAGCTGAGTTTACTATTTTCTATAGTTGAACTGAGTTTACTCTTGCTTCTGATTAAGAAGTTTGTCAGCCACTCGCAGAAAAAGCCTTATGCCGTTCAATAAACCGTCTTCGTCTAACGTGAATTTGGGATGATGATGAGGATATACGATACCCGACTCCACATTCCCAGCTCCAATATTTACAAATGCACCAGGGACATGCTGCTGATAGGCAGAGAAGTCTTCGCCTCCCATCGCAGGTGGTGTTGCAATGACAGCCTCCGCACCAACGATTTCAATAGCCGCTTCTCTAACCATGCCCGTTACCCATTCATCGTTAATGACGGGCTCATAGCCATAAACAAAATCCACTTCAACGCTTGCCCCATAGATGGCCGCTACTCCCTCTGCCATCTTTTTAATCTGCTCAGGCGCTTCCTTGCGGACAGAAGACTTGAAACTACGAACCGTGCCTTTAAGTGTTGCCGAATCAGGGATGACATTATGGGACGAGCCGGCAGTGAATTGCGTGACGGAAACGACTAAACGCTCCAGCGGATCGGTGAGCCGCGACACAATCGTTTGCAAATGACCAACCAGCTGCGCTCCAATCGCAATCACGTCAATCGACCGATGAGGGTAAGCCGCATGCCCGCCAAATCCTTTGATGACAATCGTGAAATTATCAGGGGATGCCATCATCTCCCCTTCGCGGATTCCAATTTGACCGACGGGCAGCAGCGAAGCCAGATGAACGCCAAATACCCAGTCGACGCCATCGACGACACCGGCATTCACGAGCTCTATGGCTCCGCCAGGCGGCAGTTCCTCTGCGTGCTGGAATATAAAGCGGATCTCTCCTCGTAATTCTTCCCTTCTCTCGCTGAGCAGCCTGGCAACCGCAAGCAGCATTGCCGTATGTCCGTCATGGCCGCATGCATGCATGACGTCAGGTACTTCGGAAGCAAAACCAAAATCATTCTCCTCCTGAATCGGAAGAGCATCCATATCCGCACGCAGCGCCAAAGTGGGACCTGGCAAAGCACCCTTCAATATAGCTACTACGCTTGTAGCGGTAGGACGGGTGATCTCCAGCCCCTCCCACTCGCGCAAGGTTTGCTCGACAAATGCCGCTGTATTGTGCTCTTGGAAGGATAATTCCGGATGCTGATGAAGATGCCTCCTCCAGGAGACCACTTGCTCCGCTACCCAATTGGGCAGCGGCTCAAATTGCAGACGTTGATTGCTCATTATACTTGCCTCCTATCTATTTTTAAGAGTGGTCAAAAGCTTGCTGCGCATTTACGCGATGTGCAAGTGCTGAGCCTGCTTTGAGCGCTGTTGCGACTAGAATCGTTTCTGCAAGCTCTTCAAGCGTGGTGCCTGCATCCTTGGCTTGGCGAGAGAATATTTCAATACTATAAGCATTGCCCGTGATATGGGAAGAAGCTAGTGCAATGAGAATTTTCTCTTTTGACGTTAACAAGCCTGGCTGCAGCGCTTGATGAACAAATGCCGTAAAGGAAGTGAATTGCTCCTCGTTAAGCTTCTCTACCTCTTCGATCTTGTTGAGGTTGTCCCGTGCGAACAGGTCTCCTCCCACTTCTCCGCCTTGGTAGGCATTTAAAGCATTAATCGCGTTATAAAATACGGAATGAGCGTTCACGGCCGTGGCAACTACAATTGACTCTACCAGCTCTTCAAGCGTTGCTTGCTGGTCTTTCGCTTTGTTCACATGGGCTTCAATGCAGTAAGGGCAGCCCGTAATGTGGGCAACGGCTACGGCAATCAATTCTTTGGCCTTCACGGACAGCGCTCCTGCTGCAAGTGCTTGCTTGTTAAATTCTCCAAACGCTTTAAAGGCATCCGGTGCGTATGCAAATAGCTTCGCGGAATAGGCTTGATTATGGCGAATATACAAACTTTCATTAGACATTTTAAAATAACCTCCAAATTTTTTCGGAATACCAAGTATTCCTCTTTTATTAGTTATGAAACTTCTGTTATCATAATAGATATTTGATTGTTTGTATAATTGAAATGTTTAAATCCGCAATTTAACTTTATTAAAGAGGGAGGTCGCCGGAGTGGAAATCCGCCTGATCAAAGCATTTCAGACCATCGTGAAACTGGGCAGCTTCCAACGTGCTGCCGAAGCCCTGCAATATTCACAGCCGACAATAACCATTCAAATAAAAAAACTAGAGGACGAGCTTGGCGTCCGTTTGTTCGAAAGAGGCAAGACCATTACGCTTACCAACGCGGGGCGCTTATTTCTCGAACGAGCCGATTCCCTGCTGCAGGAGTATGATGTGCTGAACAGTACGCTGAGCGACTTCATTAACGGTGACGCAGGCACAGTCCGACTTGGCGCCACGGAGCCTTCGGCAAGCAATCGCTTGCCTGGCATTCTGGCTCGGTATGCTGCGCTAAAACCTAAGGTGCAAATCAATGTCGCTATTGGCTCGACGCGAGAGATGACGCGCATGCTGCTCGAGGACCAGATTGATTTTGCCTTGTGCAACCAGCCAGAGCCGCATATCGATCTTGCTTTTGATTCGCTGTTCCGCGAAACCTTTACGCTGCTGCTTCCTAGCGGACATGCACTTGCAAGCAAAGATGAGGTACGGCTGCAGGATTTAAAAAACGAAAAAATGCTTTTTACGCCCGGCACCTGCCCTTTCCGCATTCGGATTGAGGAAATGATTACTAGCCAGATCGGACAGCTGCGGCATGCAGGCATGGAGGTTACAGGCATTAACGCTATTAAATATTTCGTCCAAGCCGGCATGGGCATTGCATTGTCCCCCGAAGTTGCCGTTACGCCTCCCATTCCGGGAACGGTCATCAAATCGGTAAAGGATTTGCTTAGCGGTCCGCCTCTTGGGCTGCTGTACAAACGGAATACCGACGCCCAAAGCCGCATTGCCATTGATTTGAAAAATGAAATCAAGCGTCAGCTTCTTGTTGAGTCTTAAATCATTTCAACCGAAGGTTTATTAAAAAAAGTAAATTGCCTCTTTAGGATTATCTATTATACAAGCTCTGCTTTTTTCGATATGATCTGAGCACTGCATGACATATTGGGGAAATTAGGTTAGGAGTGATGATCTTTGAAGAAGATTCATTTGGGCATATTCGATATTCAAACCCCGAATCAAATGACGCAAGGAGCATGGGCCCATCCGGAAAACCAGTCAACGCGCTATCGTGAGCTCCCCTTCTGGATCGAATTGGCGCAATTATGCGAACGCGGTCTATTTGACTTTATTTTTTTCGCAGATTCCTACGGCTATCCCGTGAACAAGCGCGAGCTAGCCTACCGTGAAGCTGTTTATACCCCGGGACTTGACCCGATGCTAAGCATCTCGGCGCTGGCAGCCGCAACAAAACGGCTTGCATTCGTTACGACGGCATCACCAACTTATGAAGCGCCTTACGCTAATGCTCGGCGGTTCTCGACCTTGGATCATTTGACAGGTGGCCGAATTGGTTGGAACGTTGTCGCTGCCGGGGGCTTATCAGGCGCTGCTTGCTTTGGACGAGATCAAGTGCTTAGTCATGAGGAGCGCTACGATCAAGCAGAGGAATTTCTTGAAGTCAGCTATCGTTTATTCGAGGAAAGCTGGGAGGAAGATGCCGTAAACGCCAGCCGCAGTGAACGGCGTTATGCGGATGCTTCAAAGGTACATCTCATTGACCATGAGGGGAAATACTTTAAAGTAACGGCATCTCATGCCTGCGAGCCTTCCCCTCAGCGGACGCCTGTACTTTTCCAGGCAGGAAGCTCTGACCGGGGACGTGACTTTGCAGCTAAGCATGCCGAAGGCATATTTCTAAAGGCACCGACGATGGAAGCGCTGAAAGCGCAAGTGCAGGACATCCGGGGACGTGCAGCTAAATACGGACGGAATGCGGATGAGCTTAAAATATTTACGGGCCTCTCGGCGATTGTAGGCGAGACGAATGAGGATGCTGCGCATAAGCTTGCTGATTTCAAAGCTTACAGCAGCCGCGAAGCCGCCCTCCTCACCTATGAAAATGCTACTGGCCTCGATCTTGCAGCGATGGAACCCGATGCGCCCTTTACAGGCGTGCAGACCGAGCAAGGCCTGACGCATACAGAACGATACACGAAGCATAAAGGCCATGTACTTACCGTTTCGCAGGTCATGGATAATTTTGCAGAGAAAGAATTTCGTGGCATAACGGTCTGCGGGGATGCGAAGACTATTGCAGACACCATGCAGAAATGGATAGAGCATACCGGAATTGATGGTTTCAATCTAGAGCGTTATCTACTCCCAGGAACCGTAGCTGATTTTGTCAATTATGTCGTTCCTGAGCTTCAACGACGCGGTGTGTTCCGAACTTCCTATGAAGAAGTTACCCTCCGCGAGCGGCTATTTGGCAATGGGAAAGTAAAGCTTCCTTCCACGCACCCTGGGGCTAGTTACCGTCACAATAGATCTGAGGAATTTTCTGTCGACTAAACTTGTCCACTAGCATAGCAAATGGCGCTCCTGGATTGCTCCTGAAGCGCCATTTTCTTATTTTTTCTTGTTAAGTTGCTGCTTCAACGCCTCAACGACGTTATCCGCTGGCGGCATTTCACCATAACGAGTTTCTTCGTATACATCAATAAAAGACTGCATGCCCTCATGCTTAAGTTTCCCATCATTCCATTTCGCCAAATCAGCAGCTGTCTCGCGAGGCGTCATATGCGCTTTGGCTTTATACCCCTGCTCAGTACCCGTTCGAAGAAAATACGAATATAAATATCTGATTTTTTCGGTATTTGTAGTGAGCTCGTTCCACTCTTGGGTGAAAGTGCGTTTCCTAGGCAAAAGCTTCTTCAATCGGTTGCCCATCCGCTCCCTCAACTTAGTAAGCGTCATTAAGCTCTCGATCTCATCCGTATAGCTATCGCCCCCATTGGCCCGATCTGCTCCACGCTCTTGCAGCTTTGCAGCCAGGAGCATCGCCCATTTCATTACTTTTTTGATGATGAAATACATCAAGACAACAACCGCTGCAATAAGGAGCACAATCCCGACAATCTTTATGATTTGCTCCAAAATCAGCATCCATTCGGATGGCGGCTTAACTTCCCCTTGCGGCATTTCCGGTGCTTGCGGATTGCCGGGCGGCTCTTCCGTTATTTCCTCTTTTCCCGGCCGGTTAAGCCAGTTCATCATCCGATCAATGACCGAGTGAAAAAACCGCTCAACCATCTGCTGGATTTGCCGGAATAAGGCAAGAACGCTGATCAAGATAACGACAATAATGATCAGTAGCCGATTCTGGCGCTTGAAAGCGAGCGTAGCTGATGATTTGGCTGAATCCACGGTTTCGCTGTTCAAATGCCGCTCATTAGCGAAGAAGAACAATAAGATAACGGAAGCGATGCCGCAAACAATTAATATCCCGTTGTAATCCACTAGCGCTTTGAATAAAAACAATTTCAAAGGCTGCATCCCAATATAAAGAGCAACTCCAATTAGCATTTGCGTATTAGAGAACGATATCAACCAGCCGCGCGTCTGGGCAGACATGCCTTTGATTGCTGTAATCGCTGCAACAAGACTGCACATCACCAATGGAAGAACGGGTAACCCGCTTCCCGTTATACTCAAGATAATCCCGCTATGCAGCAAACCAATAAGTACTGCCAGCAATAGTCTTATGCCGTAACGCAATCGCAAGAATTTCTGGAGTAGTAACGAAGCGGCCCAATAACAAAGCGGCAAAGTTGCAATCCACACCCATAAGGAAGCTGCTGGAAGTAAATAAACGCCTACGATTAACAAAACAGGCAAATAAAAAAACAGCTCGATTATGCCTTGACCGAAGGACTGCCAAGCAATGGAACGTTTAGTTGGCTCATTCATGCGGTCACCTCTTCTTGGCTTGCTTCGGGAGAACGCTGAATGTCACTACTGAGCTCGGACAGCAATTTGTCTGTCAACAGCCATACAGCAACCGCATTGCCATTATAACGAAGCTGTTCGGCTTGTTTTTCCAGCTCTTCGTTCCAATAGCTCGTAATCATAAGAATATCTCGTTCGCTATACCCACGTTCTGCTTCTCGTTCAAGCAAATGGTGAAACAGCTCGGTTCGTTCAATTTCAAGCTTTGCCATTTCTTCAAATATCCCGAGTAAATGCTCATGTCCCCCGCGCGGTTCGATATGGACGCTTTCCTTTGTGCCGACAACTGGCATATTGGCTGCAAAACCAACTTCCATCCCTTGCTGGATCACAGCTTCAGCTGCACCAGCCGCCCATTCAATGCCCCGCTCAATTAGCGCAGCATCCGTTACGCTTCGCCACATTCCCTCTGCGTCATCTACGTTCAAATAAATCATCAGTCTGCGATCCGCTGTAAAATCATATTGATGCACCTGAAGGCTGCCCGTTTTGGCTGTAGCCTTCCAATTAATTTGTTTATAGGTATCGCCTGCCTGATAACTGCGAACCCCGGCTATAATAAAAGGGTCGCTAATGATCCATCGCTTGACCGATTGATCCCCTTGCCAGCTGTGGTATGGCAGTTGATGGACAGGCACCTGTGCCGGCTTCGGATAAACCAGAAGCTCCCCATGGAGAGGGATTTGTTCGGACGTGGAGGATATTCCGAGCAAATCTCCGCTGGTAAGGGTCACGGTCTGCAGCTTGTACCAGCCGCGCTTCGCACAGGTAATGCGATGCGTTCGCGTAATTTTAGTATACGGCGCAAGACTGAAAAAGCTCTTATGATTCTGGTAAAGCTGCCCGCTGCTGACCGAAAAATTATCAAGCTTCTGAAAATGAAGATGTGTTGCCAGTTGAGATTCGACGCGAAGCCAAGGTACTGGCAGCCATTTGGCATTGGACATTTCTTCAATGAGCTCCACCTGCTCCCCGCTATAGCAGGTTTTGGCTGTGAAGCGACGCCCATATCGGATATGACGCAGCACGAAACGTTGAAATACTCTCCCTTGTACGAACAAAATGGCTAATGCAACAACGATAAACCAAAATAATACCATCGGCTCCCCGCCTAATGGACCGGCAAGCCGGCTTCTGCAGGCACTGCCGTCAACCGAATGATATCATCAATAATGGCTTCCGCCTGATTAGCTGCACGCTGAATGCCGCGAACGGCTATTCGATGTGCTAGAACGGGCTTTGCCATCGCCTTCACGTCATCAGGCGTAACGAAGTCACGGCCGCGCAGAATCGCATGCACCTGAGAAGCACGCAACAGCGCTTGACTGCCCCGCGGGCTGACACCTACCGAAACTTCCTCCCGTTTGCGCGTCTGTTCTACGATTTGCAGCAAATATTGCAGAACATCATCCGTTACCTTAACGGAGGTGTAGGCTTTTTGCGCTTGCTGAATGACATGGATTCCCGCAACAGGCGCGAGCTCAGCCAGCGGATCTTGGTCTTTGAACCGTTTCAGCAGTTGCAAGCCCTCTGTCGTTGTTGGATAACCCATTTTGATCTTAAAGAGAAAACGGTCAAGCTGAGCCTCTGGCAAAGGAAACGTGCCTTGATTCTCAATCGGATTTTGGGTAGCGATGACCATGAACGGCCTCTCCAAAACCTTTGTTTCACCATCGATGCTAATCTGTCTCTCTTCCATACATTCCAGCAAACTTGACTGGGTGCGCGGCGTGGCGCGATTAATTTCGTCGGCTAGCAGCAAATTCGTAAACAAGGGGCCTGCGCGGAACTCGAACTCACTAATTTTCTGGTTATAAAAATGAATGCCGCTCAAATCCGAAGGAAGCAAATCTGGCGTGAATTGGATACGTTTGAAAGTTAAGTCCAGAGATTTGGCTAATGATTTGGCCAGCATGGTCTTACCCGTTCCCGGTACGTCCTCAAGCAGCACGTGCCCGGATGTAATAAGTCCGATAAGCAATAAATCCACTACTTCCTCTTTACCGATAATGACGCGTCCTATATTCCCTTTTACCTGCTCAGCTAATTGTTTGATGACTTCAAAAGACATAGGTCAGCTCCTTCGGTTAGGTTATAAAGCCTGTTCTCTCACGCTGAAGCTTCTGCAGCTCGCGCCAGCGAATCATACGAATACCTTCGTCCTTCAGCGTTTGTTTAATTTCCGTATCACGGAACAACTCCAGTTCCATTCCCCGTTTAAGGGGCTGTGCATGAAAAGCATTCAACTCTTCCGTAACGTGTGATGGATGGATGATGAGCTCTGTTACACCCGGATGCAAGCTCCTCAGCAGCAGCTGCATATCCGTCTTCAAAGATTCAAAGCTTTCGCCTTCCTGTAAATGGAAAGGAAGCCCGACCAAATAATCAAGAATAACAACGCCTTTGGAATCGGCGAGCTGTGCAAGCTGCCTTGCTTGTTCAGCAAGCTCTGGCGGCGCGACCTGGCCATTTTCCTGAAGCAAATGACGGGGCAAGCGAAACGGCAAGCCATAGGAAGCGCATACATCTAGCACGGTAGGTAGAAAATGACGACCGGTTGCTAAACCGTATAAGCTGCCCATATGATTATCGGCATGAGAAGGCTTCATTCCCATAGCAAGAGCCATTTCCACTTGAGCAATTAATTCCGCTTTAACCTCTTCTGGGTCAGCTTGCTGTTCAAACGTTTTGCTGTCCTTCGGAAAATGATTCTCGTTCGTCACTAACGATGCCGTGCTGCTCTTGCGGTTCACCGGTCCCCAGCGATAGGGATCCCACTCGCTCGTAAAGGTAAAATGAATACCAACATCGACTTGTGTATGCCTCGCACTCCAAAGCGCTGCTTCCCTTGCCCAGCCACAGGGCATCATAATCGTAGCCGAGCTGACCGTCTCTTCGATCAGCAGCTGCTGAATGCCGCTGTTCACAGAATGGCAGAGTCCGTAATCGTCAGCATTGATGAGAAGAAGCTTCTCTCCTTCGTTATATCCAAGTGCCTTAGCCAAACTCATGTGTAATCAGCCTCCCAATGGTCATTTATCCAATTGCATCCGAATAAGGATTGATCGATAATACCGCAAAGGATTTCCGTTTCATCTAAATTATCCCTTAAACGAACTGCAAAATGCAATGCCACATCCAATAGCCTTAATTTCATCAAAGCAGGCAACTGCTTCCGTTCTTCCTCAGAAAGCTGTATCCCTGCCTGATAGCCATGGAGCAGCAACTTCAATTTACTTTCAAAATGAGGATCTCCCGGTTTGATCAAGTCGACGATAATAACAGCCAATTCCATCACTCTGGCATCGATCGTTGCAAACTCAAAGTCAAGCACGCCGATAATGTCATCATCATGCGATACCGTGTTGTTAAAGACTAAATCGCCATGAATCCATTGCTGTGGCAATAGAGCCAGCTCCCGGCAAGTCAGGATTAAACGCTCTCGTTCCTCGTGAAGAGCCAGGATATCGGGTTTCCTTGCTGCAAGTGCCGTAGAACGAACTGTCAACGATAAAAATGAATCTAGATCCATAGAAGCATACGTGTCTTCAAGCGAATAATAAGGGCTATACAGAGGTTTTCTTTTAGGATCAATCTTGCCTAATGCCTCTGTCAGTTTCGCAGCCGTATGGCCTAAAGCATAGACATGCCTTTCATTTGCTATGGAGGGCCTATCCCCTTCTATGTAATCAAATAGGGCGGATAAAGTACCATCTGGTGCTATGCTGACTGTATCTCCGCATTTATTGTACACCGGTACCGGCACTTGAAATGAGAGCTCCTGCTCATTCAACTGCTGCAGCACCTCATGCTCAAGCCTAACAATGTCCGGATCTTTATGATTATTATAAATACGAAAGACAAATTTACGATCGCCTGAAGTAATGATACGGGTCGTATTATTCATCCCGCTCTCACGATTCTCTACCACATAGCGTTCTTGAAATTTATAATTGTCTAAATAGGCTGTGAAATCTATAATGCTGCTCAACTTTCCCAACACTCCCTACTCCAACGTCCTTAGCTTCTCGAGCCGTTTGCCCAATTGTTTCTGCCAGCTTGCCGCCAGCTCTTGTACTTCAAGCAGTGCACGGATACCGTCCTGGTCTTCCTTGTCCAAATACATGATTCGATTAGCCTCTGCAATCGTTTTGCGAGCAGGATGCCTCCGTATAATCGATAAGGCTGTTCCGGCTTTTACCCTACCCTCCTGCAGCACTCGGAAATAAAATCCTGAATAACCGGTGAGTTGCACTTGCAATGGCAATTCAGGGAGATCATGCCGGATTCCCAGCTTAAAACAGGGCTGTCTAGGCTGGCTGACCTGAAGGACAGTCTCGCCTGCTTGAACGATATCTCCGATGCACAAATCATCCTCGGTCCACTCCGACAGTGTGAAATTTTCGCCAAATGCCCCAAAATGAAATTTTTTTTCAAACTGGTTCCGCCAATAAGAGTAACGCTGCTCGAAATAGGCGCAAACCGCCTTGTCCGGACCACCATGATTGACAAGGTCACCTTGGCCATCCCCTTCAAGACCCGTAAGGCTGATTGCAAGGGTTTGTGCGGAAGGCTGCTTGATAATGCCGGATAATACCTCTTTCGAGCCATGCGCAAGGGCTATGGGCTTGCCAACATTAAGTGATACGAGGCTTGCTGTTTCGATCTGCTGCGACATGCTACCGTTATCCTCCTAAATGCGTTTTCTTATTCGACTATTATAATCGGGATAGGGAGAAGTTGGCAAAGTGAAATAACCACATTAAAGTTTAATGTGGTTATTTACCGGTTATTTAGTGCTTATTTGAACCCTTCGACAGCTTAAGGGATCATCCTCCATTTCCTGTCGAAAACCTCTCTTTCGTGTAGCTTATTGCGCTTCCCCGGGAAATGTTTTTGAAATAGTTAGAATATTTCCTAAAATCTCTTTTTCTATTTCCCGGGAAGAGTATGCCTAATCATTTAAAGGAAACTTTCTCTCCAGCCGATAAATCTCTTTTCTTGACTTGACTCCACTGCTTTGCATGCGCAAGGCATGACGCTTTCTGTTTCTTAACTCCAGAAGAAAGATGAGAAGAGCTGTGATGGCGACCGCCCCTGCGCCCCAATGATGGATGTAAACCGAGGCTAGGCAAGAGGATGCTGTCAGCCATATGACGGCTAGCCAATTGACGGGAACGCTCCAGGCTCCAATCCGCCATGGTGCGAAACGCCAAATCGCAGCCACTTCTCCCCTCCTTAACTTTAGAACAATAGGGATAACATAAGAAATATGCAAAGATATAATGGCAAACGATAATAAAACGAGAATCATTTGATCGCGGGAGAAAATAAACATGAGTCCCAGCATCACGAGTGAAGCTATGACACCTAGCCATATAGCGTAGTAAGGCACCTGCTGCTTCACGGATACGGCAGACCATTTTTTGTGCAAAGGCAAAGCCTTTTCTCTTGCCAGGCTGAATAGAATACGTGAGCTTATCGTCAACGTATGCAAACCGCTCCCCCACAGAGAGCCAACCACTAGAAATAAAATAATGGCTGATCCTCCTGTACCCGTTTTTGCTGCAGCCAGAAACAAGCCTAAGCCGTCTGACTGAACAGATCCAGCAGCGGTCAGCAGGATAAAAGCTAGCAGCACAAAGCCAAATACGAACGTATACGCCGTTGAGAGATAAATGGCCCATGGCACGCGAATACGCGGATCGATGGTTTCTTCCGCTCCGTGACTGGCACCATCCATGCCGACGAAAAGTTTAAGCAGCAGCATCGTACCGCTCATGAAGGCTCCTCCAGTTACCGTACCGTTCCACTCTGCATTTTGAAATTGATAAAGCAAAACAAGAGAATACGCCCCTGGCCAAAACAACCATAGAAGTCCAGCCATCATGATGAGCACAATTCCGGCCTGCAGCCATATTCCAAGAGATTGCAAGCTCCCCAGAAGCGGCTTCCCCCAGTGATTGAGGACTCCTTGCGCAAGCGTCATTACGATAAGCGTACACCAAAAGGTGAAATCAGTTGCTTGATAAGCGAACTTATCCGAAAACAAGCGATCAAGAAGCGCAGCGCAAGCACAGTTTAGAAGCGTGTGCATGGCAAGTTGGCCAGCGGCTTGAAAATATCCGGCTCTCCATCCCCATTTTCGCCCGCCTAAGACTGATGCAACATGGTACACGCCACCTGCGGTTGGCACAGCTGATGCCAGTTCGGCGAGTGAAGCACTGACGGCTAGCCCAAACAATGCTAATATCGGCAAGCCGAATCCAAGAACGGAGGCTCCTCCCTCCCCGATCGCAGGGCCGAATAAAAAAGCCGCGCTTCCGATCAATGCTGCAGCATTGAAGGATAACCCAAAGGAGGAAAGTCCTCCCCATCTGCGCCTGAGCTGCTGCGCGAATCCAAATTGATGCAAATCATGAGCATCCTGCAAAAGCTGAGCTGTTCTCCCGTACTCAAGCATGCTCTTGTGTCTGGACGATTGAATGGATTGCTGCGCCTTGAAAGCAATGGCTACCACGACAATACATACGCTAATGAGCAGCACTATGCCAGCTAGAACCTGAATCATCCGAACACCCCCTTACGTAACTATATGAGCATGAAAGGAATGGCATGCAGCCTCCGCTACCTGAACGGATGACACAGCAAAAAGCCCTGCATCCCGCAGATGCAGAGCATTGGTTACTCCGAAGAGCGAACCGCTGGTCAGTGAGCTTGTTCCATGAGCAGAAGAACTTCCTCTTTCAGCTCGATGATATCAAAGGGCTTCGTAAAACACTGGCTTATGCCAAGCTTTAACGCTTCCTCCATTTTGGAAGGTTCGGCATAGGCAGTAATAAGCACGACAGGCACTGCTTGCGATTGTTTCCTAATCTCCCGAAGCACATCAATGCCATCTATGTCCGGCATTTTCAAATCGAGCAGCACGCAGTTCAACACATGCTTTCCAATCAGCTTTAAAGCGGCATCCCCATTCTCGGCTTCAAACACCTCTACGCCCTGTGAGGCAAACAACTCCTTAAGCATAAGCCGGATTGATGGCTGATCGTCCACCACCAAAATTTTTTTATCCGTTAACGGGCCTCGTTCAGTAAAGCTTGGGCGGTCTGCAGGCAGCGGCCGTTGAACGGGCAGCTGTTGTGTCGATAAGATGCTTGCCATATTCGACGGGACAATCTTAGAGGGTTCCTTAATCGGCTCTGGCTTCTTTTCTATTTTACGTTGATGGTAATAAACAAACGACACGGCAACAAGCATTGCAGCGGCGAAAAGTACGAAGAAATAGGTCAATGCGTCGTCTCCTTAAAGCTTTGCGGCTTACAGCAGCTTAGCATAAGTTAGGCTTGTTACAAACTAGTCGTTAACGGTCATGGCTCCAAGCGGCCCGTCATCGTTAATGATATCCTGAAGCTCGTAGACCGATATGGGAAAGTAAAGAAAACCGAATACATAGGCAGCCAGCTCATAGAGCTGAAAGTAAATGACTAGCGAACGATCTGCCACATAATAATCCTGATCCGGTCGGATACTTTTGAATGGCTCCAATGTATCGATCTTCCGGAGCTTGATTTGGGCGCTTACAATCGCGCTTATCCGTGCTATATAGTTGGAGCCAGGTTTAAACAGCTGTGCAAGCGTATAGGTTTGCCCCGTGGATTGCTTAAAGGTGATCGAATGCTGCAAGGTTAGACCATGCGCTCCACCCGTAAAAGCATAGTTGAACAATGAAAGGCTGAGGTAATCCTTTTGATTGTTTTTCTGTTCGAAGTAACCCAGCATCTGGGCATTCGGATCATCCAACGAACCTTGGCTGTGCACAAGCTGCTGCACGGATTGATGAATGGTATGGTTTATTTTTTTATCTGCGGCTTCGCTTTTGCCTCCACTCACGTAGGGAAGCGCAAGCTCTGCTTTCGGGAAATCTGCCTTGGCGGTCTGAATGACGACGGGCGGTTGAAATGGCATGTGGAAGACACCTTCCTATTCGGTAAGATGCTCCATTGTATGCACGGTACGGCTCATCTCATACCAAGTGATGCCACCATGCGTAGAGCTTGATGGTCCGTGAAGCCGAAAATGCTTGTCCTCATAAAAAGGAATTAAATGCTTCTCGCACATTAAAATTATTTTTTCAATAGCCGCCGCTTCACATTGCTCAATTAGTTTCTGCATCAATAAAGCACCTATACCCTGTCTGCGCTGCCCTTCATCAACTGCCACAGTCAGTACACAAAAGTTGCTGCCCTCCGCAGCATCCCCCTGTACCCCTTTCATCTCATCGCCACAATCGCTTTGAAACGTTCGTATGCCGTTGGAAATGCCAACCAGTTGGTCGCCAATCCAAGCCGACCAGAAGAATGGACGATAATGATCATAACGGTACCGAAAGCCCTCCAGCGTCGCCGCAGCGTCCTCAGAGTAGCAGTTCTTCTCTAGTGCGATGGCAGCACTCAGTTCATGCTCTTCAATCAACCGCAGTTTAATTGTACTCACAGCAACGATTTCTCCCGCTCCGTCAATCTTCTGCCTGTTACGTCCACGACAAGCTTGCCATTATTCAATCCAAGAATGCGATCGGCAAAGCGCTCCGCCCAGTCTCCCTGATGCATGACGGCAATGACAATGACGCCCTGCTCTTTGCAGAGCGCTTTCAAATCAGTCAATACCTGGTCGGCCGTATGCGGATCAAGTCCTGACACCGGTTCATCCGCCGCGATTACTTTGGCGCCATGCACAAGAGCTCTCGCAATGGCCATACGCTGCCGCTCTCCCCCGCTGAGGGTGCTTGCCTTCTGATGGGCCTTGTCGATCAGGCCGCGTTTCTCGATCATGTCCATGGCACCCATATAATCGTCATTGCGAACCATGCCCGTCCATCTGCGCCAAGCCGGCGTTTGGGTAACCGAACCAATAATGACATTCTTTAATCCTGTTTTGTTGGGGAACAGAAACGGCTTTTCTTCCACATAGGCTACCTGCTGCTTTACTTTAAGCTTGCCAGTAAAGCCTTCCTTGAAAACATCCTTGCCTTCGAATTGATAAGAGCCCTCTGTCCACTTTTCTTGCAGGGCAAGGCAGCGCAGCAGCGTCGACTTTCCGCTTCCGCTGTCTCCTTTTATTGCGACAAAGTCTCCGGGATATACCTCGAAGCTAATATCGTCCAGCACCTTTGGCCCGCCTGGAATACGTTTGGATAGGTTCTTTATTCTGATCATTTTCCGCGCTCCTTCTGTTTGCAGCAACTGCCTCTATGAATCTAGTTTACGTTAAACAAAAAACAGTTTCCATACGAACAAATGTTTGGTATAATAAAAACAAGAACAAACGTTCTAACGATCATCGAATTCAACCATTTGAAGGAGGCCTGATCACCATGAATAACATCTGCGAAAATTTCCGTTATTTAGAGAATGGACGTCCTGGACGCGACCTTACTTTTAAGTTTTACGCCGATGGACGGCTAATCATTATTGACAATGTAGCAGAGGAGGTGATCACTCCCAATGATTTGAAAGGTGCGAGCAAGGACTTTTATGTTCGTAGACGAATCGCTTTTATTAAGAATCAATTAAGAGCCTCGCAGCTCAAATATGCATAAATACAAAGATGAGGAGAGCCGGTTCAGGCTCTCCTTTTCTGTTGAATTTCTTTAACATGCTTAAGGAAGCTCTTTTTTTATTTCATTTGTCATTATGCCTATTTTTCAGAAAAACAATATGAATTTGAATCAAACCGCTTCCCTTTCATTGACTCTACCCCACCAATTGCGGTAGATTGGTCATATAGTTTCAAGTTTCGCAAAGGAGAGTTCTATATGAAGCAACAAATCATGTTTGACCTCGACGATACGTTAATCCACTGTAACAAATATTTTTATTTGGTTATCGACCAATATATTGATTCGATGACTACCTGGTTCGGAAGCTCTCCTCTGGTCAGCGTACAGGCCATTCGGGACAAGCAAATGGAGATTGATATTGCAGGAGTGGCCGTATTCGGCTTTAAGAGTGAACATTTCCCACAATCTTTCGTAGATACCTACATCCACTTTTCCCATCTAACGGGCCGCAAACGCTCCATGAATGAAGAAAACTTCTTGTGGAAGCTCGGAATGAGCGTTTACGAACATGACGCAGAACCTTATCCTAATATGGAACAAACGTTATTTTCGCTTGCCGAAGCAGGACATGAACTTCATCTGTACACAGGTGGAGAATTGCCTATTCAGCGCCGAAAAATTGAAAAAATGAATTTGGAGCGTTATTTTGATTCCCGCATTTACATTCGCAGATTGAAGAACAGCGATGCTTTGGAGAGCATTTTATCGACAGGCCTCTTTGACAGAAGCAGTACATGGATGGTTGGCAACTCCATACGTACAGATGTCGTGCCAGCCCTGACTGCTGGTATTCATGCCATTCACATGCGAGCGGTATCCGAATGGGAATTTAACGTCATCCAGATTGAAGTCGAGCCAAAGGGCGCCTTTTTGACGCTGGACCATTTAAAGGATGTGCCTGACGCGATCCATGACTACGTGAACCGATAAGCTCAGTCAAAAATAAATAGACCCGGATCTGCCTCGCAGTAAGCGAGATCGATTCGGGTCTATTTTTATTATTAATTGACCGTAACCAAGCGAACATGCTACTGCTCGATCGCCAGCTCCCCAGTGTCGATATTACGAATAACGATTTTTCCTTCTCCCGGTGTTCCATCCGCTAGTTCAAGCTTCAGCTTCGCAGTTTTGCCTTTCTCCACTAATGCCCGAACCTGAGAATCCGTTAAGCTTCTTCCGAAGCTTTCCTTCCAAATAACAAATTTGCACCCTTCTTTGTAATGGGAGCAGCCATAGCCTTTACGTCCCATAAAGATCGATCCGCCGCAGCCTGCACGAGGACAAGCCGCAATGACAACAGGCCTTCCTCCAGCTGCTTGGGGAACCTTCTCTGCGCTCTTCTGTTGAGTCCCGCTGGCTTTCGCTTTCGTTACTCGTGACCGCGGAGCAGCTGCGGATTTCCCTGCTCCCCCTCTGCCTGAGGCAGGAGCTTCGCTTTCGAACGAAGTTTTTGCAGCACGGGACTGGACACGAACCTTGTCGACAATCATCGTAGCGAATTTTTTGACATTTTCCATAAATTGTCCATCCGAGGCCGTTCCTCTTGAAATTTCGTTCAAGCGCCTCTCCCACAGCCCGGTCATCTCTGGAGAAGTTAGCAGGTCAATTCCGGCACCACGTATGAGCTCGATAGCAGTTCTGCCCTTTTGCGTTACCTGAATTTTCTTCCCCTGCATCTCCACATAACCTACGTTTTTCAACCGCTCAATCGTTGCGGCTCTCGTAGCCGGCGTACCAAGGCCAGAATCCTTCATCGCATCGCGGACATCCTCATCCTCGATTTGCTTGCCGGCGCTTTCCATTGCTTTGAGAAGCGTGCCCTCCGTATAATGCTTAGGCGGCTGCGTGTCTTTCTCCTTTACGATGGCATCGGAACACACGACGCCTTCATCAGTTGAAATCGAGAAGGGTTCATTCACCTCAATCTCTTCTTCCTCAGCATCTTCCTTGTCTTTTCCTTTGGCTGTCGGCTTAGCCTTTTCCTTCTTTTGATCGGCATAAATCACCTTCCAGCCTAAGCTGAGCAGCTCCTTAACCGTCGTTTTGAAATGTTCATTCTCCACTTCGGTTATAACGGTATGCACCTTATATTCTGCGGCTGGATAAAATTGCGACAGAAACCGTCTGACGACAAGATCGTAAAGCTTTTGCTCATCGGGACTAAGATTGTTTGCCTTGCGATTCGTAGGCAGGATTGCATGATGGTCCTCAACCTTCGTCGGATTACAAATAAATTTATTTCCTTTGTGCACCAGACTGCGATTAGCTCCTTTTACGAGCTCATCATAGCTTGTCCCCTGCAGCGCATTCAGCGTTTTGTGCATTTCCGGTATATTTTGCTCTGTCACATAGTTGGAATTCGTTCTTGGATAAGAGATCACCTTATGTTTCTCGTACAGCGCTTGGGCGGTATCGAGCGTTTTTTTCGCTGAAAAACCATATTTGCCGTTCGCTTCTCGCTGGAGCAGAGTAAGGTCATACAACTTGAAAGGATACTCCTTCGTATCCTTCACCTCATAGGAAGCAATGCGGGCTTGCTTGCCTTTTACTTTGGCTGCCAAAGCTTCAACCTTAGCTTGGTCGGTCATTCTCTCGCCCTGCCACATCGCTTTATACGTCAGCTCGTTTTGCGTAAAGTGTCCTTCCAGTTCAAAAAACTTTAGCGACGAGAAAGCTTCAATTAGCTTCTGGCGATCATAGATCAACGCAAGCACAGGCGTTTGAACTCTTCCTACGGACAACAGCACGTTATGTTTCGTCGTAAAGGCGCGGGAACCGTTCATACCAATAAGCCAATCCGCTTCGCTCCTAGCCGTTGCCGCACGCGTCAGATTCTCATACTCGGCGCCTTCCTTCAACTCATCGAAGCCTTTGCGGATCGTCTCGGGCGTAAGATCCGAGATCCACAGCCGCTTGACCGGCTGGTTCAGCTTTAAGTGGCGCTGAATCAGCGAGAAAATATATTGCCCTTCCCGCCCCGCATCGCAGGAGTTGACGAGCAAATTGCTTCGCTTGGCCAGATCCCCAATAACCTTAAGCTGATCGATCGTTTTTTTGTTCGGAACCAGCTTAAACTGCGCCGGAATGATCGGAAGATCGTTAATATTCCATTTTTTATAGCGGTCATCATAAGCATCCGGTTCCGCGAGCCCGATGAGATGCCCAATCGCCCATGTAATAATATAGTGTTCGCCTTCTATGTAGGAACGGTGATTTTTTGCTTTGGGATCGATTGCGGCGGCTATATTTCTTCCCATATCGGGTTTTTCCGCAATGATTAGTGTCTTCAAAAGATAATCGCTCCTTCTATAAGCATTTCGCAAGCTTGCCGGCTGATGCAGGCCATAACCAGTATTCATCCGCTTCGCAAGGTGTGGCCTCTAAACATTTTACAGACTTCTCGATCAAAAGGGAATCCTTTTAACCGTTTCAGGAGTAGAAATCAGCCAAAAAAATAACCCAATAGGACGTTTGTCCCAATTGGGTTATTTGGTATAAGAACTATTCAATGCATAATGGCTATAGCATTTCTGTCATTCATTATAAGCAGTCAAGCAGAGTCTAAAGTTGTTATTTCCCAGTGGTTGGGGCTTCAATAGAAGCGATTATCGATGCAAAAATAGACCTGACACCATCCGACCATTTCGGGTCTTCCGCATATTTTCGATTAATCCAGGTAAACGGATCCATTTCGGAAGGACGTTCCTTGCTTAAGTTGAATACCGTTCTCGCGGCTATCTCCGCCGATTGCTCGATCGTTGTATTAAACTCCTGCCAGCTGTGGAAAACGTTAAATGGATTGTTCGCTATTTCCTTATGCTGCTTGTTTGTCTTTGGTACAAACCCCTGCTCTTGCCCAGTTATCGCAAATAAAAGTGCAGGATGAATATCGAAGGTATGCGCGGCTCCAACAATAGCATCAAAGTATGGCTGCTCTGCCAAAATGGACGATCTCTTTTGTAGAAAGGCGATCAGTTTTGCTTGATTAATCTCATGGTATCGCAGCTCCACAGGCAACCCGCTTGTTATGACAGGTAATGGTAGAACAGGTTCTGTTACCACCGTTGGCTGCAGCTTATAGAGGGAAGGCTTGCTCAATGACCAGCCATATAATAATGAAGCGCTAATTAAACAAGCACATAAAACCGCATAAATAAAGGTTTTGGTCTGAACGCTTCGAGCGAATGGTTTGTGCCACCTTGAAAGGGGCATGACGATTACATCTCCGACCAATCGATTTGCGAACTCTTCGCCAAATTCAGCGCCTTCTGCCATTAGCATGCTCTTCAACTTCGCAAGAAGGCCTCCCTCAGCCTCTTCACCAGTAACAGCCCCCAACTCCCCCTTCACCGGCAGCTTGTCCATTAAACGGAGCATGAGAGGCTTCTCGCAACGCACATGCAGCTGCTGCTCTAACCAATCATGGAGGGAATCATATACATTCGCACTTTTTTGATCAATCGATAGACAAGCGTGCAATATATCCTCGGCTCTAACAGGCCCTTGACGATCTAAAACGACTGTACGAATCAAAGTCTCCGTTACTGTTATCTTTAAGTTGCTCTCAAAATTCGGCAATTGCTTATGTATGATTCGTTTCACAGCATCAGCCACGATCTCTGCACGAGCTTCCTGAGGCATGGCTGCATACTTGTGCTGGACATAGCTTCGTATGTTCCGAACGTCTGTAGGTGATAGTACATATGCTTCATCAGCTGGCATGACGAATCGCCCCTTCGCGTCATCTCAAACCGATTTTACCACAAGTCTCCTTATGATGGTGAGCTAAGTTTTCGAATATCGTCTTGAATAGCTTCCATCTTTGTCTATTCATAGCTGCTTCCTCAACAAGAAAAGCGCCCAAAGGCGCTTCTCCAAAAAAACGATTTATTTAACGTTGCGTTAATTGCTCTTGTTTAGCCATTAAGGCAGCATCGATGATCCCATCAAATATTTATCCACTTCGCGAGCAGCCTCACGGCCCTCGTTGATTGCCCATACAACCAAGCTTTGGCCACGACGCATGTCGCCTGCCGCAAACACTTTATCCACATTGGTTGTGTATTTGCCATAAGCAGCTTTTACATTCGTACGACGGTCTTGTGCTAGGCCAAGCTGTTCGATCAACGTCGTTTCCGGTCCTTCAAAGCCTACTGCGATGAAAACAAGATCCGCAGGCCAAACTTTTTCCGTTCCAGGAATTTCGCTATATATTTTACGGCCAGTCTCGTCAACTGTACGCATAATTTGTACCGTATGAAGCTCTTTAAGGTTGCCGTTGCCGTCGCCTACGAATTTCTTCGTCAACACGGAGAAGGCACGCGGATCTTCGCCAAATAAAGCTTTCGCTTCCTCATGCGCATAATCGAGCGTGTACACGTTCGGAAATTGCGGCCAAGGGTTGTTCAGGCTGTCGCGCTCAAGCGGCGCTTTTGCATGTGTACCGAATTGAGTAACCGATTTACAGCCGTGGCGAAGCGCCGTTGCCACGCAGTCGGAACCAGTGTCGCCGCCGCCAATAACGATAACATCCTTATCTTTAGCCGAAATATAGTTACCGTCCTCAAGGTTGGAGTCCAAGTAGCTCTTGATTGTACCATTCAAATAATCCATAGCCATGTGAACGCCATTCAGGTCACGGCCTTCGATTTCAACGTTACGTGCTCTAGTAGAACCGCCGCAAAGCACGACTGCGTCGAATTTCTCGACAAGCTCATTTGCTGTAACGTCTTTGCCGATTTCTGTATTCGTTACAAATTCCACACCTTCTGCTTCCATCAAATCTACACGACGCTGAACGACATGTTTCTCCAATTTCATCGTAGGAATACCATAAGTGAGCAAACCGCCAATGCGGTCAGCACGCTCATATACCGTTACGGTATGGCCAGCTTTGTTAAGCTGGGCAGCTGTTGCCATTCCGGCAGGGCCTGAACCAACTACAGCAATGCGTTTGCCTGTGCGGACCTTCGGAGGTTGCGGAACAACCCATCCCTCGTCAAAGCCGCGATCGATAATGGCTTGTTCGATTGTTTTGATCGTAACTGCATCACCAATCAAACCAACTGTACAAGAACCCTCGCACGGCGCTGGACAAACCCGGCCCGTGAACTCTGGGAAATTATTTGTTTTGTGCAAACGGTCAAGCGCCTCGCGCCACAGACCGCGGTAAATCAGGTTATTCCACTCTGGAATCAGATTGTTTACCGGACAGCCGGAAACAGATCCTGCAAGTTCGATACCGGTATGGCAATATGGCGTGCCGCAATCCATGCAGCGCGAACCTTGCGTCTTTAATTGCTCATCCGAAAAATGCTTATGAAACTCTTGCCAGTCTTTAATGCGCTCCAGCGGGTCGCGATCGGCCGGCAATTCACGTTGATATTCCATAAATCCAGTAGGTGTAGACATGATCGCTTTTCCTCCATCCATATTTCCCGTTAACCTTGTTACGATTCTCTTCAAACTATATCGGGAATCCATCTAATATTCAATAACAAACTTTCTCAAAAACGAATATTTTGTCTAAAGCACTCGTTTACTATTTTACAACATCCTAGCATTCAAGTCCTTATGACGTTAATGGATTATCCGCACAATCATTTGCACTTTCTGACATATCGTTCGTCAAATGTTCGGAAATAGCCTAAAAAGCTAGGAAGATCGTCGGTTGAACGTTTGAAACGTGAAGGCATAACTATTTTTTTCGTCGCTTTCTCTTGGGTCGCGAGCCGCTAGCTCCCACTCCGAATCGGAGAACTCAGGAAAAAACGCGTCGCCTCCTTCGATTTCCACATCAACCTCAGTAAGGTAGATTTTATTGGCAAATGGCAGGAATTGCGCATAGATATCCTCGCCACCAATCACGATCAGTTCTTCCCCATTGGACAGCGCAAGCGCATCATCTATTGAATGTAAAATCTCACAGCCCTCAGGTTGGTAATTCGATTGGCGGGTCAGTACGACATTTCGACGATCCTTGAGCGGCTTAGGAAGCGATTCGAACGTTTTGCGCCCCATCAAAACCGTTTTTCCTAATGTGGTTTGCTTGAAGAAGGCCATCTCCGCGGGCAGGCGCCAAGGCAATTTGTTGCCGATTCCAATCGTGCGGTTGCGGTCCATGGCCGCGATTAACGTAATTGACATGACCTTTTCCACCCCTTAATGAATAATTAGCTGCATTCTCTACACGGCTACTGGTGCTTTTATGGATGGATGCGGCTCATATTGTTCAATCGTTAAATCTCCAACTTCAAAGTCGAAGATAGATTTTTTGTCTGTATTTAGTTTTAATGTTGGCAATGAACGAGGTTCTCTGCTTAACTGCAGATCGATTTGCTCCAGATGATTCGTATAAATATGCGCATCGCCAAGAGTATGGATAAATTCCCCTGCTTCAAGACCGCATTCATGAGCAATCATATGCGTTAATAAAGCATAACTCGCAATGTTAAACGGAATGCCGAGAAAAATATCGCCGCTACGCTGGTATAGCTGACAGGAGAGTTTCCCGTTCGTCACATAAAACTGAAACATCGTATGGCATGGCGGCAGCGCCATATTTCTTGGCACGTCTTCCGGATTCCAAGCGGAAACGATCAGCCTGCGGGAGTCCGGGTTGTTTTTGATCGTAGCAATGACATCCTTAAGCTGGTCAATGGTTTCGCCTTGTGTTGTTTTCCATTCCCGCCACTGCTTGCCGTAAACATTGCCTAGCTCTCCGAATTCCGCAGCAAATGAATCATCTGATAGGATCTGCTGCTTAAACAGCTCCATTTGCTCCTCATACTCAATGGCAAACTGGGAATCCGTTTGTGAGCGAAGCCCGAAATTGGTCATGTCAGGGCCTGTATAGGCCTTGCTTTCGATCCATTTCTTGAATGCCCATTCATTCCAAATATTATTGTTGTGCTGAAGCAGATAACGAATATTGGTATCGCCTTGAATGAACCAGATCAGCTCACTCGCAATTAGCTTGAAGGGCACTCTTTTGGTCGTTAGCAGGGGAAAACCTTCGCTCAAATCAAACCTCATTTGATAACCGAAGGTAGAGATTGTCCCGGTACCCGTGCGATCCTCTTTTTTGGTTCCATGTTCAAGAACATATTTTAACAACTGCAAGTAGGTTTGTTCGCTATTGCTCATTTGAATTTCACTCCTTATCATGAAACAAACGTCGGAAAAATAACACCAATTATACCATCATCCGCGTTTCCTGTCCTCTTTTCGTTTCTTGCGGAGTGCGTACCGTTCTGGAGCCGAATCGTGTAGGCGCTTCTCTTCTTCTGTCAATGGAACAACTGCTGGTACGATAGCGGGTTTGCCGCTGCCATCCAAAGCAACAAAGGTGAAAAAGGCGGTTACAGTCGTTTTACGCAAGCCGCTAAAAAGATTTTCGGAGTGAACCGATACATAAACCTCCATGGAGCTCCGATTTGTCCATGTAACGAAAGCTTCAACCTCGATGACTTCTCCTACCTGGATGGGCGCCAAAAAGTCCAGGCTGTCCGTCGAAGCAGTCACAGCCTGCATTCTAGCATGTCTCATAGCAGCGATAGCCGCAACCTTATCCATATACTCCATCAGCTTGCCGCCAAACATCGTATCATTGTGATTGGTATCCAACGGAAATATCAGCTGTGTCATGATCGTTCTAGACTCGCTTGTCGGTTTGGACGTTTGCTCCATCGTCATTTTCGCCCCTTTAACTCTAGTTTGCGTTAAACCCGCTTTAGAAGCGCAAAGAGGCCCCGTCGGCTGGAAAGCCGCGTGACCTCTACTATCGCTAATGAACAGTCATTAGTACGAATTATTTAATGAAAGTGTGGATAGGGTGACCAAGTGCAACCTCAGCTGCATCAAGAACGATCTCTCCCAGTGTAGGGTGAGCATGGATTGTAAGCGCGATATCTTCAAGCGTAGCGCCCATTTCGATACCAAGAGCAAGCTCGGCAATCATATTGGATGCTTCGATGCCGATAATTTGAGCGCCTAGCACAAGACCGCTGTCTGCATCCGATACGAGCTTAACAAATCCTTCGTTAGCGTTAAGCGACATTGCACGACCATTGATAGCAAACGGGAATTTACCCACTTTGACGTTATGACCTTTGTCTTTTGCTTCTTTCTCGCTAAGACCAACGCTTGCGCATTCTGGATCAGAGAAACATACCGCTGGTACGCATTTGTAATCAATAACGCTTGCTTGACCTGAGATCGCCTCAGCAGCAACGCGGCCTTCATACATTGCTTTGTGCGCTAGTGCTGGTCCAGCAATGATGTCGCCAATGGCATAAATATGCGGGATGTTCGTACGGCATTGCTCATCAACTTCAACGAGTCCACGGTCAGACAGCTTTACGTTGATGAGGTCAAGACCAAGCTCGCCATCGGTATTTGGACGACGTCCAACCGTTACAAGCAAGTAATCTGCCGTTACTTTTTCTTCTTTGTCGCCAACAGTGTAAGTCACCGTAACGTCTTTATCCGTTTGCTCAGCACCTTTAGCTTGTGCACCGGTGATGATATCAACGTTCGTGCTTTTCAGTTTTTTCGCAACGATGGAAGACATATCTTTATCGAAGCCAGGAAGAATTGCATCAGAGCCTTCGATTACCGTTACCTTAGTACCGAATTTGGAATACATTTGACCAAGCTCAATACCGATATAACCGCCGCCGATAACGACAAGGCTTTTCGGAATTTCCGGCAAGGACAAAGCGCCAGTAGAAGATACGATACGGCCGCCATAAGGGAATGCTTTCAATTCAATTGGACGCGAGCCTGTAGCGATAATGCAGTTCTTGAAACGGTAGCGCGGCGCTTCTTGATCGTTGAATACGCGTGCTTCGTTTTCGTTGATGAACATTACTTCGCCTTGGAAATATTGGACTTTGTTAGCTTTCAATAGAGAAGCAACGCCGCCTGTCAATTTTTTGACGATACCGGCTTTGAACTCTTGCACTTTAGTGAAATCAACCTTCGCTTCGCCAACTTCGATACCGAAAGCTGACGCGTGGCTGATGGATTCGTATTGATGTGAAGCTGAGATTAGAGCTTTCGATGGAATACAGCCTACGTTCAAACATACGCCGCCTACGTATTCTTTATCCACGATGAGTACGTTTTGACCAAGCTGAGCAGCACGGATCGCTGCGACGTAACCGCCAGGACCCGCACCAATGACTAGAGTATCAATATCTAGGGAAGCATCACCTACAACCATGTCTTATACCTCCATTATGAACAATTCCGGTTGGCCCAGAAGTGTTTTGATGTAATTCATAAAGTTTTGTGCCGTTGCGCCATCGATGAGACGGTGGTCAAAGCTGAGTGAAAGTGCCATTACTGGAGCAGCTACGATTTCGCCGTTGCGAACGATTGCTTTCTCTGTAATTCTGCCTGTACCCAAGATAGCAACCTCAGGGAAGTTGATTACTGGTGTGAAGAACATACCGCCAGCCGAACCGATGTTCGAGATGGAAATCGTGCTTCCTTTCAGCTCGTTAGCAGCTAGCTTGCCATCACGGCCGCGAGCAGCTAGATCACGGATGGAATCCGCAATTTTGAATAGGTTTTTACGGTCTGCATCTTCGATAACCGGAACGATTAGGCCGTTATCTGTGTCTGTTGCAATACCGATGTTGTAATATTTGCGAAGCACGATTTCTTGGTTAGCCTCATCAAGCGTAGCGTTCAGGATAGGGAACTCGCGGCAAGCAGCCACAAGAGCTTTCACGATAAACGGCAAGTAAGTCAGCTTGGAGCCTTTTTTCTCGGCATAAGGCTTATATTTTGCACGGAGTGCAACAAGCTCAGTTACATCAACCTCATCCATAATCGTAACGTGAGGCGCTGTGTATACCGATTTGGACATTGCATTTGCAATGATTTTGCGAATGCCTTTGAAAGGAACGCGTTCTTCTGGACGGTAAGCTGTTCCGGCTGCTGTATGCGCAGGCTTCGCATCGCCAGCGCCTTTCGCTGCAACTTCTGCGTTGCTCGCTTGCTCAACAGCAGGTGCTGCGGCATCAGTAGCAACTGCTGTTGGCGCGCCGCCAAAACCATTCACGTCATCACGAGTAATACGTCCGTTCTTGCCAGTACCGCCAACTTGAGTCAGGTCTACACCCTTCTCACGGGCAAATTTGCGAACGCTAGGCGTTGCAAGCACAAGCCCGCCAGTTGCTTTTGGCGCTGTAGGAGCAGTTGCCGGAGCTTCCGCTTTCGGTGCTTCTGCTACTGGAGCCGCTTCTGCTTTTGGTACTTCCGCTTTTGGCGCTTCTGCAGCTGGTGCCGCTTGCTCAGGAAGCTCGCCTTCCGCATCAATGATAGCCACAATCTCGCCTACATGGCACACTTGGCCGTCTTTAACGAGCACTTCCAATACTTTGCCGTTAACCGGACAAGGTACTTCAACGATCGCTTTATCGTTTTGGACTTCCATAATAATATCATCATCTGTAACCGTATCGCCGACTTTGATGTTCACTTTCACGATTTCGCCTTCGTGCAAGCCTTCGCCGAGCTCTGGGAAACGATATTCGAATTTTGCCACCGCTAGTAACCTCCTTTAAAAGTTCAATACTTTTTGAACCGCCGCAGAAACGCGAGCTACCGAAGGAAGCCACGCATCCTCAACAAGCGCAAACGGATAAACCGTGTCCGGTCCAGCTACGCGCAGTACTGGAGCTTCCAAATGAAGAATCGCATGTTCGTTGATTTGAGCAATGATTTCTGCTGCAGCGCCAGACGTTTTTTGCGCTTCTTGTACAACAATGGCACGGTTCGTCTTTTGAATCGATGCAACGATTGTTTCAATATCAAGCGGTACGAGCGTGCGAAGATCGATAACCTCTACGCTCACGCCTGTTTTTTCAAGCTCTTCAGCGGCTTTAACCGATGTATGAACCATCATGCCGTAAGTAAGGATCGTTACATCCGTACCTTCGCGGACCACATTTGCTTTACCAATTTCAACGGTATATTCGCCTTCAGGCACATCTGCTTTAAATGCACGGTAAAGGTTGAGATGCTCCATGAAGAAGACTGGGTCATTATCACGGATAGCTGAAATCATCAAGCCTTTTGCATCATAAGGATTGGAAGGAATAACGACTTTGATACCTGGTGTTTGAATAGCCAGACCTTCAAGGGAATCCGTGTGCAGCTCGGCTGCTTTCACGCCGCCGCCGAAAGGCGTACGGAATACGATTGGCGAGTTATAGCGTCCGCCTGAGCGGTAACGCATGCGAGCGGCTTGGACAAACATTTGGTCAAGTGCTTCATAAATAAAGCCAACAAATTGAATCTCGGCAATGGGACGGAAGCCTTGCAATCCCATACCTACTGCCATACCTGCAAGAGCAGACTCGGCAAGAGGCGTATCAAATACGCGATCCTCGCCAAACTCTCCTTGCAAACCTTCTGTCACGCGGAATACACCGCCGACCTTACCTACGTCCTCACCGAAAATGACAACGTTTGAGTCGCGTTTAAGTTCAACGCGCATCGCATCGCGAATTGCTTCCAACATATTCATTTGAGCCATGATCGTCTGATCCTCCTCTACTATTGAAAATCGCCCTTTTGCTCTTCCAGGTGCTTCGGTGTTGTTTCGAACATGCTATCGATCAAGCCTGCAACCGTCATTTTCTCAACGGCTTCGGTTTTCTTAATTTGCTCGTTAACGGTTGCTTTTGCTTCTTCTTTGACGCGGTTTGTGTCTTCATCCGACCACAAGCCTTTTTTCTCCAAATATTTGCCGAAACGAACTAGCGGATCTTTAAGCGCCCATTCTGCTTCTTCTTCTTTTGTACGGTATTTCGTTGTGTCATCCGCCATGGAGTGCGGACGGAAACGGTAAGTCAGCATTTCGATCAGCGTTGCTCCTTCGCCATTGCGGCCGCGCTCAGCTGCCTCTTGAACGGCTTTAATTACAGCTAGCACGTCCATGCCGTCTACTTGAACACCTTTGATACCTGCTGCAACCGCTTTGTGCGCGATCGACAATGCGCCCGTTTGCTTAGCGTATGGTGTCGTAATGGCGTAGCCGTTGTTTTGTACTGCATAGATAACTGGAAGCTTGTAAGCCCCAGCAAAGTTCATGCCTTCGTAGAAATCCCCTTCGGATGAACCGCCATCGCCTGTATATGTGATAGCAACACGCTTTTCATTCTTTTTCTTAAATGCCATAGCTACGCCAGTTGCGTGCAAAATTTGCGCGCCGATAATGATTTGCGGCATAAGCACATGAACATCATCAGGGATACGTCCGCCCTCTTGGTGGCCGCGGGAATATAGGAATGCTTTATACATAGGCAGACCATGCCAAACAATCTGTGGCATATCACGGTAGCCTGGGCAAATGAAATCATCTTTGTTCAGTGCATACTCACTGCCGATCATGGATGCTTCTTGGCCGGATACCGGAGCATAGAAGCCCAGTCTTCCTTGACGTCCAAGGTTAACGGCACGCTCATCCCAAGTACGGGTAAATACCATGCGGTACATAACTTCTTTTAGTTGATCATCAGACAATTCCGGCAATAAATCCGGATTAACAACTTCCCCGTCGAGTGACAAGACAGAAAGCGGAGTAACCGGTTCCGTTTGAACTTCGTATGGCAATTTGCTCATTTTGAACGCTCACCTCAATCGAAATATTTGAAAATCCTTAACCTCTGTTATAGAATTATTATAAACCTGTTTAACGAAAATGGTCAAAGCAAAAAACAAAAAAACCGTTGTTTTTTCGCTGATTCTCATCATTATCTTAAGAAATTGTATATGCTACAGACTTTTTTTTTTAGTATAACAGCATAATACAACACAACAGAAAATAGATGCGATTCCTCTGATTGCCTTTCTATTGTTTACCCACATGAGAAGCTTTCCATTCAACAAACCAACCCGTTAGGAGAGAAAGAAATGACAGATGAACGCTATTTAAAAAGAACGATTGTTAAAGAAACGGTGCCTAGCCGCTATTTGCCGGAAGAGTCCCGCAATTTAAGAATCTTTTTGCCGCCCGGCTACAACGAGGTTTTGAGTTACCCGGTCGTCTATTGCCAGGACGGCGAGGACTTCTTTAACTTTGGGCGAATTGCGACAACAGCAACAAAATTGATTTTGGATGAGGGATTAGAGCCCTTCATTATTGTAGGTGTCGATGTTGACAAAAAAATCAGGACGGATGAATATGCACCCGACGGCAATCGACATGCAAACTACATTCGTTTCTTTGCCGAGGAGCTCATTCCGTTTGTCGAGGAGCGTTATTCGGTCAGAAATGATCCCGAGCATCGTCTGCTTGCCGGCGATTCGCTTGGCGGCTCCGTCTCGCTCCATCTGGCACTCACCTATCCAAAGCTCTTTACGCGCGTGATGTCGTTATCAGGCGCTTACTACGGCGTCTCGCAAAACATCATCTCCGAAGCAGGCGATCTTAGCTGGCTGAACATTTATATGATTGTGGGCTTACAGGAGGACGCCTATGAGACAGACCGAGGCGTGTTCGATTTTGTTGCTCTCAACCGCAATGCAAAGGCGCTTCTGGAGCACAATCAAGCGACCGTCTTCTATGAGGAGAAGGATGGCAAGCACCAATGGGGCTTCTGGCAGAAGGAACTTGACCGGGCTTTGTCCTATTTTATCGAAATTGAGTAGCCTCTTAAACGAATATGCCAATGAGCTAGATCCACGGCAAGAAAGTTCTAGCTTACAAACAAAAAAAGCTTCCCATCCGGCTATTTAGTATAGCCTTGGGAAGCTTTTTTTTCGAGAAGAGTTAGTTTTAATTTAAGTCCTCTTGCACTCGGCTTAACAGCTCCTTGCAGCCGCTCTCTACCAGCTCGAATACAAACGGAAAATTGCCATCATAATAAGGATCGGGTACATCCTCAATCCCCTGTTCAGGCAGCAGCTCCATAAAGGTAAACAGCTTGGCTTGTTCCCCTTGTTCTTTGGAGAGCAGCTTGCGCACATCACGCAGGTTGTTCGTATCCATACAAACGATGTAATCAAACGCGTCAAAATCTGTCGATGAAACTAAACGAGCCTTCATGCCCTCGTATGAAATGTGGTGCTCATCGAGCTGCTGCCTGGTTCCTTCATGCGGAGGATGGCCCAAATGCCAGTCACCTGTTCCCGCAGAATCAACTTCAATACGTTCTGACAAATTTGCAAGCTCCACCTGATGACGCATAACAGCCTCAGCCATTGGAGACCTGCAGATGTTGCCCAAGCATACGAATAATACACGTTTCTTCACGATTTGCCTCTTTTCTGCTGTTCATGAGCAGTATTAATATTTAATGATCGCCGCGGCAGCTTCCATTTATAATAGACAGACAGCATTCGGAAGCTTATGATGACGACGAATAAAAACAGCAGTTCTAGCGTAGATTTGAGCCAGCCTAGCCCAATAACCAACCCTGCGAGCATCGCCCAAACCGCATAAATTTCATCTTTCAACACTAGAGGTTTACGACCAGCGAGCACGTCGCGGATGATGCCGCCCCCGATTCCGGTCAGCATTGCAGCAACAAGCACCGCACTGAGCGGATGCTTCATCTGAGTCGCATAAAGTGCGCCCTGAATGGCAAATGCGGACAGGCCAATCGCATCAAAAAAAGCCTCGCTCCTTCGCCAGCGCTGAATCCATACCACTGGGAGCAGAAATGCGATCGTCATCGCTATCATGGCGATTTTCAACAAATAACCTTGGCTCCAAAGCGATGTCACCGGCATGCCAATCAATAGATTACGGACCACTCCCCCACCAAAAGCGGTTACGAGACCCAGTACGAACACACCTAATATATCGTACTCCTCTTCCATAGCTACAATTGCTCCGCTCACAGCAAATGCGATTGTGCCGATAATGCTAAAAACCCCAAAAATATCCATACTCACCGCAATAGCTCCTCGCTTCCCGTCCATGAACCGGCCGCATTCGCCGGTACTTTCCTACATCATTTTAGCTGGGCGCATGCGGTTTCGCAACGACAATTTTTGCAGTTCTTATTTCATGATCACGTTTCAGATAAGTTACCCTCTAGTCATTATAGTCAAAAAAGCTTTATACTTGTAATGTTTTCTAATGATTCCCCTGATGAGAAAGGATATTTGAATATGCAGCCTCTGATTGTCATTTGCACTGGCGGCCAGCTTGGTGACTGGGCGCTTGACTTCATAAACACGGCTGATCTGCTCATAGGAGCCGACAGCGGTGCCCGTTTTTTAATTTCACATGGCTTTCGCCCTGATATTGCAATCGGTGATTTTGATTCCGTATCAGAAGATGAACTGCTAGCCATACAGGCAAACAGCACCAAAACCATTTCATGTGATCCAATCGATAAAAACTACACTGATACTGAAATGGCTGTGCGTCTTGCGCTGGATCTGAAACCACGCAAGCTAGTACTCCTAGGGGCACTCGGCACGCGCTTCGATCATTCGCTGGCAAATGTCCATCTCCTTGCCCTTGCCATTGAACAGAATGTCAATGCTGCAATAATTGACGACCATAATAAAATCTCGCTCACAAAGGATCAAATGACTATTGAAACAGAGGGTTACCCAAATGTATCCCTGCTCCCTCTTTCCATGCGAGTCGAGGGCATTACGCTTACAGGCTTTCAATACCCTTTGAACGATGCGGTATTAACGATTGGACAGTCTCTTGGCATCAGCAACGTACTTATCTCCGCTTCCGGTACAATTCAATTGCGCACTGGACTACTCCTCGTCATTCAGAGCCGAGACTAAAAAACTCATGCTAAACAACTAAACTGAACCAGCCGCGGGAGCTCTTCAAGCAGCCTTTCCCGCGTAATGGGATCATCAAAGTTCCATTTCGCACCTAGCATAATGACTTGCCCATTCTGCACAGGACGAAGCTGCCCCCATATCCTACTGTTCAACAGTTGATTGGTGGCAAAACGGGAAGCTTCGTCCTCTCCGACTAACAAAACGAAGCGATCACCGTTAAACACAGCTATGTTTTCCAGTTCCAGCGCCTCGAATGGGATTTGATTTTGAATAAGCCTGTTCACTCCATCCGTTGGCCTAAAGGCTAAAGGATGATAAAGAGTCAGCGAGATTCCATGGTTGCCCATTACAAAAGCACGTCCCCCTACAACGACGAATATCGTCATCGTTTCACCAGAATGAATCGATGGTTTTAAAAGTCTCCACATCGTCTCAGCCTTCTTCTCATAACGGGCAATCCAGCTTTCGGCCTCCGTCTGCTTCCCTAAAATGACAGCGATTTGGCGAAGCCTTACATAGGTCGAAGCGTTTTTTTCTATGGCGATCGTAGGCGCAATCCTCGAGAAAGTGTCAAGCGGTTTGTCATGCGTACTGCAATGTAAAATCAGCTCGGGCTGCAGAGTCCCAATAATCCGTTCATCCGCTCGGCTTCCTATATCTGTAATATTTTGCAGCTCATTTCGAAATACAACCTGTTGGCCTATCAAAGAAAGATCAGCCCCAATTGGTCTTACTCCAAGCGCCAGCAAATCGCCGAGCGCATACCCAATAGCGACAACTTTAGAAGACTGGAGTGGAAAGGTGAGCTCAGCGCCTCCCCAAACTTGGATGCTGGAATGGGGACTATGCATGCGGACATATTTTTTCGGTGATAGGCCTGTCATTTGCCGAAAACGACGATTAAAGTAATATTCATCTTTGAAGCCCACGCTTTTTGCAATTTCCCTAAGCGGATCGTCGGATTGAAGCATGAGCGCTTTGGCTCTATTTATCCGAAGGTCAGCCAAGTAATCAAGCGGTTTCTGCCCGGTTATGGATTGGAAGATGGAGCTGTATTGCCAACGGCCCACCCCTGACATTCGCAAAAGCTGAACCACAGTAATAGGCTCACGATAATGCTCTTGCATATAAAGAACCGTCCCTTCCACTGCTTCGGTCGCATCAGGATAGCTTTGCGATTCCTTGGCATGTTCAAGCAGAAGCACAAATAACTCTAGCATCATCAACTGTCGTTTCATCTGCTCGAGGTTCGTTTCGCTTCGATCAGCAGCTAGAAGCTTTGTAAAAATTTCTTCTAAGGCAGAAATCTGTTGTACGGAAATGAGCTTGTAATAAGGAAGAAGCTCGGATAGCGACTCTGCCGGCTCACGCTCGCCTGCATGAAAGGCTCGCAGTACCATCCAGTAACCGGATAATTGGGTGCTTTCCAGATCCAAAAGGTTAAATTGGCTCTCTGGCAAGATTAATAAGCAATCCCCCTGCTGAACCGAATAGGAGATGCCATCAAGCCAAAGGGTGCCGTGACCGATAGTTATCGCTAATAGGATATGTTGCAAAGGCTTTGCAGGCATATGGTTTGAACATATAGACGGAGTCAGCAATCCGATCTCATCTAATGCGAAATAATAATGATTTGGCGAAGGAGAATTTATTAGGTTTGAGTTCAAGTGTCAGCCTCCCTCATTAAAGCATGAGAATAATTATCAATAATTCTATACTATACAAAAAAAAGAAGCGTTTCAACGGGTAGTTGAACGCTTCTTGCCGAACCTAATGAAATTATTGATTTACGATATTCGGAAGCTCGTCAAGCAGTCTTTCCTTCGTAATCGCATCGTCAAAATTCCACATCGTATTCAAATAATAGACCTTGCCATTTTTCACAGCCGGAATCGCTTTCCACAGTGGTTCATTGGTAAAGGAATCTGCCGCCGCACGCGTAGTCTCGTCATCATCCGTAAGAACGAACATCCACTCTCCTGCGAGATCGGCATATACTTCGCTTGAAATATTGGCAAAGGCTTCTCCTTTGTCAATTAGTTCTTCCTTCACTTTTGCGGAGGGTGAAAAACCGAGTGTCTCATACACCGTGGAGCCAAGCGAAGCATTCCCCATGATATAAAAGTCTTTGCCCAGCTGCAGAAATACAGATGCTGTTACGTCCGTATTAATGTTTAGCTTGCTTACGACATCTTTTGCTTTGGCATCGTAATTACTGATCCACTGCTCTGCTTCAGCTTGTTTGCCGAAAATATCTCCGAATACACGAAGGCGTTCATTTGTGGACAAACGGTCATACGTAATCGTCGGTGCAATTTTGGAGAGCTGATCGAAGGCGTTTTCTTCATAATAGCTCCCGCCGCTATCAAGCAAAATCAAATCCGGATCGAGTGCAGTCACTTTCTCTAGATCGCCAAGCAAGTCACCTACATCTGAGATGCCTTCGATAAGCTCCGGGTACGCAATTTGATCTCCAATGATCCCTAAAGCTGCTCCTACGGGCTTCACATCAATGGCAAGCAAATCTCCAAGCTCACCGCCTGTATAGATCACGCGTACAGCCTTTGTCGGAATTTCGACCTGATGCCCCTTTGAATCGGTATACATTCTTGTAGCCGGCTCACTTGATCCGGTTCCTTTGTTATTTGTGGTATTGCTTGCTTGTACGGTTGGTGCGTTCACGTTCGTATTTGTTTTCTCAGCATTTGAACCGCATGCTGACAGCAATGCCCCCATTACCATCGTCATACATAAAATAAAAATACGTGCATGTTTCATCTGAATTGTGCCTCCGGATTGTTCGTCATATTAGATAATGATAATCATTATCGTCAATGTCTATCTTAAATAAACTTTTCACCTGGCACAATGGACAAACGTCTGATATTTATTGGGACAAAAAACAGAGTACAAATTATAATAGCCTCTCGTTCTGTCAAGAACGAGAGGCTTCACGGTCAAATGCAATTTGTTGCTATAACTTCTCCTCCGGTGTCTCGATCGTAAGTCCTTCTACATGCTTTCGGTTCAACAGCTTCCGTACCTTTCTATTTTCTTTGGTTTCAAAAACAATATCGAGATCATATTGATCGTCCGGATATAGCTCTGCTTTTGGAATGTAGAGCTTCATTCTTTTGTGATTAAACGTAAACTTTTGACCCTGTACTTGAACAATCACATGGCCACGCTCGTCTGCGGGGCGGTACACAACCCCCATCCGATTGAGCGGGTAGATCCAAACCGCATCACCTTTAAGGAAAGCTTTCGGGCTCGCCTTCACCTGCTTCGGATCAGACTCTACGCTACCTGCTTTGGTTTCTAAAGCTGTTTCAACTCGCTCCCCCTTCATCGCAACTTCTCGAAACGTTCGTACTTCTTCATGTGTTCCATGCTCATTCGTTCGTATGCCTTCTTTTCTCTCAAGTAATTTTTCCGCTCGAAGCATCACTTCCTCAGGAAGACCATATCGCCTTGCGATGGCAAAAGCATGACTATTGCCAGCTTCGCCAATTTCTAACCGGTAAAGCGGCTTTAATGTATCGATATCAAAGGCCATCTTCCCGTTTTGGCAACCTACCGTGCGAGCAGCGAATGCTTTGATTTCATTGAAATGCGTCGTAGCCACAGCCAAAGCACCACGCTTTAAGAGCTGCTCCAATAATGCAATAGAGAGCGCGATTCCTTCTGCCGGATCAGTTCCGGCAGCTAGCTCATCGAGCAATAAGAGCGAATGCGGACTGGCTAGTTGAAGCATTTCCTTCAAAACAGTGATGTGTGAGGAGAATGTGCTTAGCGATTGTTCAAGGCTCTGTCCATCTCCTACATCTGCAATCACCTGCTGGAAAATCCCGATCTCGCTGCCCTCTTCGGCCGGAACCAACAACCCTGATTGCACCATCAGCACGAATAATCCGATCGTTTTTAATGTAATGGTTTTGCCGCCAGTATTGGGCCCCGTGATAATTAACTGCCTCCAGCCAAATCCGAGCTCAGCATAAAGCGGTACGGCATTTTTTCCGAGCAATGGGTGACGTGCGGCAACAAGCCGAATGACTGGCTGTGTGGATAGCTTGATTTTCTTACCCTCGAAGGATCGGGAAAGCTTAGCTCTTGCCGTAATAAAATCAAAGGAAGCCATCGCTTCAACATTCTGAAACAGCTCATGCGAGAACGATTCTGCAAGCTCTGAAAGCCTTGCCAAAACGACCGTTCTCTCCCTTTCCTCCTCCGTCTTCCATTGCTGAAGCTCCACCTGTAAATCAGCTACATCCATCGGCTCCACGAACAAGGTCTGACCACTTGCCGACTCATCCCATACGGTACCTAGCACTTGTTTGCGAAGCTCCCGCTTCACAGCAATAACAAATCGTCCATGTCGCTTGCTGATCACAGGCTCCTGCAGAGCGGAACGGTATTTGCTT
Organism: Paenibacillus luteus; assembly: GCF_006542765.1. Taxonomy (GTDB): domain Bacteria; phylum Bacillota; class Bacilli; order Paenibacillales; family Paenibacillaceae; genus Pristimantibacillus; species Pristimantibacillus luteus. The sequence goes on from NZ_SKCD01000011.1 coordinate 299,075, forward strand.
AGCGCTAGCTCCATTTTTTTCTGAATTTTATCCTCTGATGCATAAATATGCCTGCGAATAAAGGCAAGGTCAGCGCTAGCCTGATCGGTAATAAGACCGTACCGGATAGAGCGGTTTATTTCCTCCCGCAGCTCCGGGCAATCATACATGGATTCCGCATAAGCTGCGATTGTAGGCGCTATTTCGCGTTTACTGTTCATGTATTTTTTCATTTGCACGACGGAGGTCAACCAGACGGACAAAAGCTCCAGCTCTTGTTCGTTATAAATTCTGCCTTTGCCGAGCAGCATTAGAAAAGGATCGATCCCCTCCATTGCCGATAGCGGTATGCTTGCACCGCTTCCAAGCAAACCATCCGCTTCCTCTGTTTCTTGCTGCCACGCCGCTACTTGGCGAAAGTTCGTGCTTGGTTCATGGCGTTCCGCTAATAATCTGCCAGCTGGTGATACGGTATAGCTTACTAGTTTATCTTTAACCTTGTCATACTCTAGTCTTACCCATGTTGCCTTATTCATCTTGGTAGCCTCCTCTAATTTTGGGCATAAAAAAAGACAGGAATAGAACGCGGGCGCGTTCCATTCCTGTCTTGCTCGACTCAAGCTCCAATACCGCTTCCAGCCTTAACGAATTCGTTAAACTGAAAACGGACATAAAAAAACCGTGCTGCGAGAGCACGGTGATTGGGCCGCTGTCGAATCGCTACAGGCGGAAATCCTCATGTCCTTAACTCTTGGCGCCAGATCACGAAATAGAGCCTTGCTGCAGGGTGCAATTCGCACCTTGCGATAATCGCAAGACCATCAGTCATCTGACCATATCCAATTTATGAGTTAAAGACACCAGCAAACATTAAAATTTCCCCTTTAAGCGTAATCATAATCTAAAATAAGGTTACACCCTTAATGTACAAAAAAAGACAAGCTATTGTCAAGTTTGTCTTTACCGTACATCATCTCTTAAATATCTATGACCATTCCGGTAACAGCAAGCCGGAGCTGTTCTGGCAGCCCGTAATCCTTGCAAGCATCAATGTCATGAGACATATGGGTGAGAACCGTATGCTTAGGCTTCCACTTGCTGATCAAGTCAATGGCTTCCACCACATCATATACTGATCTTGTTTCATACGCGAACGGCTCATGATAGAAGCTGGTTCCGAGTATGAGAAGATCCAGATTGGCTAGCGGCTTTTGCTGCTCTTCCGTCAACCCAATAGAGTCGGAGCAATATACCCATTTGAAGCCGGTATCAAGGTGCTCGAACCGAAAGGCATAGGCATACCCATTCTTGCCATGATTAACGCGCCAGCTGGCCGCCTTCCACTTCCCGATGCAAACCGGTTCATCAAAGGCTTTAAAGTGAATATGATTGCTTAGCCATGGAAACCGCTCCAGAATTTCCTGAATGACTTCAGAAGGGGCGTAGGCAAGGCCCTTCTTCTGCTGCCAGCGACAAGCATCCGCCCACTCAACCAAGCCGCCAATATGGTCAAAATGCGCATGCGTAATCAGAAGAGTATCAATTTCTCTTAAATTAGCTGCTTCCAATTGTTCACCAAAATCCGGCCCGCAATCAATCCAAACGTTACCTGCTTCCTCGTCCCACATGTGCAGCGAAGATCGCAACCGCCGGTTCAAGCCCGTTTCCCGTGCTTCCGAGCATGCACCGCAGTCACAATAAATGCGGGGCACACCCATGGAATCTCCCGTTCCCCTAAAAATAAGCCGGGTCATAGCGGATACAGCTCAAGTGAACCTGAAGTGCGAATTTGTTCCATCATGCGCAGCCATTCGGCTGGCTTGTTCGGCAATGCGGAATAATAGCCCTCCAAAAACTCAGCTACTAGCGAAGCATCGATTGCGGACAACTCTTCGTCCTTAGGCAGGAAGCACAAATCAAGCTCCGCAACCGCTTGGCCCTCATGATCCCATGACGGATGAACATAGCTAACGCCAATCCGTTTATAGCCGATATGAGACAATACTTCTCGGCGGACATAAGGATTCATAGGGGATACTCCACCAAACGCATGCTCTACAGCGCGATAAGGGTCATATACTTCAGCGAACATGCCGATTGGCGTTGTTCCCGATTGCTGCGCAAGCTTCTCCAAATCGCGTTCTCGATTACGCATCAAGAAACGGCCAATACCGAGCGATGCCTTGCCGATAATCGTGAAATCGGTCATCGCTACACGCAGTAAGGGGTAATAACGGTATTCTGTTGATCCGACTACTTCTCCTTCATGTATCGCAACATACACGTGAATCGTGGGATCTTCAAGCGGTTCCTTCCACAACTCATAAGCCAATACCTCTTCAGGCGGGAAAATCGTTTGCAATAATTTATGTAAAGCGCCAAAATATTGATCTTCAATGGAGCAAATACGATGATAAATAAGCATATAACAGTTCTCCTTTATTTAAATGGATTGCGCCATTCCATCATAGCAGCGCAGTTACTCGATTCCTCATCATCCAAATAATGATGTGCAACTCCGATTGGCATCCGGCCGCATCTGAGCAAGAAGGTGATGACCGGGTCTTTCAGATCACCCGAAATAACCTTCTCCAAATACGCTTCAGGCGACATTGCTTCCGCATAAGCCCCATAACCCGGCATACGCCCCCCGCCGAGCAGCCTGGTCAATCCCAGATTCACAACGGTTTCGTACATCGTTTGCATAAGCCATTTGCCGATGCCTGATTTCCGATATTCAGGTATCACACATATATCCACCACATACAAGGTGTCTCCGCTTGAGTTATGATTGCGAATATAACCGCTGCCCGCGATGGTATCCCAGTCATGGGCATGGCCGTAATCATTCATATTCACTTGCAAGCCTGTCATGGAGCCAATCAATCGGCCATCAACCTCTGCGCATATAGCGCCAGCAGCAAAGCGGGAGACATGCTCCGACAACTGCTCCTTGTTCCACCAAAGCTCCGAGGGATAAGGCGGTGGAAAGCTCACGCTCTGCACTTCAATCATGGCTTCAAAATCATCCTGGCCATAATTGCGGATGATGGTTCTGATTGGTTTTCCGTCAATAATCAAATAAAGCTCTTTGCGCATGGCTTTCCGCCTCTCCACCAAGATTCTATGATTTCCAATCTGGATACAGATCCGTGCGGCGGTCGCGCCAGGTCGTTACGGACCCTTTCTCCCGCACTTCCTCCAATAGTGCCAAATCAAGATCAGCTACGACGAGCATATCGTCATTGATAATCCCCTCACTCAAGATGCCTGCTGGAGGAAAAGGTATGTCATTAGGCGCTATAATAGCAGCCTGACCGAAGTTAGCACGCATCAGATCAACTTTGCGAAGTGAACCGACTGTACCGGTTGTCACGATATAAACCTGATTCTCAACCGCTCTCGCATGGCAGCAATATCTAACTCGGTAGAAGCCATGACGATCATCGGTACAGGAAGGACAGAAAATGACGTCCGCTCCCTTTGCCCTTGCCATTCTTACGATTTCAGGAAATTCAATATCATAACAGGTGAGCATCGCAATCGTGCCATATGCGGTCTCAAATACCTCAAGGCCTTCACCTGCGGACATATTCCATCCTTCTACCTCAGGCGGCGTAATATGTATTTTATGCTGCACATCAATTTTTCCTTCGGGATGAAAGAGATGTGCCGCGTTTCGTAAGCTTCCGTCTACGGTTTGAATAACATGCGTTCCACCGATAATATAGACGTCATATTCAGCCGCAAGACTACTGAACAACTTTAAGTACTGATCCGTAAAATCAGGAAGCTTGTGGATAGGGAGAGCATTACCCTGCTCGTCACCAATCGACATTAGCTGAGTCGTTAGAAACTCAGGGAACAAAATAAACTGAACCCCATACTCCGAGGCATTTCGCACATAATGAGTAACTTGCTCTGCAAATTGCTCAAAACTACTAATATCAGCAAGCATATATTGAACGGCTGCTGTCCGAAACTTCATTTCTCTTTTCCCCCATTAAGCCTTGTTATTGTTTCCGCTGCTTAAACTGCAAAGTTATGGTCGTGCCGAGATCAGGCAAGCTGAACACATCGACCTTCCCCTCATGCAGATCGACGATGCGTTTGGCAATAGATAATCCAAGTCCTACACCGCCCGTTGCACGGCTTCTAGCACCGTCTACACGATAAAATCGCTCGAATAAATGCGGAATCTCATTCTCCGGTATTCCCATTCCTTTATCCATGACCTCGATCTTCACGATATGTCTGACCAGCGAAATGGTGACATCAATCGGCTCCTTCGAGTATTTGATGGCATTATCAAGCAAGATGACAAGCAGCTGTCTGATCTTGTCTTTATCGCCAACCATACGAACAACTTTGGACATAGCTTTCACGCGGATCGGACGGCCAAAGGTCGTCTGCAGCATGGTAGCGAGCTCATCCACAACCTGTACGACGTCAAACAACTCTTGTCGCAGCCAATCCTCTTGCTCCGCTTCAGCGAGCATTAGCATGGACTTCGTTAAATTTTGCAGCCGGTTGGCTTCCTTGTCAATTGCCTCGATGGCTTCATTGCGCAGGCTCTCATCATCGCGTCCCCAACGTTTAAGCATACCAGCATAGCTGCTGATTACAGTTAACGGTGTCTTCAGCTCATGGGAAGCATCCGCAACAAATTGCTTTTGCTTCGCAAAGGTCCGATCGAGCCGCTCAATCATTTGATTAAACGCACGGACGAGCTGCAGCAGCTCTGCGGATTCCTCCTTGCTGCTAAGCTCAATTTGCCTAAGCTTGCCGCTCCGGTCAATTTCGCGCATCGTATTGACCATTTGCTGAATGGGAGCTGTTAGTCTGGAGGTGAACCAATAGGTACCGAAAATGGCGAACAAGATCGCGCCACCGCTCGTAACGCTAAGTGCAGCGACCAGCACCTGCAAATAATTATCTAGCTCATCCAATATACGATTAATCTCAAGCATAGCTATGACCCGATTTCCATCATATAAAGGGACGCGCATAAACAAAATGCGCTCCCCGCCCTTGGTGATCATCCCCGTATGGTGGTGAGACTCAAAAGTCGCTGGCAGCTGCTGAAGAAGCTCATCCGAGCCTGTTATGTTAACGACTCTATTATTAGGTGCAATGATGCGAATCATTTCGTTAACATTATAATATTCGTTGAGCAGCTCCGGATAGTTTAATCCTCGGCCGCTCTGAATTCGGGGATTCTCCAGCATGAGGTTCACCTTATTGGCAATAACCTCTTCTTCGCTTTCTGTTGTAATCTTGATTACATAAAAATAAACAAAAATATTAAACAAAATCAAAATAAAGATCAACCAAAAGATCGTAAAAAGCGTAAACCTTTTGCGCAGCGTCATGCGTCCGGCTCCTTGACCATGTAACCTACACCGCGAACCGTGTGAATTAGCTTATGACGATAGCCCTTGTCCAACTTCTGGCGCAAATAACGAATATAAACGTCTACGAGGTTCGTTTCCCCAATAAAATCATAGCCCCACACCTCAGACAAAATATCTTCGCGCGATTTCTCGTCATTTTTGTTCTCAACAAGGTACACGAGCAGTTCAAATTCGCGCGGCGTCAGCTCGATCAGAATATCCTTTCGATAAACTTTACGGGTCCGCAGCTCAATGGTAAGGTCGCCGACCTTTATCATATCTGAGCCTTCCGCTTCCTTTGGATACTGCTGGAAGATACGCAGAATGTTGCGGACGCGCGCAAGAAGCTCCTCCATGGCGAAAGGCTTCGTAATGTAGTCATTTGCTCCATGCTCAAAACCGCTCACCTTATCGGGGACCGTATCACGCGCAGTTAATAATATAATCGGTACCGGATTCCCTGCTTGGCGCAGCAAACGCAGCACTTCTATTCCACTCATTTCGGGCAGCATGACATCGAGCAATACAAGCTCCCATTCGCCTGTTGAAGCCATTTCATAACCAGTCCGGCCATCAGCGGCTGTGCCTACTGTATACCCCTCATGCTCCAGTTCCAGCTGTAAGATGCGGGAGATCCCCGCTTCGTCTTCTACGACAAGAATTCGTTCCTTCATCTTAGAGGTTCACCTGCTTCCAGTTGTAAATAAATCACTTGTACACGTTCATCGCTGATACTAAAAAAGCAAGATCGCTTAAATTTATCATAATGAAGACGTTTCACAAATGCAAGCAAGCCGATCTACAAAAAGAGTAGACCGGCAGCTATTGGGTTCAAATCAAGGATCAAATTAGCTTTGCATCGACCATGCCTCAACATCCCAAGTTTTGGTTACCCAATCCTCATAGAAATCAGGTTCATGGGACACGAGAACGACAGTGCCTTTGTATGCTTTAAGTGCACGCTTCAATTCAGCTTTGGCTACGATATCAAGATGGTTCGTCGGCTCATCGAACAAAATCCAGTTGCTCTCGCGCATCAAGAGCTTACACAGCCGAACCTTAGCTTGCTCGCCCCCGCTTAACTGATTAAGAGCTCGAGTAATATGCTCATTTTTCAGTCCGCAGCGCGCAAGCGCTGCACGAACCTCATGCTGGTTCATAAAGGAAAATTCGTCCCAAACATCCTCAAGCGGTGTCATCGTAGGCGCTTTAGCCTCCTGCTCGAAATAAGCGGAGTTCAAATAATCACCGAGATACGTTTTTCCATCCAGCGGAGGAATGACCCCCAGTATGGTTTTGAGCAGAGTTGACTTACCTACACCATTGCAGCCGACAATGGCGATTTTGTCTCCGCGCTCAATGGACATATTCATCTTGGGCAGCAGCGGCCTATTATATCCGATCACCATATCTTCAGCTTCAAATACCGTTTTTCCGCTCGTTCTGGATTCTTTAAAAGTGAAGGTCGGCTTTGCTGCCTCCTCCGGTTTGTCGATTCGGTCAATACGGTCGAGCTGCTTCTCTCGGCTCTTCGCACGGCCCGAAGTGGACGCACGCGCTTTGTTTTTATTAATAAATTCTTCTTGCTTCTTAATAAAATCCTTCTGTTTCTCGTAAGCATCGATGTGCTGCGCTTTGTTTAAGTCAGCCATTTCCAAAAACTTATCGTAATTGGCCGAATACCGCGTCATTTTCGTAAATTCAAGATGATAAATCACATTGACAACCTGATTCATAAAGGCCGTTTCATGAGAGATCAGGACAAAAGCATGCGGGTAATTTTTCAAATAATTCGTCAGCCAGTTAATATGCTCTTCATCCAAATAGTTGGTTGGCTCATCGAGCAGCAGCACGCCAGGTTTCTCCAGCAGCAGCTTTGCAAGCAACACCTTAGTCCGTTGCCCCCCGCTAAGCGCGGTTACGTCACGATCGAGCCCAATCGCATTAAGGCCTAGGCCGTTAGCCATCTCATCGACTTTCACATCAATCAGATAGAAATCACCGATCTCAAGCTCTTCTTGAATTTCTCCCATTCGGACGAGCAGCTCTTCCAGCGTATCCGCATCGACATCCGCCATTTGGGCAGCGATTTGGTTAAGCTCCTCTTCCAACTGCAGCATCGGTAGAAATGCATCTTTCAACACATCTCGGATTGTCTTGCCCGCTTCAAGCTTCGTATGCTGATCCAAATAACCGTAACGAACACGCGGCGTCCACTCCACCTTGCCTTCATCTTTAAGCAGCTTTCCTGTCAAAATATTCATTAATGTTGATTTTCCGGTACCATTCGCTCCGACTAGCCCGACATGCTCTCCTGCCAGTAAACGAAAGGATACGTTGCGAAACAGTACTCGGTCGCCAAACGTATGTGATAATTGCTCTACAGTTAACAAACTCATTTGTCTTTATCTCCATTCATGTATGCACCTTAACTAATGCTTGGGATGATTCCCGATTAACCCGTTTTATTGTACCACAAATACGGTCATTCTGTGTTTATTTCATTGTAAATGTGCTTGAAAATAGGCAGAAATGCTTGATTCAGCTGCTTGCGCATTCGAGAATCATCGGTTGCCCTTCGTCCACCGTATTGTATAGATAGAAGCTTCTCTTCATCAAGTCTCGGCAAAATCACAAATGGCTCTTCCGGAAACAAAGACAACCATTCGCTTCTCCCACGAAAGGATAAATCTTTATTCGCTACAAATTTCAGCTGTCCTCCTGAGGACTGCAGCTTCCGTTTGATCGAGTGCAGCTGTCTAAGGTCATTGGCTTGCCATTTAGATGCAGCCGGGTCTGCAACCACAAGTACAAGTGCTGATTCATTCAGTAGCTGAAGTGATTTGGCTTCTGACCATCTTGAGGACAGATCGATCAATTGAATTATTCCGCCCGCATGTCTTAAAACTTGTTCAAAACGTCTGTCCTCCACGAAGCCGCTCTGACTACGCTGCTCTGGATGCAGATAATACCAATTAACCATTTGTTCCCTATCACTAAATTGGATGAAACGCGAATCTCCAGCAGCTTGATGCAGCTGTTTATTATGTTGTCCGGAAAACCAAACATGCCATTCCGGCTTTACAAGCTCATACTCTACAGCCGTCACAAGCACTCCCTTCCTACCAAGCAGTTCAGCAAGCGCATGCGTCAGAAAGGTGGCTCCTGCGCCTGAAGATAAAGATAAAACACAAACACGTAACGGCTTGATTACGGTAGCGCTTTGCTTTGGTCCTCTAATCTCTTGTTGAGCAGCAGAGTGTTTAAACATCGTAAACGGTTGAAGAGCTTGCTCGACCTCCTTCATCGAGGCATACCTTAAAAGTGGATCCGATTGCAGCATGCGCAGCAGAACCATTTTAAAAGCTTCCTTAACATCAGCCTGCAGCTGCCTAAATGGCTCCATTTCTCCCCTGCTTCCAATCGAAGGTCGGTAGCTGTCACCTCCGCTAGCCAAATAAAAAAGCAGAGCTCCCAGTCCATAAACATCTGTACGTTCATCACTTTGGCCACCCTCTATTTGCTCCGGTGCTGCAAAGCCACGCGTGCCAAGCTGCAAGGTATCATGCAGCTGTCCCTCCTTGTACTGTCGCGATATGCCGAAATCAATAAGCTTGGCATCCCCTTGCTTATCGATCATGACATTCGATGGTTTTAAATCACGATGAATAATCGGTGGTTGATAGCTATGCAGATGGATGAGCGCGGAGCATAGCTGCAGTGCAAGCTGGATAAGTTCTGCAAAGGAAAAGTGATTCTTTTGATTTCGAAAAAACTCTGTTAATGTATAACCTTCAATATATTCCATTACAACCGCTTCAAATCCCAATTCGCTTCTACCAAAATAATCCACAATTAATGGCAGATGAGGGTGGTTGATTTTCATCATCAGCTGCGCTTCATCTGCGAGCATAATGTTTTTGTGCAGGTTCGGCTCTAGGACTTTGATAGCTCTCAGCTTGTTAGCTAGCTTCATATCCTCTGCCAAATAGATGCTCCCCATCCCGCCTCTGCCAATTTCCCGTATGATTCGGTAACGGCCTCCTATCATCGTTCCACTCATGACAGAAGCCTGCTCTTTTGTCGATTCAGCCATCTTTGATCCTCCATTAAACACAAAAAAGCACTCCAATACCATTTGTGACGAAACAAAGGTATCAGAATGCTTTTCTGATTGGTTATTATAAAAAATAAGTCTTTATTTGTATTGCCTAATAATGCAGCTTTATATTTCTTCTTGTTAGTCCTACTTTAACATATTTTGAAATAAGAATATAGATTTTATCTTTTTAGAATACGCGTTTCTGAGAATTAAGCACTTCAGATAGGAAAGCAAGCGCGAGGCCTTGGCCCCAGCCTTGAACCCGTTTATGCGCAACGTCCTTGTACCCTTGCTGATCGTTCATCACTGCCGTTCCTGCTGATACGTTAAGTACAGAACCATCTTCCGTAATCTGACTTAAAATACCGTCTATGGACCGTTGGATGTATTTGTTATATAAGGAACCGAATGTGAACAATCCAGTAGCAATACCTGCCGATCCTGAAGTTTCATGGTATGAGCGATCATCATTGAGAACCGTATGCCATAAGCCGTTATCTGCTTGCAGACGGACGAGCGTACTAAGCTGATCGCGCATCGAGCCTTCAATAATCATAAACGAAGGATGCTGCACCGCAATGTGCGGCAGCGCTTTAGCCATCGTAAGAGCTGCCCAGGAGTTGCCGCGAGCCCAGAAGATCGAAGACATATGGTTTTGCGCGATATTATCCCATCCGTGATAATACAAATTCGTAACCTGATCCTGCAGAAAATGCTCATGGCCATGATATTGCTTCAGACCATCTTCCAAATAATCCTCGCGACCTAGCAAATGCCCCATTCTGACAAGGAAATAACCTGCCATCATCATCGTATCTACCCATGCCTGCTCTGGAAAATTATAGCTCTCCGAATTGACGGTATGCTGGAAAACGCCATCTGCAAAACGAACCGCATCATGTTTTAAGTATTCTGCCATCTGGGTGGCAACGTTTAAATATTTTTCTTGATCAGTAGCTTTATAAAGCGAGATTAAAGCATGACCAATGGAAACCCCATTCACAGATAGCTTGGGAAGACCGTCTTCCAGCTTCTCATCTACCCACTCCTGCAGCAGCTTAATGTAGCGCTCATTGCCAGTGGCTTCATAGGCTTCCGCAACACCATAAAAAGCGACTCCCCCTGGCCAATCCCAACTAAAATCCATCCTAAATGTTCGGTCAACAACACGGTCAATAACCTCTCGAATGTGAGTATCGTCAAATTGAAGCTGAGGCATTTCCATCTTCCTCTCCTATTCTTCTGCTCAATTCCTATTTCAAACCACTTGTACTAATCCCTTCAACGATGTACTTCTGGAAGGCAAAAAATATAGCCAAGACCGGAATCAAGCTCACAATGGACATTGCGAACATGGCGCCCCAATTGGATACTGTATCACTATCCAAGAACATTTTCAGTCCCATGGATACCGGATACAAGCTTGGACGGTTCAAGTAAAGGACCGGTCCGAGCAAGTCTTCCCAGCGCCAGTAGAAAGAGAATATAGATGCTGTGGCCAATGCCGGTACAACCAATGGCAAAATGATTCGGAAAAACAAACGGAACTTTCCACAGCCGTCAATCGTGGCAGCTTCATCGAGCTCATTTGGAATCGTTCGGATAAACTGAATGAGCAAGAAGATGAAAAACGGAATGCCAAAATATTGTGGAATAACGATTGGTTTGATGGAATTAAGCCAGTGCAGCTTAGCAAACAAAATATATTGCGGCACAAGCACAACATCATGCGGCAGCATTAGCGTAACCATCATAATGCCGAACCAGAACGTTTTACCTGTGAAGTTAAGCCGTGCAAAGCCAAAGGCGATAAATGCCGATGAAAGCACGGCGCCAATGGTTGAGATGATAACGATCTCAAGGGAGTTCATGATGAAATTACCGAACGATTGCCCAGCGATGCCGATCCAGCCAATCCGGTAGTTATCCCAAATCCATGGCTGAGGAATGAGCGAATCCGCGGTTGCAAAAATCAGATTACTTTGCTTAAACGAGCTCATGAGCAGCCACAACACGGGATAAACCATAACAAGAGCAAGCGCGGCAACGAAGATATGGTAGATAGGCCACTTCAATTTTTTCAAGATCATGATTAATGGCCACCTTTCGATTCGTAATGTACCCATTTTTTGGAGGTGTAAAACAAAATCCCTGTCAAAATGGCAATGATGATCAGCATGATCCACGCCATTGCTGAAGCGTAGCCCATATCAAAGTAGACGAACGCCTGACGGAACAAATACAGCGAGTAAAGCAGCGTGCCATCCAATGGACCGCCTTCCCCTTTGGAAATAATATAAGCGGGAACAAAGGTCATGAATGCGCCAATCGTCTGCATAATCGTGTTGAACAAAATAATTGGGCTGAGCATAGGGATCGTAATTTTGAAGAAACGAATAATGGGTCCTGCTCCGTCAACATTCGATGCTTCATACAATTCCGGCGGAATATTTTTTAGACCAGCCAGGAAAATCAGCATAGAAGATCCAAATTGCCATACTGACAACGTAATGAGCATCCAGAGCGCAGCTGCAGGTTCAGCAAACCATCTCACGCTATCTAAACCGAGTGCATTCAGAAAAATGTTTATGACTCCTTCGTCACCGTAAAGGTTCCGCCACATGATTGATACTGCGACGCTGCCGCCAATAATGGAAGGAAGATAATAAACGGTCCGATATAACCCGATTGCTTTCGAAGCTGTATTTAAGATCATGGCGATAAATAAGGCAAATGCCAAACGAAGCGGAACGCCGATAAACACGTACAAGAAGGTTACTTTAAGTGATGCCCAAAATTTCGAGTCATCCGTAAACATCGTCGAGTAATTCTCTAATCCGATAAAGGATGGTGTCGACAAAAGGTCATAATTCGTGACCGAAAAATACAACGATGCTACTGCTGGAATCAAGGTGAAAAATAAAAATCCAATGACAAACGGTCCAATAAACGTGTAGCCAATTAAGTTGTTTTTAAGTGATAGCGATTTCATCTTATCCAACTCCTATACGAAGTCTAGCTTGCTGATCTCTTTTTAGTAAAAAAGCGATGGCCGATCTACCGACCAACCATCGCATCTACTCAAACAAAATTACTTGTTTTTCTTAAGAATGGAGGTTGCTTCGTCTCTGAATTTCTTAGCTGCATCTTCTGGCTTGATTTTGTTGTAGTTCATTTGCTCAGCAAGGCTAGTCAAGGATTTGAATACTTCAGCCGAACCGATAGGATCTGCTGGGTCCATTGGGGAGCTGTTTGCTTCAGCCCAAGCAACATAGTCATAAACTTGAATTTGTGCTTCAGTAGAAACTTCTTTCAGCGCATCTTTTACTTTTGAAGAAACCGGTACACCACGGTCGCCAAGGATCAATTTGTTTGCTTCGATATCGTTTACGAAGAAGTTGATAAATTTAGCCGCTTCTTCTTTTGCTTTCGAGTGCTCAGAAATGGAGAAGAACATACTTGGTTTCAGGAACAAGCCTTTTTCCATGTTCGGACCAGCCATTGGAGCAATTGCAAGCGGACGGTTAGCAACTTGCTGCAAACCTACGTATTGATTCGACCACTGCCATACGCCGATACCTTGGTTAAGTACAAGATGGCTGTCTTCAGCGCCTTTAATTTGAGCTAGCACGTCTGGTGATGGTACTGCTCCGTCAATGACGAGCTTAGCTAGCATTCCGAAGAAATCGGTAAATAGTTGATCATCCTCATAACCAAGACCGTTGCCTTCTGCATTAAATAATGTTTTGCCTAAAGTACGCAGGTAGTAGCCAAAGAATACTTCTGGACGCATGCCGTTATCGAAATAAATGCCAGCTGCTTTAGCTTTCTCAGCCATTGCTACGTAATCATCCCATGTGAAGTTTTCAGGAATGGAATCGATGCCTGCTTTTTTCAGAAGAGCTGGGTCATAGTTAAATCCAAGTGCATTTACCCCGAGGTTCATACCGTAAAGTCCATCGCCTAATTTACCACCGTCAATGGCATTTTGGCTAATGTCAGTGACATCGATTTGATTGCCTAGGTATGGTGTCAAATCAGCCAGTTGTTTCCTACCAGCGTATTGAGAGTAATTTTGCGTATCGATTTGAATGATATCTGGAAGTTCATTTGCAGCTGCTTGTGGAGCAAGCTTTTTCCAATAATCGTCATAGTTTGCATATTCCATTTCAATCGTTACATTCGGGTTTTTAGCTTTGTACATTTCAATAACTTTCATCGTGTAGTCGTGACGAGGCTGTCCACCCCACCAAGCGATACGTAGAGTAACCGGCTTTGCTTCCGCTGGCTCTTCTTTCACTTCATTGGTCGTTTTCGGTGTGTTGGTAGCATTCGTTGTCTTGCCATTGTTTGAGTTTCCGCCGCAAGCGCTTACGAGAACTAGTGCAACTGCTGTGAGCATTAAAAGCATTTTCTTTGGTGCTTTCATTGTGTTACGCCCCTTCCAGACTCTTTAATGTTGTTTACAAGCTTTATTATAGGTGTAATGTCGAAATGTCGGAATTAAAAAAACCGCTTTCTTTGTTAAAAAAACAGAGGTCGCCATTAAGGCGACCTTTTGAAATCCGATGGGGTAAACCCCGTATGTTTTTTGAAAACCTGACTGAAATATTGGGGATTGTCTCCGAATCCGAATTTCTCAGCGAGCTCGAAAACCTTAACGTCCCCTGTTTTTTCGATTTCCTCTACAGCCTTCTCCATTCTCAAGCGAACAACATAATTTGAAAATTTCTCACCGGTTTCCTTTTTAAATAGCTTTCCTAAATAATCAGCATTCATATACAAGATCTCGCTTGCTACCCAGTTCAATGAAAGCGCCGGATTAGACAATTGCTCTTCTATGACTTGGATCATCTTATGAATAATGCCGGAATGCTTCTTAATTTGAAAATGGAAATTGTGCAGACAAATTTGTTCCGCATTTTCCGTAACGAACTGTTCAAGCGTCCGCAGGGTGCAAAACTGATCAAAGCTCGCTATTTTTTTCAGATACTCGTTAATCTCTTCCGGTTTGCCTTGGCGGACAATGGAGATATAGAGCGGAATGACATAAGATTTAGACAGATGCGTATCCATCCTACTTTCCGCAAGCAGGCTGAAATAATGCTGAAGCTCAGCCTGCACGTAAGTCCAGTCCCCTGATTTAACATGCATGCAGAGAGGCTCTTCATCATAAAAGAATGCCTTTATGGATTCATCATCTTCTCTTTCAACATCCTTCTGGGTAATGATGCTGCCTTCACCTAAGTAAAACTGGTAGTTCAAGCATTCCAGCGTTTCTCGGTACATTTTGCGCGCATGGACAATTTGCCTTGGATCGCTAACCGCAACAGTTGCATCGAGCTTGTAGTAGGTAGAGAAGGTTTTCTTAATCTCATTAAGCAATACGAATAATGAAGACGCATCTTCCATTTCTTTGATGAGCAGCAGCACATGCTTACCGATCGTTGTACTGAGAAGGACTATGGATTTGCCTAGTACATCCTGAGCAATATTTTTAATGGCGAACATATGCTCAAATTCAAACTTCCCTTCGATCTGAAACAACAGCAGCTGTACCCGATCATTTTCCATCGTAATGTGAAACAATTCACCATAATCGTCCCAGTCACGCTTGCCATACGTTTTATTGGTTACAAGCTCCTTTAAGAACTGCTCCTTGGCATGCGGCAGCACTTTAGACAGTTCCTTCTGGATATTTAGCATAAAGCTCTTCTGTGATTGCTGCTGTTCAAGTTCTGCAATCACTTCAGATAAAGCTTCCGTGATTAAATTTTCGTTGCATGGCTTCAGGAGATAATGTTTTACGCCAAATTGCATGGCTGTTCGCGCAAAATCAAATTCACTAAAGCCTGATAATAATATAAATGCGATATGCGGATATTTCTCATGCACCTTCTCAACAAGCTGCAATCCGTTCATGCCTGGCATTTTGATATCGGAAATGACAATATCGGGCATATGGCTTTCAATAAATGCCAATGCCTCGAGTCCATTACGCGCCGTACCCGCAAGCTCCGTGTTAGAAGCATTCCAATCTACAGTAAGCGATATGCCCTCAACAATAATTCGCTCGTCGTCAACCAGAAGCACCTTATACAATAGAATCCCTCATTTCGAATGGAAGTATCATAATTACCTTTGTGCCTTCGTTTGGCTCGCTTTCAACTGTCAATCCGTAAGACTCTCCATATAGAAGCTTGATTCGCTCCTCGATATTTTTCAAGCCCAAGCCGGAGCCCTTTGTTTTCACTTGACCGCTTAGCAGCTGTGCAACGAATGCTTTGTCCATACCCGGTCCATTATCTTCAACAGAGACATAAAGCAGCTCATCTTCGGTATACGCATGGATTTTTATGCTGCACGTGTCGATCATTTGCTCAAGGCCATAATTAATGGCATTCTCTACGAGCGGCTGAAGCGACAGCTTCGGAATGCTGCAATAAAGCAGCTTCTCTGCTACATCAACTTGGAAATCAAGACGCTCCTCAAACCGGTATTTTTGGATTGTAACATAATGATTAATAATTTCGAGCTCTTTGCTCATAGGAATAAGCGGTTCTTTCAAGTTGATTGAAGTTCTAAGCAACGAGCCTAACGCTTCAACCATTTGTGAAATATGCGTTTGCTTGCTTAGCTTTGCTGACCAGTTGATCGACTCCAAAGTGTTGTACAAAAAATGCGGATTAATTTGCGCCTGCAGCGCTTTGAATTCCGTGTCACGAATCGTAAGCTGCTTCACATAGTTCTCGTGAATAAGCTCATTAATTCGTTCAACCATGATGCGGAAATTACGATGCATTTGCCCCGCTTCATCCATAGCAAGCGCTCGCTCGTTCGGTTCCTCCATATACTCAAAATGGCCCAGCTGGACCCTTTTCATTTTCGCGTTCAGCCGCTCGATCGGCTCCGTAATTCCTCTCGCAAAAGCGACGGCGATGAGCAGAATGACAACAAACAAGATCGCCAAAATCATCAAAATAGTATTTTTGACCTTGGCAACGCGGTCAAAAATGTCATCAAACGGAATTAACGTATAATAAGTCCAATCTGTGTAAGTGGAAGCGATATAGGTTACAAAGTACTGTTTGCCTTCGTAGCTGATCACTTTATATCCTTCGCTGCCGGTGAGCTGCGACAAACTGTCAATTGGGAACGCTGACGCTTCGGGATATACTGGCTCATTATTTTTCATAATAATAAGCTGGGCGTCGTTGCTGTTCATTCCTTTGGCTAAGTCCCGAAAAAGCTTATTCATATCAATTCGAAGCGCCAACGTTCCGATATAATCCAAATTCAATTGCTCAAATGACCGAACCTCGCGCGCCGCAATTAATGATTTATCGTTATTGTAAGGTGCAATCCACGTATTGCCACCTTTGTTGACAGCTGTTAGCTGCTTATACGAGTTCAAGCGATCCTGATAAAAAGTTATAGAGTTGGCGCCAACCGCGTACTCATTATCAAAATAATCATAAAGTTGGGCTGAAAGTACGTATTTATCCAGCGCTCCAATGTTTACCATTCTTTCTCTTACCGTCAACTGGACAACATAATTGTCATACTTGGACAAGCCGCTCTTGATCGACCGCAAATATTTTTGAATCGTTGTGTCTGTTGTCAGCATGAAAGTAAGCTTTTCCATTCTTTTGAGCTCATTCTCGATGCTAATGGAAGATAAGCTAAGCGCTTTGGATGATTGCTTATAAATCTCTTCATCGTAAAAATCAAATGCATACTGTTGAATAATAATGGCGAGTACCGCCACAAACAGCATAACGACTGAGATTAACACGAACATTTTATGCTTGATCCGCAAATTCAGATAAAGCGCTTTCAGATTAAGCATAGACGTTGCCTCCTCGGACGTTGCCCTAATCAGTTGCTTATCCAATATAACAAAACCAGCTGCGCAAGGAAACAAGCGAATACAAGCTGGTGTGGATTCAAAAAAAAGGCACCCTGCCCTGCGGAGAGGGTGCCTCATATTATTTTTTGATGAGGTAAAGCGTAATTTCTTCCCGGTTGTGGAACAATTGCTTAGCCTTTTGAAGTCTAAATTCCGTAGATAGTCTCGAAATTACGTCTCGAATCGTTTGCAGCGGCTTGCGATGCATGAGCTTCACTGTAATAATAGCTGTTCCACCCTGCGTTAAAGCCGGTTCCAAATCAAGTACAAGCTTGCACATCATCATTGGACTCCAGCTCATATCGCATACGAGCAAATCAAAGGTTCCCGCTTCAAATTTCACTTCAGAAGCATTCCGCTTTAAATAGGTCAAGGTAGGATACGCCATCAGAGATGGATGAAGCTCGGCAGGGTCGATAGCGGTAACGCGAAGACCGCGCTCCAGCAAAAGCGATGTCCAGCCACCAGGTGCCGCTCCGATATCAATCGCATTCCGGTACTCCGCATAATTAAGACCAAATTCCCGCTCTGCCTCGAGCAGCTTGAATTTGGCGCGAGAGACTTGTCCTTCCTCACGCTGAAAACGCACCGCACCGCCTGGCCAATCCGAGAGCATCTCCGAAGGTGCTCCAAAGCCGACGTAAATCTGGTCAACCGCTGCATAGATCGCAATGATCACATCCGGCTGCTGGACGACCGGTTCAGCATCGAGTTCCTCTAATACAGCATCTAGTACCGCTTTCGTATCAGCTGCAGAATAGACAAATCCAGACTTTGGCGTTCTTCTAATATGAACAGCCACCCGTTTATTTTCAAAAGTCATTACGGCATTACGTACCATATCGGACAATTGCTCTAAATCGTTGGCATTACCGGTAATTTCAATTGTCCGGTCCACCGGCTGCAAATGCCTCAGAAAGATCGGTTCTTGCTGGCGAATTGCTTGAAGTGTCTCTTCCCGTTCAAGAGGACATGACATTAAGAACACTTCCCCAGCCGCCAATTGCGTAAATGCTACACCTTCAATCAATCTCCGAAGCTCTTCCATTGCATAAGGTGCATAAGTTTGATTAGCTGTTCCGATCCATTGACTCACTAGTATAAACCTCTTTCGTTTGTGAAATACCATAAAGTTACCTTATTGCCAATAAGGTATTTGCTTGCTGCCCCTAGATCCGATTGCACAACCATTCATTCGAATTAGATACATTTCGTGAAACTAAAACTGCAAAAACTGTTTTTCCCTAACAGCTTGGTCAGTTAGCCCTTTCAAGTAATCATTAGGCCCACGAAATGTAGCTAATAAAATCTTTCCAATGCAAGCGTGTCCCACAGGGACGGAAGCGTTCCTTGCACACATTGAAATTTCACGCATCTGTCTATGAAGCTAATAAAATCTCCATAATGCAAGCGTGTCCCACAAGGACGAAAGCGTTCCTTGCACACACATTTCTTTCTCGCATCTGTCTAGCTACTAAGTTAGTCCAGTTGCGGGTGTCCAGAGGGTGCAACCCTTGGGGCCCTCCCTTGGAAGGGAGGGTTTGGGAGGGTTTGGGTGGGTTCGAAAAGCCTTTAAAGGTTTGGTTGTAATCCTTTGAAGGTTTGGTAGTAAGCCTTTAAAGGTTTGGTAGTGATCCTTTGAAGGTTTGGTAGAAGCCCTATAAGGGTGCGGGTGTCTCCTACACCTTTTCGGCAATTTCATGTAACAGTGCGTCTGGCATCGGACCGTTATGTAACTTGGTCTCTGCTGGAGCGCTGAGCGAAAGCGTGTGGTACATTTGCATTCGTCCAGCGGCGCTTGAAGTGTGTAAATAAATATGTTTAGGGTAACGACCCGTTTCTACGATATGACGAACAACTTCGTAGCCCGTAGGTTGTGCCCAGCCTAGGTCGTAATCCAAGGACAATATTTCAATTTCACTGTGATCGAGCAGTTGCTTGCATTCTTCTGCGTTGCTTGCCAGCACGAAGCCCTTTGGACAGGTGCGGTAGTCATCCAAATAAACATGAATCATAAATGAATCCTCCGTTCAGCCTTCAGATTCGAAGCATGCTTTCTCACTACTCCTTTTGGCAGTCTGAACATACGAATGCTTTTCGTCCGGAGACATCAATTTTCGCAATTATGCCGCCGCAGCGCGGGCAAACCTCACCTTCACGGTCATAAACTTGAAAATGACCACGGTGCCCCCCCGTCAAGCTATCACCTACGGAAAATACATGCTCTCCCGCTCCGCCTGCTGAAATCGCTTCCTTTAACACTTTATGCATCGCTTCATATAGGCGTTCCCAGGTTTCACGCTCAAATACAGGGATTTTAGCGTCAGGGCGTAAGCCGGCTGCATAGCAAACTTCATCCGAGTAGGCCGCTCCGATACCGGAAAGAACATTTTGATCCATTAAAGCTGATTTTATCGCCCCGCGTTTTTTGGCAAAGCGCGAGATGAAACGATCAATAGTCAGCCGTTTGTCCAAAGCATCGTATCCGAAACGCCCAAGTTTTTCTTCGACTTCTCTTACTGTAAGCAGTTGAAGTTCATCCGATCGCAGGCCAACAAAATATAGCTCATTCTCGCCAAACTTTAACGTGACTTGAGCAGCTCGATCTGGTTTATCAGTTTCATTGCCCTTATACAAATAAGCCCCTTGCCCCAAGCGGAGCAATAGACGCTTGCCATTATCCAAATGAAACAACAGATGCAATCCCCGGCGTTCCACGAACCATAATACTTTCCCAATGACATCCCGCTGAATTTGATCTTCACTCGCTTGAAACGATTTCGCGCTTGATATCTCGATACCGGTAATTTGAGCTCCTGCGAATTGGTCCGCAATCAAAGCCCGATAGATATCCAGTTCCGGCAGTTCCTGCATGTAGTTTCTCTTCCTTCCTATGTTCTCCGTTGTAGCTTATATCTCTCTGTTGTCAGATATATACGAACGAAGCTTTTCTAAGTTTTCAATAACTGTTGTAGGCTTGCATCCCGCTTGCTCGATATAAAAATCCATATTATCAGCAGTCGTTAGACCAGTCAGAACAAGAATGGTACCACATCCTGCGTTTTCACCGAATGCAATATCTGTAGCCATATTGTCGCCAATAACCCACACTTCGTCTGCCTTTAAACCAATTTCTCTTAAAGAATAATCCATTAATATTGAAGAAGGTTTGCCAATCAATATCGGCTCCTTCCCCCCTGCTGCCTTCAGCATGGCACCAATGGAACCTGCTCCCGGAATAAGTCCGTCGCTGGATGGAAGCAGCAAATCAGGATTCGTCATAACAAAGGTTGCTCCGCTGTGGATGTAACGGACGGCTTTGGTTAAACGTTCATAGGTGAATGAACGGTCAATCCCTTGTAGTACAAAATCCGGCTGGTCTTCCGTAATAACCAAACCTGCATCCTGCACAGCCTTCCGGAGTCCTTCCTCCCCTACTACAAACACAGCCGCACCTGGATGAAGGGTGGAAATATGTTCAGCAGCTGCTTGCGCTGAGGTACAAACATCATCTGCTGCCGCGTCAATTCCCATTTGCAACAAGCGGTTCGCTACCTCTTTCGGTGTTGCTGATGAGTTGTTCGTTACAAAACGAAATGGCAGCTTGATTTCACGCAAATAAGCAATCAGCGCATCTGCGCCTTGAATACGATGTGTACCGTGATAAAGCGTTCCATCGAGATCAATGAGCAATCCGCGCATGGGTTGTTTGTTTTCTGTCATTGCTTTGATCCTCCCGAGCGTTATCGGCAATAACTGTCAAGTTGAGGCTCGGTATCTAGTTTCAATTAAATAGCGAACTCAACACATAGCCCATCAACGAATAGAATAACGCTTCTTCCCTATTTTGAGACTGCACGTTTATTGGATGTGTTTCTCCTGCTTGCGGCGCAGCCGGGTAATTCGGTTCCGCAGTGCTTCAAGCTCTGCCCGTTTCTTACTGTCTCGCTTTGTCAACATCGAATGAGTCATCGCCTGTTCAAATGCCTGATTCGCGTGCCCTAACGCCGATTCGAAATCTTTGACCTTATGCTCGTAATACATGGCAAGCTCAATACTAGCCTCATTGGCAGCCGAATTGTAATTCGAAGAAGAATGAATAATGGCCTTCTGCCACAATAACACAGCACGATCCCAATTTCCAGCCTTCTTATCACGCGCTGCGAGCATGAGCAACGTAGATGGCTTCGCATCATCTGCTTCTGTCGCCATATGAAAAAGTCGTTCGGAGAGTTTGTTTCTATCCATACGTTCCAGCCATAATCCCGTACGAACCATCTCCTCGGGCTCATCTGGCAGTGGGATATACTCTTCAATATTTCCGCTTAACAAATGGCCAAACCGAACGGCCAAGCAGGCTAACGAAAGCATATCCGTTTCATTATGTTGAAAAACGCCCTCAAGAGGTGATGGATCACCAGTAGCCAGATACTGAAAATAAAGCTGGGGAGCCAAAGAACCTGGCACATCATCCTTACGGTGAATGCCGAGTCGCTCCTCCTCCACATGACTAAGTCTGCATGAAACAAGCGTATTGCGCCAAATCGATCTGGCAGGATGCAAAAAATCCAGCTGCATCGGTTCCCATATTTTCCGGCTAAGCCCGTTCATAATAAATCGGTTTTGTACAAGCGGCCAATCAAACGTTTTGCCGTTGTAGGTTGCCAAGTAAGCATAATGCTGAAACTTCTCAGCCATATACACCAGCATCGCCCGCTCCTCGGCGGGATGTCTGATCAAGGTCTGTTCAATAACAAATTGCTCCTTCGACATATAGCCTATGCCAATCATGAACGGAACGTTACCCGCGCCTACGCCAAGTCCCGTTGTCTCAAGGTCAAGGAACAAAATCTGCTCAGCCGATATCAGATCGATAGGATGAAAAGCTGTTAGTCCGGCAGCAGCCTCACTCAGTTCCCCAAGAGAATGCAGGCCATGGCGAAAATCAACAGGATAAACAATCCTTCTCATAAGAAAGCTACCCTCTTCGTTTCGGTGTAGCTTGACACCAAAGGTTTCCCAAACCGGTGAAAGCTGCTCTTCCTCTGGCTCTTCCAAAACAGAAGCTGTTGCTTCCATGCTTGAAGGAATTGGTTCCAGAGTGGCCTTATCCTTGTCTCCACTTTCCCCTCTTAATCGGTTCATTCTATCGCGCATACCGCTCATCGAATACCCTCCGCTTCATTCAGCAGCTCCAATGCCTGCTGCTTGCCCAGCAGTCCAACCTCTTCGATTGGGCCCACGCAGGCTGGACAGCCGCTTAAGCAGGAACAGCCCCGAATTAAGGATTTAGCTTGCCGAATAAGATCGTCATGGACCTCAAACAATCGTTCACTAAGCCCAATGCCGCCTGGGTATCGATCATAGAAATAGATGGTTGGCTTCTGCGTGTGAACGGCTTTGACCTGAGGCACTACTCTTATATCAAAGGGATCGCACATTAAATAGAGAGGTGCAATATGAACGAGCACGTTCGCAATGCCAAGCAAGGCAAACTGCATTTCGTTCTTGCTTTTGCGCGCGGCTGCTTCCTCACTGAAGGAGAACCAGTAGCCGCTCGTATGCAGCTCTTCTTCAGGCAAATGAATCGGACCTGAGCCAATATTTTCGTGGGTGCGCAGCTTTATTTTTTTGAAAATAGTTGGCTTCGCATTGACCGTGAGCTCGCCGTATTGCCGAATAAGATCACCAGACTCACGTTCCTTATCTACATACAGCACCTTAAGCTCTACTGCCAAATTTGCATCTGTATAATAATCTACGCTAACCTCTCGAACATACGCTTTTTTCTCCGGATAGTCCAGCTTCTCAACCTGATACTGCACACCTTCATGAATATAGATCGCTTCTTCATGAATCAGAGTCGGAGCGCTAAAGCGGTCGACCTCTCCAAGCACTCGACTGCCGCTAGTATTGTCTATAATTACAAAGTTCTCCTGTGCTGCTGAACGAAGTGAAATATTATGGGCGGGAAAGGATTGCTCCATCCAAAACCAACGATTGCCGGCTTTGTGAAGTACCTTCTCCTCCACCAAAAATTCCATCATGTCTGCGAGCGACTCTGAACCGAATGTATCGCCAACCTCAAAGGGCAGCTCGTAAGCCGCACATTTCACATGATCAATTAGCACAAGCAAATTATCAGGATGGATTAACGCCCGCTCCGGCGGCCGATTAAAGAAAAAGTCCGGATTTTGAATCATGTATTGATCCAAAGGGTTGCTGCTGGCGACCATAAAAGTAATCGAGCTCTCTTGTCTTCTTCCAGCTCGTCCGGATTGCTGCCAAGTGCTCGCAATTGTACCCGGGTATCCATTCAGCACACAGGCTTGAAGCTGACCGATATCAATGCCGAGCTCCAGCGCATTCGTACTGACAACTCCGCGTATTTCCCCTGACCGCAGGCCGCGCTCAATCTCCCTGCGCAGCTTAGGCAAATAGCCGCCGCGATAGCCCCGAATCGATTTGTCATTAATTTTGTCACGGATCAGCTCCTGCAAATAAGTAAGCAGCAGCTCGACACGAACCCGGCTGCGAGCGAATACGATCGTCTGTACGCCTTGTTTAAGCAGCAAGCCAGCGAGCTTCCGTGTTTCCAGCACACTGCTGCGACGGATACCAAGCTGCTTGTTGACAACAGGCGGATTGTAGAAGACAAAATGCTTCTCCCCCATCGGCGCTCCGTTATTGTCAACGAGACTGACCTTCTCCCCAATGAGACGCTCTGCATGCTCCTGCGGATTATCAATCGTTGCGGAAGCGCAAATAAACTGCGGGTTGGATCCATAAAATTTACAAATTCGTTTCAAACGCCGAATCACATTCGCAACATGGCTTCCGAATACGCCTCGATAAGCATGTACCTCATCGATAACGATAAATTTTATATTTTCAAACAGCTTGACCCATTTGGTATGATGCGGCAAAATCGCCGAGTGCAGCATATCGGGATTCGTAACGACAATATGGCCAGCATTTCTAATTGCCGTTCGTACGGTAGGCGGCGTATCTCCGTCATACGTATGCGTTTTGATGCCAACATCCATTAAATCGGCGAGTGCTTGAAGTTCCGCCACTTGATCCTGCGCGAGTGCCTTTGTCGGGAACAAATAGAGCGCTCTTCCCTCCTCGTTTTCTAACAAGGATTGCATGACCGGCAAATTGTAGCAAAGCGTCTTTCCAGAAGCTGTCGGGGTTACCGCTACGACATGATGTCCCGCCCGCGCCGCCCGGTAGGCTTCCGCCTGATGCGTATATAATTCGCTGATTCCTCGGGAACGCAGCGCTTCCTTCCATGCATGGTGCAGTCCGTCAGGCAGCGGTGCGGTTCGCGCCTCACGTGGAGCAAGGGTTCTCCAGTGCGTCACATTGTCCATAATCTCGGTATTTTGCCGCACCTGCTCCAACCACTCCTCCAAGCCGGAGGTTTTACCCGTAAACCGGTTCATGACCGTCCCACTCCCATCAAACATTTGTTTGTTTATTTTCATTTTACAGAATACATGTTCGTGCTGCAATTTTAATTTGCTAAAAATCCCGCAATGCTGCGAATTGACAGCTAATTAGGGAAACGTTATAGTAATTTCAGCTTCATTATTTAGAAGATTGTCTAAGTATCTAATTCCTTTATAGGTGAACTTGGAAAGGATGGGTTAAATGACCATCAACTTTGCTTTCAAAGCACTATCCGATCCCACTAGACGCATCATTTTGGATTTACTAAGAGAACGTGACCTGACCGCTGGAGAAATTGCCGAACACTTTCAGATGACCAAACCGAGCATCTCCCACCATCTCAATATATTGAAGCAAGCGGAACTCGTTATCGATCAACGCAACGGGCAGCACATTTGTTATTCGCTCAAGACCAGCGTGTTCCAGGATATAACGAACTGGATCGTCTCCTTTCAGCAGATTAAAACCGAAAGGCAGGAAAGGCATGAAAGCTAGCCTATTATCTTGGACCTTCATTGCGCTCGCCATAGCGGCGAGTATCATCAGCTATCCCGATCTTCCTGAACAAATGGCTATTCACTGGAATATGAGTAATGAAATTGACGGACTAGCGCACAAAGCCTTTGCTCTACTTCTGCTTCCTGCACTTATGGTCATATTGATTGTGGTTCTTCCCAGAAAACAAAACTATTTAAAACACAAAAAAGCAATGATGATTATGCAAAATGTTATTCTTTTTTCCCTTCTTGTCTTGCATAGCATGACCATTGCTTTCGGTTACGGAGTGGAAATCAACATCGTTAAGATTGTGCTGCCCATGGTTGGCATTCTACTTGCAGTAACTGGGATATACATGCCGCGATTCGAGCCAAACAGCTACATTGGCATCAAAACAAACCAAACGCTCTCAAGCGAGGCCATATGGATAAAAACACATCAAGGAGCCGCGAAGTTTTTTGTCATAGGCGGGTTAATCATGATCCCCGCGGGTTTCCTGCCCACTCCATTGCCAATGATCGGTTTTTTCACTATCATTGTCATCATTGTTCTCGCTTCTGCTTTTCTAGCATTTCATTATGGCAAGGACAACAAATAATCAACAAAAAAACGCGGGGGAAACAGTCCCTCGCGTTTTTTTGTTCAAATTACATTCTTACCCTCTGCGTTTAACTTCCACATTGAGCAGATCCGTAGCAGCGATAACATTCGGAAAATGGGCAGCTGCCTCAGCTTCTAATTGACTTAAATCCTCGTTACTGTATCGTCCGCTAAAATGGGTCATCACAAGCTGCAGCGTTCCGGCTTGAGCAGCGGTTTGTGCTGCTTCGGCCGTGGTGCAATGACCGAACTCATGGGCCTTCTCCTCCATTCCAGCGGCGAAGGTTGCTTCGTGAACAAGCAAATCAGCTCCCATCGCCAGACGCAGCGCGTTCCCGCATGGCTTCGTATCTCCAAGTATTGTGATTACTCTGCCAATATGCGCGGGTCCTGTCACATCTTCAGGCTGTATTATGACGCCAGAAGGCGACGTAATGGCATGCCCCTTCTTAACCTTACCATATAACGGACCAGCCTCTACGCCAAGCTCCTTCAGCTTATGAACGAGCAGCTTTCCAGGTTGGTCCTTCTCAGTGACACGGTAACCGAAGCTGACTACGCGATGATCGAGCATTGCTACCTCAACCTGAAAGCAATCATCCTCAAAAATAATGCCTTCATCGCCCGTCAATTCATGAATAACCAGCTCATAATCAAGGCGAGTAGCGCTTACATCAAAAATCGTTTCGATATACGATTTGATCCCTACGGGTCCGTATAGCTGAACAGGCGTAACGCCACCGTCAAACGAACGGCTGCTTAACAAACCAGGCAAGCCATAAATGTGATCGCCATGCAAATGAGTAATAAACACAACCTCCAGCTTGTTAAGCTTCAGTGGCGTGTGCATGATCTGGTGCTGAGTAGCCTCCCCTGCATCAAAAAGCCACCAATTGCAATCCGGTTCAGGCAGCTTCAGTGCCACAGCCGTTACATTCCTATACTTGGAAGGCCTTCCGGCCCCAGTACCCAAAAACCACATTTTCATGTTCTGATTCACCTCATCCTATCAGCACTTGCAATTGCCCATTTGAAACGAAGAGCCCTCTCAAGCTCGGTAATCCGAACGCTCAAGGGCTCCTTTTCATTATAACCTATAGCTTCTCTACGTTAAAATATTGTGCTTCTGGATGCGCAAATACCATCGCGGATACAGAGGCTTCTGGTTCCATCATACAACCTTCAGTCAGCTCAACGCCAATGTCCTGAGGTCTCATTAGGTCGAACAGAGGCTCTTGATCCTCTAGATTTGGACATGCTGGATAACCGAACGATACGCGAATGCCTTGATAACGGGCGCCATGACGCTGTTTCATTGTCATCTCAGCAGGGTCGGGGTAACCGCTAATATCTCGCATAATATGATGTACGCGCTCAGCCATCCCTTCGGCAACCTCGAGTGCCACAGACTGCAGGGCGTGGGACCGCAAGTAATCGCCGTTGTCCTTCCATTCATTTGCAAGCTCTCGAATGCCGTGACCTGCGGTCACAACGAGGAAGCCCACATAATCCATTACGCCGCTATCGACGGATTTCAAGAAATCAGACAAACAAAGATAAGGCTCAACCTGCTGGCGCGGGAACGTAAACCGTTTGATTTCTTGGCGCGGCTCAACCGGATTGTAAATAATAACATCATTGCCCGAGGATTGCGCCGGGAAGAAACGGTACATGCCGTGCGTCTTAATGATGCCATTTAAAGTTCCCTGTTTCAGAATCTCATCAACTGTTTCCTTGAGGTGTACCGCCTTTTCATTGCCTTCCTTAAGCAAATTATCAACATTTCCCTTTAAGCCAAGATGATGGCCGAGCAGCATCTGCATATTTACATATGGAATGACATGCGGAAGCGGAACATCACGCAGAATATGGCGATCCAAATCTGGCGGCGTAAACACCGGCGCATCTGGCGAAATTTTCGAACGAACAGCTCGTGTCAATTCCGGCAGAGGCTTTTTCACTTCTTCTTCCAGTCCCCCGGATGCCTTGTACGCAGCCATTTCTTCCTCAAGTCGGTTGCGATGCTCAGGGTCCATCAGCTTGTTCGCGATGTCCAGACCATCCATAGCATCCTTCGCATAGAGAACAAGACCGTCATACTCAGGACCGATTCTGGTTTTCGTGAATTTTCTCGTAAGTGCCGCGCCGCCAACAAGGATGGGAGCGTCTATGCCGGCGTTACGTAAATCTTGTGCCGTAATGACCATTTGCTGAGCGGATTTTACAAGCAAGCCTGAAAGCCCGATCGCATCGACCTTCTCTTTCCGGTAAGCTTCAATAAGCTGCTCTGGCGGAACCTTTATGCCTAGATTAATGATCTTATAGCCGTTGTTTGACAAAATAATTTCAACTAGGTTTTTGCCAATATCATGCACATCGCCCTTAACCGTCGCCAAAATAATTTTGCCTTTTACGGACGATTCATTTTTTTCCATAAACGATTCCAAATAGGTTACAGATGCTTTCATGACCTCTGCGCTCTGAAGTACCTCCGCTACGATCAACTCGTTACCGTTGAACAAGCGGCCAACTTCCTCCATTCCACGCATTAGCGGTCCATTGATGACTTCCATTGCCGAATACTTTTTGAGAGCCTCATCAAGATCAGGAATTAGTCCTTCCTTGGTTCCCTCAACTACATAAGAGCCAAGTCGTTCTTCGAGGGACAAGTTCGAGATCTTCTCTTTCTTCTCTACCTTTTTATCCCGGAAAGCAGCAACGAATGCAGCTAAAGTTTCATCGGTCGTATTATAGATCAGCTCTTCAGCCAAACGCCGCTCTTCATCTGGAATAGACGCATAACGCTCTAGTTTCTCCGTATTCACAATGGCGTAATCTAGACCAGCTTTCGTAGCATGGTACAAATAAACGGAATTCAGCACCTCACGGCCAGCGTCAGGTAACCCGAAAGAAATGTTACTTAAACCCAGAATGGTCTTAGCTAGTGGATATTTTTCCTTAATCATCCGGATGCCCTCAAGCGTCTCTACAGCTGAACCGATATATTGCGGGTCGCCCGAGCCAACAGGGAACATGTTCGGATCAAAAATAATATCCTCAGGATTCATCTTGTATTTTTGAGTCAAAAGGTTATAGGAACGTTCTGCTACTTCCATTTTCGCGTGACGAGTAACCGCTTGGCCGCGTTCATCGATAAGAATCATAACAACGGCAGCACCATAGCGGTGGATCAGTGGCAAAATCTGCTCGAATTTTGATTCGCCATCCTCAAGGTTAATGGAGTTAATGATCGCTTTTCCTTGTGAATATTTCAAGCCAAGCTCGATAATATGATCGTAGGTGGAATCGAGCATCAAGGGTGCTTTAATTTTTTTTACGACCTGTGGCAGGAATTGGTGCACCGCATAAGCCTCGTCAATATCCGTATCCTGTAGATTGATGTCGATGACATGGGCTCCGCCCTTCACCTGTGCGCGTGCAATTTCTGACGCTTCATCAAATTTCTCTTCTTTCAAAAGACGCTTAAATTTACGGGATCCTGAAATATTGGTACGCTCTCCAATCATAATTGGACGATTTTCCGGCTCAATAAATACTGTTTCGATTCCGGAAACAGCGTTCGGATGCGTACCCATTTTTGTGCGGGGCGCATATTTAGACATCGTTTCACCCATAACACGGATATGTTCTGGAGTCGTACCACAACAGCCGCCAGCAATGTTAAGCCAGCCCTGCTCGGCAAAAGCCGACATTTTCTTCGCCAGCGACTCAGGCGATTCATGATAATGACCATTTTCATCCGGCAAACCCGCATTCGGGTAACAGCTAATCGCTGCATTGGCAATTTCGCTAAGCGTCCGCAGGTGATCCCTCATAAACTCAGGTCCCGTTGCACAGTTCAAGCCAATGGAAATCGGCTTCAAATGTTCCAAGGAAATATAAAAAGATTCGATGGTTTGTCCAGCTAGCGTTGTACCCATCGGCTCAATCGTACCGGAAATCATGATGGGCAGCTCTTTGCCAAGTTTATCAAAAGCGTTTCGAATGCCGATGCTTCCCGCTTTAACATTCAGTGTATCCTGTGAAGTTTCAAGCAGAAGTGCATCAACGTCAGCTTCTATTAATGCAAGTGCTTGCTCATAATAGCTCTCAACAAGCTCGTCGAAAGTTACCCCTCCTGTAACGGATAAGGTTTTTGTCGTTGGGCCTAATGCTCCAGCAACATAGCGAGGCTTGTCTGGAGTACTGTATTTGTCACAAGCATCGCGAGCCAGCTTGGCTGCTGCCAAATTTATTTCTCTCGCTTTTTCAGGTATATCATAATCGGCTAAGACGACACTGGTAGCGCCAAACGTATTCGTTTCCAAAATATCCGCGCCAGCTTCCAGATATTGTTCATGAATTAATTGTATAACATCAGGACGAGTCAGCACGAGCATTTCATTACAGCCGTCCAGCTCCGGTCCGCCAAAATCATCTTCATTCAAATCCGCTTGTTGAATCATCGTACCCATCGCGCCGTCCAAAATGAGTATGCGCTCTTGAAGCATTTGTTGTATGGTCGGTTTCGACAATTTACTACACCCTTCCCAAAATCATTAAACCATAGTTTATCAGAATCCCCTTATTGTGAAAAGGTAAATCCATCGACAATCGTTTTGATTTGTTTTATAATAATTATATCATTTAATTTCTATAGGAAAAGAGGGAATGTTCATGGCTGAAATAAGAATTCGCAATACAGAGGAACGGATTCAAGGTGAAGAGGCTGTTCGTGCATTTCTAGAACAGCAAGAGGTGCTTTATGAGCATTGGAACCCAAGCAAGCTTACAGAAGAATTACAACAGAAATTTGTTCTTACCGATGAGGAGAAGCAGCAAATTTTAGCCACATATGACGAAGAAATTAAAGAGTTAGCTGAACGTCGCGGCTACAAAACATGGGACATCATCGCTTTGTCCGATGCTACGCCAAACCTTGACGAACTTCTTAAAAAATTCGAGAACGTTCATACACATACAGAGGATGAGGTTCGTGCGATTACAGCAGGACGCGGCATCTTCATTATTAAAGGTACGGACGATGTTGGTTATTTTGACGTTGAGCTAGAGGCTGGCGATGTAATCTCTGTACCGGAATACAAGCCACATTTCTTTACGCTCATGGACAACCGTGAGATTGTAGCGGTTCGTTTATTCATCGAAACGGAAGGCTGGATTGCCCATCCTTTCGCAGATGAGAAATTTGCTGCCAAACAAGACTAAGCTAGACTGATTTTAAAATAATGCAAGCCCCTCGCGAGCAGCAGTTGCTGACTCTGAGGGGCTTTTTGTTACTATTATTTAGGAATCAAGCAGCTGAAGCAGCTCTTCTAAATGTTTGATTTCATGTGTTGGCACGATCTCGTCATTCCTTACAACGTTATGACGGTTAATCCATACCGACGTCATTCCGATTGAATTCGCACCTAGAATATCGGTAGTTAACTTATCTCCTACCATGATACCATGATCCGTTTCGATCCCCAAACGTTCCAACGCGTGCTTAAAAATCGAAGCCGCCGGTTTGCCTTGTCCGAACTCACCTGAAATTATAATATGATCAAAATAAGGAATCAGTTCCGGTACACCAGCCAGCTTTTCACGCTGCAAGTCCGGCGATCCATTCGTCAGCAGCAGCAATTTGTATTTGCCTTTCAGCGCATCAAGTACGCGGAAGGTTTCTTCGTAAACGATTGGGCGTGAGCGTCTTTCCGCAGGAAATTGCTCTGCCAGCTTAGCGCCTAGCTCCTCGTCATCAATGCCTAGTGATTTTAAGCCTTGGGTCCAAGCTGCTTTACGGTAGCCAGGCGCAAGCTGCTCCAGCTTGCGGAACTCTTCCTGCTCCCCTTCAAGAAAGGGTGCCCATAGTCCTTCAAACGGATTAATGCCGATCATCTTTGTAAATGCGAACGTCTCGTAGGATTCATACAGTGATCTAGCTTCACGGCGTACGGCTTCCTCCAGAGCGTCAGGATCAACGCCCGTAACCTCTGCTGCGGCCTGGCATGTCGCTTCAAATGATTCCTTTACGCTGCGGTCGTCCCACAGCAATGTATCGTCCAAATCAAATAATACTGCTTGTTTAGCCATCGTAGTCCAAACTCTCCTGCCTGTTTATTTTTGTTGAAATGGAATACCGTTTACTTGAGCAAAAACTTGAAGTTTCTCGGCGATTTCATCCGTTGGAAAACGGTTGGTCAGCTTAGAGAACATCCAGTTGCCGCCTTTGTGCTGCTCTACGATAACGTAGCCCTTTTGAGCCACGATGCCTTTAATTCCGGATACCGGAATCCGTTTGTCACCCGTTAGACGGCGGGATTGCACAAAATCTTTGCCAATCGTTATGTATGGCCTGCGGAAGAAGAACAAAGTGGCTAGCAAAATGTAGCAGCCAATCGTAACCCAAAACATGGTATCCATTTTGAATTCGGATGAGCCTGACATTAAAAAGACATACATGCCAATAAACAAAATCAACATGATCGGTGCTATGTAATTCCGTCCGACAATTTTCTCTGATTTCTCAGCATTAAAAACGATTTGGCCATTCCCTTGCTTCTTGCGATTCTTATTTACGACACTCATATTTTTGCGCACTTTGCGCTCCCAAGAACGTGACAAGCTGATTCTCCTCCTAATGGAACTTCCTATTCAAACGGTCTACGGAACTTTTCAATAAAACGATTCGGATAATCCTCAGGCAGCGCACTTACCTGATCCAAACGATCCCATATCTCACTTGGCATTTCCCAGCCGATCGCGCCTATATTGTCCTCAAATTGCTCTAGCTTGCTTGCACCAAAAATGGGTGATGTAATGCCTTCGCGCTGAATAAGCCAGCGAAGCGCAACTTGTGCAGGTGTTTTGCCAAGCTCGTTAGCTGCTTCCAAAAGGGTATCGAGTATAACAAAATTTTTGTCGGTTGCTCGTTTGTCCCAGGCGCTTTCTCCTACTTTAGATGTCAAACGACCCTCTGTTGGGGTGTCTCTGCTGTATCTTCCCGTGAGGAAACCTCCGCCTATCGGCGCCCATGGAATAATACCCACGTTTTCTTCCAAACAAAGGGACAGCATTTCACGATCCATTTGCCTGCTTACCAAACTGTACTGAGGCTGTAACGAGACAAAGCGAACATACCGGCTGGCATCGCTATAAGCCAAAGATTTCATTAATTGCCATGCAAAAAAGTTAGAGCATCCGATATAGCGTACTTTACCCGATGTTACCAAATCATCAAGCGTACGTAGCGTCTCTTCAATTGGCGTCGCATGATCCCATACATGGACCTGATACAGGTCTATATAATCCGTCTGCAGCCGCTTTAGACTAGCCTCGACTCCGTCCAAAATATGTTTGCGAGACAGGCCGGCTCCGTTAATATCGCTAGAAGTAGTCATGCGAACCTTGGTTGCTAGCACGATATTAGACCTTTTGTTCTTGATCGCTTTGCCAACAATTTCCTCTGAACGGCCACTTACATACACATTGGCTGTATCCAGAAAGTTACCTCCGCGGTCAACAAACCGATCAATCATGGTTATGGAATCCTCTTCGTTAGTCGTATTGCCAAATGTCATCGTTCCCAGACATAGCTCCGATACAGCAAGTCCACTTCTGCCGAGTAATTTGTAATTCATTTAAACAACCTCCCATGGCTATTTAATGGTTATGCAATACTTCATTAATGCTTGATATTGTCTTGGTCGTCAACGATTTCAATGGTATCCAGCTGCTGGCGGAAATTGTTTTTAAAATTTTCCAAATATAGCTTACGAAGCCCATCTCGTTCAATCGTTTCTTCATCGGTAAGTCCTACCGATTTATTTTTACGAGCCAGCTCGTTGATACGTTCAATTATTTTTGAAAACTCCATTACTTGCTCTACTCCCCTCATGATGAAAAAACCTCTACCCTATACTTTGACATTTCAACCGATGAGTTGTCAAGGCAGAGCAGAGGGATATCCTTTTAGTTATTCCAAATCGAATAGGAAGATTATTGCAAAACGACCTGATCGCCTGGCTTTAGTCCATCTAGAACTTCCGTCAATTCTGGCGTCTCAAGGCCGATCTTGATTTCTCTACGTTCATATTGCCCGCTGCCATTATCATACATAACGAAATGTTTATCCTTTTCCCGAATAATCGCAATGGAAGGAACAGCAGTCGTGTTTTCCTTTCGTTCGGTTTCAATAGCGCCGCTCAGACTCAAGCCAGCAATCAAATATTCGTTTGGCTCCAGCACGATAACGACTTCAAATTGAGCAGCTTGATTCAGGTTATTCTGATCTGTACCCGTTTTCGCAAATTTGGATACTTTTTGTACTTTGCCCGCAAGTTTTAGCTCCTTCATTGCATTCATTTTTACTTGAACGATCATGCCGGTCTTAATTCGAAAGATGTCTTGTTCTCCAACCAAGGCAATAAATTGCAATTTATTCAAATCGACGACCTTCCCAACATATTCGTTATCTGTCAGTACCTGTGGGCGCTTATTGGGATTATCGAACAAAAAGATGCCTGTCGCCGGTGAATGATAGATCGCCTTATTGAGCTTTGTTTTCTTTTCTTTCAGCTCATTCGCTTGAATTTTGGTAGTTACTGCATTGGTCTCTTTAGTCAAGCGGGCAATTTCTCGATCCACCAATTGCTTCTTCCGGGCTTCCTCTGTAAATTCGAGCGGCGCTACATCAGCGCTTTGCTGGTTAAGATAATCATTTAGCTCGCCTTCCAATTTGATTTTGCGCATCGATGCTTCCATCTGCAAAATCTCATTTTGAACCGCAGTCTGATCGAGCTTGAACAAAACATCACCTTTCTTAACCTGCTGTCCATCCTCAATGGACCAGTCCGTTACTTCCGAGCCAAATGGCGCATAAACAAGCGTCTCTTGCTCGTAGAGCGACTTCCCCTTTACTTCAACTGTATTTGAAATCGTCGCCTTGGTTACTTCGAATGTTATTGGCTCGTTATCCATGGTCATTTCCATCTGACGCGAAGGATTGCCTATTTTGTATAATCCGAAGCTAATGCCAATAATAATAAGTCCAATGATTCCCCATTTAATTTTCTTCTTCATTTTTAAGCTCCTTCATCCATCCTAAATTAATCACGTCTAATCGCGGTGAGCGCGTCTGTGCGCGAGGCGCTGATTGCCGGGTAAATCCCTGATAAAATACCGGTTGCAAGCGCAAATGCCATGCCGATCGGTATCGTTACTAATGGAATGAATATAATAACAGAATCCTGTTCACCCGATAAATTCATAATCAAAGCGTTAATGCCCCATACAATCCAATAGGAAAATAATACGCCAAGCAAACCGCCAAGCAAACCAAGCAATGCTGCTTCAACAATAAACATATTTCGAATTTGTCCTAGATTAGCGCCTAACACCTTCATAATGCCGATCTGCCTTCGCCGCTGATAGGTTGACATGGTCATGGCTACAACGATGGATATCGAAGCGATAATCAGAATAAATACACCAATGCCGAGTGCGGCGGCTTTAATGATTTTAAATTCACTCGCTAGGCGTTCTTTTTGATAGAGATTCGTTTGCGTAGTGACGGTTAGCTTCTGCAGCTGTTTCTCTACTTGCTCAATTTTGGACTGCTCATCCACCTTGACGATAATGGAATTATAACTATCTCCTGTATCGTCGCCGCGCTTAAGCTCCTTACTTAGAATTTCTGCTGTTTCAAGCGATATGTACCCCTTCTTGTCATACATGATTTGATCGTCACTAACTCCTGCTGGCTTTTTCAAGACCCCGACCACCCTCAGCGGCATACTGAGAACCGGACCATCATTAGAATACATGCGTAGCTGGATCTGCTTCTGATAGAGAGCTGTAGGTACTCGGTTTAAGTTTTGATATTGCTGAAATACCGTTTCATCGTAAGGATTTGCGTTCAATTGATCTTGTATATTTTTCCTTGTCAGTTCGTCGACTAGCCCCATCGTAGCACCATAGCTTAATACGATGGTACCTTCCATATCCGAAGACCCGCCTTGCATAAAAGAGTTGCCAAAAGCAGTTAGCATATTCAAGTCTGTGCCGATCACCTCTGTCGCATTTTGAGCCATGAGACCGTCTATGGTCGATAATTCCATATAGTCTAGCTGGCGATACGGCGAAGCAGCTTTCACATGCTGGATCTGCCTCATAACATCCAGCTTTTGTTCGGTCAACTTGCCTTGGTCTTGCAGCGTAAGATCTGTAGGAGATGAATTCCCACCCGTCTTGACACCTGTATTCGCGGTCACTGTTATTTCATCCATCTTCAAATAGCTGTTCATTTGCTTCTCAATGTACAACTGAGCAGATTCTCCTATACTCATGGCTACTATAATGGCCGCACAGCCGATCGATATACCCGCCGCGCAAAGTGCCGTAACCACTTTTCTCCGCTTGACCTGATCCCAGGACAAGCGTGAAATATCACTAATTCTCAATTTGCGTTCCTCCTGCCACTATTCCTTCCTGTACAGTCTCCTGCTCGGTTACCAAGTAACCGTCACGCAGCGTTATGATTTTCTCGGTTTGAGCCGCTACTTCACGCTCGTGCGTGACAATGATAAACGTGGTTTCCATCGTTTTGTTCAACCTCTTTAAGATCATAATGATTTCTTCTTCGGTTTTTGTATCCAGATTACCCGTAGGCTCATCTGCAAATATAACGGAGGGCTCCGTAATGAGTGACCGTGCTATGCTTACGCGCTGCTGTTGACCGCCTGATAATTGAGAGGGAAACAGCTCAGCTTTATCTGGAATGCCCACTTGTTCAAGCAATGCAAGTGATTTTTTCTTTCGAATAGATGGGTGGATCGATTGAAATACAAGAGGAAGCTCGACATTTTCCCTAACTGTCAAATTGGCGATTAGCTCATAGGCTTGAAAAATGAAGCCAATATGCTTTCTCCTAAACTCCGCCAGCTGATTCTCGTTCATCGTTACAATGTTATGATCAGCAATAAATATTTGACCTTCCGTTGGCTTCATTAAGCCGGCCATCAAATTCAGCAGCGTAGACTTTCCTGAACCCGAGCTTCCTAATAAAGCTATCATTTCACCCTTATGTACATCAAAGTTAATTTGCTGCAGAACAGCAGTCGATTCATTACCATTCATAAAGGAATGGGATAGTTGTTCAACTCTTAACAATTCAGCCTCTCCTTTCAATCCTCTTTCATAGACGAACAAATAGGGGGCAACCCCTGCACTTACGCAAAAAAACTTTCTCAAACAAATAGAGTACCTTAGTCTACTTGTTTGAGAAAGCTTATATGGGAATACAATATTATGATATTTAAATTTAAATCACTTGTTACAAGCTAGGAATAATCAGCTTCTGGCCAGGCATGATTTGGGCGGATTGCAACGCATTGCGATCCTTAATTAAATAAACTACATAACGAATATCCTGGCTGCCATCCGTGAATTGCTTAGCTATACCCCATAGGGTGTCCCCTTGCTGAACCATAATTGTGTGTTCTCCAATAACGGCCTCCTCAGGCTGATTGCCTGAAGCGTATGTTCCCATTAGCAAGAAGCTAGTGAATAGTAATATGAAAAAAGCAGTACATACAACAAGCTTTACTGCATGCTTCTTCGCAAAACGTAAGGCCGTATGGCCGATTCTTGTTGCTTTGGCTTCTTCTTGCTTATGAATCGTTCTATAAAAACTTGGACTAGTTATCATCTCTCAGCACCCCAAACGTTTGTTCTGTTTTTAGATTACACGAACAAACGTTTGGTGTCAATCTCAAAAATGCGAACTTCTGTACTTAAGAACTTATGTTTGTACGAACTCCGGTTCTATGTTATAATTTTCTACAAACCTACTAATGGAGTGATCGCAGTGTCGAAGATTTCTAACCGACAACATTCGATTCTTGAATTTATTAAGAATGAAGTCCGGGAGAAAGGCTATCCACCCTCCGTTCGAGAAATCGGCGAAGCTGTTGGATTGTTATCCAGTTCAACCGTTCATGGTCATTTGGACCGCTTGGAGAAGAAGGGCCTGATTCGCCGGGACCCGACTAAGCCTCGTGCAATTGAAATTTTAGATCAAGAAGGTGTTGACGGCATCATTCCCCTATCTGTAGCTAAAGTGCCGATCGTCGGCAAAGTTACAGCGGGAGTTCCGATCACCGCTACCGAAAATATCGAAGAATATTTTCCACTTCCTGCCCACTTTGTGGGTGACAGCAGCGTGTTTATCCTGAATGTCATGGGAGAGAGCATGATTGAAGCCGGCATTCATGACGGTGATTACGTAATTGTTCGTCAGCAGCAAACGGCTAATAATGGAGAAATCGTTGTTGCCATGACTGAGGATGATGAAGCTACTGTTAAGACGTTTTACAAGGAAAAGAATCATATCCGCTTGCAGCCGGAGAATTCCACGATGCAGCCGATTTTGCTTCAAAATGTAACTATATTAGGTAAAGTAATTGGACTTTTCCGCGATTTTCACTAAGGACAAATAAAGGTATACATAAAGAAGAGACTGAATCGATGCATAAGCATCTGGATTCAGTCTCTTTTTTCATTGTGTTGGGAAATTATTGTATCATTATTGCGGAATTATACTAACCTTTTCCGAAGTAATAACGCAGAAAAATGCCGCTTTTTATGTTCAACGAGTCTATGACGGTCAAGCTTCGGATAATCATATAGGTATCCTTCGTAAACCACGCGAAAGGGTTCATTCATCAGAAAATCATGTGGCGTAACTAAAGTCGATGGGCGATCCCAATGGCGTATCCCACTTCTCCGCAGCGCTTCTGCTACAAACTGAGAGCAAAAATAAGAATGAGCAAGGCCCATATTTATGTTGCATAACACCCCTACCAGCCCAATTAAGTTATAGCGGTATTTATTTTTTCCCTTCTCGAATTCCTGAACCAACTGAATAACCTCATTACGCTGCTGAGCAGTCACTTCGATTTGAAGCAATACACATCTTGTATTCTGGTAATGGCGAAACGTCCCCTCATAAATATCTTCCTTAACAAAACCTGCAATAAAGGGATTTCTCGCTTGTTTGCGTCCAAAGCTATATACTTCCTCCAAGTCATCATCTATGACAAGAGAAGCGTGGTTATAGGGGGCACCTGTAAATCCTTTGATTAGTCTTGTGAAACAAGTCCCTGTATCACTTAGAAGCACATAGATGTAATTCGTTAGTTCATGCTTTGTATCGATCTCCGTCATGCTGCTCACCTCATTATCCGTCTGTTGTCCTTCGTTCCGGACATGACTTCCTGATATGAATATAGCAATAGGAAAAGCTGCCGAATAGTACCAACTCTTTATGGTACCAAAAGCATGATCAAGATTTGCTCGTAGAAAAATGAAACATTAATGTACCTCCACATTAACGTGCCTGTATATTTCTTTGATTCGTAGTATCCCTCTCCCCAATAAGCAGCTGCACCACAATCATAACCACTATGACTGCCAGCATTAACACAAACGCGGGGGTAAAGCTTCCGCTGTAGTCATGCACTAATCCGATAACTAATGGACCCATCGCACCAATAACATAACCGCCACTTTGTGACAAGGCTGACCAGCTACCTGCCTCCTCCGCATTGCTTGTTTCAACGATCGGAAGCATTAGCGCAAGCGGGAATAGGCCACCAGCACCAATACCCAGACTTATTACAGCCAACATCACCGGCATATGAAGCATTAACATGATTATCCCTGCAAGCTCAAACATACTACATAGAACAAGAAACCATTTTCTTTTGCCAAAGCGGGAGACCATTGCAGGAATAACCATGGAAACCGGGATTTGAACAATTGTAAATACGGTTAAAATAATGGCTGCACTCGTTTTGCTGTGGCCCATGCTTTGAGCAATCGGCGATATCCACGCTGTGAGTGAATAAAAAATACTAGCCATTAAACCGAAAAACAAAGTGAGCAAAAGAGCGCGTTTATTTCGGAAAGGCAGCTGGGAATGATTTTGTTTCATACCAATCGATTTATGACGAATGAGACCAAGCCATCCTACTAGCGCTAGAATTCCAAGCAATGACCAGATTCCGAGCGTTAAAGTTAAGCTTTGACTGCTTCGTGTATAAATCGGAATAGCCAAGGCGGAAGCGAGTCCCGCACCTACCGTCATAGAAACCGAATAGACACTTACGATTCCAGGGTTGCTGGGAAAATATTTTTTTATAAAACCTGACAATAATGGCCCTGCTAAGCCGATCCCAATCCCCGCGATAAAGGCTGTTATTATCAGCATCATGACTGAACCCGCAATACCTCGCATTGCTGTTGCAGCGGTGACAAGAACTAACGCGATAAAGATCGATCGTTCCAAACCTACCCGATCTCTCATTTTAGTCGCAAAAGGTGCAAATATTCCCATACAAAGTACGGGTAAAGTGGTCAATAAGCTAATTGTAAAACCACTCATTCCCAAAGTCGATTGAATGGTTTCCAGTAACGGCGCAACTGAAGTGATCGTTGGCCTTAAATTAAGTGCGGCTAGACAAAGGACAAGCAGCAAATAAAAGGTTCTCATAAGTTTCTCTCCTCTACACTTTCTGTCTGTGTTACCTGAGTATAGAGACGAATCATTCATTGATCAATACTATTGTTTCTATTATAATAATAGAAAATAACTATTTAATGAGGAGTTATATCATGGATACTCGTCATATGAACTATTTCTTAGCTGTTTGTGAGCATCTCCATTTTACAAAAGCAGCAGATGAGCTTGGCATCAGCCAACCAACATTAAGCCAGCAAATACGAGTGCTTGAAGGCGAGCTTGGCATGCCCCTCTTTGATCGCGTAGGCAAACAAGTCATTTTGACCGAGGCCGGTATGCTGCTCAAGCTACATGGGGGTAGAATGCTGCAAGCCGAAAGAGATGCCAAAAACGCGATTACCGAATTGTTTTCAGGAGAACGCGGAATGATTCGTCTTGGTGTGCTTCCCTCTGATTTAGATTTTCTGTTCGTGCCTCTGTTTATTCAATTTCATCAAGCTTATCCCGCAATACAACTTCAAGCCTACTCCACGATTCGGATTCAAGAAGAAGTACTCACCAACAAGGTTGATATTGGCATCGGACTCCAAAGCATTCCGGACAATCGATTAGTGCAAATACCGCTTGGCTCAGAGGCATATCATTTATTAGTTCCCGATACAAGTCCGTTAGCTGATCGAAAAGAAATTGGACTTCATGAGTTAGAGGACATCCCACTAGTGTTGTATCCCCTAGGATTTATTGGACGAGACATCGTAGAAACCACATGCAGGGAACAAGGTGTCAAGCTCAACCCCGTAATGGAGACAACGACAGCTATCTCTATTCTTCAACTAGTACGAGCTGGAATAGGTGCCGCTATCCAACCAGAAAGACTGCTTAAAGGCACTTCACAGGAAGAAGGGCTTATTGGCATACCATTTCGTGAACATGCCCCTGTTCGTCATTTAGAGCTTGTCTATCGCTCCGACCGCTTCATTAGCAAAGCACAGAAACAGCTTGAAAATAGGCTTGTTGATTTTTTTAAACAGAGGGAAAGTTGAAGAAGCGTAAATTGTCGACAGTGAAATGCGATAAAGCAGAGATAACTTGTATAGCTAATTTGTAAGATAGCAAAAAAAACCCGCAACGCTTTAAGCGTTGCGGGTTTCAGCTTTTAGTAAAGAGTCAAATACTGATCCCGTTCCCATTGGTGAACTTGGGTGCGGTACATATCCCATTCGATTTCTTTCAGCTCGTAGAAATGTGCAAGTGCGTGATCGCCGAGTGCTTCGCATACGATATCGCTTCTTAGCATCTCATCAAGTGCTTCTTTCAAGTCGAGCGGCAAGCTTGGAATACCTGCATCCTGACGTTCTTCTTCTGTCATGATGTAGATGTTACGGTCTGTTGGAGCCGGCAAAGGAAGCTTGTTCTGAATACCGTCAAGACCTGCTTTAAGCATAACCGCAAGCGCTAGGTAAGGGTTAGCTGCTGGATCCGGGTTA
Organism: Paenibacillus luteus; assembly: GCF_006542765.1. Taxonomy (GTDB): domain Bacteria; phylum Bacillota; class Bacilli; order Paenibacillales; family Paenibacillaceae; genus Pristimantibacillus; species Pristimantibacillus luteus. Next base: position 341,019 of record NZ_SKCD01000011.1, read on the forward strand.
CGAACCTCAACGCGCGTGCTGAGTCCGCGTGAAGCTGGGATACGAATCATAGGCGAACGGTTGCTTGCAGACCAAGCAACGTAGCAAGGTGCTTCATAGCCAGGGACCAAGCGTTTGTATGAGTTAATAGTCGGATTAGTAATAGCAGCCATCGCACGGGCGTGGAGAAGAATTCCAGCCATATAATGGCGAGCGGTAGCGCTTAAGCCTAGCTTGTCCTTCTCGTCATAAAACATGTTTGTGTCATCTTGGAACAACGATTGGTGACAGTGCATGCCTGAGCCGTTTACACCAAACAAAGGTTTAGGCATAAACGATGCATGCAAGCCATGCTCGCGGGCAACCGTTTTGACAACAAGCTTAAACGTTTGAATTTGGTCGGCTGCTTTAATGGCATCCGCATATTTGAAATCAATTTCGTGCTGACCAGGAGCTACCTCATGGTGGGAAGCTTCGATTTCAAAGCCCATTTCCTCAAGCGTCAAAACGATTTCGCGGCGACAGTTCTCACCCATATCCATAGGCGCAAGGTCAAAATATCCACCTTGGTCATTTAGTTCTGTCGTAGGCTCGCCCCGCTCATCTGTTTTGAACAAGAAGAACTCAGGTTCAGGTCCAACATTCATCGCTGTATAGCCAAGCGCTTCCGCTTCTCTCAATGCACGCTTAAGAATACCGCGTGGATCTCCTGCGAAAGGTGTACCGTCAGGCATATAAATATCACAGATCAGACGGGCAACGCGGTCTTGGGTTACCCATGGGAATACAACCCATGTATCTAAATCAGGGTACAAATACATGTCGGATTCTTCAATACGAACATATCCTTCAATGGACGAGCCATCAAACATCATTTTGTTATCCAAAGCTTTCTCAAGCTGGCTAACCGGAATTTCTACGTTTTTAATGGTTCCAAGCAAATCCGTAAACTGCAAACGGATGAACCGAACATTTTGTTCCTGTGCAATACGTCTAATATCATCTTTAGTGTAACTCACAGAATCATCTCCTTGGTTGGCTAATCGATTGTTATAATTGTCAATCTAGCGCTTATTTAAGAATCGAGTCAATTGACCCTGAATGAGCGAGGCCTGACCCGGTCTCTTCTCTAGCAATTGCTGCTTCAGCAAACGATGCAGCTGCTGATCGGAAAGCTCGCGGCGCTTCACTTCCGATTGCTCACTGACGATCGTCGCATCATCCGATTCTTTCGATACCGGATTCATAACTTGCTTAATGCCGGCGATATTAACGCCCTTCTCAATCAATGATTTAATTTCCAAAAGCCGTTCTACGTCATTAAACGAAAATAACCGTTGGTTTCCTGCTGTTCTAGCAGGTACGATCAATTCATGCTGCTCGTAATAGCGGATTTGGCGGGCCGTTAAGTCCGTCAGCTTCATTACGATGCCGATAGGAAATAAGGCCATATTTCTGCGAATATCATCAGCCATGTCGCATCAACCTTCCAGTCGCTCATTTATATGTACATTCTATACGTTACAACGCAAATGTGTCAAGTTATGTAAGGTTTAATCACAATTAAACCACTATCAACAAGCCGGTATAACGCAGTCAAAACGCCATATTTTGCATGAGCATACGTTAGTCCGCCCTGCATATAAGCAATGTAAGGTTCACGAATTGGCGCATCCGCCGACAGCTCTAAGCTGCCTCCTTGAATGAACGTTCCTGCCGCCATGATGACAGCATTCTCGTACCCAGGCATGTCCCACGGCTCTGGGACGACATGCGAATCGACAGCTGCTGCTTGCTGTATGCCTTGTACAAATGCGATAAGATGCTCCGCTTGTCCAAAACGAACAGCCTGTATGAGGTCCGTACGCGCTTCTTGCCATTTGGGCTTGGTTTCAAAACCAAGCTCTTCAAACAAAGCAGCTGCCAGCACGCTTCCTTTAACAGCTTGTCCAACCAAATGCGGAGCTAAAAACAAGCCTTGAAACATCGGCCGCAGCGTGCCCAGCATCGCTCCAACCTCGCCTCCTATTCCCGGTGCCGTCAAACGATACGCAGCTGCTTCAACGGCTGAAGCAGTACCAGCAATATAACCGCCGGTTTCTGCAAGTCCGCCACCTGGATTTTTGATCAGCGAACCCGCCATTAAATCTACACCTACCTGGGTTGGCTCGAGCAGCTCAGTAAATTCGCCATAGCAATTGTCAACAAAAACGATGAGGCCTGGTTTCAATGCTTTTACCCGTTTTGTGATCTCTTCAATCTCCGCTACGGTGAAAGAGGCTCTCCATGAATATCCGCGTGATCTTTGAATGCCTATAACTTTTGTTTGTTCGGTTATCGCCTTTTCTATTCCTGTCCAGTCAAGAGCGCCATCCTCTAGTAAAGGCACCTCGCCATACTTGATTCCCCAATCCTGTAAGGAGCCCGTCCCGTCTCCCGGCTTCCCGATAACCTTATGCAGAGTGTCATAGGGCTTGCCTGTTACATACAACAATTCGTCTCCTGGCCGCAATAAGCCGAACAATGCGCAGCTGATGGTATGTGTGCCTGAAACGAAATGAGGACGAACGAGCGCTGCCTCCGCGCCCATGACGTCCGCATAAACAAGATCAATAATTTCACGGCCTCGGTCATTATAGCCATAACCGGTAGAACCTGTAAAATGGAAATCACTTACTTTATGGCGTTGAAAGGCTTCAATAACTTTCCACTGATTGCGCTCGGCTATGCGGTCGATACGGCGGAAGGCTTCCGCCGCAATATCTTCGGCCTGTCCCGCCAAATGCTCTAGATGCTCCCATAGCTTTTGATTCTCATGCTGCAAACTCATTGTGATCTCTTCTCCTTAAAAGTTTTGCGAAGCAAAACTCGCTTCGTAAGCATCTGCATGGTTTTGCGAAGCAAAACTCGCTTCGTAAGCATCTGCATGGTTTTGCGAAGCAAAACTCGCTTCGTAAGCATCTACTCGGTTTTGCGAAGCAAGGCCTGCCTCAAAAACAATTGCTTATTCGATATATTGTTTTAACCGATATCCGTGCTGCTCATAATCCTGCTTGCTAACGTGTACAGTTAATCGAAGCGTTTCTTCATTCACTTCTTGGTTTACAACTTCACCGCTTCGATACGCAAGTGCAATTAGGTCGCCCCGGTCTGCAGGCACGTTAAAAGTCAATAAATCCCCGCTGAGCTTATCTTGAATCGTCTGGCGCAGCAGTTCGAGATCGCCGTCCTCGTATGCACTTATCACCAAATTATCACCGCTTGTAATAGGCAAATCAGCAAGATTCCCATTCTTTATGCTTAGATCCTTCTTGTTATAGACCATGACGAATGGCTTATCGGCAGCGCCAAGATCCCCAAGTATTTTGTTTACGACGGCAATTTGTTCATCCCGCTTCGGCGAGCTGCTGTCAATGACATGAAGCACAAGATCCGCTTCGCATACTTCCTCTAAGGTTGCTCTAAAGGCGGCTACGAGATCATGCGGTAGGTTTTGAATAAAACCTACCGTATCCGTAATAACGACTTCTCTGCCGTTAGGGAGCTCCAGCGTTCTTGACGTTGGATCGAGCGTTGCAAACAGCTGATTTTCAATATATACATCTGCATCAGTCAGCTGCTTAAGCAGCGTCGATTTTCCGGCATTCGTATAGCCGACCAAAGCGACTTGAATCACGCCTGATTTTTTTCGGCGCTCCCGGTGCAGTTTTCGGTGACGCACGACTTCCTCGAGCACGGTTTTGAGATCAAAGATGCGGTCTCGAATATGGCGTCTGTCGGTTTCAAGCTTTGTTTCACCAGGACCCCGAGTTCCGATCCCACCGCCGAGGCGGGAGAGATTTTTACTCTGGCCTGAAAGACGCGGCAGCAAGTAGCTGAGCTGCGCCAGCTCCACTTGAATAATACCTTCGCGCGTCTTGGCGCGGCCTGCAAAAATATCCAAGATCAGCTGCGTGCGGTCCACGATTTTCAAATCGAGCGACTCTTCCAGGTTCCGTACCTGTGCGCCGGATAGCTCTTGGTCAAATATAGCAGTCGTAGCGCCAAGCTCATCCGCCAGCGCTTTAACCTCTTGTACTTTGCCTTTGCCAATAAACCATTTAGAATCGGCAGTTTCCTTATTTTGCGTTAGCGTGGTAAGGACCTCAACACCTGCGGTTTCCGTAAGCTGTACCAGCTCTTGGAGGGACATCTCAGGGTCACCGCCCTTACGTTTGTCTTTTGATGTCACTAAACTAATTAATATCGCTTTTTCAATCATATCGGGGTTCGTGTCGAATGTTTTCTCGCTCATATTTGCTCCTTCTAAATTACGCCGTCATTGCGACTTCGTCTCCCATTTTAAATCCTCAGGCCTAATGGACATCAGCTCTTGCTTCGCCGGTACGGAGCTGGCATATTGCGTAAGCAGACGAACGGCCTGAAACCGGATCGCCTTTTCAATTGTGTTTCGGACATACCTCGCATTGCTAAAGGAGAACATCGTCGTTAGCTTCTCCTGCATCAGATGCTGCCTTAATTTAAATATGGTCTGTGGCTGCAAAATATAGTCGCGTTCCTTTGCCATCAGCTCGCTAATTTGAATTAACTGGTCGACGGAATAATCGGGAAACTCGATTTGAATTGGGAACCGGGATGGCAATCCTGGATTGGTAAGCAGAAAATCATCGATCTCCGCCGGATACCCTGCAAGGATGAGCACAAATTGATTTTTATGGTCTTCCATTGCTTTTACAAGCGTATCTATGGCTTCTTTGCCAAAATCCTTCTCGCCGCCACGGGCAAGGCTGTACGCTTCATCAATGAACAATACTCCGCCAATAGCTTTACGTACAAGATCACGCGTCTTCTGTGCCGTATGTCCGATATATTCGCCGACAAGATCCGCGCGTTCCACCTCAATCAAATGTCCTTTGGATAAGACACCCATTTTTTGCAGTAGCTTCGCAACAATGCGAGCAATCGTCGTCTTGCCTGTCCCTGGATTACCTTTAAAGATCATGTGGTAAACATGCGAACCGCCAAATAGTCCTGCTTCCGAACGCATCCGGCTAATATAAAGCAAAGCATATATTTCATAAACAAGGGTTTTCACATTGTCCATGCCAATCATTGGCTCTAGCTCTTTTTGGATATCCGCATAATGATCCACGCTGGGCAGCGGTTTAACGGCAGGAAGCGGCTCTGCTTCCAAGACATGAGCAGATGCTCCTGTTTGAAACGTTTCTTGACTTCTAAGGACCACATTGATTTGGCGGGAAGGCCTTGCATTGCTATTTACAGGTCCAGATTTGACGTGTCCACTCATCTGTCGCATCACCTATCCTTTGCATCGAAAGCTGTAGCGGCTGACCGCACTACAAGTTTATTCTATCTTGCAGCAGCATATTAGCAGATTTACAGCGGCGATTCCGACGAACGGATTCCAAGCGTGAGAAGCAGCGAGTCCATCTTCCATTTGGTAAAAGCAAGTACCTCTCGCGATTCATTATATAAGGGATTCAACACTTTGGATTTTGTTGCGGCAACTTGAAAGCCTTTGAATTCAAGCTTTTTGGCAATCTCTTTCGCTCTTGCCGCATGATAATCATGCGTGATGACAACCAGTTTTCCCAGGTTGTTCTCTTCGGCTATCCGTTTGCTAAGAGCTAAATTTTCATAAGTGCTAGTCGCTTTATTTTCTAGCAACAGCTTGTCAGCTGAAATACCTTTTGCAATCAAATAGTCACGCATGCCCTCGGCTTCGGTCTTCTTTGCTCCGTTAGCATCAAGACCACCAGACAAGATCAGCTTGTCCACCTTACCAGCCTCGTGAAGCTGCAATGCGAAGTCCAACCGCTCCTTTAGAGCGGGACTCGGAACATCATTCCATAAAGCCGCTCCAAGCACGATGCCTGCATCGGCCTTAGCTAATGGCTTGTTCACGGGAAAACCATTAATTAACCAAAGCAGATAACCGCACCAAAACACGCCTATACAAATGATCCAGGCAGCAACGCGAAACAGGAACAGCCACGGACGACTTTTCTTCGTTCGTTTACGTGAGCTGCTCCTTCTTCTAGTTGCAGTATTCATGATTCGCTTAGCTCGCCGGTTCGCTCTAGCAAGCTCTTCCGATGCTTCAGACTAAGCGTAAAATAACGAAAACGGCCATTTCGAATGCTCGACAGCAGCTTGCCCGCAGTCTTTCGCGCGAGTGCGACGTCCCTGCTGTTCACATCGCCTGACCTTAAAGCATCCTCCAGTTCATCCTCATCCATCAAGAATACTTCCCCACTTGGGAGAACAACCACATCCAGATAAAGATCATCGAACCAAGGCACCTGTTGATCGGTCAAGCCCTGCGTCTTGCAAACATCGATATACCATTGCACGACGCGTCCCTTATCATCGAACATCGTCGTAACCACAAAATGCTCACCCTTCGGAAAATGCTGCATCCACAAGTAACCGCGATCAGCCAGACAAAGTTTTCGCCCGTTATATTCCTTCCATAACGGTTCTCTGAGCTCGTGAATCCGGTAAAACGTAACGAGACCTTTGAACTCCTCGCCGTCCAGCGCTAAGCACGAATAGCTCTTGCGCAAGATACGCCTCCAGTTGGCCCGGTCTGAAAATTTTCTCTTCATACGGAACGTACCTTTCCGTTCATTTGGGATTCGTGCGCCAAGCCTGGCGCAGCTCCTCCTGGTGTTCCTTCACAATGAACCCATCACGACATACGACAGTTTACATCTACCTATAAAAAAAGATTACCATATCTTAACGTCCATCTCCAGCCGACAGACAAAATAAACCAAGCTATTCACTCAAAATAAAAAGAATACCGCCATTTCTGGCGGTATTCTTCCTTATTGCTCAACGATCTCGATGGAATTAATTTTAATGACCTCGCTCGGAATGTTGTCCTTCACAGGTGTTTTGGCTATGGCTTTGACGACATCCATACCGCTCTCCACCTTGCCAAAAATCGTATAATTGGGCTCGCGGTTTAAATTAGCCGCATCAGGACCGGTGCAGATAAAAAACTGGCTGCCGCCCGAGTTCGGCTTGCTGGCATTCGCCATCGCCACGATGCCTTCCTCATACTTCACATCCGTGCTCAGCTCATCCGGTATCACATAGCCAGGTGTCCCCGTTCCATTGCCTTTCGGATCACCGCTTTGAATCATGAAGGACTCGATAATGCTGTGAAAGGTAAGTCCCTCATAGAAGCCCTCACGGGCCAAGAACACAAAATTATTTACCGTAACTGGTGATTCATCCGCAAACAGTCTGACAGTAAAATCGCCTTTAGTCGTTTGGAACTTCGCTACATACGTTTTGTCCAGATCAATCTGCATTTCAGGCATCTTGTCCCAGCTCATCGTTTTTGTCGAAGCGCCAGCACTGCTCCCTTCTGAACCAGATCCGCCCTTGCTGCAGCCAGCGATAAGAATCACTGCTGAGACAAGGGCAATCAAGTAGAGGAACCGCGCTTTCTTTCTATCCGCCATTACTAACCACCCGTTCCTTGCGAATTGCCGCCGGTTGCCGTATTTCCTAATGTATTCGTATTATTCTCATTGCCTGTCCCCATGGCAGGTACATCTGTTGGAATGGGATCTGTTGAACCATTGCCCGTACCAGGATCAGGCGTTGGGGTTGGAAGCTCGGTTCCATCGCTTGGCGTTGGAGTTGGCTCCTCACCGCCACCATCCACCGGAGGTGTGATTTCTCCTCCATTTGGATCATGCGGGTCCGGCTCCATTGGAATTTCCGGAATGATTTCCGTTTCCGGAATGGTCACCTTAATTTTCTGGGAAGGCGCGCTTTCCTGGTCATTTTCCGCGTCATACGCTACGACATAGTATTCGTAGGTCATTCCCGGGAACGCGCTCATATCATCAACCCCAGTTGAAACAAGCGAATCCACAAAACGGATATAATCAGTCTCCGACGCTTCCTTGCGGAAAACTTGGTAAGTCACCTTGCCATCCTGATAAGGATCCCATGATAATTTAACCTTCATTTCTTCCGGAATGAAGACGGCGCTAAAATTCGTTATCGTTGCCGGCGGCTTGTCTTCTTTAATGCCTTGCGGTTTATTAAAGCTGGATTTCGGCACATTTTTCATTGCACTCTTCATGACCTTGGAGAACATGGCAGCTGCTTGGCTGCTGCCCGTCTTTAGAATATGGTCAACATTTGTTTTATCGTATCCCATCCAGACGGCTGCTGTCCACTCCGGTGAGTAGCCAACGAACCATGCATCCCGAATTCCGGAGCCGCTGTAACCCGGAATACCATGCTGCGTTGTACCCGTCTTACCCGCTAGTGGACGATCAATGGCCGCTTTGGTGCCCGTGCCGCCTTTTTCAACGACCGTCTGCATCATCTCCGTCAAGTAATAGGCAGTCTGTGCAGACATCAGCTGCTTGGAGGCTGGTGCCTCATACGTATATGGGTCTTTATTTTTGCCAACAATTTTCAAAATCGTATGAGGGTCAACGGATTTGCCACCGTTCGCGAACACGCTGTATGCCGTTGCCATTTGCATCGGCGTCGCACCTTTGGTAAGTCCGCCTAGTGCAGCTGTCAAGTTGCGATCGTCATCCTCTAGAGTAAAGCCCAGTTTGCCAGCAAAAGCAAAACCGCTCTTCAAGCCGATTTGGTTCAGCATCCATACCGAAGCCAAATTGCGAGAATCCTTAATTGCCTGCGTCATAGAGACGGCTGTGGCGCCCCATCTGTCGGTCGGGCAATAATTGCCGTAGCATTTCTTGTCATTGGCAAGCACGGTCCAAGGGTAATACTTCCCTGATTCTAAAGCAGGGCCATATGAAATGATTGGTTTAAAGGCCGAACCAGGTTGCCGGGCTACTTCGACGCGATTAAGTCCTTTTTTCACATAGTCGCGACCGCCTGACAAGGCCTGAATCTCACCATTGCGGTGATCGATAATAATCATCGCACCTTGTACCTGCTGGTCGTCCTTGCTTTTCTCGAAATTATCATCGTTGCTGAATTGATTGTCCATGACATCCTGCGCTTGCGTGTTAAGCGTCGTATAAATCTTAAATCCGCCTATGCGCAGCTCTTCTTCGGAAAGATTCGTCTTCTCTACCGCTTCTTCAACGACATAATCAACAAATGCCGGATATTTATCCGTATTTCTTTCGGCATGGTTTTCTGGAATTTCATAGACAACCGCTTTCGCTTGCTCCATCTCCTCTGCCGTAATATAGCCCTGATCGAACATAAGCTTCAGAACTACGGCACGGCGGTTCATTGAATCCTCGGGATGAGCAATCGGATTGTAGCGGTTTGGCGCTTTAGGCATCGCTGCTATCGTAGCAATCTGCCAAAGCTCCAAATCCTTAAGGTCCGTATCAAAATAAAACTTTGCGGCTTCCTTGACCCCATGTACTCTTTTCCCGAAAAAGATCCGGTTCAAGTACATCGTCAATATTTGCTGCTTGGACATTTTTTGCTCAAGCGCAACAGCAATCGATGCCTCCGTCGCCTTCCGGAAAAACGTTTTGTCAGCCGTTAGGAAGACGTTCTTGGCTAACTGCTGCGTAATCGTACTCGCACCTTCAACTGCACTGCGCGCAATGACGTCCTTGACGACGGCACGGCCAATCGCGAAGAAGTCTATGCCTGAATGCTCGTAGAACCGCTGATCCTCCGTTGCTACGATCGCATTGAGCAACTGCTCAGGAATCTCTGAAAACTCAGCCAGCTCCCGATTCTCGTCCGGGTCCGATAATCTTGCAATTTCAACTTCATTCACATCATAGATAATCGATGCTTCGCCAAATACCAGCTTATTGGCATTTTCCGTCAGTACCCGCTCCCCGTTTAAAATAATAAGCAGATACCCGATAATGCCACATACAATTGCGATAACCGCGGTAAAAAATAAACCGTAAAACCATTTCCGTCCTGATATCTTCTTTTTCTTCTTTGGTTTCGGTGCAGTCTTGCTGCGTGGTCGCTCAGCCATTGCCGACTCCCCTCCTGTTGTTCCATAGTCCGTCTAATCTATCTTTGCCACGAAATGGAAAGAGCAACCCAGCTTGGAGCGGGTTGCTCTTACCTGCCGCTATCTAGTTAAACGATACTCGTTATTAGAAAGTTTCACTTTACGCTATCACCTATGAATCGGAACCACTATGATCCTGCTGCATAAGGGAAACATTTCGCTGCGGGGTAAACGTCGAAATAGCATGTTTATAAACCATTTGTTGACGACCTTCGCTGTCAATGATAATCGTGAAATTATCGAATGCTTTAATAACGCCCCGAATTTGGAACCCATTCATTAAAAAAACCGTAACCGGTATGTTGTCTTTGCGCAGCTGATTCAGAAACGTATCTTGAATATTGATCGATTTGTTCATTGGACGTTACCCCCGTCTTAAAAAGATTGATTAGAATTATATTCAAGATTAACTTGAAACTTTCCTGCTATTATACCATGAACAGCTTGCAAATTGTTGTGAAAATTTTCCCCCATATCAATCCAATGAATGTCCTTCATATGGCGAAACCAGGAGAGTTGGCGCTTGGCAAATCTTCGCGTATCCCGTTTGAGCCGTTCTATAGCTGCTTCCAATGTGCAGTTTCCTTGCAAGTAATCCGCAATCTCCTTGTAGCCTAGCCCCTGCATAGCAACTGCCGCAGGCGGCAAATCTCTTTCAAGTAGTCGTCTCACCTCTTCTACTAACCCTTGCTCCATCATCAAATCTACCCGCTGCTCTATTCTACGATACAACTCCGCACGGTCCATAGTCAAACCGATGATGCAAAGTTCGTAGGGAGACTCCTTCGTTTGGCCTGCTTGCTGCTCCGAAAAAGTCTCGCCAGTCATGTGGTAAACTTCTAATGCACGAATCACGCGCCTCAAATCATTAGGGTGCAATCGCTCGCCAGCCGGCGGGTCAATCGCCGCTAGCCTTGCGTGCAGCGCTTCAGCGCCCTGTTCAGCGGCATAACGCTCCTGCTCCAGCCTGAACGCTTCGTCCGAGCCGATATCCGCGAACTGAAATTGATAGCAGACTGATTCTACATAAAGTCCGGTTCCTCCAACGATAAAAGGCAGCTTGCCGCGAGCAGCGATCTGCGAGATAGCCCTGGTCGCCCCTTCTTGGAAATCCGCAGCGGAATAGGCAACATCCGGCTCGCAAATATCGATCAAGTGATGCGGGATGCCTTCCCGTTCGTCCATGGCGATTTTGGCTGTTCCGATATCCATGCCGGAATATACCTGCATCGAATCACCTGAAATAATTTCCGCATTCCAGGCTTTTGCAATATCTAGGCTCATACGCGTCTTGCCTACCGCAGTTGGCCCAATAAGAACAAGCAGCGGCTGCTTGCGTTGTGGTTTATTTTCAAGGCCTGAATCCAAGCCCGTAAGTTCTGTATTCAAAGCTGTATCACTCCATATGCAATTTTCGAAGTATTCACATGGCGGCGCTCAAATCCAAGCCTCGCGAATTCTTCACTTGCTTGATGCTCCTTAAGCACTACGCATTTGCGGGCAACCCGCTTCGCTTGTTCGATGGTCTCCAAGGATAAAGCATCCATATTTGCCACAGCCCTGAGCGGCTCCATCGAGCTCGATTCATGGATCGGCTTTCTGAACATGGGATCAAAATATACGATATCAACGCTTTTATCAGGCAAACCCGTTAAATAAACAAGATGATGAACGTTTATCATTTCGATGCGCCTCATCGCTTCATTCACATCTTCGAGCATAGTCTGATAGCCCGCCAAACCCTCCCGCACAAGGGCGCAAAGCACTGATTCGCTCTCTAGAGCAGACACCTTTCCACTAGGACCCGCGGCATAGGAGAAAACGAGAGAATCCGAAGCCAGCCCCGCAGTGCAGTCTACGATAAGGTCGCCTGCCTCGCATCCGGAGAGCTGAATAAGCGGGTCTGTCTCCCCCCGTCGCAGCCGCTTCACGCGGACAAACGCCATGCTGGGATGGAAATACAACGGCGTCTCTGCTTGGCCGTCATAATAACGAACCTCTTCTTCGGTAACGACAAGCAATCTCTTGTCCTGTGTTAAGGTGAGCAGCTTATTAACGGTCAGATTGCCTCGTGATCTAAGCGGTGAAGCGAGCTCTCCGGCAAGCCGTTCTGCTTGCGCTAGCGCGCGCTGGCTCGGCTTAGCCGTTGTTGTAACGATCACGACATCACCCGCTTGAACATTTTTTCCAGCTGGTAGGTCGAAAGATGTACGATGATTGGCCGACCATGCGGGCAAGTATAGGGCTGCTTGCAATGGCCAAGCCTCGCTAGCAGCGTTTCGCCTTCTTCACGGTTCATTCTGTCATTGGCTTTGATGGATGCTTTGCAAGCACACATGATGGCCGCTTTCTCGCGCAGCTTTCCGATATTGATGGACTTGCGTTCCGAAATGAGCAATTCAGCCATTTCTTCAAGCAGAGCCTGCTCCTCTCCCTGCGGCATCCACTCCGGATAAGCGCGAACGAGGAAGGTTTGTGCGCCAAAGGCCTCCAGCTCAACGCCAGCCTGCGCAAACAAAGGCAGAAGCTCTCTGAGCTGCGAGGCTTCCCCCGCTGTAAATTCTAACGTCAAAGGCACAAGCAATTGCTGGCTTGCTGATTCGGGATTCCCGAACTTTTGGAAAAAATATTCATAATTAATCCGCTCATGTGCCGCATGCTGATCAATCAAATAAAGTCCGTCCTCGGATTGGGCGACGATATATGTTCCGTGATGCTGGCCAATCCAATAAAGCTCTGGAAACGCCGGCTGTCCATCTTGTACATCCTCATCCGTAGGCAATTGAGCAACCGGTTGCTCAGCGGAAGGCGAATATTCGCTGCTAACTTCACCTGCTTCAGGCTGCTCTGACGACTGTTCGGAAGACACCTGAGTGCTTTGCGATATGATCTTGCTGGCTTGAGCAGTTAGCTGTTCGGCAGTCGCCTGTGCACTTTGCTCTATGCTATCGTTGACCTGCTCAACCGGCTGTTCTGTATAGCCCTGAACATTTAGGGTATAAGCCAACGGTTGAGCATTCTGCTTAGAAGCGATACCTGGCAAATCGGCCGGTTGAGATGTCTGCTTTTCGGAACGATCCGCTTGGTCCGGTGAGCTAGCTAAGGTTGGCGCAGCTTGCTCCCATGGTGCAAAAGCCTCGCGGACAGCAAGAGAGTCGCTGCTCGCTGCTGGTGGTGCATAAAGCTTCTCCGCTGCATTTTTGGGCACATACTCCCGTTCAATGATAGGCGGCTTATAGCTGCTAGCCGAGGGTTTAGGAGTCGCTGCCGGCTGAAATGGCTTAAAAGCTTCTGCTGCGGGCTCAGGACGGTGAAACGATATCGCATCCTGGACAAAAACAGGCTTGGAACGATCTGCCTTTCTGCTTGACTCTGGCCCTGGGATATGGCGTTGACGTCCGAGTACGTCCTTAATCGCTTGCTCGATCATTGTCCGCAGTTCAGGCTCTTTGCTGAATCTGACCTCCATCTTCGAAGGATGTACATTGACGTCGAGCAGGCTCGGATGCATGCCCAGCTCTAAAATAACCAGCGGATACCGGTTGATCGGCAGCAGCGTATGATACGCTTGCAGCAAGGACTGATTGATTGTATGGCTGCGGATGTAGCGCCCATTGACGATCGCAGTGATCCCGTTCCGGTTAGCCCGGGTAAGCTCAGGTTTCGAGATAAAGCCTCTCAGCTCGTAATCTGACGTTTCCGCTTCGATCGGAAGCATAACTTTGGCTGTATTCGATCCGTAAACAGCGGCAATCACCTGCAGCCTGTCCCCGGTGCCAAGCGTACGGAGCAGCACATTTCCGTTGTGCTTGAATGTAAATGCAATGCCGGGGTGCGCTAACGCAATCCGGTTGACATAATCCGAAATATGGCCAAGCTCGGTTTGAATGGCCTTCATGTATTTAAGCCGGGCAGGCGTGTTATAAAATAAATCCTGTACGGTCATTTCTGTCCCTTGCGGCGCGTTTGCCGGTTCATCGATGGTAACCTTGCCGCCTTCAATCACGATTCGGCGCGCCAGTCCCGTGGATGTCTCGGATGAGACGCATTGCAGACGGGATACGGCCGCGATACTCGGCAAAGCCTCCCCACGAAAGCCAAGACTCGCAATCCGAAAAAGATCGCTGCTCGTAGAGATTTTGCTCGTAGCATGGCGTTGAAACGCTGTAACGATATCGGAGGCTTCAATGCCATAGCCATTATCAACCACTTTTATAAGCGACAAGCCGCCTTCTTCAATCGTAATATCGACTGTAGTGCTGCCGGCATCGACGGCATTTTCGACTAGTTCCTTCACGACAGAAGCTGGCCGTTCCACCACCTCGCCTGCTGCGATTTGGTTGGCAAGCTGCTCGTCAAGCACTTTGATTTTCCCCATGACGTCACTGTTCCCCCTCTCGCCAGGCTAATTGTTCAATTTGTTTTTCATATCGTTCAGCCATTGCATCGCTTGCATTGGCGTTAGATTAAACAGATCAAGCTTACGTAATTGATCCGCCAGCAATTCAGCCTTTGGACTAGCTTTCTTCTTCGCTGGTTCTACCTCGCTGGCAGCTGCTGGCTCATCAAAGATCGAGAGCTGAACCATACCGCGGGATTCCATGACCTTCTCTGGCTGTTTGCTCTCCGCTTCGGGAACGGAAGCAAGCGGTGCATATGAAAAGCCCGGTAAAGCTGCAGCCGACATTCCTGATGCTTTAGGCGCTTCAACAACAAGCGTCTCATCCAGCAGCTCATAAGCCCTGCCAATAATCGACTGCGGAAGTCCCGCAAGCTGAGCGCAATAAATGCCGTAGCTGGTACTTGCCGCACCAGGTATCAGCTTCCGCAGGAACGTTACATTATCGCCGCTTTCTTCTACAGCCATACGCGCATTGGTTAATGAAGGCAAAGACTCCTCCAGATGCGCCAGCTCATGAAAATGGGTCGATACGAGCGCTTTGCAGCCAATATGGTGATGGACATACTCGATGACCGCTTGCGCAATGGCCATGCCTTCGCCTGTCGAGGTGCCTCGGCCTAGCTCATCGATAATAACGAGGCTATTTTTTGTCGCTTTTTCTGTCATGAGCTGGATATCCTTCATCTCGACCATAAACGTACTTTGACCGCCAATTAGATCGTCGGCAGCGCCAATTCTAGTGAAAATTCGGTCGATTAGCGGGATAACCGCCGACTTGGCGGGCACGAAGCAGCCCATTTGAGCCATGATGCAGATAAGCGCCACCTGGCGCATATACGTGCTTTTCCCAGCCATGTTCGGTCCGGTAATAAGCAGCATCCACTGGTCATCCTTATGCAGGCCCGTACCGTTTGAAATAAACGGCGTGCCGTCCATCATCGCTTCGACCACCGGATGCTTGCCATCCTCAATATGCAAATCGTAGGCTTCGGTTACTTTCGGCCGCGTAAAACGGCGCTCGGCGCTAACCGTCGCTAGCGACTGGTACACGTCAAGCTCGGCAATAATCGCAGCTGCCTTCTGAAGCCGATGCAGATGGAGCGACAAATGGTCCCGTAGCTCGATGAATCTTGCATGCTCCAAATCGACCATTTTATCCTCAGCCTCAAGAATCAGCCGTTCCTTCTCCTTCAGCTCTGGCGTTACGAACCGTTCAGCATTGGCAAGCGTTTGCTTGCGCTCATACCTTCCTTCCGGAAGCATGGCCAGATTCGCTTTAGAGACTTCCAAATAATAACCAAAAATACGGTTGTAACCGATTTTTAACGTTTTGATGCCGGTTGCCTCGCGCTCCTGGCGCTCCAGCTCCGCAAGCCATTTTTTCCCGTTCGTGCTTGCTTCGCGAAGTTGGTCCAGATAGCTGTCATACCCTGCACGAATCAAGCCGCCCTCCCTAATGGTGACAGGAGGCTCGTCTACCAATACAGTCTCGATTAGGTCCGCCAAATCCGAACACTGGTCAGCGCCTTCAACAAGCGCCTTAAGCACGTTAGAGCCGGACTGCTCGCAAAGTGCCGTTAACTGTGGAATGCGGCGCAGCGAGCTTCTTAGTGCGTTCAAGTCGCGTCCGTTCGCGCTGCCGAAGGCAACCCGGCCGACCAGTCGTTCAAGATCGTATATGGGCTGCAGCTCTGAGCGGATATCGTCTCTTAAAATCAGATTCAAATACAAAGTCTCAATCGCATCCAACCGGGCTTCAACTGCCGTGCTGCTGAGCAGCGGCTTGTCAATCCAGCGGCGAAGCAGGCGCGCGCCCATGGAGGTCTGCGTCCGATCAAGCAGCCAAAGCAGCGACCCCTTCTTATTGCGGTCGCGTACCGTCTCGGTAAGCTCTAGATTTCTTCTCGTGTAATGGTCCAAAATCATATATTGATTCGGTTCATAGCTTGTAATCGCACGCACATGCCCAAGTGAACGTTTTTGCGTTTCTTCCAGATAACCGGTCAAGACACTTACTGCTTGCAAACGTGCGCCCGAGACCTTCGCCAGCTCAGCATCGCCAAATTGTTCGACAAGCTTGTCCGCTGACATCGGCTCCCGTGCGGTCAACAGCAGCTGTTTGTTCCATACAGCCGCCTCCTGCACCTTGCCGAGCAGCTCCTTGTCCCCCACTAGCTCAGACGGCTGATAGACGTTAATCTCATCAATCAACGCCTCCATATGTTCTGGGAAAGAGGTGACATAAAGCTCGCCCGTCGACAAATCGCATGCCGATAGTCCAAGCATTCCGCCAACGCGAACGATGGCCGCAATAAAGTTGTTCGACTTGCCTTCTAACGCCTTCGATTCCATGACGGTGCCTGGGGTAATAATGCGAACGATTTCACGGCGCACGACGCCTTTGGCGACTGCAGGGTCCTCAACCTGCTCGCAAATGGCAACCTTGTACCCTTTTTCCACCAATCGGCTAATATAATTCTCGGCAGAGTGGTATGGCACGCCGCACATCGGGATCTTTTGTTCGCCGCCGCCTTCTCTCCCTGTCAAAGTAATTTCCAACTCACGGGAAGCTGCTATCGCATCCTCAAAAAACATCTCATAGAAATCGCCTAACCGAAAAAACAAAAAAGCATCCTTCGCCTCTTCCTTAATCGCAAGATATTGCAAAATCATTGGAGTATATCCAGCCATTCCGATCCTCCTCAAGAACCTATGTATCGTCATTCTGCTTTAAGCTCATCTTTATTTAACAGCGTTAATTACATGGCCTCTTCCTTTAATGACATTCCGACCATGCAGTAAACATTAGATATCTATTATAACAAGCGGAACAGATGTGCGCTATAAGCGAAAACAACCAATGCGGGCATGGTCGTTATAGATAAGTATGATTTTACTGATAAAGAAACTTTTTTGAATCCATTTTGGCTTAGCTGGGTTTACATCAGAAACTAATTTAATCCATTTTGGCATAGCTAGGTTTACATCAGAAACTAATTTAATCCATTTTGGCATAGCTAGGTTTACATCGAAAACAATTTAACCCATTTCGGCATAGCTAGGTTTACATCAAAAACAATTTAACCCATTTCGGCATAGCTGCGTTTACTTCTGAGACTATTGAAACTAAATAATTATTGGATTTAAAATACCTTCTTACCTGCCTGCCTTCCTAATTCATTCTTGCTGTTGAAATATTTCTAATTAGGCAGTGTAGCCAACATTTAACTGAAAAGTTAATGGAAACGCAACCTGAAATTATTTCATGGTTGGGTTCATATGCTCCAACAAACTCCTTTTGCGAGTTCTAATATTATCCTCTATACTTCAACAGCTTTCTGACGAAGATTTTTGTAACAGTTTAGTTGGGTTGGGTTGGGTTGGGTTGGGTTGGGTTGGGTTGGGTTGGGTTGAAAATGGTATTTCAGTTTGAATTAATGATAGTAGCAATATCTTATTTAGTTTTGTGTCATAAAGGCTTCTTTTTAGATCACGCGTAGATTTTGAATAGAATATGTTTTAAGATGGCTAGGCTATATTGTACGTAGGCACTAACTTACCTTATTTCGGCACAGAAAAATATGCTATCCTGCATATTCGCAGTAAAATTGCTCCTTTCATCTGTGGATTGAAGGTCAAAAGCCTGCTAGCATGCATTCGTACATTATAGCTTCCGAGAGACCTCTTAATCCTCTTTGTATAGAGCAAAAATACAGGATAGCTTAGCTATATTCATTAAATCCCTGGTAGTTAATGAGGTTAAATAAAGAACTACTCGAGGTCGTTCTGCCAATCACAAAGTGAAATCTTTTCCCAAAGTATATTCAATATGGACTCTGTTTTTTGGAAATCAACGGTACAGTATTTCAGCGCACTTTAGGAAACTCGTCTCAGAAAAGGATCGGAAATCTTTTTAAAATAAATTAGATAATGATTTCATCCCGTCTTAATTAGGGGGCTTGGCTTTATCGAAAAAATCCGGTTGGCCGGCATTTTCATTAACAATTACTTACCAATACGTAGATAGGATGATGCTTTAACAAGCAAAAAATAATGGTTAATCAGAGCTTTATCAAGCGCATGAATAATATCAATCTGGCATTGAAAAGTAGATGTATTAAACACACACAATTGATGATCAATCTGATGCACAAATGTTAATGGCATTAAATAAAGGGTGAATACGTCGCGCCTAACCGTTTCCAGAAAACAGGCTCATAACTGAGCAGTCTGGAATATTTAATAACGTTAAATAAATAACGTATTATTATACTTTCCTATCTGCCCCTATGACTATGGCTTACTAATAACGATGGAGACTTGTTTAGAATTTAGTCAGATTTCTAAAAGATCCCCATGTCTCGGCACGCATCACAAAAAATAGCAGCTCCCTCATCAATGAGGAAGCCGCCATTTGACGCGGATATCTGATCGTTCGTCCCAGGTCTTGCCGCGTTTAGCGGCATCAAGGAGAGGCTCAATATACGGAGCCAGCTCAGTGTAGCTGTTCGTGGCCGCGAGCGATGCGGCCAGCGCATCCAAGCAGCCGGCCAGCACTGCGCGGTCGCCGGCGTAATAAGCCTCAACATACCGCTCCTCCAGAGCAGGTATGTAATCCAGGTTCTGCTCCTCGCGGACGCACAACAGCGCGAGCGCGAAGGAGGCTTTGGCCGCTGCCGGCGATACGAGCCAGCTTGGCAGCGTTCGGTACTCAAACCCGCCATGCGGCTGCAGGCGGAAGTCCCCGAGCATCCCATATCGGGGACGGCGGGCCCGCCCAGCGGGGTCCTCGACTAGAGCGAGCGGGAATGCCGCGTAGCTGTCCAGCAGGCGGAGCAAGCGGCTCGTGAGCGGCGCTCCGCTGAGGTGGATGTGCCCGCCGAGCGCAAGCCCCGGCACGGGCATGGCTCCGGCGGCCCAGCGCAAGCTTGGGTCGCTGATGCGATCGGCGGCGCGCAGCAGCAGGCGCCGCACATTTGCGGCGAGCGCGGCCGGGTCCTCGGCCGGCTCGGGCCGCAGCTCAGCGACGGGATACAGCAGCCGTCGCCCCACAAGCAGGGCGTCGGCCCCGGCTGCCCCGCCGACGCCAGCGCCCAAAAACCGCGACGCCGATGCGATCTTACCGCCCGGCGTCACCAGCACAAACTCCGGATCGGCGCCAATCCGCAGCCGCCGATCGCCCTCCCCCGCTCTCGCCGCCGCATGCCACGCGGCAAATCGGCGCAGCACAACCGCCTCCAGCCTCGTGTCCCTTAGCTTCGGCCAAGCGGCGCGGACGACTGTTCGTCCGTCCCCGCCAAGCGCAATCTCGGCCTCACCAATATCGAGGCCGAGCGCATAGAGTGCCGCGACTGCCGTTCGCGCCACTCGCCTTAGCGCCGGGTCCTCCGGCCAGGCTCCAATCTGCTTAAGGCCAGCATCCACAGGCTCTACATTCCGTGATTCTCCGTTCCTCAGTTCTGCATTCCTCGATTCCATCCGCCTGCCCGGCAGAACCTTACCAGCCGCATCTATGCGTACCATGTCCACCGGTTCCAAATGCACGATACTGACAAGATACAAACGCTCGCTCGTCAGCGGTGCGCCTCCGCACAATCCGGCTCTGCGCCAAATGTGCTGCTTTTCCTCGTCGCTTTGCTTTGCAACAATATATCCGTTCCCATTCAGCACCCAAACGCCCGGAAACCGGCTTCTATCGAGTTCGCGCGTGTCTGACCACGCCAATACCGCATCGCCCGGTTTAACCGCTGACCAAGGCTGTGCATTAAGCGGCTGCCCATTGCGCTCGCCGGAAGTATGGAGCTCTTTCCCTGTGTAAGCAATCCGCTCTAACCGATCGTAGCTCCCTCTCCATATCCATGTCGAAGCCATTGTGTTTCCCGCCTTTACTCCTTTTATGTAAAGGTAATTTTTACGATTTAAATATTTCAAAAAAAAAGAGGGCTTTCGCCCTCGAATTTGCCGCTTGCGCAGCATATGATACCTTGACAGCAAAGCTTCCCGGCTTGCTTACAACTCATCGTCCAGCAAATCTGGATCCAAATCCTCATAATCGTTATCGCCGAGGCTGAATTCCAAATCCTTGCCGTCCAGGTCGCCGCAACCGCCTGGAAGAACCGCAACGCAGACCTTTGTCTCGGCGACAAGTTCCACTGCAAACTCACGCTCTACACGAATCACGACACTCGAACCGTTCGAAGAAATGTTGGCTTCGATACAGTTCGGCTCCTGAATCACCTCGGCAGACACTTCAACTGTAGAAGGCCGGTGCTTCGGATCTACATAGGAGAGGTTCACGTGCTCAACGTAATGCACGGATTCCTTTGCCACGTCCGTTTGCGAGTTCTTGCTGTACGAATACCAGATGTTGATATCGTAAGTACCAATTACCTCAATGCCGTCGCCCGAACGAACCGCTTCATATTGATGGTTGATTATCCATGCTCCGAGAATACTAGTCGGATTATGAGGCGGCGTTACGGTATGGGTTACAGTGGAAAACTTACGACCTTTGCCGCAGACAGCCTTCGTAATTATTTCTCTGTACTGTAGCTGCTTATCTGCAATAGCCATTGATTTAACCTCCTCCATACAATCATTCATTTAAAGTGTATGCAGGACATAGGCAAATGTTGATTAAGTGGTCCCATATAAATGTTTATGTTCAATAGCAGTGGGATATTAACACTCATTCGCTGCGTCTCCTTACATCTATATGTGCTATAAAAGTAAATGATTCGCGCTTGGCAACCTCGCCCACAAAAATAGAATAAAGACCTATAAATATAGAACTAGATCCGTTCACGGTACAAAAAGCAGCAGCCTTATGGACAATAAAAAGCCAACAATCCATAAAAACATTGTGCTAAACTAAATCGCCTATAATCGGCTTTCTATATATGAACAGGCTGTTATTTCATGAAAATCCGTCGAACTCCTCTGCTATCTTTTCGATATCTTGGTATTTTAATAAAATCATTCATCTCGCTGATACAATTCTCAAAACTGTCATCTGACGATAAATCACAAAAGAACGTTACCTTTTGACGCTTCCAATAGCCTTGAATAAAACCTTCAACACTCCAGGTAAGTGAAGTTCGAGTTAGCTTTGTTCTAGCACGAAATATTGAGCTTTCGTTTGCACTTCAACCTCAATCAGCTTCGCATTTAGTTCCTCAATCCGCTCTTTGAAGGCATTCACATTCATCCCTCCTTTTTCAAAAGCATATCATGAATTTTTGCGTCGATGATCAAAAAAAGTCCTGGCAGGCCTTGGGCTGGATTTCCCAAAGACATACGCAGGACAACATGCTCTCGCACTCACTATATTTTACTCATCCATTGCTATTCTGCTGGCTAGGCTTGAAGCTTGGCCATTTTAACTTTCCTTTTCTTCAAGCGCTTAGCAATGCCCAAATACCGCTCCAACTCGCGCAGCAGCTTAAGCAGCGAAGCGCGCACTTCGAATTCATCACGCGTCTTGGGAAGCTCCATCCCTTGAAACAGCTGTGACAGCTCATGCAGCCGCTCTTCGACGTTGCCTTCATATACATCCGATTTGACGTCGCTCGCGAGCTGATCAAGCAGGTCTGCAATCATCACGGCTTGCGGGAATTTCTGATAGACAAATGCCAGCTCCACGAGCATCTGCTGCACCGACTCCAACTGCTGGCGCCTCATCTCAAAATATGTCGACCAATACTGTTCCTGGCCCCAAAGTCGATTTTCCCGATTCCGCACAGACCGCTGCGCACCTTCTTCAATCGCGCTGTAAGCTTCAAGAATCTCGCTGCCGTTCCACACATGCGCAGGATTGCGTAAGGTGAAAGCCATTTCTTGAAAGATGATACCGAAGTTCTGTTCGAGCGAATTGCGGTAATGCTGCAGCTGATGCTCGTCCTTCGGCATGTAAATGATATTTACAATCGTCGCCCAGCCGAGACCCGCAAACAGCAGCAGTATTTCGTTGCCGATAATGCCCGTAGTTACTTCCTCGCGGTTAAACAGATGGAATACGATGACCGAACTCGTGACGATCCCGTCCTTCAATTGAAAGCGGGAAAGAACCGGGAAGGTAATCAAAATAAAAATGGCCACCGCCCAAATATGAAAGCCGAACAACGAAAAAATAAGCGATGCAAAAAAAAGGCCGAGCACAGACGCAATAAAACGGACGAATGCGCTCTTAAGTCCCTTCATTCGCGTCACTTCGACGCCGAGTATGGCAAGAATGCCCGCGCCAAGCGGCGGCTCCAGACCCAGATAGACAGCGGTATATATAGCTGCAATGGCTGCCAGAGCTGTTTTGATAATGCGAATGCCCATGAAATTAACCTCGCGTACGATAGGATTTATTCCTACATCCTAACGCTCGCGCCAGCCTGCCGTCAACCGTCGCTCCAGCATCGCCACTAGCTGATACATAACTGTCGCTACAATCGCGATCACAATGAGGCTGGATAAGACCAGTGTAAAATTAAACACTTGGAAGCCGTAGATGATCAAATAGCCAAGTCCAAGCTTCGCGACAAGGAATTCACCGACGATTACGCCTATCCAAGCCAAACCAACGTTAACCTTGAGCGTAGCGATTATGACCGGAAACGAGCCGGGCAAGATGACGAGCTTAAACAGCTGTAACCGCGATGCCCCAAGCAGCCTAACAACCTTGATATAGCCGGAATCGATCTCCCGAAAACGATTATATATATTCAAGGTTGTAATGATGACAGTAACCGATAACGTGATCGCAACGATGGACATAAACCCTGGGCCTAGCCCAACAATAAAAATCGGTCCCAACGCTACCTTCGGCATACTGTTGAGCACGACCAAATAAGGATCGAACACGCGCGACAAAAAGGGAAACCACCAAAGCACTGCAGCCATTGCCGTCCCCAGAATCGTACCGAGTAAAAAACCGACTACCGTCTCCGTTACGGTCATCCCGACATGCGGCCAAATGCTGCCGTCAGCCATCGTTTTCCACAGCTGCTGCAGCATTTTTGTGGGATAACTGAACAATAAGGGATCGATCCATTTATTACGTCCCGCAGCTTCCCACAAGCCAACAAACAGCAGGAGCAGAACCGTTTGAGTCACGATGACCGCTGCCGTAAGCTTTCGCTTCTGTGATTTGAAACGCATGTGAAGATCACCCATCCAGCTGCGTCGATCCTCCTGGATGCCGGAAGTATGGATGGGCCCTTGGACTTCTGCATTTTCAGCACTCTGCTTGCTTCGCTTATCCACTACTCCTGCCTCCTTCACCGACATCCTTGTCTAGCTCCGCCCATAAGCTGTCGAACAGTTCTTGAAAGCTAGGCAGCTTGCGTGCAGCCATTGGGGCCGCTGCACGAATAGGCTCATGAACGGAAATCTCGCTTCGGATATGTCCGGGATTTCGGCCAAGCACGATGATTCGATCGCTCATCGCAGCCGCTTCCGCCAAATCATGGGTGACAAGGACTGCGGTTTTTCCAAGTCGCTTCAGCGTCTGATGAACCAAATCCTCCAGCTGCAGCTTAATATGCAAATCAAGCGCGGAGAATGGCTCATCCAGCAGAAGCACCTCAGGCTCTGTAGCCAGCGTTCGCGCAAGCGCTACTCGTTGCCTCATCCCGCCTGATAGCTCATGGGGGTATCTCCCCCCTGCATCAGGCAAGCCAAGCTCGCTGAGCAGCTCATCAACAGCCCGTAAAGTCTTCTCAGTCTTGCGGCCGCTTATTTCAAGCCCGATGGCGGCATTTTCTCTAATCGTGCGCCATGGAAACAAATAGTCTTGCTGCAGCATATAACCTACCTTTGGCGAAGGCCCCTCTACCCGTTCTCCGCCTAGCAGCACCTGCCCTTTTGTGGGAGGGAACAAGCCGGCGAGCAAGCTAAGCACCGTCGTCTTGCCGCAGCCGCTAGGCCCAACCAGGCTAATAAACTCTCCGCGGTCAACCGTCAGATCGATCTGTTCAACCGCGAGAGAGGCTTCCTTTTCATTCACATATACATGTGATAATTGCTGCAGCTCAAGCACAGGAGTATGTTTCATGCCCAAGCCTCCATTTTCTGCATGCCGATTATTTCACTGCTTCGATCGCCTTCTCCGCAAAACTTGTGTCAACCAGCTCGCCGTGTTCCGTACGCTTCTCAAGCTCGCCCGCTGTCGTTATGACATCCAGGAGATTATTCCATTCCGCTTCATCGATAATCGGATCGGTAGCGAAGGACCCCTGCTGCTTGTAACGGTCAATTGAACTTACAACAATGTCACGATCCACATTTTCAAAGAAAGGCAGCACTGCGTCTGCAATCTTATCCGCGTCATTGCTCTCCACCCAAAGCTGCGCTTTATGCAAGGCATTCGTGAAGGACTGAACCGTATCCTTATTCTTCTTCAAATAGCTTTGCTTGGTCATGAACACCGTATAAGGCAAATGTCCACTCTCCGTTCCGAAAGACGCAATAACATGCCCTTTGCCTTCCTTCTCGAAGATCGATGCGGTTGGCTCGAACAGCTGGACATAATCACCCGTACCCGAAGCGAAAGCAGCTGCGATATTGGCAAAATCCACGTTTTGAATCAACTCCAGATCAGCCTTCGGATCAATGCCATGCTTCTTCAGTACAAACTCGCCTGCCATTTGGGGCATGCCGCCTTTTCTTTGTCCGAGAAAAATGCTTCCTTTCAGTGAACTCCAGTCAAAATCCTTCACTTCATCCTTCGCCACTAGAAATGTGCCATCCGTTTGAGTAACCTGGGCGAAATTGATGATTGGATCATCGGTTCCTTGCTGATACACGTAGATGGAAGTTTCTGAACCTACGAGCGCGACATCAATGGCGTTCGAGAGCAGCGCAGTCATCGTCTTGTCACCGCCCGGCGTCGTCGTTAATTCCACGTCTAGGCCTTCTTCCTCAAAGAAGCCATTGGCAAGTGCTACATACTCCGGTGCATAGAACAATGACCGGGTGACCTCTCCGATCCGTACCTTTGTTTTCTCTGAATCCCCTTTGCCGCAGCCCGCGAGCGCAGCAGTCATGACGAGCGCTACCGTAAGCAGCAGCGACATGAATATACGTCTTTTCATTTGGAGTCCCTCCTGCACATTTAAGTCATTTGATGTACTCCAGCCTATGCAAAGACAACTTGGGCGGTGAATGGGCATGCAAAAAGAAGGCTGCCCGCATATCGTCAATGACGAGCGGACAGCCTTCTATTTACCGTTCCTATTCGTTTTGCTTTACAGCTTGTAGATATCCGTATATTTCTTGGTCAGGTAATCAACTAAATATTGTGGGTCGAGCGGCTTGCCGGTTACGCTCTCAATCAGCTCAGATGGCGATCTCAGCTTGCCGTATTTGTAGATTCGCTCCGTTAACCAGTCCTTAATAGGAAGCAGCTCACCACCGCCGACATTCGTCCAGAAGCTGTGAAGCTCTTTCTCCATCGTATCTGCGATTTGCGCCGCATACATATTGCCAAGCGAGTAAGATGGGAAGTAACCGAACGCTCCGCCAGACCAATGCACATCCTGAAGGACGCCTTCGGCATCATTCGGCGGTGTCACGCCCAAATACTCTTTGTATTTGTCGTTCCAAATGGCAGGCAAATCGGCTGCTTTCGCTCCTCCGTTAAAAATCAGCTTCTCCATCTCATACCGAATAATGATGTGAAGGTTGTAAGTCAGCTCATCCGCCTCGATTCGGATCAAGGACGGCTTTACGACGTTGTTGCCGCGGTAAAACTGATCAACGCTAACATCAAGCTGGCCAGGAAAGCGTTTCTGAAGCTCGCCGAAATATTGGTTCCAGAACGGTCTGCTGCGGCCGATCACATTTTCCCAGAAGCGGGATTGCGATTCATGGATCCCCATGGAAGTGCCCGTGCAAAGCGTCGTTCCAATAAGCTCCTCCATAATATTTTGCTCATAGAGTGCATGGCCGCCTTCATGAATCGTGCCGAACAAAGCGCTAGTAACATCATCTTCCAAATAGCGTGTTGTAATACGTACGTCGCCAGGGCTTAAACCCGTAGCGAAAGGATGAGCACTCTCGTCCAATCTGCCTGCCTCAAAGTTATATCCCATTTGCTCCAATATGTATAAGCTGAAAGCTTTTTGAGCGGATTTATCATAATTTTGCTTTAAGAATGACTCATCCGGCTGGTGTGGCGAGTTCGCTATTGCCGCTGCCAGCGGAACGAGCTTCGCGCGCAAGCCGCCGAATACGCGGTCAAGCTCGGCTACGGTCATGCCCGGTTCATATTGGTCAAGCAATGTATCGTAGCGGGTTTCCTTAGCGCCCCAGAGATCAATAAATTGATTGGTATATGAAATGACCTTCTCTAAATAAGGCTGGAAGCCGGCATAGTCGTTGTTTTCCTTTGCTTCCTCCCACTTGGATTCGGATTGTGAGGCTAATACCACGTATTCCTGATACAGCTTTGGAGGTATTTTTACGCTGCGGTCGTATTCCTTGCGGGTTTCCGTTACAAGACGCTGGTCAATCTCAGACAGGCCTGAATAAGCAGTGCTTTCCTCCAACTCAGAAATCCATTCTCCCAGCTCGGGCGAAGTCGAAAGCTTGAATTGGTCGGCGGATAAGGCACCAATGACCTCAGAACGATTATCCATTCCTTTACGGGGCGCTCCTGTGCGCAAATCCCAGTACAGCACGCCGAGCGCTTCCTCATAGCTTTTTATTTTGCGAATCGTTTCTTTAAAGCTGTTCAGCGCTTCATTCGTTTTGGTTGACATCATTGTACCGCCTTTCTATAGTTATCGGATTGCTATCTTCATGGGAACTTCACTTGATCTTCATTATTTCAATCCTTATAATCATCTTAAACCTGCTCGTCATCCAGTGCAAGAGAGAGAAAGAGAGGAAGCCTTATGCATATTATTTTTTCGAAAGCAGCGATTGAACGAATTACTCCCTATTTGGATAACCGTGAGCTCAAGCTAAAGTTTCTTCATGATACGGAAGGCTGCGGCTGCGTCGTTAGCGGCGTGCCAGCGCTTCAGCTCATAAATGAACCGACTGTCGATGATCGGCTTGGCCAAGGCGAGCCTTTCGCCTACTATTATGAGCCCCGTCACGAGATTTATTACGAGCCCCAGATGAAAATCGATTATAACGCGGAAACCGGCAGTTTTAGTCTGAAAAGCGATAGCCAGATTTATACCCACCACCTTCGCTTCTTAACCAAAGGAAGTGCAGCGTGAACAAAATCGGCGACATCTTAGCCTACAATAAGCAATTTGTTGAGAATCGTGATTACGAAACCTATTCGACAAGCAAATACCCAAAAAAAAGAATGGTCATCGTAACTTGCATGGATACGCGGTTAACTGAAATGCTCCCTAAAGCTATGAATCTTAAAAACGGTGACGCCAAAATCATAAAAAATGCCGGCGCTATCGTCACGCAACCTTTTGGCAATATTATGCGGAGCATTCTCGTTGCACTATATGAACTCCAGGCAGATGAAGTTTTTGTCATCGGACACACCAATTGCGGCATGACTGGACTTAATCCCGAGCTAATCATTCAGCATATGGAGGAACGTGGGGTGTCTACAGATACCATCACTACGCTTAAGCATTCCGGACTGAATTTAATGCGCTGGCTGACTGGCTTCGACAATGTGCACGACAGCGTGCTTAACAGCGTAAGCATCATTCGCAACCACCCGCTGCTGCCTGCAAACATTCTCGTTCATGGTTTAATTATTGATTCGGAAACCGGACAACTAGAGCTTATAGACGCAGCTGATAAGCAAGATTGAAATAAAAAGGGAGCATGACGGCTTTATCAGCCGTTGCGCTCCCTTTTTTTCGCTTCATAAGCTTCCTGTCTAGCGGCGATCACATCCGAGCGATCTCTGAGCGTATGCCGGTGAATGGTTGCAGCCCCGAACGCTGAACTGGGGGCTCCCCAAATCAAGTCCCTATCCTTGCAAGCCTGTAAACATTGTTCCAAAAGCTCATCGCTTGTTAGGCGTAAATCCAAATCCCTATATTCAGCATCAGTTTCTGACTGCAGCGCCGCAATTCGCGGCAGCAATTGATTTTCTAAGTGGTCCTTGTCAATTCCTAATTGCTCAAGCGGGGATAAAGACAGCCTGCGCTCAGCTTGGACCATCATTTTGAGAGCGCCGCGCTTGTTGCCCCGCCTTTCGTGATAAAGCCCAACAGCCAGCTGAATAAGCCCTACCCAGGTGTCCGCAATCGGGTCCTCCGGGTGCTCTTTCCAATATTCTTCAAGCAGCTCATGGCATTCAAAGAAATCCCTAGTTGCATGAAACTCCACTAAATAAGATAAATAAGCAGCAGGAAAAGTGGTCATGTCATCCTCCCGGGCAAGTGTAATCATTCCTGTAAATTCACATTTAATATTAGAAATAGTAGCATAGATCACTTATACTTTCATACTTTTAGACCAATCCTATATAAATAAATGAAACCCAAGTCTCACTTATGCGTATGAAAGACGGTAAGCAGCTTATGTATTAAAGATACCAGGAGGAGAACAGACAGATGAAAAAGGGATTCATGGTCATGCTGGCGTTAGCTCTATTCTTCACATTAGGGTTTGGACAGTATGCCGATGCAAAACCACGGGGCGGCGGCATTAAATCTCCAAAGCAAAGCGTAACGCAAAACCCTAAGAAATCAGAAAACGTAAATCAAAGCAACCCGGGTACAAAAGCAGGAACGACAGCAGGCACAACAAAACCAGGATTTTTCAGCGGCGGCGGCCTTATGAAAGGCATGATGATCGGCGGCTTGGCTGGCTTGATGTTCGGCAGTATGTTTGCTGGCATGGGCGCATTTGGTAACATTTTGGGTTTCATGATTAATTTACTGGCGATCTTCGCGATCATTATGCTGATACGCGTAGCATTCGTATACTTGCGCAGCAAGCGCAACCCGCCAGATCAACGGAGACCTTACTAATCGTGCGTATCTATACGGATGAAATTATAAACGCTATCTGCCTGAACATGGCCGACCGCAGAGGCGTCAGCCCGACGGATGTGGAAGTTCAGCTCTCATGGGAAGAGGAATACGGATTTACGGCTGAGGTTTGGGTAAAGGGTCGCAGCCAGTTCATTCTGGAGTCTAACATCCTTGAGGCTATTGAGCAGTATATGATTAAGCAATACAATAAAAGAGTGTTTCGCTCCAACATTACGTTAGATGCGGATGAAGAGTTTTGGGCGGACATTACTGAAGAAGGTTAGACCATTAAGCATTCAGAAGCTTCGCTTATCGTGAGATAACGCGCCTCTGGGTGCTTTTTTTCATGTTCAATTACCGATAATCGTTCTATTTGAAATAATTGCTAGTCTAGGATTCATAGATAGAGAGCAACCTCCGCCCTTTCCTTGCGTCTAACTGTAGGATATGGAGAGGAGTGAGCAAGGACAATCTATGAGAAAGTGGATAAGCACCACCCTGCTGCTATTATTAGTTTTACAAACCAGCCTGACTACCTTGACGAGTACAGTCGAAGCAGCGTCCCCACAAATGACCAAATACCGTGTTTACCAGAACGATCAGGCATTAAAAGAATTCGCTACCGAGTCACAGGCTATCGCCTATGCTGGCAAATTCGCCTACAGCCATGTGGAGACCATTTCCGGACGCGCCTGGGTTTGGGACAGCCTTCCGCGCTATCAACTTTACCAGAACGGAAAGACACAGTCCAAATGGGCATTTCAGAGTTACAATGAAGCACTTTCGGCAGCGAAGAAACTGACCAACGTACATATTCGCGATTTGGAGAACGTTGGCTGGGTCTATCAATCCTACGCGAAATACCAGCTCTTTCAAGGCGATAACACGAATATAAAATGGTCCTTTCCTACTCTTGCAGCTGCTAAGCAAGAAGCCTCTAAATGGGGCAATGCTCATATTATGGAGCTGAACTCGAACACCTGGGTTTGGAGCAACCTTACAGCTGCACAGGTTAAAGCCCAACAAGAAGCAGCTCCTGTCTACCAATTGATGTTAAATGGGAAACCAGTGGAAGACACGCCTCAATATTCCTTTCTTAAGGAAGCCATTCATGCTTCTGCTGGAATAACGAGCAGCGAAGTATTGAACATAAGGACAAACAAGATCGTCCATTCGAATACTTCCGATTATTTGATTCAACAAGCAGGCAAGATTGTAGGCTCAGCTATAAGCCTGGAGGCTGCCGTTCAGCTTGCCAAAAAAACGCCAAATGCCGAGGTTTACTACAAGGATCAGGTTTATTGGTCCGGCATTCCTTTCCTAGCCGTCTATCAAGGCGACAACAAGCTCAAAGCATTCAACGCGCGAAGCAGTGCTGTTGCTTATGCCAAAGGTTTCGCGAACAGCTCTGTGCGAACGAGTGAAGGCAGAACCATATGGAGCCAAACGAAGAAGTTAGTATATATGGGCTGGAACGGAAGTTCCTCCAGTTCTACGATCATTGGCCATGCCGCTAACACGCAAGGCTTAACGATCGATTCTCCCACTTGGTTTGAGCTTGCTGCCGCAGATGGAACCGTCACTGATAAATCCGATCCAGCCATCGTTTCCTTGTTTAAAGAAAAAGGAATCCAAGTGATGCCGCTCGTTCATAATCAGTTTAATAAACAGATGACTACCGCGTTTTTGAAAAACAGCACAGCTCAGAAATCATTCATTAACACAATCACAACAAGACTATCTCAGCTCGGCGCAGCAGGCGTCAATCTTGATTTTGAGGAAGTGGCCGGCAGCGACCGAATCGCTTACACCTCCTTTGTTACAGCTTTCGCGAAAGCTGTGCAGGCAAAAGGCATGCAGCTGTCCATTGATTTACCCAGAGGCAGTCTAAGCTGGAATCACTTAACCGCGTATGATCATGCCGCGCTTGCTCCTGTCGTCGATACCATAATTATTATGGCCTATGATGAGCATTGGAGCGGCAGTGATACCCCTGGCTCTGTCGCAGGGCTGCAATGGGCCGAGGAAGGTGTAAAGCATTTTCTTAGCTACGGTATTCCGAGGAACAAGCTGATGCTGGGAATCCCCTTCTACGTCAGGGAATGGAAGCTCGACAGCAGCAATAAATTGGTTAGCAATCGCGCCGTTCTGATGAAGGAAGTGCCTAAACTGATCGCCGATACTCATGCGCAAGGCACTTATGACGCCGCCTCCGGCCAGATGAAATACAAATACGTGAAGGATGGCTTCACCTACTTGTTCTGGGCAGAGACCGAAGCCACCGTCAAAGCCCGCATCGATCTAGCCAAAGAATATGATCTCGCTGGCGTTGCCGCATGGCGCCTCGGCTACGAAAGCTCCGATTTATGGACGATGATGCTTCGTATGAAATAAGGTGAAACGCCCCTGTTCCGAGGTCAACGGAAACAGGGGCGTTCTTATTATTATCAAAATCTGAATTTATCGTTCCCCTTCTACCGCTGGAAAACGGAGTACAACCTTTGTTCCGGCCCCTTCCTTGCTCTCAAACGAAATTTTTCCGTTCAAGGCCTCCACGATACGAATCGTTACCAATATGCCTAGTCCCGTTCCCGTATCTTTGGTCGTAAAAAAGGCCGTTCCTATATTGTCTAAATCTTCCTTGGACATTCCTTTTCCGTTATCCTTAATCTCAATAAAGATCTCCTCATTGCGATAATAGGCGTTAACGGTAACTATCCCTGTATTGGGAATGGCCTCCACGCCATTTTTAATTAAATTCAGCACGACTTGTGACAGCTTTGGCTTGTCAGCAAGCACAAACAGATCTGTTTGATTGCAATTTAATTGGATTTGGACATTTTGAATTAAACTGAACGAGTTCATAATTTCGAGCGTACTGCTCAGAAAGCTGGACACTTCCACCTGTTCAAGCTGGTCTGCCTGAGGTTTAGCTAAGTTGAGGTAATCGGTAATAATATATTCCGCTCTCTCAAGCTCCGATAAAGCTATTTTTAAATAATCCTTTTTTCTATCATCTACCGATTCTTTGAGCAGCTGCAGAAATCCTTTGACAACAGTGAGCGGATTACGCACCTCATGAGCAACTGAAGCTGCGATCTGGCTTACAATCTTTAGCTTCTCGCTTCGCTCCAGCTCCAGCTTCAAATAGTTTGTTTCAATGATATGTTCTTTAAGCAGGGAAGAAATCGCCATCCCGATGAGTGAAGCTATTGCTAATATGGATATTGTGAGGAAAATATGTTTTTGATCCTCTACGGTGTAAGCTTGAATCTTTATGTAGCTTAACAAGCTGATGACAACAAGAATGACGGAATGCACGGATAAAAGGATACAGATGATCATGCGTTTGATCGTCTTATAGCTTGAAAATGATTTTATAAAGAAAAAGCTTGGAGCTACAATCGCTAAAAAACCAATCGTAGTTATGATAATAACATCGCCGCCTAAGTAAATACGGTAAAGTACGGCAATAGACAAGGCGATAATGCCGGGCAAATATTTTCCAGAGCTATACAAGATTGATATAATAACGGGTATGGATCTTAGGTCACCCTGAAAGTTTCCGATTACTTGGACTGGCAACGTCATGCACAGCACGGCTGATGCGCCGAACATGCAGCCATTTACGACTTGGTAGCGAATGTCATCCGATATTTTTTTGCGCGCAAAAAAGAACTGCTGGATAAAGATCGGAAACAATATGATAATAAGATGAATGAGTAATTGATTTATCATATCTCGTTATCGATTCTCTCTCCTTTTTACAAATTTTGTATAGTTCTTCGGAACTAATCATTATATTTGTATAATAACACAAAAAATAGAAGCAGATCACTATAATTTTGACATATTTACATTCCATCGGTAGACGCTTTTTATATTTCTCTGATTGTCGGCAATTAGCCAAATCTTCGTAACTATATTAGCTAATCCAGCACTGAAAGGAAGATGATGAGATGAACTGGACAATCCGCTTCGAATCTAATTATCAGAGTTCTGAAGGCGTATCTGAGGAGGAGTTACTGCGTTTTCTCCATACGTGGAATATCGCGCTAACCGCTCAAGAAAATAAGGAAATTAAGGATCGGCAGCGCAATCCGTTTCCGTTAACGGACCCCTTGTATCCGAAATATATCCCAATCGATCTTGCCACATGGTCCTTTCCTCAAAAAAAATTGCCAGAGAGCTATTTAGCTTTCCTGCGTTATGCCCATGGTGGCGAGTTCGGTAATGGAGAACGTTATTTTCAATTTTTCAGTACGGCTGATCTTAGAGAGATGAACTTGGCTTATGAGATTCCTGAATATATGCCTGATGCGGTTTCCTTCGCCATGGATGGCAGTGGGAACCATTACTTATGGGATATGCGTGGAGACAGGAAGAATGGTGAATATCCCATACTGGTTGCCCACTCCGGAAACTTGGGGTACGAGGACTGCAAAAAGATAGCGGATACATTTATGGAGCTTTGCACAGGGACAACTTCTGTTGATGAGGAGTTGAATGGTTGAATATTTTTACAGTCGCAAAATCCTCCTATAATGCAAATGTCCCATCATGTCATCCCATTCCACTTCTTCATGGTAAGGATCTCGATAATATACAGCGGCAGCTGGCAAGTAACCAACCACAACTCCCGTTCCCCCGCAGATCATGCTTCCTCCATCTCCCCCTTTGGGCATTAGGAGACCTTCGCGGGTAGTCCATTCACGCTGGTAAGGATCTCCGGTAAAATGCAGTCCGAAGGCATTGGGCAGCTCCAAATCGTACTCTCGCGAAGTATTGTCCGCATTTAGGTCTTCATAGTGCTTGAGCTTGAAATTGTAGTCGAAACTGTCGCCCCAAGGAAACAAGGTCCGGCAGCCGCCACCATAGCAATACTCCCACTCATCTTCAGTAAAAAGACTAAACCCTTCGTCATATAGGCTGCTCACCGCTTGATCATAGGTCAAATCTTCCTTGAACATATACAGGACGATTTCATCTTCTTTTCGTACAAGCCGAAAATGCAGATGCCGCTCATATTCGCTATAAGTGGAAGCACGGAATTTTGCAAGTTCATTCTCTACCTCTGGTTCTTCAAGCGTTGATAGTTCTTCAAGAGGAACCTCTTGCCATCCGGCTGACCGAGGGACGCGCTCCACAAGCATTGCTCCAATATTCGCTTGCCTCAGCGGCGACATTTGATCTCGAAGAAATTGATCCGAATCCTCGATGTCGTATTCGCTAAGCGATTCTAATAAATCCTGCTGAGTGGCTTCATCCATGCCATGTTCCCAGCGTTCCCAGCCGAGCGTGACCTGATCGCCAGGAAAAAATACAAATTCGCTATCCTTGTATGTAAATACCCCTGTTTCATTCGTTTTACCATATCGCTGAAAAGCCGTAAGTCCTTGATACTCAAAACCTTGCGGCAGTCTACTGAGCAGTGAACGCATCGCCGCGTCCTTCTCACCCTTGTTCATCGCAATCCAAGTACTCCGCTCTAACACGTGCATTCCTTCATTCTCATCCTCTCCAAATAGGCATATGAACCAGTTACGGACTATTTTATCAAAAATAGATTTCCACTGAATATCCTTAAATCTTACTTTTCTAATATGATATCTGGCAACAGCTATAATAGTGGGGAGCCTCTAGTCAATGTCTGCTTTATGCAGTTACAAAAAGCCATCCCATACTTTGTAGTACAGGGATGGCTTGCTCGTTTTCATTATCCTAGCGTTTAATTGCACCAAAACTACACAGTTATCAAATGAATGAGCTTAGAGCGCTGCGATCCGATCATGGATACGTGGAAACAGTCCAAACGCATTCTCGTAAAATACCTTCTCATGATGCTGCTCCGGAACAAGCCGACGGACGAATTCGGCATACAGGTCAATTGCTGCTAAAGGCCAGTCCGTCCCGAACAACATCTTCTCGTAATGGTCGGAGTACACCAGCGCCCGTCGAAAATGGTCCATATATAACGGTTCGTTCATAAACCTTTCAAAGTGAGGCCGATCGCCAACGACCAGGCCTGACAAATCGGCGTAGACGTTCGGATTCTTGGCAACCACTTCGGCGGCATCCATTACCCAAGGATCACCCAGATGGCAGATCATAAAGTTTACGCCGCGCTGCTGATAGGCTAATTCATCTACGGTAAGCGGGTGCGAATACTTAAGCAATCCGTTCATGGAGTAAGTATCGCCAGTATGAATAACCACAGGCAGATTATACTTGGCTGCCAGCTCATAAATCGGTGAGTAGATAGCGTCATAGACGTAATGATGATAATATCCAGCATACAATTTGATTCCGGCCACATCAGGTGCTTGCAGCCGCGCTTCAATCCGGTCCAGCTCTGCTACAGCATTTTTCCCAGTGAGCAGGTTCGGATTAATCCCCACACATTCCATCAGGAAAGGCGGGACGGTGCCTTCCAAGTCCAGTCCCATCGGATTAGGCGAATGGATATCAGGGAAAGCTCCCTTCGTCTGCTCCGAAACGCCCATTCCAATGCCAAGAATGACATCGTTTTTATCAAATTCCGCCTTTAGGCCGGCAACGGAATAATCCACTTTGGACAAATTCCTCGCTGTATGATGAAAGCTATCGATATCCGATAGATGAATATGAATATCAATGATCGGCATGAGAAATCTCCTTTTCATCCGTAAGGTTCGCAAAGGTTAGCTTTGATAAGCCACGTACATCCTCTTCGTTCAGAGGCATTTTTCCAAAAATCAGAAAGGTCGGCTGTGTCCAGACGGTTTCTCCATTCAGCAGTGGCAGCTGGCAATGTACACCGTGAGTGAGCACCATATTGTTCACATACACCGAAGCGCTCTGGTTGGGATGCCTATTCACGATATGCAGCATATCCTTGCGTGTTGATGCACCGATTCGCATGAGCCCCTTGGAAGGAAGTCCTGCTCCCAGCTTTCCTAGAAGGAACCGCTCTCCTTCAGGGAGCTCTACCCATCCTTCAGAAAAAACAGCCGAAGGCTTGAAGTAACTATCTTCCGACAGCGAATAATTCGGAAGAGCCACGCCGCTTTTGTTGGTTACCGAATGCAGCACACAGAGCACAGGCACGCCAGGCAGCATAAGGTAATGCTGATCGATCGTGATCCCTCGATTCGCTTCCTGCTTCTCAATGCAAGTTGTCATTCGAAGTCCCTTCCAGACGTTGCCTTGATCATCCGTCTGCTCCGTCCAAACTGCGGATCTCGGCTCCTGCTGACGACTAAATCCACTCATTCCTGAAATCCCAACGCCTAATCCACCGTGCCATGGATTCCACCACGAATGAGGGATCGCTTCCGGATAGGAGCTGTCGAGCCATTCTTCCCCTTGGAATTTCAGTGAATGTACGATGCTGCCAAATCCAGGGGCAGCTGCTAGCGAGAGAACTCCGTTGCTTACAGTGTGAATGGGCCCTGCCTCTCCTTCCTCTATCTCGCATACGATGCTTGCTTCTGTCTGCGGGAACCATAGAGACGAACGCTCCTGAACTCGGTCCTCACCGTGATAAACAGTACGGACCTTCCAAGCAGATGCGCTAAGTTCTGGCGATTCCTGTTCCGTAGGAGCAAAGGCAAAGCGGGCTGAACGCAGATCCTGCTCCCTTTGCAGCTCGAGGACAGAAACCTTCTTCTCTGGCTCGTTATCGTTTTGCGCATGCCATTCGATGCTGCCAGCGAGCGGTACCAGCTTCCGTTCGAGTAATTCTGCACTTAACGTACTCGCCGCGAACGGATTTCCCTCGCCGATTATAAGTTCAAGATGATCATTCAGCATCGGTTCAACAGATTTTCTCAGCTTACGGGCGTAGGAGCGGAAATCCCACCACTTGTTGAAGGTATTTAGCGCAAACACAGTGGACTTTGTCCGCACGACGGCTCCGCCTGAAATACGGCCAACGTTATGCTCCAGCCCAAGCGGATATTCCGGGCGAAGGAGCTTGAGAGATGGGTCCCAACAGATCCCGTAAGCGACGCTCTCCTCTTTGCAGAACAGCCAGTTTTCTGTGATATGGGCACTTTCCCAATGATCCGGATCTCCTGAGTAAGCATCGCCCATATCCACAAAATGTCCTTGGTAAGGCAGAATAAGCCGGTTTCCGAAAAACCCAAAATTCGTCAACAAATAAATATCTTCTGTCAGCTCAATACTGCCGGTGTTGCCCACTTCGTAATAAAATTCGGTGATTCCACTTGCGAAGAGCTTGCCTACTGATTTGATCTCAAGCCCAGGGAAATCTTCCGACTCGTAGAGAGCTTCAAGCACTTGGCTCTCCCCATCCGAATAGATGTTCACTTCTCTGGCCTGCTTCTTCGAAAATTCTTCTACAAATGGCTTGCCTAGCTTCGGATAAGACCACCAGAATCTATGGTTAGAACCAGGATACTCGATGCTCATGTGATTTTCGTGCTTGTTGAGATGAAGAGAAAATGCGCCATTCACGGCGACCCACTGTTCTCCGTCTTCCCCGCCAAAGCGTCCATGCGTTCCTTTTATTAGTACGGACAGTTTGCTTTTGAAGAAAACCGCGTTCTGACCGGCCTGATCTGCCTTAACCTCAACTTCTCGCGAGTAGAGCCCGTAGGACTGCAAGGTAAAGGGGACGGAAATAGAAGCTTTCCCTTTTGCCGGAACCGTAAAGGCGACTGCACGATCTTCCCAAACCAAGAATTCATCCTCCGGCAGGTCAAAAGCGAACTCCGCCTCTGAAGAAAAATGATTCTCCACATTGAGGTACAGCTCGGCTAGTATGCCCGGATAAAGCTGCTGTGAGGGTAATACCATCTTCATTTTAACCGGGAATTTCGGAGCGATGCCTATACGAAACTCTGCCTGCTTACCGCCGATCATCCATTTGCTTATCACAACGGGATGGGTCTTCTTATCCTTCTGCTCCTCCATAACCGGATCAAGCTCAAATTCACCCTCCACGATGATTGTTTCTCCTGGAGCGATCGTTTTTGCTGCAGAGAGGGCAAAACGAATATTTTTGTCGTCCTGGCCTTTGATTTCGATGAACAGCTCCGACGCCGAGCAATTCTTGATACGATAACGAACCTGATAGCTGGCTCCGAACACAAGATCATGCTCTTCGATCTCGGTGGAAATTTCATAATCTGGCGTTTGGAGAGCGGTCAGCCCACGTCCGCTTTTCTCAAATTCAGCGCGCAGGAATAGCTCTCCCTTACGCCAGGAGTAATCATAAAAATCAAAGCCACGCTCTCGGCGACCATCGGGCTCAATGGCGAGCTCACGTGTGCTGTCTTCGTACCAATGAAGCTCCTTGAAATATGGAGCGAGCGCCTCCGTTTGCAGGATCGTTGGAATGAAATTCATCAAATGAACATAATCATCATTTTTCTCCCAGAAGAACCCGCATTTCTTATACATCGGTACGGCTTTTGTGTTGCCTGCCCAAGTGAACAAATCGAGGCGCGGCCATCCCGCTTCAACCGTCTTATGGACGGCGTTCAATATGAGATTGCGGCCGACCTTGTAGCCATGATAATCCGGATGCACATTTAGCAGCGGCACATACAAGGCGCCTTCGTCCTGACGATAGTGGGCAAAACTGCAGAAGCCAACAACCTCTTTGCCATGGACAGCGAGAAATACATGAAGATTCGACGAACTCTCCATCTCCCGTCGCACCGTGTCCTCCGTTCTAAGGCTGGTGCCGCCTCCCCAACTTTCGCGGCTGGCGTTCCACATCTCAGCCACAGCTCCTGCGTAAGATGGATCATATTCTATAATGCGGATTTGTTCCGCAGTGATTTTTGCGGTCATGATTTCAGCTCCTTATTGTCAACTATAAGCATTAGTACGTAAAATCATTTTGGCTAACGAATGAGCAGAAACGATAAGCAGCTTAACTACTGAATTGATAATTTAAAACATAGTCCAATGCTCAAATTTGAGAAATACAGCCATTGAAGACAATACTATTATCATACCATTAGTTGGAATATTATTACCAATGCTCTCACCTTAAGCAAAAAAACTTCTACCGGCATTTAGCGGCAGAAGCTTTAAAATGGATTAAGTTAAGAGACCTCCCATCAATGACAGGTACGTGTGGGTCAATAACTAGCTACACTAAATAGAAAAGAAGATAAGTTTGTTATCGCGTTTTTCGATTTAAACGCTTCTTACAACCGTGGCAAACAGTGCACGTGCTACAGCAAGTCCGGTGACTTTTCTTGCTTGATCTATTGGGTACTTTTTGAGTTGTCACGGGGCATCAAATCTTTTCAGTGAGATTTGGGTAAAGTATTGCTTAGGGTTAGTTTACTCAAAATGGTGGGGGAAATCTCTTCCTGTGTCTCGTATGCTTCCTCCATCATCGTTTTTACAAGCAGCGTAGCCAATGAGACAGGAATACTGTCCGGCTCCTGATAGCCCAAAGAGTCTGTTAAATTCCCTTTCGCATCTGCATCCACAAGTAATACCCTTTTATTTTCCTTGGCCAAGTTAATACCCAAATTCACTGCCGTTGACGTCTGATTTGCTAGGGCCATTACTTTGGTCATTTCATTTCCTCTTTTCAACGCAAAAAAGCCGACTGCGCTGAGTTTCAGCACAATCAGCTCTTAAAGGATATCTATATCAAAAAGAGAGCATCTGGTGAAGGACACTCTCATTAGTAACCATGGTTAGTAATAAACCACTGGACATTTATAAAATAATCGAAAAAAGGTTTTACACAATTCATAAAAGCTGATTCATCATTTTTCTTGAATCTTCATATTTCTCAAAAGTGATTTTTTCTTGAACTGCAAGTAAGTATCTTTGTGTATCCTTGGTATAGGGATGATTCTCTCCTAAAATTCTTCTATATATTACTAATGCTTCTTTAAATATGTTTTGAGCTTCTGTCCAATTTTCTACCACCCACTTAAGTTTTCCAATACTATTAAGGACAAGTCCAACATTAAAATTATCTTCTCCATAATAAATAGAAAAATATTCTAATGCAAAGGTGAAATACTCCTCTGATAACTTATACTCCTTTAATCCGCGACATGCCATACCTAAATTATTATATATTCTTGCTAGGCGAGGTACATCTTCTCTAATTAACTGTTTCTCAATCTGTAATGCTCTGTTACATTTCTTAAAAGCTTCTTCAAACAACCCTAGTCGAATACATAAATAACCATAATTATTTTGTATATGTGCCTCTTCTAAGTAATCTGGATTCTCAATTTCATTTATTATAGTTAATGAATCCTCAAAATATTCAATTGCCCTATAAATGTCCTCTCCATTGTTTTCTGAAATTCCTTTATCTCGATATGACAGTGCAATACTGCTCAATATGTCTAACTTAAGAGATGGTATGGGCTCATTTTCATTTAATAAATGCAACGATTTAAACAAGATTTTGAGTGCATCACTGAATAGTCTTAATTTCATTAGCGTTTGTGCTAAAGAAACTTCTGCAACAATGATCTCATTATATCGCACAAATTCCTTTTTACTAACTAGATCAATGACCCTTTCCATATATTTTCGAGAATTTGTATAATCACCAGCATCACGCAGATATGTCCCAAATGTAGTAAATAGTCCAGCTATTCTGTACGTAACTACAAATTCACGTTTTTCCTCCATTTGTTCAATCCATTTTACAACTTTAGTGAATAGCTCTTTTCCCTGAAGGTGCCTACCATGTTCTAAAAGAAATATTCCTGTCTTCTGAACCAAGTAAAATACTATTTGTTCTGAAACTCCTTCTTCTATTGCATGGTCTATAAGTGCTAATGTGTGAGGCAACCATTTTTCGTAATGAATCCAATTAACAGGATCATTCGTATTATACTCGAATTTTTCTTTAATTGTTGCTGCCAGTTCAATGATGCAGTTACTTTTTGAATCAGAGGACATGCTGTATTTAATTACCTCTTGAACTAATCTATGAATAGATAATGTTTGTTCTTCATTATCTATATCTATAAGTGAATAATTAAGTAATATACTAAT
This sequence comes from Paenibacillus luteus, assembly GCF_006542765.1. Classification (GTDB taxonomy): domain Bacteria; phylum Bacillota; class Bacilli; order Paenibacillales; family Paenibacillaceae; genus Pristimantibacillus; species Pristimantibacillus luteus. The sequence goes on from NZ_SKCD01000011.1 coordinate 382,378, forward strand.
GGCATTATCAACTTCAAATTCATCGAATGACCAGATATCATTTTGCTCAAACAAAGAACGTGGAATTAACTCTGATGCAGTAAATGAGAGCCAATTCAATAATTTTACTGGAATTTTAGATTGACTTCTAACTTCTGAAAAAGATAAATTCCATGTAGTAGCAACAGTGGCATTATAATCAGGAATTTCTGGAGATTGGTCCAACAGCCTTAACTTGTGTTCATTAAACATTTTTAAATAGCTACTAAAAGATTTCCCTTTTTGCTTGATGTATGCTGCTGCATGAGCTAGAGCAAGAGGTAAATTCCCCAGAACTGCTGCTAACTCCTTAACTTCTTTTGACCACTTCAACTGAGTTCGGGTCACCAGATAAGTTTCAGCTTCTTCAGGTGAGAAGCATTCTAGTTGTATGGTCCTTGAGAAGCTGTCAAGATGTTGATTTCTAGATGTAATTAGAACATGTCCAAGAAGATTCTGCGGTAAATAGGGTTCTATTTTACTCCAATCATTAAGGTTATCGAATATTAGCAACCAACCTTTATGACTACTTAACCAATCAAAAGCAATATCCATTAATTTTTCATTGCTAACTTCTTCATCTGGATATTCTTTCAATTGCTTTGCAAATCGAATATAGTCAGAATAAAGTTTATTATCGTCTTCTGAATTTATCCACCATACTACATCATATTGATCTTTATAGCGATAAGCATATTCAATTGCAAGCTGTGTCTTCCCGATACCACCAAGTCCTACAATAACCTGAGTCAATGTAATCGTATTGATTGTTTGTAAGGATTCTAATAATCTATTAAAAAAGTTATCACGACCAGTAAAGTAAACATTTCGTTTCGGCAAACTAAAGATTTGCTCATGATTCTCATAAGAACTAATATTTTTAATATTAATTCCTCTGCTTCGGATAAGATCTACTAATTGTGATCTATTAATGGTTCCAGCCATTGATGATTTTTCTTCAACAGCTGTCCTTAGTACGTCAAATAAATTATGCGCCACTCTTGAGTCTCGTTGAACAAGCATATCAAGCAATTTATTCCATATAATAGTACTTTCTCTACTTGCTAAGCTTTCTAGATCAAAATATATAACCACCAAAGACTTCATAAAAGACCAAAGTTCTTCATCAGTGACTGGTAATCCTTTAGCCTTAGTTAATTGTGATCTAAATATCTGCAAATAATTTCTCTTTGAATTAGAGCTAAATCTTTCTATATCTATTTTCGAGCAATAATCATTCGCATCCTTGGCAGACCTAGCCCATTGTAAAATTAGTTGAAGATCTTTATCTATATTAGCATTATATATCCCAATACCAATTCCAATTCTATCAGTTTGCACATCAAATACTGCACCAAACCTGTTGTTAAAAGTATACCATGCATCTTTTATAACTGATTCAAAAATAATATTTGAAGGTGCATCACTAAATTTTAAATCGTGTTTAATCTGTAAAAACAACTTTCTAATCACCCCCTGATCCTCACTTGACACAATAATATCGTCAACTGTAGCGCCACTAAATCTCTGCTGAAATGAAACCTCTTTCGTTAGCCCTAACTCTAAACCTCTTGGGATGCTTTTATTTAAGAGGTCGACTAAATATGTTGTACCAACCAAATTTTCAAACTTCACACCCCCATTTCCTGTAGAAAAAGGGTTAGATAATGCTGAATCCCGATTAGTCTCTTTCATAGTAGATTTCCTTTCAAATATTTAGGCTTTAACTTAAATGTCTGTCAGTACTCATTTTCCTTTTCATAGTACTTGACATGATAATATCGTATTTTTTTTAACTGGATAATGGCAAATAGTCTTCGCTCATACCCATCATCATTCTATAATGAGCATGGTGTCCCGTAACCTCAAAAATTTTTTCAAAGACCTTTAAGTATTTTTCGACCATATCAATTGTAACTTCAGAATATAAATCATCATTAATAAAATGAGAACCATCATTCACCCATGACATAAGAGACTTACAAATAACTTTTTCCTCATCATTAAATAGATCAATAATTTGGTCCTCATGATAATTCCCGAAAATCTTGAAATAGTTCTCGATAATTCTTCTTATCAAGTTCTGAACAGAACTTGATGATCTTTCTTGAGCAAATTTCACTTCCTGCCACATCAATTCATAGGATGATTTGATTGGATTAGACTCATAATATTTTATTTGCGATACATTATTGATCTTTCTCAAAATCCAAAATGATTCATCACTTAATCGATTTGTCCCCTTACCTTTATTAAAAGAAACTTCTTTGTGAAAATATATATTATGTGTAAGGATGAACAGTTGACGTATCATTCCGTTCCTGTTTTTTCTTATTTCGTCAATAATTTTTCTTATTAGGCTACTTACTATGAAAATAATATTGCTATCGAGGCTAGAAATAGGATCATCAATCACGACAATTTTATTCTCAGTTATTCTACTTTTATCATTGCTTCCATTAAGTAGTTGAACAAAATATAGGAAAGTAACAAATGTTTTTTCTCCCTCGCTCAAAGTTTCCTTTGCATCCTCCCCATTTTCTCTTACTATAGAGTAATTTCCTTTTATAGATGTTTCTGAGAATTTAAAGTTTGTAAAACTGAATGATTTTAATAAATTATTCATTTCATTGATTGATGGTATAACACTTGTTATTTGACTTTCAAATTCTTCAATTTCTTTTATGAGCATTTTCTTCGTTTCTTTTTTTGTCTCTATTTTCGACAAAATACCCGTCTTAGCGCTATTTAAACTGAAATCTTTCTCTTCATATAATTTTAGATTATCCTTATTCTCAACAGAAATAAATTTCCAAACACGAGCAATGAGTATTCTTTTTTCTTCAATAATGTTATCAATTAGTTCATTATGATTTCTAATTTCCCTATTATAAGCGTCAATCATCTTATTAATTGCTATAATATCTTCAAAGCATGATTCAAGTACTATTGAACTACTTGGCTCATTCTTTTTTTTAGATAGTAATAGCATGTTAGCTTGGTACTTTGTTTTTATTATTTCTTTCCTACTGCTTATTTCTTGTTTATTTATATACTCATTTTCAATTTCTAGCAGTACATCAACTTGTTCAATGACATCAACTAGCGTTCTAGAATATTTAGAACACACTTCATTAAGATAATCTATTTGTTTATTAAATTCTTCATTAAAAAGCTCATCTAGCTTCCTTCCGAATTCTTCACCTGTTGTTTGCTGGCAAAAGGGGCAAACTCCATTGGTAAGTTTTAAATGATCATGACCTTGTTTTACCCAATCACTAATATTCAGTTTTGAAATTAATCGAGAGATATCTATGTCTTCACGGCCAATAATTTTTGATGAGAAAATTGGATCTATTGTTATTTCCAAACAATCTCTAGGATCAATTTTTCTTAAAATTCCAACTTTTTCTTTAGTACTTCCAAACACCCTACTACACCTATTTTGAAGCTCGTCATATGTTTCTATAATTTCGGTATTTCTTGCTTCTTCTTTACATTTTTCCTTGAATTTAGTTTTCACTGCCCTGAATCCTTTAAACGCCTCTTCAAATACACTGTCATACTTTTGTTTAAGTTTCCAGCATTGTTCTTCAAAAACTGATTCATTCTGAATTTGCTCATCAGTCTTCTGTTGCCGAATAATCTCTAGTTTAGATAACTCATCATTTGTTTTATTTAGTTCTATTCTTCTGCTTTCTATTGCTTGCTGGATATCATGAGATTCTTTCCCTAAAGTAAAAATACCCTTAATGTTACTATCCTGGTGAAAATTCTCTTCAATAAAATCTTTATTATATACTAATTTTCTCAGTTCAGAGCTATTGACCCACGATATCTCAGACTGTGGATATTTTTCGGGATTTTTCAATAAGTTTGAAATAGTAGTTTTCCCACTGCCATTCGTACCGTATACAAAATTCACTTGCTTTAATTGATCTATCACAACGCCAGTATCGTCATAACTTGCCTTACTTTTTATAACAATTCTATTAATCAAGTAACTCCCTCCTAGTTTAGAAGTTTCTTTTGAATACCTTTACAGGAAAAATTCTTAAATATAATATTCGACATAGTTCTCATCACCCCTTCCAAAAGAACTAAAATTCTCCATACAAAAAACCTCCAGAATATTTCTAGAGGCCCATTCCCAACTTTATATTGCTTCATGCGATATCTTACCTATAACAAACCCTCAACTCCACCCGATTCCCTTCCCGATCATACACAATCCGCTCCACTAGCTTCTTCAACGCCCGATTCTTCTCTTCACTCGTCACTGAACCGCTCCACAACTCCCTAAACTCACCTATCCGCTCATATATCTGCTCCACAGTCGGATAATTCCCTTCATCTACTACAACCTTCCGCAAATCCTTCAACTCTTCCTCCAGCTTCTGTATCTGCCTTGACCGAACAGCCTTTCGCTCTAAAAATACTTGTTTCGTTATCATGTCCTCTTCATACGATTCATGCAGCTTGTCCAGCGCCCGCTTCTGCTTTTTCAACTCCTGCTCCTTGACCTCAATGATCGTCTGCGTATCATTATAGCGACTGCCATGTAATTCAATTTCTCGCAAAATGTTTGGATCAACATGGATAATCCGATCATACAGAGCATTGAAAAAATCAGCATCCATTACCTTTCCGCGCTGCTCACATTTGCTGCCATCTTTGTACTCGTGATAGCATAATGCGCTCCAATGCTGCCCTTGCTTCTTATTCTCACCTACTCGGAATCTCATTCGTGAACCGCACTTTTCACAATACAGCAAGCCTGACAACGGAAAAATGTTACGCCTTGAATTGGGGTTCAGCATGCGATTCTTAAGCAGCCGCTCCATAATGACTTCATGTTCTTCCGGCGTTTTCAGCTTTTCATGCGTTCCCATGACTTTAATCCGCTCTTCTTCAGGTACAAGTTCCACCTGACCACGCTTGGAACGGGTTTTACCATAAGCGATGTAACCCAAATCGATTTCACTTGCCAATACGTTTACTTCCAAAACAAAAAGCCTCCGCCAATTCCACTGGCGAAAGCATTTTAAAATTGATTCATTCTAACAACCAATCAACGAAATATTCATATGAATCACTAAGCTTCAACAATCCCCGATAGCTTAGAAGCACCGCTCTTTTTCACCTTAGAATTCCCCAAGTTTATTTACCCAAAAGCCAATTCACTACACTAATTAACCGTCTCCAAAGCATAACGGTTATCAGGAACCTGAAGCCCCAGGTTACCACGCAGCGTCTCATACTCGTATTCGGTACGGAACAGCCCCCGTTCCTGCAGGACCGGAACTACCAGATCAATAAAGTCCTCGAGACCGCCTGGCACTACCGTACGAATATTGAAACCGTCAGCGGCTTCACTTTCAAACCAATCCTGAATCAAATCAGCCACCTTCTCTGGTGTACCGATGAACGAAGTGCGAGGCGTAGAGGCGAGCAATGCCACTTGACGCAGGGTCAGCCCCTCTTCTTTTGCCTGCTGCTTGATCTTGTCTGTGGTGCTGCGGAAGCTGTTACTGCCGAGATCACCGATCTCAGGAAACGGTTCATCCAGCAGGAACTGAGAGAAGTCGAAGTGTTCGAAATATCGGCCTAAATAATTGAGAGCCTGATCAATGGTGACCAGTCCCGCGATTTCCTGATATTTTTGCTCGGCTTCTTCTTCCGTTTTCCCCACGATTGGACCGATGCCAGGGAAAATCAGGATTTCCTCTGCCTTGCGACCAAGCGCTACCGCTCTTTTCTTAACATCTGCATAAAACTCCCTTGCTTCTTCCAGCGTCTCATGCGCCGTGTAGATAGCATCTGCCGACCGGGCTGCCAAATCCTTGCCGGATTCGGAAGAGCCAGCCTGAAAGATGACCGGCTGCCCCTGTCTGGAACGTGCCACATTGAGCGGTCCCTGCACAGAAAAGTGAGTCCCTTTATGATTCAACGTGTGCAGCTTCGCGGGATCAAAGAATACGCCATTCTCCTTATCGCCAATAAAGGCATCGTCCTCCCATGAATCCCATAGGCCTCTGACCACATCCAGATGCTCTTCCGCAATTTCGTAGCGCAAAGCATGATTCGGATGCTCGCCTTTGCCGAAATTAAGCGCTGACCCTTCCAGCGGTGAAGTGACGACATTCCATCCGGCCCTTCCACCGCTTAAATGATCGAGAGAAGCGAATTGCCTCGCAACCGTGAATGGCTCACTGTATGAAGTAGATAAAGTCGCGACCAGTCCAACGTTTGAGGTAACCCCCGAAAGCGCAGTTAGAAGAGTCAGAGGCTCAAAACGATTTAGAAAATGAGGATTGGATTTCTCGTTGATAAACAGACCGTCCGCAATAAACAGCAGATCAAATTTTCCTTCCTCGGCCTTAAGCGCCTGCTTTTTGTAGAAATCAAGGCTTACGCTCGCATTGACCGGAATGTCCGGGTGACGCCAGAAAGAAATACTGTTGCCCACTCCGTTCAAATTAGCTCCTAATTTCAATTGTCGTTTCGTCATCTTTGAGTCCTCCTATATTTGGGTCATTTATCAAATCGGTTTTTAACGTCTTGTTTGGATCGTTGATCTTTACCACACATGCGGCTAGAAGTAGTACAACACCTGTCAGAAGAAAAATAAACGGCACTCCTGTCCAGCCACCCAGAAATCCGCCGATTAACGGTCCCAGCACAATACCGAATTGGCTGGCGGTCTGACTCAAACTGACGGCCCTCCCCCGGAAATCGTGATCGACATATTTTATGATCAGAGCATTCATGGCCGGGTACACCGCTGCAAAGAACAAACCATATACAAATCGCAAGCTTCCAAAATAAATCAGGTTAAACGCAGTCAGTTGCAGAAGACAGCCAAATCCGCCACCTAGCAGACCGATAAATAATGTTTTCTCGTACCCGATCCTCCCGCCAATCCGTCCCCAGCGCGGCCCCATAATCACCGTAGCTACGCCGATAGCCGAGAAAACGATGCCTGCACTAAGTGTCGCACTGCTGACATCTCCCCCGATTTGCACGACATAAAGCGTCAGCACAGGCTCTATAATTAGAACGGAAGTCGACACCAGCAGAATCAGTCCATAGATTCGCATTAATCCGGGAGTGGCGGCTGCCTTTTTCAGATCGCCTACGATGCTCGAACGAGCGCTGGTCCGAGGCTCGCGCGTTTCTTTGACTCCAAGTACCATAAGCGCCGAGATCAGCGTAATCATTCCGGATGCAATAAAGCATCCCCTCAGCCCGATCCAATGGCTTAATATTCCACCTGCCAGTGGTCCAAGAATTCCTCCAGCAGCAGTAGATGTGGAGATGACACCAAGCGCATAGCCTACATGCTTCTCGGGCGTATTGGTTCCCACCAAGGTGATCGATGCTGGATTAAATCCGGCCATGAGTCCCTGAAATATCCGCACAGCAATGAACATGTAGGGATCATGTACAAAATAGTTAGCCAGATGGGCCACGGCCAGCCCAACGCCTGAACGAATCAGCATTAGCTTGCTGCCGTACTTGTCAGCTAGCGATCCCCAGAAAGGGGCACATAGTCCACTGATCAGAAAGCTAATGGAAATCGATACGCCGGACCAAACTTCCAGTCCACTCTGTATTCCTAAATTTTTTTGCAGGAACAAAGGAAAAAACGGAACAGACAAGGTATATGCCATATGATTGAAAAACAAGCCTAACCATAGAATATACAGATTTCGTTTCCAATGAGGCATAGGCCAATCTCCATACTCCATAATTCCTATATAAAAAGTAGGTTATAGTCCATATTAAGTTACAGCTTCGGGAAAGTATAATAGAAAAGTTCAATATGCACATTCAACAATTGAATCAGGTTATCGCGAATATTCGATAAGGAATCACCTCATCTTAATCATGTGGCGAAAATCAAAATAAGCCGCCTCCAATGCCAGAAGCATTGAGGCGGCTTAAATAAGATGGCGGTACAGATTATCATATTCTCTCTGCACGAGGTACGCCCTGTTTTGCTATCAATAAGACAGGTGTCGAAATAGATAGTTAAATAAAATTAACCCCTAACCGTAATCTTTAATTGCTCTTCTACAAAATCACGACAGATCTCCATGCTTTGATACGGCGTATTGGTCGATTGGTCTACTTCGAGCGTTACCCAGTCCGTATAACCGATGTCATTCAGCGAGTCTATAACAGCAAAAAAATTCACAGCCCCTCTTCCCAGCTCACAAAAGAATGGGATCTGTTCATGCTCCTGTAAATCTGGAAAATTAGCTCGGCTTGCTCCTTGGACAGTCAGGTCTTTAAGGTGGACGTAGGCTACTCTATCCTGATATTGCCTAATCTTAGCTGCGGGGTCCATTCCCGCTCCGAGCAAATGGGCGGAATCCGGCGCGAAGAAAACAAACTCCGGATCTGTAAGACTCATGATGGCATCGAGTTCATTCTCGTCTTGCAACTCTGTCCATAGATGAGGATGGACGCATGCTTTTACCCCCCATGCATAGGTTTGCTTAGCCAGTTCATTAATCGTATCCGCAGCAATTTGCAGTTCTTCACGAGTAGTAGGCTTGTCTCGCGTACCTCCCGGGCCTAGCACCAGAATATCAGCGCCACATGCCGCAATGATCCGAGCCAGCCGTACATTATAATCAATGATATGGGGACGGTCAGCCAAATTTCCAAAGCTTTGGTTTTGCCCGCCTGAAGCCCCTCCGTACAAGGCGTTCATTGCCAGCCCATGGCCAGCTAACAGCCCTTTAAATTGTTCTGGCTTCTCTTCAAATTGGAGGGCGAAAGACGCCCATGGCTCTATCGCTTTATAACCCAGCTTTGAAACTTCCTCTAGTGCCTGGAGATGCTCTTGTCCCCAAGTAATGGTGTGCGCCGCTATTTTACCTTTAAACTGAGCCATACCTAGTCTCCTTTAACGTCAACAAATACTATATTTCCAACCTGCTATTCGTTCATGCTATGACCCATTAGTTTTCCAGCGACGCGAATACTTTATCAAAACTAGCCTTTGACCGGGCCAACAATTCTTGTGAGCTCTGGCTAGGCGCAGGAGACAACACTTCTTGGGCGACAACGCCGGTGTAGCCGATCTGCTTCAGACTCCGCAAAAAACCAGTTAGATCAATGACGCCTTCTCCGGGATATAACCGATCTGAATCCTGCACTTCCTCTATAGGCAAAGGCTTCGCATCATTGATGTGGACATACGTAATTTGATCGGGTTTTAGCTTTAGCAAATCCACGGTGGTAAGGCCATTCGTATGCCAATGGTAGGAATCCAGCAATAAGCCGACGTTCCTCGCTTGAATAGCCCCCATCCATTCCAGCGTATCTTCCATTTTCCAAACAAACGGATTGGCCCACTGGGTACGTAAATGATGAGAACCTACAAACTCCAGGCCCAAAGAAATTCCATATGCAGCTAAAATGTCAGCACACAATCTTAATCGTCTCGTAGCTGCAATCATGAAGGGTGCTGCTGGAAGATCCGTAGAAGGCAAAATGTACGTACAGCATGCCGAGCAATTCAATGCAGCCGCTGCCTCCGCCATTTCAACAAGCGGCTTCAGACCTTCCTGAAAGTTTATTTCGGTTGACCGCCAATCTACTTCCAAGCCAAATGAACCGATAGAGATACTGTGTTCTTTCAATAATTGAAGAGCGCCTTCATTGCCATATTGCTGTATGAGTTCCAACGGATTCAAATCGACCGACTGAAATCCGAATCGAGCCGCCTGCCGAATAAAATTTTCATTAGAACCGATCTCTCCCAAGCCTGCTTTCGTTAATCCTCTAATCATCGCAGCTTCACTCCTCATCATTAGTTGTCCCTCTAAATGTATGGTTTTTTGAAGAGTTTGTCTTTGACTGCAATTATGATTTTTTGTCTAAAAACACGAATTAGCAGCTACATAAAGTTTCGTATCCTAACAATATAAAAAGCCGGAGCGCATGATTCACATACGCTCCGGCATCAAAATAATTCGCTTTATAACCGATCCAATTTACCGCAATGACATCATCTCAGTGATTTCATTTACTAGCTCCTTATTAACCCTGCAAATAAGAAACTTTCCTTTTTTTTCAGTAGTAACAAGCTCGGCGTTCACCAATTCTTTGATGTGATGGGAAACGGTAGGTGCACCGATATTCAAGCAGGAAACGATTTCTGCAACGCAAAGTCCTCCACCCGCTTCAAAGCTGGATTCATTGGACTCCGCGATTTTAAAATATAATTCCAAACGATTTTCATTCGAAAGGGCTTTAAATATTTTAGCCATTTTTTTTGTGTCCAATGTCCAACAACCCCCTATTCGACGATATCATTATTCGATAATTATCGAATAATTTTAGCTTACAATAGGGTTCATGTCAATGAACGGCCATTCCACCACTATTCAGATATGATCATTAGGAAAATAACTTTCAAGCTTATCCCAATTCGGTGTCGGAATGTTTGCACTTTTTTTCAAATCGTGAAAGGCTTGATTTAATGCTGTCATCTCATCTTCCGATACCGCTTTATCGCTTAACATCATTCGTCCTGCAGGAATGGCAAGCACCATTTTCAACCCGAAATAGAACAGCTTTTTTTTCTCGCGTGCCAATTGAACTTGACTAGCAGGCGTTATCGTATAGCCAAGCTTTTCTAATACCCGATGCCCCTCATCTGTCGCTTCAATCACCTGATTCAGTAGTTTTTTGTCTCTACCGGCTTTGCGAAGTTTACCTTGACTCGCACTCGCAATAAAGTTAATCGGCAAAATCATAACGAAATGACTTTTCAGCCATAGATCCATATTCTGATAATACGTCAGTTTATATTTCGTGTTAACAAAAGCTTCGTCGATCATAGCCCGCCAAGTTAATTCTTCATTAAGGCCCCCAATGGCCATTTCCACCTTCGGACCACGCAAGCTTATCATCTTGCCTTCCTCCCTCCAGCCGCCGTTTAGTTGAAAGGCGAATGCGATCTTTTTCTCAGAAGGGCTGTTTACTTGCAAATAATCCTGCATCTCCCCAGGGCTCGCATTATTTCCCGTGATTACGATATGTTTGCTTTGATTCGCCGCCAGCGCAGGCAGTACCGCCTGAAAATCCGGGTACTTCATGACAACAAAAATAAGATCATAAATATCGTCTTCGCGCAGCTCACTGATCACACTCACCTTGTCCACCGTACCATGAAGCTGAAAATAATGCCGAATTACGTTTCCTTTAAGCCGCAGCTCTTCCAGGCGGCGTCCTCTTGCCAACATGGTCACCTCGTTGCCGCCGCGCACCAATACGTGGGCAAGATAACTCCCTAACACTCCGGCACCATAAACTAAAACTCTCATTCTATCGTCCTCCTTCTTATGCTGCTTCATATGCTTGCCACATCAATACTACAATTCGATAACTTTCGAATTGATTCTAAAGCATACTTTCTTTATTGTCAAATTATGAATATGATTTCACCATATACAAATAAGCTGGAATGCATGACCTGCACTCCAGCTTGGTTTATTTCAGGCTATTCATCATCTTTGAAAGTTTGATCCTTCCATCGCGACTGCATTTTCGAAATACTTACAATGCTCCACTCACCAACCGTCCAAAGTACCAAACGGCCTGCCGGGGTGCTCTTCGGGCAACTGCCTCCGCAGAACAGCTGGCATGAAGCAATACAAAGCTCGCATCATCGCCAACCTTAGGCCAAAGCTGTTCACCGTTTGCATGGAGTGGCGATAACCCGCCAGTAATGAATTGAAGGGTTTGCGACAGGGAAGCTTCATCCTGGCAGCCATACAGTTCTGCGAATCGGCCTGCCTTTTCGAGCTGATCCCCATTCCCGAACGGTGACCAATGATCCGTTAGGCTATCTGTCGCAAGCTTGACTTTTACGCCTTGGCTGTGGAGCATGGGGAGCGGCATGGTCATTCTTCCAATCGGTACCGTCGATGCAATAGCCATGCCGAGGGAGGCCATTCGCGCTGCCATTTCTTTTGCCTCCTGCGGCTGAGCGCCTGCAAACCAGAAAGCGTGGCTAACGGTTACTTTACCATGAAGGCCAGCTTCCTCCGTTAAATCTGAGAGCTTGGTCAACGTCTTTTTGCCCACTTCGCCACCCTCGTGCAGATGGATATCCACACCTGAGCTGCTCTCCACAGCGAGTTCAATCATCGCGCTCAACGATCTTTCTATGCTGCCGTCCACCGCATGCGGATCTACCCCGCCCACATGAGTTGCACCTTCAGCTAGCGCTTGCTTTACGAGTGATACGGATTGCGAACGAAGCAGGCCATGCTGCGGAAAAGCGACGATCTCAGCTGAGATTTTGCCCGAGAATGTTTCTATCGCTTGCTTCGTTGCCTCTAGCCTCGCCAGTCCGCTTACTGGCTCTATATTGCAATGAGCGCGCACATGCGTGGCGCCATATCCTTGGATCAGTGTCAAAATACTCTCGGCTTGCTGCTTCGCCATAGGGAGTAGCTTGGGCAAAAGGACTTTTTCTTCCTCTATTCGGTCAAAGATGCTGGAAGCCGATCTGACCGCTTTCCACGCACCGTTGTAATAAGTCTTGTCCAAATGAATATGCGCCTCCTCGAAGGAAGGAAGCACTAATAAACCCTTAGCATCGTATTTGGGAAGCGAACTCTTCAGCTCCTCCCCCTCATCCAAAATTTCAGCAATCTTGCCGCCTTTGATTCGAAGATGGCAAAGCTTCGTTATTGTGCCTATGACTTGACGCTGTTCAATTTCATAACTCTGTTCTACCCTAACAGTAGTGAGCCAATATGCATCATGTAACATGCCATCCCTGCTTTCTGCTTTAAGCCCCTGCGTCTAGTAACAAACGTTCGATTGCTGCAAATTGTCTTGCTTTGGCATGCTCCAGCGGCGTAATCCCTTCTTTATCAGGAATATTCACATCCGCGCCATGCTCAATTAACAATTGAATGACTTGCTGCTGCTTCTCATCGCCATCACTAAGCACAATCGCCTCCATTAACGCCGTCCACCCCAGATTATTGATATGATTGACGTCAATGCTTGAGTTCTTGAGCAGCTCCTCGACAACCTCCACATACCCATGCTCTGATGCTGGAATTAGTGCCGTACCGCCAAACCGATTCGTGATGGCAGGATCTGCTCCCGCTTCATTCATTAGTTTCACGATCTCCAGCTTGCCCTCTGCGCCCGCGTATAACAAAGGATTATCCAATCGGTCATCCTGTAAGTTTAAGTCTGCTCCGGCATCTCTTAATGCTTGAACAGTGTCCACCCGATTCCTATGAGTAGCCGCCAAAATCGCCGTCCGTCCACGATCATCTCTGACGTTAATATCGATACCGTCCTTGAGATACTGTAAGACCTTTTCCGTCTCCCCGCGCTCTGCTGCTTCGATGAATGCTTTGCCCACAAATGTCACATCCTCTTCGACTACGTTCGGTCTGTTTGTACAGCCTGCAAGCAAGCAAACTAGAACGAACAATATGATTTTTTTCATGGCAAGCGACCTCTTTCTCGTAAGCCTAACCTTATGGTAACATAGCCATTATCATACTTAAAATATTTATATAATTCGTTTAACATACCTTAAACCTTTAGAAAGGAGTGATTTCCAGCATGGATATTCGTCAGCTTCGCTATTTCATTGCTATCGCTGAAGAGAAACAGCTTACGGCCGCTGCCGATAAGCTCAACATGACGCAGCCACCGCTGGGTCAACAGCTAAGAGGCATGGAAGAAGAGCTTGGGGTTCAGCTTTTTATCAGAAACGGGAAATGGATGGAATTGACTGAAGCAGGTGAAACGTTATATACGCATGCGTTGCAGTTGACAAAATCTCTCGAAGAAACAGCGATGGAGCTTCAAGAGATGGGCCTCGGCATGCGCGGGAAATTAACGATCGGAGTAAATACTTTATCCGCATTAGCTTTGCCTATGCTGCTGCATACATTCAAAGAGCGATACCCGCTCGTCACCTATAAAATTCAGCAAAATGAATCCGCGCAAATTGTTCGCCTCATTAAAGAAAGATCCATTGAGCTTGGTATCGTTCGCCTGCCCTTGGAGTTGAGTGATTTTGAAGTGCTGACCCTTCAGCCCGAACCTTTCTACTTTGTGACCGGCAAAGGCTCGCCGCTTGACACCCCTGTATTCACTTATCGCGTTATCCAGCATTATCCGCTTATTTTGCCGAGTGCCGAAGGACTTGGATTGTACCAAAGCATCGTCGGACAGTTCACGGATCGCGGCTTGACTGCGAATGTGATTGGTGAATGCTCTGACATTGTAACCTTGTTAAAGTGGGTAAGTTATGGCGATGCTGCAACGATTGTGCCGGAATCTGTTCTTCAATTGCATCAGGGGCACGAGATCCAATCATTTCCCATCACGGATAGCGATTTGCAGTTTGCGATAGGACTTATATGGCTGAAGGGGCGTTATATCACTCAAGCGGCTAAACAATTTATTGAACTGATGAGGGTAAACGAAGATACGCGCCAATGATGACAGCTGTTCGGAGATCAGGATAAATTAAAAAGTGCCTATTAGTTGAATAGGCACCTGTTATTATAGCTCTGCAACCATGGTCACTGAAGTTCCACTTACACCTACTACCTTAAAGCCGAATCGTTGGTACAACTTCATTGCAGGAACATTGTTTGGATCTACGCTTAAAGATATTTTAGAAACCTGTTTTCTGCGAAGCTCCTCGACCATAGTTTTTAACAGGGCATTTCCAATTCCTTTCCCTCTACAGGCTTCCGTTATCGCCATTCCAAGCTCCGGCACATCATTACCTACATAACCAAATCCTTCGTTAGCCTCGTCAAAATAACGTATCGTCACTGACCCTACAGGCTCATTCCGATGATTAACAGCAATATAGCCCAAATCGCCTTTTCTTCCCCAGCCCTCCGCATATTTGGATATTACCGGTTCTTTAAGAATATCCCTGCTGAAAGCCTCTTTCCCCTCCGGAACATACATGGACTCATACAGCATTTCCCATAAAAATGGTTCGTCTTGCACATCTGCAATTCTAATTGTATATTGCATACATGAAATCTCTCCTTATCATGAAAGCCATTCTAAAAACTCAATTCGATTTCCAAATGGGTCGTTTAAATAGAAGCGTCTTACTCCTTCATCAGCCCTTGCCTCGTCGTCAATTACCTCAATATTATGGTGATGCAGATATTCACGCAACTCATTTAAGTTCTGTACGTGAAATGCTGGGTGAGCTTTTGTAGCAGGAACAAAATCTTTTTGTATTCCGATATGCACTTGATGAGTGCCGCATTGGAACCAAACGCCACCACGTTTTTTTAGTATTTCAGGTTTTGGAATCTCCGTCCAACCCAATATATTATGGAAAAAATTCCGAGCCTCTGTTTCACAACCTTCTGGGGCTGCCAATTGAACGTGATCAAGACCATAGAAATGGTAAGCCATATAAACCCCTCTCTCATGTTTCATATAGTGAAACCTTGTTTCGTATTATTTTTCCATTTTATAGTAATGCTTGATAAAAATCCAGTTCTTTTTAACCAGCTGAAAGCAACAATAAAACGACCGAATCCCCATTGAAGCCAGGGACTCGATCGCTTTTTATGAAAATCAGCTAAACTACTCTCTCATTGTTCCAAACTCAATCCGCCAGCAAGGAAACCTTCTCCCATTCCGCTACTTCATCCATTCTTTTGCCCAAAGCATCGCGAATGCCATACGAAGCCAACGATCCGACCGGAAAGTGAAGCGGTGGATTTTCGCTATTAATCATCGTGATCATCGCTTCAACCGCTTTATTCTGATCTCCTTTATTCAAAGCCTCATAGCCTTGATAAAAAGCATCATATACAGGAGCATACTCGGGCAAAGGCTTGGCTAGTTTCCTGGAATGACCCATAAATTCAGTTTCAAAGACACCTGGCTCCACAATCGTAGTCTTAATGCCAAATGGCGCAAGCTCCGCAGCCATTGACTTCGAGAAGCCTTCGACAGCAAATTTGGAAGCAGCGTAAAGACTGAAAGTCGGAACGGCCCACACGCCAAAGATAGACGAAACATTCACATAATGACCTGATTTCTGTTTCTTAAAGATAGGCAAGGTTTCACGGATGACATCCAGCATGCCAAAAACATTCACATCAAACTGATGCCTCATTTGTTCGTCTGTGTATTCTTCCAGCATGCCGAATAATCCATAACCGGCATTATTTACAACAATATCGATGGTTCCAAATCGGTTAACCGCCTCTTGAACCGCTGCTTTGACCTGCTCTTTCTTGGTTACATCCAATTGTGCGATATGCACCTGGTTCGGGGAAGCTTCCTTCAGATCCGCGATGGACTCCAAATTACGTGCGGTCGCGACAATTTTATCGCCAGTGTGCAGCAGCTGCTCTACGAATTTTCGGCCGAATCCCGTAGACGTTCCCGTAATCAACCAAACTCTACTCATGATACTATTCTCCTTTGCAATTAAGCTTTTAGATAAATAGGAGCGCCGAACGGGGATGAACCCGCGCCTCCGTCAACGCTGATTTCTGCACCTTGAACGAAAGAAGCATCATCAGAGGCCAGGAACAGAGCTACGTTTGCGATTTCTTCCGGCTCGCCCAAGCGGTTAAGCGGAATCGAGCGTGTGAGCGCGGACTCCATCTGTGCCAGCCCTTCGGGTTGTCCCCAAATCGGCGTGCGCGTCGCTCCGGGTGAAATGGTGTTTACGCGGATTCCGCGTGGTGCCAATTCAGATACCAGCACTCTCGCCATACTGCTGACCGCGCCTTTACTCGCAGCATATGCGGCCCATCCTGGGCTCCCTGCCGTTGCAAGCACCGAACTATTCAAGATGACCGAGCCCCCAGCCTTTAAGTAAGGCAGAGCAGCTTGAACCGTAAAGAACACTCCCGTCACATTGATCTTGAGTATATTTTCAAAAACCGAAAGCTCCGTTCCGCCTGTAGGCGTATAGCCAGAGATACCCGCATTGGCGAAGACGACATCCAGTCCGCCAAATTTTTCTACAGCCGCTGCTGCCGCTTTTTCCATACTTGCAGGATCTGTGGTATCTGCTTGGACTGCATAGCTAAACTCAGCGCCAATCTCCTCCACTGCCCGGTTCAGCGTCTCCTGATTCCGACCAGTAATGACGACCTTTGCTCCTTCAGCTACGAATTGTTTAGCCGTTGCCAATCCGATTCCGCTGTTGCCTCCAGTAATAAGCGCTACTTTACCTGTTAATTTTCCCATTTTTCATATCCCCTTTAGCTTTTTATAATTATTGTTCAACCATTATATGAGAACGATCATTCTCATAATTTCAAAAAAAATTTATTGCCCTCGCATTTACATCAAACCGTTCGGTCTAAGTAAGCTAATTCCTTTATAGATACTGGCAAAATTGCCGAATTCATTTGAGAACAATCATTCTCAAAACATTAAAAAAATAAATAAGGTTTGCCTATTATTTATATAATGTTTCCATGGAAACATTGGCAATACGATGAAGCTTCTCCTTGTTTGCTGTAGAGGTCCGGGTAAAAACCCGCAGCCCTAACAACGTGTTATGGATGCTTTCAGCGAGTTCCTCGGCGTTCCGTTTGGATGTAAACTCACCCGACTGCTGTCCTCTTCGGATAATATCTGTGAGCAGCTCCTCAGATTTAGTAAAGCTGTCACAAACCTTCGCTTCCACTTCCGGATCTCTTGCAGCCAGCTCGACCGCCATATTTACAAATAAGCAGCCAGGAGGACTATCGTCGATGCCTTGAATCATGAAGTCAAACATAAAAGCGATGGCCTGCTTAGGTGTTGCGCGAATGACGCCAGCATGCAGTTCGGCATTGATCAGCTTACTGTATCGATCAACTACGGCAAGAAACAACTTATGTTTATCGCCGAATGTGTCATACAAGCTCCTTCGGTGAATTCCCATACACTCAACAAGATCATTAATGGATGTTTTTTCATATCCCTGTTCCCAAAAAAGCCTCATCGCCTTATACAACACCGCATCATCATCAAATTCTTTCGTTCTTGCCAATGCGATCACTCCCTCCTCTCGAAGTGATCATAACATATTGAGAACGATCGGTAAAGAATATTTTTTACTGATCATTCTCAATATGAATTCAATCAATCGATATAGATTTTTCAAGTTTGGACAAAATAAAAAACGACCATCCCAGCCCTTCTTCTTATTTATAATGCCGTTCAATTGTCGACTCAAATCTTGTTATGATACGATGGGCTGAATTTAACCCAATCGAAATGGAATAGGCCATTGTGTCTCTTCTTTTATTGATTACAAAAGCAGGTGTACATCGTGTGGAAACCCGATCGTCAAAGCTCTACTCCCTTGTATCAACAAATTGCCAACGATTAGCAAAGCAAAATAATCGATGGCGTGTACCATCCTGGCAGCCCGCTTCCTTCCAAACGGAAGCTTGCGGAGCAATTCGGTGTTAACCGAAGCACCGTCGTGCTGGCTTATTCTGAGCTTCGCTCGCTCGGCTTTATCGAGAGCCAACCCGGGAGCAAAACGCTGGTTAGCCCGTATAAATGGAATGACGAAGCCTACCGTACGCCGGAATGGCATCGATAGGCCAAAAGCGGAGGCTTTCTTCCGAATCTTCCGTTTCTGCGCCGTATACGGGAAGAGGTTGCCCGTAACGTCTGCCACTTTAGCTTGCAATTGGTCCTGTAAGTACTCAGGGAATTTAGTTGTTCCAACACCAGCATTGCCCACAGGCGTTACGCCTAAGCTCGTTAACGTATCCATAAACGAAAAATCCAGCGTGACTACCTTTTGCGGAGCTTGCTCGATTTTATATGTTCCCCATTCATGGGTGATGCTCTTTCCATCGCCTTGTACGGCTGTTCCTGCATTTGCACCGTTTCCGGTCCCATTTTCATTTGCGCTTTTCTCTGCTCCGCAACCCGTAATGGCTATACTGAACAACAGCATAATGGATGCAATCAGTTGTTTTTTTCTCATGTTACTTAATCCCCTTTACCCTCATCGTTAATGATTATTATTCTCAATAACATATTGTAAAGGAGGAATTTTCTTTTACACCATCCAGTTCTCAAATGTTGCCGCCATCCAGTTGCGTGCTCATTAGCTCTTCAGCGTCTCCCTACGTTTCCCATTATAGATAAATGCCAGTAAAGCAATAGAGACGATGCAGATGAGCAAAAGGATGATAAAAAACGATCCTAATACATCGCTCCGGCTCTCTAATGTTTGATTCCCATTCCACATGGAAAGCGCCAGCGCAGATCCAAAAACCATGCCTGCATTGCGGGTTAAGGCAATCATTCCGCCAATAGCCCCCATATGCTCTCCCGGTGTATGCCGCATGATAAAACTGTTATTCGGGGATGCAATGAGTCCCATTCCAGCGCCAATGACAGCAAGCAATGCAGCAATTCCGCCTATTGGCAGCTGATTCAGATACATATGAAACATAAAGACACCAACTCCCATGCAGCTTAGTCCACCTAGCATCAAACGGCCAGAACCTAAGCGATCGGATAAATATCCGGCAGCTGGCCCTGCGATCGCAAGCGAAATTGGATAGGCAGCCAAGATATATCCGGTTGTCACTGGAGATAGTCCTGCTGCTCGCACAAGATAAAACGGCATGATCACGAGGATAGAATTAGATAAAACAAAAGATGCGCAGCTTATCAGCAGCCCACCTGCCACGATGGGAATACGAAGAGCTTGGAGAGGCAAGAAAGGAACAGATTGGCGCCGTTCCCACCAGATAAGTAAGAGCAATAGCAAGACAAAACCCAAAGCCAAATAAAGAAGCTTGGTTGAAGTCCACCCCCACTCTCTTCCATACAATAAGCCGACAATGGCCATGCTGATGACAGCAGCAAAAAGGACGGCCCCTAAACGGTCGAAGGCTCCTTTGCTGTTTCCTTTTTTTCCTGCGGGAATAAAGGAGTTAGCCATGAGCGTTGCAACAATAGCGACTGGTACATGAGAGAGGAACAGCCATTGCCAGCTTAACCCTTGCGCGATGAAACCTCCGACAACCGGTCCGGACATTCCCCCAAGTGCAACGGCTGTGCTTACGATGCCAAGCGCTCTCCCTCTTTTCTCCTTTTCCACATGGGTCGTAATGAGTGCAATGTTAGTCGCTTGAAACATCGCTGCACCTATCGCCTGAACAATTCTAAGCGCAAGCAGCGTAGGCAAATTGGGTGAAAAAGCAACTAGAATGGAGCCCACAGTAAAAATAAGGTAGCCCCAGTTATGTATGTTACGATACCCATATCGGTCGCCTAGCTTCCCCATAATCGGAAGCAGCGCTGTGATGATAAGCAAATACCCCGTCGTAATCCATGTTATTTTGCCAAGATCCGCCTGAAAATACTCCATAAATTGCGGAAGCGATACATTAACGACTCCTGCTGTAAAATGTGACATAAACGCGCCTAAAGCAATAGCGGTCATCATCCACAAACGATTGCGGCTGGCGTTAGTTTTTTGAGATGCATTAAAATCGGTCATGCTAATCCCTTCTTTACATGGAATGATGGCTCTAATTCTCTCTGTTCATTACAACTTGTTTCCAGCTCCCCATCCGCCTCTTAATTAAGAATCATTCTCAATTATAGATGAGGTGAGCGAAACAGCAATCCCATATATATGGGATTCTTACTGCTGTGCAAGCATTTCTTGCGTGAGTTAATCCATGAAAACGCAGGTTACCGGTATGCGAACTGCCCGACAAGCCGCAAAACAAACAACACGCCCGCACAATGATGTGATGTGCCATTACTATACCTGTATAGTATAATTTGATTTAGTTGGCTGAAAAATTTTCCATAATGTATTCATTTTTGAAAAGGAGGCGATTAGGATGAACGAAGATCTCCTTGCGAGATTGCAGCAATTTCTATTTCGTGAAGACAATGAATCTTTAGTCGGCAAACCCGCTGCTGATGAAGAAATTGCTGCTGCCGAGCTAGAGCTTGGTGTTCCGCTAGACAAAGAATATATTCAATTTATTAAACGCTTTGGAGGGGCTTATGCGGGATTGTCGATTCATGCATTCTCCAATGGGTCCTCCATCGGCCGGGAGACGGTAACGGAATTAACGAAATCTTTCAGAGCGGACTTCATGGGCACATCTGCAGGAGACATGTTGAACCGTGCATGCGTGTTTTCCATTGATGGTTCGGGCGACCCAATCTTTCTTGATTCGGAAGGCAGGGTCTTCATTTGTTATCACGATACAGGCGAGAGCAAGATTTTGGCTAACTCTTTATCCGAACTGATTGAACAACATTTTGACGAATGGTGAGCAAGAACTGGGGGGACTACCACAAATAGCACCAAAAATTACTCTTTCATATAAAGAAGCCGAGACGCTTATTCCTTAAGCGTTCCGGCTTCTTTATATCGGCTTGTCAGTCACAAATAGGAATAAAGATTACGTTTCCTATGACTGCACGGTTTCAGTTCATGATCTATTTCTATTCTTACAAAATCTTCGCTTAATCTAACGTAATGAGATCACGGTATACGCCTGGGAAAGAATCTTCAATGACAACGGCTCCAACGATTCTTTGATAGAATTGCAGAGCCTTATCTACCCAGCCAATGATTGCATAACCGTAGCCATCATTACGCATCGCATGCAGGGACTCCAGAAGCAGCGCCGTACCTATGCCAAGGCCGCGATAATCCTCCAATACTCCCGTTGGGCCAAAGAAGTTTTTGACTACGGCATCATGGCAGGAGAAGCCAATAATCTGTTTGTCTTTCACGGCAACAAAGCAATTGACAGGCAGACGGGCAAAGGTGCACTCGCATTCATTGCTCCAGTTCGTTGTGAAATGCTTGCTGACAAAATCAACAACCTTGTCTTTATCTGCTGTGAGCACCCGCTTGATTTGGATGCCTTGTGCTTTCAGCTTGCCCAGCAACTCCTGGTTATCCGGCAAATCATATAGTTTTACGAGCATATCAGGCATGTTATTCCCCCGCTTCCTTATCGTTTTGTTCGTGCTTCGCAAGCATGGATTGAAGCTTGACTTCGTAAAGATCGAATAAATAAAACCTAGAATGCATAAACAATTCAACCATCGTCGGCGTCAGCAGTTTGGACAAAATCTGATGCATGCTGGTTCTAGCAATCCTCAAATCTCCATATGCCAATTCATATTTATGTTTTAATGTGGTAACAACCTCTTCAGTTACCTCGGACATCTCACCCCGGAACAGAAACGTATGAAGCGGGAAGCGTCGTTTGGCTGGAAGCTCGAACTGGATCATAGCTGCAATGAGTTCAGCCGTGTGAAGGTTATGTTGAATATCCGGCAGCAATTGCGGTATAAGCTGATAATAATCCGTTGCCACATAATCGAATTGTTCGCTTGACTCCTCCTCGGTGCTTACACCATGGTATTGAAGAAGAAATCGTTTCAGAAAATCGCTGCTATCCGCATGGATGTTCCAATTGCAATCCGCCGCAAAAAAGGCAGGATAGCGAGAGGTTTCAAATAACCCGTACGGACTGCCTAACGAAAATGGAGCCGACCAATTCGTATTAATGATGCCGCTAAGCTGTTCCGATTGCGCGAGCTCTACCCAATCCAGTACATTTTTGATACGGTTCTGAATGACCGGATAATTCTGGTCGCCTTGATCGTCCCAGCAGCGAACTGCTGAAGCTCCGATTATTGCAACGCCAGCGCTGCGAAGCTTCCGAATAATATCCTTTGCATCCGCCTTCATGCGGTAGCCGCCATAAATCCAAACGACAACGATGACTCTTTTATCAAGCTGGGCAATTTCATCTTCAGAAGCATGGGCAAGCATGTCATGCCAAATCATCGGTTTCTTGCCAAGCGAGCAAGCCTTGTCGATTAAGCGATTTACGAACCGGACAAACGATAATTCCCTGCTTAGGCCAGAAGCTAAGCAATCTTCACAGGTACCTAGGCTCCAAACTTCGTCACACCCTAAATGAAGATATTCGCTATGCGGATGAAGCTCGGCGATTTCTTCCAGGATGCCTTCCATCATTTCAAAGGAACCTGAACGATGCGGGCAAAGCTCCCCTACGTTGCTCGGTGTCTCCCGCAAGTCTATAAATTGCGGATGCTTCAATATATATTCCAAATGGCCAAAGGATTGCTGCTTCGGAATAATTTGAACAAAATGCTCATGTGCTGTTTGCAGAAGCTGCTTATGCTGTTCATCCGAAAATACCAGCTCAGAATGACGCAAAAATGAAAGTTTGCGGAACGGAAGCTTGTCTTCATATTCAACGACCAACGTATTGATCTTATAGCTGGCAAGCTCTGCAATATATTCAAGCATATGCTCGAAAGTCGGGTATACGGTTCGCAAATCAAGATAGTCGCTGCGAAGCTGTAAATCTGCCCAATCCACAATCGTCAATGCCGGCAAATGTCCATTATAATTATGAAGCAGCTGCTCGATCGTTTTCATGCCATAAAACAATCCGCTTGCCGTAAGAGCATAAATTTCAAGACTTCCTTCGTTGATTATGAGAACATAGCCGTCCTGCTTGCCTTTAATCCGGTTTAGCATCTCAAGGTTAAGCGGCAATCCGACGGTATGAAGCGCATACACATCCGATCCTTGAATAAATGGGGTCACCTGCCCAAAGATACACTGCCCCAGCATATACAAACGATTGTCCGCAGCCGGGGTATGAATGACAACATCCACATTCGAAAAGTCGGAGGCCAATCGATGCCCGTTCCTTTGTACGAATTGCGGTTGAGGAATGAGATTAAGCTTCATTTTATATCTCCTTTGCCCATAACGAATCTTATAGCCAGCGCACTCTGCCTTTGAAGCGTTGGATGAATTGATTGTTCCACTCGTCCCCGCCTGGCGCATTGCCGCTTCGCCATACCGGAGCTTGAACGCCCATCTCCCCTAAGTAGGCAGCCGTCGTCATCATTAGTGAATTGAGCAAAAACGCATTGGCGAACGTAGAGGTTGATCCCATTTTCGGTTCAATGCCTTCGATCTCAAGAGCCGCATCACCCGGCTTCACCTTGCTGTCCAAATAATAATCACAGACTTCATATAGGTTCAGCTGTGACGGATGACGGGCGATATGACCGGCTGGTGTCGCCTGTGCATGGCCGACTGAGGTTACTGCAATCGTCGTCACGCCTCTCGCCTTCGCTTCTTGCGCTGCATCAATACAGGCGGTATTGATTCCATAAGCATTCGCAATAATTAAAATATCGCCTTCTTTAAGATTATTGTCGGCAATGACGATTTTCCCATACCCTGGAGTCCTTTCGATAGCCATGGAACGAAGTGCACCATTGGAAATCATCGTACCTTCATCCAAAATCGCGCTAATGTGCATCAATCCGCCTGCTCGAAAGAAGACCTCCGTTGCGTTCATATTGGAATGTCCTCCTGGACCATATAAATAGATCAGCTTATCCTCTGCAATATGGCCTGCAAGCAGCTTAGCGACGTGCCGTAATCTCTCCGGCGGCTCACTCTTGATTTCCGTAAAAAGCTCTATAATCTTATCCATATAAGCTGACATAATATCCGAATTCGCATTCATGGGTGAAACCTCCCGATCAAGTATAGAAATCGATTTCTATAAAATAACTTTAAAACTGATGTATGCATAACGACAATACCAAACTTAATCTGAAAAGTAAATGTTAAATTGCTGCCATAATAGCGGTTACATTTTAATATCCGAATAAAAGTGAGCGTTTCTAAACATACTAATCAACAAAATAAGCAGAAACATCAAAGAAACAATTAATGGTTCTGCTTAAAAAACTATTATTTTCGAGCGGTAGTTGATTCCCTGATTACCAATTTCGGCTCTAATTGCATGGATACATGGGCAAGCGAATTTTGCTTCTGGGGAACAATGTTTTTGAAGAGTAAATCAGCTGATAAATGCCCTAGGTCAAAGGTGCTTTGGTCGATCGTCGTAATGCTCGGCGTTGTCATTTCGGTAAAAGGAATATTGTCAAAGCCAACAACAGCCATATCTTCCGGTACTGAAATGCGTTTTTCTTGCAAACGCCTAATTAATCCGATCGCGGCCATGTCATTAAAGCAGAAAACTGCGGTAGGCGGCGTTGGCAGCGACAAGAAATAATCTGCTGCTCGTTTCCCAATCATAAAATCATAACGCTCGTCATCGTCATTTTCATGGGATTCCACATAGATATAGTCCTCATTAATCGAAATTCCGTTTTCCAATAAGGTTAGCTTATAGCCAGCAAGCAGCTTCTTTCTGCTCATTCTAAGCAGCGGCGCTGTCACGAAACCGATGTTGCTGTGTCCGCATTCAATCAAATGCTCAGTCGCCAGACTGGCCCCAGCCGTGAAATTAAATCCCGTCCGGTTGCATTCTGCTTTAACATCCTGCTCCATCGCTACGACCGCGACATTTTTATCGATGATCTGCCTTAATACCTCGCCGCTGTCATCAATGGAAGCAATGAGTATTCCCTTCACTTGCTTTTGCAGCAGCAAATTCACGTTTTTCTCTTCAACCTTTACGTCCCGGTAAGAGTTGCACAAAATAATTTGTGAATCGTATTTCAGCGCAACATCCTGTATTCCCCGCAGCAGCGTACTATAGTAATTAGACATATTGGGAATAACTACTCCGATATCATGATTTTGATCCGTCTTGAGATTTTTGCCAATCAAGTTAGGAATATATTTCAAAACCTTTGCTGCATGTAAAATCTTCTTTTTGGTCTCCTCGCTTACGGGGTAGTTACTATTGCTAAGCACCCTAGATACTGTAGCCGGAGAAACGCCGCAAAACTTTGCAATGTCATAAATCGTCGTCTTTTTAACCACTAATTTCCCCATGCGCTCTCTACCTTCTTCTAAGATTAGCTGAGACAGCCAGATTTTGTTTCTATAGAAATATGAATATTTGTTTCTATTTCGAGTATACTATTCTTTACTAAAAAGTCAATTTACGATATCACAAACTTTGTAAACGCTTTAAACTAACATAAATAGTCAGTTTTTTTCACTGAAATTTCTTGACAGTGACTGTTTTCTATAGTTTAATCCTAATTAACAGGTGCGGAGATGTATGCAAAACCAGAAACCTGCGAAAGAAATCGATTTCTATAACCAAATAACAGTGAAAGAAGATGACATCAGCATGAGGTATCTCATTACGAATGCTCAGGTTGTAACTCCTGCAGGAATTATGGAACGAGGATGTGTTGCAGTCAGCGATCAGCGGATTACAGGCATTTATGAGCATTCCGCTGCTGCAGACTTCAGCGACTATACCATGATTGATGCAAATGGCCTTTATGTTTCCCCTGGATTTATCGACATTCATGTTCATGGTGGCGGCGGATATGAATTTAATCGTTCCACGCCGGATATGATTCGCGAAATTTGCGTTGCCCATGCTCGGTACGGAACAACGTCGATTTTGCCGACAACGCTGGCAGCGCCACTCTCAGAGCTGTATGAAACCATACATGCCGTCAGAATAGCGAAGCCTCTCGTTGAAGAATGCAACATCTTAGGCATTCATCTGGAAGGCCCCTACTTTGCCCAATCTCAGCGCGGCGCACAAAATCCCGACCATATTCTAAATCCGGAAAAAGAAACCTACATGGGCCTGCTTGACCAATGGGACAAAATTATTATGATGGGCGCGGCTCCCGAGCTCCCTGGTGGATTAGAACTGGGTCTTGAGCTGCAAAAGCGCGGAATTATCGCCTCCATCGCCCATTCTGATGCCACCTTTGATGAAATTACGGAAGCTGTCGAACACGGCTATTCCGATGTTACTCATATTTATTCCGGCTGTTCCGTGGTACACCGAGTGAACGGCTATCGCATTGGCGGTGTCGTTGAGGCCGGTTTGCTGCTGGATGACTTAACTGTCCAAGTCATTGCCGATGGCAAGCACCTTCCTGCGGAGCTGCTGCGCCTCATTTACAAAAACAAAGGCGCAGACAAAATTTCGCTTATTACCGACGCTCTCTTCGCTGCCGCTTCCGATTATAAGGAAGGAGATCTTGTCGTCCAGAAGAACGGCATGCAAACCGTGCTTGAAGACGGTGTCATGAAGCTGCTGGACCGGCAAGCCTTCGCCGGAAGCGTGGCGACAACCAACCAGCTTGTTCGCAATATGGTTACACTCGCGGGCGTTCCACTCTACGACGCTGTGAAAATGGCTGCCCTGACGCCTGCTACCCTTCTTGGCATTCATGATCATAAAGGCAAATTGGAACTGGGCTATGATGCTGATCTCGTGCTTTTTGACCCAGACATCAACATCAAAATGACGATGGTGATGGGGAAAATCATCTTTAAAGACGACGAAGTCCAGACAAGTCACACGAAATAGGAGACAAAAAAATGACTATCACAATATCAAAACATGCAAGAGAGCTCGGAGAACAAGCAGCAGGCAAAGCCAGCGAGATTTTATTATCCGCTATACGCAGCAGCGGCAAGGCCCGACTGATGCTTGCCACCGGACAATCTCATTTTGAATTTTACGAGGCACTGCTCGCTATGGAGATCCCTTGGGATAAGGTCGAAATATTCCATTTAGATGAATACATCGGCATTCCCGCTTCCCACAAAGCTAGCTTTCGAAATTATTTGGTTTCAAGGTTCACAAGCAAAATTAATCCGTTTGCTGTCCATCTCATTGACACTGACCAAGATCCTTCACTAGTTATCGCATCGCTTACTGAGAAGCTTTCGGAAGCACCTATCGATTTAGGAATCATTGGTATTGGAGATAATGGTCATATTGCATTTAATGATCCTCCAGCTGACTTTGATACGAAGGAATTGTACCAGGTCGTTGAATTGGATGAGCGCTGCAGGACGCAGCAAGTAAATGAGGGCTGGTTCCCCAGCTTCGATGATGTGCCGAAAACGGCAATAACCGCCACCGTCGCTCTGATCATGTCTTGCAAAACTATTGTTTCAGTGGTTCCCCATAAGGCCAAAGCAGCTGCTGTCAAAGAAACGCTGGAGGCAGCAGAAATCACAAATCTGATGCCTGCAACTATGCTTCGCAAGCATGAACAATGGTTCTTATATTTAGATGAGGAGTCTGCTTCACTGCTGAATCGAGACATATACGTGTAGAGGTACAATTTTTCCGCTAATCACTCTATGCCTGATGCTAAATCGATTTCTGCTGATCTGAAACGAGTCGAGGTGACCTAATCATGGAGCCAAAGAGATCTCTCAAATTCAAAGAGAATGTTGCTGCCTATCTGTTTTTATTGCCCAGTCTTTTGGGCTTTGCTTTCTTCATCGTGTTTCCCATTATCGGCTCCCTCCTGCTGAGTTTTACGGAGTGGAATTTCCTCACCGGCTTTAAAGGAATCAAGTTCGCAGGACTGGACAACTTCACCTTTTTATTATCCGGCAAGGACGAGTGGTTCACCAAATCGATGCTCAATACCATTTTATTTGCGCTCGTTACCGTCCCTGTTGGGCTAACGCTCGGTTTGTTGGTTGGCGTTATGATCAATAAATACGTCTATGCGTCAAAATTATTCAGAGTCGTCGTTTTCATTCCTTATATCTCTAGTGTTGTAGCTTCAGCTGTCGTGTGGATGGTTGTCTTTCAGCCCTCCTATGGACCTATCAACAGCTTCCTGATGTCCATTGGCATTGATAATCCTCCCAAATGGTTTACGGATATGAAATGGGCTTTCCCAACCGTCATGGCGTTTCATATCTGGCAAACCCTTGGCTACAACGTCATTGTGTTTATGGCCGGACTAAAGGGGATTCCAAATGAGCTTTACGAGGCAGCGACCATTGATGGAGCGAACGAGGCTAAGAAATTCCGTCACATTACCATTCCCATGATATCGCCTATGACCTTCTTTCTTGCCACGATGGGCATCATCGGCTCCTTTAAGGTTTTCGACTCCATCCGCATTTTGACCAAAGGCGGTCCAGGCAATGAAACGACGAATATTGCCTATTACATCTATCGTGAAGCTTTCAGCTTCTACAATATGGGTACTGCGAATGCCGCAGCATGGCTGATGTTCATCATTATCTTTATCATCACGATGATTCAAGTGCGTCAGCAAAATAAATGGGTCATATACGATTGAGGTGAGAATATGAGCGCTCGTATAAAAATCTCCAAGCTTTTGAACACATTGCTATTGGGACTTTTCACGATTACGATGCTGTTCCCGCTTCTATGGATGCTTTCGGCGTCGTTTAAGTATGAGGTCGATGTTTTCAATTTTCCGATTGAGTGGATACCGCCTCGCTGGAATGCGTGGAATAACTATAAGGAAGTATGGTCATCCAACTATGATTTTCCACTTTATTATTTGAATTCGATTAAAGTCTCGGTCATCGTAACCGTAACGCAGCTGCTAATTGCCACGATGGGAGCTTTTGCATTCGCAAAGCTGAATTTCAAGTTTAAGCAAGGGCTGTTTGCCTTGTTTCTTGCCACGATGATGATTCCCGATCAAGTAACCATCGTGCCAAAATTTATGCTGCTCACCTGGCTCGGGTTGATCGATACCCATGGTGGACTTGTTCTCATTCTCCTTTTCAGCGTATACGGCGTTTTTCTGCTAAGGCAATACATGATGTCGATACCCGATTCATTAATTGAAGCAGCCAAAATAGATGGCGCAGGATATACGAGAATCTTTATTCAAATCGTGATTCCGATTTCCAAGCCAGCCATCGCTACGCTCGCGATCCTTCGATTTATATGGACTTGGGATGATTATCAGAATCCACTCATTTTTCTTAACAGCAAAGAGCTATTTACGCTACAGCTTGGAATGTCGCAGTTCGCTTCACAGTCAGGCACTTACTATTCCTTGCTGATGGCTGCCGCGGTTTGCGCCGTAGTTCCGCTATTGCTGGTATTTATCGCAGGCCAAAAATTTATTGTTGAAGGTATCACCAGCGGTGCAGTCAAAGGGTAACCCATTCTCTGCTTTCCGCTGTGCCATACATTGCTTTACAGTACATCATACAAAAGGGAAGAGGGAAAATGATGACAAAGAAAAAATGGGTCTCGATGTTTGTTGTTTCAGGCGTACTAATTTCAACCTTATTGGCAGGCTGTTCAAGCGATTCGAAGAGCTCTGGCTCAGCTACAAATGTGCCAACAGGGAAAGATCCGGTGGAGATCAGCTTCTTGACTTACGATGGAACGAAGAACAAAGACGGGAAATATTTGAGGCAGCTACAGGTCGATGCCTTTAATGAAGCCAACCCGGACATTAAGGTCAAGCTGGATCTGCAATCAGAGAACGATTCCGTCGAGTTTCTGAAGAAACTAGACCTGATGTCGCTATCAGGAGCGAAGTACGACGTTACTGCCCTCCCATCCTATAAGGATTATGCAGAACGGGCATTAAAGGATTTATTTGCTCCGGTTGACGAGTATATTCAAGCAGAAGGCAAATCATTTGAGGATGTGTATCAATTCACTGCGGATGTGAATGGCGTGAACTACGGCCTTCCTTACAATTCTTCGATTTATTACGTCATTCTGAACAAGAAAATGCTCGATGAGGCCGGACTGCCTGTCCCTCCACTGGATTGGACTTGGGATGATTACAGCACTTATGCCAAAGCACTAACTAAAGGTGATGGTCCAAACAAGGTTTACGGCTCCTACATGCATACTTGGGCTGAATACCGTAGAGAAGCATTGTTCGCAACGAAGCTGGACAACCCTTATGTGAAGGACGACGGGTCTTCCAACCTAGCTGATCCGGTCTTCAAGGAGTGGCTGCAATTCATCCGTGATATGGAGCAAGTAGATGGCAGCCAAATCACTTATGCTGATGCGAAGTCTACGAATATGGCTTACCGCGATGTATTTTTTAATGGCAAAGCAGCAATGGTCTTCACCGGATCATGGATTGCAGCCGATATCATCAACACTGAGAAATTCCCGCATGATTTCACTACCGTATTTGCTATGATGCCAAGATGGAAAGACAGCCCAGAAGGCAGAACATCAGGCTCAAGCACCTATAATGCCATTAATAAATCTTCTGCGAACAAAGAAGCTGCTTATAAGTTTATGAAATTCATTTCCGGCGATGGCGCTAATATTGTAAATGAATTCTCGACGATGATCGGAGCGGACAACACAGCAACGGTCAAAGCGATTGCCGCGGGTAATGAAGCCTTAATCGACACGGACTCTATGCTAAATGTATGGAATCATCCGAAGCTTGCTCCCAATCCAATTACTAAATTCCCTGAATCCTTTGCCGTTCTAGAGGATATTTACAACGTAGAAACAGAGAAATATATGGTAGGCGGTCAGGATCTGGATACAACGATCGATAAGCTAGTTAAACAGGCGGAAGCGGCACTTACCAAATAGGTATTTTTAATTTCAAAATTAACGGGCAACTGGGTTACTACTCCAGTTGCCCGTTTTTATTTGGGAAATGCTACAGCGCTTCCAGCGCTTCATTTAAGACAATTAATGTGACGTAGAGTAATGGCTTGCGAGTAGGGCCATATCTTTGCTCCCCAAAATGGACGCATCATAGTTCTCATGAACTAGATAAATCATTGCCTGTCCAAGCTCTTTCAATGTAACCACATGCTTGGGCAATGTCCGGCGCAGAACAGGATACATCCAGCTTAAAGCGGCGTAATAACGATGAGTATTCGTCAAGCCCTTTGTCGGGTGGATGTAGCCCGGCCGGAACATATAAGCTTTACGGAATGGCAGCTGAAGAAGATGATTTTCCGTTTTCCCTTTCACGCGAGCCCACATGCTTTTTCCATTTTCGCTTTGATCAGTCCCTTCACCTGTCACGTAACAGAACACCATGCCCACATTCCACTTGGATAGCAGTTTGGCCACATACGTCGTTAAATCAAAAGTAACTCTAGTATATTCTGCTTCGTTCATACCGACAGACGACACGCCTAAACAGAAAAAACAAGCGTCATACCCTTTTAGCTGTTCTTCAAATGCTGACAAATCGAAAAGGTCAGCATGTACAATCTCCGTTAATTTGGGATGCTTCATACCGACCGGCTTGCGGCTAAGGGATAAAATTCCCTCTACATTTGGGTCTGCTAAGCACTCATGCAGCACCCCTTCTCCAACCATGCCTGTAGCGCCAGTAATAATCACTTTTATTTTCCTAGCTGTTGTTTGCTTTTCATCACTCATCAGAAATCCCTACTCTCTTTGTATTTTTCTCTTTGATAATCGTTCGTTCGTTTAATAATTAACGTAAAAGTAGGACGCCATTCCTTAGCTTCTTATGGCGTCCCAACTCATGCTGATCATATGTTCTAAACTCGCTTCATTCGCTTCAAACTGTCCTTTAAAATGAGCTCTCGCCAGCTGTGTCACCGGGAAGTAGCAATACGTAAGCAAGACAACGGAATCCACCTGCTTAAGCTCTCCCCTTTGTTTGCCCCTTTCAAATAATTGATGCAAAGGAATAAACATGGACGATGTATCTTCAAGGCACAGTTTCTCCATCAATGGCGAGGCCGAAAACTGTTCTAGAAATAAGAAATAATCTTTATTTTCTAGAATAAAGGTACATGAATTTCTCATGTACCTCTCGCACACTTCCTGCGTAGTTAAAGATTCATGAAGTCCCTCCAGCACATGCTGACTCATTTTTTCTTTGACTTTCACATAAAGCTTCCCGAACATATCCTCCTTGTTCTCAAAATAAACGTAAATCGTTGCCGAGGAGACGTTTGCTCGTTTAGCAATCTTGGACATGGATATATCCGAAAATCCAATTTCATTTAACAATTGAATGGTAGCTTCAAAAATCGCTTCATTTTTATTTTCATCTTTATGTCTCATGACCTTATGTTAAATGAACATTTAATTAAAATCAATGTCTATTCCTCATGACCATCCGGTCTTAATAAAAACAGGAATGATCACGAAGAGCATTAGCGATCGCTCTGCGGAATCATTCCTGTTCTATAAGATGTAGCTCTTAGGAGCCTCGCTCTACTTACAACGGCAGATCCTTGTCTTCTCTTGCTTGCAGTTTGTCATGCTCCAGCTTTTCAATCCATCCGCCGACCCGAATGAATACAAAAGCCGTAACGATTGTGAATAAAACAATGCCATAAAAACCTGCTCCGATTCCAATGCCGACGCCTCCGGCAAATAAAATCATAGCTGCTGAGGTTAATCCTTTAACCTCGAAGCCGGTTTTCATAATGAGACCCGCACCGAGAAAACCTAAGCCTGAAACAATTTGCGCAGCCAAACGCATAGGGTCCATCATAGTCCGATCATTCATATGACCATATACTTCTACACTTTCTATCGAAACGATGGTAATTAGTGCAGACGCAACCGTAACGAAGGTGTAGGTTTTTACCCCTGCCGGTTTGTTCTTATGGGTTCTATCAAATCCGATGAGCAGCCCTAAGAAGGCGCTGATGAAAATACGGAAATAGATTTCATATTCCGAGAAAAAATGAGAAAAAAATGTGATTATAGGTTCCATGGCAAGCCTCTCTTATTTCATGAATCTTTGCTTCCTTGTTCATATGGATGAACATGAGCTTCTCTCAATAATTTTACTGTTTACAATCCATTGATCCTGATACTCACCGTCAAGGACAGCAAGCTTGTGCATAAGCAGCCTGACGGATTGTACGCCAAGCTCCGATGGCTGGAGATCCATGCCTGTCAGCGATGGCGTAATCTGATGCATCATCGACAAGTCTCCGCAGATAACGAACAACGAAATATCTTCTGGGACACTATAGCCCAAATCCTTGATGGCATTCATCGCACTGAATGCCGTTCGGTCATCATCCGCGATGATCGCCGTTACCTTTTCTTTCAGCGTGCCCAAAATATGAACCGTTTCATTATAGCCATATTTCATATATTCGTCGGAATGGATATACGGCTTATAATGAATCATATGCGGCTGAAGCTCAATCTGATGCTCCTTTAATGATTTTTTGAACGCTTCTGTTCGTTCAATGGAGACGGTCATCTGTTGTCCTGCATTTAGAAACATCATGTTGCGGTGGCCAAGGCCGATTAAATAAGTGCAGATATCTTGAATAATTTGGTCATTGTCATTATTGACGGTAGAGGAGTCAGGAATGCCTTCATTAATAATTTTGCCAACCGTAACAAATGGAATTTGATTCTGGTGCAGCAAATGGATGCGCCCATCCTCTTCCGTAGGCCCGAGCACGATCGCCCCGTCAATCGGGTAGCTTGCAAGCGACGGCGTTTTCACTTCCTCAACAGCAATCATGTCTAGCAATACCCGATATCCGTAGGTGGAAGCTTCCAGAACGACGCCATTGATAAATTGGTTGTGAAAAGCGCTGAAGAAAAAATTTCCATGCGGAATCGTAAGTCCAATAGCCATTGTTTTCTTGGTGACCAAGCTTCTCGCGATATGGTTAGGAACATAATTGAGTTCTCTGGATACACGAAGCACTCTTTCCGTCACCTTTTTGCTTGTGGGCCTCTTCTGACTAAATACATTGGATACCGTACCTTTGGAGACGCCCGCTAGACGGGCGACGTCATCGATTTTTGCCATTTTTGCAGTAACATCCTCTCAAAGCTAGTTCAAGGCAATTCACGATTAAGAACCTCTACCAAATCTATTAATTCAAGGGGAGTATTAATCGTATAATCGGGAATTTCCAAATCGTCCGCAGGCGATTTCGGGTATCTTGACGTCCAGCTAAGGAACACACTCGTCATGCCAAGCTGATTAGCTCCCCTTACATCACGGCTTAAATTGTTGCCAACCATAATGATGCGGGAATAATCCTCCTCGCTAAGATCCATCGCACCAACTGCCGCCTTGAACATCCGTGGACTCGGCTTGGAGGCTTTCACGGGCTCGGAGTAGATCAACGTCTCGAAGTAATCATACAATCCGTTCTGCGTGAGCAAGTTTTTGAACGATTGTGCTGTTCCGTCGGCGACGATAGCCAACCGGTATCCCCGCTCGGCAAGCGCCTTGACCATAATATCCGCGCCTGGAATGACTTTACCCTGGATGACCGTTCCTTCTTCGTCCCGGATCTCGGTACCCTCATCAATGATGGTGTCGCCACAATCCAAAAAGACAATCAATTTCTTTTCCACAGCCTCAGTTTGTATTTGCTGCATCATTTTGGACACCCCTTAAATGTAGTTCTTCCGCAAAATGACAAGCCGTAAAATGATTATAACCTACTTCACGAAGCTCTGGAACTTGTTGGACGCATTTATCCATGCGATATGCGCATCTCGGGTGGAAATGGCAGCCGCTAGGCGGATTAGCAGGATTCGGCACTTCCCCTTCGAGTATGATTCGATCCTTCTTCATCTCTGGGTCCGGCTGCGGAACTGCGGACATTAGTGCCTCCGTATACGGATGCTTAGGCTGACTGAACAAGGAATCCGTTGAGGCTAGCTCTACGATTCTACCTAAATGCATGACGGCTACGCGATCTGATATATTTTGTACAATCGAGAGATCGTGCGAGATAAAGATATACGTGATTTGATATTGCTCCTGTAAATCCTTGAGTAAATTTATGATTTGCGCTTGAATCGATACGTCGAGTGCGGAAACCGCTTCATCGCAGACAATAAGACGAGGCTGCGTGATAAGCGCCCTTGCGATAGCGATCCGCTGTCTTTGTCCGCCAGAGAAGGCATGTGGATATCGTCTAAGATAACTGACATTAAGGCCCGTCTTCTCCGCAATTTCAGTAACTTTTTCTTCGATTTCCGATTTTTTTAGATTGAAATTAGCGATCAGCGGCTCTGAAATAATATCAAACACGCTCATCCTCGGACTAAGCGATGAATAAGGATCTTGGAAAATCATTTGAATATCTTTGCGATATTGCTTCGATTTTTTTCCCTTTAGCTTAAGGAACTCGATTTTCTGCCCGTCTTCCGTATGATAGATCACATTACCGGAGGAAGCGTTCATGCCCCTTACAATACATCGGCCTAATGTCGTTTTACCGCACCCCGATTCTCCAACGATACTTAACGTTTCGCCTTCGATAAGCTCGAATGAAATATCGTTAAGCACGCGGACTGGAGCAGGCTTGCGGAATAACGCCGTTTTGGATTTCACTTGAAAATCCTTATTCATATTCATCACATCAAGGATTGGCTTTGTCATTGGGATTCTCCTTCACGCTGCTCTGAATAAAGAAAACATCTGACGGAATGCTGGTCGGAAATTCGGGTTTTGGGCACTGCCTGCGTATTGCAGACGCCTTCGATCCGATCCTTGCAGCGCTCGTAAAACCCGCACATTGGAGGCATATTGATCGGCATTGGAACCGAGCCTTCGATTGAATCCAGCCGTTTGCTCTTATCGCCGCCCAATCTTGGCATCGATTTCAGCAAGCCTTTTGTATAGGGGTGCTTCGGATTATAAAAGATTTCTTTCACGGGAGCCTGCTCCACAATTTTCCCCAAATACATAACGGCTACCTCATCGCACATTTGAGCAATAATGCCCAGATCATGGGTAACCAGCAAAATGGCCATGCCTAGCTCCGCTTGCAAACTTCTCATCAGTTCCAGCACCTGCGCTTGGATCGTTACGTCTAGCGCGGTAGTCGGCTCATCCGCTATCAATATTTCAGGATTGCAAGATAATGCCATCGAGATCATAGCACGCTGCCGCATTCCTCCCGAGAACTCATGGGGATACTGGTCAAACCTTTTCTCTTGATCCGATATGCCTACTTTCGCCAGCATTTCCAAAGCTATTTTTTTGGCTTCCTTTTTATTTTTGGTCCGATGGATCTGGATCGCTTCCATAATCTGATTCCCAATCGTATACATCGGAGAGAATGCTGTCATCGGCTCTTGAAAAATCATAGCGATCTTGCGACCGCGAATGGAACGGATCTGCTTGCCGGTCGGATTCAAGGAAAGCAAATCCATTTTTTTTAATGAAGCCTCGTTATCAGAACGATAGACAATGCTCCCTGACGTCTTGCATTCCTTCGGATTAATGCTAATAATCGCTCTGCTGGTCAAGCTTTTGCCACAGCCCGATTCTCCTACTAGTCCGAGCGTCTTCCCTTTATGAATTTCAAAATCGACACCGTCTACCGCTTTCATTTCCCCATTATCCATCTGAATTCGAATTTTAAGGTTCTGTACTGATAGCAAAGGCTGCTCCGATTGAGCTGCTTGCGTCGTCATGGTATCCCCTCGCTTGCCTTTATTTTAGAAAGCTATTTTTTGTATGGATCTGCAGCATCGCGTAATCCGTCACCAAGAAAATTGTAGGTTAGCACCGTTAAAATGACGATTCCAAGCGGAATCAGCTTCCATGGATATAGGGCTACATTCTCAATCTTCTGGGCCTCCTGCAGCAATACTCCCCAGCTAGTAGCCGGAGAACGAATGCCAAGACCGAGGAAGCTCATGGCTGTTTCGCCTAAAATCATGGCGGGAATAGCCAGCGTCGTCGCAACGACTAAGTAACTAATGAAGCCGGGCAACAGATGCTTCACGATAATCTTCGTATTGCCAACGCCAGCGATCTTAGCGGCAATGACATAATCTTCATTTTTCAATGCGATAAACTTCCCACGTACCACCCTCGCCAAATCGGTCCATCCAATAAAGGCAAATATAATGACGATGTATAGATACATGGTGACGACGGGTATTCGAGGCGGAATGGCAGCAGATAATGCCATCCAAAGCGGCAATGTTGGAAACGATCGGATAATTTCAATAATGCGCTGAATAATCGAATCGAGCCAGCCGCCGAAATAACCCGAGATCCCGCCGATAATCAAACCTAGCACGAAGCTGATTGCCACGCCCACTAGCGGTATGCTTAGCGAGATCTGGCTGCCAAGAATAATACGCGAAAATAAATCCCGACCCATGCCGTCGGTTCCCAGCAGGAAAATACGGCCTGGCTGCTCTACGCCTAGCAAATGGGTTGAGGTCGGGATGAAGCCCAGAAACTTGTATGGCTCCCCTTTTACAAAAAACTGGAGCGAGTAGCGCTTCTCCGTGTTCGACACGAATATTTTGCGCATTGTTTCCGGGTCGCGCGTCGATTGCAGCTCATATACGAACGGTTTGATATGAAATTTGCCGGCTGCATCTACAAAATGGAAGCCCATTGGAGGCGCATTCACATATTTGCTGTCGTAGCTCTGCAGCCCATAAGGCGCGATAAATTGGGCAAGTAGCGCAATAAGATAAAGAAAAGCAAGAATGAAGAGGCTAATCCGCGCAAGCTTATGCTTCTTGAATCTGAGATAGATCAGCCGCCATTGCGAGCTGTAGTTGGCATCCTTGGTTTTGACTGGCTGAAGGGCTTCCGTCTTTTGTCTTCTGAATACAGGCATTGTTCTCATCGGCTAATTACCCCTGAACTCTGTACGAATTTTTGGATCTAACCAAGCTAGCAAAATATCCGAAATCAAGGTACCTAGGACCGTTAGCAGCGCCATGAATAGCAGCCAGCTCCCAGCAAGGTACATGTCTTGCCCAAGCAAAGCGTTATACATAACCGGACCCTGCAAGGGTAAATTCAGAACAATCGCGGTAATGGTCGCACCAGTAAAGATCGAGGACAGCGACCACCCAAAAGTACTAACAATGGGATTCAGCGCCGCGCGTGTCGGGTATTTGAACAAAATTTTAAACTCCGACAACCCTTTCGCTCTGGCCGTAACGACATTAGGTTTATTAAGCTCATCGAGCATCTGGCCTCTCATTATCCGAATGAGATCCGCGGTGCTCGCAAGTCCAATTACAATAACGGGAATAACCATATGCTTCATAAGGTCAAGCACTTTGTCCATCGACCAAGGCGCATTGACGTATTCACTGGAAAACAGGCCAAGCAGCGGATCACCGAACCAGGTGTATGAGAGATACATTAATATAATGGCTAAAAGGAAGTTTGGCGTAGCCATGCCGATAAAACTTAATCCGGAGAAAAAATAATCGCCAGCGGTATACTGTTTGACAGCTGTATAAATCCCTATCGGGATCGCTACGACGTAATGAAACACCATCGTGACAAGCGACACGACCAAGGTCAGCCCCATGTATTGTTTAATGACGGCGGTGACCGGTTTGTTGTAATTAAAGGAAAACCCGAAATCGCCTTTGGTCACTATTTTTTTCATCCATACAAAATATTGTTCATAAATGGGCCGGTCCAGCCCTAAGTTCGCCCGCATTTCATCCATTTCGACCGGAGTCATGACATCTCCAGCCGCAGACATTTTGGCTGAGTAGTTGGAAACATAATCGCCAGGAGGAAGCTGGATGATATAGAAAACGATAAAAGAGATAAACAATACAACGGGTATGACCAATAGGATTCGTTTTAATATATATTGAAGCATGTCATATCCTATCCTCTCCGTAACAATTTGACTCGTATTGGTGGGGCAATAACAGGGAATTTCGGTTCCCTGCTATTGCTTCTTAAGCTAAAAGCGACTATTGCTTAATGAAAAATTGCGATGGATGGCCTTGGCCAAGCGAACGGTATTCATCTGCCCATACTGCATCAGTCGGAATGTTGCGCACGTTATTTGAAGCGACAATCAGCACTGGAGTAGGCCCTGCATAACCGATAACCCATTGGTTTTTCTGATGGAGCTTAACAATTTCATTGCTCAATTGATTGATTTCATCTACACTTTTGCTTGCTTTGATCTTATCCCAGTATTCAAGGATCAGAGCTACGTCACCCTCTGGCTTAACGCCCTCTTTGCCACCCGAGGAGCTGTACAAGCCATAATGGCCGAACCAAGGTGTTATGACGCGAAGCGGAACAAGCGTATCCGGACGGAAAGCTACGTTCGCAACAGAGATATTCTCTGTTGTCATAGGTACCTGATTCGCATATTTCATATCAAAGTGCGTTCCTTGATCAACTACCTTGAGGTTTGTTTTCAGTCCCATGTCCTCATAATATTTTTTGAGCAGCTCTAGGAAAGCCGCAGAGTCCGTGCTTGATTCGATGACGGTTAGTGTCAAATCGGAACCATCTTCGTACGTACGGAAATTATTTTTATCCCGCTTGGTTAATCCGAGTTCATCTAAAATTTGGTTAGCGCGTTCTGGATTATAATCCGCCCATTGCTTCGACCAGCCCTCTTGATAGCCGATAACGCCTTCCGGAACGGAAGCTTGTACAGGCTCTGCCAGTCCGTTGGATACGATTTCGGATATTTCTACGCGGTTAACTCCGATCGACAGCGCCTCTCTAAAGCGAATATCTTGGAAGAGCTTGCGCAGCTTTGGATCTTCTGTCGTCTGATTTAACTGAATACCCGCGCTAGACCAGGCAGGCTGTGTCCAAGGAATAATCCGGTAGTCGCCTTTCTTCTCGTTTTCCTTCAAAACCGTAAATTCTTTGGAATCAAAGGTTAACAGGTTGTAATCGCCAGCCAGCGTACCAAGCGTCTTTTGACTTGGATCTTGGATTTTCGTTGCAACAATCCGGTCGATGTATGGAAGCTGTTTTCCTTCCGCATCCGTTTTCCAGAAGTACGGGTTCCGTTCCATAATGAACTGATCGCTGTTCGGATCGGTTTTCGCAACCCATGCCCGCAGAGTCGGAATTTGGGAGTGAAGCCAGAAATAGTAGCCTATTTCCACTAGGAATACCTTTGGATCCTCATAGCCCCACTGTTTTGTAATTTCCAGCGTTTTATCGTCACCTACAAACTCAGGTAGGATCGTTTTGTGAAAATGTGCGGGAGCGAAGAACCATTTGTTATCGATGGCGACACGCTCCAAAAACTGAACGCTCGGATACTTGTGGGTAACCGTAAATGTGTAAGCATCTACTTTTTTGACCTCAGCCAACGCTTTGTCGCCCGTAACCGGATCAATGGAGTAGTAGGCATCATAGATCTTCTTGCCGAATGTCTCTTTCGTCAGCATGTGCTCCCAATAAAATAGAACATCATCTGCCGTAAACGGAACGCCGTCCGACCATTTCATCCCTTCTCTCAAGTGGATGGTGAACACTGTGGAATCTGCATTCACTTCATAGCTCTTGGCTACATTCGGCTCCACTTTATCGCCCGTTTTGTTAAAACGGAAGAGAGCCTCTTCGGTAGGCTGGCCAACCCCCCATTTGTCGCCAGGACCTGACCATGGCATTTTCCAATCTCCGCCGTATTGCCCAATTTCATCGACAACCTCTTCAATCTTGACATCCGCCTGAACCGGAAGACGCTCTTCGAGCGGCGGCAGCGTGCCGGCAGTGACAAGCTTGGCAAGCATGGGAGCTTCTTTGGCGTCGGTAGGAGTGACCGGAGCTTCCTCCACCTTTGTTGATGGTTTGGGACTGTCTTTCACTTGCGCAGGGCCTGCATTATTGGTGCAAGCTACTAAAACGACGGACAAAATCACGAGCAGCATAAAGATAAATCGGTTTCTTTTCAAATGAACCCCTCCAAATTTAATTTTCCCGTTTGCTTGTTGCTTGTGATGCAATAAAAAAGAATGCACCTCCTCGATTATTATTAAACCGGTTTAATTTTTAGGTTTACAATCCGTACTTATGTATTAAAAATCTCATGTTTGTTAAACCGGTTTAATTAAATCGGTTTTTGTAAGCGCTTAATGTAAACGCTTTATTTGTATAATACATGGCTTCCTTATCTGACGCAAGAACATTTGACAAAGATGGAAAAATTTTTTGAGAATGATATCCGGTTTCTTTTTCTGGCTGCTGGCTCCTATCTCGATGGCTCACATCCTCTCTCTTTTATTTCTAAGCACCACTAGCTTTATTAATATAATTGCGAATTGTAAGAGCAGTGCTGGGCTTTTATATGCTTATGGTAAAAATAGTTAAATAGTCTTACTTCTTGACTATACGCTCCTTTTTCCCTATATTCACCATTTCTTCGTGGGATAAAGGAAATCAATTTTCGTTTGTATTATTTTCAAATCGCTATATAATAGGGGTGAAGCGCATAACCCGCTATGGGATGCTTAATGAGAAAACATGAATCGACTATTTTCTAGGAGGCTATCCTTTATGTCTTTGTCCGATAATCATATTGATTTGGAAATGGTAAGACGCTATTCCCCTATTTTGTACATGGACAGGCTCGAACCGTTTCAACCTATTCGTGTAGGCGTAACTGTATTCGAATCCGATGCGCCATCACCGTCATTCAATCGCAAAATCCGGTTCGATCCCGCAAAAATAAAAACGGTGATTGAATACGCTATTTATTGGGACTATGATATCCAGCATATTTATGATTTGGAGCATGTTTGGATCTATGTTGAT
Source organism: Paenibacillus luteus (assembly GCF_006542765.1). Taxonomy (GTDB): domain Bacteria; phylum Bacillota; class Bacilli; order Paenibacillales; family Paenibacillaceae; genus Pristimantibacillus; species Pristimantibacillus luteus. The sequence continues at coordinate 424,717 of NZ_SKCD01000011.1, forward strand.
CATGAAGGCAGCATTGCCTCCTGCGAGGTCAGCTTCCATGGCCGCTACTTCCTCGGCTTGCTGCGTGATCGCAGTAATATATCGGATCAGGATCAGCGCGTCAAGCTGTTCGTCCAGCCGGGAAAACACGCGATGTCACCGCTCGAAGAAGTCTTTCATCTGCTGCCCAACGTTTCATCATGCTGCCTAGAAGAGGCCGGAAATGAAGGGCTGCTAGAGCCAGATTTGTTCAGGGGGGAATACAAGCACGGAGAAGAGATTGACAAGCTATCCGAGGAGCATCTGCGCACGTTCTGCTTCCAGCCGTCATTCGACTATTCACCTCATAACTGGGCTTCTGACGTCTTCGTCACTTGGAATGAGCTGCGTATGGAAATCCCGGTTCGCATGAATTCGCTGCTTGCTTCATTGAGATAAATCGATTTTTCTCAAAAGAGACAGTCACGCCTTGCATAAGAACTCCAGCCGTGACTGGATTCAGCAGCTTACTTGATATAGGATTTCAATTGCAGCCATAACCTGAATTTTCCATCCTCGCCATACCATATCGGAAAATTGGTGCCCCAGATGTTGTTATGCAAGTTAAATTGCCATCCGTGCTCCAGAGAAGCGAACGTGTTGTCAAACTGTAGAAGCCTCTTTTGTCCTGGTGCTGCCAATGCCGAATCAAGGCTTTGAATGACGGCTAACCCGTCTGCCCCCTCATAAGAGACCCCCCGTAACCAAGTGCATGGAGATTCCTGTTTCCATCCTTCACCACGCGAAGCGGTGATACGGCCTGTCCAAGCTTATCCATCATCCAGAGATTGGGATTGTTGACTTTCAAACCGCAACCAAACCAGCTTGCTTCAGGCAGTCGGTTAGCTTCTTTCCCAAACCATTGCAAAGTTATATCAATCCAGCCGAGTTGTTGAAATGTATATTCAATTTTCAATTTTCAATTTCTTAAGCGCCCCATAGCGCTCATGCACTTGCGCTTGCATGCGAAGCCGAATTAAATAGATATCGGATTCCGCTCTCCGATTTCTTATCATTTCAGTAGCGACAGGAAGGAAAAGCTGATAACTCGGCAATGGCCTTACAAATTCAAAGATAGGTTTATTAAAATCCGCATCCGCCCATGGATGCGTAATAGGCAGATTTTGCATATAGGACCTAAAATATCGGTCATAATCCTCTTTCCCAAAAGTCTCATACGCATATAAGCCAAAGGGATGCTCTTTCTCCACCCAGCGCTTACCGTTGCGATCCTCCAGATGCATTAAAGCTCCGTTCGTATGAAAAGCAAACTGAAAATCCCCGCTCCGGTAAACTTCATTTGGACTGAAGGACTCGTATGCCCCCCCCCCATCCGTCTTGGCTGGAATTAACCATTGCAGAGCCTGTTCTGCCTGTGCTTGTTTCTCCCTTACAAGACTACACACCGCCTGCTTCACATATTGCAGTTGCTCCTCCCAGGATCTTTCGAGCATGGAATACGTGCGGCGTGTTTGCTCCGCTGTAAATAAATTACTGGAGTGCTTATCAAACTCATTCATGGCAAATGCCCCGATATAGCTAAATTTGGCAGGCAGGTCATCCAGATCGATATCATCCTTTATGCGAGCTTTATGAAAAGCCGTCTCGGCATAATTCCGGAAGTCTGGCAGCCATTTTTTCACATCTATTCCCCAGGTGTGCTCGGTAACAAGCTGCATGGCATCGCTCATCTCTTTGTATTTCGAGCTCTCCTCGCTCAGATTGCCATCTACCAGCCACTCCTCTCTCAAACGCATAAGCTCCCGAAGCTGGGCAAGCTTAAGCCGATCAGTGCTGGCACCGTGAATCCAGGTATCTCCAATTTCTTCACAGACGATCGGTAAACGCTCGCGAATGCCCACCAGCTTGTTAGCAAATGAATCAAGGGAAGACGCTGCCACTTCTGCATTTGGATAACGGTCCTGAATTTCGCGAAATTGCTCCCGGATTTCCTCTGCGCATGGTGGACCGCAGTTGTCCCCGGTATGCGCGAACACTAAAAGTTCATCTAATCCTTCCACCTCTACCGGTTCACCGAAATTCCCCGCGTAGTTCATGATGATTTCACCGCCATCCTCCGCTTGCCAGCGAAAGAGTCGCGGAACATCAAGGCGCTGCGATGAAGGATTAACGCCAAGATGCAAATATTGAATGCCTGCCGCATGCATACAGGGTACCATTGCCAGCGTATGGCCTGGCACATCGGTCATTTTCGCCGCGATGGTTTGTTTGCCAAACTCGATATCCAACTCATGGCTGATCGACAGCCCATAACGAAACAGCGCGGGGTCCATCAGCTCCGAATGCGTCGTAAACGGCAAGCCATGCCAGACGATGAACCCTTTTTGTATGGCTATCTCCATTGCTGTCCGCTTCGCACCTATGGCATCATCCAAATACTTGCGAATAAGCCATGATCCCGTTGTCTACACATACCTTTCCTTGCCGCCTTCTGCTTCCAACTGCTCGGACAACGCTATGGCTTTGGGTATATATTCATTCATATATTGCTGTATCACATGTTCCGCAAGGTGAGTGACGCCGATTCTGCTGTTCTAGCTCGAATTGTTTCTTTGTGACATTGCATATTTACTAGGTACAATTCCCTCTGCTTGTTTAAATAGCCTGCTGAATAAATGGATGCTGGAAAAACCAACTTCATCCGCGATTTCCGTTAAGGTTTGATTAGCTTGAATTATTCTTTTTTTAGCTTGCTCTATCCTGATATGGGTTACATATTTATGAATGGAGATGCCTAGCTGCGTCTTAAACAAGTAAGACAAATGATTCGTAGACACGCCAACATGGCTGCTAATAGCAGCATTATCCATTTCCAGTTCATGGTAACGTTCATTCACGTATTTCATTGCCTTTTCAATAAATATCCAGCCTTTTGTCATCTTTCCTTCTTCTTTTTTGTGATCGGTCTGACTAGTAAGAAACAAATACAATAATTCCAAACAAATGGATTTCAGCAGCAGACTGCTTCCATGCTTCCGGTCAGTGTAGGCATTATACATAGTTAGAAACCTTTTCTTTAAAATAATTTGATCGGAAAGCTGCAAATGGACTAACGGATATACCGATGCCAATCTCATTTCCTGAGTATCTTTATCTTCTGGCAGCATATTGGATACGCTTTCATGCCTTAAATTGCTTCGTTGCTCATCATAATAAAGATCAAAATGAAAAATATATTGGTTTAATGGTGCAGACGTTGTCGATTTTATAATATGGGACATATAGGGATGCATCAATAGGACATCGCCTTCTTTAACCAAATATTTAATCCCGCTTAAGAAAAACTCTGCTTCTCCTTGCTCAATGTAGGTATACACAAAATCATAATCCATCCATTCCCCGCTTAACGAGTGGGATTTCATGATCTTCGCAACCCTTACGAATGGCGATATGCCATTCAACCAAGGCTCATCCATTAGCTTCCTCCTGATTGTTGCTCGGCTTCGCACGTCAGATTGGCTGCAGCCCTAATGATTTCCCTTCAATTATAGCCCAAGCCTTCTTCTGGATGCTATCCAAAAAAAGAGAAGGCTTAGAGCTGGGGTCGTTTGCCTGTTTGCAAATTACCCCGCTCGGCCTTCTTCAACTAGGACCAATCAAACAATACGCCGTTATACTGATCTTTATTTAATCTAAGGCCTTCATAAGCCTCTCGTGCCTGTTCAGGTTTAATCACATGACTGATAAGCGGCTCGATATGAAGCCTCTTCTGCTTCATAAGCTCAAATACAATTTTGGAGTTTCGTACCAAGGAATGTTTAACAAATTCGGCAGGCTGGGTTGGGAAGCGCCATTCATGTGCCCCTTTAAATGTAATACAACCCCTGTTGTAGAGATGACAATAGTTTAAAATGTCGGTTACATCCGCATTGTACTCTCCGCGCGGGCTTCCCAGGAATATAATTTCGCCTAGTTTAGCAATCCATGCAAGGCTATCAACGCCAACCTTGGCTACTCCTGTAGCTTCGATATGAGTAGAGACGCCTTTCCCATCGGTTAAGCGAAGGATTTGTTCCTTTATATCCCCTACCTCGCCGTTTAACGTAAAATTCAAGCCGCAGCTCGCCGCGGTTTGAATCCGCTCCTGTGATAAATCTACACCTATCACTGTCGCACCTTGCAATCTCGCTAATTGTGCTGCCATATTTCCTACGAGTCCTAATCCGGTAATACTTACTGCATCGCCAATTTCAATATTAGAGACGCGTACAGAAGTAAAGGCAACGGTTGCCATACGGGTAAACGGCACCCACCTAGCATCTATGTCTTCTGGTAGCTTTATGAGAAGCTGGTCGGCAGCCACAACCTGATATTCCGAATGACTGCCATAATGAAATACGAGGTCCCCAGGTTTGAATTCCGTTATTCCGTCACCAGTCTCCAGTACTCTGCTTACGCTTGAGTAACCGGGGCAAATCGGCAGCCTAGCCCAAGCTTCTTTACCTGAAAGCATAGCGAGTTCTGTTCCAGGACTAATCAGTGAATACACGAGTTGCACAAATAGCTCATACTCACCCAACTTGCCTGAAACGTAGACCTCCTCTATCGTTTCGACTTCCAGCGGACTCATAAACATTATTTTTCTATTTTTCATCACATACACTCCCTTGGCGTTTGCTTTCACACTAAATGTAAAACTTTTCGCCTCGGAAGTCTTTGATTGCAATAACGATTTTTTGTCTAAAACACCGAAAACTGGTGCTGCCGAAGAGCTTCATCGCGTGCCGATACAGCTCCCTCTGCAATTTGCTCTGACGTCTAATCACAATTCGGATTCCATAACTGAGTGACAAACCGCTTACCCCTAACTTCCTTTAATTCATTTGTTTATTCCTCCTTTGGGTGATACGCCGATTGTAACAAACCGAGTCTGAGCGAAGAAATATTCATTCTACACCGAATTAATTCAAAAAACACATTGCGAAATGGTTCTAGGAATCTTCCCTGTCAGGTTCATTGATTAAAGTTAATTAAGGCATGGTGAGGCAAATGTCCAAGCAAGCAAGTTTCTGCCTGCATTTAATAGTTAGAAATTATAATTAGGAGGGATTAAGCAATGGCTTGCAATAACACTGCAACTGCTTTAACCTGTTGCGCCGATAAGGATTATGTGCAAGATAAAGTATGTACGCCGTGGAGTGGAACGGTTGTCGCCGCCGATGTCCTAGTTGTTGTGTTCACCAATAATATTAATCAAAATATCGTAGGTACGGGTTATCTGCAATTCGATATTGGGCCAGATGATATCACATTTGATTTTCTTGATAGTACAGGAGCGCCTATTAATCCAACTCCCTTTACAATTACTCCAGGCACAAGTCTTGCCTTTACGTACCGGCGTTTTAGCGCCATTCGTATCACATTGCCAGCAGCATCCCCAGGAACCTACCAAGGCGAATTCTGTATTACAACCCGTTACCCTGTCCAATAAAAACAAATAAAGGAGGGATAAAGTTACATGTGTAATTCTAATCTATCGACTCTTAGCTGCTGCTCGGATAAAGTCGTTGTACAAGATAAGGTTTGTATAAACTGGGCATTGGCGGCTGCAGGAACACAAACCATTTATACGGATAATATATCCCAAACCATTAACGGAACGGGGTATGTCAAAGCAGAAACAGGTACGGGTACAGTAACCGTAAACTTTTTCCGTACAGGTGTTGTAGCAGCTATACAAACGATCGTTGTTCCTGCTGGGGGAAGCACCTCGTTTACTGTATCTCGATTTAATACAATATCCTTAACAACTACCGCAGCTGCGCAGGGTGAATTTTGTATTACTGTCCGATATGCTCTATAATAATCAAAAAAAATATTCGGTGGTTCTGTCAGGCAACTGACGAACCACCTTTTTTATTGTTCAATAGCAGACGTGGGATGATCAGGTAGATGCAGCGTAATCGATATAACGTATTTCCCTTCTACATACGCATGCTCGTTGCCTTTTGCAGACACCTTAACCGTTTTGATACCATGACCAATGAAATTGGTAGTATTGCCTGGCGGGACCGTCATATGTTTGATTTCATCACCATCAATTTCCACTTCAATCGCTTCTGTGCTGGAAGAGAAAGAATAAATGGTAATTTGTACGACGCTAATTTTGGTATCAACATCGTTTTCCCATATTTGAAATGCTGGCTGCCCGCCTTGAATTAATAAATTTCCGCAGCATTCCTTCTCAACAGAAATATTCGGCTTCACCGGGTCTATCGGATCTATACAACAAGGTACAGGAATTGGAACAGGCCAGGGTCTAGGCCTTTTTTTGTGGCAGCGCTTGGGCGGGCAAGGGAAAATAGGAAAGCATCGCTTTCGTCGCAGCCTCTTTTTACAACGTTTTTTTCTTATTTTACATTTCCTTGGTTTATAGCACTGCTTATTGCAAGAGGGATTTACTTTGAGAACGATCATTGCTGCGAATATTGACCTTTTTCTAACGCATCTTTTCCTTTTCAGCATTCTCCCCCCTCTTCAAAAAACTTTTTCAACTCCTTCCTTATATTAAATGTATTTTTTCGGAACATGGTCCTACTTTATCTAGAATTATTTCAAATAAGGTTAGATGCCTATAATAAAGATCATTCATTGTACATTAGGATTTTGTGAAGTTATTTACGTAATTTCATGCATGGACCAAACTACCCCATTAGAAGCACCATTTCCTACGTTTAACGCAACTGTCAGTCCATTGGCATTATAAAATAGGCCAATGACATCACCTGCATTTAAAGTAACCTCTCCAGCTAAAGTGACATTTCCTGTTCCTAGAACGGCGCGCAGTGTTAAGAGCAGCAATATGTTGACATTCAAAATCGGTAATAACCCGGCAACTAAGCTCGTAGCGGTGGGCGAAGTTCTTTGGACTACAAAGAAGGGATTAATGCCGGCTCCAAGAACTGCGCTAATGGCGGCTGTCGTTGTGTAATTTATCGTTGCCAAAATCGTATATCTTCCAGTAACTGGTATCACATAATTGCCCGTCACCGGATTGAAATTTGCGTTCCCATAATAAGGACTCGCTACAGACCAGTTTGTCAATTGACCACTAGCAGATATCGTTACGGAAGACAGAAAAGCAGAAAACCCTTCGGTAGCAAAATTCGGGCCAGTTGCTCCCGTCGCACCTGTCGCTCCTGTCACTCCTGTTGCTCCTGTTGCTCCCGTTGCTCCTGTGGCACCAGTTGCCCCTGTTGCTCCTGTTGCTCCCGTCGCACCTGTCACTCCTGTCGCACCAGTTGCTCCTGTGGCACCAGTTGCCCCTGTTGCTCCCGTTGCTCCCGTCGCACCTGTCACTCCTGTCGCACCAGTTGCTCCCGTTGCTCCTGTGGCACCAGTTGCCCCTGTTGCTCCTGTTGCTCCTGTCGCTCCCGTCGCCCCCGTTGCTCCTGTGGCACCAGTTGCCCCTGTTGCTCCTGTTGCTCCTGTTGCTCCTGTCGCTCCCGTCGCCCCTGTTGCTCCCGTTTGACCTGTCGCCCCCGTTGCTCCCGTTTGACCTGTCGCCCCCGTCGCCCCCGTTGCTCCCGTTTGACCCGTTGCTCCTGTTGCTCCCGTTGCTCCTGTCGCTCCCGTTTGCCCCGTCGCCCCCGTCGCCCCCGTCGCTCCTGTTGCTCCCGTTGCTCCCGTTTGACCCGTTGCTCCTGTCGCACCAGTTGCTCCCGTTTGACCCGTTGCCCCTGTCGCACCTGTCGCTCCCGTTTGACCCGTTGCTCCCGTTGCACCTGTCGTCCCCGTTGCTCCCGTCGCACCTGTCGCTCCCGTTTGACCCGTTGCTCCCGTTGCTCCTGTCGCACCTGTCACTCCTGTCGCACCAGTTATTCCCGTCGCCCCCGTTGCCCCCGTTGCTCCCGTCGCACCTGTCGCCCCCGTTGCTCCTGTCGCTCCCGTTGCTCCTGTCGCTCCCGTTTGCCCCGTCGCTCCCGTTGCTCCTGTTGCTCCTGTCGCTCCTGTTGCCCCTGTCGTTCCTGTTGCTCCTGTTGCTCCTGTCGCTCCTGTCGTTCCTGTCGTTCCTGTTGCTCCGGTTGCTCCTGTCGCTCCCGTCGCCCCTGTCACTCCTGTTGCCCCTGTCGCACCTGTCGCTCCCGTTTGACCCGTTGCTCCCGTCGCCCCTGTCACTCCTGTCGCACCAGTTGCTCCTGTTGCTCCTGTTGCTCCTGTTGCTCCTGTCTCCCCTGTCGCTCCCGTTTGCCCTGTTGCTCCTGTTGCTCCCGTTCCTCCTGTTGCTCCTGTCGCTCCTGTCGCTCCCGTCGCACCTGTTGCTCCAGTTGCTCCCGTTTGACCCGTTGCTCCCGTTGCTCCCGTTGCTCCTGTCGCTCCCGTTGCTCCCGTTGCTCCTGTCGCTCCCGTTGCTCCTGTTGCTCCTGTTGCTCCCGTCGCCCCCGTCGCCCCCGTTGCTCCTGTCGCTCCCGTTTGCCCCGTCGCTCCCGTTGCTCCTGTAGCCCCTGTCGTTCCTGTTGCTCCTGTTGCTCCCGTCGCACCTGTCGCACCCGTTGCTCCTGTCGCACCCGTTGCTCCCGTTTGCCCCGTTGCTCCTGTCGCACCTGTCACTCCTGTCGCACCAGTTACCCCCATTGCTCCTGTTGCTCCTGTCGCTCCCGTTGCCCCCGTTGCTCCTGTCTCCCCAGTTGCCCCCGTTGCTCCCGTTGCTCCCGTTGCTCCTGTTGCTCCTGTCGCACCAGTTACCCCTGTTTTTGGGTGAGTACCATTACAGCTTAATGATCCTGAACATGAACAGTTGCTCGATGAGCATTTACCGGATGAACAGCTAAGTGACGAGCTCTGTTGAGATGAATTACAGCTCAATGAACCTGAACATGAACAGTTGCTCGATGAGCATTTACCGGACGAACAGCTAAGAGACGAGCTGTGATGAGATGAATATTCCAGTATAGGTCTATTAAATATCAAACCATTATTAAACATATATATTTTCCTCTCGTAAAAAACTAACCTTGTCGACGCCGTTACATTCTCACCTCTAATAAACTCCTATGCGAATAAAGCTGCCGCGCTCTCTTAACAATGAAAATAGATATTCCCTCTATTTTTTCTCTCTACTACTATTAAATGAAATTCATTGTCCTTTTGATTGTACTCAAGCCTTACTAAAATCAGTTTTGATTCATTAAAACCCACACTTCATAAATCATTATTTTCGTCTATCATTACTATAGAAATGACGTTATTTACTAATGATAACATTTCAATTATAGTGGGTTACAGCAACAGACTGTCCTGCAGGGCACATCAAACTAGAGGAGGAACTTCGATGGCACAGCGTATTGCAAACATCATCATCCCAGACAGTAAACTCGCGATTGGCGCAGCAGAACTGCTTCGTGAGCATGGTGATTCACTCTTATGGAACCATTCTCATCGCGTATTTTTATTTGGTGCTCTCCAAGGTGAAAGGAATAAGATTAAGTATGATGCTGAATTGCTCTATATTAGCGCTTTGTTTCATGATTTGGGTTTGACAAAACAATATAGCAGCCCTGACAAACGCTTTGAAGTGGATGGTGCTAACGCAGCAAGAGACTATTTGCGACAAAATGGCGTGCCTGAAGCATCTTCAAGTCTCGTATGGGATGCTATTGCACTTCATACTACAATTGGAATAGCACAATACAAAGAACCAGAAGTAGCACTCATTTATTCGGGAGTAGGCTATGACGTCATGGGCGAAAATTTTGAGAGCATTACTGAAGATGTACGTAATACAGTGGTTAGCTCATTCCCACGAAATAATTTTAAGAACAAAATATTGCCAGCCTTCCTTGAGGGCTTCAAACATAAGCCTGAAACCACATTCGGCAACATAAAAGCTGATGTCTGTGCTAGATTGCTCCCTGATTTCAAACCAACCAACTTCTGCGATTGCGTATTGCATTCTCCTTGGCAAGAATAATGATCTTTTCATTCATAAGAAAGACAAGCAACCCCAATCCTTCCGGTGGGGGTTGCTTGTCTTTTCTTCAATAGTTTATGTACATAAAATTCCCATTTGAGGGCTTGAGTAAACTGGGTAAACAACAATTATCAAATGTCTACGGTACAAACATCCAATCACAGCCCCGCGATCATGCATAAGCTACATCGTAGTCAAAATGCTTGGAGGTGAATGTCTAATGTCAGGATTTGTTGGTGGTGCTAACAACAGTATTGGTTTCATTCTGGTACTGTTCATCTTATTGGTCATTATCTCTTGCAGCTGCGGTATTTTCGGTGGCGGTTACTAATAACCGGCAAATGAAGGTTTTCAAGTAGCCTGCTCCTATGTTCAGACTACGGAATAACCCTAAATACTCTCCAAAAGATAATCATGCCTTTATAGCTGATTAAATTCTCAATAAAGTGACGAAGTATTTTTTGGCTAATCCCACGAAACATTTCGAATAAATGAAATCTATACGTAAGGAGGTTGAATGAAAATGTCCGGTTTTGTAGGTGGTGCTTTTACGAACACTGGTACCATTCTGGTGCTTTTCATTTTATTGGTGATTATCGCTTGTAGCTGTGGAATCTTCGGCGGCGGCTGTGGTTACTAAATAATAAACCAAATCTCCTAAAAACACTCAGGCAGCTTCTCCACAGGAACCTCACAAAAAGGCCCATACTTTGGGCCTTTTTGCTATTTAAAACTCCGATATGAACTCCGTTTCCCTTGAGAATGGGTCGATGAGTGAGGTTTCCTCAGGTTCATTTAAAATAGTAATACAAATTCCCTTCATACTGTTTATCCAAGTTTTCTTTACTGTCAAAATAAACCTGCAAGCTGTCATTTGAATAATAATCAAATTCGTCATAATCCTTAACTACATGATTAAGCTCTGTTTTCAACTCTGCAGAAGTTCCATTGACCTTGTTGCGCTTGACGTCCGCATTCGTTAAATAAAAGACGTTTACACTGGAGAAGCGCCCAATGATATTCCATAGATTATGGCTATACAGCTTGGCTGCAAATCTGTCATGATGATCATGAAGACGAATTCACCCTCTTCCCAAATGGTGTTAGTGCTCCACTATTCCCAAAGCTCACAATGATTTTGTAAGAGAAAAGATGAGATCTCATTAAACAAGTTTTGTTGATCTGCTTCGTAATGAACTGCAATTTCCCGGCCATTCGCGTAATTTAATCGCAAGCAGCCGCCTAATGAATGGATAAACAGCTTGCATGTATATTCGTTTTCAATAAGTAAGTCTGGTTTGTAGCGTTCTTTGCATAGAATGCCCAAATCAGGTAAGGCAGGGTATTCCGCATTTGGAGTAAAACAAAAAAAGACATGCTTTCTCGTGTCATTCCATGGTTCATAATAAGAAGATTCCGTATTTGAATTCCCATGCGCTCCCTGAAAGATCCGGTCCAAAGTCTCCGTATAGTCACCATCGCCAGATTGCTTTACTGTAATTTCATCAGAATGCCTGGGCAGCCAAACGATACCTTCGACATTCGGATGAACAGCCAGAAAGTCGCCATCAATCGTTGTGCCGATCGACACGCATTCCTTAATCTGCGGCTGTGTAATGGGACTGAATTCATCGTGCTCCCACAAATCATATTCTACAAATGGCTGTAAAACTCCCGGGTCTGGCAACTGCACGTTTAACCACCCCCGGTAAGTTCCCTGTCCATATTGACTAAGAAAACGGATGTAAGCCTCCGGAAGCTTAACCTGTGTTTCTTTCTCGACTACTTCCAACTGCTCCAACGGTATGGGATTCATTTTTAGTGATGAAATGTACATCAGCGGCCCTCCCTCCCTTCGTTCAAACTTACCTTATACATCTTCTGTACACCAGGCAGCATAGCAACAGCAATGATGATTATTCCCAGTGCCAGATAAATGAAATGGATGACTATAAATCGATCAATAATCAGGACTTGTATGGTAATCCATAAGATTAAAGCGATTCCCGAGTACACCGTAAAAGTCCAAGACCAATGCATATTGGCAAATAGATTGCATTTTTCAGCAGAAGACCATGCCCACTGTTTATACAATCCCCAAGCGATAATTAATGGCATGACTCCAAACAGGGTTACTAAGAACAAGCCCGGTATGAAATAATTGCTAAACCATGATTGCTCAATTAGGGATAGCGGCATATCCATTAGTTCGCCACTTGGATCTATAATCAGAAAGGAACCGCCAAACAACGCACCGACAGCTAAAAAAAGCTGAAGATCAATTAACAGGTTGGAGTGTTTCTTTTCTTTCGATCGGCTCATCTAGCAGCAGTAAGCAAGAGCTGCGTCAGCCATTCATGCTTCTCCCCTTTGGCTTTGGCTGCAGATGTTTTGAGCTTGTTCGAACCACCCCAAATGGTATAAATGATATGCTCCGCTTGATGCCGCTGCAAAGCCGTCATTTCCTGTAACAACTGCGGTAAGATATTCTCTTCTTCCATTTGATCTTTAACCTTTAGCTTTATCGTATCGGTGCAATGCAGTAAACAAACGACAAGGGTTGAGAGGACATTTTCCGTAACGCCGTATTTTTCAATAAACGCTGCCGTAAATCCATTTTGAACAGACTGATGCTCGGTATCCACCATTTCCATGTAATCTTTAATCAACGGGAAATAGTCCTGATCTGCTAGACCAAGGCCAAAAACAGTAAACGTCCCCGGCATTGAGCATTTTTCACCTTCCGCATCCTCATACCACTCATATTCTCGCATCGCTGCACGTGCATATTGCTCCAGCAAAATTCTCAGCTCCTTATAGGCTAATGCATTAGCAAAGAAACGATGAGTGCCCGACTTTGCCAAACCTTTGATGGGTAGAAACTGCTTCTCACTGGACTTTAGCTTAATTTGGTAACTTGCAGGAAAGCCGCGTTCCAACAAATGAATAATAAAACGGAGTGCTTGAGCGTAACTCTCCTGCGCTTCCTTTCGTATAACGATCGTTATCGTAGAAAAAATATCGTTTGCTTTGCATTCTACATTCTCATCATGATAATAAATCTCTTCTTTAGCAAAAGTTCCGCTGCCTTCCTTCTTCAGGAGAGAAGCTTTATCGCCACCAAGCTCTTCTGCTCGATTCAAAAACTCAATCCCCGTGTTTTTGCTATAGGCAGGCTCATATTTAATAATGGCTATCGCTGTATAGAATAGGAGTTCTAATGTAGAATGATCGATCTCTTCAGAAATACCAGCGTTTTTTCTGATATAGGTTCTGGAATGCCACTCTTGTTCCTTAATCGTATAGTAACGAGGAAGAAATTGGTCCTCCACCCAGTTCTGCAGAGAACGGATGATATTGCCACGATGCTCCTCCAGACGCGACTTACTTACTTTGTTGAGCTCCAGCACTTTATTAAAGAGACCGACTACACGCTGTTGATCAAGCTTGGGAAATAGTTCTTGATCCAATAGATGCTTAGAGAGAAAAAAAGTTTCTAACGATTTGGTAGGCGTCTTGCCCTGATCGAGACATATTTTTATATAATTCAATATACTCTCCAGTAGCAGCTGCTTCTTCTCCTCGTTAATGTACGTTACTAACGGTGTATTCACCTCGCCACCTTGAACGCGAAACTTGCCCCAAAATACAAACTTATAATCAATTAACGTGGTTAGTTTCAAAGCATCCAGCTCCTGCATCACAAAAATGGCGAGCTGAGGCTTAATGAATTCATGAATTATTTCCTTTGTCAATGATTCGACTGGTATTCCACAGCTGCTTTTAACCGATGGCTCCATAAAATCAAGATCAGAGTCATATATGCTTATTTCGCCTTCCCTATATTCCAAAAGGCCATAGTCATGAACGCCAACCTGCAGCTTCGTTCGACCGACAATTTTATTTGTATCCTTCTTGCTAAGAAGGTGAAACCATTTGCCTATTTCCATCTTCATTTCATTTAATATATTCTCAAGTGAACCGAGTGCTGTCTCCATGGTAAGCCGCCCTTCATTGCTATGTTATTGTGCTGCTTCTATCCTTCATCATGAGCCTCCTACAACTGTTTTATGAGCTGGCAAAATGGTCTGCGATTTGATAACCGGCCTTGGAAGCCAGACGTTTGATCCCAACCAGCTCCTCAAATGGCACGGTAATTAGAACATAAGAGTCGCTGTTGATATCCAAGCATGCAAGAGCAATATCGAAGTGCTTAAGCTTGTTTTTCATAAGTTCCAGTGCTTCGGCAGTAGGCAGTTCTTCAATAAAATCAAATTCGGACCAATCCATATCTTGCGGCAAGAGCTGCTTGCGTGCGATTAATTTTCTGGTCGTGTACAAAATGGTAGTGCTCTCTGATTTCCAGTCCACCTCTTCCGCCATACGCTCTTCTATTAGTGCATCTACCATTGCAATCCACGAAAGCTCTTCGAACGGCGCACTAATTCCACGATCATCAAGCCGATCCTGCCATTTCTCGCAATAGGCGAGTGGTGACAGCAGTGACTCTTTAACTTCAAGAACAACGTCTTCATTACCAGATGATAATTTGCGGCTGAGCGTAAGCAGCCCTTCGTGCCGTTCCTCTTCGTTCCTATATAGTCCATCGCTAGAATCAAGTGGCTCATCCTTGCTTAACCTCTTTTTTCGAAAAAAATCAAATATACCCATTCAATCATGCCTCCAGTTCAAAAGATATTCATGTCCTTTGTTCTATGGTTTAAGGTAATCTTCCGTTTAATTTCTTATTAAAAAAATGCAAAAAGGCACCCTGTGTGGGTGCCTGCGTCAATTCACAGCGATGGAACGCTTATTGTTCCCACGTTTAAAAACCTTTTCTAAATTTTATCCCATCGGCTTCCATATGACAATAAGCCTTATGATCGGTTTAATTTGTCATGTTAAAAGCTGTATAGTCAATTTAGTAAAACCGGCATCCAGGCTTTTCTTAATAACTGCAAGCCGATTTCCATTTCTTTCTCTCTTACTCCTCCAAAACCTACGTAAACCTTGGCCTTGCTGCCAAAGGTGTTTCCAGATAAGTCTTGGCTGCCATATACGAGTACGCCTTCTTTCCGAGCTAATTCGATCAGCTCTTCCGCACTGCAATTAGCCGATATAGATAATTCAAGATGCAAGCCTGAGCCACTTGCTTCAACTTGTACGGAATCTGGCATAACGTCTTTGATTAGTTGGACGAGTGCATCATGCTTCAGCCGATATATTTTTCGCATTCGTCTCAAATGCCGATACCAATGACCACGTGAAATAAACAATTGCATTGCCCATTGGTCAATTCGCGAAGGGGGAGTTAACATCTTATCCAACGTTTGCAATTTAAATAATAACTTGGTAGGCAAGACCATATAATTTATGCGCAAAGCAGGCGTGAATACCTTTGAGAAGGATCCAATATAGATGACAACGCCTTTTTTGTCCAAACCTTGAAGCGAGGGGATCGGTTTGCCTGACAGCCGAAGCTCCCCATCATAATCATCCTCAATGATATACCCTTTATTCTCTGCGGCCCAATGCAGCAATTCCTGTCTGATCCCGTAGGGCAATGGCTCTCCAGTCGGACGGTGTGAAGGTGTAACGTACAGAGTGCGAAGGTCATGACATGAACATTCTTCTTCCAATTGCTTGCCCGTCTGCATGGATACGGGAATGGGATGAAGCCCGTTTTGTTCAAATGCTTGTCTCACTTGAGCAATGCCAGCCTTCTCGATTCCGACGCTTGTTTCTCCCTCCAACAGTCTGGAAAGCAGCTGAATGCTATAGGAAATGCCATTCCCAACGACGATCTGTTCAGGAGAACATACTACGCCTCGTGAATGCTGTAAATACTGCGCCAAGCTGGTTCTCAAGGTATATTCACCCCGTGGATCGCCATATTGGTGAATGAATTGACTATTTTGTGAAAGGGCTTCTCCTGCTATGGACTTCCAAATACGGATCGGGAAGGAATCACCGTCCACCGTCAATAGACTGAAATCAATGAGAGTTTTCTTATCCGTCTCCATTATTTCGGTACTGTACTCTTCCGATTTGAGGCTGGCAGACATTGTAGCAGGATTTGTTGCAAGCAGGACACTCGGATTGATAACAACTAAACCGGACCTCTCTTTGCTAGCCACATAACCTTCCTCCAATAAAAGATGATAGGCCGTCTCAATTGTCGTTTTGCTTATGTTTAATTGTTGCTTAAGCGAGCGGATGGATGGCAGCTTCATACCGTCTTGCAAGATTCCCTCTTGAATTAAGGAACGTATATGAAGATATAATTGCAAATACAAAGGTTCGTAAGCGTGAAACGTAATAGCCAGCTCGATATGGCACCCTCCTCATCTGACCTTGGAATAAATATTGAATCTAATCCTTATTATCAGGTCAATCTCGTTATAAACTTTATCATAAATAACAGCATCTTGGTTATTAAATAAAAGTAACAAGGAGATCAAAAGATGAAAATGGCCTTTATTTTATTTGACGATATGACAACTTTAGATTTTGCAGGATTTCATAATGCAGTGACTTGGTTAAAGAAACTTAATTTAATGGAAAATCTAACTTGGGACTTTTGTTCGAATGAAAGAAAGATTAAAGATGATCGAGGGATGAGCATCAACATAGACCGTGTCATGCCAAATCTGGCTTCGTATGACTTGATCTTTATTCCAGGTGGCAAAGCCACTAGAGAATTAATTCACGACATTATTTTTATGAACTGGATCAGAACTGCAATTGCCGTAGAGTACAAAGTGTCAGTATGCACAGGAGCGCTTCTGCTCGGTGCCGCTGGATTCACTAAAAATAAAACAATCACTACCAACCCATTAGCTTTAGATCTAGTAAAACCTTATTGCAAAGAAGTCGTTAGCGTCCGCGCTATGCGGGATGGCGATATTGTGACTGGGGGAGGCATTACAGCATCGATCGATTTGGGATTGTTTTTTATTGAGTCTATCACAAATAAAGAAATAGCTAAGGAGGTACAACGATATATGGACTATCCTTATTACAACCTTTAACGATTTAAGTTGCAGCAAAGCCATCCCATAAGCAGGATGGCTTTGTTCTTAATTCGCTATGGCCACTTGTGCGGCGGTACGTCTATTAGACTCAGCTGTCAGCTTGCCCTCTCGCACAAGTACAGCTAGAAATGCTTTAGTTGCAGCCGGGTCAAACTGGGAACCACTGTACCTGGCCAGCTCCTCTGCTGCCGTATCCGCAGACAGCTTTTGTCGGTAGGATCTATTCGTTGTCATGGCATCAAAGGCATCAGCAACTCCGATAATACGTGCGCCAAGCGGAATTTCCTCACCTTTCATACCGCGCGGGTAACCCTTGCCATCCGGTCGCTCATGATGAAAGCGGACCATATCTGCTACCCCAAGGTCCTTGAGCCTCTTCATATCTTTAACAATTTGATACCCCGCTTCGGAGTGCTGCTTCATAATATCATATTCTTCATCGGTCAACCGGCTCTCCTTGTGCAAAATGAGATCCGGTGTGCCGATTTTTCCGATATCGTGAATGAGCCCAGCCAAGTAAATAGAATCGACCTCGCGCGAAGGCAATCTCATTTCCTTTGCGATGCTCCTTGCGTACTCAGCAACGTTATTCGAATGATAAGAGGTATAATGATCGCGTGCATCAATCGTTTTGGCTAAAGAGAACATCGTGCTCATCAGCATATCTTCTTGGTTTGTCTTCTCATTAAAGTGCTGCTGTGAGACCCATACGATACGCTTTACGATTAGAATGAGCAGCGCATAAGCAGCTGTAACTGACAACAAAATGCCGCTAATCGGATTAAGCAAAACAATGGAGCTCAAAAGCAAAATTCCTGAGATTGCAAACTGCGGAATCGTGAGCTGAAGCATCGCCAAAAATACAATCGGAAAGGCATAAAGCATCAGGAGCAGTTCTGATTCGAATACAAAATTTAAGCCAATTGCCGTAAATCCGCTCAGTAAAAACAAACTCCAGAACATTCGACCGTCCCGCTTATAGGAAACCGGACAAAACTCGGGCTCCTCTTTGCATCTTTTCCATTCATCCTTCATGCTTGTCTCTCCCATCCTGTTCATCCAACATAAAACACATGTTCCGCCTATTTCTTTATTACCTCAGCCATTGATTAAACATTCATCATTTCCTTGATCCACATCAAAATGCTTGTCAATTTAAATGTTCATATGATTCTCCTGTTTTTAAGATGCTCAAGCTTAGTAAGCTTCTATATTATAACTTGTATAATAAAGGTTGTCCGCAATCATTTCAATGCGTGAATTGACAATGTATGTAAACCGTCTTTATTTTCGGCATTTCTCGCCAAATCTTCTTATAAATCTCGACGAATATTTGACATACTTTTTTACTAATATCCGTTATTCTTGATTTGTCCCTATGCAAGTGAATGATAAAGTATTCCAATTCGATTGGAAAAAGAAAGAGGAGATGGATGATGCTGATCAAGAAAAAAACGGATATTACAATGATTTTGGAAAGCTTTAGTGATTTGGCGCAATGGGATGCTGCTGGAAAGAAATTTTATCTTGTGTTTTCCGATCGCAAACGCGGAGGGCAGTGGACTTTGATGGGTTATGACGAGGACCGTTACAGTGTACACGGATTAGGAGAAGATTACAGGGATGAAGCTGAACTCTTTTTCGAGGAACCAAGCCAAGTTCACTCTTTTTTATGGGAAAATCGCGCTGCCTTCAACGCAGCTTTAAAGCCTGCTGCCATGTGCAGTTAGATCCACATTTTGACTTACTTCACTTATGCAATACAATTCCCTAAACAAAAAAACACATGGCACATGTGTTTTTTTGTTGCTATTATTATGTCCAAATTAATTCCCTAGATCTAGGAAGCCGTTCCCTTATGGCTTAGTTTCTGCTGAAGCATTACCGCTAAGTCCTCTGCTTTATCCCAAACGAATGGACGAATCGGATGAGATTTTACGAGCACCACATCGACTGAACTCCGTTTGATTGTCCAGGTCACCGGAATATTTTGGCTTAGCGCATAACCTGCCGCAAAATAGACCTCTGGGGAATGGTTGGTTAAATCAGCAATAACAAGCTTGCTCTCTAATATTTGCTCTAAGGTGTGATTTTCTCGTCTCTCTGTTTCGGTTTGCTGAAACAACCTTGGCGAATAGCCGCATTGCTCCATTTTCGGAAAGACTTGCTGAGTCCATTCACTTCGCAACTCCTCATCCTCAGCAAGCAGAATAAAACAATCCTTAGTCTTCCCGCCATCCGAGCTAGCGGCAGCCACGTCCCACCCTTTCTCCGTAAGCTTAAAAGTCATGCCTTCTCTTATAATCAGTTGGCTCTCTCGCAGCTTCTCAATAATATACACAAGCTCTTGCATATTAGGCGAATAAGTCAGGTTATAATTTTGAGTCAAAGGATGAATGACTACAGCTTCCCCTGGTCCTTCGGATTTTTTGTACAAATACTGCAGTAAGCGCACTTCCTTTTGCTCAATAGTTACAGGAATACTGACTAAGTTCTCAATCTCCGCCATGTCCTCTGCAGCTAATGTAATGCGTTCTCCTGATTCGGAACGCTCGCGCAGGTAAGCCGAAACAATCGGAAATCTTTTACTCTTTATTAGGTAAGAAGATGAATTTATCGTATCATAGCTTGCGCTTTGCAATCGATATGAGCCTTGAGGCGAGCAAAGACAGTTTACATAAACCTCATAACCGTTGTTTTCTTCCATAGTGACAAACTCCGAGCAGAACAAACATCTTTTTTTCCCCATTTCGCTTCTCCCCCTATATGTTTATCATTCGCATATCTTAACGAATATTAGGGGGAAGATGTCATTAAGATTCTTTAATAAGGGGTGGTATTATTTTCCTTACCCGTTCCTCGGCCAGTCTTTGAGTGTGTTCCGGCATCAGCGCCAACAATGGTTCGGTATACGATTTCGGTTTCTAGATCCTGTTCCCGAAGATCATCATAGAGGGCGCTCAGAGGTGGTGGAATCTTCTCACACCTACCTCTTTCCCAGCTTTCCCATTCGGAAAAATCGCTGGCAACATGAGATTTATTTTTTTTGTCGCTGGCCACGTGGATATCTTTTGGCCTGTAAATCCACAATAATAAGCAGAAGGATGGATGTTGCCAGCATGACCGTTCCCGATTGCCATGATTCTGTCATACCCAGCACTAAAATCGAAAACAAAATGGCAGGAATGATAAACAACAACGTGAATAACACTGCTAGAAGCTTGATTACAGCTCTCCCTATTGCATTCATGGTGTGCTCCTTTTGAAAAAAAATCACCTCTATGAATGATATGCAGCTACAGGTTATCCCTATTTATTTCATTACCATTCCGCGCACCAAGCCGATTCATACCCCTTATTGATAGAATGCTGCGGGACGGCTTGCACCCTTGGTTCCTTAAAGGCATCATCTGTTCCCATAAAGTTGGCAAAATGCTTGCTCTCCTGCCTACGAATACGACGGGCTTCTTTGCGCTCAGGCGCAGTCTGGAACAGCAGTCGCTCCTCTGCCGATTCCGCAATAACACTTGGAACAACCGCCGGTTTGTCATCCTCGCCTAAGGCTACGAAGGTTAAAAATGAGGTGGCGCATACTTTGCGGCCGCCAGTCAGCAAATCTTCGGTCACGACTCGAACGAAAACCTCCATTGAGGTTTTGTGCGACCAGGTAACGAAAGCCGATAAACTGACCGCATCCCCTTTTCTGACTGGATGGAGAAAATCTACCGAGTCGGTTGAAGCTGTTACGACAGGACGACGAGCGTGCTTGGTTGCAGCAATCGTTGCTACATCATCAATATATGCCATGAGCTTGCCCCCGAAAATGGTTCCATGATGGTTCGTATCGGGAGGCAGCACTATCGATTCTTTTATTGTCAGTGAAGCAGAAGCGGGTCTTGAGTCAAGCGGTATATTAAGTTTTTCCATCATAATCATGGTACACCTTATTTCTATTTAATTTCTGGACACCGATAAGTTTACACCCGCTCGACATATAGGTAAAATACATATATCGCATAGTTTTCATTCCTTTTCACTATACATGACATGGCAACACTAGCAGTACGACCTGCTGGCATGCTTAGAAGGAGCCTGTCTGATGGACCTTAAACATTTGAATTATTTTGTTGCCGTAGCTGAAGCAGGCAGCTTCACCCAGGCAGCCCGGACGCTTCACATCACACAGCCCTCCCTCTCCAAAATGGTTCGCATGCTGGAGGAGGATCTAGGTGTGCAGCTCATTGACCGGTCGTCGAAGCAGATTGAACTAACCGATGCCGGCGTAACCATCCTTCGTTCAGCGAAACATATCATCCAGTCGTTTGACCATATGTCGAGTGAACTGGAGGAGGTCGTGTCTTTAAAGAAAGGAACGCTTCGGCTCGGTATCCCTCCGATGGTCGGCAGCTATTTCTTGCCAACGATCATCGAGAAATTTTTAACCCATTATCCACAAATCAAGTTACAGGTCATTGAACAGGGCGGCAAAAGAATGGAGCAGGACTTGCTTCAGGGCGAGCTGGATTTCAGCATGGTTATCCTTCCAGTCAAGGATATGGAGCGGTACCATATTCTCCCTTGCATTCATGAAAACTTGCATCTTGTCGTTCATGCTAATCATGAGCTTGCGTCTAGTTCATTCATTCAAATGCATCAGCTTCAGCACGAGCGCTTCATCATGTTCCGGAACGACTTTACCATTCACCACTTGATCAAGGAGCGATGCGAAGCTGCAGGATTTGAACCAAAAATCGTCTTTGAAAGCTCGCAGTGGGACTTTATGACAGAGATGGTCGCTGCCAAATACGGGATCACGCTTCTGCCTGAAGGCATTTGCGGGCAGCTTGACCCGCTGCGCTGCGCTTCCATTCCCATCGTTCAGCCTGCTATCCCATGGCAGCTGTCGATGATTTGGCGTAAAGATAAATATTTATCCTTCGCCTCCCGCGAATGGATTCGGTTTTCCGAAAGCGAGCTAGCCATCATCCATAAGTCGTAAACATTGGTAATAAATTCCATTCACATTTGAAATAGGGTTTAAATGTTGAAAGCTACGAGAACGTAGAGGATAAAGTGGCTTAACTGGGGGCAAAGCGAAATGACTCATAAGTGGAGTTCTTTGGACAGAATGGGTGGAACCTCCAAATCGATTCCATGCTTGCGAGGGATTCAGGAGCAGCCGGTTGGAGAGGCGCTCCTGTGCAGCTTCAAAAGAGAAATAAAGTTAGCGCCTAATGATTCGCTTGTCTTCCGCAGCCTTAAGCCAGCTGGGGAATTCATGCAAAAGCTGATCATACAGCATTTCATCTGAGGTTGCGGCAATATCGTCCAAATGGAAGAAGTTCGCGTTGTCAACGATTCTCCCTTCCATCGTATCCAGCTGCTTTAGCACTTCAAAGTCAGAATGCCCAATACCCACGAACTGCCAAAAGATCGGCTGAACCGCAGCTGCCGTAATGACCTTCTTTATTGGTTTTACAACCCCGCCATCATTAATAAAAATAATAAATACGGGAACGCCGCTATCTTCTTCAACGGTATATTTGCGGATGACATCTTCCATGACCGGAGGTTCATTGTTGCGGCCAAACTTATGAATCGCTGCATTGTTTAAAATTTGATTTTGTACATAATCTTTAAAATCCCGCTCCGTCACGGACGGCAATCTGCTAAAATGTGTATCGTATACCCATACGTCCAAAGCCCCGTTATCATCAAATTTAGAGGCTACAGCCAATATTCGCTCTACAACTTCCTGAACCGTGCCATTTTTGTACAAGGTTTGCATAGACCCCGTAATATCCAGCACGATTCCGACTCTGGCTTCGACATGGGTTAGTTTTTTCTTCTCCAAGGTGATTTGAACGATCTTCTTGCGCAAATCGATAGGCGTTAGAGCCGTCTCTTCTGCCCATTCAACCGCTGCTGCCGCCTCAACTTCATGGGCCTCAATCTCGAGCCCAAAGCTTGTGCACAATGCTTCTAGGCCCCCATAAAATCCACTGCCGATGGCATTGAATTTCCATTCTCCGTTATGCCTATACAATTCACCCACAACAACCGCTGTTTCCTTCGTGAATTCGGAGCCGTACTCGTAACGAAACAATTCTTCTCCCGTTCTTGCATCAAGAAGCCTTATATACATGCCGGATACGTCCTGCATAAAGTGACTTCGGCGTTCTCCTTCATGAATCGTCACGGTAAACGCAATTTTTGACGTGTTATCCTGCAGACGATTCAATGCGATCGTTACGGACTCCTTGTCTGCTGGATACGGAGCAACTGCATGTGACACAGAACCATCGCGGGCTACCGGATTACCGTAAAAAATAAAATCCTCATCTTCTTCGCAGCGGCTTAGATCCGAAAGCAGAAATGCTGCAGCGTCAATACTCATGGATGAATGATCAACCGACCAACCAAACTGCAAGCTAATGGATGTCAGCTCGCGGCCTTTGGTTACGTCTGCTTTCTGGCCTCTTAATAGCAGCATAAATTCAACTCCAATTCTTTATCAACTGTTCAATTCTAGAGTGCTTCAATCCAACCCTGTATGAATTAGGAAACGTATCTATTATTATACCTAATCTTCAAATAGTAAGAAATGGCTATACCAAAGACGCAAACATCCGGGCAAGCCATGGGGCTGATATCAGCGTAACGAAGGCCGTCAACATCATCGCAATTAAACGTTGCCCCGCTAACTGTGCCCAACATTCCATGCTGCTGGCCATGGTTTGGGAACGTTCCAGATACCTTTCATTAGCGTTCAGAGAGTAGACTGCCTTCAACCGGAAACGATTTACGATCAAAGCAGGGCGGCTTGTATAGAAAACAAGTAAGTATTAGACTGACACCAACTATAAAAACAGCGGCAGCCGTGGACTTCATATTGCACCTCTTCTTTATGCAGTCTGTTTTAGATTAGTCTAAATTTAGTTCGAGCCTTAGACTTTATATTCTTCTGACTGCTTGAATAATCAAGCCATCCTGCTTTCGCTGGTCCTGTAAGCCCTATATGACCAAATGCCCTTTATTTTCCGCAAGGCCAATCGTTGCCTCCACACCGGAATTGAATTCCAGAAAATCGCTCTCCACTCCATCGCTGAATATAACCCCGTTTTCCGGCATTTGCGACGTAATCCGAAGCGGTCTCCGTTCCTCGATCTTCCCAAACACCAATTCAGCATCCGTTGTTTGGCTCGGAAATGGTTCTCTGACTGTAAAATAAAGATATGGGGAATTCCAATGAAAACCCTCCTCCGAACTATTTATCGCCTCAGGTGATAACGTAAAGTTCTGATTGGTTGTGCTCCTTATAATCCCCTTTGCCCCGGCAAGAACGCTTTTGAACCAGCCTGTGGAGCCGAGCCCCGTTGATACGATAATGCCACTGGAAGATTGCTGCTCCATTCTACCGCTGAGCTCAAGCTGATAACGGGCGGATACGTGGGTTTTTCGGCCAACGAACAAATCATTTACGCCATATAAGCACTGGCCGTCATTCAGCTCTGCCTTGGCAAGCGTCACTTCCTTGATCGGCCTGCGCCTGCGGATGACATCGGGTACGATCATTTTTAAATCTTTAACCGTAAAGGGCAGCAGCACTCCGTCCCACCGCAACGGGTCCGGATTAACGCCAATTAACGGCTGCTCTCTTAAATATTTTAGCGTGTTCGCTACAAGTCCGTCTTGCCCGATCACAACGACCATATCCTGCTTGCCAAATATAAAATTGGGAACATGCTCCCGGTCCAGAACCTGTACCCGACCGTAAGCGTTCAGCTCAGCAGCGGCATAGGCAACTGCTTTACTGTATCGTTCGTCCTCCTCTACATAATCGCGAAAATCGGCACCAAGTCGTTCAATATAGAACTGCGCCTGCTGGATTGTATTATAACGAACAACGAGCTCCTCAAGCCTGGTTTTGCGCTTGATTAGTATCACTTTCTGGTGAAGAGCGCCATCATTCATCGTCCCGCACCTCCGCGAGTGCTTGTTCCAGCCGTCGTTGCTGTGGTTGACATCAAACCTTGCAGAAGATCTGGCGTAATGTTCAACTGGCCAATCTTCTCCGCTTTGTCAGCAATATCCTGGAAAGCTATAGCAATGAGTTTGTTCGGTTCCATTCCCATATTAGCCATTGCCTGAAGAACATGCGGCTCAATGCCGCTCATCGATCCCATAAGCGCTCCCAGCTCATACGCTTTCGCATCAGCCTCGGCATTCTTGTTCGCGATAGCCAGCTCTATTAAGGATTTCTTCTTCTCTTCCAGATCCGTATCAAAGAGAAGCTGCTCCTCCTTCATTTCATTTTGCTTCTGCTTCACTAAGCGCTCCGCGTCTAGCTGGGTTTCCCGAATTTGCTTTTTCTTCGTCTCGACCGCAATCTCCGTGCTCAACTCGTTTTCCTTAACCCGTCTTTCCTGCTCGATCGAGGCATTCCGGCGCTCATATAACGCTTTATCCGCTTCGCGCAAAATCTCCTCTCGCGCCTTCGCTTCAAGCGCACGCATCGTTTCTTTGTTCGGCAGAATAGCCAGCACGGACAGGCTCATGATCTCAATGCCAAGCTTCGCAATATCCTCGCTGCCCTTGACCTCACGCGTTGTGACTTCGACCAATTGTTCGCTGGATTTGATCGCATCCTGCAAGGGCATCTTCTCCAGCTGTTTCTTAATCATGACCTTAACAATGTTGATGACTCGCTGGGCAAGCTTGCTTGGATCATCCGACAAATAAGCCCTTTTTCTCAGATTGTACGTATAATTCAAAATTTCTGTCGTCTTCTTGTAATCGACGATGCGATAGGTTAGCTGTCCCTGAACTGTGACCGTCTGATAATCATGAGTGATTTCTTCAAACATAAACGGTACGTCTATGGAGGATACCGGCACGACAACGACCGAGGTCGTCGGCTCATAGTAGTAGAAGGAAAGTCCAATCCCCTCTTCGACGACTTTTCCGTTTTTAATTTTAAGGACATAATCACTAGGCTGAAACTTTACAAATTTTAATCCAAACATGGCAAAAACCTCGCTTTCATTCAGATGATGGGTCGGAATTTTTATTAGTCGTTTTGATATTATCAATACGATAACATCAAAATTCGATAATATCAACATGAGATTATCGAATCGGTTCAATTGGTGCACACTTACAAATGATCCTGACTCAAACTTAGATCATCTACGGCTAAAGCCCCGCTACTAAATATCCATAAAATATCAATTCATTCGTTTACAAAAGGACTAATTTATTATAAAATTCTTTATAACGAACAATTTGTTCGCAATTCATGCCGTGTCGGGGGAGGTGTTAGTGTCATGTCCATGCTCAAGAAAATGATCTGTCTAACCTTATTAATCAGCGTATGTATTGTCCCGGCTACCGCATTTGCAGCTTCCAACTCTGAATCTTCAAGCAATAAGAAAAGTCTGATTTCCAGCATTTTATCTATTTTTAGCAATACTAAGAGCAACAACAATAACAATAACAACAACAACAACAACAATCATTCCAATTCTTCGAACGCTCCAAAGCCAGACAAGGATTGGAACTCCAAGAGCTGGTTTGACTGGTTTGATCATAATGATAACTGGTGGGACGAGATCTGTTGGTGGGACAAGAACAAAGACGATTCTTACAAGCTTTGGGAACGTTATTATTGTTATTAATTGAACAAACGCTAAAAAACCGTTGACGATCGTCAGCGGTTTTTTCGTTTCTAAATGTAATTCAAATGAATATAGCTATAGTTAAGAGAATCTATTCGATTCGACACTTATTCGTTCACTCGGCTACTTATTTATCCCAGCCTCTGCTTTGCTGAAGGTACCCTCTTTGATTTTATGAACATTGTACATGTTAACGGAAGAATCAATGATATAAGTAGGGCCTTCCTCATTTCTTCTGTTCTGGTGTCCTGCGATATGAACGGGATTCTTCTCCCAATTTTTCCAGGCTTCTTCGGATTCCCAGCGTATCATAATCACGATTTCCTCCGAATCCTTTGCTTTTCGGTTCACCATGACATGAATATCAATTAAGCCTTCCATTCCGTCAATATGGCCCTCTTTGCTAAAATTATCAACAACCGTCTGAGAGTTTCCCGTTTCTACTACAATGGTTCTCATTTGAATAAACACTGCCACGCCTCCCGTCATCTCCCATAAAATTTAACGATAATCAATGTCAAATAGCTTTGCTCGCTCTCTCTTCTAACTATTCGGTTCGGTAAGCCTTGCATTGCAGCCTTACCGCCAAAAGGCTAACCCAATCGTCGAATGAGCGCATCATGCGACCTGTCCGCTTCTCATTGCGCAGCCCCCTGTATTCTTTCAGCAGCGGCACCAGCCACCGGCTTAGCGGAGTGGCAGCATTCGCTACGGAGTAACGCACCTCACAGCCTTTGGCATGCGGCTTTAGTTCATAATCATTGCGATACCACCAGCCGCCAAATACGGAGAAATGCCCGTTTGCAGCATCGATATCCAGATAAGCGATACGGATTTCTACGCCTTCCTCACCTGTATATACCGTAAAAAGCTGAGGCCCCCCTTTAACCCGCAATATTTCGTCCGCACCCTCAGCACCCATAAGGAGAAGCGGGATTTGACTCGCTTTAATCCGTCCGGTAGGCATTGCAGACATGTAACGGACAACCTCTTCATATGGCTTTTCGATAATCCCGCGATAACCTATTAATTCCTTCACTTGCGCACCTCCTACATACCTTCCTTCATTTTCACATATTCCCGCTGCCAAACACTCACGCCTTGGTTGGATTCTTCCTCCGCCTAAAGGCGGAGGATAAAACAAAGCCGCCCAAGCCATAGCTTGTGCGGCGGTCAGATACTTATTTAGTGCTTGCGTTTGTAATAAGTAATAGCCAGTGCAAGTGCGAGGACAGAACCTTTCACTATATCCATTGCATAATACGGAACGGATAGCATGATCAACCCATTGGATAAAATCCCGATTAACACAGCGCCTGCAAACGTGCCGAACGCATTCGGCTTACCCGCTCCAAGGACGGAATAACCGATAAAGGCAGCTGCAACGGCATCCATAAGGTATGGTCCACCGGCATTAACCTCAGCATTCATGACGCGGGCGCCCAGCACAATGCCCCCAATCGTTGCAAAGAGGGCAGAAATTAAATACGCAGTCAGTCGGTATCTGCTTACTGCTATGCCTGAGAGCTTAGCCGCTTCCTGGTTTCCGCCGATCATATACATATACCTGCCATGCTTTGTATAGGTAAGGAACAAATGAACAGCAGCAACGATGAGCAGCATGATAATGATAATCCAAGGGACCTGTCCTAGCTTTCCAAAAATCTTAGGAATTTGACCGGTCGCAAATTCGCCGCTTGGCATCACCATATTTTGTGATATGGTAGCGCCTCTCGTATAAGTGAGCGCAACGCCTTGAAATACGAACATCGTAGCCAGCGTCATCAGCATGTCCTGGATTTTAAAATTAATGACTAAGAAAGCATTAATGACCCCCACGACAAGGCAAAAGACGATCGTCACTGCGATTCCAAGGCCAAAGCTCTGTCCATGCCACACATACATCGAAATCACAATGGCATTGGCAAGAGAAGCAACGGAGCCTACGGAGAGATCAAAACCTCCTACCGCCAAGGATACCGTTAGTCCAATGGCAATGATCGTTACGATTGAGATAGAGCGTAAAATGTTAATAATATTAGCCGTACTCAAGAAGTTATCTGTCATCGCACCAAAGGCAGCTATTAGCAGCAATATGGTAATTAAGGTGCCGTATTTATATAAAAAATCTACGAGCTGAAACGTTTTTTTCTCCCGAACAGGTTCGGCAGCTTTCATGTCAACAAGCCTCCAGTACTGTATAGCAATATCTCTTCCTCATTCGTATTGCGTGTTTCCAGCTCTTTAATGACGTAACCATCGTACATGACATAAATGCGATCCGTAATGCCGATCATCTCCGACATTTCGCTGGAAGCGTACAGGATACACTTTCCGCGACTCGCAAGTTCAGATACAAGCTCATAGATGTCCCGCTTCGCTCCCACATCTACCCCTTTGGTCGGTTCGTCGAAAATATAAACATCTGCGTCCGCAAGGAGCCATTTGCCAATAGCAACCTTCTGCTGGTTCCCGCCTGAGAGATTTTTCACCTTGGCATGCTCATTTGGTGTCTTGATGCCTAGGCTTCGAATCAGCTCCCCAGACGCATTCTTTTCTTTGGATTTGCTAAGCCACGGACCCAAGCTTGTGAAACGGGACAAAATAGCCGCTGTCAGATTAACGCCTACCGATTCCTCTACAAAGACGCCTTCGCGTCTGCGCTCTTCCGGGACTAGCGCCAGCCCGTTTTTCACTGCCTGATACGGTGACTGTACTCTCAGCCGTCTGTTGTTCATGTAGAGCTCGCCGGAAGCATCCGGTGCAGCTCCGAACAATGCGCGGCAAAGCTCGGTCTTGCCTGCGCCTACCAAGCCGCCTATCCCCACGATTTCCCCTTTATGAATATGCAGATCGACCCCGTGAACTTTATCGTTGTCACGCATAGACTTGACCTCGAACCATTTTTCGCCAATGACTCGCTCCGTCCTCGGGAATTGCCCATCGAGCTTAGAGCCAAGCATATATTCGACGACTTTATGCTGATCAACGCTTGCTAGCTGCTCCCTTATGACAAGCTGGCCATCTCTCATAATCGTAATATCGTCGCAGATCTCATATAATTCAGGCAGACGATGAGAGATGAAAATAATACCGACGCCTTCCGATTTTAGAAACCGGATTAATCGAAATAACTGTTCGGTCTCGCTATGGCTAAGCGGAGCGGTCGGCTCATCTAATACGAGAAAGCGGCATTGCTTCGAAACCGAACGTGCGATAAGCACCATCTGCTTTTCTGCGAGCGTCAGCTCCTGTACAAGCTTTCTGGTTGAAACCTTAACGTTCATGCGATCCAAAATGGCTTGCGCAGATTGATGCAGCTTTTTCCACTTAATGAGATGCTTGCCCTTCATATCGTGTACGGTCTGCTCAAGCATAATATTTTCGCCTACTGACAAATTAGGAATTAAGGCCGTGTCTACCTCTTGATACACGACTTGAATGCCATTGTCCTTTGCATCCTTCGGTGTCCTGATCCGCACATCCTTGCCATCTATAGAGATACTTCCCGAATAATGGTCGTATGCGCCGGCTAGCACCTTCATGAGCGTTGATTTCCCAGCGCCATTGGCGCCAATCAAGGCATGGGCCCTGCCGGATTCCGTATGAAAGTCAACATCGGTTAACGCCTTGACGCCTGGAAAGGCAATGGATATCCGTTTCATATCCAGACGGCTTGCCTTCGAGTCTGCCAACAGCCCCACCTTCCTCTCCAAACAGGATTTAGCGCCCTTGTCCGCTTGGACAAGGGCGCTATTTTTAAAACTGATTATACCATTTTTTCGGTTTATTTGCCGTAAATGGTTTTTAGGGATTTCATCCAATCTTCCAAGAATGCACCAGTCGTTCCCCATCCAGGAATAATCGTAGCCAAGCTCACCATATTTACTGGATCTGCTGATTTGCTTAGTTCTGCTTGATCAATAAGAGCAGCTTCCAAATTATAAGTAGCAGGCGTTTCTTCGCCAGCAATTTTTTTGGCAAGCAATCTTACGTTTACAGCGCCGATCATCTTCGGATCAACAGCAGCCGTTGCTGCCCATGGGCTGTTTTCTTCCTGCATCACTTGCAAGTCCGCATTCGAAACGTCAATTCCGTAAATTTTGATTTCTGTGCGTCCTGCTTCGATAATTGCTCTTGCTGCACCAATTGCGAAAGCGTCCCATGTCGCAAAAATCGCGTCGATCTCACCTTTTGGATGCTTCGTCAGCATAGCAGCAACCGCATTTTGCGTATCAACCGAAGTGTTGTTATTGGCTACGCCAAAGCGCTCTACTTCTTTGATGCCTGGATATTTGGCCAACGTATCCTGATATACTTTGTTGCGGCGAATCATTGGCGGGAAACCATCTACCCACAAGTATACGATTTTTGCTTCTTCGCCTTTCTCCTTGACCAATTGATCCAACGAGAATTGTGCGAGCGCTTCGTCATCCTGCGATGTTAGCGTAACGCCAGGAATGGCAGACAATTCACCAACGGAGTCAAATGCGACTACCGGAATGCCCTTGTCCGTCAACTTTTGGACAGCTTCCACTGTAGCTGGATCATCACCGTGAGAAATAACGACACCGTCATAACCACCGTCGGTTGCTTGCGCAATCGCATCATGGAACTTAGCTGTATCGCCATTAGCTGAGAAGGTATCCACTTTAAAGCCTAGTGATTCCCCTTCTTGCTTTGCTCCTGCCAAATATTGTGCTGTATGGTCATCTCCGCCGATTTTACGGATAACCATCAGCTTGATGTCCTTCTTCTCCGCAATGGCCGCAGGCAAATTTTCAATGCTTGCTTTGTCCGTACCTGCGGTAGCCCCTGTGTTTCCTTCGGTCTTTGCTTGCCCGCAGCCCGTTGCTATAATGACAATTGCCATTAGCAAGCCGAACACGCTGCGTAGTTTTTTGTTAGTCATGCTGTCTTCTCTCCCTGTATGCATCTACTATTTTTAATAATAGTAATCCTATCGGATATTTAAATTGCCGTCAATACATTTTTGTGATAATAGAGTTCTCTTTCGCTGGCTTTTACAAAGATGCCGACTTGTCTTCGAAAAAATGGTAAAATAAAAGCGAACAAACAGAAAGGCGGAGATTACATGATCCATCATTTCCTCATCGAGCCCCAAAATGATATTGCCTTCGAAAATGAGGCGGAACTCATAGAAAAATGCAAGGAATGGGGTTTGCTTTCCGAGAAAGCCTCCAAGTCAAAATCGTTCACTTACAAACGAAGCGGCTTGAACCTAGCTTGCACCATTACGGGTTACGTAGATCGAATGACAGCAGTCATCACGTTTGAAGACGGACAGAAGCACTGCATTCATCCCTCATATTTAAAAGAGATGCAGGCTGCAAACTACGGGCTAAAAGTGTCAGCTGTCCCTGAAGAATCTCTCCAGGCTGATAACGCAGACATAGTGGAGTTAGATACATTACCGGAAGCCGTTTTGGAATCTGAGCCGAAGGTTGAAGAGGAACTCGTAGTCACCCCCAGCGAAGAACCAAAAGCTGCTCCAAAGAGCAAAGCCAAAAAGGAAAAAGCACCGAAGCTTGAACTGCCTGAAGAAAAAGTGACAATGATTGCGACCGTCAAAGAGTTTACGACCGTTCCAAACAATTTCTCTGACACAGAAGATGAAGTTGTCATTTACGAAGCTGTTGCGATCATTGAACCTGAGTTAGACGTCGGTGATGCTTGGTCCAGCCACAGCGCTACGCTCAAGAAGTTTGAGCTTGAAATTGGCGATACGATTCATTTTGAAGGCAAGATAGTGGCCAAGAAGCTGTCTAAGCATCCAATCCCCTACAAAATTAACAATCCAGCCAAAATTCAAAAAGAAAAAGCCGAATAACAGTCAGAAAGAGGAGCATGCGATCGCATGCTCCTCTTTCTATAGACACTATTAAAATTTGAAAAATCTATTAACGAATCCGGTAGCTGAGGTCATTCCAACGAAGCTCGTTGCGAATGCTTCGCACAGATGACTGTTTATCAATAACAACAGTCTCAATACCTACCAAATCAGCCCAATCCACCAGCTGCTCAGTCGTCACCACATAGGAGAACACCGTGTGATGCGCGCCGCCGGCATAAATCCAGCTCTCCGCTGCGTCGCGTAATGATGGCTCTGGCTTCCAAAGAACACGGGCAACTGGAAGCTTCGGCATTTCATGCGTCGGCTTAACAGCATCCACTTGGTTGATAATGAGGCGGAAACGATTTCCTAAATCGACAAGAGAAGCATTAAGCGCTGCGCCTGAACGACCGTCGAAGACGATACGTGCAGGATCAGCCTTGCCGCCTATGCCGAGCGGATGAACCTCAATCTTCGGACGATTGTCTGCAATTGTCGGACATACCTCAAGCATATGGGAACCAAGCACAAGCTCATTTCCTTCTTCAAGATGGTAAGTGTAATCTTCCATGAAGGAAGTGCCTTTGTTGTTCGCAATCAGCTTCATCAAGCGTGTAAGCGCAGACGTCTTCCAGTCGCCTTCGCCGCCGAAGCCATAACCTTGCTCCATCAGTCGTTGAACGGCTAGGCCTGGAAGCTGCTTCATGCCGTGCAAATCTTCGAAGGAAGTCGTGAACGCGGAGAAGCCGCCCTCTTGCAAAAATGCTTTGAGTCCAAGCTCAATGCGGGCTTGTTCGCCAATAGATGCCCAAGATGCGGCATTACCACGTGTCTCGGATGAAATAACGTACTGCTCGCTGTATTCTTCAAGCAGCTGCTTTACTTCTGAATCAGAAACTTCATTCATACGAGCAACCAAATCCCCAATACCATAACCGTTGATTGACCAGCCAAACTTGATTTGCGCTTCAACTTTGTCACCTTCGGTAACAGAAACCTGGCGCATGTTGTCGCCGAAACGAGCAACCTTCAGATGACGGCCTTCATTTACAGCGATAGCTGTTCCCATCCAGCTGCCGATCCGAGCACGAGTCTCGTTATCTTCCCAGTGGCCGGTTACAACCTTACGCTCAATACCGAGACGGGAGAAAATATGTCCGTATTCACGGTCACCATGTGCGGATTGGTTCGTATTCATAAAATCCATATCGATCGTTTCCCAAGGGATGTCTCGATTGAATTGCGTATGAAGATGAAGAAGCGGTTTCCGAAGCTCGGACAAGCCATGAATCCACATTTTTGCCGGGGAGAACGTGTGCATCCAAGTAATAATTCCTGCACAGCTCTCATCCGCTTTCGCCTCGATACAAAGCTTGAAAATATCTTCTGGCGTTGTTACAACAGGTTTAAACACGATTTCAGAGGTAATGACCGCTGCATCATTCAATGCCGCAGTAATAATACGTGAATGCTGAGCAACTTCCTCAAGCGTCTCCGGTCCGTACAAGTGCTGACTTCCGGTAACAAACCAAAATTGATAAGGTTTTACTTGCAACATTTAATGGTTCCTCCTCAAAGTTTTGCGAATGCAAAACTGCTTCGTAAGCATTCACTTAGGTTTGCGAATGCAAAACTGCTTCGTAAGCATTCACTTGTCTCAAATCATATTCATGGTTTAGAAAATACAATTGCCTGAAATTCCAAGTTCAACTTGTACGGACATTAGTGCGAATTATCACTGGTATGACGGAGCACTTGTACATACAACTTGACGTACGTTTATCATACTCCGAACAGGGAACGTTTTCAATATCATTCCCTTATAATTTTCAAATCAATATAAGGTGAACTTAGAAAATTATCAACTTCACCTATGAATAGCAATGTGTTCCCTGCTGATTTCTCTCTCTCAATCATTTCATCATCTAAAATTCGAGACGTCTATGTTTATGACTCTCTTCAGTTTCTCACCCGATTTGCTCCAGACGGTAGGTGTAACCGCAGAAGGAGCAGCGAAACAAGACGCTTTTGTCCCCGATCGTAAAAGTCAGCCTATCATCATCCTCAATTTCGATAAATTCTCTTCCATGCTCGTCCCGATCTCCTGTTGCAAACATTGCTGTTTTATTGCCGCATTCACATTCAAAACTCATCATAATCAAATTGCTCCTCTTTTTTTGAAAGGTATCTTTGTCCCCTATGAAGCAGCATCGTTGCAGCCGCGGTACTCTTCCCTTCTGGTTACGAATAAATACCAGTCTACAAATGACACGGTTTCATTGCTTCATTGGGTTACCTTCGATATAATTAGCGTTGACATTATTATATTACAAAAACAACGTCAAGGAAGGGTTACGAATAACATGTACATAGCAGATAAATGGGTGGATTACGAGGTTATAGATACGGGTGATGGAGATAAGCTAGAGCGTTGGGGCAATTACACGCTTCGCAGGCCTGACCCGCAAATTATTTGGCCGATTGTCAATGAAACGGGCCAATGGAAAAAAGCGGATGGTCATTACCATCGCAGCAACTCCGGCGGTGGCCAGTGGTCGATGAACGAATCGCTGCCTGAACGCTGGACGATTTCCTATGGCGAGCTTAACTTCCATATTAAGCCAACCAATTTCAAGCATACCGGCTTATTTCCAGAACAAGCAGTCAACTGGAGCTGGATGATGGACAAAATTCGCTCGGCAGGCCGCCCAATCCGCGTTCTAAACCTGTTCGCTTACTCTGGCGGAGCAACGGTTGCCGCTGCGGCTGCAGGCGCAGAAGTGTGCCACGTCGACGCTGCCAAGGGCATGGTGCAATGGGCTAAAGATAACGCTCAGCTCTCAGGTCTTGAATCGGCCCCTATCCGTTATATTACGGATGATGTATTCAAGTTTGTTCAACGCGAACAGCGCCGCGGCAAACAATATGACGCTATTATTATGGACCCACCTTCTTACGGACGTGGACCGAATGGGGAAACCTGGAAGCTTGAAGAGAATCTATTCCCTTTTCTTCAATCCTGTACAACCATCTTATCAGACAATCCATTATTTCTGTTAATCAACTCCTATACAACAGGTCTATCGCCATCTGTGCTGCATAATTTACTGCATATGACGATGAATGCCAAATACGGCGGCGAAATCAATTGCGGTGAGATCGGATTGCCCATTACTAAATCCGGATTAAATTTACCTTGCGGCATTCTGGGACGCTGGGAGTCCAAGTAATGCCAATAACAGTATTGTTCGAAGATAACCATGTGCTGGCTGTCGTCAAGCCACCTGGCATTTTGTCTCAAGAAGACGATACCGGTGATGCTGACATGCTTACGCTCCTGAAACAGGATTTAAAACAGAGACATAACAAGCCGGGAAATGTATTTCTCGGCCTGGTCCACCGTCTGGACCGTATGGTAGGCGGTGCCATGGTTTTTGCTAAAACCTCGAAAGCCGCTTCTCGACTATCCGAATCTGTTCGAAACCGCCAATTCGGCAAAACGTATGTATGCGTCGTACAAGGAACTCCTGCCAAGCCACAGGCCCGGCTAACGCATTATATTCTTAAAGACAGCAAGCAAAATCAAGTAACGGTCTATAACAAGCCTGTTGCCGAAGCAAAGGAAGCTGTTCTCGAGTATGAAGTAACAGCAGTAACTGGCCGTTATTCTCTCGTTGCAGTAAAACTCCATACTGGACGGCCTCATCAAATTCGCGCACAGCTTGCGCATATAGGTTGTCCGCTTGTCGGCGACCTTAAATATGGTGCGAAGCCGACCGGAGGAATTTCTGAAATCGCCTTATGGTCAACCTCCATATCCACGCCCCATCCTGTCTCAAAAGAATGGATGGTATTCCGCTCCATTCCAAGCGGCTCCGCAGCGTGGTCCTGGTGGTCTTATGAGCAACTTGAAGTAGCCTCCAGCATGCTGAGCAATGGATGAACAGGAAGGAAGATCACTAAATGCGCCGCAAAAGGGCCCATCGTAAGTTGCAAACCGTTTTATTAATGCTTAGTGTGATCGGTCTATTAATTATCTTTTTCGTTCCCTCTCTTTTCGAGAGGGCTACCGCACCTCCAGCTCCGGCGACAGAGGCAACAGCAGAGCCTCCTCCGGATCAGCAAGCAACCATTACGCCTTCACCGTCACCGATTCCTGCACAGCCTACTCCATCGCCAGAACCTGTTTATGCCGATGCGGTATGGATGGCGGTCGGCGATATCATGATGCACACCCCCCAGCTTCCAGGCTCCTACGACAAGGCGAAGAAACGATATAATTTTGATCCTTTTTTTGCAGAGGTCAAGCCGATCCTCGAACAGGGTGATTGGGTTATTGCGAATTTAGAAACGCCGATGGCAGGAGCTGACTTCGGCTACTCCGGTTATCCGAACTTCAATGCACCATCCGAGCTCGGGGATGCACTGAAGAATGCTGGTTTTAATCTGATCACTAACGCTAATAATCACTCCTTGGATCAAGGAGAATCCGGTGTGCTGCGCACGCTCGAAAACCTAAAGGCTCTGGATATACCGACAAAAGGCACAGCTGCCTCGCAGAAAGAAGCAGACGCTTTTCTGCTATCAGAGAAAAATGGAATAGTTATGGGATTGCTTGCTTATACGTATGGTACGAATGGCATTCCGTTGCCTGAAGGAAAACCTTATCTGGTATCGCTGATCGAAGAGAACAAAATCATCGCAGACATAACCCGGCTTAGGGAAGCAGGCGCGGATCTGATTACGGTTTCCCTTCATTTTGGGACAGAATATCAGGTTACGCCAAATGAAGAACAGAAACGTCTTGCAAGAAAGCTGATCGCTGCGGGAGCAGACATTATCGCAGGCTCTCATCCTCATGTCATACAGCCCTACGAAGTCATTGAATCGTCAGACGAGAACGGACATGCCAAAAAGGGCCTTATCATTTATTCTATGGGTAATTTTATTTCCAACCAACGGGGCGATACGAAGGATTACGGGGTTATTTTTAAAGTAAATGTTCGTAAAAATATGAATGACGGTACTGTCGACCTGACAGAAATTGAATCCATTCCAACCTGGGTGCACCGCTATAAACCAGATCATTCCTATCGTTACCGGATTTTGCCGATTGATGATACGCTTGCAGCATCCAGCGATACGCTATTAACCAAAGCCGACTACGATTTGCTTCAAAAAAATGTTGACCTGCTGCGCAATCGGCTCGAGTCGATGAAATAATGGATCTCCTTCATTTACAAGTTAGCTACTTTACCTAACAAATAAACAAGCAGCTGCTGATTATGGGAGGAAATGCGGTCCAACGATTGTTCGATCATTCCGGTTCGAATCGTTGAACCGCGTTCCGCTTCCGCCTTCCCTTTCTCCGATACCGCGACCCACACAATTCTTCGATCATTATTATCTCTGGAGCGTTCAATGAGTTCATTTCGTTCCATTCGGTCCAGCAGTGTCGTAATTGCCGCAGGCGTTGTTGCCAAATACTGAAGCAAATCAGATGGCTTCATCGGCTGATGCTGCAATAATAGCTCAAGTACATTCAACTGGCCTTCCGTCAAAGGTGCAAGCGATTGCTCCAAGTTGTTTTTCCATTCCCGCGAAAGCTTTGTCCATAATCGAGTAAATTCTCCAGACACCATAGCTTCACACCTGCTCTCTGTCATTTTCCACCTATTTACCGTTTATTATACCAGTCTTCATTGTCGATTAAAAGGTTAACCCGATTAATAATTTGTGTCATTAATCGATACAATAATGAACATTTAGACAGCGTTAGACATACAATGTGGCGAAAGCCCAGTGAGATGTCTATTTTTGCTTAGCAAGCAAGGAGCGTGAACCCAGTGGATGAACGAAAAGCTGTCATTATTCAAAAAATTAAAAACTATGGCATTATAAAAGACCCACAATGGCTGGACCGCCCAGATGAGCTGGTACCATTGTGGGTCATGCTTGAAGCTATTTTAGAAGTAATTGAACGGTTTGATCCGCCTAATCGGCCTTTTGACTAGCATCGTTGACAGAGCGCGCAAGCGTCTTCGTGATGACGTCATTTTTCTCTACTGGGAAAATAAGCTTGCCTATCGACTTGCGTTCTTCAATCGATGCTTTCTCCGATAAAGCGTTCAGCTTTGCACCGGAAGATGTAATCGCGACAATATCCATCGCTTCCTTGCAATAATAAGCTCCAATCAGCGCTGAACCGTTTGGACGCACGCGCTTGCCTTCCTTAAACTCAAAGGTTTGCACGCCTTTACCGCCCCTGCCTTGAATCGGATAGTCTAGCAGCAGGGTTCGCTTAGCGTAACCGATGTCCGTAATGACGAGCACTTCGCCCTCATCCTCAGAAACCCATTCCGCTGCGATTAGCTCGTCTCCATCCTTAAGCTGTATGCCTCTCACCCCGGTCGCTACTCTACCCATAGGGTTAACCTCGGTTTCCGTAAACCGAATACTCATGCCTAGCTTGCTAATGAGCATAATTTGCTTCGAACTGTCACTAAGCACAACCCGGATGACCTCATCGCCATCCGCTACTTTGACAGCGGCAACCGCTGTTGATCTTGTCGTCGCATATTCCTTGAGCTCAGTTCGCTTTACCTGTCCTCGCTTGGTTACGAACACCAGAGATCCGGCAGTAGCCATTATATCTTTAATCGGGATAATGCTTACGATTGCATCATCTTTGGGAATAGGTACCACATTGACGATTGCAGTCCCGGTATCCTTCCATTTGAATTCCGGAATTTGATGGACAGGCAATAAATAATATTGGCCTTTACGAGTAAACAACAGCAGGTTGTCAATCGTATTGACCGCCAGCAAATCCCTTACATAGTCGCCATCCTTCACGCCTGCATTTTGCAGTTCGCCGCCTGAGCGAGTGAAGGAAAGCATACTTGTGCGCTTCACATAGCCATCCTGGCTTAACGTGACTAGAACATCCTCAGATGTAACAAGCACCTCAACATTCACCTTGAGCTCCTCGATCTCGCCACGCAGATCTGAACGCCGGTCAATGCCATATTTCGTTTGAATTTCAAGCAACTCATCCTTAATGACGCCGATTAGCTTCTTCTCACTGGCAAGAATGGATTTCAAGTAAGCAATCTTTTTCATTGCCTCCTTAAGTTCCTTCTCAAGCGTCGTAATTTCAAGATTAGTTAAACGATAAAGCTGCAAAGTCAGAATAGCATCCGCTTGTCGCGCCGTGAAGCCGAATTTGGCAATGAGATTGTCCTGTGCATCCCCACGGTTTTTGGATGCTTTAATCGTTGCGATCACTTCATCCAGTATATTAAGAGCCTTAACTAGGCCTTCCACCACATGTGCTCGATCCTCGGCTTTCTCAAGATCGTATTTGGTACGGAAGGAGACAACTTCCTTCTGATGGTCGATATAAGCGGACAAAATTTGCTTAAGTCCCAACTGCATTGGCGTTTTGTTCACGATAGCAACCATATTGAAGCTGTATGCAACCTGAAGGTCTGTCTTCTTGAACAAATAAGCCAAAATGCCTTGAGCATCGGCATCCTTCTTAAACTCAACCACAATTCTTAAGCCATTGCGCCCGCTTTCGTCGCGAACCTCTGCAATGCCTTCGACTTTTTTCTCCAGACGGATATTTTCCATCGCAGTTACCAGTCTTGATTTTACAACCTGATACGGAATTTCAGTAACGACTAATTGCTGCTTACCTCCGCGCATGTCTTCAATCACCGTTTTTGCTCGGATATAAATGCGGCCTTTACCGGTAGCATACGCGTCACGAATGCCTTCTTCGCCCATAATAATACCGCCAGTTGGAAAATCCGGTCCCTTTACGTAAGTCATAAGCTCTTCCAATGTAAGCTCTGGGCTTGCCATAAGCGCGATACACGCGTCGATGACCTCGCGTAGATTATGGGGAGGGATTTCCGTGGCAAAGCCGGCAGAGATGCCGCTGGTCCCGTTTACAAGCAAATTGGGATACCGCGAGGGCAGCACAACCGGCTCCTTCGTCGTATTATCGAAATTATCCTTGAATTGCACCGTACGTTTCTCAATATCCCGAAGCAGCTCCATCGCTATTGGAGACAAGCGTGCCTCCGTATAACGCATGGCTGCTGCAGGATCATCATCCTGAGAGCCCCAGTTTCCATGACCATCTACCAGTGGATGCCCCATCTTCCAAGGCTGTGCCATACGCACCATGCCCTCATAAATGGATGAGTCTCCATGAGGATGATAATTGCCCATGACGTCGCCGACCGTCTTAGCTGATTTGCGGTATTGCTTGTCCGGCGTATTGCCAGAATCGTACATCGCATATAGAATACGACGCTGCACCGGCTTAAGGCCATCGCGAACGTCAGGAATGGCGCGGTCCTGAATAATATACTTTGAATAGCGTCCAAAGCGGTCTCCTACAACCTCTTCCAAAAACGCCGGCAAAAACTGTTCCAGCATACTCATGCAGTAATCCCCCTACTCCTCATATTCCATAAAGTCGACATTTTCAACGATCCAACGCTTTCGCGGATCAACCTTGTCGCCCATCAATGTCGATACTCTGCGTTCCGCCTTCGCCGCATCCTCAATTTGGACTTTCAACAGCGTCCGTTTCTCGGGATCCATCGTCGTTTCCCACAGCTGATCAGGATTCATCTCACCCAATCCTTTATAACGTTGAAGCTCGTAATTTTTGCCGTATTCCTTTAAATAATTTTGAAGCTGCTCGTCCGTCCAAGCATAACGAATCGTTTCGAGCTTTCCTGATTTCCGTGTAATTTTATACAATGGCGGTTGTGCGATATATACGCGGCCAAGGTCAATTAGCGGCTTCATGTAGCGATAGAAAAAGGTGAGCAGCAAAACCTGAATATGAGCGCCATCTGTATCCGCATCTGTCATAATAATAATTTTATTATAGTTGCACTCTTCGGCTGCAAATTCCGAACCCACGCCTGCGCCGATTGCTGAAATAATCGCTTTGTACTCGTCATTTTTCAAGATGTCGATGAGCTTCGCTTTCTCGGGATTCATAGGCTTGCCCTTAAGGGGAAGCAGTGCCTGATATTTCGAATCCCTGCCTTGCTTGGCCGATCCGCCGGCAGAATCGCCTTCCACAATGAATAGCTCTGTGCGTGTATAGTCTTTAGACTGCGCCGGGGTTAGCTTGCCGTTAAGATTGGAGCTCTCGCTCTTCTTCTTGCCGCTGCGGATTTCTTCACGGGCTTTGCGCGCAGCTTCGCGCGCTCTCGATGCTTGGAGCGATTTCTTCAACAGCATTTGAGCGATTTGCGGATTCTCTTCCAGGAACACCTGCATTTTCTCCGAAACAATGGCATCTACTACGCTCCGAGCAGATGAACTGCCGAGCTGATCCTTGGTTTGACCCACAAATTCGACCTCGGACATCTTAATGTTAATGACGACCATCATGCCCTCGCGCAAATCATTGCCTTCAAGGTTCTTGTCTTTCTCTTTGAGCATTGCAGCCTTCCGGGCATAATCATTCATCACACGAGTATACGCCGTTTTAAAACCAGTTTCATGCGTGCCGCCGCCGCGAGTCGGAATGGAGTTGACGAATGAAGCTATTGTCTCCGTATATCCATCATTATACTGCAAGGCAACCTCGACCTCGATCTCATCCCGTTCGCTGGCGAAATGGATAACCTCGTGTAGAACTGTTTTTCCCTCATTCAAAAATTGAACGAATTGACGCGCTCCGCCCTCATAATGAAATACATCCTGCTTGCCACTCCGGTCGTCTTTAATAGATACCTTTAGCCCCGAGTTCAAAAAGGCAATCTCCTGTAAGCGTTCAGCGAGCGTATCGTAGCTAAGATTCGTTCCGTTTTGAAAAACCCTGCCATCCGGCTTGAACGTTACCTTCGTTCCTGTCCGATTTGTCGTTCCGATGACCTCAAGGCCGCGTACGGGTTCGCCTACATGCTCACGTCCCGCTTCATCCACCCAATATTCAAAGCGCTGTCTATGAATTTTCCCGTCTCGGTAAATATCTACTTCCAGCCACTCGGACAATGCGTTGGTCACCGATGCGCCAACTCCGTGCAGTCCGCCGGATTTTTTGTAGCCCCCACCGCCAAACTTGCCTCCAGCGTGCAAGATTGTAAAGACGACCTGTGGCGTAGGAATACCGGTTTTGTGCATTCCTGTTGGAATTCCGCGCCCGTTGTCATGCACGGTTACTGCTCCGTTTTTGTGAAGCGTCACTTCAATGGCCGAACAGAATTTGGCCAAATGCTCGTCCACCGCATTATCGACAATTTCCCAAACCAGGTGATGCAGACCAGAACTGCTGGTACTGCCTATGTACATGCCGGGTCTTTTACGAACTGCGGTTAAGCCTTCTAGTACCTGTATATCATCGGCCTCGTAGTTTCGGTCAGCGGCCGCTGTATTTTCAAAAAGATCTGTACGCTCTGACATGAGTGCCCCCCAATCTGTAGTCACGTTTCCGTATCTTCAAGCTATTTTAATTCAAGATGTCCTATTTCGTAAAGACTTCCAAGAAGACGTTTCGCTTATCCTTGCCCAAATCGCAGATGGTATAAACAAAAAACAAATCCCAATTCGATAAGCAAATCAATCATGAAGAACTATCATATACCGAAAGCCGCGCTGGATCCAACTTTTTATTGTCCTTTGTAACATTGTTCTGTACGATGCTCTGCTCAGCGTAAGGAAAAATCGGAATAAGCGCAAGCAAAATTCGGGAAATATGAAAATTTCTTTTTATAATCAAGCTAAAGGCTCCTCCGCAACATCGCAATAGTTGTAATCTTCAACCATTGCGCAAAGCTATAAACGCTATACTCCAAAATATTTTGTTTTGCACCGCATGCCTGATCGAGCAAAACCACCATAATATTGCTACCAAATCGACTTCAGTATAAAATATAACCTAAGAAAAGCAAGGATAGCGAGGTCATGATCATAGATAATCAGCGAATTAATTGTTTGAAGTGCAAACATTATTATATAACATGGGATCCTAAATCCCCAAAGGGCTGCAAAGCATTTGGCTTTAAATCAAGTGCCATGCCCAGTATTGCAGTATTTGCCTCCTCAGGCAAGCCATGCATGAACTTCGAGCAGAAAATGCAAGCTCAAGCTTAATGTGCTCGTCATAAAGCGAAGCTGCACTGCGCTCTTTATCCAAGAAGCCGATTCTCCTGCTCAATCGGTGTAACCGTTAGAAAAGAGAATTCAACACAGCAAAAAGAGCACCCAGCGGGTGCTCTAGATGATTTTGCTTTACACTGCCTTGCTGGAGCCGTTTATTTATGCTTTGACCAGCTTGGATCACTGTTTTCCAATAAATAAGAAAAATCATTTTCCAACCGTTTCTGCTCTTGTTTTTTCTTCTCTTCCTCCTGCTTGCGCAGCTCTTCCTTATGGTTTGCTTCTGCCTGCTTCATCTCATCTGCCTGAGCTTTTAGCTTATTAACCATATCACTGCTAAGCAAATCTTTAAGCGTCATGCCGTTGTCCGGCTCGCTTTTTGGTGCTGCTTTCGGATGGGGAGCGGTTACTTTCTTCTGTTTCTTGCCCATTGCGCTTTCACCTGCCTTATGCGAAAAATACTGTGGCATACCGTGTTTATTGATTGTCGTATTTAATATAAAGTGCCTCAGCAGCCGTTCGAGCCAGACTGCGAGCTTCCTCTACGTTCGATGCAGAACTTAGCGCAACTGCCATACGACGTCCTACTTTCGTTTCTGGTTTGCCGAATAGGCGTACTTGTGTATTCGGCACGGCAAGCGCATCCTCTACGCCTCCAATGCTGAAGTTAGTGGATTCCCTGTTAGCCTTCAACGTATGGGAAGCCCCTGGCGTCAACAAGCGGATGGTCGGGATCGGGAAACCAAGAATGGCGCGTACATGCAAAGCAAACTCAGACAAATCCTGCGTCGCCATCGTGACCATGCCTGTATCATGCGGCCGTGGTGAAACTTCGCTGAATAATACGCCAACCTTCGTTAGAAATAGCTCCACCCCATAGATGCCATAACCACCAAGCTCATCCGTAATGCGCAAAGCGATTTCTTCGGCTTGGGCCACCTGCTGCGGGGTCATTTCATGCGGCTGCCATGACTCAATATAATCACCGTCCTTCTGAACGTGACCAATCGGCGGGCAATAACTTGTGCCTGATACAGAGCGAACCGTAAGCAGCGTAATTTCGGATTCAAATGTGATAAAGCCTTCGACAATAATCCGTTGTTTCTTGGCGCGCCCGCCTTCCATAGCATAGCTCCAGCAAGCCTCAAGCTCCGCTTCCGAGCGACAAACGCTCTGACCTTTGCCCGAAGAGCTCATAATCGGCTTAATGACACAAGGGAATCCTAGCGCCGCCGCAGCTTCGCGCAGCTCGTCCAGCGTGTCGGCAAAGCGGTAAGGCGCCGTAGGCAGCTCTAAAGTTTCCGCAGCTAGGCGGCGAATGCCTTCGCGATCCATC
This sequence comes from Paenibacillus luteus, assembly GCF_006542765.1. Classification (GTDB taxonomy): domain Bacteria; phylum Bacillota; class Bacilli; order Paenibacillales; family Paenibacillaceae; genus Pristimantibacillus; species Pristimantibacillus luteus. Next base: position 469,703 of record NZ_SKCD01000011.1, read on the forward strand.
GTCAGCCAAGCAGCTCGTGCCGTCGGTATGACGCGATGCCCTTCCTTTTCAAGCTCCAGCAGCGTTTCCGTTGCAATGGCTTCAATTTCTGGCACAATATAATCAGGCTTCTCTATCTCAATGATCCGGCGAAGCTCTGCTCCGTTCAGCATATCAGTTGTATAACTGCGGTGCGCCACCTGCATAGCAGGAGCGTTATCGTATCGGTCCACGGCAATCGTTTCGACTCCTAGACGCTGTGCCTCCAGCACAACTTCTTTTCCCAGCTCACCAGAGCCTAGCAGCAGAAGCTTGCGCGCGTTCGATGTTAACGGTGATCCATACATAAAGAAAAAGAACCTCCTGGAAGCAAATCGAAGGCACTTACCGTCACCACATAAGGGTATGGCAAGCACTTCGGTTCGTTTTTTCTTCCATTGTGGAGGTTCTAACTTCAAAAATCAACTGTTTTTAAAAAATCAAAATTATAAGTAACGATACTGCGCTTCAATTAGTCCGTTATAAACGCCTCTTTGGGCAATCAGTGATTCATGGTTGCCTTGTTCAACAATTTGGCCGTGATCCAGTACGATGATTTCATCGGCATGACGGATTGTAGACAAACGGTGAGCAATCATAAACGATGTACGTCCCGCAAGCAGCGCCTTGAGCGCCTCTTGAATTTTCAATTCAGTTTCCGTATCAATACTTGCCGTCGCTTCATCTAGAATCAGAATTTGCGGATCTGCCAGTAAGGCCCTAGCGAACGAAAGCAGCTGGCGCTGTCCCATGGAGAGCACATTCCCGCGCTCCTCAACCTGCGTATCATAACCGTCAGGCAATCCCATAATGAAATCATGTGCATTGACGGCTTGAGCTGCCTTCACAACCTCCGCATCCGTCGCATTGAGCCGTCCATAGCGGATATTGTCTCTAATCGTGCCCGCAAAGATAAATGTGTCCTGCAGCACGATGCCAACTTGCGAGCGCAAGCTCTCAATCGTGACATCGCGGATATCGATGCCATCGATAAGCACACGACCTTCGACTGGATCATAGAAACGGCACAATAGGTTGATGATTGTACTTTTACCAGAACCTGTATGCCCAACCAACGCGATGGATTGCCCGGCTTTCACATCAATGGTCACGTTCTTCAGTGCCGGTCTACCTTTCTCGTATTCAAATACGATATGGTCGAATTTGACATCCCCTTTGATCTTCGGCAGCGCCTTTGCTTGCGTTAGCTCCGCCACGGTTGGCTCCTCATCAATAAATTCGAAAATCCGCTCCGAAGATGCCATTGCAATCAGCAGTTGGGAGTACATTTGACCAAGTCGGTTAATCGGGTCCCAGAAGTTACCAATATAATTGGCGTAGCCTACGAGCAAACCGATCGTGATCGCTCCAGTTTGAATGAGGTGCGACCCGTACCAGAACAAAATGAACGTACCAATCGCAGAAGTAATTTCGATTACCGGTCCGAACGCTTGGTTCAGCGCAGATGCCTTGTTCCAAGATTTCACATTATCGGTATTCATATGGTCGAAAAAGCTCATATTATCTTTTTCTTGCACATACGCCTGCGTAACCTTCATCCCTTGAATGCTCTCATTTAAGTGAGAGTTGATTCGGGATTGCTTGATCCGCACATCCTGCCAGGCGAACCGGATTCGTTTGCGCAAGGTCGTAGAGACGAGGAACATAAGCGGCACCGTAATCATGACCGCAAGTCCGAGCTTAAAGTTCCATACGAGCAAGATAATGACGATACCGAAGAGCTGTACGCAATCCATCAGAAGGTTGACAACACCATTCGTAAAAAGGTCCTGCAGCGCATTAACATCATTCGTTACACGCACGAGTACCGATCCGGCAGGGCGTTTGTCATAGAAACGAAAGCTTAACTTTTGAATATGTTGGAATAAATGATTCCTCAAATCATAGATAACGCTTTGCCCAATGATATTCGTATATTTAATCCGGTACGTATTTGAAGCCCATTGGATAACATACAGCAGCAGCATAATGCTTGCAATAATAATAAGCTTCGGAATACTCGTGTTGCCGCTCTCAGGAGCAATGGCTTCATCTATTGCAAGAATAACGAGAGCCGGCACTCCTAAGCGGGTCAACGTGCCCAAAATCATCATAAAAATAACAGGCATCAATTGTTTTTTATAAGGCTTCATGTACATGAACAACCGGCGCAATTGTCCCCAGTTAAAGGGTTTCTCAATCAGCTCGTCGTCTTGGTAGATGAAGCGCTCGTTTTTGTTGCTTGCCTTTGCTTTGGCACTCGTGCTCATTATACGGTACTCCCTTTCCGGTCATGCGCCTCCGCTGCCAGTGATGAATCATCAAGCGGATAATCAGCATATTGAATGTTGTAAGTATCACGGTATGGCCCACGCTGAGCAATAAGCTGTGCATGTGTTCCGCGCTGAACGATGTGACCCTCGTTAAGGACAATAATCTCGTCCGCATGTCGCAGCGAGGAAATCCGGTGCGCGATAATAAAGGTGGTGCGTCCAGCCATCAGCTCTTTGAAGCCCGCTTGGATCTCATGTTCGGTCTCCATATCAACTGCACTTGTTGCATCATCCAGGATAAGGATTCGCGGATTTTTGATCAGTGCCCTTGCAATAGCAATCCGCTGCTTCTGACCGCCCGATAAACCCATGCCGCGCTCACCAACGATCGTATCGTAGCCAAGCGGCAGTTCCATAATGAACTCATGCGCTTTGGCAAGCTTCGCTGCATATTCGATCTGCTCTGGCGTAACATCGCGCACGCCGAATGCGATATTGTCGCGAATGGAAGCCGAGAACAGGAAGGTTTCCTGAAATACCGGTGCGATCAAGCGGCGCAAACTTGCTACGTCGAGATTGCGGATATCAATCCCGTCAAGCGTGATCGTACCCTTCTTCACGTTATACGCCCGCATCAGCAATTGAATAATTGTTGATTTACCAGAGCCGGTCGCTCCAAGGAAACCAATAACGGAACCCTCTGGCGCATCGATGACAAGGTCTGTGACCGCTGGTGATTTATCCGGATAGTTAAAGGTAACGTGATCAAAGCGCACATGGCCTTTTACTGTATTGCTGGAAACCTCAATCGCATCCTCGGTGTTTTTCACATGAACATGCTCATTAAGCAAACCCAGCACCCGCTCGCCGGACGCTTTAAACTGAGTGTAGTTGTTAATGTGGAAGCCAAGGCCCCACATCGGGCCGATAATATACCAGATCAGGCTGAAAAACGCGACGAATTCCCCTAATTGAAGCGAATTATTAATGACTAGAATACCGCCTGCAACCAGAAGGATTACGGCGCTTAAGTTTGCGACAAGCTCCATGACTGGAAAATATTTTGCCCATATTTTTGCAGCGCCGACCTGATTCGTTTGATAGGCTTCGCTGCGGATAGAAAATTTGGATACCTCATGATTCTCGCGAGCAAACGATTTGACTGTGCGTACGCCCGTAATGTTCTCTTGAACGGCCGTGGTCAAGTTGCTCATTGCTTGGCGCATTTCCCGAAACGCCGGATGAATATTGCGTTCAAAGCGAATGGCCGCAAAACCAAGCAGAGGAATCGTCACTAGTGTAATTAAAGTGAGCTGCCAATGAATGGAAAGCATCATGGCTCCGCCGAAAATGATCATAAGCACCATGTTCAAAATTTGTGCAAAACCAAAGCCGATAAAGTTGCGAATCGCCTCAAGATCCGCGGTCAAGCGCGACATCAAGTCGCCTGTCTTTGCTTTGTCATAGTACTGGTACGATAGCGTTTGCAGCTTGTCATAAAGAGCGTTGCGCATGCGAAAGGCTACCTTGTTGCCGAGTCGTCCCCCAAAAAATCCGTGTAGAAACTGCATGCAGCCTTTAAACGCAATGACCGCTACTACCGTGAAAGCAAGCTTTGGAACCAGGTCGAAATTTTGTGGCCTAATGACATCATCAATCAGGTAACGCAGCAAATTCGGATAGACAAGTCCGAGCGCCGTCGCGCACATTAAGCAAAATATGGAGGAGAACAAAAACTTTCGCTCCGCCCAATAAAATGCTTTCAATTGCCTAAAAACGTCCAAGTAAATCCATCTCCCCGTTGCTATTTTGTAAGTATGAATGAATATTATCAGCATCCCGAAATGCGAGCAAACAGTATAAGTATGCATATAACTGATTTAAACAGCTAATAGCCGCGATATGTAAAATGGAAACGGTTAATGCTCCCAATTGGTCCTAAATCGTGACAGATATGTGCCTATTGCTCACTTTTTGCACAGAAACACACTAAATAAAAAAAAGCTTTTGCAGGCGCAACTCGCGCCCACAAAAGCATTCAGCTGTATATGCGATAGAAAGATACGCATTCATTGACATTTAGATATGAATAAGGCTGTCATGCAGCTGCTTCAGCTCTACCGTATTAGCAGTGCCAGACAGCGAGCTCCGCTTCCCGCTCTCATAGGCAAGCATATCCTCTTGCAATTTGCTTCCGGCTTGTTCGGCAGCCTTCTGCCAAACCTGCTCATAAAGCGAGATCCATAGCAGCGTCTGTTCCGTCATCCAACCGTTCAAAGAAGGGGCAAGCAGCGCTTCAAGCTCCTTGCGAAGCAAACCCTTACCTTCCCCCTCGAAAAATTGGCGAGGCGATTTGAAGCGGCTCCACAGCAGCTTCGCATCGACCGCTGAAGCTTCCCAGACAGCCGGTTCATTCGGTGTCGGCAAATCTGAAGCACTATAAGGAACAGCGTTATAGGATGCGATAGATGCTTCCAGGCGCTGTGCTGCAATCGCATATTGCTTCTGAAGCTGCGTATGAATCCCCTTCTCCATACGGAGCGATGTGGCCAGCATCTCTTGCGAGAGCTCCAATTGGACTAGCCGCTGCAGCTCCAGCCATGACGTCCAGATGGCCTTGCGCAAATCGCGACCGTCGTCCTGCAGGGAAGCCGGATTAAACGCCAGGTTGTAAAACTCGCCAAAACGATACTGAAGACGCTGTACGACATAATACAGAAGCTCACTTAGCTCCTGTCGCAGCTGCTCCGGCAGTACCCCGGACTGCAGCGTCGAAATTTCGCTCTTCGCATCGTTTACGGATGCCTCTAGCGTGCTTAGCTCCGCTTCCCGCGCTGCGGCATCCCCTTCGGCGCTATGCAGCCAACCTGCTACGGTTGCGGCTGCACGCTTCAAATCCTGCTCTGCCGCATCAATTGCAAGTCTTCCAAGATCATTCTGAACAAAAGATAGGAATGATTGCTCAAATGCTTCAATGCCAGACCGTTTAAGAAGCTCTGCATCCCCGCTTAGTTTGCCGTCTAGCGCTTGCAAACTAGATACGGGAAATAGGCGCGGCGAACGTATCGCATGCTGAAGGAGATTTGTCTCCACATGCTTTAAGACGCCAGCCAGCTCCTCCTCATCGGCAGCCAAATCGGCGGCATTGACGAGGAAAAACATTTTGTCGAGCTCGAACTGATCCTTTACTCTGCCGAGCTGCATCAGAAACTGACGATCCGCCTGGGAGAACGCATGATTGTAATACGTGACAAACAGAACAGCATCGGCATTTTTAATATAATTAAAGGCTACGCCGGTATGCCTCGCATTGACGGAGTCCGCCCCTGGCGTATCCACAAGCACAATTCCCTGCGCCGTGAGCGCGCAATCATAATGAAGCTCGATCTCGCTAACGAAGCAGGAACGCGATTCTTCAGCGACATAACGCTCATATTCCGCTTGGTCGACAGAGAGCTGCTCGCCTAGAAGCGGCTCATGCTCTGCCCAGCCCGCCCGAGCGGCGCGCAGGAAGCTGAAATGCGGGCGGCCGCCAGCCCCGATGGAATCGGGAGTAAGCCGGTCAATGGCCCGCATCAGGGCTGCGGCATCCGGCAGCTGGTCGATGCCGGCTTTCTCGCCGAGCAGCGCCAAGGAATAGCGCACATCGTCCTCAATGGCGGCGCGCGTCTTCATGACGATGCGAGCCGTGCCGTGTCCGTGCTCAGCCGTCGGCGGCACGAGGCGGTTGATCGCTGCGGTCGTCGGATTCGGTGAGACCGGCAGCACTGGCTCGCCAATCAGCGCGTTCGCAAGCGAGGATTTGCCGGCGCTGAAGGCGCCGAACAACGCGATGGTGAAGCGGCTGTCCTGCAGCCGCTTCGCCTTGTCGCGCATCGCCTGTGCAGCGGCTGCCAGCGCCGCATGCGGGGCAAGCAGCTCAGCAGCGCTCGCTAAGCGAGCTGCTGCGCTGTGCTGCTGCGCAAGAGCGGCTCCGCCGCCCCATGCGCCCCGTCCTGCAGCAGCAGGACGCGTAGCCGCGGCAGTGCTGCGGGCTGTGGCGGCTGATGCTTCAGCCGCCTCGGCAGCCGCATGCTGCGCGGCTGCCGTATGGCCAGCGGCGCGTGGCGCTGGCAACGCCGGCCTCGCCGGCGCCTCTGGCAGCGCGCGCGCAAGCCGCGCTGCATGCTCTGCCGCGCGCTTCGCCAGCGCAGCAAGCGCTTCAAGGGCGCCAGCCTGCGCGCGAAGCGCCGCAAGCTGTGCCTTTGCCTCGGCGGCGGCGGCTTCGCCTGCCGCCGCTGAATGATCCGCCAGCGCATCGATCAACTCTAGCGCCCGCTGGCGATAAACCCCCTTCACATCCGCGGCCATATCGCGGCTGAAGGTCATCGTATATTCGCTATTGATGACAGCTCCGGGTTTTACCCGCCCGATGAGCCACTCCGCATCGGGCAGCCAGGCAAGCTTCTGCCCGAGCTCCGCTTCTAGCCGCTCGCTATCGAAACCGATTCGCTCTGCTTCCGTACGAAGCAATTGCTTCACATGCCAGTCGATTGAAGCGCTAATTAAGCTGTTCAGCTCTGCACTGAAGGCCTGTAGCCGCCTCTCCTGCTCTGCAGCAGTCTTAGCAGCCGCAAACAGCAAACCCGCTTTAAAACCGGGCTTGCGGCTCTCCAGAAACGTTTGGGCTAAATCACGGAGTCCTGCTGGCGTAATATTCGCATTGTCGAGCAAGCTTTGCAGCTCCTTGCGCAGCCCAGCCCGGTATACTTCCTTATGTGCGGCGATTTGAGTAATTAAAGCGTTCAGACGATCCATCTCGCCTTTTACTCTAGCCGCTGCCTCTTCACCGCCTGCTTCTTCGATCAGCCGTTCCCGCTCGGGCTCAGCCAGCTCTTCTCCCCGTTTCTTATGCCCCTCTACCAAATGGCGCAAAGAAGCATCCACACTGTATACGCACAGCGGCTCACGGATCGTTTTCAACTGATCAAGAAGCTCAAGAAACGACTCCCATTCCTGATGGGGGTGCTCCGGCTCGCGCAACGACAAATAAACGATCCCTGCCGGCTCCAAATGCCAAGCATGGAACGCATCCTCGACGCTTTGACGATAGCTTGCGAAAGATAGCTCACGTTCGCGATGCTTATCGATCTGATTGACGATAAAATATAAGGGCTTGCCCCAATCCTTTAATTGCTTGGCAAACGAGAAATTAATTTCGGATTGGACATGATTATAATCCATTACATAAAACACAACATCAGCCAAATGCAGCGCCGATTCCGTTGCCATCCGGTGCGCATCGTCGGTTGAATCGATACCCGGCGTATCCAGCAGCACCATATGATTGCCTAGACGCTCGCTTGGATAAACAATCGATACGGAAGTAAATTGCTCTCCATCGACACAGTAACGATCAAGCTCCTCGATCGGAACCTCCGCTTGCGAGGTTAGCCCGTTGCGCAGTATTTCCACTGCAGCATAAGCACGGTCACCGCCGCGGATCGACACCACGTTCGCACTGGTTGGTATTGGACTCGAGGGCAGCAGTTTGGTTCCGCATAGGCGATTAATCAACGTCGATTTTCCCGCCGAAAAATGTCCACAAAAAGCGACAGTAAGCCGACCTTCGGTCAGCTTACTGTTCAGCTCTTGTGCTTGCTTTGCATGTAACACATCACCTGCAGCCGCCATCAGGCTAGCTGTTTCGGATATAGCTCCCGCTATGCTTTGCACGGTTATTTGAGTCATCGTCTTCTCCTTAAACGGCTTGCTCTTCTTCAGACGGCAGGCAAATCTCAAATACGTTGCCGTGCTGCAAAATCATAATGTTGCGTTCTTTGTCTCTCATCACGACAACCTCAGGCTTCGAACGCATACGCTCGATGTATTGGTCAGGCACATCGCCCGAGCCGCTAACGGTAATGCCTTCTACCAAAATATCCTCGTGCTCTTCTGGTGGTGACTCAAGCACTTGCTCGTAAATATCAGAAAAAAGCTCAAAATTGTTCGTGTAAACGGAAATACAGTTCATCTTCATCATCCTTCATTAGCTATTTTAGGTTTAATGCTCTTATTTTTTGTTTTAAACCCTGGCTTCATACGTTGTTTTCCTTCTTTGCATAAATCAAGCAGCGGGCAGATCGGGCATTGCGGGCTTTGTGCCTTGCAATGATAGCGGCCGAAGAAGATCAGCCTGTGGTGAGTCAATGTCCACTCATCCCTCGGTACGAGCTTCATCAGCTTCTTCTCAACCTCTAGCACCGTATCATCTGGCTTGGCAAATCCGAGCCGCTTTGAAACGCGATCCACATGCGTATCAACTGCGATGGCCGGTACACCAAACGCATTAGACATAACTACATTAGCCGTCTTGCGCCCAACACCCGGCAGCTCAATAAGGCCCTCATGGCTCTCAGGCACTTCCCCGTCATATTTGTCAATGACGATCCGGCAAAGCTTTTGTATATTCGAAGCCTTGCTGCGAAACAAGCCGATACGGCGAATATCCTGCTCCAGCTCCTCTAGTGGAACGCTCAAATAATCCTCGGGCCGCTTATATTTTTCAAATAAGGATACCGTCACTTTATTGACCGTTTCATCCGTGCACTGTGCTGAGAGCAGCACGGCTATCGTAAGCTCGAACGGATTGCTGTGGTTCAGCTCACAGTGTGCATCTGGAAACATGCCCGCTATTACGTCCAGCACATGACGCATTTTCTGTTTCGCAATCATCGTCCTCTCTCCTAATGAAACACTATCGTTCAAAGTGTAGCGAAATTTGTCACGCTTAGCAACCGTAATCAAGCATATTCTATAAAAAAACTGCCCATAAGGGCAGTTTTTTCACAAAATTTAAATATCTCGGCACAAATTCATCCATTTTTTAAGCAAAACGCTACTTGACGATGGCAATCGCGTTGTTACGGAAGCCATAAATCGTTAGCTTGTCCCCTGCTTTCAAAGCAGTAACCGTGCCTACAGCACCATTCAACGTATATTTTGTGCTGCTGGTAACGTTAAAATAATTACGGTTGTCCGAATCCGACACCTTCTCCGTCCAAATTTGGCCTGTTGAAGCATTATAGCTCGTAAAGACGCGGCTTTCACCAACAGCAGCCGTGATAAGCGTGCTTGCGCCTTCCGGCTTCTGTACTTCCACGTAATCTCCTACGGCCAATAGGTTAGTTGCCGACCCCAGAGAAGCGCCTTTGCTGATCGTGAAGCCAACTTCACCGTTATACGTAATCGTTTGCCCCGCTAGGCTTACAATCGTAACGGAATTGGCCGCAATGGCTTGAACTGTCCCCAAGGTTACAGGAACGATCCGGGCAGTGACCGCTTGCTTGCCAATATAATTAACATTGATGATCGAGCCAACCGGGATTTGGTCTACCGTTAGTTTCGCCCCAACATCATTCAGCAGCTCCGTATTTAGCACTGCTAAATCAAATGCGGCAGTCGCTATATTTTTTACACGCACCTTTTTGTTTATCGTATCAAGCGAGACGACCTCATACTGGGCGTTAAGATGGACCTTAACCGTCGCTACGCGATCCTGCGTACTATTTAATTCCAATGTGAGTAGATCGCCGGCTTTCAAATCGCTCAAGCCCGCATTTGCGATAGTTGGATGTTCAACATACGCGGAATTGTAAGGAACAGCTGCGGTAGCACCGCCATCCAATCGGAGGGTCATCAAATTAGCCGCAGAGTTCATGGATACAAGCGAACCTGTGTATTTCGTTATAAACTGCAGGGAAACGATCGAATCGCCCGTATAGCTAATTACAATTTTACGATTTTGAGTCAATAGGCTATTAGCCGAAGCAAGTGAAATCACATTGCCGCTGTATTCGATTCTTGTTTTGTCTGTAAAATAGAGCGCCTGCGCGTTTCCTCCTGACGCATCAACGATCGTAAGCAGCTTTTTGTCATAGACGTAGCTTGCAACCTGTGCGCCAGCTAACGTTTTTACATTGCGGTTAGCCACTTTTATCTTCGTTACTTGATCTTTATCGTTAAGCGTTAGTTCTACTTGATCGGCTTCCTTGATCAAATCATTAACCGTCGCTCCATTAATACCGTCAATTTCTACAGTTACCGTATCAGCCACAAACTTCGATACAAGCACTGAACCCGACATAATGGTAACAAGCTGACCATCCGCGCTATAGAACGTGCCAGTAGCGCTTGTTGCCGCGGCTTGCGAGGAAGCCACAATCTTCAGGGCAAGCGGAGTTTCACGGAACGTATCCTGCACAATGCTGATTTGGCTGTCTCTCTTAATCGCGGAGAGTGCCAATGCCTTGCCGTCCGTATCTACAACGGTGACTGCATCGTTATAATAGATTTCAACCGGCTTATTGTTGATCCATACGTATATTTTCTTCTCGTCAGCAATAACCCGGTCAAGCGTACCTGTTACTGTCTTCGTGTACTGCTTGTCCCCTTTGACTTCCACATATTTTGCTTTACCGTCCTTAGCAATAACAGTGACGTCGCCGTAGTCCACTAGCTGTTCTCTTGTAATTGGCGTTTCCGAATTATAATGATAAAAGAGCGTGTCTGCATCAATCGCATAGTTTGTTTCCTTCTTATCGCTGAACAAAGTTAGCGAAGCCGCTGTGTTTGCTGTTACAATTCCGCTTGTTTGACCCTCATATGCAACAGGAAAAATCGATTCCGCCCGGCTGAACATCGTCGCCAAGCTTGCGCGGTTCACATTCGCTTTCGGATCGAACTTGGTTGCTGTAACGCCTTTTACAAGCTCAAGCTTGGCAGCTGCATTGACATATCCTTTATATAACGAATTGATTTGCGCGGAATCCGTAAAGCTGGAAGCCGTGTTTTGCAACCGTAGTGCTTCTTCTTCCTGGTCAATCGCACGAACCATCAGTTTTGTAACCCATTCCCTTGTAGCTGCTTTTGTTCCCCAAGCTACTTTAGGATCCTTGGCTGCCAGCTCGAATTCTTCTGCCTGATCAAGCAAGCCTTCCTGAAAAGCAAGCGTCACATAGGGTTTGAAATAACTGCTCACTTCAAAAGATGTAGGAAAGCCGATAATCGCATCCTGGTCGGCTTTTTTATCTAAACCTGCAAAACGGAGTGCCATCAATACCGCTTCCTGTTGGCTTACATTTTCACTTGGCCGGAACACAAATGCGCCACTGGTTGTTGTATTTCCCGCAATGATTCCTTGCAATGCCAGCTTTGCTATATGCTTCTCAGCCCAATGTCCGCTGCTCACGTCTTTAAATGGCGTGGTTAATGCTGCTGCTGACACCTGAATTTGATTTGGCAGCATAACTCCGCTGCCGGTTACTAGTGAAAATACAATCGCTCCTGTTAAAATCTTTTTCCCTGCAAAATGCAATGTCATAGATGGATATCCCCCTGAAAGTTTAGGATGAAATAAGCAGAATCGACCCCGCAAGCCTTTTACAAGGACGGAGCCGTTTCATGATGTAACTATAAGCTGTAAGCGTGTTTAGTATGAAGCTTCTGCTATTCTTGTTCGCGCACCATCGGATACTCAAGCTCCACATGGCCCATTAACGTTTCTACTTCAGCGCCATCAACCAGGAGCTGAATCCCTTGGACGAAGTCGAACTGGAACAATGTTTTCTTCAATGTCTCGATAACCAGCATTTCGCCTGGGGCACCCAGACGTGCTTCGTCCGGCAGATGAATATCAAGAACCACAAGACCATCTGTTAGTTCTACGGATGTAATCTCAATCGGTTGCCATAGAGCCAAAACATTTTCGGCAGGATCTTTTTGAAGCTCGGCTATTGCCGCTTTCACAAGATCGGTATCCGTTTCGTATTGCAGCTTCACAGATTTCTCGATTGTTTCAGCTAGCTCAGTATCGGTTAAATAAATGATAGCTTCGCGCTCGTTTAATGCTGCAGTAGGCTCTGGCGAAGGAGTTGCGGTAGGTGCAGCTGTGCTGCCTGGTTGGTTGCCTGGCTTGTCCTGCACACCACAGCCTGCCAATGCAGCAGATAAGATGATGACAGCAAGCAGCCCGCGTGCTTTGAATGTTTTCATAACACTGAACACCTGCTTTCTATTTTACTTTCAAGTATTCCTTGATGCCCGCGACAAGCTCAGCAGCTATGCGGCTTTGCGCGGCATCATCGAATAACATTTTGGCATCGGAGGTATTCGACAAGAAGCCGGCTTCAATCAACACGGCTGGCATCGTTGTTTGCTTAATGACCTTATAAGCTTCTTTTTTCACTCCGCGATCCTTTAAGCCTGTTGCTGCAATCAAATGCTTATGGATAACACCGGCCAACGCTTTACTATTATCGCGATAATAATAAGTTTCGGTACCAGAGGCGGTACTTCCTCCGCTATTGGCATGGATCGATAGAAACAAATCAGCTTTTAAATTTTCAGCAAATTTAACACGTTCGTCCAACGTTGGGTAAGTATCGCCCGTTCTCGTAAAATGGACCTTTATTTTAGTTTCTTTTTCGAGCAGCGCTTTCATTTTCAGTGCAACATTCAGGTTAAATTCTTTCTCCCATTTGTTCAGTACGCTCTTCGCACCAGGATCTGAACCCCCATGCCCGGGATCAATGACAACATCATAGACATCATTCGATGAAGGCGGGTTCTCAGGATTAACTACAATTGGCGGTTCAATCGGAATGCTCGGATCTGTCGGCACGTCTGTTAATGACAGGAAGGTCAATTCAAACTTACCCAAATCCTCCGTCAGAACATAACCTGTATTTTCGCTAATTTCGAGAACTAAGCGAACGGTAGCTGGGGTACTGCTAAACAAGGAATAACGAATTTTTTGCAAATAAGTGCTGTCTGTAACGTTTACCTCCATTTGTCCACTCAAAACAGTAGCAAAAGCTGTGTTCGGAAAATCGAATACCACTCTCTTCGGATTCTCGAGCAGCAATGGCTTATTCGCTTTCATGACTCCATCATACTTGACGGTTAGCGAGCTGTTGCCATTGTATGCTACTTCTGTGATCGTTCCTGTTGGTTCGGCAGGCTGCGACGGATCAGTGGGTTCCGTAGGTACAGTGGACTCCTGATACATATGTACTTCTTTCTCGGTAGCTTTGTACTCGAATTTAAGTCCGTACTGCTCGCCTATAAATCGGAGTGGAACTAAAGTCGTGCCTTTGATGATCGTCGTCGGTGTATCCAGTTGTACCTTTTGGTTGTTAACCAAAGCGGTCTTGTCATTTTCCTTTAGCTTAATGACATTATCGCCGTGGATCACCGTCACTGTTTTAGTCTTGCTGTCCCAATCAATCTGAAAGCCTAATCCCTCAGAAATCGTTCGCACGGGAACGACCGTTGAGCTGTTGATGATCTGGGGATTCACATCAGATTTCAACTGCAGGCCATTCAGGAAAAGCTTAGGGATAACCTCTGCTGCTTGTCCTACAGTGGCGAACATCGTGAAAAATACCGACATAAACAATAACATGGATACAAATTTCTTCATTTCCCACCTCGATGACTGAAATTGCCCGCATCGAATGAGTGCATTCGACTTTTACAGACTAAAATATAGACGCAGCTTGTCAGAAAAAGTTGCGTTTAAAGGAAAAAAGAGGACGAATCGCCTGAGAAGGCCGAATCGTCCTCTTTCTTATACTAACTTAGCCTAGACGAGCGGCGTGCTTTTGCTCGTATGCTGTAATTTCGTCTGCGTGCTGAAGTGTCAAGCCGATATCATCAAGACCTTGCAGCAAAAATTGACGACGGTGCTCATCAAGGTCAAAACTGATCGTTAGACCATGGTCATCGGAGAGTTGTTTGTTCTCCAAATCCACTTTTAACGCATAACCGTCGAATTTAGCTGTGCGTTGAAAAAGCTCTTCCACTTGTTCTTCACTCAGCTTGATTGGCAAAATGCCGTTTTTGAAACAGTTGTTATAGAAAATATCCGCATAAGACGGAGCAATAATTACTTTGTAGCCATAATCAAGAATCGCCCAAGGCGCATGCTCACGGGAGGAGCCGCAACCAAAGTTAGCACGGGAAACAAGGACAGAAGCGCCCTCATAACGCGGTTTGTTCGGTTCGAATTCAGCGTTGATATCTCCGTTTTCGTGAAAACGCCACTCGAAGAATAGGAATTGGCCAAAGCCGCTGCGCTCAATGCGCTTCAAAAATTGTTTAGGGATGATTGCATCAGTGTCGACATTGACCCGGTCGACCGGGGCGACGATGCCTGTAAGTAGTTTAAACGGTTCCATATCGGTTATACCCCTCTCTCGCGTTCAATTAGTTCAGCACTTCGGATTTGATTTCCCAGTCACGAACATCAGTAAAGTGACCTTTAATCGCTGCAGCAACAGCCATTGCAGGCGATACCAAATGCGTACGTCCGCCACGGCCTTGGCGGCCTTCGAAGTTACGGTTGGATGTAGATGCGCAGCGCTCGCCCGGTTTCAATACGTCAGGGTTCATCGCAAGACACATCGAGCAGCCTGCATCGCGCCATTCAAATCCAGCTTCGGAGAAAATTTTGTCCAAGCCTTCTTTCTCGGCTTGAATTTTTACACGGCCAGAGCCTGGCACGACGATTGCGGTAACCCGATCACTAACTTTGTAGCCTCTTGCGATCTCAGCAGCAGCGCGCAAATCTTCAATACGGCCATTCGTACATGAACCGATAAATACATAATCAATTGGAATCTCGCTCATAGGCGTACCTGGTTTAAGATCCATATACTCAAGCGCTGCTTCAGCCGCTTTGCGCTCGTTCTCTGTTGGAAGATCAGCAGGGAAAGGAACTTTTGCCGTAATGTTAGTACCCATACCTGGGCTAGTACCCCAAGTCACTTGTGGGATCAATGCGTCTACGTCGAAGTGTACGACTGTGTCATACTCTGCGCCTTCATCTGTTGTCAGCTGTTTCCAAGCTTCAACCGCTTCATCGAAGCTAGCTGGTGCATACTGGCGACCACGCAAATATTCAAATGTTGTTTCGTCTGGAGCGATTAGGCCGGCACGAGCGCCTGCTTCAATAGACATGTTGCAGACCGTCATACGCTCTTCCATAGTCAAGCTTGTGATGGCTTCGCCTGTAAACTCAATAACATAACCCGTTGCGAAATCCGTACCGTATTGAGCAATAACGCCTAGGATCAAGTCCTTTGCTGTTACGCCAGGCTTGCGTTTGCCGTTGAAGCGAACCTCAAGCGTTTTTGCTTTCGATTGCTGCAGGCATTGCGTAGCCATAACGTGCTCGACCTCGCTCGTACCGATACCGAACGCCAAAGCGCCAAATGCACCGTGAGTCGAAGTGTGGCTGTCTCCACAAACGATCGTTTTGCCTGGATGAGTAAGGCCAAGCTCAGGTCCCATGACGTGAACGACACCTTGGTCGATGCTGTCAAGATCGAACAGCGTTACACCAAAATCTTTACAGTTCTGAGTAAGCGTATCGATTTGTTGTTTAGAGATCGGATCTGTAATATTAAAACGATCTTTCGTCGGAACGTTATGATCCATCGTAGCGAAAGTAAGATCAGGACGACGTACTTTACGGCCTGATAGACGCAGTCCTTCGAACGCTTGCGGCGATGTAACTTCGTGCACGAGCTGCAAGTCGATATAAATAACGCTTGGCTTGCCTTCTTCTTGATGAATGACGTGATTATCCCAGATCTTCTCAAACATTGTCTTTTTCGTCATTATATTCACCCCATCGTTTCATTAAATCTTCTGCTTTTCTTAACTGAACCTACTATATCATTTCTTTCTTCATTGATCCAAGATATAATATCTATAACGACTATAGGTAATAACTATAATGGAAGTTTTCAATCCATAATTTTGTATAGAGGAGTTTCAAGGAATGGAACTAAGACAACTAAACTATGTGATTCAAATCGCTTTAGAGAAAAACTTTTCCCGGGCTGCGGAGAAGCTGCACATTGCCCAGCCCTCCCTCAGCCAACAGCTCTCTAAGCTGGAGCAAGAGATTGGCGTACTGCTATTTCGCAGAACGACCAACTCTGTAGAACTCACACAGGCTGGGCAGGTGTTCGTGAGCAAGTCGCAAGACATACTAGATGCCGTGGAACAACTGAAGCAAGAGATGGATGATATGGCTCAGATGAGACGCGGCCGGCTGGTCGTCGGAACACTCCCTATTACTGGATCGCATATTCTACCGCTTGTTCTACCGGTTTTCGGTGAACTTTATCCACAAATTGAAGTGGTGCTTGTCGAGGATACAACCGCGAAGCTGGAGCAGCTTACTGCAAGCGGCGGCACGGATCTAAGCTTGCTTTCTCTCCCTCTCATCGACAGTTCCTTGGCATGGGAGCCTTTTATGGAAGAAGAAATTTGCTTGGCAGTACCGCCGCTTCATCCGCTCGCTCTCCGGGAAACGCCGATCGATATTGCCGAGCTTCAAGATGAACCGTTTATCGGGCTCAAACGCGGACAAGGCTTTCGGCAAATTACGGTTGACCTATGCGAGCAATCTGGCTTTGCTCCGCGCATCGTTTTTGAAAGCAGTAATATCGATACGATTCAATCTCTTGTAGCCGGCGGCATGGGCATTGCCTTCGTCCCGCAAATGCTCACACGGACGAAAGGCTCCGATTTTGCGCCTGCCTACCTTCCCTTAAACCAACGTCCTACCCGAACACTTGTCGTCGCCAGCAGGAAAGGACGTTATCTGTCCAAAGCTGCGGACGCTTTTATCCGAACTTTGAAAAAGACACTCGTCACCCACCGTTAATCAGCCTTCATATATAGAAGGTCTACGATCTTCAAATACCGGAATTCTCGTTCTTACCTCATCAACGAGCGACAAATCAATTGTCGCATATAAAATTGTTTCTTCTTCGCCTGCTTCTGCAATCGTTTCACCCCACGGATCAATTACAAGTGAATGTCCAAAAAATTGAGTATCTCCACTCGTTCCCATCCGGTTGCAAGCGATGACGAACATTTGGTTTTCGATGGCGCGCGCGGTGAGAAGCGTGCGCCAATGGTGCAGGCGCGGATGCGGCCATTCCGCGGGAACGAACAGCAGCTTGGCGCCTTCCAGTGCCAGCTTTCTGGCAAGCTCAGGGAAGCGGATGTCGTAGCAGATCATCATTCCAGCGCCTGCTCCTTCAATCTCCAGCTTGCCCAGCTTATCTCCGGCCTCCAAATACTTTTCCTCGTCCATGAGCCGAAACAGATGAATTTTCGAATAATCCGCAACCACATTTCCGCCGCGGTCGAAAGCATAGATCGTATTCAGCACCTTATCTTCCTTCCGCTCAGCGATAGAACCTCCAATGATGTGAACCTGATGTTTCTGACTGAACTCGGCTAAAAAAGCTTTGGTGCGCGTCCCCTCATGATCTGCCAAGGTTTGAATTTCGGTCAATGCATATCCCGTATTCCACATTTCCGGAAACATAATCACATCTGGCTTGTCCGTTTGATTAACCGCTTCTTCAAGCATACTGGCTAATTTCTTAAAATTGGCTTCCGGATTTCCCGCTTCTATATTCATTTGCAGTAATGCAAGCCGCAATGGGTTGCTCATCTTATATTCCTCCGTTATTGCTTTTTTTCCTAATGATACCCTCTCATGCTTCTGTGTCAAGATGGGAAACGTAAGGTTATGATCTTTACCACTATACAATAGATGAGGAGAATGTCCGTTATGCTTTCCAAAAAAATTGCCGCTATGCTGCTTGCATGCTGCTCGCTTCTGTTAATGGCGCAAGTGGCAGCTGCCCAGCCCGCCCAAGGCTCACCTACCTCAGAGGTAGGTCTGAAGCCAGTACAAGTATTTGACGTAGCTGCGGGTAAGGTTGTCAAGACCATTCCGAATGATGCGAGCTATCAGGCTTTAGCTGCCTCGTGGCTTGGCTCCATCACTGGACTTGCCCCTCAATTGACTAATGATGAAAGCTGCAGTTATGTTTACCGTGTTCCTTTAGAGAAAGCGGTCACGATTAAGGCAAACGACGTTTCAGTCGTTTCCAACGATTTATTTCTGTTTTACTGTAAGGACAAACCGCCGCTCCTCCTCGTGTTTGATGAGAAACGCAGGCCTTTTTTGTTCCTGTTCAAAGCAGATATTAAACCGTTTATTCAAAAGGTAGGCATTCCCGCATCTTAGGCTTTGCTTCTCATCTCCCCACATTCGTGCTACATTTAAGCTATTGCCTAATAATAGATAGCGATTTTTCATGTGGAGTGTGAGGGAATGGAAACACAAATCGGTCAACACCTTATTCAGCCCGCGGATCGGATGAATGGACTTCCGACGCAATTTTTTGCCAAGCTGGTTGCTAAAGCTAACGCTCAAGTGGCCAAAGGACGCGATGTAATCAATTTGGGACAAGGCAATCCGGACCAGCCGACCCCTCCCCATATTGTTGCAAAGCTGCAGGAAGCTGCAGCTAACCCGTTGTACCACAAATATCCACCATTTAGTGGCTACCCTTTTCTCAAGGAAGCTGTTGCTAAGCGGTATAAGGAAGATTATGACGTTGATGTTGATCCAACAACCGAAGTAGCCATTCTCTTCGGTGGAAAAACCGGCCTTGTCGAAATCAGCCAATGCTTGCTGAACCCCGGTGACGTATGTCTCGTTCCTGACCCGGGCTATCCTGACTATTGGTCAGGAGTTGCGCTTGCCGGTGCTGAGATGTCGTTCATGCCGCTAATTGAACAAAATAACTATTTGCCCGATTATGGTGCGATTCCGTCTGAAATCGCTGATCGCGCCAAGCTGATGTTCATGAACTATCCGAACAACCCTACCGGCGCTGTAGCAAATGCTGAGTTTTACGCTAATACGGTCGCTTATGCTAGAGAGCATGGCATCGTCGTGGCAAGCGATTTTGCTTATGGTGCAATCGGTTTTGACGGCAGCAAGCCGATTAGCTTCCTGCAAACCCCAGGCGCTAAGGAAGTTGGCGTTGAATTCTATACCTTGTCCAAGACCTATAATATGGCTGGTTGGCGCGTAGGCTTTGCAATCGGCAATGCACAAATCATCAAGCTGATTAACCTTATGCAGGACCATTATTACTGCAGCTTGTTCGGCGGAATTCAAGAAGCTGCTGCGCTCGCCTTAACCGGTCCGCAGGACTGCGTAGACGATTTGAAAGCACGTTATGAAAGGCGCCGGAACGCTTTGTTTGCAGCGCTTGACCGCATTGGTTGGAAAGCTGACCGCCCAGGCGGATCCTTTTTCTGCTGGCTGCCTGTGGCACCTGGCTATACCTCGGAATCTTTTGCCGATTTGCTGCTTTACGAAGCAGATGTAGTCGTCGCGCCTGGCGTAGGCTTCGGAACACACGGCGAGGGTTATGTACGCCTTGGTCTGTTAACGGATGAGGCACGACTCGAGGAAGCTGTGGAACGAATTGGCAAGCTCAATCTTTTTTGAGAAACGCCTTGCGCTTGCATTCCTTTACAGCAGCATAGGATCGTGATATGCTTGTAAGAATTGAACATGAAACGTGATGACGGGACTATTAAGCATGCAAGGTCGCGATCAGAGAGTAAATTCCATGGGCTGCGAGAATTTACCGAAGGCCGCTTGCTGAACCTACCTCCGAGCGGCCGGTGATGAACCGGACAGCGCCTTCTGTTATAGGCTTAAGCTGGATGATCTGTTTGTATTGATCATCAACAAAGGTGGTACCGCGGAAGTGAAGACTTTCGTCCTTTATGGACGGAAGTCTTTTTTGTTGTCACGAAACAAGCATAGGATGGGATCAATCATGACGGAACGTATAGTCGTAAAAATTGGCAGCAGCTCCCTCACCTCTGAGGAAGGCGGTCTAAACCGCGAGCGCATTCATTATTTTGTCTCAGAGCTTGCCTCTCTTCATCAAGGCGGCAATGGCGTAATGCTCGTTACCTCCGGAGCCGTCGCAGCCGGTTTTCGTCAAATCGGGTATACAGCCAAACCAAAGATCGTACATGAGAAACAAGCAGCCGCAGCCGTAGGCCAGGCACTGCTAATGCAAGCGTATCAAGAAGCTTTCAGCGCTTACGGTATCGTCGCTGCTCAAATTTTGCTCACGCGTGCGGACTTCTCAAACCGACGCCGTATCCAAAACGCATTGATGACGATTGAAGAACTGCTTCGGCTTGGGATCATCCCGATCATCAATGAAAATGATACGGTAGCAACTGATGAGCTCGTACCCAAATTCGGAGATAATGATAGCTTATCTGCGCTAGTGGCAACGATGACGAAGGCTGCCAAGTTAGTGATCATTACGGATATGGACGGTTTGTATACCGAAGACCCACGTAAAAATCCGCAAGCCGTCAAAATTGAGCGTGTGGATCAAATTTCCGAGGATATCATGAAAGTGGCTGGCGGCGCGGGCTCCTCCGTAGGTACGGGCGGCATGCGTTCCAAAATCGAGGCGGCGCGCATTGCGATGCGTGGCGGCGTGCATGCCTTCATCGGCAAAGTACAGCAGGAAGGCGATCTCATGCTCGCTGTTGATGGCAAGGGCCGCGGCACCTACTTCGACACGAAGCTTAATAGTCTTCCTATGAAGAAGCAATGGCTTGGCTTCCATTCCATGCCGCAAGGTACCATCACCGTCGATGATGGAGCCGTGGTAGCTCTGCTTGAAGGCGGTAAGAGTCTACTACCGGCTGGCGTAACCGAAATACAAGGCGAATTCCTGCCTGCCGACGTCGTTGAGGTTAAAAATAGGCAGGGCGAAACTCTCGGGCGTGGTGTTGTCAATTATGCTGCTTGGCAAATTCAGGCAGTAGCCGGGATGACGACCGAGGAAGTGAAGCGCAGAGTGGATGTTAACCGCATTGAAGTCATTCACCGTGATGAATGGATCACATTGAAATCATAAGTTAGCTATAAAATCCATTAGGAGGCTTCATACTATGACCAGCGAAGTGAGACAAAAAGCAACATTGGCACAGGACGCCGCAGCAATTATGAACCGGTTGACGACAGAACAAAAAAATACGGCACTTAACCGAATGGCGGACGCCCTTCTCGCCGAGCAATCCGCCATTATAGCCGCTAACAAGCTTGATTTGGAGCGCGGTCGCGAGCAAGGTACTAGCCCTTCCCTACTCGACCGCCTTGCCTTGAATAATGATCGGGTTACGGCTATTGCTGAAGGATTGCGCCAAATCGTGGATCTTCCGGATCCAGTTGGCGAGCTGCTTGAGCATTTTGACCGCCCGAATGGACTCAGAGTAGATAAAGTCAGAGTGCCGCTAGGTGTCATTGGCATGATCTATGAAGCGCGTCCGAACGTAACGGTAGACGCCGCTGGTCTTTGCCTCAAAACCGGTAATACCGTCGTACTGCGCGGAGGCTCTGCAGCGATTGAATCGAACCGCAAAATCGTAGAAGTGTTGAAACAAGCTCTTTCGGAGACGGAAATGCCTGCTGACGCGATTCAGCTCATCGAGGATTCTGATCGCGCATCGGTTAATGAAATGCTTAAATTGAACGGACTGCTCGATGTGGTCATACCGCGCGGCGGAGCCTCTTTGATTCGTAATGTGGTAGAAAACGCAACCGTGCCTGTTATTGAAACGGGAGCTGGTATTTGTCATACCTACATTGACGAAAGCGCTGATTTTACGATGGCTGCGGAAATTGCTTTTAACGCCAAAGTACAGCGTCCTTCCGTTTGTAATTCCATGGAGACACTAATTGTTCACGAAGCCTTCGCGGATCGGCATCTGCTTGAGCTTGCCGAGCGCTTCCAGAAAGCCGATGTTGAGCTGCGTGGTTGTGAAAGAACTGCAGCGCTGCTGCCTGGAACGAAGCTTGTCACTGACGAGGACTATGCAACCGAATATAATGACTACATCATGAATATTCGTATCGTGCCGGACCTGGATACCGCTCTGGCGCATATTCGCCGCTTCGGCACGAAGCATTCCGAATGCATCGTCACCGAAAATGCTTCGAATGCCGAGCGTTTCATTCAAGATATCGATGCTGCAGCGGTTTATCACAATGCCTCTACCCGCTTTACGGATGGCTTTGAATTCGGATTTGGCGCCGAAATTGGCATCAGTACGCAAAAGCTGCATGCTCGCGGTCCTATGGGCCTGCCTGCCCTGACCTCGACGAAATACAAAGTATACGGAAACGGCCAAATTCGGGGATAATCCATCCCCTTACATTCATATCGAAATGATAATTCATAGGGAGGAATATAACAAATGTCCTTATTAACAAAAACCGGCATTTCTAGCTTACAGCTTTGTTTCTACGGTGCCGGTTCGATGGCCGAAGCCATCGTCAGAGGCCTAACCAACGAGAAGTTGGTTGCACCGGAACGCATTTCCATGTTGAATCGTCAAAATAAAGAACGGCTGAACGAGCTTAATGAGCGTTACGGCGTTCAAACGATCGTTCAAGGTTCAAGCAATGAAGATTACTTGCGCGGCGCGGATATCGTCTTTCTTATGATGAAGCCGAAGGATGCCGCTGAAGCGATTGCTGCGATTAAGCCGCTCGTTTCACCTAAACAGCTTTTTATCTCGGTTATCGCAGGACTTTCCATCAGCGCAATCGAAAAATTGCTGGGCGGTGAGGCATCCGTCGTTCGTGCTATGCCGAACACCTCCAGCACAATCGGCCTTGGTGCGACCGGAATCAGCTATTCTCCTTCTGTCACGCATCAGCAGCGGACGCTTACGGAAGCAATATTCAGCTCTGTCGGAATCAACGCCATCGTTGACGAGTCGCTGCAGCAAGCCATCACAGGAGTATCGGGCAGCGGCCCTGCTTACGTTTATTATTTTATGGAATCCATGATTGCATCCGCAGTCGAGCTCGGCTTAACACAATCGGCAGCCAAGGAGCTAGTCGTCCAGACTGTGCTCGGAGCAGCGGAAATGGTTCGCAATACGGGTGAGGAGCCGGCAGAGCTTCGCCGCAAGGTTACCTCACCGAACGGGACAACGCAAGCGGCCATTGAACTGATGGATGAGAATCGCTTCACGGAAACAATCAGTAAAGCTGTGCATCGCTCCGCGGAACGCGCGGGAGAGCTGGGCGCTGCTATCGAGAGGAGTATCACAGAATGAACGCTGTATGTATAGCAACTTATCGTTCGTATGACGACAAAGCAGATTTCAACAAAAAAGCATTGTCCATTGCTGTCGGCTTGACTGTTGGAAGTTGGACGGAACTTCCTGAAGCGCAAAAAGCAGATATGGAGAAACATCTTGGTAAAGTATTGTCCGTCAATGTCCACGAGCCTCTTGATGCGGCTGCAGGTGAACGATTTGCTGACATTCGCATTGCCTATCCGGACATTAACTTCAGCCGCGATCTGCCAGCCCTACTCGTTACTGTGTTTGGAAAACTATCTATGGATGGCAAAATCAAGCTCCTTGATCTAGATGTTTCTGAAGATTTTGTTTCTGCCTTCCCTGGCCCGAAATTCGGTCTTCAAGGTGTTCGTGACCTTCTTGGCGTTCAAGACCGCCCACTGCTCATGAGTATTTTCAAATCCGTGGTCGGCTATGATTTAGCCAATTTGCAAGACCAATTTTATAAACAAGCGCTTGGCGGGGTTGATCTAATTAAGGATGATGAAATTCTGTTTGAAAATCCGCTTACGCCGCTGGAGAAACGTGTTGAAGCTTGTATGTCAGCAGCAAAGCGGGCGGAAACGGAAACCGGCCAAAAGCTGCTGTATGCGGTTAATCTAACCGGTCCTACCTCGCAGCTTGCCGCGAATGCGCGCAAAGCCATTGATGCTGGCGCTAACGCGCTGCTCTTCAACGTGCTAGCCTACGGCTTTGATGTGCTCCACGAGCTTAGCAGCGATAAAACGATTAACGTACCGATCGCTGCCCATCCTGCAATGGCTGGGGCGATGTATCCATCCCCCCATTACGGAATCAGCGCTTCCCTGCTGCTTGGCAAGCTTATGCGGCTAGCCGGAGCCGATCTCGTTCTGTTCCCGTCGCCGTATGGCTCGGTCGTCATGCCTAAAGAGGAAAATCTCGCGGTTAAGGATGCGCTGCTTGAGCCGCTGCACGGTCTCAGATCCAGCTTCCCAGTACCGTCCGCAGGCATACATCCCGGTCTTGTACCGCTAATCTTAAAAGATTTCGGCACTGACGTTGTCGTTAATGCTGGCGGCGGTATCCATGGCCATCCGATGGGAACCGCAGCAGGCGGACAAGCTTTCCGCCAAGCGATTACAGCTACCTTAAATGGAGTACCGCTCCGAAATGCAGCTGATCAAGCAGGCAACGAGGCGCTGCATGCAGCAATTCAAGCATGGGGGATAAAAGAATAATGACTGATAACCAGACAGCTAAGAAACGCATCGTGTTTTGTGATTTTGATGGAACAATTACCGTTAATGACAACATTATTGCAATTATCAAGCACTTTAATCCGGATGGCTGGGAGAAAATTGCCCAGCAAACCATCGCTCAGGAGCTTACCATCAAGGATGGCGTAGGACAATTATTCCGCCTTCTCCCATCATCCATGCAAAAGGAAGTTATCGCGTTCAGCATTTCTAACGCTCGCATCCGCGACGGGTTTGCAGAATTTCTTGCTTACTGTAAAGAGCAGCACATTGACTTTTATGTGACGAGCGGTGGAATCGACTTTTTCGTGTATCCGATTCTTGAAGCTTTTAACATTCCGAAAGACCATATCTACTGCAACAGCAGCGATTTCAGCGGTGAACGTATTGAAATCTTATGGCCGAATCCTTGCGATGAGCACTGCAGCAACGATTGCGGCATGTGCAAAACAACGATTATGCGCCGCTTTCCTGAGGGCCAATACGAGCGGATTATTATCGGGGACAGCGTTACCGATTTCGAAGGGGCTAAGCTCGCTGATGTGGTTTATTCCCGCTCCCATTTGACAGTGAAGTGCAAGGAGCTCGGGTTGCCCCATTACGAATACGAAACCTTCCATGATATTATCCAAAGCATGAATACAGAAAGGAAGTCTGTGTAATGAGCTTTCAACAAATTGCTTTAGAAGATAAACAGCGTGCTCTCTCCGAGCTGCGCGAAGTCAAAGAACTGTTTGCCTCCCGCGGATGGTTCCCAGGCACGAGCGGAAATCTATCCGTTCGCGTAGGTGACTTCAAAGCGGACGATTTCCAATTTGCTGTTACCGCAAGCGGCAAGGACAAAACGATTCATACGCCCGAGGATTATCTATTTGTGGATCAGGATGGCAAGCCCTGTGAGACCACTCGTCTCAAACCATCCGCCGAAACCCTTATTCATTGCGAAATCTATAAGCTGACAGGCGCCGGTGCGATTTTCCATATCCATTCGGTCTACAACAGCGTCATTTCGGAATATTTCTGGGACCGCAAATCAGTCCCGGTTGACGGCGTTGAGCTGATCAAAGGGTTCAATATTTGGGATGAGGAAGCGCATATTGAAATCCCCATCGTTTCAAACTTCGCGCATATCCCTTCTATTGTTCCCGAAGTAACCGAACGCATTGTGCAAAACATTCCGGGAATTCTGCTCCGTAAGCACGGAATCTACGCCTGGGGAGCTAACGCATTCGAAGCGAAGCGCCATTTGGAAGCCTTTGAATTTATATTCGAATATGTATACCGTCTGGAATTGCTTCAACGCGGAAATCGCTAAGAATTAAGCAAAACAATAGGAAAAGGCGACCTGCAGCACAGCTGTACGGTCGCCTTTTCCTATTGAAGTGAGCTGAATTAGAATCTATGTAAATGCCACATCGAGCTGATCCTTCTGTCAACAGAAAAAAAATATCAGACTGTCGCTGTTTTTTTCAACTAAAGTGTCCCGCTAGTTGAGCTTCTCATACGATGATTTTAATAAAGCCAGTGCTTTTTGGAGTAAACTCAAATCGTTGGTAAAATAGGTGAGCTGCTTCTCTTTCTGAACGATTACCACTATTAAGCGACGTTGAAATTGCCCCTTGATTCATTGCCCAATACTCAGCCTCTGAAAGCAACTGTTTTCCTATCCCTTTACCTCTAGAATCACTGTGTACCACCATGGCAACGATAAGCACATTGATGCCATTTTTTTCATAAACGTTGGATTTTTGAAGCGTCCTTTCATTTCCTCATAGCTTGTTGGGTAGCCTAATTCGCCCATTAAAAAAGCGATGCCATCAATGTCTTCCAAAGTACAGTCTCTTACAATAACACTCATTGAGCATCCCCCATCTCATACATTGTAATTTATGTGATCTATATTCGTTTCAACCATATTCATTTCTTTTTAAAGAATCACGCTAACCTGCCCCTTAATAAAGAAATGGAGCAGCTGCCGCAGCAAACTGCTCCTTAATTGTTCAACTATCGTTTGCCGTTAGGTCAATGCTAATCTCATTCCGAGTAATGCTGTTTATTAGGCCCCGTTAGAGCCTCGCGAACGTGATGTAATCGACTTGGACGGGCTCTGCCGATTCGATTCGAAGTGCCCGGTTGATCTGTCCCCGGTGATATTGCCCATGTAAGAGGACCTGCGACAGGATGTCCCTGACGGAAGTTCGGAACGGAACCCCGCTCTGGTTCTCATAGTTGACCATCTCGTCCAACTCGGATTCCTCGAGCCCTTCGATATAAACGCGATATTGCTCGGCGTTCTCTTCAAACAACGTCCGGATCGCCGTCAGGTCTTCCGCTTCCTCCCACAACGAATATTGCGCACTGCCCTTGCCCTGCAATCGGGACAACCAGACTCGTTCCGCGACCGCGATGTGCCGAGCCAGCTTCAGAAGGTCCTTGTTCTTCGTCTCACTCTCCTCGAGCGCGTCCAAAATACGTCCGTCCGCCCAGTATAGATGGTCCATCATGCGCTTGATCGTCTTCATTACGGTTTCCCCCTCTTCGTATCATCGATTACTTGAACCTGCTGTTCCCCGCTAGCGTAATAATTTTGCATTGAAATGAAGCCCTAAAATTTCAATAATTTCTGCGCTCGCAACTTTCATTCAAGTCATCTCCATCATAAAATAAATCAGAGCGATAGCTTTGAAATACGTGATGCTCTCTACCACCTTCTTCTTGAGTATAAAGCCTGTATTTAACTCTAAAATCAGCTGGATGGTTCCATATTTCTTCATAGGGTTTCCACCCCGAGGCCCCCCTCACACAATTAGTTCTCACCTCAAGAGTACCATAAAATGGGTAACCTATTGCACCGCTTTGCGCAAAATAAAGCTTGTAACCATTCACGGTTGACATTAACGTAACGGCAATGTTCATAATGAGGGGAGGAGGTGAAGTCGATGAAAGTTCATGAGGCAGCAAAAATGCTTGGAGTTACCCCTCGCACGCTGCGTTTTTATGAGGAAAAAGGACTAATTACTCCATACAAGGCGCTCGAAAACCGATATCGCGACTATTCAGAAGCCGATCTTATCCAACTACGCTGGATTATTTCGCTTAGAGAGCTCGGACTGCCCCTTTCGTCCATTCAGGATGCTTTATCCGCTGTCCAACAACCGGATGCATTCCTTCGTAAAGTAGAAGCAGCACGCAAGCTCTTATATGAATCTTGGATTACAGCGACAAAAGCACTGCAAGCCTTGGATGAAACCATTTCCGTATGGGAGAAAAACGGTAACACCAACTTGCACCAACTGGAGAGCGCTGCTGAGGAGATGAAGCAAAACCGAATGCTGCGGGCTTCATGGAGCGATCTTTGGAACTATGATGATATCGCGCTGCAGCACGGTTACCGAGCTCCGCTTATTACGCTGAATGGAATCATATCCGAAGAACACTATAATTTATCACTTCACAAAACGATTGAATGGCTGGACCCACGTCATGATGAAATCGGTTTGGAGCTTGGCGCAGGCAGTGGAAATTTATCGGTGCTAGTCACGAATGCAGGGGCAAAGCTTACTGTCGTTGAACAATCCGCCGAAATGCTGTCCTTGATCAGGGAAAGGCTGCCTGATGTCGATGCCAAGCAAGGCAACCTACTTGCGCTCCCTCTTGCCGCTCAAAGTTATTCTTTTATCGTTTGCACCTTTGCCATGCATCATTTGACTTCTTCCCAGCAGCTGCTGGCACTGGCGGAAATGGACCGGGTATTGCTGAACGGTGGACGTATTGTCATTACTGGGCTAATGAACCCGATCGAAGAGGAACTAGAAACTGGAAATTACGTTGAACAGCAGTTGAAATGGTGTCCTTCCTCTGCTTTCGAATTGGCAAATTGGCTAAATGTCAAAGGCTATTCTACCTTATCGAATCCATTAGGCACGCCAATCGGACTTCTGTATGCTTGCAAGCCCTGATATCCGTTAGCAGAATTGAGTCAATCATCGCCTGTGTCAGGAGAATGTCGGACATATGGACGAAGCCGATGCCTGGCGCTCGGTTGGGGACTACGGCAACGCAAGCACCACAGTGAAACTCGATGCCTAACGGTATCGGGTTCTTTCTTCCCCACACACCTCCTGACACATTACTGAGCTGCTATGATTTTAAGAATCGAATAAGCTCTTCATGGATGACCGCAGGCTGTTCATGGTTAATGCCATGCCCTGCGTTTGGAATCACTTTATAGAAATAACCTCCATCCTTTAAAATTTTGATGAAATTTTTCTTGGCATGAATTCTATGCTCCGCGATTAGAAAATAAAGCTTGTCCTTTATCGCGCTCCCTTTGCTTGGTTCATATTTTTCAATTTTATGGTTGAACATCGCTTTTTGATTATGATTTTTCATCAGTAGAACGAGGTGCTTGGCAAGCAAAGGATTTTGAACAAATAAATTGGAGTTTGGTGAGCTCATCTTTTTCATGATGTTAAGCAAGTTTCGCTCTGTTGGCAGCATGATTTCGGGGAACATGATCAGCAGCATTTGGATCATCGTTTTGAGTGGCTGAGTGACCATTCCTCCTTCCATGCAAACCACCTTGTTTATCCGGCTATGATTAACCGTAGCGAAGTTATAGGCCATGTAGGCACCGTTGGATACGCCTGCGATATTGTAGTAATCGAGTTTAAAATAATCAGCAATTTGCAGTATCCACTCGACTTGATTAAATGTGTTTTTATTAAAATTCCCATTCGGCACGCTTTTCCCAGGACCGCCAATGGTATCCACAGCGATACAAAAAAAGTGCTTAGACAGCTCCTTCATATTTAACATCCACATAACTGCAGAATTATCCCCCACTCCATGAAGCAAAAGAAGCGGTGGGTTGCCTTCGCATCCAGCTGTAATACAATGAGTGATTCCAAACCGGGTTTCCACATCATGTTCCTCTAATGATACAGACCACAAGCCAAGCAGCAGCTCGTATGAAGCCCATACCTGCTGTTTACCTGACTCTGTTTTGAATGGATTTACCATCATCAGCAATCTCCTCCCCTAATCAAACTCATGATCAATTGTTCTTCATTAAAAATTGTAAAACGATCTCAGCAGATGGAAAGGGGATATCCGCAGAGGTTTGCAATCTTGCGATTCCGAGGCCTTGAATGAAAGAAAAATAGGTAATGGCAAGCATCAACGGGTCTTTTTCTGTAAATTCTCCGGCTCGCTGCCCTACTATAATTAAAGGAACAAGCAGCTCAAACGGTTTTCTGCTATTTTCTTTTGTTAACCGCTTTGCTTCTTCTGGAATGGCATCAGAGGTAACCGTCTGAATCAATATCAATCTCCAATGCTGAATGGCAATGCTATCGGGTGATAAAAAAGCTTCCGTCAGCCAGACCATCTTCTGAAGTGGCGATCCGGGCATTTCAGTGGCGTACTTGATTGATTGCCAAGCTCCCTCTGAGGCAAGCTGAACAATTTTGGTGAAAATTTCTTCTTTTGATTTAAAATAAGTATATACATAACCTTGGCTAAAACCCGCGCTAGCTGCTATATCTTTGATTTTAGCGCCTACGAATCCTTTCTTAGCGAACACCTCATTGGCGTGAATGATAATTTGCCTAATTGCAGGATCCGATACGGATTGTTCAAAGCCTTTCATAAATTTCTGTTGTAATTGCTTGCTTTCCAATGACATCCTCAACCCACCTTTTGAATGAATGTTCATTCACATTTTAACATCTGATTATATATTTGTAAATGTTTACCTTTTAGTAGCTACCTTCAGTAGACCAATGTGCAGGACGGGCTAGATGCGTTGGCAGCTTCGTTTGGGCATCTCCCTTAGCAGAATTCAACTGGGCTTGTGTAAGAAAAATACTTTCTGACAGATCAGCTCCACTAAGCTCGGCGTCCCGAAAATCAGCGCCAATGAGATCAGCTGCTCTCAGATCGGCTCCTCTAAGATCAGCCGCAATTAAATAGGCCCCTCTCAAGTTCGAGCTCCTTAGATCGTAACCCTTTAACTTGGCTTCAATGAGGTCAGCTCCTCGACCAAATCTCCTCTGGTGCCCTCTGCCTTTACTGCTTGGTTTCTGCTTGCGCTGTGCCTCTGTTCGAACAAAATCGCTGGTTTGCAGCAGCAGCACGTTCACATCAGCCCGGTGTCTGAAAACATCAACATGGATTAATGAATCAGGCTCCAAGTTGGTCAGACGTTCCGTCTCGTCCAACGCAAGCTCGAGTTCACTGTGGATGGAATGCGTTTCCGGAATCGCTAAAGCTTCACTTAAGTACCATAGCAGCTCTTGAAGCTGCTTCATGATCCGGAACACTTCAAACATGAGAGCCGCAGATGCCGGAGCTTTTCTCCAGTCTTGTCCCTTATAGGTAAACTGAGATACCTTCTGTCCAGCGCCGAAGCAGTCATAGACGGTACAGCCTTTGAAACCTAGCTGCCTGAGGTTCATGTGAACACAGCAGCGAAAGTTTTCCTGCAAATTACTGCAAGGCTGACCGGCGTCTTTGTTGATCGCAAAATCGGTAGAAGCTGCAAAAGGCAATGCCACGCAGCAAAGACCAAAACAGTTCTCACAATCCGCTATCAAGCTCTCTTTTTTGTTATGAAACGACTCTACATGAATGCTCATCGTTTGAAATCCTTCTTTCTACATTTGCAGCTACAAATTGGTTTAATCACACCATTGTATCATTTCAAAATAAGACACCAAATGGAAAAAATGACTTTAATTAAACTTTACCAGCTTGCTTTCCTATCAAATCTTCTCCGCCGCAATCATCAGGAACATCGGTCTGCGGAGTTCATCCTGCATACCTGGCGTGTTCGCCAGCATGTCTTGCGTTGGCTTAGGTTCGGAAAGCTTCTTGATGCTAAAACCAGATTCAATAAGCACATTTATATAATGAGCTACGGTGCGATGGTACTTGACAACATCATTTCCCAAAAATCTAGCTATACGCGAGCCTTCCAGATAATAGTTATCAACCGGCCAGTGCAGCTTTTCGCCTTGCTGGCCATAGTGCCAATCCTGCGCAGCAACCGATGTAAACACGGGATGCTCAACCGAAAGCACGAAACTCCCACCAACGGTTAAGCTATGGTGAATCTTCTGGCAGATCAAATCGAACCGTTCAATATAGTGCAAGGCAAGTGAACTAATGACAACATTAAATTGCTCGGAGGCAAATGCAATATCTTCGATTGCAAGCTGCACATATTGAATATGGGGATCTTCCGTCATCGAACGGGCGCGTTCAAGCATTTTTTCCGAGAGGTCTACGCCAACTACGGATTGTGCTTGCTGCTCTCGGGCATACCGGCAATGCCAGCCAAACCCGCAGCCAAGATCAAGCACACGTTTGCCATTCAGATCCGGAAGCATGGGCCGTAAAGATTCCCACTCTCCGGCGGCGTTCAAACCTCCGACCGAACGGGCCATTTTGCTATATTTTTCGAAAAAGTCGGTATCGTCATATTTGTTCTGTTTCATATAGCTACAGCTACCCTCTTTCCTATTTATAATCAATATTCATTCTGATTTGAATTTTAATTCATATTATAATATGAATTGTTTACGGTTTCAAAAAATATGTTTCGAATAGTAACTTCAAATCATTCGAAAGAAAGATTTATGAAGCAACAATTCGACCTTCTGACCCAGAAAAAAAGACCAAGCACGATGGCTTAGCCTCTTCCTCCCCTAAACTTCTGCGCGTGTGCGCGAGCTTCTTCCGCATTGGTTACTCGGTTGCGGCTCCACTCGATCAGAATTCGGTCAATATAGCGCAGACTTAGCTTTCCTGCAAATACGGCTTCTTTAAGGGCAAATCGGATAATTTCATCCGTATAGCGATCGTGATCCAACCAGCCAGAGATTGTTTCACATTCAATCGGTGAGAGCAATCGCCCGAATTCCTGCTCGAACACGCTGAATAGATCTGATGGTGACGCTGCCTGCGGCTTCAACGGCTGACGTTCTGCCTTTCTCGTCTCTCGCTTCTGCTCCGAAGTCAGTGCCGCTGCCTTAAGCAACCATCCGGTCCAGTTGTAACGCTCAGATTGCATTCCCGTGGAGTTGTCTATATACTCATCGATCGTCAGAAAATCTTCCTTCATCAACCGCCCCAAAGATTGACCAACTTCGCGAACCGTCTGTCCCATCCGTTCAGCCAGCTCCTCAGGCGTAGGAAAATCGTTCATATCCGCTTCCGTGTACACCATGATTTGCAGCATAAGCATCGCTTCTGTGTCTGACAAACCAAGCTGGTGGTAGGTTCGAAGCAGCATGGCAGACACATACACACCGCCCTCTTGCAAGGCGGCGGCCATTCCATGGGAATACGCCTTCCATATTTCGTTGTTCAATACCAACTGCCTCCTAAAAGGTTAAACCACTTTATGTCGTTTGTGCTTCGGCTTCTTTCACCAGGTTGTAGGTATCTCGGGCAATCAGAAGCTCTTCATTCGTAGGCACGACAAGCACTTTCACACGTGAGCTATCCGTAGTAATCGCCCTTGCATCCTTGCGGCGTTCTGCGTTCCGTGCATCATCCAGCTCAATGCCAAGGAACGAGATGCCTTCGCATATCGCTTGGCGGAGCGCTACTGAGTTTTCACCTACTCCAGCAGTAAATACGATTGTATCCACGCCGTTCATAGCTGCTGCGTAAGCGCCAATGTATTTTTTCACACGGTAAGCGTACATGTCGAATGCAAGCTTGGCATTCTTGTCGCCTTCGAGCATCGCTTCTGTCACCTCGCGCATGTCACTACTGATGCCTGAAATGGCAAGCATGCCGCTGTGTTTGTTAAGCATAGAATTAACTTCATTCAATGTCAATTCCTCTTTGTTCATAACAAACGGTACGATCGCCGGATCAATATCGCCGCTTCTCGTCCCCATCATGAGTCCCTCAAGAGGCGTCATCCCCATACTAGTATCGAATGATTTGCCGTCCAAAATCGCCGCACAGCTAGCGCCATTGCCGATATGGCAGGTGATCATTTTAAGTGATTCAAGCGGTTTTTGCAAATATTGGGCTGCTTGTGCACTTACATAGGAATGCGACGTGCCGTGAAAGCCGTATCTGCGAATTTTGTGACGACGATATAACACCGTAGGAATAGGGTACAAATACGATGTATTCGGCATCGATTGATGAAACGCCGTATCAAATACAACCGCCTGTGGAACATTGGGCAAATTCGTTTCGACAGCCGAAATCCCCATCATATGAGCTGGATTATGAAGCGGAGCAAGATCGAACAAGCGGCGAATTTCCAGCTTAACCTCTTGCGTTACAAGAACGGAGCTGCTGAATACTTCGCCGCCGTGTACGACGCGATGCCCGACCGCCTCAATCTCGTTTAAATGGCTGATTGCACCGAACTCCGGATGAGTGAGCATATCAATGACACGCTTCACTGCCGTTACATGATCCAATATTTCGCTGACATTGCGAACCTCTGGCTTATCTACTGGCTCGTGCGTCACGATGGAGGAATCCATTCCGATTCGCTCGACGCGCCCGCTCGCCAGCACCGATTCATCCCGCATGTCATAAAGCTGATATTTCAAAGAAGAGCTGCCTGCATTAATTACGAGTACTTTCATTAGATCCGATCCCCATCCTTATCATATTTGAAGAAGCCGACGCCTGACTTCGCACCAAGATGTCCGGCACGCACCATTTTTTTCAGAACGATGGATGGACGGTATTTCAGCTCGCCGTACTCCCGGAACATACGGTCAAGAGCAGCTAGTACGGAATCAAGCCCGAAGCGGTCGCACATCTCGAAAGGTCCATGCTGGAAGGAATAACCGATTCTCATCGCCTTATCGATATCCTCAGCGGAAGCGACACCCTCTTCCAGAACATGGAGGGCTTCATTGATGAACAAACAAATAAGCCGTGTCGTTACGAAGCCTGGCGATTCAAACACCATGACTCCTTTTTTATGAATGATCTCTTCCACAAAATGTTTCGTGCGAACGAATGTCTCTTCGGACGTTTTCAAACCGCGGACGATTTCGACAACATCGATTTTGGAAACCGGATAGATGAAATGCGTGCCGATCACACGGTCCGGATATTTTGTAACGCTTGCCAGCTCCGTCAAACTCAGCGTGGATGTATTGCTTGCCAGAATGACTTCCGGCCCGCATATACGATCTATATCTTCGAAAATCGCTTTTTTAAGCTCAAGATCCTCGGTGATCGTTTCAATCACTAGCTCGCAGTCTGATAATTTATCATAGCCCAGGCTTGACTCAATTCTATTCATAATGAGCTTCTTCTCCGATTTCGTGAGCGCCCACTTTTCAATTTGCTTATCGAGACTAAGTTCAATCATTTGTATGCCATAGGCAAGACGCTCGTCCGAGCGCTCGATAATAATAACATCCAATCCTTTGGAGGCAAGCATTTCTGCAATTCCCTGCCCCATTGTTCCTACTCCTATTACGCCTACCGTTTTGATATGCAATGTATTAGCTCCTTTAATATGGCGAGTATGCTGCTTATAACTGATTGAGAAGCATTCTCTGCAAATATCGTTCATTCTTATTATAACGGTTTTCATCAAAAATAGAAGGCAGACTGGCCGTCCGCCTTCAAATTGTAATATTGTAAACGCTTCATGCGGCTTTGTGCTTGCTAAGAAGCGTCCGGAACTCGTTTCCACTCAACGTTTCCTCAGCGAGCAGCGTGTTTAAGGACATTTTGAATACCTCTCGTTTGGATTCGAGCATCGATTTCGTCTCAAGCATCAGCTCATCCAAAATGCTGCGATTGACAGCCGCCCATGCTTCTCTGGTCATCATCGAAGCATCAATAATGCCAAGCTCCGTTAATCCCGACTCTACGAGTGTTCTAACGATGTTCATCGATTGATCAAAGTCACCTCGGGAACCGGTGCTTCGTTCCCCATAAAATAACTCCTCAGCCGCTGCACCGCCTAGAGCAATCATAATTTGACCGTTTAGAAATTGCTTCGTATAAAGATATTGATCCTGCTGCGGATTATGACGTACGTAGCCAAGCGCTTGACCACGAGGAGACAAGGCAACCTGAGATACACTGCCAGGACGAACTAACTCCGCCATGATCGCGTGTCCAAGCTCATGAAGGGCGATGCGTTCTCGTTCTTCCTTACTCGCTTCCCTGTCGGTCTTCTCCCCCATCATAACCTTATCAATGGCGCTCGATAAATGCGCTTCTGCTATTTTGTCACTTTTTTCTCTCATGGCATAAATCGCAGCTTCATTCATGACGCTCTCCAGCTGCGCGCCGGAGAAACCAAAGGATTCCGTTGCAATTCTGGCCAGATCCACGCCTTCTTCGATTGGCTTATTGTTAGCGTGAATGTTCAAAATATGCAATCGGCCTTTCTTATCGGGGAGCTCTACCCCAATATGGCGGTCAAATCGACCGGGACGGAGCAGGGCGCTGTCCAGCATCTCTTTGCGGTTAGTTGCCGCAATCAGCAAAATGCGTGGTGATTCATTCGCATAGATGCCGTCCATTTCAGTTAACAGCTGATTAAGCGTTTGGTCATATTCGCGCTGCTGACCGCCATCACGCTTGCCACCGATTACTTCGATCTCATCGATAAAAATAACAGCGCTGCTTTTTTTGGCCTTATTCGCTTTCGTACGCGCTTCTTTAAATAGATCACGAACTCGTCCGGCACCAACGCCGACATACATTTCAACAAACTCGCTGCCGGAGGCTGCAAGGTAAATCGAATCGGTATACTGGGCAGCAGCTTTTGCAAGCAGCGTCTTCCCGGTTCCCGGAGGTCCCGATAACAAGATCCCTTTCAGCGGCCTTATGCCAAGCTTCGCAATTTGCTCTTGGTGAACCAAGAAATCCAGCGCTTCTACCAGCTCCTGCTTGGCTCTTTCCTGACCGCCTATTTGTTCAAAGGTAAGTGGTGCCGATTTCGCTTCTACACGCCGTTTCTGGCTCGATAGGGCGGTCAATTTACCTTTTCCTCGTGCTGCGTAGACAACAGCAAATCCTAACATGCCCATGAGCAGCATAGGCACAACATTTTGTCCGATATAAATAAAAAATATAATTAAAACAGGTATAAAACCTATAATGATTTCTGTTGTATATTTACGCATATTACCATGCCTCCAGTTGGGCAGAATTGCGCGGAAGAACAACGTATTTTACGGCTTCTTTATCTTTAAGCGTTATATAAACATTGATGTCGTCCATTTCGGTCGTTACGGTCACGTTTGTCATCGACTTGG
The DNA here is from genome assembly GCF_006542765.1 of Paenibacillus luteus. Taxonomy (GTDB): domain Bacteria; phylum Bacillota; class Bacilli; order Paenibacillales; family Paenibacillaceae; genus Pristimantibacillus; species Pristimantibacillus luteus. The sequence continues at coordinate 506,546 of NZ_SKCD01000011.1, forward strand.
CAGATTCGTTCATCGCAGCCGGAATGCTGGAATAGGTTTTGGTCTCCATCGCCTCAGCAACTGCAAACAAGGATTTATTCCAGAGCTGATCCAATTGCTTGCTTGTATCTCCATCAAAAACTAGCGAGAGTGTTCGATCGCCAAATACTTTTTTTCCGTTGCTGGCAATGCTTTGATACACATCTTTGAGATTGGCTTCTGGCGTTAATGATAACCGAATATCTACTTGGTCCCGGTTCATCATTGGTTTATCTGATGATGCAACGCCTGAAATGCCATTAACGACTTGTTCAAGTGGCGCCGCTACGGCTACTTGATTATATATCGCCCATCCGCCGAATAAGACAACAGCTGTTATGGCGGCTGTAACGATGATAGGTATCACGCGAGGTTTTAGCATAATCAAAATCCCTCCCACAGCATTTATATGATCAATCCGTATATCAACTCCGCTATACGAAAGTATATCATGTTTGCTTGTGAGATTCGTCCATCAATATAAGGAAACGGAGCCTCACGGCTCCGTCTTTGCAGGTAATTTATAAGAATCGATAAACGCTCCATCCACAAAACTGTAAAAATCATAATAATAATGCTTAGGATTATCGCTTTCGCTATAATAGACTTCCCAAATTCGCGTATTGTTCAGCAAACCGGGTTGAATTCTTAGTACGGCTGCATTTGGTTTTTTAGTATTAAACGTATTACTAATCTGTTCAGCGGAAACACCGTCCGCTGCTTTTACTACATCCGGCAGCTGCTCCTCTGCCAGAAAAACAAACAGCTCTTCATCCAGCTCATTGCTTCCTTGGACTATCCAGCTTTTCTTGTTCCAGATATGCTCATAAATCTTTTCGATCTGGACAAGATCAGCAGCTTCCACCGCTTGTTTTCTTGCTTCATCCTTAGCTGTCCATTGGGACTGCTGGATATCACGGAAATAAATGAATAAAACGGTGGCAAGCAGAATCATACTTGCCACAATGACGAATACCCATCGCTGCGTCGTCATGAACGCTCGACGTTTTCTAGCCGTCGCGCGCATTAGTCTTTCAGCAAGCGCTCAAAGCTAGCCTGCGCCTCGTACCGAATTTTTTCTTCGTCGAGCATGGTGCATTCACCGTTCTTCACTACCTGGCGTCCATCAACCCAAACATGCCGCACATCGCGCCCAGAGCCAGAATACACAAGATGCGAAACCATATCCGTCTTCGGATAATAATGAGCCTGCTCAATATCGATAGCGATGAAATCCGCTTTCTTGCCTTCTTGCAGACTGCCGAGGCTATCCTGCTGCCAAATGGATTTGGCACCGTATACCGTGCCCATCTTCAATGCTTCGAGAGCTGGCACTGCTGTTGGATCACCTGAAACCCCTTTATGAAGCAGCGCTGCAAAGCGAATCTCTTCAAACAAATCCAAATTATTGTTGCTTGCCGCGCTGTCTGTGCCAAGTGATACCGTTACACCCGCACGCAGTAAATCAGGGACGCGGGCAATGCCGCTGGCAAGCTTCAGATTGCTAACGGGATTATGGGATACCGCAACATTTTTGGCAGCCAGAAGCTCAATTTCTGCATCATTTAGATGAACGGCATGAGCAACCAATGAAGGGCGTGAGAAGAAGCCTAGTCGATCTAGGTGCTCCACCGGACGCATGCCGTAATCACGGACATTTTGCTCAACCTCTGCCAGCGTTTCAGACATATGAGTGTGCAGCGGCAAATTATAATCGTGAGCAGCCTGAACAAAACGTTCGATATATTCAGGTGGACAAGTATAGGGAGCATGGGGGGAGATCATAGTGGTAATACGTCCGTCTGCTTTCCCGTTCCAATCCCGGGCAAACGCAATCGCTTCCGTCAGCTTTGCCTCTTGAATCTCGGGTGGACATAGGCCAATAACGCCTCTGGTCAATACGCCGCGAATACCGCTCTGCTCAACCGCTTGTGCAACCCGATCCATACGGTCATACATGTCTACGAAAGCGGTTGTTCCCGATCGAAGCATCTCCACAATGGCCAATGCGCTGCCTGCACTCGTATCTTGATCCACATATTTGCCTTCCATTGGCCACATCTTCTGTTCTAGCCATACCTGCAAATTTTGGTCATCGGAGTATCCACGCAGCAAACTCATCGCTGCGTGCCCATGCGTATTAATGAGACCTGGCATAAAGGCGAGCTTACTGCCGTCGATTTTCACAACTGATTCCGTCAGTTCTGTTGGGACCGCAGTGCCTATGTATGTGATACGGTCATCCGTAACGACCATATGCCCCTGAAATGATGGATTCGCGTCATCCATTGTAATAAATAACCCATTCTCAATCCAAATTTGACTCATCCAATATCTCTCCTTCTCGAACTAAATAATAAGCTAAGCTAAGCAGCTCTTTCGTGAAATCAGCATTTTGTATTCGGATTTCATCGGGTACTCGCAAAATTGCTGGAGCGAAGTTCAAGATCCCCTCGACGCCCGCCTCAACAAACTGGTTCGCGACATTTTGCGCTTCAAAGGCTGGAACCGTGATGATGCCTATGCGAATTTTCTGCTCCGATACCGTTTTTACAAGCTCGCTCATCGGCAATACGATCAAATTGTTGATGCTTGTTCCAATCTTGCTTGGATGATCGTCGAACACAGCCGTGATTTGCATATTGTCCTTTGAATATTTATTGTAATTGCACAAGGCATGGCCTAGATTTCCAGCACCGACCAGAGCGACTTTGATCGTCTGGTCGACCTTCAAAATTTGGCGGATTTTTTCTATGAGATAAACGACGTCATAACCAACGCCCTTACGACCGAAATCTCCGAAATAAGCAAGATCTTTACGTATTTGAGCGGGATTCAAATCAAGCTTGACGCCTAAATCCTGTGAAGAAATGGTTTGAATTTCACGATTATGCATTTCGTTTAATACTTGTAGGTAAATCGGAAGCCTTCGGACTACAGCTTCCGATATTTTCGTCTGCTTCATCGTTTCTCCTCCTCAACACTTGCTGCGCCTTCGCCAATATGCGTTACAACTTGATTTTCTTCAGCAAGCCACTCCCGCATCCGCGCAATCATTTGCCCCGTGTGCATTGTTTCTATTTTGGGGCCAGGCAAGGAATATAAGAAATGCTTACCATAAAATGTATCAATGACTCTTGTATCATAAATAATCACGATGCCTTTATCCTGAGAGGTTCGCACTAATCGACCGAATCCTTGCTTAAACCGAATGACGGCTTGAGGAATGGAAAGCTTCATGAACGGATTTTGCTTCTGCCGCTGCAGCATTTCTGCCTTTGCCTCAGCAAGCGGATGGTTAGGCGGCTGGAATGGCAAGCGCACGATTGCCAGGCAAATTAACGCCTCGCCTGGTATATCCACCCCTTCCCAGAAGCTGCTCGTTCCAAGCAGAACGGATTCCGGCGTTTGCCTGAATCGTCTTGTAAGCTTGGTCCGATTGCCACTGTCAATGCCTTGGCCAAGCACCTGAATCCCGGAAGCGCTAAGTTTTTCCTTTAACGGATCATACACTTGCCTCAGCATCCGATAAGAGGTGAACAGAACAAGCATTCTGCCCTTTGTTTCTTTTGCTGCATCAGCAAGCGATTGGACAAGCATCTCCATATACGTGTCATCCACCGCAGCACCCTTCAACACAGGGAAATTACGCGGTATAACGACAAGCGCCTGTTCCCTGTAATTAAATGGCGAAGGCAATTGAACGGTTTTCAGCCGACCCTGTTCTTCGTATCCGGTAAGTCCAAGCTGCTCCTCCGCATACTGAAATGATTTTTGAACGGACAAGGTCGCTGATGTCATCACAATGCTTTCCTTCACATCAAAGAAATATTTTTGCAATTGTGCACTTACATCAACAGGCACGCCATACAGCTGTACAGATCGGTAGCGATATACACTGCTTGCTTCAATCCAGAAAACCGAATCCGACAGCTCAAGCTTAATAAATGTGCGCAATTCATCCTTTAAGCGTGACAAATCGCGAATCGCACCATTTAGATCGGTAATCACGGCTTGAACGCCAGAATCATCTACACGATCCTTGATGTCCGTTACCATCTTGTCAACGGTCCGGCATACTCGATTAAGCTCTGTATGTAGATTTCCTTCGACGGTAACGCTGTCCTCCCAACTGCCAGGCAGCTCATTCTTCTTTAAGCGGCAAACCGATTGCCCATTTTCGGTAGGGCCGTCAGAGGATGTTGAAGTAAAGCTATAAAACATCTCGAACAGCTTATCCCAGTGCTCCTTAATCTCTTGAAAGATGGGAATCACCGTATCAATCGTTTCTAACCATGAAGCCTGATGGGCGTCGTCTTCGTACATCAGCTTTTGACGCAGAGCGGGAAGCAAGCCAGAACGATTATCCTTGAATAGGCGAACCACCGCCTGCGTGAGGGAGAAATAATTAATTTGCATGCCAAGATGCTTGCCGGCAACCTCTTCCACATGATGCGCTTCATCAATAATAAGATGCGTGTAGGCCGGAAGCAATCGGTGATCCGCTTGAATGTCGGTAAACAGCATGGAATGATTTGTAATGGTCACGTCTGCGATATTTGATTCATGCTTGGCTCTATGATAAAAACATCGCTTGAACCAAGGACAGGCGCGATTCAGGCAAGAGTCGGTATCACTCGCAACCGTTGACCAAAACTCCGCGCCCTTGTTGCCAAAATTCAGCTCCTCCTGATCGCCGGTTTCCGTCTCGCCTAGCCATACGACCATTTGAGCGGCTGTAACCGTATCATCAATTGGAGATACCAAATCCTTCGTATTAATTTTCCCTTCAAACTTGCGTAAGCATAAATAATTTCCTCTGCCCTTAAAAATGGACGCTTTGAATTCAAAAGGCAAAATTTCTTCGAGCAATGGGATATCGCGCTGCCGCAGCTGCTCCTGCAAATTAATTGTATGAGTGCTAACAACGACTTTTTTGCCATTTTGAATGCCGTAATAGAGCGCTGGGATCAAATATCCCAGTGATTTGCCTGTCCCTGTTCCCGCTTCAATGAGCAAATGCTGGTTTTGGTTCAGTGCACTGTATACCTCTTCGAACATGGCAACCTGCGCTTCACGTTCCTCATAATTGTCAAATTTCTGTTGAAAACGCTGCCGTACATCAGCCAGATAGTTATCGAAGGACACATCCGTCAGCGGCAAAGCATTGCTGCTTCCGGTGCGCGGTGGCTGTTCGTCATTCCATTCCGTGACTTTAAGCGCAAATTGGTTAAAGTAATCATATTCGTTGGATTCGAAAACGGTACTATACTCCATTTGCTGCTGCGTATGCTTAATAAACCAGCTTAAATCGCTACCGTCATCTACAAGCGCAGATAGCCGCTGCAAGGTGAGCAGCGGCATTTTACGAAGCTTTTTGACAGATTCGATTAACAATAATGCAGTCGCTCTCGCATCGCTATCCGCACGGTGATGCTGGTCATGCTGGATGCCGAAAAGCTCGGAAACAGCACCGAGCTGATACGTATTCAATGTTGGATATAAGATGCGGAGCAATTCAATCGTATCGAGCCTGCGGCCTGCAAAGGCTCGCAAGCCGCAGCGAACCAGTGCCTGGTTCAAAAACCCGGCATCAAAGCCAACGTTGTGTGCAACAAGTACGGTATCATCTAATAACGGTACTAGCTTTGCGATTACTTCATTTAGAGCAGGTGCATCCGCAACTACCGCTTCATCTATGCCCGTTAGTTGAGTAATAAAAGCCGGTATCGGGATATTAGGCCGAACAAAGGAATTAAACGTATCGATAATTTCAAGCTCATCTGATACGATGACAAGTCCCACTTGCAAAATGTCATCATCCGAGCTATGTCCCGTCGTTTCTAAGTCCAATACTGCAAATTTCATTCATTCCCCGATCCTCTCACAAACAGCACAGCTCCGTGCTTCCAAAATATAAAGATAACTGCTTAGGTGTTTCCTGGCATGATTTGAGATTGTTTAACGGATCCTTAAAGCTTGGACAGACCTCATAGGCTTTCATAAATAACTGTTCCGCTTGTGCCATATTCATGCGTACAGCTTGAATGCACCCTAGCGCATTATAGCCCATCGCAAGCCATTTGGGAAAGTCCGTTAACACAATCAATAATTGAAAATGCCGCTGGGCTTCATTCCAATTTTGCAAATGCATTTGTGTCATGCCTAGAAATAACCTAGCCAGATTGCACTCCGGCAATTGCAATACTGCCGTTTGGAACTGCTCCGCTGCTTGTGAGAACATAAATAACTTATAATAGCCTTGTCCCTTTGATATCGTAACCGCAAGCTCATCCGACATTTCGATATCAGGCATGCCGGTGGCGCTTGATTCGATTGCGGGCACGATCTGCTGTGCAGAAGGCTCCGTGCTCGCTAAGACAGAATCAATTGTATCGTTCTGCTCTTTAAATTCTGCGAACTTTTCCTCAAATTCAAGCCATTGTTCAATAAAAGCATCACTTACCTTTTTTAGTTCAATAATCTGTTCATCATACTGCTGCTTTTCACTTGCACCTGCACACTCATAATGTTCGATAATTTGATCAAGCATGTCGTTCATGGATGAAAACATATGCTGGAACATACCGCATCCCGCCTTCGCCAGAGAATTAAGGAGTGTTATGTTCATTTTTTGTTTTATCGCTGCTTTTCATACGGCATCCCATTCGTTACATAACGCAGGGATTAACGCACGTGAATGATTGGTTACAAAATGGCTCCGTGCAGTTCTTGATCAAGCATTTGAAGCGGACGGTTATCCGAATCGAGGATGGTCACAATTGGCTTGTGCTCCTTCGCTTCTGTGTCCGTCATCATCGCATAAGAAATAATAATAACCTGATCCCCTGGCTGCACTTGCCTTGCCGCTGCCCCATTTAAGCAAATGACACCCGAGCCGCGCTCACCAGTGATCACATACGTTTCAAAGCGTGCGCCATTGTTGTTGTTGACGATTTGTACTTTTTCATTTTCCCATATGTTAGCGGCTTCCATCAAATCTTCATCAATGGTAATGCTACCTACATAATTCAGGTTCGCTTCCGTTACGGTTGCCCGGTGCAGCTTGGACTTCATCATCGTTCTGAACATGTTCATTTACCTCCATTCCTTCTAAAATCCGATTATCGATCAGGCGTGTTGCGCCAAATTTAACAGCAAGTGCCAGGATTAAAGGTCTCTTTATTTTTCCGATGTCTGCCTTGGCTTCAGGTATCCCAAGTGATGGGTAATATAGTAATTCAACATAATCGATCATGGCTTCGCTTGCCTTGCTAAGCTCAACCTTTACCTTTGCGACGAGTCGCTCCACCGTCATGCCAGGTTCGCGAGCCCAATCCGTTGCAGATTGTAGTGTAGCTGACAAAGTAACGGACTGAACGCGCTGCTCTGCATTCAAATATACATTTCGGGAGCTTAGCGCGAGACCATCCGGTTCGCGTATGATCGGACAAGGCACGATCTGAACCGGAAAGTTCAAATCATCAACCATTTGCTGAATGACTGCGACCTGTTGGGCATCCTTCATGCCAAAATACGCTCGATTTGGCGCCACAAGATGGAACAGTTTGCTTACTACCGTTCCCACCCCATCGAAATGGCCCGGTCTAGAAGCGCCACATAAGCGGTCTGTAACCTGGTTTACAATAACGGTAGTTAGCGGTTTATTCGGATACATTTCTTCAACAGTTGGAATAAAAACGAGATCCGTTTCACATTCCTCAGCTAAGGCCAAATCCCGTTCCTCATCCCGAGGATATCGATCCAAATCCTCGTTTGGTCCAAATTGAAGAGGATTAACAAAGATGCTAAGAACGGTTACATCGTTTTCGGTATGGGCTTGGCGCAATAAAGAGGCGTGGCCTTCATGAAGGAAACCCATTGTAGGCACGAAACCAATGCTTTTCCCCTCATTTCGACGGTTTGCCAACTGCTCCTGCAGCTCTAATTTTGTTCGGCATATGATCATGTAAGCCGAACCCCCTTTTTAGCTTGACCGGTCGCCTGCTGTGTAGCTTGACTGTCTGCTTCCGCACCAGTGCTTCCATATAAAGCAGGAATCGATGCCGGCTGCGCTGAGAACACATGCTCCTCAGCAGGAAAGTTGCCATTTTTTACTTCATCCACATAAGAATGGATGGCATTGCGAATCGTTGTTCCAATATCCGCATAAGTCTTTACGAATTTTTTCTCGAAATAGGGTGACGAGTATTGCAAGATATCATGGTACACCAGTACTTGGCCATCACAGCCGCGACCAGCTCCGATACCAATGACTGGAATGGAGAGCACATCGCTAATCATCGTAGCCAATGATTCTGTAACCAGCTCGATGACGATACTGAACGCTCCTGCTTGCTCAAGTGCTTTGGCATCCTGAATCAGCTTCTCCGCTTCCTTATCGAGCTTGCCTTGAACCTTATATCCGCCGAGTTGATGAACCGATTGCGGAGTTAGCCCGATGTGTCCCATCACGGGTATACCTGCTTTGACAAGAGCTTCCACATCGGAAGCAATTTCCTCGCCGCCCTCTAGTTTAAGTGCCTGTGCTCCACCTTCTTGCATAATCCTTGCCGCATTGCGCATCGTCGCTTCGCGACCAATTCCATAGGTCATAAAAGGCATATCCGCTACAATAAACGTATTTTGCGCTCCTCTGGCCACCGCTCTTGTATGATAAACGATATCGTCGATCGTTACAGGAATCGTCGTGTCGTATCCGAGTACGACGTTTCCTAATGAATCTCCGACAAGTATGACGTCAATTCCAGCTTCCTCAGCAAGCTTGGCTGAAGGATAATCATAAGCTGTCAAAACGGAAATCGCATTGCGCTCTTGCTTCATTTTTTTCATATTCGTAATCGTCAGTCGTTTCCTCATCAGCTTCATCCCCCGTTCGATGTTCAATGATAGGATAAACACAAAAAAACCTTTTAGCCGCTGCTAAAAAGGTCCCCAAACTGAAAAGGAAACGTTTGCTTGTAGTGCTTCCTTCTGTCTCGGTCCCTACGGCTCAGAGCAGAGTGTGCATTCCCAACCATTTACATTAATATTGCAAATCATCATCAGTGCAGCTTCATCATGAATACCGCCTGATAGAACTAGTTTACCAAACTTTCCGTCATCCGTAAACGGTCACAAAAAGCTATATAGGTTCGCCCATCTCCGCTGAGAAAACAGGCCTCACCGTTCCGTCTTCAAGTTTGATTCGTATGGCTCCGCTCTCGTCGAGTCCAATCGGAACCCCTACAAAATCACCTTGAGGTGTAACCAAACGGGCCGGCTTGCCTAGCGATACGGATAACGCCTCCCACAACGTCACAATAGGACCAAATCCCTGCTCTTGATAAAGGACATAAAGCTGCTCCCATTCCTTCAAAAATTCAAAAATCACATCTTCACGTGCCCATTTCTGTCCACTGCTGATCCGAAGCGATGTTGCCTTCTCTAGCAAGTCAGCAGGATAGTCTGCTTCATCCAGATTAACGCTAATGCCTATTCCTGCCACGACATAACGCAGGCGCTCATCCTCGGCGGCAGATTCAAGCAGGATTCCGCTAATTTTTTTGCCATCAATAAGCAGATCATTTGGCCACTTAATGCCGATTGGCAAAGCCGTCAATCTCCTCAGGCTTCTACAGAGCGCAACCGCCGTGAGCAGAGTCAACTGAGGTGCAAAATGAATAGGAACTTTCGGTCGAAGCACCATGCTCATCCAAACCCCTTTGCCTCGGGGTGATACCCAGCTTCGGCCCATGCGGCCGCGGCCACTTACTTGCTGCTCAGCAATAAATAGTGTTCCCTCTGCTGCGCCTTCCTCCGCTGCTGCACGCGCGAGGTTTTGGGTTGACTCCACTGTCTCAAAGTAATGAATGGTTTGACCGAAGAAACCTGTAGTCATTCGGTTGGACAGCTCGTCCACAGCGATATGGTCAGGTGTACTTAGCAGCCTATAGCCTAGTCTTCTTGAAGCTTCAAATTGATACCCGGCCGCTTCCAGCTTTCGAATCTGCTTCCAGATCGCGGTTCTGCTAACTCCTAGCTCCTGGCTTATCCGCTCTCCCGAAACGTATTCACCGGATCGATTCTCGAACAATTGAAGCAGTAGCTCGTGATTCATAGATGGTTCCTCCTTAGTTGACGCAGCTGAGCCGGTCGCTGAGCTTGGTATCGCCAAGCCCAAGCAAACCGTCTCGGCCAGCCAATTTATTGCTGTATAGCTGCTTCTTGCAGCAATGCTTGTTTTTCATTTTCCAACTCACCGATCGCGGCCAAAAACAGCAAACGTTTCAAGCATTCACTAACCCATGGTCCGGCCTCACGCTGCAAATGCTTAATGAGGTCTCTGCCGCTTACGCTAAGCTGTTTTAAAGATAAGATGGTCATTTCGTTCAGCCAGCGCTCCAAATCGTTTAGAAGCTCCTTTGAGAAGCTTGAAGACTCCGCATGTGCAGCGCGGGCAACCTGCAACCACTCACTAGCTGCAGCTTGCCCGCTGACAAGGACAAGTTTCACCCATTGTCTTTGAAACTCGCGCCCTTGGAAAAGCTCTACATTAGATAACATGTCAAAATGCACTTGTACAATTGCTGCAATTCTTCTGCTTCGACCAGTCGGAAAGCGAAGCACCTGCAAAGCATGACTGGCAGTTTCAGTGGACTGGTTTAATACGATGGCGATGAAAGCCCAGCGCAAATCCAAATCGGTCAGTTCATGCAAACGTTCAAACAGATTTTTATTAAAGGCAGATTGCTCTGCTTCCTTCATCGCAAATTCTATGTCAGGCCCAAGTGAGTCTTTCAAGTGAAAGAGAAGCCCGCTTGCGGCAACAAATCTCAGCGCCCTTTGAGGCACGGCTCCCGCAAGCATTTTGTCTAATTCCACCTGAACCCTCTCAAGCGCTATAAAGCGCATTAAATGACAGTGCTGCAAAACCGCCCGCCAAGTGTGATGAGCAGGCCGCAGCTGATAGATGCCGATAAAGCGGACAGCCCTCAGCATCCGAAGTGCGTCTTCTTGGAAACGTGCATTGGCATCACCTACGGAACGGAGCCGTCGTTTCTTCAAATCCTGCACCCCACCATAGGGGTCATAAAGCACTCCGTCTAGCCCAAGCGCCATCGCATTCATTGTAAAATCGCGCCGCAGCAGATCACCATCCAGCTCGGTAATATACTCCACGCTTTCCGGCTTGCGATGGGCTTCGTAAGCAGATTCCAGCCGAAAGGTCGTTACCTCATAGGTTTCACCTTCGTGGACAACCGTTATGGTGCCATGCTGCAATCCCGTCGGAATGCAGCGCTCAAATAATCCAAGCACCTGCTCCGGACGGGCTGAAGTAGCAATATCCACATCTTTAATGGATAAGCCTAAAACCGAATCTCGGACTGCTCCGCCAACAAAAACGGCTTCGAAATAATTCTCTCGAAGCCGCTCAATGATCGGCAAGGCAGCCGCAATTGGTTCAGGAAATGATAGGTGAATAACGACCGCCTTCCTTCATAAAAACTATTGGATTAATCGCTGCACACTGCAATCGGCAAATCCGCCTCAATGCCCAGTACCCGGTAATAAATTTGCTCATATTGCGTTGTAATCACATCATTGCAAAATTCATTTCGCGCTCTGAATATGCAAGCCTCTTTGAACTGCGCATGCAGCTTCTCATTGAGCAGCAGCCGCTCTACGTTCTTGGCCATATCCTCCACATCGCCAATTGTCGACAGGAAACCTGTCTCACCATGCGTAATAAGCTCAGGGATACCGCCAGCATCCGAACCGATCGTCGGAACGCCGCAAGCCATCGCTTCAAGCGCAACAAGACCAAAACTTTCCTTCTCTGAGGGAAGCAAAAGGACATCGGCCATTGAAATGACCTGTGCTACATCTTCTTGCTTGCCAAGGAAATGAACCCTGTCCTCCAGCCCAAGCTGTTGGATTTTGCATTGAATTTTTGATAGCTCTGGCCCTTCGCCTACTAGCAAAAGCTTAGACGGCACGTTCTGTGATACTTGAGCAAAAATATCTACGACATCACCAACACGCTTAACGGGACGGAAGTTGGAAATGTGCATTAAAATTTTCTCGTGCGGCTCAGCAAAATCTGAGCGCAGCGATACAACGTCGCGCGGGTAGTATACCCTCTTGTCGACAAAGTTGTAAGTTAAATCGATTGGCGTTGTAATATCCAGCAATTGTCTGGTTTCATTAATCAAATCCATGGAAACAGCGGTAACAGCGTCGCTTTGGTGGATCGCTAACCGAATTAGGTTTTTCAAGGATTCATCCTGAGCAAGCACCGTAATATCTGTTCCATGAAGTGTTGTAACCGTCTTCAAGCCGTCACCATTCATCTGTTTGGCTAAATAGGCACAAACTGCATGAGGGACTGCGTAATGGACATGCAGCAAATCGAGCTGCTGCATCTTGGCTACCTGAGCCATCTTGCTCGCTAAAGCCAGATCGTAAGGCGGGAAACGGAACACATAATAATCGTTAACCTCGACCTCATGGTAAAATATATTTTTATTAAAGTGACCCAATCGAAAAGGGATGCTGTGAGTAATAAAATGAATTTCATGACCTCGTTCTGCGAGCAGCTTCCCAAGCTCAGTAGCAACGACACCTGAACCGCCCAGGGTTGGGTAGCAGGTTATGCCAATCTTTAATTTTCTCGCCAATGTTGTCGCGCCTCCTGTGTTCGTCACGTATATCTATTGTATTAAACAAGAGCTGTACGAATATCAAAATAATTGTACCGCGTGAGGTCGCTTTATCGCAAAGCCCTCGGCATACGCCCAGCCTCTTGCTTGTCCGAGCAGCGAATCACGCGCTTCTACCCGTTCCACATAATGGTTCGTAAGCGGCGTAGCAACACGGTCTGAGCCGGCTCCAGCTGCTTCGAATTGGGAACGGTAAACAAGCAGCGCATTTCGCTTTGTTTTTTGAAATTCGCTGATATCTACAATCAAAGACACTTGGTCTACATCGTTTATATAGTAATAAATCAGCTGCGATACCGAAACGGCAGGCAGCTCCGGCATATACCGGCGAAGCTTGGCATTAAATACAGCTTCTTCAATTAACTGGCTTGCAGCCACATGGTCTGGATGCCTGTCCACCCAATAAGGAGCGAATACGACACGAGGCCGATACTTGCGAATTTCTGCAACGATTCGCTCGATCTGCTGCTTCGTTCGCTCAAGCCCGCGGTCTGGCAATCCAAGGTTGGAGCGCATCGCAAGACCAAGGACATGAGACGCATCTGTCGCTTCCTTCTTACGCAACTCAACCGTACCGTTGGAGGACATCTCCGCTTCAGTCAAATCGCATACGCCAACCCTCATGCCTGCTTGAACATGCTTGGCAATCGTTCCACCCATTCCAATCTCGGCGTCGTCTGCGTGAGCGCCAAATACGAGAATATCCAGCGCCTCAATCATTCCGCAATACCTGGTTTATATTTATGGACAAGCTCACGCCAAGCAAAATCACCGCGCTCCAGCGCTTTGACCAATAATTCGGCTGTAGCTACGTTTGTTGCAACAGGGATACCCTGAACATCGCATAGTCGAAGCAAGGCAATAATGTCCGGCTCATGCGGCTGCGCCATTAGGGGATCGCGCAAAAATATAATCAAATCCATCTCATTCTGCGCTACTAAAGCGCCAATTTGCTGGTCTCCGCCAAGGGGTCCAGACATAAAGCGTTGAATAGAGAGATCGGTTTGTTCCATAATCCGGGTACCAGTTGTACCCGTAGAATAAAGCTTGTGCGGCACAAATACTTTCTCGTAAGCAATAACAAAGTTTACGATTTCCTCTTTTTTGCGATCATGTGCGATAAATGCGATGTTTAACATTCCGTTCCCCTCTCCTGCTGCCGAATCAAACTAATCCATGATATGTTCAAAGCCATAAATTAAGCCGCTGTAGGACATGACCTTCTTGACAGCAACGTTTACACCTGGCATATAGCCCGCACGGTCATAGGAATCATGACGGATTTTGAGCGTTTGTCCGTGGCCGCCGAATACAACTTCTTGCTGTGCAAATACGCCTGGGAGTCTGACGCTATGTATACGGAATCCGTTATAGTAGCCGCCTCGTGCGCCTTCAATCACTTCTTCCTCTTTGGGATTGCCTTGTTTAAGCTCCATACGCGCCTGTGAGATCAGCTCAGCTGTTTTGATCGATGTGCCTGAAGGGGCATCAAGCTTCTGGTCGCCGTGATATTCTATAATTTCAACATGTGGCAAATACTTGGATGCTTCAGCCGCAAACTTCATCATCAGAATCGCACCTATTGAGAAATTCGGAGCAATTAATCCTCCAATGCCTTTCTCTTGGCAAAGCTCGTCCAACTCCTCGATCTGTTCAGGCGTAAATCCGGTTGTCCCCATAATGGGACGGACACCAAATGTTATCGATGTTTTAGCATTGGAATATGCCACTTGCGGAACTGTAAAATCAACCAGCACATCCGCTTTGGCGCCGCTTAGCGCTTCCTCAAGCGTGGCACTTGCTAAAACACCTGTATTGGCCACTCCGGCAAATATACCGGCGTCTACGGGACCCGCCGAAGGAGCGACGGCAGCAACCAATTGAAGCGTCTCATCCTCCAGCACCATTTTCACAACCTCGCGTCCCATTCTTCCGCTAGCTCCTGCTACTGCCACTCGTATTTTTTGTATCGTCATGCTATTCACCTGTTCCTTTTTCTTTTACTCGCATTTGTGCTCATATACAGCAACCGCCTTTTGCGATTCACGTCGGCAAACAGTCTTCTTGCAGCCGAATGGCCTGGATCAAGCCGCACCGCTTCGCGCGCATTTTTGGTCGCTTGGTCGTACCGGCCGCGGGAGGCATATAATACGCCAAGCGTGTAATACGCTCCAAAGCTAAGCGGATCAAGCATCGCAGCCTTCTCCAAAAGCTCTGCAGCTTCATCCAGTTTTGGCGGAACCTTTGCCAGCAGAATATCCGCTTCAGCAAGCAATAGCTTTGCCTCAACTGTCTGTAAATGATATTGGTATTCCGCCTGTTCAGGCTCTAATTGCAAAGCGTGCTCGGCATGCTGCTTCGCTTTCATCCACTTGCCGCTGCGCGCGCATGACACAGCACATATATGATAATAAAACGCATTTTCAGGTTCTGCTGCTATCGCTTGCTCGAACCAATAAATCGCCTGCTCGAAATCACTATTAAAAATATATTCATAAGCCTTTTTGATGCAGCTCTCTCCATCCATCTGCCCATCCTCCTTGTACACAGGTTGATGGTACAGCATATGTAAGGAGCTTGTTTACAGTTCGGTTATTTTCTTCGTCCAACGATTGGCATCGCGGGTCGTGAATTTATGCATAACCTTATTATGTGCTTCCGTTAAATCAATATTGAGCGAATTAGCGAAGCAGGAAAGAATAAATAAAATGTCGCCTAGCTCCATTTCTACGGTGTTTTCCGCTTCATCCGCTTTTTTGGGCTTCTCTCCATAATAATGATTCACTTCGCGAGCAAGCTCGCCAACTTCTTCTGACATTCTAGCCATCAGGGCAAGCGGGCTAAAATAGCCTTCTTTAAATTGCGAAATGTAATCATCTACTTCTCGCTGTATATCTGATAATGTTTTTTCGGACATCGCTACATTTCCTTTCCGTCGATAGCTATACCTCACTATGTTAACGTAAAGCTCTATTCAAAATCAATGTTTTTCGAATTACGTAATTAAGCCATACTACTCCTGAGCCGATGATTCCAATTCACAACTTGACTATGCTGTTCGTAAGGCCAACCTTTCTGAAAAATAAATGAGGGAGTGTTACATGATCGCGAAAATAGTTAGGCAAATGCGAATCGTTATTCCGATACTACTGGGCACGGCAATCTATGCGTTTGGACTGCATTATTTCGTCATCCCTAACCAATTAATGGAAGGCGGCGTTACTGGTATCGCTGTATTGCTTAATTATGCAGCGAACTTTCCGCTTTCCGTCTCGACCCTCGTATTGAATATTCCGTTGTTTTTCCTCGGCTGGAGAGCACTTGGCCGCGGTCAAATGATGTATACGCTTATCGGCATTGTTGCTTTGTCAGGCTTCCTTGCCTTAATGGAGCAACTTATCGACCATAAATGGCTTATCCCTTTCACAAGTTCGTATGATTACATGTTAGCCGCTCTTTACGCAGGCGTGACCTTGGGAACAGGGCTTGGCATCGTTTTTCGGTTCGGAGGCACCACTGGAGGTGTAGACATTGTCGCTCGGATCCTGTCCCGGTCGAAGGGGATCAGCATGGGCCAAATTATTTTGACATTTGATGCACTCATTATCGGAATTTCGTTGTTTTATATTTCTATAGAAAAAGTGCTTTACACACTCGTTACCGTATTTATCGCTTCTAAGCTGATCGATTTCATTCAAGATGGCGCTTATGCTGCGAAGGCCTTCTCTATCATCTCCGAGCATGGCGAGGCGATTGCAGCTACAATTACACAAGAGCTAGAGCGGGGAGTCACGCTTATTCCTGCAAAAGGCGCCTTCTCCGGACAACAAAAAGAGATCGTCTATTGCGTCGTACAGAGGCAGGAAATCCGCCGTCTGAAACTGATCGTTCGCAATATAGATCCCCGTGCTTTTATCGTTATCAATGAAGTGCAGGATGTACTCGGCGAAGGCTTTAAAGAAGAATAGCTAATTACGGTAACGGCTTTACTCCAAACGGATTAACTTTGTATTTCCTCCAGCCCGAGTAAGTAAGAATAGCTGAAATAAGGGCTCCCATAAACAGCGTCCAGCTAAGTGGATTTGAAGTTGGTACGACGGCTATCGCCGGCAGTGAATCCGCTCGTCCGCTCTGATCAAATAAACGCATGACCGCTTCTTTAAGTGCCGTAATCGATTGGTCGACTGTGGCATCGTTGGTCCTATTGTTTGCGCTCGCTTCCAGCAGCAGATTCGTATACCGAATCCGTTCCCTTGTCTCAGCCTCATACTTGCTCCCATACAATAGGGTCAAAGCTGGCTGTATCCTTCCAGCATGCTCCTCCAAGCTTCTCATTGCGGCACGCGCTGCAACGGCTCCGTCATTCGTCTGACGCTTCCAAGCTTTCTCTACTCGCGTCAGATCATCCAGCATAACCTTTTCATATTGCAGCCACAACGCATGCTCGGGCCGAACCAGTGCATCCGATGCCAGCCTTATACGTGCGGCTTCCATAAGCCATCCTGATCCAGTCTGACTGTTTAGAAGAGTCTTCTCTATGGCTGCCGCATCTTGTCCAATCACAAGCCAGCCCTCTGGTTGCCCGGAAGCCACCTTGAGTTCACTTGCAATGACATGCTGCAACTGCTGTACATGCTGGTAGCCCGCTTGACGGTTATTCGCATGAGCAGCTTCATATAAGGAACTTGCGATTTGATCCAACCGCTCCAGTTGGTCAAATGAGCTCGTTGAAAATTGGTTTGCGGAAAATGCTTTGTCTGCTGGGGCGCCGCCCCATACTGTTCCTGCCAAGCCGGTCGTCATGAGGATACATATGACGAATGGAATAAATAACCGCATCTTCATGGACATCCCCCCATAGTACAATCTATGAGGGGATGTCCAACGTTATACCTTCTTTCTAAAGCGCCAGACCAGCACGGCTGCGACGAGGCTAAAGAAGGATAAACCATATGTAAAAGCTCGGACAGCGTTTAAATCATCATCCAACTGGTCAGCTAGATACGGAAATACACCATATGTATAGTCGACCGTGTCATTGAGAAGAAGCCAACCCGTTGCAACAACGAGTGCTGCGAGGCCTGCTTTCATAAATCTAAAAAAGAGCAAAGCCTCAAAAGCCATACCCAGATGGGACGCCATCAGCATAAAATGCTGCCAATTCAGCTCGGCTCCCTGCCACGCTCCTGCTAGAATCATTGAAACAGCCCATATCCCGTATTTCACCGAGCAGACGACGGCCAAAGCTTCTATTATACTGCGGCCCACTTTGGCCAGAGCTGAAGGATGGCGTGACGGGAACAGGAAATAGAGAAGCGCGAGCGTAAAGAACAAGCTAGCGGTAGGCGAATCAGGAACAAAAACGATTTGCCACAGCGGATGGTTATCAAGCGTATCGATCAACTGGCTCTCATACCAGATGTAACCGTAAATCGTTCCTCCCAAATTAACAAGAAACAACGGCCATAAAAATGCACGGCTAAGCAAAAATTCGCGGCTCCAGAAATAAGCGAGCATGTTGAACCACTTCTCCTTCGACCTCTTAAAATGTTCTTGGTTCAAGCAAAAACTCCTTCGGCGTCCATTAGACGCTGTAGTAGCTTTGACGATGAAATATAAGCCTTTTATAAGCTAAAAAACTTATACATTCTTATATTTCAAGCAAAAACGCCTTCGGCGTCCATTAGACGCTGAAGTAGCTTTGACGGTGATATATAAGCCTTTTATAAGCTAACAAACTTATACATTCTTATATTTCAAAAAAAAACCTGACCGTGGAATACGATCAGGTTTTTCTCAAACGGTTTATTCAGCTGTCGCTTTTTGCTTGGACAGCCAAGTGGACAGCTCATCAATCTCTTCAGTCGAGAGTGACTCTTTAAATGAAGGCATTGCACCATTGCCACGCCCATTAGTAATCGTCTCAACAAGTTGCTCTTTCGACAATCTGTCACCTACACCGATTAGGCTTGGTGCATTTCCTTGACCTTTAAGATCAGCGGCGTGACAGCCAACACATTGTGCTTGCTTCGCAATATCCATTGCGGGATCATTGGCGTCAACAAGTGAAGCTTCCACGGTTGGTTTCGTGTAGTTTGGACGCTCTTTCCCTGCTTCCGCAGCTTCACGAGCCTTCTCTTCCCGTTCAATATGCTCCGGTACTTGTCCGTTAATTTCCAATTGATGCTGGTAGTGATCCCAAGATACAACTGTCAAATAAACACATGCGATAAGCGTTAAGCCCATCAAAGATGACGCGATTGGACGGCGGTAGAAGCGGCGCTCCTTACCTGTATCCAAAAACGGTGCAAGCAGCAAAGCTCCGAACATAACACCCGGTATACCAACCGTACCGAGCAAGATGTAATCTTGCGAAACGTACGGGTATTTCAAAAATTGATACAAGAACAAGAAGTACCAGTCTGGCATCGGTATGAAAGCAGCGTTCGTCGGATCTGCCGGATAACCAAGCGGAGCCGGCTCAGCAATGACCCACACTAGAAAGCCAACCAGCACGACGCAGCCGACCATCCATTCCTTAAGCAGGAAGTTCGGAATAAATGCTTCCGATTTACCTGGGAATGATGTATAGTCCGGCGGAATGTTCGGATGGTTGTTTTTCTTGACACGCGAGTCGCCTACATAGACAACCTTCTCGTTCGAATTATGACCATGCGCCATAAGTAAGCCTCCCTTCGCTTAAAGTGGTCCAGAAATACCTTGTTTCCGAATCATGATAAAGTGCGCTGCCAACATTGCGATCAAAGCGCCAGGCAAGAAGAATACATGGATCGCAAAGAAACGTGTTAGTGTTTGCGCGCCTACGATATCGCCCCCATATAGGAATGAAGCGAGATACGGTCCGATCACCGGTACGGATTCAGCAATTTGGACACCAACTTTTGTTGCGTAGTAAGCTTTGTTATCCCAAGGAAGCAGGTAACCTGTAAATCCAAGGCCTAACATAATAAAGAAGATTAGCATTCCGACTACCCAGTTCATTTCGCGCGGTGCCTTGTAAGAACCGGTAAAAAACACTCGGAGGGTATGTAGGAACATCATTACGATAACTAAGCTTGCCCCAAAATGGTGCATGCCTCGAACAATTTGTCCGAATGCTACCTTGTGCTGCAGGTAATCAACGCTCGCATAAGCGTTAATGATGTCCGGAACATAATACATCGTCAAGAACATACCGGACAAGATTTGAATGACTGTGATGAAAAACGTCAAGCCGCCGAAACAATAAACGAATGCAGAGAAATGATGTGCCGGGTTAACGTGCTCAGGCACTTCGTGGTCAGCCACATCTCTCCATAGCGGCGTAATGTCAAGACGTTCGTCGATCCAGTTGTATACACTTTTAAACATCTGCAATACGCCCTCCTTAACTCGTTCTTGTATTCGGCATTACTGGACCCAAGTATACGAATCCGTTCTCAAGCTTCACTTCGTATTCATCCAATGGATTTGGGGCAACCGTAAGGTTTTTCCCGTCTTGCGTGTAGCGTGCGTCATGACAAGGGCAATCGTACTCATTTTTCCCCTTTGTGTTCCAACCAATTGTACAGCCTAAGTGCTTACAAACTGGTGACAGAGCAAAAATTGTACCGTTTGCATCTTTCGAGATCCATGCTGCAAGCTCTGGATCACTGACGTACCAACCGTCGATTTGATGAATTTTAAATTTGAATTCTTGCGGTTCGTTCGTAATTTTGCTCTCTTCCACAACTTTTACGTAAGTGCCCTCGCCCTTCTTCTCAAGGAGCGGGTCCACTGCAAAACGAACCATTGGCAATACCGCGCCGCCCATCATAAATGCAGTTGTGCCACCAAGCGTATATGACAAAAATTGACGCCGGGACATTTCTTTGCGCTGAACCGGTCGATGCGCGGTCTCGTGTTGTTCATGGTTACTCATCTTCTGTTCTAACCCCCTTTGCCAACCATATCTCGCGTCTTGCCGCAGGGCAAAAACACATGACGAACTAGGACATAACTTATAATAGCCTAGGTGCTTAGGAGCGTCAAGAATATGGCTTCATATTTGCATGGTTATCAAAATGCCGTTCAATAATTTGTTATTATTTTGTCACATTTGACCTTGTCTGGCATTTGTTTTCCCCAAATTTTGATGATATTATACGACAATTTCAAGAATTTCATCCTGCTTGCCCACTCCATAACCCTCGTATTGCTTCCGAAACCTCGGTTTGCAGCGGGAGCGCGCCTCCCGTTCCCGGCTTGAAGCATAAGTCAACTGCAGCGCTGTTCACATTTAACTCCGAATTAGCTGTAACCACAATCATATAACGAAAGCCCAAACTCTTCATTGAAGAGCACCATTGTTCGATCTGTATCTCCAATTGGACGTTATCATCAACATAATGCCATGCAGGGTAGGTAACGACGCGGCCTTTGAACGGTATTTCTATCAAGTCCATCAGATCCCGCAGCTGCTCAAGCCATTCCGTCGCCTGATAAGGCGGTACTGCTTTCGTTATTCCCGTGACTGGAAGCAAGCAAGTATCTAAATAAGGACTCAGCTCTTCCCATTGCTCTTTCGTTATCTCACTAAACTTCATTCTCTTCTACTCACTCCTTAACCTATTCACAAGCAATTGCCAGTATTGCTGCTTCTATGTTACCTCCTAAACTGCCGATTGCCAATTGCTATATTCAGAAAAAAAAGCTTCCCTACACATGCAGCAGACCTACTCGTCCGCTTCAGTGAGGAAAGCTTCTTGTGCTCCAGCGTCCAAATGACGATCCGCGTAAGGCACTATCGTTTTAAAGCATTCAGCTGTTTCGCTAGACGGTAAAACGTATCCTCATCGCCTGCGGCCAGCGCTTTGTCGATGGCATCGTGAATTTTCGCAGTTTGAAATTTCAAAACCGCATCATCCAAAACAAATTCAGCTGCCAAACCAAGCATCGCTTCATACGTAACCTTCATTTTGTCCATAGGATACACCTCCAAACCGGCGTTAAGAGATCCTATATTCTATTCCCTTTGTCACATAGCTCTCCATCGTTTTTCTCATGCGCAATAAATCGTCATCAGTTAGCTCTCTTACGACTTTGGCGGGTGAACCGATAGATAGAGTATAGGATGGTATTTTTTTGTTCTCTGTAACAATCGAACCGGCTCCTATTAAAGCATATTCACCAATGTCTGCGCCGTTAAGTACGATTGCCCCCATTCCAATTAATGTGCCTTTGCCCACGGTACAGCCGTGTATAATTGCAGCATGTCCGACAGATACCTCATCGGCTAATATTAGGGGTTGGTTTACATTTAAATGACCGACGACACCGTCTTGTATATTACAGCTATGTCCGATTTGAATTGGCGCGAGATCACCGCGAAGAACGGCATTGAACCAAATCGTGCTTTTCTCTGCAATCGTCACATCGCCAATGATTTTTGCGCCTTCTGCTATGTACACGTCTTCGTGAATGTTAGGTCTTTTGCCTTGGTAGGGAATCAACAATGTTACCCGCTCCTTTTGATTGATCAAATATAGCAAGAACGCTACCGCTTATTGGTATACTCTAGCTTATTTTTGAACAAACACCAAGTGGAGCATATGTGGGCTACTGAAGAGCCAACGCTCCAGGGTCCTCTATGTTAAGGCCTGAGACTACGGCCGTTCCCGCCTTTGTCATCTTAACGACAGCCCCGTGCTGAGAATGCTCTCCCACACGCAGCAGTCCAAGATGAACCATCATCGTCATGATCCTCTTCTCCAATATGGTGTTGGCATCATCATAATAGTAGGGTTTAATAAATGGAACAAGCACGGCTCTAAGCGATTCAACGGTCACCCACTCTATTGCCAGTGCGTTGATCCAGTGCACGAGAGACAGTAAATTTGTAATGGGACCCTTGTATAGCTTTAACCAGTACCGATAAACTTGCTCCGCTTCGCCAGCTTGTCTGCCACGCAAGCGTTCCTCCCCAGATCCCGTAACCGAAATCACCGTCTGAGTCTCGGTAATATACTTTGCTGAGTAACAATAATCGTAGAGAAACGATATGCGATTCGGGTAATGGTTAAAATGTCTTCCATAACCAAAGCGCCATTCCCCTTTCGCCGGAAGCTCTTCTTGAACACCGACCAGTTCAAGGATCTGCACAACAAACCGTTTGTACATGGAGCCGTCTGCTGTAAGCTGCACCTCATTATGACGGCAATAATGAAGCAAATGTGTGATATCGTCATGAATAAGCATTTGTTCGTCGCGATAAACGGGCGGCTCATCCGTATAAAGCAGCTCCGTTGCAAATCTTCTAGCCAGCGAAGCGCGGAAACGGGCTTTCAGATCAATCGGCACTTGAAACAAGTATCTGCTAGGGCCGCTGAAGCCATTGAACAACCAACCATGATGCTTAAATTTGGCTATCATTTCGCGTGGGGTTAAGGTTGTGTCAACCGCCTCCGCTTTTTTCTTCGTTTTTTTCTTCTTCGGCTGCGGCTCCGGCTCCACTTGGACTTCCGCTTCTCCTCCGAACCTGCTTTGTTGTACCCTAGCAAGCAAATCCTCCAAGCTAAAGGAATTGCGAGCTTCGAACAGCAATGAGTTCAGAAAACGCAGGTCCTCTAACTTCATGCTGCTAATTTGCGCTTCAAAGACATCATTACGACTTACGGTGGAGAGAATCGATTGAATCAAATCGTTTTTGGAATGTCCGTTGCACTCGCAACGGTAAACGTCTGCTATTCTGCTAAGCTGTTGAATATCCGCATAACCAAGCATATCCGATAAATTCATGGCACTCTCTCCTTTCCGCAGTTCCCGCTCCATGCTGTTAGCGGTCCGCCTCGTAAGCTTGCTGTGCAATAGATTAGCGTCTGTTAAAATCATTATGGGGAAAAAAACAATATTTTATAACCTCTTTTGAACGGTTACGCACAAAAAAAGAGCACAGCCTTCAACGATGTGAAGGCCGTGCTCTGTGCTAAGTCCTAAGGGTTCAAATGAATGGTGCAATTGTAAAGCTGCGGATGCCATTTCTCTCCTTGCAGCTCCAATATGGAATACGACAGATTTTGAAGATGCTGGTCATCCAGCTCCGTGCAAAGCTCAGCTAACAATTGTGCAAGAAAGCTTCCATGAGATACAACGAGTAGATTCCGTTGAGGATCATCGTGCTGCCATTGCTTAAGTGCGTTTTTGCCTCGTGTTCTTACGGCTTCATTCGGCTCAACACCCTTAGCAACTTCTCGCCATTCTTTACCCCAACGCTCATGTCTCTCTTGCTCCTTCGTTCCTTCCACTTCACCAAAGTAACGTTCTCTCAACCGGGGATCAGGGTCTAGAAGCGGCAGATTCAGCTTCTCTGCTATAATCTGCGCCGTTGCGTAAGCTCGCTTCAGATCGCTTGAAACGACTGCATCCCAAATCCGCGCTTCCCCGCTTAGTCGATCGGCTAATGCAATGGCTTGCTTTATGCCTTCCTCATTTAAAGGGATATCCGTCTGACCTTGTATTTTACCTTCTGCATTCCAATCCGTCTTCCCATGACGCACTAATCCAATCAGCAAGACTGCATTCAACTCCTTTAATCACTTATAATACAACAAAAGCTCCCTAAGGAGCTTATCGGTTTGCGTGGTATTAGTTTCTCGTTCTCGAAAGCCAATTTAAAATAAGCAGTGTCATAATCATCCCTAGCAAGGATAAAGCCACATAATATTGTGGGAAAGCTGGCATTACCTTCAGAACAAAAGGATCACTAATGCTAGCAACAGGCACCTCTGCGTAAAAACCTGCGGTGATCATGCCGTCACCAGATGCATTGGCAGTATCCATTAACCCGCTAAGCTCTGCAATTTCAGCTTGAGAGGCCCCTCCGGGATTATCAAATACAAATACTATAAGGGCACATGCAAACATGGCCATGCAAGCTGCAACGATTAACGCTATATTCCGGCGAAACGATTTGGAGAACTGGTAGCTCTTGTGCGGAACGGGCATCAACCAGGATTGTTCGGCATAAATGCGATCCATGACATTCCTGTTCATATGCTCAGTAAGTTCTAAATGATCGTCATCCTCCGATAGAAAACGAATCATATCCTCGCTCTCTTCCCAGATTCGAAATTGTTCTGCGCAAGACTTGCACTCCAGCAGATGTGCGTCTATGGCTATCCGTTCCCCATCATGCTCCGATAAATCCCAATATTCGCCGAATTTGTCTTGCGCATCGTTGCACTTCATCTCGTATTCATCCCTTCGAATTCTTCCATCAACGGCGTTTGTCCGAAATATGGCTCCAACTGCGTCTTAACGCTCGCTCTTGCCCGGAAAAGCAGTGACTTCACAGAACTTACCGTCTGCCCCAATATGTTAGCGATTTCCTGATAATCCAGCTGCTCGTATTCCCGAAGAATAAGCGCTGAACGTTGTTTCTCTGGCAAGTTATTTATCGCTTCACGGACCATTGCCATTCTTTCATTCCGCAGCACATGCTGCTCCGGTACCGCATCCAGCGCGGCAACGGGCTCGAAACCGGATTCGTCGAGTGAAACATGCGCAGACTTCTGCTTGCGAAGCTCGCTTAGCACCGTATTGCGTGCAATCGTATACAGCCACGTCGAAAAAGAAGCATCCAGTTCCCGAAAAGAATGAAGGCTGCGGTATGCTTTATAAAAAGTTTCGGAGCATAAATCCTCGGCTAACAGCTCCAGCTTTGCACTCTTCAGCATATGATAGATAAAAGCTAATATTTTACGTTGATAGCGCCGCATTAGCTCGGAGTAGAGCTCGACATTGCCATCCTTGATCTCACGTATTAATTGGGAATCAGTCATGACAGGCGAACCTCCTCCACCTGCGGATTATTCCCGGACCGCCATACAGTATTGTACCGGCCGGGGAACGAAAAGTTGCGGTCTTTATCATAAAAAATTCTATAAATACGAGTATACATATTATTCGAGTTGCAAGGGCAAAATCCTGCCTCATTCGACAAAAGGATAAAATACAATATTTTTACAAATGAGTGGCTTTAAAAACGTAAAAAACCAGTCTTCTAAAAAACTGGTTTCCCTATGTATATCACATCAAATCATATAAATCGCTTTCAAGAGACGATTGTGTTCTTCACTCTTCCTAGAGGAAAACAGCATCTGACATCCTGCTCTACGATATAATAACGAATACTGGGCGTTTTGGCAATGTCGAAAACAGGTTTATTCTTTTAGATGGTTCAAATGGGCTGCACAATAAAGCCGGAAATGACTTTTTGCGCAGCCCATATATTCAACTTTTATGATATAAAACACTTAGCATCGCTTTATAACTATCCAAGTTTGCTTTAAGCTTCTTAAAACATGCTAGCCTTGTTCGTATCCGGGCACCAGCGGGCCGTCCGATAATAGCGAAGCAAGACATCTACAGCCTCTTTCGTGCGCAGATAGGTGAGTGCTTCGAACGCATAGGCGCGTACATAACGATCCCCGCTATCAAGCGCCCCGCTTAAAGCCGAAATCACCACATCAGCATCACCATACTTGCCTACCCGGAGCAAAGATAATGCCGCCCCATAGCCGATTTTATTTGTTATATAGCCTTGATCAGGCCATAGGCTGCTGTCTGAGCCTTGTATCTCATTGACTACGGCTTCGGTGAGCGTATTCGCGAGAGCAGCTACAGCTTGGGCCGAAGGCTCCTTAACAAGGCCAATGGCCTCGGCGGCTTGGCGCCGAACCTGATCGCTTTCATCCGCCAGCGCTTTCATCAAGGCGGGCAAGACCAGCTCCCTTGGGCTTCCGATCATACCGAGCGCGAAGCAGGCCCATGAGCGCCGTTCGCGGTCTGTGTGCTCCAATAGACCAATGAGTCCAGGTACGGCTTTAGCGCCTGCTGCTGCGGCCGCATAGACCGCACGGCTCGCTGATAAGCTTGTTCCTTCATGTAAGATCTTAACTAATTCATGAGCTCCACCTTCCCCTGCTCCTGCTAACGTATAAGCAGCATGTAGAGAGGTGTCTTCCGTTTCTGAAGCAACCAAACTCGCTAATTGCGATAGATTGGCTGTATTGCTGTCAGCATCTTCCTTTGTATCCCCTTTCAACCATCCCCAAATATCTTGCCATAGTGGCAAATAGGTATCTGACGCGCCTTCGGGCAGTTTAAAATGTTCCTCTGTATGGTTCCAATCCGGCATCGAAGGGGCATTAAGCCTCGCGAATTGAAATTTCAGCATATACCGGTCCATATTGGACGTATTCAGCGATGCCTTATGCCATAAGTCAAAGTGGACGAGCACCATGGTACCCGCCGGCCCGGTAGGCAGGAGAAATGGTTGATCATCTCCCGGATAGGATTCATTGTACTGAGAGCCCGGCATAATCGTAGTGGGACCGAGCTCCTCAGTGACCGCCTGCGTATAATAAAAGACCATCGCCCACCAAGGGCGGTGGCTGCGCATCGCGCTCCAGTAGCCATCTTTATGCCACTGCCCTCCGCCAGGGTTTTGATTAGCAGGCTGATTATAATGGCAATGGCGGTGTGGATGCAAATAATAGTCCGGTCCAAGAATGCCGGTTAATGCCCCTTTGACGACTGGCGTCTCAAAAAACTTCTGGATATCCGGCACTCTCGGCAAAATATTATTACCCGGATTCCCTTCCTCCATCAGTACATGATGAACCTCTTCCATCACTTTCATATGCAGCTCATTAGGGAGCTCGTTATGGAGTACCAAATACCCCTGTGTAATGAATTGAATGATTTGTTCGTCAGTCAGTAAATGATTATTTGTTTGCATATCATCCGCTCCTTATATAATCTTATAAGTACAGTGTTTACTTTATAAGATTAGCTGGATGATGTATTTAGCAGACCGTCATTTATTTGCACAATAGTAGGATATTTAACATCTTAATTCAGGAGGCATCCACTTGCAGTTCTCATCCTTTCACCCCTATGTCTATTATGCCACCCGGTATCCTTTCGCCAAGGGTCAGTCCAGCTTCCCTAGAATCTGCTATTCAAGCTCTATCTATTTGATTAGCGAAGGCAAGGGGATTCTTGTAACCAACGGTAGAACCTACACCGCAATTCCTGGAACACTCGTTTACATTCCTGCTGGCCAGCACCACGAATGGGTAGCGGATGATGAACGGCCTATGGTTCATATCTGCTGTTACTTTGATTGGCATTATGTAGAAAGAGATGACATATCCGATTGGTCGGCGCCGATCTGCTATCAACAGGATCAACTGCTGGAACACTTCGTGGGACCTGCTTTTCCTTATTTTATCCCAGAGGTAAGCAGGATTGTGAACATGCGTCCTTGGATCGATCATTTTCAGAGCTTTTACAAATCAGGAGAGTACACAAGTGAAAAAACATTTTTAAGGAGTTTATCGACGCAAAGGAATTTTCAAGCCTTTATCGATTATTTTTTGCAGGGCATGCTGAAGGAGGATCATATTCCAGATCCGAGAATTGGCCGCTTGCTTCATGAGATGGAACAAAATATTTTAAGCGGCGCGGACTTTCCGTCTGCCTATTACTATGAGGGCCTCCAGATAAGCCGTGGGCATTTTTTTGAAATTTTCAAGAAAACGACCGGATACTCCCCTGTACAATATATGAACCGATTCCGAATTGGCCGGGCCATGGAGGATCTGCTGCATACCAGCTTAAGCGTCACGGACATTTCCGAGAAATATCATTTTAGCTCCGTCCATTATTTCTCTAGGCTGTTCTCCAAGCAAACGGGCTTGTCTCCCCGGGAGTTTCGATTTTCGGAGCAGTTCAAAAGAAACTATTAGGCTGTCGGTAAAGGCTTCGTTCGTTTGTTTTTGATCCAAGTCATGATAAGCATGAGCAGCGGAATTCCCAACATCAAGATCGGGAAAATATAAGGTACGGCCACCTTGCTGGTGAAAATGACGGATACCTCAATATAATTGCGGGGAATCATCGATAATAGAATACACAGAATCGATATTCCCCAAACGAACGGCCGCCAATTCTTCACACCAAACCACTCGGCAGCACCATAGCTCGCAGCGAATAGGTAAAGGGAAAGCTTAATATAAATACTCATCATCCAAATTGCTGTAATGATTGCATCCAAATTTTCCACAATTCCGCCTAGCGATATAGACCGTACCAGCACCAATAAGGGATACGGCGAACTTTCCGTAACTAAGTAACCAAACATCATAATCACCGCCAAAATAGACACTACATAACCAAGGCCGGCCATCATAACGCCAAACACTGCATGACGGACGATAGCCTGCTCCTTAACGAAAGCGATCGTCATCATGAGCACGATACAATCTCCAAGGAAAGGTGCGGAGGGCAAAGTGCCCATTGAAATATCGAGCCAACTAATATCCCCAAATACTGGCTCCAAACGATAGAAGTGCAGCCGATTAGCCGCCAGCATAATAGGGATTAGGATGCCCGCCAAAATAATTGGTCCAAGCACTTCACTTAAGCGACCGATAACCGTGATTCCTTGCAGCGCAGGATATAACACAGCCAATGACATAATAATCAGGATGCTGGTGATTGGGGTTTCCGGCAAAATTGTACCAATAATGAACGCTGTGAATTGCCGAAGGATCGCTGAATAAACGCTAATCCAGTAGAGAAGGTAAAGTAGGCTTACAGCGCTTCCTACCCATTTGCCGAATAAACTTCGGGTATATTTAATCATCGTCTGACCTGGATAATAGGTACTTACTTTAGCGCAAAAATAAGCCATACTTATTCCTATGCCCATGACGAGAATTGACGATATCCATGCGCTCTGCTTCGCTACTTGCACAGTGGCCGACGAGGTTAGTAGAACTAGCATCACGATTTGCATACTTCCGATCATCCAAAAAAGCTGCCGATTGGACAGTGTCATCTGCTCCATGCCTGTTCAGCTCCTTTCTCCCTTATTTACTCTCACGTTGATGTTAGAAATACCAGGATTTCTAATAATCGTATTGACTTCTACCTTAACATCCAGCTTCTTGTAAATAGCTTCCCAGCGCGTCCGATTTTCTTTCCATATGCGCGGGTATTTCTTATGAAAAGCGTGCGCCAAATCCAACGGGTCTGCATGATATTGTGTTTGCAAGCGATTTATCGCGTTCGCAATTTTATGCTCAATTAACTGGTTAAACGGCTTTTCTATCTTCTTCAAATAATCATGCTCATCCATCAAGTTTAGGTTCGTAGCATTATCGGCTACGTCTGCATTAATTTTCAACTTTAAGGTAATGCTCCACTTGCCCTTGTCAATGACAGGAATGATTTTTGTACTGCTTCGCTTGAGTTTGATGGTTATTTTTTTATTCGGATCTTCAAGCGCGATCGCTACGTTGCGTTCGATCTTCATATTTTGAAACCACTGAAGCCCCTCAGTTATCTCTTCATCTAGAAAAGCAATTGCTTTTCTTTCTTTGATAAGCGCATCGCCTTCAACAATTAGTATGCTCTTCGCTTTGCCGCCTGATATTAACGCGGACGTCTTTGCAATGGGCAACGTAAAGGATTCGGAATCCGTACCAATCAATTCTGCAACGCTAATAATTGAGGAGGCCTCCAGAGATCTCTTCTGCCCTAGTTTGATTAATGTCTCGTAGGAATTCGGATCACTAAGTGACAATAACAGCTTCTTTGCCGTTTTACGGCACAAATAAATATTCGCTTGCTCGCGCGGCTCAATATCTCGGAATAAAAAATCAAGCTGCTTCTCCATGCCATCCTTGGCTAAAGCTTCGCCAAAAATATAGGCCTTGGCATGTCCCCAGAAAAAAGTGCGGGGGAGCTCCTTTTGCAGAACCGTTAAAGCATCCGGCAGGGTTTCCCCGATTCGTGACAAGGTATAGACACGCCCTTCTCCATCCCCACTCGCCCCTCCGCTGCCGCCTGCTGATGGATTGGGAATAAACACTTGTACAGTCAGTTCAATGAGCTGGTCTTGCGCTTTGTCAATGCCTACAGCCATAATCAGAGCCATATCATTAACCTCTATCCGATCCCAACAACCTGGCAGCAGACATAATATCAAACAAATGCTAGCAGCTTTCCTTATGCCAGTAATCATGCTTGGCACCACCCTTTTGAGCTATCATTTCCGAACTCTAGCGTAGACCGATTTTCGCCTTTTATTTTTCCCCGAATAGGTTCCTGGTCGAAGCTTGATGAACTTAAGAGGAGCTCTGATCAACGTATCCAAAAACTCAATCGGCCGTAAGGGTGCAAATGGCGAAAGATAAGGGATGCCGAAAGAGTTGAGCGTACACAAATGCGTAATAATCAGGAGTAGCGATAGCATGAGCCCGAACAAGCCAAACATTCCTGACATGATCATAATGGGGAAGCGAAGCAGCCTAAGCGTTATGCTTGCTGGATATTGCGGCATCATAAACGAAGAAATGCCTGTAATCGCCACAACCATGACCATAGGCGCCGATACGAGTCCAGCCTGAATTGCCGCTTGGCCAATGACGAGTGCGCCAACAATGCTTACAGCAGATCCCACCTGCTTGGGCAGACGTATGCCCGCCTCGCGTAGTGCTTCAAAAATAACCTCCATCATCAAAGCTTCAAGCAGGGCCGGAAAAGGAATTTCCTCTCTGGACTGAGCAACGCGGAGAAGCAAGGTCGTAGGCACCATCTCCTGATGAAAGGTTAAGATCGCAACGTAAACCGACGGGGCGAGCAGCGCGATGAAAAAAAATAAATAGCGAAGCCAACGAATGGTTGTTCCAATCCAAAACCGTTGATAATAGTCTTCCGGCGACTGCATTAAAGTTGCCAGTGTGGTTGGAGCAATAAGCGCAATAGGTGTGTTCTCTGTCAAAATAACGATACGTCCCTCGAGCAAACCCGCTACCGCCACATCTGGTCTTTCGGTCGCTTGAATTTGAGGGAAAGGAGAAAAGGTTGAATCCTCGATCGCTTCCTCGATCATTGCACTCTCCAAAATGCCATCCAGATCAACGGCAGCAAGCCGCTCACTTATCGACTGTATAATATCCTCTCTTGCAATACCGTCGACGTATACCATATTAATCATCGTCTTTGAGTATCGGCCTAGCTCAAACGTAATGGTTTTCATCGCCTGGGTGCGCAGCCTTCGTCTAAGCAATGACATATTCGTTGTTATATTCTCAGTAAAGCCCTCACGCGGCCCCCGAACAACCGATTCGGATTGCGGCTCTTCTAAAGCTCTAACCTCGAATTTGGTTAAATCGATCGACAGCGCGGATTCCACACCATCGACAAAGAGAAGCGTTCTGCCCATGACAATCGAGCTAACAACCTCTCCGTAACATTTCAACATTTTTTTGTTGCTTACTGAAAGGCGGGCAAAACTATCGTTAGTAAACGTAGGGTCCTCAATAAGAGCAAGCTCACGAATGACCTGGGTTTCTAACTGTGTCGTATCCGTTAATCCTTGGAAGTACACCACAATTGCAGCACATCCATTGCCTACGCTAAAGGAATGAATGACCAGATCCGCGCATTGCACAAAAAACTTATTAATGACCTCACTGCTTCGCCCAAGGTCAGCGGAGATTCCTGACTGCTCAAGCCTTCTCAGTTCAGGATCGGTCATAAATTCCGGAATAGGCAAAGCGCTCAACGTCAGGCCTCCTTTTTGATAAGATTGATGGGCATCTATGATTTGCGGTAATGGAATATCGTTAGCGTTCGGAAAAATAAGGATAATTATGCGCCAAATAAGAAGAAACGAAGGCGTCCTTTCTGTAGACGCCTTCGTTTCTGCGAAACGTATAGAGAAAGTATGGCATACTCATATACTTTCCTATACGTCAAAAAACCACTCCTAAGAGTGGTTTCATCTAACTTTCTGCCCTACCGGCAGCGATTATCTTGGAATATAACGATGCTCCTTAAATGTATGAAGAAACGCAACGACAATTTGAGGGTCGAAGTGATATCCACTTTGCCGTTCGATTTCCGCAAGCGCTTCTTCTGAGGTCCAGGCATCTTTATAAGGACGCTCATGGGTTAACGCATCATAGAAATCAGCAATCGCCACAATGCGGGATTCAATTGGAATTTCCTCGCCGCTTAGACCTAACGGGTAACCCGTACCGTCCCATTTCTCATGATGCGAATGCGCGATAATTCCCGCCAGCTTCAATACGGCAAAGGAGCTTCCTTCCAAAATACTTGCCCCAATGACGGTATGCTGCTTCATCGTTTCGAACTCATGCGGCTCAAACCTCCCCGGTTTAAGGAGAATGTCATCGGATATGCCGATCTTTCCGATATCGTGAAGAGGCGCAGCCTTTCGAATCAGATTGACCTCCGCTTCCGGTAGCCCCAAGCCGCTCGCAATTAAGCCTGACAGATACCCTACACGTTGAGTATGGCTACCTGTCTTGTCATCCCTATACTCAGACGCCCGTCCAAGCAGCTGTAAAATTTCTAGCTTGGCTTGCTCTAATTCTTCTGTCCGTTTGCGAACTCTTTCCTCGAGAGTGATATTATGCTGCTGAAGCTGCAGATGAAGCTGCCGGGTTTTTAACAAATTATTGATACGGAGAATAACTTCGTTCCGGTCATAGGGTTTGGTTAAAAAATCATTGGCACCAGCTTGCAGCCCCTCTTGCTTTGCCTCAGGTGTTATATCTGCGCTAAGCATAAGGACTGGCAAATAGCTGTTCAAATCTACCATTGCGCGAATTAGCTTTAATGATTCAATGCCGTTCATTCCCGGCATATGCAGATCAAGAAGAATAATATCCGGATCTACCTCGGTAATGAGGCGTTCAATTTGATAAGGATCCATCGTGCTATAGAGATTCTTAAATCCTGCACGACCTAGGATTCTCTCCAGCAGGGTGATATTATGCTCCTGGTCGTCAACAATTAATATTTTGGCAAGTTCCTTAAAAAATTCACCCATTTGCTATTCCCCATTCAACATAATATGCCTGTCCCGAGCGCTGCCGTCATCCGTTGATTTCGCTATGCCAGACCTCTCCAGGTTTACCTGAATCTTATCCAGCAGCCGGGTGATGTCGACCGGCTTCGTATCAAAATCGTCACAACCAGCGCGGTATGCTTCTTCTTCATCTCCTGTCATCGCATGTGCAGTTAACGCAATGATCGGAATAGATTGCAGATCCGACATGCTCTTGAGCAAGCGAGTTGCCGCCCAGCCATCCAATACAGGCAAGCTCATATCCATTAATATAAGATCGGGCTTCTCCTGTACAGCGATGTCGACCCCTTCCTGTCCGTCTACCGCAGTAAGAACATGGAAGCCTTTCCTTACAAGTCGTCTGGAAAGCATGTCCCGGTTCATCTCATTATCCTCTACCAGCAGAATCGTTGGCATATCGAAACCTCCTTCTCTCTAATTGATGAACTTTCTTATTTCCATTAGCAGCGATTGTGGATTAAATGAACCTTTTTGAACTATGTTTTTCACATAACCATTTAATTTATTTCGATCCTCTTCGGTAATCGTTTTGGCGGTCAATACCACGGCCGGGATAGAAAGCCACTCTTCCTTCTTCCGAAGCTCTTCAATGAACTGAAAGCCGTCCATTTCCGGCATCATCAAGTCCAGTAGAATTAACGTCGGCAATTCCTTCTCCAAACAGGATAACGCCAGTTTGCCATTCTGAGCCTGTGTCACTGCGTACCCTTCCCGGTGAAGAAGCTTAGTCATAAGCTCGCTAGTTGGAGCATCGTCTTCAATGACAAGAACAGAGTGCTCCATTCGTTTTGAAACGTACTTATCCATGACTTCTATTAATCGGTCACGCTGCACCGGCTTTGTCAGAAACTCTGAAGCTCCAAGCGAATAACCTAAATGCTGGTCGTTAGTCATGGACCAGATCACCACTGGAATGTCAGCCAACTCCGGATCGTTTTTGAGCGCTGAAAGCACACTCCAGCCATCCATGCTTGGCATCAATATATCCAGACAAATCACTTTAGGCTTCAGCAGCCGTGCGAGCCGCAAGCCTTCTTGACCATTCTCTGCAGCAGCCATCGTCCAGCCTTCCTTAGCCAGATATCGCTCCATCAACTGCCTGTTGGATGCTTCATCATCGATAAGCAAAATACTAATCTGTTCATTTTGTTCTTTGGTATTCGAAATGTAGCTTGACGACGCTTTGCTGACAGGTTCCAGCTCAATAGCCGCGTCTGGTAGCCAGCAAGTGAACGTACTTCCTTCGCCAAATACACTGTCCACATGAATATCACCACTAAGCAGGCTGCAGAAGCGCTGGCTGATGGCTAAGCCGAGACCGGTACCGCCATATTTGCGAGTGGTCGATGAATCGGCTTGTGTAAAGGGTTGAAACAGCTTGTCCAGCTGCTCAGGCGTCATTCCGATGCCAGTATCCCGGACACGGAAGCTATACCCTTTTTGTTGATTGACTGCTTCACGAGTGACTTCCAGCGTAATGATACCTTCCTTCGTAAATTTCCCTGCATTGCTGAGCAAATTAATAAGGATCTGCCTGAGCTTCGTCACATCAGTCGTGATGTTGCCTTCTACGCTTTTTATTTCAAGCCGATTACTGCTCGCTTCTATTAAGGGATTAACGGTTGTAATGACGTCGTTGATAAGTCCGGATAAGCTGATCGACTCCAAATGAATGTCCATTTTCCCCGCTTCGATTTTCGAAATATCCAATATATCATTAATCAGAGAAAGCAGATGGTTTCCCGCTTTGCTTATTTTCCCTAAATCCTCCACAAAAGTAAGCTCGCCTATTTCCTCTGCTTCTTCCTGCAAGATTTCACTGTAGCCGATAATCGCATTCAGCGGTGTTCGAAGCTCATGGCTCATATTGGCCAAAAACTGGCTCTTGATCATATTCGCTTTAATAGCTTCATCATGTGCCTTCTCCAACTGCGCTGTCCTTTCAGCTACCAAATCCTCTAAATTCTCGTTCAATAGAAGGAGTTCCTGGTTGATCGCAAATATTTCAGCCGTTTTCTCTTGAATCTCTGAATCTTGAAAAGACATTCGCTTCGAAATATAAACGCCGAACAGAAATAGGCCAAGCGTAAACAGAGTACCCCCTGCGATAAAATAAGCCAACCATTTCTGATCCAGCACCATACCCGTTGACAATGCCGACTTCGTCCCTAATTCAAAATGGGCAGACATCATGCCCGTATAATGCATACCAACAATTGCCGCTCCCATAATGAGTCCACTACCCATTTTTTTCCACTCGATACCGCCTTCCTTGTCTTGACGGAAGTAAAAAGCGAGCCATAACGACGCCCAAGAAGCTACAAGTGCAATAAGAATGGATAGTGTGAAAAAAATAGGGTTATAGGTAATATCAATTTGCATGGCAGCCATACCGATATAATGCATAGAGGAAATTCCTAACGCAAACAATAAGCCGCCGCGAAGCAATCTCGCCTTCGTTAGCTGCTCGCGACTAACGATAAACAAGGCAATCGCAGAAGCTATAATGGCTACTAGAACCGAAAGCATCACCTTCGTCATATCATACGCGACCGAAATTGGAAGCTTGAACGCTAACATCCCTACAAAATGCATGGACCAGATGCCTGTACCCATTGCCATGGCTCCGAATAATAACCAGAGCCATCGACTCCTGCCTTTGGCTGTTGAAACCCTGCCAGCTAAGTTCAGTGCGGTATACGAGGCGGCAACAGCAACAATATAAGAAAAAATAACAAGTACAACGTCGTGCGAGCCATGAATATGCTCCATGATTACTCCTTCTTTCCATTTCATTTGGATTACGCTGTAAATTGGTCTTTCAAGGTGAGCGACAAATCTTTAAGCTGCCTGATTTCCTGATCCACCTGTTGAGAACTTTTAAATTGCTGATCAGCAATGACCATCAGCTGTCTCATGGAAACAATTCCTTGTTCGATTACGGATGAAATTTGGAGCATTTCGTTAGAGAAGCCTGTCGAATCCTCTTGAATCGTTGTGATCATTTGATTCATGGCGATAATAAACTTCAATAGTTCTTGAATCGTTTGCTTAACCTGTGCAAAGTCCTCTGCGAAAGCCTCTACATAGCTTACGGATTGATGAATGATCTCCAGACCGCCTTCTACTTGGCTGGCTGTTACATCACTTTCCGAACGAATGTCGGACATGAGCGCGCGAATGTCCGCAGCAGTGTCGTTGCTTTGTCCCGCAAGCTTTCGGATTTCTCCAGCAACAACTCCGAATCCCTTCCCGTACTCGCTTGCTCTTGCTGCTTCAATGGAAGCATTTAAAGCAAGCAGCTGTGTTTGGTCTGCAACCACTTGAATTTTCCCAACCATTTCCTCTGCCTTCTGTGATGATTGTTTAAGCGTGAGCATTGTTGTGGCTACGTGATGAATCGAACCAGAAATATGAAGCATATAATTTTTCAAAGATTCCACTTTATCATAATTTTCCAGTATGGACTTCTCTGTGATTATCGCATTCCTCTTCATGGTATCGGCATTCAATAGTACAGTTTGAATAGCAATCCTAATATTATGAAGCTTGTCATCCATCTGCTCTAATGATAACGATTGATCGCCAAGTCCCCCAGTCACTTCTTCAAATGCATAGCCCATTTCCTTGTTGCTTTGCACATTCTGAACTGATGTTCCGGAGACAACAGAAGAGGTATGGATTATTTGCTCCGTTAAGGATTGCACATGCTCTAACACAGCCAATAATTTGTCTTCTTTACTTTGCTTCTCGGCTTCAAGTTGTTTCGTAATCATGAGTTTAGATCTAATTTGCCAACTTGTGGCGATAGCGGTAATCAACAGAAACGCCGCGTGAATGGTGACCATCAGGAATGAATAGCTCTCTGTTCCAAAAACCAATTGCGGAGAAAATAAGTAGCCCCCTACATGCTGAACAGCAAACAAAATCGTCATCATTGCGATTAAACCTATTTTTTCATAATAAGCAACCGCAGCGATGACCATAAAGATCGAAAAATGAAATTCTACGCTTCCGCCACTGCCGCTAATCATGGAAAAGCTGCAAAACGTCAGCGTGAGCGTATTCAGCCACGGTATATAAGCATGACTATTGTTTTTGAAAAAATAGGTTATTGTTAGGCTCAAACTTAATAAAGGCAGTACAAAAAAACTGATCTGCCCCCATAAGATCAGACTGTTCATTTCATATCCTTGGCCATGCATGCCTGTAGAGTGCTGAAACGGATTCTTTGTCTTTGTTATGATGAAAATGAACGCGTTAAGTAACATGGCTGCAATCGAAAACCACAGCATCAATCTATTTTTCTTGTCTAGCATGATCAGGCATTCATCCTTCCAACCTCATTTAATATCCAAACGATTATATAATAGAGGTTTGAAACATTTTTGAAACCTAACAAGAAGAAACGAATAATGTCTTATATTTTGACAAAAAAACGTCCCCAACAGCATGGGAGGATAAACCAACCTGCTGGGGACGTCAATGAGATCTGCTATTAATGTCGTTTCCACTCATCATACCACTGCCTAACCTGTGCGCTCGGTTCGCAATCCATATTTTTGAAAAGCATCGTCTGCAATAACTCATATTGCCTTTCCACCGAGAAGCGGTCCGAAAGCTGGTCATAGATTCGCATCAGCTCAAAGTAGCTGTTCTCATGCGTTGGCAAAATTGATTGTAGCCTGATGTAATGGACAATGGCTTCCTTCAGTTTGAAGCTAGTCAAATAGTATTCTCCGAGTTTCACACTTTGCTCCAACCACAGACGCTGCAGCCGCTGTCTCTCCCACTCCGACCAAATATAGCCATAATCCTCAAGATAACCGCCTATGTAAGTCTCGAAAAGCTTATTATGCTGATTTACGTTGAACTCTGTAATAACGCCTGCTGCTTTGAGCCCTTGCTCCCAGAGCTCAACTTCCAGCTCAATCTCACCAATTTCAAGTCGGTAGCCTTCATCCACGTTAACAATTTGAATATCAATCCCTTCATCGCGGATCATTTTACGAATCTGGTAGGCTGCTGTATATAATTGGGTCATCGCTTTTTTCGAGTCGATGTCCGGCCACATCTCTTCGAGCAGCATTTCCTTGCGGACCGCTTTGCCTCTCTGCTGGAAAAGAAACAAAAATAACTCCTGTGCTTTAAACGTTTTCCATTTTAATGAATAGGGCTTATGGCCTCCACGCTCGAATTTCAGTGTGCCGAAGCACAACATTTTCGTTTTGTGAGCAGGAGTTGAGATTAGCGCATGTTCTTGCTTAGCTTTCAACAACCGCCCCACCGTTTTGGCAATTCGTTCCCTACGTATGGGTTTTAACACATAATCCATCGCATTCAGCTCGAATGCTTCAATCGCATATTCCTCATAAACCGTTACAAAAACAATGAACATGTCAGGGAATTCCTGTATAATCAGCTCAGCTAATGCCGTTCCTCTCATACCTGGCATTTCAATATCAAGAAAAACAGCATCCGGACGCTCTAGACAAATCTGCTCCCAAGCCAGAAAAGGATCACGATATTTTCCAATAATTTCGAGCTCTTCGATTCGCTCGAGCTCATCTGACATATGATGAAGAGCTAGAGGCTCATCATCGACTATAATGGTCCTCATGTATCCTCATCCTCTCTAGCGGCAAACGAATGTAAACCTCTGTGCCTTCTTCTGGCCAGCTCAAAATAGTCAGCCCCGATCCGAACCACTGCTTCAGCCGCAGATCCGTATTGGCTATGCCGATCCCACCAGATAAAGGTTTGGTAAGAACGTTCTCCAACACCTCAGCAGACATCCCCACTCCGTTATCTTTGATCAAAATACAAATATGATTCTCCTCACGGTGGATTCTGACAAGCAGGTGACCACCCTGAGTTCTGGCCATGATGCCATGTCTTACTGCATTTTCTACCAACGGTTGAAGCGTGAGCGGCGGAAGCTTGAATCCTCGTTCAGATACATCGAGCTCATAGGTCAACCAGTCATCATAACGGACCTTTTCAATGTGCAAATAAGATTCAATCAGCTTTAGCTCCCTTTCAATGGGTACTAACGGCTCCAAACTATCGAATCGAAAACTTTCACGCAAATATTGTCCCAGCTCAGATAACAAAGCCATCATTTGTCCGGTGTCTCTCTTGCTTAGTGCAGCAATCGAATTTAATGTATTAAAGAGAAAATGGGGTTTAATTTGCGCTTGCAAAAAAGCCATTTCCATCCGAATTCTCTTTTGTACGGCATGTTTGAGCTGAAGCAGCGTTTGAACTCGGACTCGCAGCTCCGATGCTTCGACTGGCTTTTCAATAAAATCATTAACGCCTGAATGATGAGAAAGGAGTCCGTAATTCAAATACCCTGTTGAGGTCATCAACAAAATAGGCAGTTCCAGCGCTGAATATAAAGTGCGGAAATGACGACTCAATTCCAAACCCGACTCATCGGGGAGTAATTGGTCAATAATGACTAAATCAACTTCTGGGAGCACACTCATCTGTTGACGGGCATCCTTGCTGCTTGCAGCAAAATAGGTCTGGTAATGATCCAGCATGAGTACGGATCCCATCACCCCACAGTTTAATTGGTCATTATCAACGATTAAAATCGTCGCTTTTTCTGTATTCTTAGTTTCATCCCACATGATCTTCGTGTCGTGGTTGGCTTGTTCAGTGAAACTCTCTACTTGTCGATCGCTAGCTTGGCGCGTTGCAAGCGGAAAAGAAAGACGCAGTTCCAGCAGGTTATCCGCTGCTCCATTCAGATGCAATTTTGCATTCTGCTGCGTTAACAAGGCACGAATTAGCACCGAACTTGGATGGGGGCTATGAGGCTTTGACTCCTTACCTATGGGCTCATTCCAAATTTCCAAATACGACTCCACTTGCTCTATTGAAAGCTCATGAGTGATGATCTTCATCTCAATCACAAGCATTTGGTCCTGCTCTGTACCTCGAAAAATAATTTTCCCTTGAGAGGTTAGTCCCGAAAATTCTCTAAACAAACCTACCATGACTTGAGAGAAGCGCTGGGAATCGGCCCAGATCGGAGGCAACTGCGCCGAGATATGATTAGTTATTTTCCAATCCCCTGCAAAGGCAGGCGAGTACATATCGATGACCAAATCAAGCGCAATTCTTGCATTGATTTGCCGAAGTCTGAGCGGAATCTGCTCTTCATTCAATCTCGTAAAATCCATCATATCCTGTACCAGCATCTCGGTTGACCATCCGACAGACGCCATTTGCTGCAAGTCCTTTTCCTGACTGGCGGATAGCTGGTCGTTGGCGTTCAATCTGGCATAAATTAAGTTCATGATGGTTTGCAAGGGCCCTTTGATTTGAGTCGATAGATTGACGATAAAATTATTTTTCAGAACATCCATCCGCTTTAAATCGTCTCTCAGTGCCTTCATTTTATGAAAGGATCTGAAAAACTGCACAAACAGCAAACAAGAGATCGAAACGAGAAAAGCGATAATTTGAATAAAGTACCAAACAGTAAGCTTCATGAAACCCATTTGAAGCAGAGCGCTTAGGAATGCAATCGCTGAAAATAAACAAATCGCCAAAAACTCATATATAAACTCTGCTTTGCCATTCTTTGTGCCCCTAATCATAATAGTAAGAATATACAAATTTATTCCAATTACAAACACAGACACCACTGGCAAAAAGCCGGTAAAAAGAGCTGGGGGTAAAAGGACCGTAAGCCCGATCGCAAAAAGAACTGCACCAGGCAGCACCCGCACCGCCCAAATCTTCACTTGTTCCTCAAACCGAATACGGACAAATAGGAACAAGCAATATAAAACGCACAGTGCGTTAATCCATTGCAATTTAACGATAGTGCTGTAGGAAATCGTTGGCCATACCGATAGCAACCAGCGGGAGCCTTGATTCGCTGTAGAGAGGGCCGTGAAGATAAACAAAAAAACAAGGTAAACCCATCCATTGCGACGCATTTGAAATTGCACCAAAGCAAAGTAAAAGGCCAGCAACAGGAAGACCACTATCATTCCAAATTCAAACGCTGCCTGATTTATATGTTCGCGAATAATGAGCTTCTGCGGGCCCATGCTAATCGGAAATACTATCCCGCCGCTGCCGGACATGTCATAGTTGGCAACTTGTATGACGACGTCAATCGTACTGCTGTCAATCTCCTTAAAAGCAATATACGGCTCAACGCCGCCAGCGTACTCGGATGCCTGGCTGCCCACTTCTCCACTTCCTCCAAGCTGTTCTCCATTGATGAACAAACGATGTGAGGTTCGAATCAGTGGTACACGGAAACCAATCTGCCCCGCTTCCTTGCCCAAAGCAATGTGAAGCCGATAAGTACCATATCCCTTGGCATCGTTCCGCTTCTTACCCGTAAATCCGCTCTTCCAATTGCCCGGCACTGAAATGGATGAATAACTAGAAGCTTCCTCAAAATCCTCTGTCGATTCCAAAAATTGCTCAGGGTAAAATAGCCATTCTCCATCCAGATCCAAAACGGACTCTCCGCTCTTCTCCCAGCCGCTCAAATCTAACATGCCCGACTCTGCCTTTGGAGAATGACGCTGATTGAGCATCTTCGCGCTTAGTAAACAAAATACAAGAAAGATTAAAATAATGATTAAACTTGCATATTTTTTCAACTGAATATTTTCATTCATTTCGGGGGCTTTTCCTCAATCCTATGTTTTTTTCCTATCTGTGTTAGCCTCTGTCAGCTACATAGGACCTATAATTCTTCTTTACTTCCGAATCTTAGTGCATTCCTAGCGCGTGCACGCTCCAACTCTACTTCACGATTACGTGACTCAGCACCTGTTATCAATTCGTTTAACATTTTGCTTGCCGCCGCAGCCACTTCCTCTACCGCTTGATTAAACGCTGCCTCATTGGCTTGCGAAGGCTTATTGAAGCCTGAAATTTTTCTGACGAATTGCAGGGAAGCCGCCATGATCTCATCTTCGGTAGCAGGCGGTTCAAAATTAAATAAAGGTTTTATATTCCGGCACATAGTGTTCTCCTTTGGCAAAGTTATATCATCCATAGTACAACACTGGTAATCCTACATGCCAGTGAATTCAACGTTTTACATGAGCGTATATAGAAAAAGCTGCCGATCGATAGGATCGGCAGCCTTTATTAATATCCTAATAATTGCCCAGTGATACACCTGAAGTGATGGCATAAGATGAGTTCAGCACTACTTTGTACAACCCTGCAGGCTGGTTATAAGCAAGATGATAATAACCGCCAACCGTCTGACCTGGGTTTATATTCACATGGTTGCTTCCTACATATACATCGCCAGTTGCGGTTACCCGGTATAAGTCAAAATACATGGACGTGTAATTGGTGGAGCTTGTGTTAGAGAATGCACCACCGAGTCTAATGTTACCAGCCTCAAGGTTCGCCGTCCACGAATTGGTGAAAGCGAGCGTGTTCACGTTTAGCGCTGAAAAAGGGGGCTGCGCGTTATTCTTGGCTGCTGTGTCTCCGCTAGCTGCTGCGTTAGCTGACACTGCTGGGACAAGCAGCAA
Organism: Paenibacillus luteus; assembly: GCF_006542765.1. GTDB lineage: Bacteria > Bacillota > Bacilli > Paenibacillales > Paenibacillaceae > Pristimantibacillus > Pristimantibacillus luteus. The sequence continues at coordinate 549,769 of NZ_SKCD01000011.1, forward strand.
AAGCAAGGCTAAACCAAAAAGCTTCTTTCTGATCCTCATTAATTACACATCCTCTTCCCTTATTCGAGTAATTTATTCCGGCGACCTGCTGATCTTCGATTTGGGAGCCGTCCTCCTCCCATGTGTCCTATGCCAAGCAAAATCAGGTTATCATCCCTTTTCCCTTCATTCAATATCAATTTCCATATCTCGTAATATCGCACATGATTCCCTTAGGAATGCTACTGTTGCTCACGACGGCTAGGCTGCTGCCTGAATACTTAGAGGAAATAACAGTTTAAAATCAGCTCCGCCTTCTGCACAATTTCGAGCTGATATTATCCCTCCACATCGCTCTACAATTGCTCTAGATATGGCAAGCCCAAGACCGGTTTCCCCATCCTTGCCCTTCACAAAACGGTGAAACAGATGAGGCAGCAGCTCTTCCGGTATGCCCGGCCCGTCATCTTTGATCGTTATTTCAATGCCATGTAAACCAATTCCAGCTTGAATTTGTATGGTGCTGCTGGCATGCCTAACTGCATTCGATACCACATTCAGCAGCGCTTGCAGCAGCTTGTCTTGGTCGCCGTAAACCACTAGCTGGCCTCTTCTTTCAGGCATAAAGGTGGTCGTAAGCGCAACTTGATTTTTCACCAACATGGGATTGATTCGCTCCACCGTCTCTGCAATCAATTCAGGCAGGCTAACCTGGGACGCTGTGAAGTGTTCTTCCTCTCCATCCAGCTTGGCAAGCAGCGTCATCTCCGTCACGATATTTTTCAATCGACTGCTTTCGCTCATAATAATATCCAGTCCTTTACTCACTTGCTCTCCTTCAAAAATACCGTCGCGAATTCCTTCTGCGTAACCCGCTATCGACATCAGTGGCGTTTTCAATTCATGCGACGCATTTTGGATAAACTGCCTCTGTATTAAATTAAATCTATTCAGCTCTCCTGCAAGCTCATACACCGATTTCGCAACATCACCGATCTCTCCATCGGCCTTAATGAGCTTCACCTCCGAGAATCGTCGTCCCTTGACCTTTTTTAGCTCGACTTGGAGCTTCATCAAAGGTTTAATTAGTTTTCTCGTAATGATGAGGCTAAGCAGAAATGCAAGTACACCACCACCGCATAAAACAATTAGAAGCCTTCCCAGCAGAGACTGCTCAATCAGCTTTATTTTGCTGATCGGTGTAAGGAGAGTCAACGTTCCGCCTTGTGGAATCGCGCTTGCCGCTGTAATAAACTGCGTTCCTACCGTGTTTATAGCAGTGGCCTGAAATCCGGACTGTGGAATGGGTCTGGTTTGCATTTCAATCTGCACAGGCTCAAGCGTACTATACAAAACATTCTGACTGGCATCGGTTAAAATGGCATCGACACCCACCAGCGACTGCTTCGCCACAGTCGCCATCGCAACCCCAATCACGCTGCTGGATGGCAAAGCTTTGATTTCACCCACCTCCTGCAAATTTACTGAGATGGACTCACTAAGCTGAATCATGTCTTTTTTCTGAACCTCTATAAAATGATCAAGCAGGACATAATGAAAAATTACGGCCGTGAGAGACAGCACCAGTATGAGCAGAAACGCAAACGCCAAATTAATTTGATAAAGAAGCTTCATTCCGCATCTCCCCTCCATTCATCCGAAGCCGGTAACCGTGTCCCCATACCGCTTCCACAGGAAGCTCCTCGATTTTTTTGCGCAGCCGCTTCACTAAATGATCCACTGCCCGGTCGCTTCCAAAATAATCATCACCCCAAATGATGGTCAGCAGCTCATCTCTGGCAAAGGCACGATTAGGCCGTTCGGCAAGCGTCAGAAGCAGCGCGAACTCCTTGGAGGTCACATCCACTTCTTCTCCGCACCAGAACACACGCCTTTCATCTACTGCAAGCTGAAGCTGGCCCGCTTCAAGCTGTAGTACCGAGGAGGTCTGCTTGCCTTCTTCTATCGTCCTTAGCCTATACCACCGTTGAAGCTGCCTTTTGACCCGAGCTACCATTTCTCTTGGACTGAAGGGTTTAACCATATAATCATCGCTGCCAAGCTCCAGTCCTAATATTTTGTCTACCTCGTTATCGCGGGCGGAGATCATCATAATTGGAACCTCCCCGTCGCGGCGAATCCGTCGGCAAAACTCATAACCGTCCATACCCGGAAGCATGATATCCAGAATCCACATATCAGGCGGTTCTGTACTGAGCTGCTCCAGTCCCTCCTCTGCATTAGCCAGTGCTACTGTACGAAACTGCTCTTTCTTCAAATAAGCCTCGACAAGCTCTCGTATATGTTGATCATCATCGATGATAGCGATCAAATAATGGTTCATTGCACATCCTCCTATTCTGAATCTCTATTATTATAGCAAGCTAGAGGAGCGATAGGGGCAGTGCCATTGTTTTTCCACAATTCGTCACATGGACTGCCACATTTAAACGATACACTAGGTCCTGTAAGACAAACCCAAACCTTGAAGGAGTGTTAACCATGAATTACAAAATGATTTTCAAAAATGTCGCATTGTCCACTTTGCTGCTGTCAGCTGTAGCTGGCCCTACTGTCTTTGCAGACTCGTCTCTTCCCAAAGCAAAGCTGGAACGCGTAGCTGTTGTCTCTTCCACTCACTTGACCGATCCAATTAAGCTAGACGCGGTCACTACAACCGCCGCATTTCAGCTGCTTGATCCGATTAAGCTGGCAGAAACCTATGCGAAAGATACGGTGAAGGAATGGCAGGCGACTATCGCTGAGTACGATAAACTTCTTTCAAAGCGCTTCGAAGCGATTAGCATCGCGGAAGTTACGGAAGCAGATGTAGTAGTGCCTAGCCTGTCTTTGGAAAAACAAAACTTAGCTGGTACGGCTCAAATTACGCTTCAAGCAGTACCTTTAACTGAAAAAGAGCTTGCATCCATTAAGGTATTGTCCGTAGATGGTGAGTCTGCTCAATTAACAAGTGTACCTTTACAAGAGAGCGGAACCTTTGCCGTTGCTAGCATTGCAGCGACTGAATCCGCAATAGAACTCAAGGCTTCTCCCTTCTTTGAAGGTATGATGGCGCTCGAGAAGGCAGTCGAATCCAAAGACGAAGCCGCCATTAGAGAGACGCTTGCGAAGCAGCTAGAGCTGTACAAGCTGGAAATTAGCGCATTATCGCAAGACGTGGATAGCGGCAAGGAATAATGAGCACCTCGAAGTGATAAAGGCAGTCCGCAGCAGATGCGGGCTGCCTTTTTTTCATCCAACGCGTTTGCATATGCTAGAAGAACATTTTCTCTTCTTCCTCAAATGTATTTATTTGGATCAAGGGGGAACTCTATCTTAACCGTACCCTACAACCAATGAGACCCGAGGTGCAGCAATGTACATACCCACACCTACAAATAATGATCATCTGTTGCACGAATATTTGGAATTAAATCTAAAACAGCTGCATGAGGAACTCGGCTACAGCCCTGACTTGATCTCGCGTCAATTTCAAGCTGCTTTAGCTAATGGGCGCATTGTTCAAGGAGCAACCGTCTATATGGACGGCTTATCAAGCTCAAGCATGATGCTCCAATTTTTATTTGCCGGAAATCATGAAAACGATCCTTCAACCACGTCCGCGGAGCTGCTGGACTATTATCAGGAACGCGTCATACCCGAAGGCTCCGTGCATAAGCTTGCCTCGTTTGACGAACTGTACGATATGCTGCTTACAGGCAATAGCATCCTGCTGCTGGATGGCTGCAACTACGCACTTGCAGTAGGAACGAAGGAATTGAAAGCACGATCGGTAGAAGAGCCGAATGTTCAATCGGTAGTACGAGGACCGCGTGAAGGGTTTACGGAAGTATTAGGCTGGAACACGGCTATGATTCGCAGAAAAATCAACAGTCGTCATCTCTGGTTCGAGACACTTAAATTAGGGAGCGTTACCCAAACCAAGGTTGCGATTATTTATATTGATAATCTTGTCTCGGAAAGTGTTCTCGAGCTGGTCAGGGAAAGGCTGCGGAAAATCAATATCGATGGAATACTGGAGAGCAATTATATAGAAGAGCAAATTCAGGACAAAATCTACACGCCCTTCCCTACGATCTTCAACTCAGAGAGGCCGGATGTTGTCGCAGCAGGTTTATTAGAAGGAAGAGTGGCCATTATGGTCGACGGGACACCTTTTGCTTTATTGGTTCCAGCATTGTTTACGCAGTTTTTCCAATCCAGCGAAGATTATTACGAAAGGGCGGATTTCAGTACGCTAATCCGCTTGCTCCGTTTCTTCTCGTTTATTTTGGCGACGATTACCCCTTCTTTTTACATAGCGATTACAACGTTCCATCAAGAAATGCTGCCGACGACCCTGCTTTACAATCTGGCAGCCCAGCGGGAAGGGGTCCCCTTCCCTGCCTTTGTAGAAGCGTTAATCATGGAGATAACCTTTGAAATTTTGCGTGAAGCGAGCGTACGCATGCCTAAAACGATAGGACAATCCATATCTATCGTCGGAACACTCGTTGTCGGACAGGCAGCGGTGGAAGCTGGTCTGGTAAGTGCCGCCATGGTCATAGTAGTTTCGATTACGGCCATTTCCAATTTTGTTCTGCCTGCATTCAATTTAGGCATCGCGGCTCGAATCATCCGTTTCCTGTTGATGATACTGGCGGCATCCTTCGGATTATATGGTGTGTTTATAGGCGTCATTGCGATTATATTTCATCTATGCAGCCTTACGTCGTTTGGCGTTTCTTATATGGCTCCGCTCGCGCCATTCAACCTTTCTGATCAGAAGGATACGCTATTTCGCGTTCCCTTCACTTCAATGATGACACGTCCAAAAAGCCTTAACCCCAAAAGGTTAGTGAGGCAAAAAAAACCATGATGCGAATCATTTCCTTCATCAGGCCCACACTAGTCACTCTTGTCCTGCTGTTCTTAGCGTTGTACCTATCCGCTTGCTGGAGCAGGCATGAGCTGAACGAGCTGAGCATCGTCGTAGGATTGGGCATCGACAAGAAAGGCGACCGATACAATGTAACCGCACAAATCGTCAATCCAAGTCAGGTTAGCAGCAAACAGGGAACCAGCAGCAACTTCAGCCCCGTCATCTCCTACGAAGCCACCGGGATCTCGATCCCTGAAGCCTTGAGCAGAATGACCGCGAAGGTGGCTAGGCAGCTATATTTTTCCCACTTGCGCATCTTAATTGTTGGCGAGGAGGTTGCACGCAGCGGAATCAGCAAGCCATTAGATTTTATTGCTAGAAACCGTCAAATGCGAACCGACTTCTATCTAGTTGTCGCTAAAGGAACGTCGGCAGGAAAAATATTAAACATGTACAGCCCGATGGACCCCATTCCAGCTAACAACTTGTTCACCAAACTCGAAACCTCAGATAAACTATGGGCGGCAACGGGAAAAATTACACTAGACAAATTAATTCAGGATTTATCCCGGCAAGGAAAAGGCCCTGCCCTTACTGCTCTGGAGATTGTAGGAAATCCTACAAAAGGCGACAGTGTCTCAAGCGCTCATATCATTGACCCCGTTGTCATCCTAAAGTATGCGGGCATGGTTGCCTTTAAGTATGACAAAATGGCTGGCTGGTTAAATGAGAATGACACCAAAGTACTCAATTACATTCAGAATAGCATTGTACAATCAACCGGAACCCTCTCGTGTCCGAACAGCGAGGGAACTGTGAGCCTTCAGGTCGTTCATTCCCATGCAAAGATTCACGTCAACACAAAAGGAGAACTGCCGGAATTTGAGCTCACTTTGAAAACAGAGCAGGACGTTACGGACATTAGCTGTGAATTAGACATCAGCAAACCAGAAACCCTTGTTATGCTAAACCAACTGGCAGACAAGAAATTGGAGAGCATGCTAGAGAATACACTGCATAAATTTCAAAAACAGGTGAAAACCGATATTTTTGGATTTGGCGACGAGCTTCACCGTTCCGATCCCAAAAAGTGGCATAGCATTAAGGATTGGGATCAGACATTCGAAAAGGTGAAAATTAACGTACACTCTATCTGTACGATCAAAAGAATCGGCACAACGATTCAGTCCGTAAGCAAAGAGACTAAAAAGTAGGAGGACGCTGCCATGTGGCTGTGGGTGGGAATCATCGGGGCTTGGGGCTGGGTATGCGCGGTTGACGTGCCTCCTCTGCTTCGTGAACACAAAATAAAGGAGCTTATGCTGGTTTCCCTGATCATGATTGTAATGACCGCTGGAAGCATGACTTATATTTATATGAGCAGGCCACCTAACCCATTGGTTTGGCTAGGAAAATGGATTTCACCTTACGCACGGGCACTCTATTCGCTTATGTCCTGAAAGGAATAATGTTATGGTAAATAAAGATATGCTTAGCGTTCGTACGTTTTCAATTTTGGTTATTTTTTTCACCATTGGAACATCTATCCTCATTACACCAGCCGGACTCGCTCTAGAAGCTAATCAAGACGGCTGGCTGGCTGCCCTATTAGGCGTGGGGTTAAATGGTCTGATGGTCCTCATTTACATCCTGCTTGGCAAGCGACATAACGATAAAACGCTTGTTGAGATGTGCCATGCGGCTTTCGGCAAATGGGCAGGAAATGTCTTAGGGATTTGTTTTGTCTTGTTCTTCTACTTGCTGGCAGCGCTTATGGTCGGAGATCTCGGTTATTTTTTGACGACGCAAAATTTACCCGAAACGCCTATTGAAGTGCTGCAAATATTGTTTGTTATCATTATTGTTTTTGCCGTCCGGGCCGGGCTGGTCGTTTATTCACGAGCCGCGCAAATTTTTTTTCCGATTTTAATTTGCTTTTTCGGCTTGCTGATCCTTCCTATATTGCCAAAAATAAATATTAATAATTTTGAACCGATGCTGGAATATGGCTTTATGCCGATCGTTAAGGCAGGTTTCTCCTTCTCTGGTTTGCAAGAAATGGTCGTTCTGCTCATGCTGTATCCTTACGTAAAGAAACCAGCATCGAGCAACGGAGGTTTTATGGGAGGCGTTTTAGTTGGCGGAATTGTCTTAATTGTTACTTCAATGGGATGCATTGGCGTTATGGGCGCCAGCGTGACTTCCAATCAATTGTTTCCTGCCTACGTACTGGCCAAAAATATTAGTATTGGTCATTTTCTAGAGCGAATTGAAGGCTTAATGATTTTCATATGGATCATGTCCATTGTCATGAAAATCGTCATTACGCTGGACGCTTCCGTTATCGGATTGGGCCAACTTTTGAAATTAAAGGATACAAAACCATTTATCATTCCATTAGGTTTTGGCATAGTCGTTCTTGCTTTGCTTTGTTACCCGAATACGATATTTATCCAAGATTTCCTGTCCAAGAACTGGGCGCCGTTCGCTTCTATTTTTACGCTGTTCTTGCCTATGCTGCTCCTTGTTGTGCTCCTTCTCCAGAAGAAGAAAGTAGACGAAAATCCTATCAGCGCTTCTACAGAAAAGCAAAAGGTATAAAAAATCCCTATGCCAAGCGGCACAGGGCTTTATCATTTTGTTGAATTGTGCATTTCCATCAAATCATCCAATGGAGCTGCATATTCCCTCCATCTCGGCGGAACATCTAGCTCATCGGCAATGTAGATAGCCCTCAAATAACGAGTGATAAAGCTTACTCGGTCTTCGATCAACACTTCGTGAATTTCAGATACTTGCTCCGGAACAAGTCGGTTCGACACTTTCTTGAATTGCGCCAAGGGCAAAAACATCACTGGACTTTTCTTATAGCTGCACAGATGCGGGAAACGCGGTGAGCTCCCCGAATCATATTTTGACAATTTGACAGTTGCTTGGCATGCCGTCATAAGCGAATAAGCATCGAATGCCAGAACGGCAAAAGATTCATTCGGTTCCCTGCGCCTATAGGTATCTAACATTTTTCGGCAATCCTTCAAGGTAGGCCAGAGAAAGACATGCCGATCCAGGCAAGCACGAAACGCTTGTTGCGTGGTCGATTCATCTATCATCACATCCGGGATTTTCAGATGGGCGTTTATGGTTAGGCTGTATTCAGCATAATTCAACGTCATGGCCTTTTGCCGACGTTCCACGGTAGGCTGCCCCTGCAAATGCTGGCTTGAAAATAGCGAATCATAGTTAGCCATCATCGGCAAATTGCTAGCTCTTGTAAAATGGTACAACGATTTTCGCGTGTTTGATTTCGTTATGACTGCTGCCACCGTATCGTACATCTAACTTCTCCTCTTTCTCATGCCCCTCGTTGCAGGCTAGATGACGGATTTATTCAGCTACAATCATGCCCATCTGTCCTGATAGTCATACCGAAAAGTATTACTTCTGTCTACCATATCGCCAATACAGAATGAATCCGAACAGCATGCCTAGGAATGACAACGCTGATATTGATAGATAAAGGGTTTGTGCCCCGTAAGTCTCATAAATAAACCCGCCTGCATAAGAAGCGATGATCCCTGATACGCCAAAAAAGAGCAGCGCCAATACAGTTTGGCCCGTAGCCCTCCATTCGACGGGAACAATGCGGTATAAATATTGAATCGCCGCTGAATAAAATATAGGAAATGTGAGCAATTGCATGATTTGCAAATAGGCCAGCATATGTGGATCGGTAATCCATGCGGACAGAAAAAAACGCAAGAAAAAAAATACGGAGGCAATCGAAATCAGCATGAGTTCCTTGCCCTTGCGCATCCACCAGAAGCTTAAAGCGAATACCAGAATCTCACTGCCTGCCGCCAAAAAGAAGGCCTGGCCAACGAGCTCTGGACTACCGCCCAGCTCACGGATATAAATGCCAAGGTAAGTATCATTCATGCGGGCGGGAACCGAGCATACAAATACGAGCAGCAAAAACAGCAGCGTTTCTTTGTTGCTCATAAACAGCTTAAGGCTGTTTAAAGTAACTGGTTTGCCCGTTACCGGAACATCAGTCATCTTCCAGCTAATTAGAAAGCTGATCAGGCCAATACAAACAAAGAGCAAAGCCAAGCTATGCGCTCCGAAGTATGACATGACATATCCCGTAAGCAAGGAAGTTACCGCATAACCCAACGCTCCGTATGTACGTATGGACCCATAACTGACTCCAGCCGCTTCTGATACGGAGAAATTCAAGCTTTCTGTTAACGGATCGATTGGCATAAGAAAAAAATATAACAGCATCGCAAACAGAATCAGCAAAAAGAAACTGCTGGAGCTGTAGAGAAAATAGCCGACAACGCTTGAGATTAGAACAAGCAGGAGAAGGATTTTGCGAATCGTCTTCTTCTTATCGCTAATCATCCCCCACAAGGGCTGAGTGATAATAGTCACAAACCCTCCGGTTCCGATAATGAAACCGATTTGTGCAGGCTGTAAGCCTTGATCATCCAGATAAACTGGAAGAAAAGTAATGAACATGGAAAGCAATGCAAAATACATAAAGTTAAAGCTTCGGAGCAGTCTTAAAGCATTCATAGACGTTTGGACACCTCTAGTGGTTTTCTGGAATGGGTTGCGGGCTATTTTTTATTATCGCGTAGCTATAAGTTGCCTCCTTATATGTCATTAGCCGCTATTTCTCAAGTATAACAGATGTGGACGGATTTCAACCTTCAAACGGTAAGGAGATCGCTTGCATCAAAAAAAAAGACGCTGCAACACTCGAAAAAATCGTGTTGACAGCAGCCTTTTTAATTAAAATAATTGGGTGGTTGCAACTAGGTCCGGCTGACCCATGCCTCTGTAAGCAGTTCATTATTGATACCAACGCCGGCCAATGCACCTAGCGAAGCAGCTATGATCGCCTGAAACAGCTCCGATGCGGCATCGCCTGCGCTATATATACCAGGCACGTTCGTTTTTCCAACGCTATCAACGATAACAGTTCCTGATTCCGTGACTTCGCAGCCGATGGCTTGGGGCAGGTTTGATCCGGCAGCTAGCTTTGGCGCGAAGAAAATACCTTTGCACGGAACGATTGTCCCATCCTGCAATGCAACGTGCTGAACCTGACCATCCGTGGATTCAATGCGTGCAATCGGTGAATCAAATACCGGAACTTGATGCTGCTTCAGCTCCTCGCGCTGTTCATCCGTTAAATCGTCAGGACCATCCGTGCAAATCGAATACTGGCTCGTCCATCCGGATATCATTTTAGCTAAGTGCATCGCCCGGGCACCTTTGACAATTAACACGAGCGGCTGATCCCTTAATTCCCAGCCGTCGCAATACGGACAAACAAACGCGCTTTTGCCATACACCTCGGTCAAGCCATCAATATCTAAAGGAAGGTCCTTCATTCCTACTGCAAACAGCAGCTTTTTGAACCGGTAGCCCTTCCCTTGTGAAGTCGTAATTTGAAAATCGCCATCGGTACCAGAAACGGAAACAGCCGCTTCTTCTACGAATTGAACCGAAGGATATTGATTAATCTGCTCCTTTGCGATACGCCGAAATTCGCTAGGTGTAACTCCATCTCTGGTTAAAAAACCATGAGTCTCCCGCGTAACGCGGTTACGCGGGCGCCCTTCGTCGATAACGATCACACTTTTTCTTGCTCTGCCTAGTACAAGAGCTGCATTCATCCCGGCTGGTCCCCCGCCGATAATCCCTACATCAATTAGTTGCTCCATAATTAACACCTTCCCATGTCTTTAATATCTTCAAATAGAACAAAAGAAATAATCAGAGATAATTAGTATCCTTAATATCTACTATAAACGATGACACTTCTTTTATCAAGCTAGGATTTTATCTGACTACTTCATAGTAATATTTTCCCTTTCTCATTTACTGCGACACTTTTATGCTTCATCATCAAAAAACCTTCAACACCACAACATAAATGGCATTGAAGGTTCTTTATCCTATTAATAAGTAAAATTGCGGTGCATGCCTGCGCCAATTCGGTATGCCGTTATCCTTGAATGCTCAAAATCGGCGGTCATGATGTCGAAAGCGCTCTCCGAAGCCGTTCCCTTTACCCGTTCTGGCGAATTTGCAAATTCTTGGTGTGTGCAAGCGTTTAAAGTAGACACCATCGGAATCCCATCTTTATAGACGACTTGGTCATGGTGCACATGTCCGAACAGGCATCCTATTACCGTACCCGGTACTTGTTTGGAGAAGTCGGCTACTACCTTTTCCCCAGGAGCTCCTTCAAGAGCATACGACCCATAAGTTCCTCCCTCTCGGAAAGCCTTTAGGATTCCCCATAATGCTTCATCGTTGCGCACCGCATGATCGGCCCCTACGATATCTTCCTGTAAAATCGGAACATGCGAGGCAATCAGCACACGCCAGCCCGCTTTATTATGAAGGACAAGCGCTTCGTTTGCCAGCCAGCTTAACTGCTTGGCAGAAAAAATATAATGCCATTGCCCTAGGAGAGCCAATTCCCCATTTTCCTTGTGAGTATAAGGAAAATCCGTACAATCCAATACGATGACCCTTGTTTTCTTATGCGGAATATCCACGTAATAATATAAGCTCATTGGGTGTTCGGTATTGAAGGATGCTAGCTCCTTAACAGGGTCAAGCGTAATTTCGCGAGTTTCATGCGGATAAACAACATGCTCGGCGCCTCCGCTCTGAAGCTCGTAATCATATATGGAATTATCATCATGATTCCCTTTTACCATCAAGAGAGGAACACCCGCAGCAGCAAGCTCAGCGGTCATTTCCCTTTGGGCTGCGACCACCTCGGACTTCGGGCCATTAATGCTGATATCGCCGCCGCACAAAATAAAGTCCAGAGGCAAGTTCTTTGCGATTTCCCCAATTATCCGAGCAGAGTTGAGCTGATTCCCGCCCAACCCATGATGCAGATCCGTTATAAACACAAAGTTTAAGGTACGTTCGTTCTGGCTATCCGCCAGATTCTCAATTGCAGTCCTAGCGATATCCGCGTATAACTCGTCTATCCCCGCCATGACGCTTCATCTCCTCATTTTTTGCTCAAATATTTGTCTAACTCCTTCTGTGCGGTCTGCTGCGCTTCCTTCAACGCTTCTGCTGCGGGCCTGTTCTCGATCTCCACGCGGTCAGCCGCAAGCTTCAGCGCATCGTTGATTTTCCCATTTGTCGGATCCGCAAAATACGGGCTGGCGGTTTTAGCTTGCTTAAGCGGTGCCGCAAAATGAGGATTTTCTTTCGTATAGGCAACAAAAGCAGCGTCTTCAGCAGCCGAATTACGCACTGCGATATAACCGGTTTCAATCGACCATTTTGCAGTATTTTTCGTATTCGTAAAAAAGGATAGCCATTTGAAAGCAGCGGCTTGCTTCTCAGGTGAAGCATTTCCCAGAATTGCAGCATAGACTCCCGCGGCTTCCGGCTTCGCTTCATGCCCTTCCCAGCCTGGCTGAGGTGCAGCGCCGATAATGGAGAAATCCAAATCCCCAATGTCGCCGGTTGAGCCCGTATAGCCTAATGCCCGACCATGCATAACGTCATCGATTGTTTTGTACCAATATTCCCAGCCTTGCCCGCCAAAATGTATGCGCATAATCTTGTCTTCATGAATCCATTTGCGGAAAGCATCCCAGGTTTCAATCCACTCTTGGCTATCAATCAGCACCTTCGTACCGTCATCGCTCAAAATTTTGCCGCCTCGACTGAGCGTGGCGTCGATGAGATTCGAGTGGTTCCACATCGGCTCCCAACCATAAACTTTGGTTTCACCATTTTCTTTCACCGTCATCTGCTTGGCAACCTCAGCCAGCCCCTCCCACGTTGCAAGCTTGTCCGGGCTAATGCCTGCTTTCTCCAGCATGTCTTTACGGTAATAAAGCAGCTGAGTTCTACCGTATAAAGGAAGGAAATATTGCTTGCCGTCAACTTTGCCCGGCTCATAAAAGGAAGATACGAAGTCACTCGGATCAAAATCAGCTTGCCCTGCGATTAACCCGTCCAAATCCGCAAAATAGCCTTTTCTAGCCCAATCCCTGTCCTCTACGAGTGCGGCGGCAGGCGGGTCTCCCGCAGCAATGGCCGCTTGCAGCTTCTGTTTCGTTTCATCATAATTCCCTTGAATAACCGCCTTCACGACTACCTCGCTCTGTGATTGGTTAAAGTCATCCATGATGGATTGCATCGTTTCCCCCAGCTTGCCTCCCAAGCCGTGCCAGAACTCAATTTCCACTGCTTTGGCTGCCGGGCCATTCGTGCCACCGGCTGAATTCGTTTCTTTTCCGGAATTGCTGCCGCATGCCGCTAGCAGTGCCGTCAGAATAAGCACGACTATCGTGTTGTTCCATTTTTTTGTATTCTTCATGTTTGTCTTGACCTCCCATTTCATTTGTTTGTTCATGACATTCGCCCCTGCAGTTACGATCATTTGTTCACCGTTTGCGCGTTGTTCACCCCCTTAATAATCCATTTTTGGGCGACAACGAAGAGAACAAGCAATGGAACAATCGTAAATGTACTTGCTGCCATGATGAGCGGCCATTTCATTCCATATGCTCCGCCTTCCACAAAGAAGCTTCGAAGACCGGCAGAGACCAGGTAAAGGTTGGGATTTTTCGTGATGAGCATCGGCCACAAATAATTGTTGTACTGTCCAATGAAGGAAAGCAGCGACATCACGATCAACGTGGAACTGGAAAGCGGTATCATTATTTTCCAAAGAATTTTCCAATGTCCGGCTCCATCAATCTTTGCTGCCTCTGCCACCTCCTTCGGTATTTGAAGAAACGCTTGCCGAAGCAGGAAAACTCCAAATATCGTTATGGTGTTGGACAGGATCAGTCCGGAATAGCTATCGAGCAATCCGAGCTTCGCAAGAATGACGTATCCCGTCAAATAAGTAGCCGATACAGGCAGCATGTAACTGACAATGATAAGCCCCATCAGCGGCCGAGCAAGCGCAAACTTCATATGGGAAAGGGCATACGCCATCATCGAAGAATTTATTAATTGAATGACGACCACCGCGGTAGCTACGAATACGCTATTAAACAAATACAGACTAAAGGGGGCCGAATGCCAAGCATCGATAAAGTTGCTCCAAAGCGGCTCCGCCGGCCACAAAATCGGTGGAATGGCCCAAATCTCGTCATTCGTTTTAAGTGAGCTGCTGAACATCCATAGAAATGGAAACACCATAACGATACAGATGATTACAAGCGATACATATAAAATCATTCGACTAAAAAATCGGTTCATAGGCAGCATTTGTGCACACCTCCTTATAAGTAATGGATCCTCCGTCTAGAAATATACATGGACACGAGGGATATCAGCCCAAGCATTACGACCATCGATATCGATACCGTCGAGGCCTGCCCGATGTTGAATTGCCTGAAAGCGGCATCATAATACAAATATAAAAGTGTCGTGGTGGAGCCCGACGGCCCGCCTTGTGTAAGCACATTGATTTGATCATAGGCCTGCATGGCATCGATGGTCGTAATCATGAATAGAAAGAATGATGTTGGAGAGATAAGCGGCAGCGTCACATGCCAGAATCGCTGGGTTTTGCTGGCTCCTTCAATCATCGCCGCCTCATGCAGCGATTCCGGAATGTTCTGAAGAGCGACCAGATAAAAGACCATCGTCCACCCGATTCCTTTCCACACGGTCACGATTAAGACGGAAAGCAGCGCTGTCTTGGGGCTTTGCGTCCATTCCAAGCTGCCAGCGCCGAAAAAGTTCAATATGGCATTAGCCAATCCCACTCGCGGCTCATAAATCCATGCCCATACGATGGAAACGGCTACCGTTGGCGTGATCCATGGAGAGAAAATGATAGCCCTGTATATCGCTGAGCCTTTCATCTTGCGATTCAGCAGCAAGGCCAGCAGCAGCCCTCCGATCAGGGTTGGAAATACATTTCCTAAAGCGAATAAGAAGGTCGTTTTAAGCGCTTTGAAAAAAGCGGGTTCTTGAAGCAAATTCACGTAATTCTCTAATCCAACCCAGTTTTTGACTGGATTCATGAAATCCCAATCTGTGAAGCTTAAATAAACGATATAGGCCATGGGCGCAAGCCAGAAGAGCAAGTAAGGAATCAGTGCAGGCAAAATAAATAAATAAGCCTGCGGCTCTCCCCATTTTTTCCAATTCATGATATCCCCCCTAAAGTTAAATTCCCCAGAAGCCGATCAATACGATTCCCGTAAAGATGATGCCTGCCGAAGCAATGCGGATGATTTCTTTTTTCTCTTTCAAGACATAGATAGCTGCGAGCGTTCCAAAGACGGTCCCGATCTCACGAAGCGGTGCAACGTAAGTCAGCGGAGAAAGATTAAGGGCGAGCAGAAACAAAAAGTAGGAACCCGGCGAGAGGACGGAACCAATCGCAAGCAGCGCCCCATCTTTTCTTATCACGCCGGTCCAGTCCGTTTTCTTGAACTTAATGTAAGGCGTGAGTCCCAGGATGAAACCGATGTTGGAAGCTTCCAACAAAGCGAGCGGCGAGAAGTGAAGCAAATTGATTTTGTCTACCATTACATAACTCATGGTGCACAATCCAACTCCGACCGTATAGAGAATGACTTTGAGCGGGATCGCTTTTCTTTGCCTAGTAAAGGCAAGCCCGCTAGTCACGCTAAAACCGATAGCAATACATAATAATCCTATCCAGCCCCAGACGGACAAGCTTTCCTTCAAAAACAGCACGCTCATCAGCGGCAGCAAAAACGTACTGATCCCTCTCATCATGGGATATACCTGCGATAAGTCCCCATAAGTTAACGATTTGGCAAGAAAATTAGCGTATCCCCCTTGGATCAGCATGGACAGCAGTAAAAGCAAATAACCTTGTGTCGAAATGTCTGGGCTCGTTACCTCCTTCACAAAGGAAGGAAGCAGCAAAACCGTGGAAGGAACGAAAATAATCCATAAAAATAATGGTTTGTTCTCGCTATGCTTGGTAAGCAAATTCCAAACGGCATGCGAAATGCCCGAAGTGAGTACGAGAAGCACTGAAATGATATGCAAATTACACCTCCTCCGAAACACACATAAACACACATTTATACAACAAAACACAATTCATGTTTTTCATCGTATCATCCTCCACTGTCTCTGTCAACAACAAAAAGAGCGCTTTCTTTTTCCGGCTGACCAAACTTGCTTCCAGGCGCGTTTCATCCGACAAATACTCCTGTGCGACTTCTTCTGCTTAAAGTTAAACAAGCACAAAAAAACGTCTAGGGATTGTCCCTAGACGCTCGTTTCTTCTAATGGATTGTGTTGTCTAACATTCCACTACTATGCCATTATGCCTGTACGTTTGTAACACTTCCGGATCAATTTTTGAATCCGTGACGATCCGCTCTACATCCGAAAGACCGCATATCGATGACAGAGAGACCGCATTGAATTTGCTTCTATCGGCAAGAACGATAACCTTATTCGAGCGCTCCAGCATTTTTTTCTTCAACTGAATTTCCCCGATGCCATAGTCCGTTAGTCCAGCGGTTAATGATATTCCGCTAGTACTCATAAAAAATGTATCCGCATGGAATTGCGAAATAAAATGCTCTGCGATGTCACCCACAACGCATTGCTCCGCATTGCGAACAACCCCTCCGACAAAAATAATCGTAAAGCCCGATTTATTCATTAATAAGGAGGATATTGGAAAAGAGTTCGTCAAGATGGTAAGTCGCTCGAATTTTTTCATCAGAACCTTCGCAAATTCCGTATTCGTTGTACTTACATCGAGAAATAAAGACTGTCCTTCGGACACAAAATTCGAAGCCGTATGAGCAAGCTCTGACTTTTCTTGGACTCGCTTCAGCTCCCTAACCGTGAAAGGCAGCTCTTTCCGATAATCCGACGCAGGCAGCGTCGCTCCACCATGAACGCGTTTAAGAAAGCCTTCCTTCTCAAGGCTCTCCAAATCCCTGCGGACGGTCTCGAAAGAAACGCCAAACTTAGCAATCAAATCTGTTGCTTTTATAGACTGACTCTCATGCAGCAATTGTAAAATAGCATTGTGTCTTTCATGCACCAGCATTCGACCACTCCTTCACCAACTAACAAAATACTAAAAAGAAGTGTACCACAACGGCTGGACAAAACGCAAAAAAACACAATAATTCACACATTTCCAATAAGGAGAACCATTTAGCCCTCCAAAGATCTCATATCCATTTTTCGAATACATAGCCGGTTTAATAATTCTCATCCTAAGCATCCTGATAAGCGGGCAAGTGCAGCATCTCTGGTACCGTAACGAATGTGTACTCTTTTTCTCGCAATTGTGGAATCATGAGCTTGAGCGCTTCGACCGTATTGTCCTTTCCGCTGGAAGAATGCTGCAAAATAATTCCTCCGGGATAGATTTGTTTGTTCACGATTTTCATCATAGCTGGCGCTCCGATTCCCGACCAATCCATCGTATCCACAGACCAGTTCACGACCGCCATATTTAGCTCATGTACGGCCTTTACTCTTTCCTCGTCCAATTCCCCATACGGTGGACGAAACAACAGAGGACGCAAGCCCGAAATGGCTTCCAATTGATCCTGCGTATCCTTGATTTGTTTCCGAGCTTCCTCGATTGTCAGCTGGTCAAAATGAGGATGCGACCACGAGTGGTTAGCTATTATATGTCCTTCCTTTACGATCCTCTTCACCATCTCCGGGTGGGCCTTCGCTTGTTTTCCCACAATAAAAAAAGTCGCCTTTATCTCATTTTCTTTCAAAATATCCAAAATACTAGAAGTGATTTCCGTATCTGGCCCATCATCAAAAGTCAATGCAACGCGCTTTCCATCAGCTGCTGCACCGTTGTAATAAACCTTTTTTTTAATAACGTCTGAAGCTACATTCGTATGATTATCACTGCTCAGTTCCTCAAGTCCATCGATTTGTTGATTATCCGGACTAGAGGGATGCTCGCCATATTGCAAGAAATATTGCTTTAAGCCTTCTACGATGCCCTTTGCTGCTGCCGCTTGCCCATCCGTGCTAAGCATAATAGATTCCTCGTCAGAGTTGGTTAGGTAACCGACCTCAACGAGTACTGCCGGCATTTCGCTAAGCGAAAGCACCTTAAGCTGCTCCTCCTTTACTCCGCGGTCTCGAAATCCTAAACCCATGATCATGTTCTGTTGAACGGATTGAGCTAATAGCCTGCTGCCTTCCTCTGTGTGTAACGTCTCCGTTCCGTTTGCAGAAGCATCTGTGTACGTATTTCCATGAATTGATAACAAAGCGTCAGCTTGCCATTCATTAGCCATAGCTGCGCGATCCTCCAATTCTACGAATATATCTGTTGATCTTGTCAATCGCGGCTCAAACA
Source organism: Paenibacillus luteus (assembly GCF_006542765.1). Taxonomy (GTDB): domain Bacteria; phylum Bacillota; class Bacilli; order Paenibacillales; family Paenibacillaceae; genus Pristimantibacillus; species Pristimantibacillus luteus. Next base: position 567,990 of record NZ_SKCD01000011.1, read on the forward strand.
TCGGTTCGTCCCTTAGCAAATCGAACACCTTCATCGCAAGCGTGAGCGTATAGTCCCTCTCGTATTTCCCGCTAGCCCCCGTGGCGCCTGGATCTTTCCCTCCATGTCCCGGATCGATCATAATTTTATACTTTGGCGATTGAAAGGATGCCAGAGGTGATAGTTTTACCGGATTTTCAAATGAATGCCCGGTTGACCGGATAGGAAGTTTATCGCTTGTATAGCTGATACCCCAAGCGGTTACACCTCCCACCAAAGTAATAAATAGAACAAAAAGAATGATGATGGCTTTGATGGACAGTTTGCGTTTTTTATACGTATTCATGGTGCCTCCTAGCGAATGATAGTAGTAGTCATCTCTTAAAAACAACTATAGTTGAGAGATGTCTCGCCAACTTCGCTAGCATGTAAACAAGTTGTGTACGACTGCTACTATTACTGTCTATGAATAAGCAAACGTCGACTCATTCCTAAACATCGTATGCGCAAAAAGCACAGCTTCTGCCGTTAAGCATAAGCTGTGCTTATTATTTCAGTTCCTATTTAAATTCAATGACTAGGCTTTGCATGCCTTTCAATACTCGAGTTTCTGACATAGGCTGAGCAATTTCATACAGCTTGGCTCCACTAAGCATTAGCTTCCCATTATCAGGGCTCCAAGCCATCTGTACTGGAATCATTCCTTGATAGATCAGTTTCATGTTTAATACGTTATTCCCGTAAAGCCTGGCTGCAAATACGGAATCGCCATCTTGGGAAAAAGCAATAAATTTCCGGTCATCCGATAGTCGAAATAATCCTATATCCCTTAACAGAAGAGACACCACGGCATTTCGCTGGTCGTAGGCGTACAAATTCCCATCTGCTCCAACGAAGGCGATCTGATCCTGATGAATCCACTCAACCCATCCGCCTTCGCTAATCGGATACTCGTATTTGCTCTTGAATTTATCCCCGCTCCAAAGGCCGATTGCAAGCATCAACTGCTTGGCTTGGTATTTCACGATGACCGCACTTTCCCCATCATTAGAAACATGAACCGAATGGAGAGCGACAGACTCCTTTAAGTAAGGGTCATTTTGCTCGATCGAATACCGTTTTGTATTCCTATTTTCTGTATCGTAAACGCCAATTTCCGCCTGCTTATCCGCTTCATTTTCCAATGAATAGCTGAGGAAGCGGCTATTGCTAGACCATGTCATTCGGATAAAACGCAGTTGATCGGTTGTGATCGCTCCAATCAGCTCATCATTGCCTCCTGTAAGTGAAAACAATTTGAGAGCAAAGTCACCATTCTCCACGACTGGAAAAGCTACCTTCTGGCCATCCGGTGACAAAGCTACTAAATTTTCAAATAGAAAAATGCCATCTTTCTCATCCCATAATTTCAAACGGGACACATAAGGAAACTCTACGCGGTCAATTGTCGATGAAAGCTTGTAATCCTTTGCTCCTAGCGTAATTAAAGAGTTTTCTTTGCTCCAACCAAGCGGATAGACCTGGTCTAATTTTCCGTCCAACACCGGATAGATGGTCTTGACTTCGAACATGGACAGCTCGTCATTGGTGGCCTGCTGATCCTCTTTATCTTCAATAATAATCGTCTCGATTTTCTTCTCTCCCTGGCAGCCTGCCAGAGAGCAGCATATAACGATGAAGAATGCCAGATAGAAGACTCTGTTTCTCATGCTCATTCCCTCTCAGCTTTCAAGTACGAAAGCTCAATTTGCACGCAAGTCTGCCCATTGTTGCTAATAATTCGAATACGACCTTGGTGTTCGTCCACAATAGACTTACTAATACTGAGGCCAAGTCCTACGCTCTCTGCTTCATTAGTGACGTTCTCGGCCCTATAGTACGGTTCGAATATCTTTTCCAGATTTTCAGCACTGATCGTTTCCCCATCATTGGTAACCATGATCGTTACCTCTTGGGCATTCAGATGAGCCATAACCACTATTTCCGAACATGTAGACGAATACTTAATTGCATTATCCAGAAGATTGATAAAGAGCTGACGTAACCGGTCTGATTGGCCATAAACGAACAAATCATTATCCGCTTCGCAGCGGATCGTTTTTTTGTACCGCTGCGCTTTGATCGCCATCGACTCCGACACATCCCGCAAGATACGAGCTGCATCTACTCTTTCAAATGTATGGTCTCCTTCAGATGCTTTGGACATTTCCAGAAGCTTCAAAACCATGTCATGCAGCCGTTTGCTCTCATCCATAATATGGACCATGCCTTTTTGGAAAATAACCGGATCTTTTGTACCATTCATCAGTATGATTTCGGAATAGCCCATGATTGTAGTGAGTGGTGTCTTCAGCTCATGGGTCACATTATCAAAAAAACGCTTCCGATGATCATTCAACTCTTCGAGCCGGTCCCTGTCTTTCTCAATGGTCAAAAATTGCTCTCGTAGCTTCTCAATCATGCTGCTAAAGTTAGCGGCAAGGCTGCCGATCTCATCCTTGCGTTTGAAAGCGATGCGAACGTATAAATTTCCATTCTTCACTTCATTTGATGCTTGCATCAGCTTCACTAGCGGAACCGTTACATGACGCGAGAGGATATAGGAAAACAGAAATGCTGCAGTAAATACCGCCAACGCGATAGAAAAAATCGTTCGCTGCATGGCTCTGCTTTGCTCGTAGAGCGGAGTAAAATCTTTCGCAAAGCGTATGATTCCTACTTTGGTGCTATTAACAACAACGGGATAAGCATAGAGAACCGAAACTTCCCCGTTAAACATTGCAATCGTATAAGCAGTCTTTCCCTGCATGGCCTGTGTCAGATCATCTCCGCCTGCTTTAAATAAATTCTGATCAGAAGCATAAAGCAGCTCACCTGCTAGCGAATACATTCCGACACCGCCGGAAGCCGTATGCTGCAGATCTGTTCCCATGTCCTCTGCAATTTGCTCATAATAAATCTCATCACTTGTAAAGTGGTGGGTCAGAAAGGATTGCCGAATATAGCTGTTGCTGTTCTTTTTCAAATCGATCAAGCTATCGGAAATCGTGTTTCGGTTGCCGGATTCGATATTCCTTGTCACCCACTGATTAAGAATTAAGAAAAAAACGGTGAAAATAACAAAAAAACCGAGGATGAACTTGGCCCTAATCGTGCGGATCATAGGCAGTATCCACATGTTTGTTAAATTTGTAGCCAATGCTGAACACGGTCGTAATCAAGTCCGCTGCATCCAGTTTTTTGCGCAACCGTTGGATATGGGTATCCACTGTTCTCGTGTCTCCCGTATAATCGTATCCCCATACGTAATCCAGCAGCTCCGTTCGAGTGAAAATTTTCCCCCTATTTGTATAGAGTTTCAGGAGGAGATCAAATTCCTTAGGTGTCAATTCAATTTCCTTTCCGCTTTTCTTAACGACTCTTTCACTAATAGCGATCTCGATCTCCTTGAAACGAATGACTTGCTCTTCTTGATCGGTATTTCCATCGGCTTGCCGATTGGCTTGCGCAACCCGTCGGAGGATGGTTCGAATCCGTGCAATGACTTCCCTTAAATCAAAGGGCTTCGTAATGTAGTCATCCGCGCCAAATTCGAGCCCCAAAATTTTATCGGTAATATCCGATTTTGCCGTAATCATCAGAATTGGGATATTATACGAAGCTGTTACTTGCTTGCAAATATCCAAGCCGCTTTGATCCGGCAGCATCCAATCGAGCAGCAGCAAATCCGGTTTGAAGGACGCAATTGCCTTCAGACCGTTTGCACCTGTATTGGCTTTTTCCGTTTCATAACCTTCCAAATTGAGACCGTATTCCAGTATATCTGCAATTGCAGCTTCATCTTCAATAATTAAAATTTTAGTTTTGTCCATATCCATTCCTTATACGTCTGATTTTCAACATTATACTTCTTGCATGTATCGGCAACGTAATCAACTTGTCACAAACTTGTAAACTTCATAGGTTTGAGTTTGATAAATCACATCGTTTCCTGAATCATGAATTTATGTTCTCCAGATTCATGCAAAATAATATCATCTTTATCGGTATTTATATCTTTTCTATCCCAACCTCGCATAATCGCCATCAATATCCAAACCGAATAGCATCCCTAATTAATGGAAACCCTAACATTACTTATTACCACCATTCCCAGAAAGGAGACCTTCATGAAAACCTCTTTATCTATATCGTCAAGTTTGGAAGAAAATTTAAAAAGAATGGAAACTTATTTTGACAATTGCAAAGACCTAAAAATAACCTCGTGGCGCTTTGGACCTGACCTGGAAAGCACTGCGTTCACCGTCTATTTCGACACACTAATTAAGCAAGATCAGACAAACGATGTAAAAAAAGCTCTGCATATTCTCGTTTCTGAAGACATTGGCCCCGCATTGACCATTACAATTGAAGATATTATTCGTTTTTTTGAAAATCAAGGCACAGCTTCCCCAACTACGCAGCGAATGGAAACGATGGATCAAGCGGTTCAATCCATTCTGGACGGAGAAGTTGTTATTTTCTTCAACCGATGGGATAAGGCACTGAGCTATGCTGCTCTTGATGTAGAACAGCGGCAAGCCACCGAGCCTATAACAGAACCCAGTGTGCAAGGTCCTCATGTAAGCTTTATTGAAAATCTCGATCGCAATATCGGTGTCCTGCGCAACCTGCTAAAAACGCCAAAGCTTAAGTTCGAGTTTTGTTGCGCTGGAGAGCTTAGCCAAAGAAAAATAATGTTCGGTTATCTCGAAGGGACCGTTGATCCCGAAACCTTAACTGTATTCAAGCAGCGGATTGCAAAAATAGACAAGGAAGAAATATTAGATACCTCCTATTTGGAGGAATGGATCGGTGACTCTATGTATTCTCCTTTCCCTCAGGTTCGATATACGGAACGTCCAGATAACGCTATATCTGCTTTGCTTGACGGCAAAATCATCTCCATGGTTAATGGCAGCCCCTCCATCTTAATTTGTCCTGGAAGCTTTTTGGAATTTTTTATAACCAGTGAGGATTATTATTATCGTCCCATATTTTCTTCCTTGATTCGATGGATTAGAGTGGCCGCCTTTCTCATAGCCCTGATGCTTCCAAGCACCTATATCGCACTATCTTCCTTTCATTCCGAGCTCATTCCGACTGTACTGCTGCTAGCGATCTTGAACACACGGGAAGGCATTCCGTTTCCGGTCATGGTCGAGGCGCTCATTATGGAATTTTTCTTTGAACTGTTGAGGGAAGCCGGTATCCGTCTGCCAAGACCCATTGGTTCTGCAGTGAGTATCGTCGGAGCGCTTGTCATTGGAGAGGCAGCCATTCAATCCCAAATCGCGTCTCCAGTGATGGTCATCGTTGTCGCGTTAACAGGCATCGCGTCTTTTGCGCTGCCGCAATACAATATGGCTATTGCCATTCGAATTTTGCGTTTTCCTTTGATGTTTCTTGCCGCAACCTTCGGTGGTCTTGGCATCATGTTCGGTTTCATTCTAATCTATCTACACCTAGCAACCCTGCGTTCTCTAGGACAGCCCTATTTGGCAGCGCTCACCCCTCTAGATATGAGTAAGCTGCGGGATGCATTATTTGTATTTCCGCGAAAAGTGCTGCTGCATTCACCAAGAAGCAAACACATGCGCAAAAAATAATGTGAGGGAGAGAACGCATTTGAAGGCTCTTGCTGCTATGATCATTTCTACGCTTATTCTGAGTCTGACGTGCGGATGCTGGGATAATAATGAATTGGACGAATATGGCTTCGTACAAGCTTTAGCCATTGATCGAACAAAGGACAATCTAATCCAACTAACCACCCATTTCTATAATCCATCTAGCAAAATGGAAATTGGCGACGGCGGGAAGGCATCGCAAAAGGGTATCAATATCCAAACAAGTGGTGAAACCATTTTTGATGCGGTGCGGGACATTCCGATTAAGTTCGGACGTAAAGCCAAATGGGATCATATGCGCGTCATTCTGCTCGGTGAACGATTAACCAAGACTCAAAACATTATGGAGGTTCTGGATTATTTCTCAAGGGATCAAGAGCCGCGGGGTACCGTCTTACCGCTTGTTGCCAAAGGAAACGCTGGTGACTTTCTGAAGATTCAACCCTTTATTGAGCAAACCATTGGCCAGCAGTTCAAAAAAATGGAAACGAGCGGAGCTATTTATACTGCCAAAACATCCAATATTCCATTTTATGAGCTGGCGATTCAATTAAAGAGCCCTTCGAAAACATCGGCTATTCCTGTTATTCATAAAATCAATGATCAGCGTGATGCGGAAGTATCAGGCGTTGCTTTTATTAAAGATGGCAATCTGGTTCATATCATCGGAGAGATGGATACCGAGGCTTATATGATGCTAACAAATAAATACGTAAACGGTATTTTGGATTTCCCTTGTATAGGAAACTCTAAAGGTTATGTACAAAACAAAGAGACGCTTGAGGTTTTGTCATTCTATAGCAAAGTGACACCAAAAGTCGAGGGAAATAACGTAACCGTCGACGTTAAATTGGAGATTAAGGGTACGGTTGGCGAGCTTAGATGTTCCCTTCTCACCACAAAGAAAGATATCGAGCGCTTCGAAAATGCAATTAATGAACGGGTTAAACAGCAGGTTCAGCATGCTGTTGCGACATTTAAGCAGCAAAAACTCGACGCAATCGGCATCGGCAATCAAATTTACCGAAGAAATCCAAAACTCTGGAAACGGCTCGAGCCATCATGGGATACCCATCTTGCACAAAGTCAGTTTCAAATCACGGTTGATACAGAAGTATTAAGCACCGGCATGAACGTAGGCACCCCATTTGGCAAAAAGGAGAAGTAGCGTTGTTCGGAAGATTACTCTGTGTATTGGTTTTAGCTGCTGCAATGTTAATTTGTGATATCCCGAAATTTAAGATTGCCGCTCCGCGAGACCGAGTCGTATATGGAGCGCTGTTTGTGGTTCTGGCATATCTTAGCTTTCTGTTTATTTCCAGCATACACGGACCCAATGTGGATTCCGTCTTTAATCTGCTGGCAGCGCCAGCCAAACAGATTATCCAATGGCTTGACCCGGCAAAATCGTTATCCTAAGCGTCAATCAGGAGGAGATCATGAGAAAGCAAGAACGTATTAGCTCAGTCCAAATGTCCATGCTGTTTCTCATATTCATGACGGGCTCCTCCATCGTGATAATCCCTGCTCCACTAACTGGCATGGCTGGTAATGGGGCATGGATTTCACTTCTGATTGCGTACACCTTAGGCATGCTTCTAATGACTGCCTTACTTTATTTGTACAGGCAATTTCCTGATAAATCGATTGTTGAATACAGCCGTATCACCCTAGGCAATGGATTAACGATGATTATTCTTCTCCCCTTTACTTTTGTGATGTTTTGGAATGTAGCAGGCATTGTGATCGAAATAGGCACTTTTTTCAAAAGCACCATGTTAAAAGAAACGCCAACGTATGCCGTAAGTACTCTTTTTTTTATTACGATCGCTTTGAGCGCACTCGCTGGAATCGAAGTGATGGCTAGAATGGCAGCCGTTTTATTAGCCTTAATGTTTGGTTGCATCATTTTGGTCTTGGCCTTGGTTGGCCCCCTGTATCACCCCGAATACCTGCTTCCTGTGCTGCCTGATGGGATTGGTCCTGTACTTCATGCCGCTTATATTGCGTATGGATTCCCTTACTCCGAGCTTGTGATCTTTGCTGTCATTTTGCCGCTGATTAAGATGAAGGACAAATCTAAAGTTGGCAAGCATATGTACCTAGCACTGATAGTCAATACTTTAACCACACTTGCATCAGTTATTTGCAGTATCATGGTTCTAGGTCCACTTTCAGGCGACCTTAAATATTCTTTATATCAGCTTGCCCGTCTGATCTTTGTACAGGAGGTCATCGAGAGAATCGAATCCGTCATCGGCTTCTCGCTCATTGTAGGCTTCTACTTCAAAGCGTCCCTACTCCTGCTCATTTTGATCAAGTTTTTGGCACAGCTGCTTAGACTGAATAGTGAACGTCTCCTAGTCTTTCCTGTTGCTTTCATTTGCCTCATGCTGTCGCTGACTACCTACACAAACGAGGCAGATCTAGAGGAAGTGGTCAATATCACTTGGCCTTTGCTCAACAATATTGCATATGTTTTCCCTATGCTGTTACTAGCATTCGTTGCTTTCATGCGAAAACATAGCAAACGCGGTAAAAGTTGAGCTGGTGCAACCTCTATTTCGTTTGTTTATGCCATTGATTATTTTTGATCCTTGCATCTGTTCCCAATCAAATTTTTGGAATGATATGATTAAAAATTGAAAGAAGGTCTTGTCTGTGGGAGTTTGGGACACGGCAATAAGGTCTCTATTGGCCTTTACCACTATGATGATCATTGCACGTATTTTGGGCAAGGGTACAATTGCTCAGATGACTTACCATGATTTTGTAGCATCCATAACGATGGGAGCCATTACGGCTAATATCGCTTTTAACAGTACGATACCCTTATGGAGCCTATTAACTGCTGCATTTACTTTCACCGGAATTGCTTACGTATTAATGATATTTGCGATGAAAAATCGCAAACTTCGAAGTTGGTTTTCGGGTAAGCCTACCGTATTGATTCAAGATGGCAAAATCCTTGAAAACAATATGAAAAAACTTAAGATCACACTGGATACACTCAATCAAGAGTTGAGGGAAAAGGATGTTTTCAACATTCTAGAAGTTCAATATGCCATATTAGAACTTAACGGTAACGTTTCGGTCTTGAGAACGCCAGAAAGCATGGCAGTGACAAGGAAAGACATGCATTTGGTTGTTCAGTCAAAACAAGCTTTCCCCATCGAATTGATTATGGACGGAAAAATAATCGAGTCTAATTTTAAGCAAAATAATATAACCGAAGATTGGCTGCGTTCACAAATTGAGCTGAAGAAACTTTCATTCGATAACATCAATTATGCTGTCATCAGCTCAACTGGAAATCTTTACTTGGATGAGCTAAAAGACCAAATTAGCAATCCAATTGACATTGAATGAAAAGACTTTCAGCGATTAAGCAGTTGAAGCCAAATCGGGCTACTAGAGCATAGATTTCATTGAACGGCCTGACTGATGTCGGTAACTGTGTATGTGCGCACACCATGCAATCAGCCGAACATCCATAGATCGCTTTTTTAAATTCAAAATGCTATATTGAAAATAATAACTAGGGAAGGGTGATGTGCCATGTTATGCATCTCCATCGAATACATCCATATTAAAAAAATAATATACAAACCTATCAACCAAAAGGATGGTCCTTCTTGAAAATGAATAATAGCAGTAACGTTCCTGTCCGTTTTTTTATTAACGACAGGATCAAGCTTGAGAAAAATGCGTTAACTGAACTTGATCAGCTATTAACGGTAAACGAATCTGTAGAAATGTTGAAACAGCATACGCCCGGCTATTTTATGAACGAGAACGCGAAAATCGAAGAAGTGTCGATCACTCCGGATTTTCACAAGGGAAGCGGCATTCCAATCGGTACAACCATCTTTACAAAAGGTTTCGTCATCCCCCAAGCGGTCGGTAATGACATCAATTGCGGGATGCGGTTATATACCACCTCGCTAGTAGAAGATGACATTCGGTCGAATCTCAAGCAAATCGAAAGTGATATTCGCCATGTTTTCTTTGAAGGCGGCCGTCATATCCCAATGACAAGGATTCATCGTGAAGCGATTTTAAGAGAAGGCTTAATGGGTATTTTGGAATCGCAAAAATCATTAAGACGCGATGGTCTATGGCAATTTTACGATCCGAAGCAGCAAGAAATAGACTTATCGAAGGTAAACCGTTTAGGTTCATTTATCACTGACCAAGTTGACGGACTCGATAGCTATTTAGGGAGCAATGACGTGACCTATGATAGCCAGATTGGCTCCATTGGCGGCGGGAATCATTTTGTAGAAATCCAAAAAGTAGTAAATATTCGCAATCATGCTTTAGCAAATGAATGGCAGATCAAGGCCGGGCAAATTGTCGTAATGATTCATACGGGTTCTGTTTCCATCGGTCATCATGCCGGACTGAACATTAAAGAAATGTTAAAAGACATCTATCCTAGATCTTTGAAGCAACCTAGTAATGGCATCTATGTACTTCCGCATTCTGAACACTATGCTCCGCAATGGAAGCGTTACTGGACTTTGCTTCATAATGCAGCTAATTTCGCTTTTGCAAATCGTTTGTTTTTGGGACTCATGCTTCAAAAATCATTAGCCAACACTCTAAAAGATTTTGATTATAAATTGTTATACGATGCGCCGCATAATTTTGTTTGGGAAGAGACGATTGATGGCAGCCCAGGTTTTATCCACCGTAAAGGCTCTTGTACAGCGAAGTCGGCAGAGCAGATGATGAACACACCCTTTCAATACACGGGTGAACCCGTCTTCATTCCTGGCTCCATGGGTGCCAAGAGCTATATCCTCGCAGGACAAGGGAATCGGGAGAGTTTGTTCAGTGCAAGCCATGGCGCAGGCAGACAGTTATCCCGCGGTGATTCCGTTAAAGTGGATGATGCTTTGTTCCGTGACTTTATTTCAAAGTTCCATGTCGTTACGCCAATCGATCCCAGTCGCAACGATGTCAAATCCAGGCAGGATATCTTGAAAAAATGGGAAGAAGAATTGAAAAAAGAGGCGCCCTATGCATACAAGGATATCAATGCCATTATCGAATCGCATGAGGAACACGGCATGGCGCAAGTCGTGGCTGAGGTAGAACCGATCTTGACGATTAAAGGGTAACTTAATGTACCTTGTCTTTGAATAAACAAGCAATCATATAGCAAAATAATCCCCTCAGATCCGCAGGATGAAGTTCATTGGTTAGCCTGAACTTTAATCGGCAAGAATGAGGGGATTTCTTGTAACCAGATTCTTTGATTGACTAAGACATTTAAGGTAAGAATCCGGCTACAAAGGCGAACACTTCGTTTCTTCAGAACGATCTTCTCGCTTCGCTTAAACTTCATTTTTTAGTTGAAATATAGTAACTAAAGTTTTATAACCACGCAGCCATCCAATGCATCCCATTGTACTTTAGCGCCGAGTGCTTCAGAAATAAACCGGACTGGCACATACGTTTTCCCACGGTATGAAGTAATGGCAGCGTTCATTTTGTGTTTTTTTCCGTTCAAAGTAACATTAACATCATACACCTGCATCTCTAATCGTTGATCAGCATAAGTGACTATTATTTTATCGTTCTCGTAGTTCACCTGTGCTCCAATCGATTCAAACAATGCACGCAGTGGTACCAAGGTGACTCCATTCACCTGAATCGGACCCGGCTCTGCCTTGATATAGTTATCATTCACTTTTAATGATATTTGCCGGGTTGCAGGCTTGGCGTCGACCTTGCTCATGAAATGGTCAGGTTTTACGCTATACGGTAGGTTCCGACGATTTCCCCAAGTCCAGATCATTCCGTTTTTGTCCAGTGCAGTGCCGCTATTCAAAGCAATTGCATTGATTTTAGTCATATTTTTCAATGGTTGTATTTGTTTTGGTGAGCCTCCAACCCAATCTGATTTCCCCCATACGGTACCGTCTTGATTCAAATATAACGAATAGAAGTTTTCGTAACTTACGCTGAGCTTATGAAAATGTTGATTCGGGAGTTCGGATAAGAATCCTGTCTCTGGCAGGACCTTCACTTCACTATTGGAGGTGACATCACTATCAATTGCAGCAAAATCCTTTACAGCCGTTGGAGAAACCACCGAGTACATTCCCATATCCATGATATAAGTATTCCCATACCAATTTACGGTCTTTTTATCCTTCATCAACACCATTAAGCTTTGCATAGAGGCTCTAATTTCACTCACGTTCTCCACCGCTATTTTCGGAATGCTAGCTAAATCAAGATCAGCTTGTGTTGGAGCTGAGCATGACACTCCCCTATTATTTTGAAAGTCCGACCTCATGATGGCTACATAACAAGGACTCCCCCAAATATAGACTTGCCCCTTTTCGTTTAAAGCCATGAATGCAGGCCCCGCACTGATATCTTTAATATCATAGAGCTCAGTTATTCGTTTTGGTTTCTCGGTATCCTCTACACTCCAGGTCCACACTTCTCCTTTGGCAGTAAGCACTAGATTACCTGCGATTTTTGTTGCTCCTTCAATGCGAGGTCCTCGCAGTGCAGGACCACTGCCGGAGCCGATCCATATCGTGCCCCCCTCTTGCAGAGCATAATAATATTCCGAATAACTGCTATCATACAGATCGATGATATGATCCAATGGAATGGCTTCGATCATTTGAGCTTTTGATCCGTATATCAAATTACTATTCACGATAGGTAGTAAAAACATGCCGACCAAAACTAATAGGATTATCTTCCTCATTACAAATGCTCCCCTTTAACAACTATATAGGTTGAACTAAAGTTTCACGTTTTGGTCGCTGCGCGAGTAGATCATTCTATGAAGTCTCAATTGCAGCCAGAATCTTTGATTGACATAGACATTTAGAGGTATGAATCGGCAGCTAACGTGAACACTTCGTTTCTTCAGAATGATTTCTCGATTCGCAAATCATTCATTTCTTTCTGACAAGTTCTCTATAACTCCAAAACCTAGCCATAAGCTGCCCCTTTGAAGCCGGCGGACTAGAATAGATCTATTTTTTAGACCTATTTCTTCCATCTTATCTAGCTCACTTATCACATCCATTTCATCCGTTTCGGCTATTTCTACTATTTCTGCTAAATTTACGAGACAAGTGATGACCATGAAAATCGAACAGCAGACTAATAGGAACTGGACAAACTGCTAAGATAATAGAAAAAACGCCAGATGTATTTACGCGATCAAACGGTTTGTTTACATGCTGCGTAGCAGTATACCCGCAAATTCCCTTCAGTTATATCGTTTTTTTCAACCTCGTGTCCGAAAATACGAAAACACTATGGTCAGAATGATACATCGTATCTATTTTCGAGTAGTATTCTGCATTGATGTGCAACTCTAAATGCTAACAGATGTTTCCATATCTTCTAACGCGGATCTCGGTGAATAGTTGCATATCCGCTCACGATACAGCAAAAAAAAACCGCATTGCAAATGTTTATTCGCAACGCGGTTTTCTATGAATTTCTTCTTAATTGTCTATATAGGTTGAACTAAAGAAATGCCGTTTAAGCGAAGCGAGAAGATCGTTCTGGAGAAAAGAATTGTTCGCCTTTGTAGCTGGATTCTTACCTTTAAATGTCTTAGTCAATCAAAGAATCTGGTTACAACCGCGATCGTAAGAATAATCTACTCGCGCAGCGACTAAAACGTGAAACTTTAGTTCAACTTATATAGTTGCCCAAATCCGATTAAGCATTATTTGCCATCCATTGAAAGTGGAAGCTGCCCTTCTGATCCAGCCGCTCAAACGTGTGTGCTCCGAAGTAATCCCGCTGTGCTTGCAGTAAGTTAGCTGGAAGCCTCTCCGAACGGTAACTGTCATAATAAGCCAGCGCGGAAGCAAAAGCAGGAACAGGTATCCCTCTGGTTACCGCTATCGAGATTACCTTTCTCCAAGCATCCTGATAGTTTTGAACGATATCTCTGAAGTAATCATCCAAGAACAGATTTTTCAGAGCAGGGTCACGATCATACGCATCCTTAATATTTTGCAAGAACCCAGCACGAATGATACATCCTCCGCGGAAAATCATCGCGATGCTGCCATAATTAAGATCCCATTTATACTCGTCGGATGCCGCTCTCATTTGTGCGAAGCCTTGCGCATAGGAAGCGATTTTGCTTGCATAGAGCGCTTTGCGGACGGCCTCGATAAATTCGGCAGGATCACCGTCGTAGCTAGCTGCATCCGGGCCATTCAACCGTTTGCTTGCTGCCACGCGTTCTTCTTTCATCGCTGAGATAAACCGTGCAAACACTGATTCTGTAATAATGGATAAAGGTACGCCTAAATCCAAAGAGCTTTGGCTCGTCCATTTGCCGGTTCCTTTTTGGCCTGCAGAATCAAGAATGACATCAACCATCGGTTTTCCCGTTTCCGGATCAGTCTTGGAGAAAATATCAGCTGTTATTTCAATTAAATAGCTATCCAACTCGCCTCGGTTCCATTCCGAGAAAATTTCGTGCAGCTCGCTTGTATTTAAATGCAAAACATCATTCAGCAATTGATATGCTTCACCAATCAGTTGCATATCGCCGTATTCGATGCCGTTGTGCACCATTTTCACATAATGGCCCGCGCCGTCTTCCCCAATGTAGGTAGAACAAGGATCACCGTTAACTTTGGCCGATATCGCAGTCAAGATTGGCTCTACAAGCGCATAGGCGTCTTTCTGCCCCCCCGGCATAATCGAAGGACCTTTCAGTGCTCCCTCCTCGCCTCCAGAAACACCTGCTCCAATAAAGCGGAAGCCTTTAGCTTGAAGCTCTTTGTTTCTTCTTTGCGTATCTGGGAAATAAGCATTCCCGCCGTCTATCAGAATATCTCCTTGATCAAGGAAAGGTAAAAGCTGATTAATCGTATCATCAGTGGGCTGCCCCGCTTTTACCATAATTAAAATTTTGCGCGGTGTCTCTAGCGATTGGACAAACTGTTCAACACTAAAAGTACCCACGAAATTTTTCCCTTGCGCTTCCGCTACAAGCTCATTCGTTTTCTCGGGGGAACGATTGTACAAAGCAACCGAGAACCCTCTGCTTTCGATATTCAAAGCTAGGTTTTTACCCATAACCGCCAAGCCGATTACGCCAATTTGTTGTTTACTCATCGCTGACTTCCTTCCTGCTTTGCTTTTGAATGAAATGTTATTATTATTGAACTGATTTTTTCCAGTCTGCAGCAAATTTCTCCATTCCTTGATCGGTCAAAGGATGCTTAGAGATTTGTTCAATCACACTGAATGGAATCGTAGCAATATGCGCACCCGCCATTGCAACGCGAGTCACATGATCAGGATGACGGACAGAAGCCGCGATAATTTGTGCATCCAGCTTATGAATACGGAATAATTCAGCTACTTTCACGATTAATTGAACGCCATCTTCTGAAATATCATCCAAACGGCCTAGAAACGGAGATACATAGGTCGCGCCAGCACGAGCAGCCAAGAGCGCCTGATTCACAGTGAAGATCAAAGTGACATTTGTTTTTACGCCTTTTTTGGCCAGATAGCGGCAAGCCTCAAGACCGGCAAGCGTCATCGGAAGCTTGATTGTAACGTTTTTATCGTTATTGTTGATTTTGATCAGTTCATTTGCTTGAGCGATCATTTCTTCTGCGGTTTCGGCATCAGGTGTTACTTCAGCAGAAACGGATTCAACGTCCGGCACTTCTCGTAAAATTTCAGCAATGCGATCTTCGAATTTCACTCCTTCTTTGGCTACCAAAGATGGGTTCGTTGTCACGCCGGATAAAACACCAATTTTGTACGCTTTTTTAATATCCACCAAATTAGCTGTATCGATAAAAAATTTCATAATCATAAACCTCCAATTTTTTATTTGTTTAGCAATTCTTTAGTCAAGCGAACTACGTTGTTAGTGGAGAATCCAAAGTATTCCATAACTTCATTACCAGGACCTGAAGCGCCAAAGGTGTCAATGGACAACACTTTTCCGAATGGTCCGGTATATCGCTCCCAGCCTAACGAAATTCCAGCTTCTATCGCCAATCTCTTCGACACGGAATCAGGAAGAACCAATTGCTTATAGTCTTCAGACTGACGGTCGAACAGCTCCCTGCTCGGCATCGCAACCACACGTACCGAGTGGTTATCCCGCTCCAGCTCGGCTTTAGCGCTAACGGCAAGAGAAACCTCAGAACCGGTAGCGATCAGGATAACATCTGGCTGATCGTTCGTTTCAGTAAGAACATAAGCACCTTTGGCCACATCTTCTACATTTGCTTTAGTCTCATCATATACAGGCAGATTCTGACGGCTTAGTACAAGAGCTACCGGACCTTCTTGCTGTTTCAGCGCGTATGCCCATGCGCTTGATGTCTCGTTTGCATCCGATGGACGAATCACCGTAAGTCCCGGGATTGTACGAAGTGCAGCTAGATGCTCAACAGGCTCATGCGTCGGTCCATCTTCGCCGACCGCAATGGAATCATGCGTAAATACATAGGTGACTGGCAGCTTTTGCAAAGCAGCCAACCGGATCGCTGGCCGCAAGTAATCGCTGAACACGAAGAACGTGCTGACAAATGGTTTAACCCCTCCATGCAAAGCCATGCCATTACCGGCTGCCCCCATGGCATGCTCACGCACACCGAAGTAAATATTCCGTCCCGCGTAAGATTCGACTGCAAAGGTTTGCTCTCCACGAATATCCGTCATCGTCGAATGCGATAGGTCTGCGCTGCCTCCAAAGATCGATGGGACGGTTTTAATGTAATGATTGATAGCTTCACCGCTTGCAATTCTTGTTGAAACGGTTTTGGAGGAGTCAAATGTTAGAATGTCTTCGGCATCGATCGAGACGGATCCATCGATGACTTGTTCAAGCTCCTTGCCTTGCAGCGGATACTGCTCCTTATAAGAAGCCAGTAAGCCATTCCATTCTGTTTCTTTGACTTCGCCCTGCTGCTTTAACTTCTCGAAATGAGCTTTAACTTCTGTCGGAACCGTAAACTCTTCCTCGTACTTCCAGCCATAAACTTCCTTCGTTGCAATCGCTTCTTCTTTGCCAAGTGGGTTGCCATGCGCTTTATTTGTTCCCGCTACTTTCTTGCTTCCATAACCAATAATCGTCCGAATTTCAATGATGGTTGGCTGTGAATCATTTTGCTTGGCTGCTTCAATCGCTTTAGTAATTTGCGCAACGTCGTTGCCGTCTTCCACCCTTAAGTAGTGCCAATTAGCGGATTCAGCTCTCTTCTGCATATTTTCCCCGAAGGAAAGGTTTAGATCCCCATCCAATGAAATATCATTGGAATCATACAGTGCAATTAATTTGCCCAGCTTCATGTGTCCAGCCATGGACATTGCCTCGTAAGAGACACCTTCCATTAAGCATCCATCACCAACTAGCGCATACGTATAATGATCGATGACCGGGAAGCCGTCTTGATTGAATTTCGAAGCCAAATGGGCTTCAGCCATCGCCATTCCCACTGCCATTGCAAGTCCTTGGCCCAGAGGCCCGGTAGTCGCTTCAACGCCATCCGTATGTCCAAATTCAGGATGACCCGGAGTTTTGCTGTTCAGCTTGCGGAACTGTTTTAAATCGTCAATGGATACCTGATAGCCTGACAAATGCAGCAGGCTGTAAAGCAATGCTGAGCCATGGCCCGCAGAGAGAACGAAACGGTCGCGGTTAAACCATTTGGCGTGACCTGGGTTGTGATTCAATTGGTTCGCCCAAAGCGCATACGCCATTGGCGCAGCCCCCATCGGCAGCCCGGGATGGCCTGAATTTGCGCTGTTAATCGCATCAATAGACAAAGTACGAATCGTATCAATAGCTAGCTGGTCAATCGTTTGTGTGATAGGCATATTCTTCTCCTTTAATTGCTTCTATTTTTTGTTTAGGCTTGGAATCGAACCACCAATGATAGCCGTCTCTTGCCAATAGCTCATCGGACTCGGCAGGTCCATAGGTACCTGCCTCATAAAAATGAAGGGGAACAAGATTTTCTTCAAAGGCATTGAGGATCGGCTGTACCCATTTCCAGGACAACTCCACCTCATCCCAATGCGCAAAAAACGTTGAATCCCCATTCAAGGCATCGTGAATCAAATTTTCGTACGCCTCTGGCACATCGTTGCGGCTCGTATGAAAATCGATATGAATAGGCTTGAACTCCCCTTTATGCTGGGGATCTCTCGTATTTAATTGCAGCGAAATGCCTTCATTGGGGCTAATTTCAAACACAAGCAGATTAGGCTGCTTACTGTCATCATTGGTATGGGATTGCTGTTTGAGCGGTTCTTTGAATTCAATGACGATCCGGGTCGATTTCTCCTTCATTCGTTTCCCTGTACGGATGTAAAATGGAACGTCCCGCCAAAAATAATCGTCGATTTGCAGTTTGGCAGCTATAAATGTGTCATTCATGGATGTGGCGGCAATTCCCGGTTCAGCTCTGTAACCGGCAACCGGCGTATCCTGAATCACTCCCGCTTTGTACTGCCCGCGGATCACGCTCGATTTAACATCTTGTTTTTGCAGTGGTTCAACAGATTCCATAACCATCTTCTTTTTTAAGCGTACATCTTTGGAGGTACTGTTCTTCGGAAGATGGATCGCCAGCATCATTAGCAATTGCAGCATATGGTTTTGGAACATATCCCTCACGGCACCAACATGGTCGTAATAACCTGCTCTTTCCTCGACGCCGACGGTTTCGTTAGCCGTGATCTGTACGTTCGCAATATAACGGTTGGTCCATAGTGCCTGCAGAACCGGATTGGATTGTTGTAGAACTTCTAGCTTCTGCACCATTGGTTTGCCTAGATAATGGTCAATTCGGAAAACCTCATGCTCTGCAAAAGCTTTGCTTAATTTCTCATTGAGGTCCCGGGCCGATTGCAAATCATGGCCGAATGGCTTCTCGATCACCAGACGCTTCCAGCCATCCGCTGAACCAAGTCCGCTTTCTTGGATATTGGATGCGATGGTCTCAAAAAATTCAGGCCCAACGGATAAATAAAACAGTCGATTCGGCGGAATATCAAGCTCTTTCTCCCGCTGTTCAACCACCTGCAGCAGCTTCTCGTAATCCTCTTTATGACCTACGTCTAATACTCTATAGCGGAATGCTTGTAAGAAGCTTTTCATTAATGCAGGATCGTTCGCCTCGCGTCTCGAGAAGGTACGCAGCGATTTTTCGACATTTGCCTGAAAAGCTTCATCCGACACTTCTCTTCTGCCCAGACCAATGACAGAGAAGGATTGCGGCAGCTTCTGATCAACAAACAAATTATATAAGGCCGGGTAAATTTTTCTTTTGGCTAAATCCCCCGTCGCTCCAAACAAAACAAACGTTGTTGCCTCCATTATTTCTAACTCCCTTCAAGCATGGTTTCTCGTGATTCGATTAATCAATGGCTTCTTTTCCTTAGTTCAACTATAATACGAATATCACCTATACAAGTAATTAATATATTTCACAGGAGCTATAGACCATGTCTATGAACAACTATGAGTTATATAAGGTTTTTTATTGGGCTGCGAAGACGGGGAGCCTGACACAAGCTGCCAAATCCTTATACATCACGCAACCGAGCGTCAGTCATGCCATCAAACAGCTGGAAGACAGCTTTGGCATCACCTTGTTTTACCGAAACTCCAAAGGCGTCTCCCTGACTCAAGAAGGGGCTATCCTCTACTCCTATATTGAAAAGTCCCAAATCCTCATATCATTGGGCGAAGAAAAACTGGCTGCGCTTAAAAATTTGGACAGCGGGGAGCTGAGGATTGGCGGGAGCGATTCATTGTTCAAGCATTATTTGCTGCCGTATTTGGAAGAGTTTCATCAGAGCCATCCTGGCATTAAGCTGCAGCTGATTCATGGCACCACGCCAGAAGTCATTGCTTTCTTGAAAGAAGGCAAAATTGATCTTGGTGTTGTCCGTATGCCGATTGTTGATCCCCAGCTCGAGGTTAGAGAGGGAATACAGCTGCAGGACTGTTTTGTTGCGGGGGCTCATTTTTCAGAGCTTAAGGGGGTGGCGATTTCGCTCGATATGCTGCTCGCGTATCCCGTTATCTTATTCTCGCGCAACAGCCGTGCCCGAATGGCCATTACGGAATTATTTCAAGGCTACGGCTACGAGCTTAAGCCCGAAATCGAGGTCGGAAGCGTCGATCTTCTCATTGCGTTTGCTCGGAAAGGACTCGGAATCTCTTATGTGACTAGAGAATTTGTTTCCAAGGAGCTGGAAGAAGGCTCGCTCTTTGAAATTCAGTTAGAGGTGCAGCTGCCTCCTTCCCAAGTAGGAACGATGATTATGCGTAATATGCCGCTTTCTAGCGCTGCAACGAAGTTCATCGAGCTTGTCAGATAGACAGAGCACTAATAAGCAGAAAGAGGGCTGCCTAGACAGTCCTCTTTCTGCTTATTACCTACCTATTCATCCATTAGTTATGAATCATTCTATACGGTCAGCCCGTATCCATTCCATCTCCTCTATATTTAGTAACGCTTTAAACCTCTCCACAATAATGTGTGCGTTATCCAAATTCATGACAGATTCAGCGTCGAGCAAGCTCTTCAAATTTAGAATTCCCAGCTCGTCCAAGTGAAAAAGAGAAAAAGCATTAAAATTAATATGTTCAAGTTGCTTTCCTATTTGGTTTTTCAACTCAGATGTTTTATTTAATTCAGTTAATGCTTTCTGCCTAATATCATCTGAGTCAGGGTTAATATAAAGCAGTTCTATTACATCCTCCTCAGGAAAACGTTCCTGTAAAAAAATTTGCAGCGCTATCTCTTCCATTTCATATGAATAGTGAAACTGCGAAATTTCCTCGCCCATACTCAAAACGGAAAATCCCCAACCGTGATCTTCAAAGTTGTAAAAATATAACACAGGCATAGAACATGTTATATTTATAATATCACTTGGGTATTCTTTTATATCCGTTAATCCTTGACCGGAATGGTAAACGACACCGCTGTTCCTGCGCCAGGCTCACTTTGAATATGCAGCCCTTGGCCATACAGCTGGGTTAATCGACTATGCGTATTAAACAAGCCAATACCACGTTCTTCTTTGCCCACCGGAGATAGCAGCTTTGCCACTTGTTCCCCATTCATTCCAATACCCGTATCCGAGATCGTAACACGAATAGCACCTGCTTCACTCTTTATTCGAATGCTTAGAGTGCCGCCCTTTGCCTTACTTAAAATGCCATGCCGAACCGCATTCTCCACTAGCGGTTGGATCGTTAATGGAGGAATCAGCACGTCGTCTCTATCCCATTTTACGTCCCATTCGATCTGCAGCCGTTCCTCAAATCGCTGCTGTTCGATGTACAGGTAGTTCTCCACCAGTTGAAGCTCACGCGAGAGTGAAACCAGCTTGCCAGCGGTCAAGAAGTCGAAGCTAATGCGCAAATAAAACGTAAAAGCCTCTACAAGTTTCCTCATCTTGTCTGAATCAATCTCACTGAGTGCCGTAATCGAATTCAGTGTATTAAATAGAAAATGAGGATGAATTTGCGCTTGCAAATAAGCAGCCTCCATGCGTAAGCGGTCATTGACGGCCTGTTTCAGCGACGACAGCGACCAAGCGCGATATTTCAACTCCAGGCCATCCACTGGCTTGGTAACATAATCGTTGGCTCCAGCACGAAACCCCGTATAGATGTCTTCCGGTTTGCTGCGGGCCGTCAACAAAATAATAGGCAGTTCATAAAGCGTAAACCGTTCTCGGATCAATCGGGTCAATTCATACCCTGACATCCCCGGCATCATTACGTCAGCGATCACAAGATCCCACTGGTCTTGATGCAGTTTATCTAGTGCCTCACCTGCAGAATTGGCAGTTCCGATATAATAATTTTCTGTAGACAAGATATGGGTAAGTACTTTGAGATTGATAGAATCATCATCGACAGCTAGTACACGAATTTGGTCGACTGCGCTAGAGAGCTTCGAAATATGATCAAGCTCCTGACTTGTATTGCTGGAAGCAACCATAGCGGCAGTCTCCGATGTAATCTTAACTAAAGCTGCCGACCACGCCTCCGAATCCATTTCTGCCGGAGGTGACAATAAAGGTGCAGAAGGCTGCGAACGCTCCTCATGCACTGCTAATTTGAAGCTGAACACGCTGCCTTTTCCTGGCTGCGATTGTAAGAGCAGCTTGCTGCCATGCAATTCAACTAGCTCTTTGCAGATGCTAAGCCCAAGCCCCATGCCTCCCCCGCCAAAAGAGCCCTGTTCATAGGGGATAAATGCGCGCTTTTGCATGATTTCATCCATTCCAGCACCTGTATCCCTGATTTGCAGCAGCACTTGGCCCTTTTCATATTTTGCTGACAGCTCTACAAAGCCATTCTGCGTATACTTTAGCGCATTATGCACCAAATTAATAAGAATCTGTACCAAGCGTTCCTCGTCTGCATCTACATGCGGCAGGTCCTCCGGTATATTCATGCGCAACTCAACCTTGGTACCTTCGCTCGAAAACCTAAGCATGTCCAGCACGCCAGCAGCTACAGACTGCACGTTTACCTTTGTCAATCGGACCGAAATTCTTTTTTCCTGCAATCGTACGACATCAAGCAAATCATTTAGCATATGCGACATCCGGCGACTGACCATGACAAGCAGCTCCATATCTCGCTGACTCTGTTCATCGAGCACTTGTTTTTTTCGGGTCAGTACGCTCTGGGCAATGTTCATAATGCCATGGAGCGGCGTCCGCAATTCATGAGACGTATTCGCTAGAAAACGATCTTTAAGCCGATTAGTCTCAGCCAATCGTTCATTTAGCTGCATATTCTCATCCGAATTATTAAAGTATCTTTTGAACCAATAGGCAGAGAAACTGGTAATGGCAGCTATCAAATCAATCGGATAAAACATAAATTGAGAGGTACCCGCATAATAAACCGTCCCCCACAAAATATTATTGATGACGCATACGACTGAGAACACTAGGAACAATGCCCCTTCTCCCTTATCGAACACCATCCGCATGAAATAGTAAGCCGTCCAGAACAATGGAACGTAATACAGGATCATATAGAGTCCTTTTTCAAGAGAATACAACACCATCTCCGTCGGACCTACAGCAACAAAAAGGGTAAAAGCAAGTAACAGGAAGATGTAACCATACAAAAGTACGCCTTTTCTTCTTATACCGCCAAGACCTCTTCCCATCAGCAAGAGGAAAAATGAGAACCACATGAAGGCGAATGCTTTTATTTTCCACATCCATGCAAAGCTCGCATCCATCCACAGAAACAATAATCCATGATGATGAACCGCAACCGTCATAGCTGAAGCTGCCATCAAAAAGAAAAATATAATAAACTCCTTTTTTCGCCTATTCATTAAATAAATGATTAAAGCATACATCGCATGAAGCATAAAAATGACACAGACGATTAGCTGAAAGGCTAACGAATACAAGTAGACTTTATTAACCACTTCATGCGTGCCAAATTGTACGGATCGAACGATGCCACCTTGGAGCGGTGACTCCTGATTTGCTGCCCGCACGAACACATTAAGCTCCATCTGATCCTTCTGAGCATAGGTGACCATAAAGGACTTAGTTTCAGATATATGCTCATCCTTACTCTCGGCAAGCACGCCGAACTCCGCCAGCACTTCCCCATTAATTTCGACTTGGGAGGCCGTGTAGATCGACTGAAACCATATGCTTAGAGGCTCTGATAACGGACGATCCAGCAAAATTTTCACATAATAGGTTCCGTATCCATAGGCATTCTTTTGGGCAGGATTAAAAGCAGCATTCCAGTTGCCAGGAACCTGCAGCATTTGACCATCCGAAGCGTCACCAGAATTAGTTGAACCGATCCACTGCCCTGGGTAAAATAACCAATCCCCATCCATCGGAAACGATTGTTGATTCTCAAGATCTATACCTCTTAAATCAAGCAAGCCTTGCTTCACCGTTGGAGGATTAGATAAAGAAAGCCAATCATGCCAACTCCATCGCACCGAGACAAGGATAAGAATGAACAATACTAAATAAATGATATGACTTAGTCTGATCTTATTTTTAGAAGTTTTCATGTGTGCCTCGCTCGCTGTATATTCATAATTCCCGACAGATGATCCACAAGCCGTGGTCATCTTCTGTCAACTTGCCACTATCTTACCATATTTCCTCTCACTACCAGAAATAAAATGACATATTTTCAGGCCTGTTGATTAACCACTAAATGGTAGAAAAAGAGCCGTCAACCCGGTAAAATGTTTGTACCCCTACAAACAGACCGAAAGGTGACGACTCCATAAAAAAGTCTAATACGATTCTCTCAATCCTTCAAACCATTCTTGCGCCCGAAGAAGTTGATTCCATCGTGAAGACGGTTGGCTATGTCGATGTGGCGCGAAAATTCACCGTTTATCAGTTGCTTCACTATTAGGTTGCCGCAGCAGTGAGGAATGGTCGGCCTATCGTTTCGGCTACTTGTCCGCAAATGTAATCGTGAAACAAGGCGCAAGGCATGTTAGCCCTTTATGCGAATCCTTGGAAAACCCCGACTTTATTATGGTGATGGACCGGGCTTACGGAAAATTGGAACGCCTGGATCGCTATAAACAAGCGGGTCAACCTCATACAAATAAACTCCAGCTATTTACTGGAGTTTCAATTCAAATATAAACTTGCATTTAGAAAAGTGGTTCGAATATAAATCTACGAGGGTCCCAATCTAATAATACGTATAGATGCGCTGTTAATTGGTTGATCTGCTACACCGCCGAATGGTGGATATTGAATTTCTGCAGATAAATCAATGGTTGTTTGTGTGCTCGTTGCTGGGATTAGTGCTCGCAATTCTATGACGTCCCCAGATAAAAGTCTAAGAATTGAATCCGAACCAACAGCTCCAACCTCTTGATCTGTGAAAACGGCAATTCCTGATCTCGTTGAGTTTTGTAAACTACCATTTACAAATATACCAAATGCACAATGCGTTGCCACTTCTTCTGGCAAGAAAACGATTTCCCACATAATGGAATAGTCTCCATCCACAGGTACCGTAAGTGTTGTAGCGGTTGCCGTTAAACCACCAAAAAGTACCACATCTGGCTGATCAAATTGGTTAAAACGAACAGCTTCATCCGCTCCAAGAGTTTGGGAATCGTTATCGTATATACTACCGTAAACTGGTGAAAATGTGCCTGTTGGTCCTTGCGGACCTGTAACGCCTTGTGTCCCTGTTGCTCCTTGCGCTCCTGCTGGTCCCTGAGCTCCTGCTACTCCTTGAGCACCCGATAAGCCTTGTGGACCGGCTGGTCCTTGGGCTCCTTGCGGACCTGCTGGTCCTGGGACAGGGGTGACATTAACAACCGGACGCGGGCAGGTTACTTTAACTATTTTCTTTTTAACGATTATATTTTTCTTCTTATTTCTTTTTGGTTTACACACAACAACAACTTTTTTGTGACATCTTTTTTTATGTTTATTTCCTGAACAATTCAAAATAGCACCTCCTTGGGATTTGAATTATCCTACGTTGAGGTGCATGGTATTGGAAAGGTGTATACCTAAAAACCTAGTAGACAACTATCTGTTTTTCAAAAAAGAGGTTATTGCGGAGGAACAATAACATAGAGAATCTAGACTCTTTGAAAATCAGTCTAATCAATTTGATGATGATTTTCATAAAATAAGAACTCAATCGCTAATTTGATACTTACCTTTATGTAAGTACCTGTAGTAAAAGTGCATACTTACATATTTGTAGCGTGCGCTATATACTCATGAAGTAATACAACTCAAGGAGGTTAACAACTTTGAAAACACTTGTTATCGTCACACACCCCAGCATCGAAACGTCCATCATTAATAAACGGTGGGTCGAAGAACTCCATAAATATCCTGAAAAGTATACCGTGCACGAATTGCATAAGGTTTATCCTGACGGGAACATTGATGTGGGTAAAGAACAACAATTAATTGAATCACATCAAAATCTCGTTTTACAGTTTCCTTTTTATTGGTTTAATTGTCCGCCACTCCTTAAGCAATGGCTTGATGAAGTTTTTATCCATGGTTGGGCTTTCGGATCAAATGGAGGCAACAAATTAAAAAATCGTAAAGCTGCATTAGCTGTGTCCGCTGGAATTGAAAAAGATGATTATAGCAAAGAGGGAAAATATCGCTATACGCTTGAAAATCTATTATCCCCATTTGAAACTACACTCCTATACTGTCATGCCGATTATCGATCTTTTTTCGCATTTTATGGTACAGAAAACGGGACGTCTGCAAGTCAACTAGAAAAAGGCGTACAAGATTATTTGAATTTTATTGACAACATGTAGGAAGAAACTAACATACAGCTATACAAAAAAAGTATCGCCTTGTTTAGGCGATACTTTTTTTAATAAAAACGTCAATGCCTACGTCAACTCATTTTCTTGACCTTCCGGACTGTTTTTCTCTCCCCACTCACACATCATATCCAACAATGGAAGGAGAGAAAGTCCGCGTTCCGTTAAGGAATATTCAACTTTCGGAGGCACTTGGGGATATTCCTGACGTAGGATCAAACCGTCTGCCTCCAGCTCTTTCAACATGACGCTTAGCGTTTTAAAGGAAATCGAACCAATACTTCGCTTCAGCTCATTATGCCGTATAACTTTATTTTCAGACAGACAATACATAATGATCATCTTATACTTACCGCCGATTAAGGACAACGTATAGCCAAAGCCAGTCTCATTTAATCCCACGCCGGTTGGAACACAGGTTTCGTTCAAAAGTTACACACTCCTTCGGTTAGATCTAAAATAAATATGCTTATTCCGTACAATTAAACCTAAGTCATCAACAGCTTGAGCTGGCGCAAATACGAGCGCAGTTCTGGAACGGCTTCCAGATGAGCCTTCAATACACGCAGAAGAGTGAGATTAGGCTTCTCCGACAAAACTTCCTGACGAAGCAGGCCAACAACATCCCTTAACTCTATACGAGAAGCTGGTGATAAAGGGAGCGTCTGAATCCGCAGCTCCATCGCCGCTAGAAATTCTTCAACTGTTCCCTTACGTGCCGTCTCATCGTTTTGCTGATTGGGATTATAATCGATGATCCATTCACCAATCATCGATTTTGGTGCCTTTTGCATCATATCTTTAACGACTGCCTCCATTCGATCAACGATGAAATCCGCAAGTTCGGGAATTGGCTGCGAGATCTCCTTCCGCAAAACTCCGCTCATATATTCATGAAGAATGCCCTGAAAGATCATGACTGCATCCCACACGTACAACTCGAGCCGCTCGCTGAATGCTTCGATCAACATTTCCTTCCGCCAGGTAAGCAGGGCAATCTTAATCTTCTTCCTCGCTTCCATGAAAGACTCGTTCTCCGCTATGGGCAGTTCGCTGAATTCGATCATAAACAAGTGATTCTCTAAGATATAGTACAGATAAAATTCAATTTTGCGGCTTAATTTATCCTTTGAGGACATACCAAGCGGCATTCCAGTGCGCTCGAGCTCAGCTGCCTGCTCAAGTAACGTCTGGTAGCACGCGACGAACGTCGCCGTAAACAAGTCCTCTTTGGATGTGAAAAATTTATATATACTGGCTTTGGCCACTCCGCATGTTTCAGCGATGTCTTGCATGGAAGTTGAACCATAGCCCTTATTCCGAAACAAATCCATAGCCGCGTCGAGAATTTTCGCCTTCTTTAAATCCTTCATTTGACTATCACCCCATCTTATATTGACATGAGTTGCAATTGAGGTCAACGTTAAGGCATTGACATTAAAACTATATAGTTCTATATTATACTAATGAGTTTTAATTTAATCATTTAAAGGAGGTGTGCCGGCGCTAGGCCCTAGTGCCAGCTCGGCAACAATTATGCGCATTGCAGAAGGCTTAGAGATGCTAGACATAGAGATGAAGCTTGGCGAGCGCTCCATGCCGATTCATCCCACTATTTTTCACGATAAGGATGCTTGGACGTTAATCGATACAGGAATGCCGAGCTCGGCAAGCGTGATCCTTGACTACGCCAAACACGCTGGAATTGATAAGTTGCCTCTTCAGGCCATTATTCTGACGCATCAGGACATCGATCACATCGGAGGCTTGCCGGGATTTTTGGAAAATACAAGCGAATCGCCATTCGAGGTATATGCCCATGAAGACGATCGAGATACGATCGACGGGAAAGCTCCCCTTCTCAAATTTCCGACCGAACGCTTGAATGCAGAGCTAGAAAGCTTACCGTCAAACGTTCGCACTCAATTCAATAAAGTCTTCGTTCACCCCTCCAAACCAAATGTAACAAGACTAATGGCGGACGGTGACACACTTCCGATTGGCGGTGGTTTAACGGTAATTCATACACCTGGTCATACACCTGGCCATGTCAGTCTATATCACCATGCGAGCAAAACACTGATAGCCGGCGACGCCTTGGTTATCCATAATGGCGAATTGCAGGGTTCTTCTCCATACTCTACGATTGATATGGAGCAAGCTGTTCAATCATTAAAGAAATTCAAGCCTTTTGATATCGAAGCTGTCGTATGCTATCATGGCGGACTGTTGCGAGGCGATATTAACAAAAGGATTGCTGACTTGATTGTGCAGCCTTAACCATATTCCTATCATGAGGATAGGGAATTCCTCCCCTCGGATAATTATCATGCACATTACCAAAAAAACAGCCACCCGAGAGGGTGGCTAGTATTCATGGTACTTGCTACATGCGGCGTAATCTAACTGGTTATATTTCTTCGATTCAGCAGCTGCTCGATGGCCTATCAGACCGCAGAGATTAACTTGCCTTCTGTTCGACTTTTTTGGAAACCATGCTCTCGCCCTCAATATCTACGTTCGGCAGCACGCGGTCCAGCCATTTGGGCATATACCACGCCGATTTCCCCAATAGTGCCATTACAGCAGGCACGAATGTCATTCTAACAATAAACGCATCAATGAATACCGCAGCCGTAAGGGCTAGACCCAATGATTGAATGACTGGTTCATCCATAAAGATAAAGCCGCAAAATACAGAAATCATGATAAGTGCCGCAAGAGTTACGACTAGACCATTCTGTTCCATACCGGAAATAACCGATTTCTTAGCATCACCGCTGTGACTGTAGTCTTCTCGCATCCGGGATACTAAGAAAACTTGGTAATCCATGGCTAATCCGAATACGATCCCTACGACTAGTATGGGAAGGAAATTCAAAAGCGGCCCTACATTCGTTATACCAAATAATTCGCTTAGATACCCGTCTTGGAAAACAAGCACAACAGCACCGAGTGACGAGAAGATCGTAAACAGAAAACCAATGATCGCCTTTATGGGAACCAGTATGGAGCGAAACATAATGGCAAGGATAATCAAACCAAACCCTACAATAGTTGCGATGAAAATGGGCAAAGCGTTATTTAAGCTATCCGTTATATCCATATTCAAAACGGTAACACCTGTAAGCATAATCTCTGCTTGGTACTTTTCCGCAATTTCCGAATTATGTTTTCTTACCGCTTTAACGAGCTCTAGCGTTTGATCGGCTAATGGCCCGTCACTTGGCATTAAGGTTTGAATCGATACGTTCTCCGATTGATTGAAGAATGGCTGTGATACACTTACAACGCCGTCCAGCTTGCTAATTTCTTCCACAACGACGGAAGCAACCTGCTTTGTTGTTTCGCTGTCGGATGAATTCACTACGACTGTAATTGGGCCGTTAATTCCTGGCCCAAATCCTTCAGCCATGAGATCATAAGCTCTTCTTTCGGTCGTTTCGATGGATCTTGTCCCATTATCGGGAAGTCCTGTTTTCATGTGCAGCACAGGATAACACATAGAGCCAATTAAGATAAGTGTTACCAATATAACGGGCGCTGGAAATCGCGATACAAAACGTGCCCAAGAGGCAAATATATTCGAAGTTCGCTGCTTTGCTGCCGCTTTTTTTCTTTTCGGAATGATACGCTTACCCATCAAGGAAAGGAGTGCCGGTAACAGTGTAATGGAAACAGCCATTGCCATAAGGACCGTTAATGCAGCGGCGAGACCCATCTCGGTAAGAAACGGAATGTTAACGACAGCTAAGCCTACAAGTGCAATAATGACGGTCAGACCGGCAAATATAACGGCACTTCCTGCAGTCGCAGTAGCAATTGCTATCGCTTCAGTTGTGTCTGATCGTTTACTCGCTTCCTGCCGAACCCTGGAAATAATAAGCAAGGCATAGTCAATTCCTACAGCAAGACCTAACATCGTCGATAATGCAGTTGACGAACTACCAATCGAAATGAAGCCTGATCCGAAATTGATGAGCATAATACCTGCAACAACACCAACACCGGCTAATAGTATCGGGATTCCTGCCATAAGCATGGACATAAATGTGATGGTCAGGATCATAAAGGCAACCAAGATACCAATTAATTCGCCACTAGCACCGCCATGAACGGCGACAATTTGTACGGTTCCACTTAGCTCCGTCTGAATGCCTGCATCTTTGGTGATATTAATGTTAGTCAACACTTGATCTTTTGATTCTTGAGGAACATTTTCTGCAGCAACACCATAAGTCAAGTTGGCGTAACCGATCCGTTTATCCTGACTTACGGTTCCCAGCGTGTAGGGGTCCATGGCTGCAATGATTTCTTGATCTTTTTTGGAGGCATCGATAAACGACATGACAGCCTCTTTCATTTTTTCATCTTCAAGCGTTTTTCCTTCGGGTGCTTTGAAAACGACTTGAACGGCTCCACCCTGTGGTTCATTATTCCCGGATGAAAACTCTATCGACAACAGATCAGTAGCTTTTTGCGATTCCGTTCCTGGTATTGACAGATTTGTTGATTTCTCTCCATCAAAAGATACGCCTAACGTGATAATTATGCCCAAGATAATCACCCAAGATAATAGGGCCTTTCCGCGATTATTGGCGCACCATTTCCCAAGTCTATAAAGCTTTTCTGCCATCTAACACTCACTCCTCTTTTATTCATACATCCATCATAAACGGAGGAGAAAAATAAAAAATCGTACAAAAGGGCAATCCCCAAATGTACGATCGGGCAAATCTATGAAATTTTCGATTATAAATGCAGGATCCCCCGCTCCACCGCCACGGCGACGGCCTGCGGTCTCGAATCAACACCTAATTTATTGTAAATACTGGTTAATTGAGTCTTTACTGTCCGTTCTGATATTCCCATTTCGAAGCCGATCTCTTTACTTCGAGCCCCACGAGCAATCGCTTGAAGCACGATTAATTCTTTGTCTGAAAGAAGTGGTTTCGACGAGGATGACTCTTTCGCCTTTAATGGCGTCCTGTTACCGAAAACTTTCTCGGTGATTTCCGGAAGAAGCAACGTTTCCCCCCTTATCGCTGCATCAATCGAGCGAAATATCATCTCCCTTCCCGTATCCTTGAGCAAATACCCTTTGGCACCTAACGCCAGTCCTCGGATCATCATTTCATCCTCGTTATAAGTAGTCAAAATAATGACCGGAATATCGAGTCCTTTAGCTTTGAGTGCTGTCATGGTATCTAAGCCGCCCATCTCAGGCATGTTTAAATCCAATAGAATAACGTCCGGCTTGTATGCCTCCACCAGACGGACCGCTTCCACACCGTTGGATGCTTCTGCGACTACCTCGTACCTTTGATTGGTTTCCAGGATCAGCTTAAGTCCCTCACGAACGACTAAGTGGTCATCCACAATAAGAATCTTAATGGTCATAAGATGGTGTCCTCCTGTTGTAATGGAATGCGAACAGAAACTTTTGTTCCTTGCTTTCCGCTTTCGATTTTAATATCCCCACCAATAATTCTGGCTCGTTCATATAGGCCAATTAAACCATAGCTACCAGATTGTTTCTCGATTAGCTTGGTATCGAACCCTATTCCGTCATCGGTAATTATTAGCTCAATCACGTTTTCTCGTGCTGCAACCACGACTTCTACGTTCGTAGCGTTGGCATATTTAGCTGTATTTGACAAGCATTCTCGGATAATGTGCAAGCTATGTTCAAAGATCAACTTCGGGACCATCGGATAAGGTATGGATAGCTGTGTAGAAATATGTACCCCTGTGGCATGCGAGAAACGTTCTGCCTCATCCTGCACCGCTTTAGAAATTTCTATGACCTCTGCGGAATACGAACGCAAGTCGTCGATAGCGCTTCTCGCCTCGGCAAGCGTTCGCTTTGCTTGGGCTTTCGACAGTTGAACAATCTCGTGGGCTCGATGTATATTATCGTTCTCGAAATGCGCATCTGCGGCATCAAGCTGCATAATGAGACCTGCCAGCCCTTGTGCCAAGGTATCATGCAAATCACGGGCCATCCTCTGACGTTCGTTGGCAATGGTTAGATCCTCTACTTTCCTGTGCGCTCGTTCCAATTCACGCAAAAACGACTGGGTCCGCAATTTAACACGAACTTGTTTATAGAACAAAGTAGCATAGCCGATTACGAAAACCATCAGAAAGAAGAGCGATGGCAATGTTGATGGTAAATCCTCGGTCGTCCCGAGCCAAACGAGTGAAAAAGAATACAAAGCACAATAAAGGGTACAGATCAAAAACACCTTAAGCCGCTGGGAATATACACCGATGCTTTGCCCGGCCAAGGCCGTCAATAAGCTTACAAAGATGACAGAATAAGCCTTAGGCATAAGCAGCGCACAACCCCAAACAATAAATCCTTGTACCACAAAATAAATCCAAGGTCTTGTATCCACAACAGATCCTGCATACCAATGCAGCAAAATATGGATCAAAATAAGACCAGTAAAAATAATAAAATCGATCAACGCGGGAAACAAGGGAAACTGGGAGTACAAAACAGAAAAATAAATCAAAATAACCCAAATTAAAACGGGTAGACGGGAGTCACGCAGTACATTTTGGGCATCAGATCGATAGCGTTCATACGGTTTGTTTTTTGAATAATTGTGATCGCTCATGCTGGGCACCTCTATCGTTAACGATTATAAAACAATGCATTCATAGTTTAACTCTTATTCGGCTAGAAGCCAATTTAAATAGATTTCAAATTCGTAGGCCTTTAGAACAACTCGATTTGGTTCATATTTCAGGCTAGTCTTATTTTTTCTGACAAATTGTATTTGCCCGCTCATAAATAGAACAAATACACACCACTGTGAACGTCTCGGAATATACAATAGCATAGGCATTTATCCCACTTATGCTTATTCTCAGCTCATTTACATAAATGGTAACTGAGAACAATCGAGAACAGGCACAAAGGAGTGTTTCAGGTTGGTCGAAAAAACATCTCACTATTTTGCCCGCGGCAACACCGCACACGGAGCCCATTTCTTGTATAAGTCCGCCTTTCAGGGACTGAATACACTTTACATCCTTACTGGTCCGCCAGGTACTGGAAAATCGACGGTTATTAGCAGTTTGGCAAATAGCTTGCTGGAAAAAGGCCAACAACTGCAATACTTCCACTCGCCGCTACGTCCCGACGAACTAGACGGTATCATTGCAACAGAATTGAAGGTTGGTGTCGTTGATGGGCGAGTGTGCGAGGGGGTTGCGGAGGTCGCGGCGGGTGAAGTAATCTTTGTTGATTTGGGGGATGCACTCGCCAACAGCCTCATTCTTCCACAACAATTAGCAGCGATCGAAAACCTTAGAGCTAAACTCGCTGATGCCTACTCTAAAGGATATGAATCATTCTTAACCGCATTGCGGATTCATGATGAATGGGAAAAATATTACATCGAAAACATGGATTTCGTGAAGGCAGATCAAATTGTGCAGCATTTCATTCAACAATTATTTGCAGGACATGAAAATAACCTATCCACGAATGTGCGACACATGTTTTTCGGTGCTGCGACTCCGAAAGGAGCATTCGATTTTATACAAAGCTTGACCGCTCAGCTGGAGAGAAGAATTTTTATCAAAGGAAGACCTGGATCCGGTAAATCAACGATGCTTAAAAAGCTTGCGGCCGCGGCCGAAAAAAAAGGAATCGAAGTTCAAGTCTTTCATTGCGGCTTTGACCCTAACAGCCTGGACATGTTGATTTTCCCTTCACTTAGCACAGCGATCTTCGACAGCACCGCACCGCATGAATACTTCCCTGAGCGACATGGGGATGAAGTTTTGGATATGTATACGCAAACGATTACACCCGGCACTGATGAAGCCTATGCAACTGAAATAGCTGCGATCAAGGAAAGATATTCGGCCAAAATGAAGGAGGCCACCTCCTATTTGAATATTGCCGAGAGCATTGATTCTCAAATTAAGGCCTTTTATGCAGCAGCAACAGATTTTTCTATCGTTGAGAAGCAGCAACTGGAGATACAGTCAAACTTAGATGAACTGCTGAATAGCCTACAATAATAAAGGACGGCAATTAAGAGCTAGCTAGGGTTATCAAACACGAACTATAATGATCACCCTTTAACCGAATAAATGAGCAGGCTCGCCTAGCGGCCTGCTCATTGCTCGGTTTCACTCAACGATAATAATTAGCTAAATTAAACACTAACTCGATTCAATTTCCCTCGTATTCCCATATACCATTCCCTACACCTATTCCTACTCAGCATGTTGGTAACGTTTCATTATACAAAAACTCTCCCGTGATTAATTAGAGTAATCTCCTATATAATTTTCTTATTGACGAATTTTCAAAAGAGAGGATTAAACATTTGATAAAAAAAGAAGCCCCTACCATTGATTTAGTAATAAAAGCTCTTAGTAATCACCTTCATTCAAGAGACTTTCAAATAGAAAGAGTATTAAGCGGTGTATCTACTTATGTCTATCGTGTTCAATTAGGTGCAGATACTTATTATCTTCGAATCCTTCCAGAACAAAATATGAGTTTTGCTATGGAAGTGCATGTTCATTCATTGCTAAGGAAACAACAAGTTCAAGTTCCAGAAGTTGTATTTTTTGAAAATGATACGGAATCATTAGGAATGTCTTTGATGCTTGTTAAAGAAATCCTTGGTTCCCCAATTGAAGATTTTCCTCCTCTAGTCGGATACGAGGATATCCTTTGTAAGGCTGGACAGCAGCTTGCGGTTTTAAATCGCATTCAAGTTGATGGTTTTGGTTCAATTAAACGAGGCAAAGAGGTTTGTGGAAATATTTTAAAAGGTGAACATCATTCATTGCAGGAATACATTTATGCATTTTTTGATGAAGATTTATATTTATTGTCAGAGAATGTCTTCCACCGGGATGTTGCAATCCAAATCAAAAACACAATAAATACTGGATTAGCATTGATGATAAGGCATCCTTCTTGTTTAAACCATGGCGATTTTGATGATTCGCATATTTTCTACCATAACGGAAATTTCACGGGCATTATTGACTTTGGGGAGATGCAAGGAAATAGCCCGTTCTATGATTTAGGCCATTTTAAATTGCATGATGGGCAGCATGGACAGCTTGCTGCGGGCTATCCTTCCTTAGCCGAAGGATATAACAAAGTAAGAAGCCTCACCAATGATGACCGAATTGAAATTGACCTATGGGCACTATGGATTGGGGTTAGAAGGCTCGGAATGGTACACAAGAGAACTTGGGGTAGATATCATGATTTTTTATTAAAATCTGTAACATTTCAAATGGACAGATTGTATAAGAGTTTGTAGGTTTTTAGAAAGGCCACTTCGGATGAAGTGGCCTTTGATTAGATCGACATATTTTATTGTTTGTTCGTAATCGCAGCCACTACATCGTCAATGACTTTACCCTCAGCGATTGGACCCGAAGACATCCAGTGTCTAGCAGATACTTTGAATACATGATTTTGCTTAACAGCCGGAATCGCCTTCCATACGGTCAGCTTCTCAACTTCTGACGAGGATGCTTCCTCTTTTGCAAAATCCTCCGCAGTGTCGATTGACCCTCCATAGATGGCGAATACATAATTCGCTGTAATCGTAGGCAGCTTCTCCAGTGAAGTATTCATTCCCCAATCCTCGGTGGACTCCTTCTGAAATGCTTCGATGCTAGCATCTGGTTTAAATCCTAATTGTTCATAGACCAAAGGATTGAAACTAGGGAAAAACACTTGCAAATCTTTAATTGACGGACGAATAAATACGACAGAATTGTCAGTACCAGCCGCAGCAGCAATTGTTGTTTTGGCATCGTTTATTTTATCATCATAGGCCTGTATCACAGCTTGCGCTTTTTCTTCCAACCCCAAGATTTTACCCATATCCGTGATGGTTGCTTTCCAATCGTCCGGCTTGTAAGGAACCGTTGGGGCAATCTTGCTAAGCTCATCATATCCGGCCTGATCGGTAAAATACTGCTGCAGTAGTATAAGATCTGGCTTGGTTTCTAGAATCTGCTCCAAATTCTGATTTGTATCTGCACTGCCGGACAAAGGGATTTTCAATTCACTAAGCTGATCTTCTAAATAATAACCATCGAACCCATACGCGTACACCATCGGGACTTCTAAGGAAAGCGCTAGATCTTCAAGGCCAATAACGGCAATACGCTGCGGATTGGTAGGAACTACCGTTTCACCGTATTCGTGCTTGATCGTCAGTGGTTGTTGCTCCTCCGGTTGTGCAGTCGACTGTGCCGAGCTATCTGTCTGCACACTATTCGAATTATTACCGCAAGCGCTGATTATTACGGCTAATAATAATGTCGCCATTAATCCTATAATCGTCCGATACCTTGTTCTTTCCCATTTGAAACTTTGGTTTGCAGAAGCCGTTCTCTTTCTCTGATGCATCATGTACCCTCCGTTATTTATAATGATATTGATTCTCATTATTGACTAGGCAATTATATCATACTAATAACGGCTTGGAATACGAAATGATGCCGACTTTATATGGTTACAGAGCACAAAATAGTTGATTTAACTCCTCAAGCCAATGATAGTGTCGATGTGCAGTATATTCCATAATCGGCTCTGCAAGCCAAGAATGACCAGCAGTATAATGAACGTTATGATTGCGGACAGCCTTCAGCTTCTGCCATTGCTCCGACCGATGAAGCTGATCCCACCTCGTTTGGGAATGCCAATCGATCATTACATTAATTAGTATAAGGTCCGCATCAAATGTTGCAAGCTGACCCGTTTCTACATATTCGGTAAATTCGATCTGCTCCACTCCCGTTGCACAGTGGATTTTCAGATCGTCGTACAAAACCGTACCTGCCCTTTTACCCCAAACTTTGATTCCTCGTGGCACAATATTCAGAATAAGCAAACGGCCTTGCCTGAACGAAGCAGGAATGTTCTCCAAAACGCCCCCTACTTTCAAATCATAGCGAGTGAGCCATTTTTCCGCTTCCTTTTCACGATCCAGAAACTGAGCGGTCATTAGCAAATGCATTCTCCAACTTTCGCGATGCCATGGAAGAAACATAACCGGAGCAATCTCCCTCAGCTTCTCTTTTTCCTCATCGGGAATCATTTCTTCCAGAGCAATAATGCGGTCAGGTCGTGCCCGCCATAAAGCTTCTCTATTAAACTCGTAATCATGACTCAAAGGCACTTTAATATCAAAACGGTATCTTTTCCGATATTCATCCGTCCAGGTCTGATCAATCGGCGCAGCGTAAGGGATAATTTTCAAACTAAGCAAATGTCCGATATTAGGCCAGCTATAAGCAGCAATTTTGCTTTTGCGATTCAGATTATACATACTAGGCGACATCCCAACAAGCTTTTTGAATTGGCTGCTGAAATACTGCCTATCGATATAACCTACCTTTTCGGCAACTTTCTGCAGCGTCTGGCCTTCGTTCATTAAACGTTTCGCCTGATTGGTACGAACCTCAGATAAATAATCCATAGCACTTTGTCCAAATTGCTCTTTGAAGGATCGCATAAAATAATAACGGCTCATACCCGCCAGCTCGGACAGCTCCTCAACCGTAATCGCTTCCTGAAAGTTGTTATTCATATAGTTGCGCGCCTGATCAAGCGCTGTCTCATGTTGGCCTTGCTTTTTGAACAGCAGGTGCAATAAATCCTGAAATCCAGCCTGGCTGGCAAATCGATCCGCGGGATCAATAGTGGTCCAGTTCTCGAATATCTTCTCACAGTGAGATAACAGCAGCGTTTCTGCTGCCACATTCACTTGTGTCAAACCCGATATAATGGGGCTTGGCTGATCACTATTTTTTACCTCAGAAATGATCTCTAAATGAAACACATATAACACTTGC
This sequence comes from Paenibacillus luteus, assembly GCF_006542765.1. Lineage (GTDB taxonomy): Bacteria > Bacillota > Bacilli > Paenibacillales > Paenibacillaceae > Pristimantibacillus > Pristimantibacillus luteus. Next base: position 605,851 of record NZ_SKCD01000011.1, read on the forward strand.
TCTCCGTCTGAGGTGTAATTGGTTTCTACTCGTTGACCTGGTGACACGAAATACACGGTATTGGGGGTTTGTGGGTACAGCATGCCGTCAATGATAATAATCCCGTGCCGTTTGGTAGAGACGATAAGTGCATACCTTGGGGAAGCTTCATACTTTAACCGATAATTAGAGCCCTCTAATTCCCGATAGCAATCTACTATTCTGAACCAGCAGCTAGTGAGTAGCCCCTTATTCAACTCCCCCGCCCTCATTTTTTTGAAGTTGAGCCATCTTCTCTAAGCTCCCATCTATTTATGTTTCCTATAAATAATTTTAATTGATAGCAATTCTCACTGTCAATCTTCATCATATGAATTATCTTGTTCTTAATCCCACACTAACTAAGACGCGCATGAGATGATTGTATGTAATGCCCCATATATAAATAAAAAGGGGAGTCCTTGCTAGCCTAATGGCTTTCGGGACACCCAATTTGGAATATTTTATTGATTTATGCCTGTTAATCGCATTATTTATTGATAGAAATCGCTTTTAGAATGACTGTCACCGCTTCTGCGCGAGTCGCATTCCCTTTTGGTTTTAAAGAACCGTTCTCGTAACCGCCTATCAAGCCTTTTGAAGACGCGGTAGCTACGCTCGACGTTGCCCATGCCGAGATGTCCGAACTATCTGTAAACGTTTTGCCCTCCGTTACTAATGGAAGCTTAGCAGCTTTGACAATCATGGCAGCCATTTGCTCGCGAGTAATCGGTTCGTTAGGACCAAACGTTGTTTCGCTAAATCCGTTTACAATTCCTTGCTCCGCTGCTGTGCTAATTGCCGTTTTAGCCCAGTGATTGGCTGTATCGGCATAAACTTTGCCGTCTTTGGGCTCAATATTGAAAGCTTTCACAAGAACGGAAACGAATTCTGCACGCGTAATTTTATTGTTTGGCTTGAAGGTATGATCTGGATAGCCGCTGATTGCGCCAAGCTTAATAAGCTCTACAATGTTCGCTTCTGCCCAATGTCCCTTAATGTCCGTCAAAGCTAGTTCCGGTTCAACCGGTTGTTCCTTTTCCGTAGCTAAAACAGCAAATTTAGTGAAGTGATTGACAGTCCCGCTTACCACTCCCTTATTTAGATCAATTTGCTGGTTATCCAAAGGAATCCACTTGCCAGTCGTCTCATTCAGCCAATATAACTTAAAATCAAATTTCTCCAAGCTTAGGTCGCTTTTGTCAAATGGCAACGTGATAGTTACCGTTTTTTGGAACAAGCCTTCTTTGTCTTTCGTAATTTCAAAAACATCACTAATTAATTTTTGCAAAATATCCATTGGCAATTTCGAAGCGTCAGTTAATTTGTCTACCGTCACTTTAATATCGCTGCCCAATGCTCCCGCCGGAAAACTGATTGTTGCTCCGTTTAGGGTGACAGTCCCCCCAATGGATACCTGAATGGTTGCTGTATTGGTCGTTGGTACGGTGATTACGCCACCTCCACCTCCGCCAGTACCTGATCCAGAATTGGATGCAGATACTTTGAATGGATCGGTTACGACATCAGCACCCTTGCCCACTACTACGGTGTAAGTTCCCAAGTCTGCATTACTTGGTAATGTGATTGTAGTCGAATAGTTTCCAGAAGAATCCGGTAGCACTAGATCGTAGTAAAACACGGTGTTATTAGGACGCAGAATCTTAATCAAAATCTCCTCAAAACTAGTCTTTCCTTCAACCGTAACCGAATTCCCTTGCACTTTATCTGTAATATCCTTTAATGAAACATTTGCGGATTCGGCCATAACACTTACAGGAATGGATACTAGTAAGAGCGCGGCTATTATCATCATCTTAAACAATCGTATCTTCACAATAGGTTTCCTCTCTTTCATGGAATAATCGAACCCGGAATTAACCAGGTTCGATTATGGTACTCAAATGGCTTTGATTATTGCAACACAATTGCAGAAGCAAGGCTGTTACCAACATCCGTGAAGCTTCCACTGTACGAATCAACTACAAACACCTTAACTGAGTAACCTGAACCAGACACATTAAAGTGTGCAATCAAGTCTTCAGCAGCAACAATGTCTTTCTCTAAAACAACGATGCTGATTGGCTCAGTGCCCTTCATCAATTGGAAGACCACAACTTCTTTGCCCATGTGCGCTGTTCCAGCTGTTGGTGAAACCGTTACTTTAGCCGAAATACCATTTGCCGTAATCAATGGATTACCCGAAATCGTAAACGGTTTTGCTCCTTCTTTCGCAAAATTGACCGTGACTTTGTCACTTTCATCGAGAGCACCACGAATAATCGTCACTTTCACAGAGCCAGCTTCTAGGCCAAGCTGTGTGATCTGCAAGCTAGCAGATGTTTCATTGCTAGCAACCGTAGCCGTTCCGATCAACTCATCTGCAGAACTGTACACGTTCACTACGTCCCCTGCTAGTAAACCTGACAACTGGATGAGATCATTTTGTCCTGCAGCGTTATTCATAATTAAGATGCTCGAAGCAGCTGGCGCTACCGTTTGACCGTTCTTCAATACAATGACATCGAAAAGCTTCTGTTCCGATGTACCATTTTTCGTAATTGTAGCCGTTAAAGTGATCGTTGTGTCACCTGCATGATAAGCAGGACGCGTTACTGTTCCATCAGATTTAATCAACGCTGTATTGCTGGATGACCAAGTGACCGCAGAACCATTTGCACCTGTATTCGGCAGCCCCAAGTTATGTGTTACATTAACTGAAGTTTCACCACTAGCATACGCAATAGTAAGAGCCGTTTTGTCCGCTTCTACCGATTCTGTATCACTTAACGCCGATAGCTTCAACACGTTTACCGTGAACGTTTTTGTCTCCTGTTGGTTACCTTTGGTAATCGTCGCAGTCAATGTCACAATCACATCGCTCGCTGTTTTCGCTGGACGGTTTACCGATCCGTCTACAGCTATTACCGTTGACTTGCTTGAGGACCAACTGATCTCCGTTCCGTTCGCTCCTACTGACGGCAAGCTTAGGTTCTGTGTTACGCCTGCTGCCGAGTCGCCTGGAACAAAGAATACACTTAGCGATGCGGTGTCCGCTTCTATCGATTCTATATCGGTAAACGTTGTTAGCTTCAATACGTTTACTGTGAACGTTTTTGTCTCCTGCTCATCACCTTTGGTAATCGTCGCGGTCAGTGTCACGTTCACATCGCTCGCTGTTTTCGCTGGACGATTTACCGTTCCGTCTGCAGTTATTACCGTTGACTCACTTGAGGACCAACTGATCTCCGTTCCGTTCGCTCCCACTGTCGGCAAGCTTAGGTTATGTGTCACGCCTGCTGCCGAATCACCTGGAACAAAGACTACACTTAGCGATGCTGTGTCCGTATCTACTGATTCTTTATCACTAAACGCCGTCAGTTTCAGCACGTTTACCGTGAACTCTTTCGTTTTCTGCTCGCCGTCTTTGGTAATCGTAGCTGTCAGTGTCACAATTACATCACTCGCTGTTTTCGCTGGGCGATTTACCGTTCCGTTCGTAGCGATGACTGTTGACTCGCTTGAGGACCAACTGATCTCCGTTCCGTTCGCTCCCACTGTCGGCAAGCTTAGGTTCTGTGTCACGCCTGCTGCCGAATCGCCTGGAACAAAGACTACACTTAGCGATGCTGTATCCGTATCTACCGATTC
>NZ_SKCD01000011.1:609618-801082 GCF_006542765.1 Paenibacillus luteus
TCTGCTCGCCGTCTTTGGTAATCGTAGCTGTCAGTGTCACAATCACATCACTAGCCGTTTTCACTGGACGGTTTACCGTTCCGTTCGTTGCGATTACCGTTGTGTCGGTCGAGGACCAACTGATCTCCGTTCCGTTCGCTCCCACTGTCGGCAAGCTTAGGTTCTGTGTCACGCCTGCTGCCGAATCGCCTGGAACAAAGACTACACTTAGCGATGCTGTATCCGTATCTACCGATTCTTTATCACTAAACGCCGTCAGTTTCAGCACGTTTACCTTGAACTCTTTCGTTTTCTGCTCGCCGTCTTTGGTAATCGTAGCTGTCAGTGTCACAATCACATCACTAGCCGTTTTCACTGGACGGTTTACCGTTCCGTTCGTTGCGATTACCGTTGTGTCGGTCGAGGACCAACTGATCTCTGTTCCGTTTGCTCCTGCTACCGGCAAGCTTAGGTTCTGTGTCACGCCTGCTGCCGAGTCACCTGGAACAAAGCCTACATTTAGCGATGCTGTATCTGTCTCTACCGATTCTTTATCGGTAAACGTTGTTAGCTTCAATACGTTTACCTTGAACGTTTTTGTCTCCTGCTGGTTGCCTTTGGTAACCGTCGCGGTTAATGTCACGATCACATCGCTCGCTGTTTTCGCTGGACGAGTTACGGTTCCGTCTTCAGCTATTACCGTTGAATCGGTTGAAGACCAATTGATCTCCGTTCCGTTTGCTCCTGCTTCCGGCAAGCTTAGGTTCTGTGTCACGCCTGCTGCCGAGTCGCCTGGAACAAAGACTACACTTAGCGATGCCGTATCCGTATCTACCGATTCTTTATCACTAAACGCCGTCAATTTCAACACGTTTACCTTGAACGTTTTTGTCTCCTGCTCGTTGCCTTTGGTAACCGTCGCGGTTAATGTCACGATCACATCGCTCGCTGTTTTCGCTGGACGAGTTACGGTTCCATCTGCAGCTATTACCGTTGGCGCGGTTGATGACCAGCTAATTGTCGTTCCGTTTGCTCCTGTAATCGGCAAGCTAAGGTTCTGTGTTACGCTTGCAGCCGAGTCGCCTGGTACAAAGCCTACATTTAGCGATGCAGTGTCCGCTTCTACCGATTCAATAGCCGTAATGGATTCCTTAATGACTTTAATAACAAATTCTTTGGTCTTGAATTCGCCATTAAACGTCAATTCAGCCGTCAACGTAACCGTTGTATCACCTGTTAAATAAGCAGGACGGGTAATGGTACCCGTTGTGCCAACAATGGCTATGATATTTGGAAGATCCGTAGTCCAAGTAATCGTTGAACCTTCGGCTCCGAGAGCAGGAAGCTCAATATCACCAATGACATGGCTAGCCGTATCTCCAGCTGCGAACTGAATGTTAAGCGCATTAAGATCGCGATTTAATGTTCCTGCACTTAATGCAAAATCGAGTGCTGTCTGAATGGCCAACTGGTTCTCGTATCCGGTAACTGGACGAGACCCCAAAACTTTGCCAGAGATGTCCAGCTTATCGTTGTAACCCAATGTATTATAGATGGACAAATCGAGTCCCAGCGTAATATTTTGCAATGCGGTTTGAATGGTTGCAGGTGTAATGGCAATATTGACATTCGCCACGACTGTTCTGCCCGAAATCGCTATATCAAATGCCGCTTGCACGGCTGCTGCATTTACAAAACCTGTAGACGGTACTGCTGCAAAAACAGCTTCTGCTACCGCGATATGATCTGCGTCTGTCCAGCTTGCATATGCGCCAGGCGTCAAGCCAAGTGCTGCATCTTCCAGCGCAGCTTGTATCTCCAATGCATTTGAAGCTGTATTCACTGCTGCAACCGCAACTCGTGCACTTAGCGCCACATCGAACGCCGATTGTACTGCCACTTGATCAGCATATCCGCCAATCGGACGAGCGGTATACACCGCAACTGCGACTGCTTCTTTGTCCGCATCTGACCAATTCCCGTAGGCGCCAAGAATCAAATCAAGAGCTACGTCCTCCAGTGCCACTTGTGTCTCTTCAGCATCTGATGCCAAATTCACAGCTGCAACTGCTGTACGTTCTGTTATCGCTGTATTAAATGCCGTTTGGATTGCAGTTTTATCCGCATAGCCACCATTTGGTCGATTATCCAACACTGCCGCAGCAACTGCTGACTGATCCGCATCTACCCAGACTGTATATACGCCAAGCGTCAATTGAAGATCTACGTCTTCCAATGCCGCTTGCACCGCCGCGTCATTTAATGCAATGTTGACTTCAGCCACTGGTTTACGAGCAGTCACTGCCGCATTAAATGCCGTTTGAATTGCTGCCTTATTCTCATATCCACCTGTTGGGAAAGCCGACAGTACAGCCGCAGCTACCGCTGATTGATCAGAAGTTGTCCAGTCTTCATACTCGCCTAGCGTCAGGCCCAGCGTATTATTTTCAAGTGCCGTCTGAACTGCTGTAGCGGTTAGAGCGATATTAACTGCAGCCACCGGCTGACGCACTTCAATTCCGTCATCGAATGCAGCCTGTACCGCTGCTACATTTGCATATCCAGCTGGCAGACGATTAGACAGCACATATGCCGCAACCGCCTTTTGATCCTCATCCGTCCAGTCTTCATACTCACCGAAGGAAAGGCCTAAAACAACGTTCTCCAATGCGGTTTCCATCTCAGATGCCGTTGCTGCAAGATTCACTGCAGCCATCGTTGCGTCCGCATCAATAGCGCTGTCCAAAGCTAGTTGCACGGCAGCTTTATTCGTAAATCCGCCAACAGGTCGATTGTCGAATAAATGGTCAGCAACCAACCATTGATCTGACAATAGCAATGTATCGTACTCCGACAAATCCAAGGCCAGTGAACCATTTTCGATCGCTGCTTGAATTGCAGCTACATCCAATGCGATGTTCACATCCGCTACTGGTGTACGTTCATCAACAGCATTATCAAAGGCAGTTTGGATAGCTGCTTTATTGACATAACCTGCCCCAAGATGACCGGCTTGTACTTCACTTGCCACAGCCGATTTATCTGCAGTTGTCCAGTTCTCATACGCACCAAGCGTTAAATTAAGCGTCGCGTCTTCAAGTGCCGTTTGAGCAGCCGCTGCTGTTACAGCGATATTTACACTTGCTACAGGCAATCTAGTTGCAATTGCAGCATTAAATGCTGCTTGTACAGCTGACTTATCTACATAACCACCTACGGGGATACCCACTCGAACTGATTCTGATACTGCTTCATGATCCGCATTTGTCCAGTTCTCGTATACTCCAAGATTCAGGTCTAATGTACCATCCTCTAGTGCCGATTGCATTTCTGCCGCATCTACCGCAATGTTGACTGCTGCCAATGCCGAACGGTTGGACACTGCAGTATTGAATGCTGTTTGTACAGCAGACAAATTCGCAAATCCTTCGGTTGGACGGGATAAACGTACAGCTTCAGCTACCGTCGATTTATCTGCAGTTGACCAGCCTGTGTAATCGCCAAGTATCAATCCAAGCGATCCAGCCTCCAAAGCAGTCTGAATTGCAGCAGCATCTTGCGCTGTATTCACAGCAGACACATAGCCTCGTGCTGTCAACGCATTATTGAATGCTGTTTGCACAGCCGCTTTATCAGCATAACCACCTGCAGGACGCGCTGACGATACTGCCGTCGCAACAGCTTTCTTATCTGCAGCCGTCCAACCTGTGTAGGCTCCCTGAGTTAATGAAAGTGCTCCCGCTTCTAGCGCGGTTTGCATTTCCTCATCATCTGCCGCTAGGTTAACAGCCGCTACCGCAACACGTGCAATGATCTCCAAATCAAGTGCAGCTTGCACGGCAGCTTGATTGATGTAACCTGCTCCGCGTGCCGCCAGCACACCAGTTGCTACTGCAGATTTATCCGCCGCCTGCCAGCTTGCATACTCGCCAAGCTCAAGATTAAGCGTTGAATTTTCAAGCGCAGTTCTCATATCAATTGATGTTAAAGCAATATTCACATATTCGATAGCTACTGCCATATCCAAAGCTACTTGTACCGCTGATTTGTCGGCATACCCCCCAGAAGGACGGTTGATCTGCACCCAACCAGCTACAGATGTTTGGCTCGAAGGGGATAATGTGCTGTAAATGCTTAAATTCAGTTGTAGTGTGACAGACTCCAGTGCCGCTTCCATAGCCGACGGATTGCCTGCTCCATTAATATCGGCAAGAGGTGCTACAGCAATAACAGCCGCATTAAAAGCCGATTGGATATCACCAAAGCCTTCATATCCGGTAGCTGGACGATTATCGAGTAGAGCCGTTGCCACCGCCGTTTTATCAGCCAACTGCCAACCAGCATAAGAAGCACCTAGATTTAGGTTTAACGTGTCTCGTTCCAATGCTGCCTGCATGGCCGCTGCATCCACTGAAATGTTAACAGCGGCGATGTCAGCACGGTCCGCCAAAGCAAGATCAAACGCAGCTTGCACAGCTGCTTTGTCTACATAACCAGTGCCTGGACGAGCCGACTGTACATCCACAGCAACCGCTTTTTGATCCGCCTCTGTCCAGCTTGTAAATACATCAAGATCAAGACTTAGTGTTCCGTCTTGCAGTGCTGTTTGCATATCAGCTTCATTGGCCGCTGTATTCACAGCTGCAACTGAAGCACGTGCAACTAATGCTGCATCGAATGCAACTTGCACAGCATTCTTATCTACAAAACCTGTACCCGGACGATTCGCCAGAACGTCTGCGGCAACCGCCGTTCGATCTGCGTCAAGCCAGTCCGTATTGTAATCAGTTCCTAAATCAAGTGCAAGTGCTGCAGCTTCCAGTGCCGTTTGTGTCGCTGCTTCATTTACAGCTAAGTTCACTGCGGCTACCGGAGTTCTAGCGGTTACAGCTGCGTTGAATGCGGCTTGTACAGCCGCTTGATTGACGTAGCCGTCAGTCGGACGATTCGCAACCACTGCCGATGCAACTGCTGCTTGATCCGCTGGTCCCCACCCTGGGTAAGAAGCTCCTTGATTAAGTCCGAACGCTACAGCTTCGATTGCTGATTCCGCTGCTGCAGCATCTGCTGCTAAGTTCACAGCTGCCATTGGAGCATTCAGTACAATCGCTGCATTCAATGCGGTCTGAACAGCTGGTTGATCTGCGAAACCTGCTCCTCGGTTTGCCAGAACGAGTGCGGAAACCGCATCTTTGTCTGCCGTCAACAAACCGTTATACGAAGCAAGCGAAAGGTTTAATACAGCAGCGGTCAAAGCGCTCTTTATGCTGCTTGCATCCGCAGCTGCATTGACGACGTCAACAGCTTGAGCTACTTGCTCAATGGCTACTAGTGAGCTAAGCGTTGCTTGAATACTAGACTGATTGGCAAACGATCCGTTCGTCGTTTTATAATTTAGAAGCGCCTGAGCGGCTGCTAATCGATGTGCAGCATTCAATTTATAATATTCGGTTAGGTCTAGGCCAAGATCTGAAGCTTCCAATGCCGATTTCATTGCAGTGGCTGTAGACGTATTATTGAGTGCTTGAACTGCTACAGCGTAAGCTGCATCTTGCGCACGCTGGGTTACAAGCGCGTTGAGCTTCGTTTGAATGGTAGCCTTGTTGGCAAAAGCGCCGTTCGCTTCTTTAAAATCATACATTTGCTGAGCGACCCCACTTTGATCGAGTAAGCTCAAGTTGTGGAAGGACGTCAGAATGAGTCCAAGATAAGCATCTTCGAGCGCAGCCGTCATTGCACCTGCATCGGTCGCATCATTTACGCTTTTTACAGCGAAGGCAAGCGCTTCATTATCCAGCGTAGCCTGAACGGCAACGTTAAATTGATTCTGAATAGTCGCTTGATCTGCAAAGCTGCCATGTACAGTACGGTAATCGAGCAGTAATTGCGCTGCTCCAAGCTTGCCGTCAGGCGTACTCAAATTGTTGTACGTCGTCAGAATCAAACCGAGTGCTGGATCTTCCAGCGCGGTTCTCAAGGCACTTGCGGAAGCTGCTGTATTTACAGCCTGGATAGCATTGAACAAGATTTCTACGTTTTGTTGATTAGCCACAAAAGTATTTAATTCTTGCTGAATCGACGGTTGGGAACCGAAGCTGCCGTTAGCTGTGCGGAAATCGATCATTTTTTGGGCAACAACTTCTTTTCCTGTAGGGCTTAAGATGTCGTAACCTGTAAGATTTAGAGCCAGATCCACCTGAGCGAGTGCGATTTGCATATCGGCTGCAGTAGCCGCCGTATTCACTACAGCAATAGCTGAAGCTTCATCCGCACTGGCAATATTGACTGGCAGCACAGAAATGACCGATGTTGCTGCAAATGTTGCAGAAAGCACGGTTGCGATACTTTTAGTTAACGGCTTGTAGTTATCATTTTTTTTCTTCGACATGTATGAGACCTCTCTTTTTTTCCATTTGAATGCAGTCTGTTCATCCATTGCGAGCACTATTATTTCACTTGAAATACATGCCATTCATCCGAACCAAAGCGGACCAGACTTACGATATATTCATATTTGCGTTGTCCCGTCGAATCTTGATAGAATACATCCAAATTGACGCGATATACCGGTTCTTCCCCACTGGTTACGAACATTTGGGATTGGAGAGCATATCCCTTGTCCAATGCAGGATCGTTCCGTAGCTTCTGAGCAAAATGTTCCTCCAAGTATCGACTAGCGATACCTATGATTTTAAGCTGTTCAACCAGCTCCAAACTATCGATTCCTTGGACAATTTCTTCCTCATGCGGCATATCTGAATTGGGAAGCTCGTCTATCGATTCCGTTGATTTCAAAGTTGATGAAAATATACGCTGACGCAGACGAGCCCATCTCCCTGCCAGGCCTTCCATACCTTAACCTCCCGATACCGACCTCTCTATTATTCCGTTTCGGCTTCAAGTACTGCGGCAATTGCAATGTTAAAAGCCTTTTGGATTTCAGTACGGTTCAAGAAACCGTTAGCAGGCACAGCTTGGAGTACCGAATCAGCCGCAGCAAGTTTACCTTCAGCGCTTAATTTTCTATAGTTGAGCATTACTAGTCCCAAATACGGGACTTCCAATGCACTTTGCAACCGCACTGCGCTGTCAGCAGTATTTACAGCAGTGATCGCATCACGTAGCACCGCGGTGTCTCTTTGAGCAGCAACTGCCTTATTTAGCACCTGCTGGATAACTCCCGAGTCTGTGAATGCTGCACTGGAATTCATAGTAAAAAGAACTTCAGCCACTTGTGCTTGATCCTCAGGACTAAGCGAATGGTAGCCTGTTAAATTTAAAGCCAACTCCACAGCGGTTAATGTAACTTGCAACTCTGCCGCTGATACAGCGTTTTGTAAGGACTCCAATGCTGTCACCTCCGTTTGAACGACAATTGCTGGCTCTTCTATTTCTTCAGTAGGTCCATCAACCAATGGTGATTCCTCTGGCGCCTCAATGACAGGATTTGCAGTATCAATTGGCTGAATATAAACGGTGTCTGCTACGCTTACATCTTGGGACACTTCGGCTGTTGTAAAATTTGCAGGTAATAAAGGCACTACCGTTGCAGCTGCAATCGTTAAAGTTAATGCTTTGGCAACCGTTTTGCTTAATTTCTTTTTAGAACTCGATTCTTTCTTTGACAAGGAAATACCCTCTCTTCTACTATGAATTTATATTTTATAGTTCAATGAGTCTACCAGATAATCTACTGTCAATGATCAGATCTCTGACTAGATTTAAGCAGACCCACTAAGCGTCACGGCAGGCAGATCTTTCATCTCCTGAATCACTTCTCTAGTAATGGCCCGATGGTATTTGCGTACAAATTTCAAATGTAAATGATACGCATCCTCCTCATATACTTCAGCAAGATCCCGCTTTTCAATGGCTCGAAAATGAATGCCTTGTTTAACCGATCCTAATATTTCCATATGTTCTATCCAACATTGATCGATCAGTCGCAAACATCGCTCCTTCCAGCTAGAACGCCACTTTTGCAGCGCCTGTGCCTCCAAAAACTGCGACCAATCTTGAAGCCACTGCTGTGCTACCTGATGTCGTATTTCACTTGGAGTCATCAAATCCGCAGTATGGATCGAATTCGTTAACCCAAACTCTTGGCCCAACTGCCTCACTTTCCATTCTTCTGGAAGCCGTTTAGCCGGACACAACCTCTCCACACAGACATCCATCCAATAGGAAACGGAGCGAGAAATAATATCTTCCATTTGCTCTGAATGCAGAATTCCCTCCCGCTCGAAATAAAACCACTCCCTCTGCCTATGAACGACACAGTCCAGTCTATACAGCATGGTACGAATACTGTACATTTGCTGCTCTGCCCTGTTCTGGGCCATGTCTACAAAACGAAGCAATGGTTGAGCGGATGCTCCTTCTTCTCCCCACTTCCACGATTCGCGCCAAGCGTCTGCCTCATCACTAGCGAATCGCTGAAACAATTCATCCTCTAGCGAAATAAAAAACTGAGATGCGCCTGGATCTCCTTGCCGACCAGAGCGTCCACTCAACTGCAGATCGATCCTGCGGCTTTCATGCCTTTCCAGCCCGAAAACATGCAATCCACCTAATTCAGCTACGCCATCTTCTAGTCGGATGTCCGCACCGCGACCTGCCATATTCGTCGCAATCGTGATCGCTGACTTCCTGCCTGCACGTCCAATGATTTCTGCTTCTTCCCGTTCTGTCTTGGCATTAAGCACCTGACATGACAAATGGACTTGAGACAGTCTCTCTGCCAGTTCCTCCGACTGCTGAACCGAGGTTGTACCCACAAGAATCGGTGCCCCACGTTGATGCAGTGCTGTAATTTCCTTTACTAGCCACTGAATCTTGGCTTCCTTGTTGGCAAAAACAAGATCAGGAGCATCCTTCCTAACGACAGGCCGATGTGTGCTTATCGGCATTACATCCAAACCGTAGGTATGCCTGAGTTCTTCGGTTTCTGTCTTTATCGTGCCAGACATGCCGATCATTTGCGGGTACAGGCCAAAATACTTCTGAACAGTAATTGAGGCATTAGTCCGAGTTTCTTCGCTCAGTTGCAGTCCTTCTTTTACTTCAATCGCTTGATGCAAACCGTCGCCAAATTCCCGACCTTCCAGCACTCTGCCCGTAAATGCGTCGATAATATGTACCTTTCCATCTGCAATTAAATAATCTCGGTCAACTTCCATCAACACCTGAGACCTTAAGCTTTGAAGCAAATAATGGTAAACCGTCATTTGGTCCAAATCAAATAAATTATCAATCATAAACACCGTTTCAATCTTTCGAATTGCAGATTCAGTGAACATGACCTGATTGGTTTCGACGTCTCGTTCGTAATCTCTATTTTCCCGTAAACCTTTGACAAATTTAGAGCAAATGTAATAGAGATCCGGTGCGGCTTTTGACTTGCCTGCGATGATCATCGGTGTTTTGGCTTCGTCAATAAGTACACTGTCAATTTCATCAATTATCGCGTAAGCGAGTGGTCGTTGAACTTGATGCCCAGGATCATATATGAGATGGTCTCGTAAGTAATCAAAGCCAAATTCCGACCAAGTCCCAAAAGTTATCTCGCATTCGTATACGGATTGTTTCTCTTCCATACGAAGTTCTGACCTGTTAAGCCCAACAGTCATACCCAAAAAATGAAACACTTCTCTCGCCTGCAAATAATCCCGCTCGGCCAAATAAGGGTTGACCGTAATCATATGTACGCCCTTGCCCTGAAGCCCAAACCAAAAGAGAGGGATTAATGACGTCAGCGTCTTCCCCTCGCCGGTCAGCATCTCTGTGACGTTCCCTCTGATCATTGCATAACCTCCCAGCAACTGCTCATCGTGCAGTATGACGCCCATCTTGCGCCTTACCGCTTCCTTGACAAGAGCAGCAGCTGTGTAAGTTGCATGACTAGGTTGCACGTGCTGGACAACCTCTTTTCTGAGCCGCTCGATCTGCTGTAAAAGTTCCGACTCAGATAAATGATGCAGGAGCTCGTATTTTCGATTAATCAGAGGTACTGCTTTTTTGATACTCGATTCTTTGTATTTTACCAGCCCTTTTGTCCACCATGCGCCGCTCAATCGTATGCTTCAAACCTCCCGACAAAAGAAAATAGTAAAATGATCGCATTTTATGAGACTTTTAACTCATATATAGTTATCTATCGGACTATCTAATCAATAACTTTAGAACTATTAATATATTAGTCCATAAGTTTAAAGAAATATATATTGTTAATAATCGATAATCATCTTTCCTCTCTTATAACTTAAGTGAAACTTCTAACTAGGTATAATTAAAATAGTGATACTTATTGATCAGTTGAAATTAGACTTTCGACTCATAAGAAGTATAATACAGCCCAATGACGGCAAAATGACAAACTTTTGTCTAAAAATCCAAATAGAGAAAATAGCATAAATAAGTGGGAATGGAGAATAACAATTGCCGTTCCAAAAAAAACTTATCATAAACAAATACAGCCAACCTCTAAAGAGGTTGGCTGTATTTGTTTTAAGTCTTTTAATTGGATGGAATGATTCGAATATCCTTATCTAAATTGGCAAGCATCATGTAATTGCGATTGAATGTAAAGATGCGTTTTACCTGATAATAGGACATCGTCACAGCTGTGAATGCTTCGCTGAGAGAGAAACGGAGCTCGGGCCTATCCATAAGCAGCCTGCGCGATTCACCATCAAATTCGGGGCCGTTGGAGATGACCGCCAGTTTGCCTCTACTTATCGCCTTATCAATTGCCTTCAGAAAATATTCCGCCTGCTGATAGCTGTAGTCATTACGCAGCCATTCATGAAGATCAAATATAATGGAATTGGTCGTTACGTAATTACGTTCAAGATCATGCAAATCCAGAAACAGGGAACGGGCTTTCACATAACGGGGATCTTCAGGGTTCATTAAAGCTGCCAAAGCTGTTCCATCTAGAAAAATGGTATCCTGAATATTCAATTCATTATCCATATCTCAACACTCCTTAATCCACTAATTTGCAAATACCATCCAAATAAAGTAGCGGGTTATCTTCCTTTTGATCCACTGAAATCGTGTTTTTTTCGTCTGGGATACTCGCCAGGTATTGGACAATGATTCCATTTACGATCGCTTGAACGGTTGTTTGCTGCTTATCGGCAATTGATTTCAGCTCATTATAATATTGCGCATTAAGTTCTATCGTACTTTCTGCTTGTTCTTCCCTTTTTGAAGATATGAATTCGGAAGCAGTAGACTTCGCTTTTTCGAATTGATTCTGAATGAAGCGTTTGTAGTTATTTACCATGGGGATTCACTCCTTGTGTATAGCTTATATAATTATTCGTCAAATTCTGTCGATTTCAGGGGGTGATATCAGATGTAAAGCCTGTTCACTACAATGAAGCCTCGTCAGAACGCAAAGCGCCGACCAGAGAGCTAGGCGGCGCTAATTTGTAATGCTTATGCTTTTAGTGAACGATTGTTACATTTATCCCTTAGCTCCTCAGCTTTGGGCAGTTGGAGCAGTATTCTTCAACACTAGACACCTCATAATATAAGCAGCAGGTTTTTCGAACCCGCATAGACGAGTTAGAAACGGATGAACAGGTTGGTTTGCCATAAAACTGACTGAGCGGGTTTTTCTTTTCCCCGAATAAAACGCCAGGAGCCTGAAGAATCAAATACTTAAAGTCTGCTTGGCCGCGGGATTGCTCTTTCAGTTCATCCCTGACCCCGATTCGTTTCTCGTATAGTGAAAACACACGAACGGCCACGTTTTCCCATAATATTGGTTTTGGTACGTTGGCCGCACTAGACATGACCGCTATTAACTTCCCTATATTACCGGCAAAAAGATTTAGAATAACCTGATCGCGCCAAACCTGCCGTTCGATCGTTTCCGGCATCGCAGCATCAATATCAGATAGACTGACATGCTCCAGCCAAGAGTGATCTGGCGAAGATTCTAGAAAGCAATTTTCCGCAGATAAATCCAGTCCCTTGTTGTACACTGTCATAGCGTACAACAGAGGAACGGACGTCACGAATGCGTACCTTTTAAAAAACTGCGAAGCCGTGATCATCCTCGATGGGGATTGCAGAAGCGCGGTCAGGCTGTCCAAATAATCAGAGCACAGCTCCATGTCTAGCAAGTCCGAAGCTCTCAATGAATAATCAGAACGGGCTGAGTCATATTCACACAAGCCAAATTGAGAGTTTAAGTAATCCCATTCCTCCTGCTTGATCCGTGACTGTTTGTTCATACGCACCCCCTAGGATTCTCTGGTCAGCAGGAATTAATTGAGCGCATCAGCAATCTGATCGACGATCAAATTGATCGCTATAGGCCCATAATAACCGATCCACTGCGCAGTATTCTCTGCATATACTTGGTTTTCCTTAACTGCATTCTGACTTTTCCAGATCATCGTATTTTGAAATTCAGTCGTGAGCTCTAAGTTCGTATCGTCCTGAAGTAGAAACAAATGATCAGCCGCTAGCTCTGGAAGAGATTCAAGAGAAATCATCATACTTGAATCTTTACTGTTAACTGCCATTTTAGGTGGCGTTAGACCTAAATCATCATATAGAATCTGTGAAGTTCGATGTGACGAAGTTTGGAGACGAATCATTGCATCTCTTGGCCTAATCAAGGCCACCGTTTGGCCCTTCATTTTGTCAGTCAGCTCTGCTTTTAGATCGCTTATTTTTTGTTTGTAGCCATCTACTAGCTCTTGCGCTTCTTGTGGCCTATTCAAGATTTGCCCAAACTTCAACTGTACTGTTCGCCAATCTTCATTGCGTTCTAGTACGATCGTTGGTGCTATTTTGAGTAAATCTTCGTAAATATCATCATGGAATTCAGTAGCAATGATAAGATCAGGTTCAATAGCAATAATTCCTTCTAGGTTCGGTTCTATATACGTTCCGAGTAAGGGAATATTCCCCATCTTATCGCCCAAATATGGTGGAAGACCGTTGTCGGTTTCAGCTATTACACTGCCTGCCGGCTGAACGCCAAGAGCCAGCATTTGATCCGCGTACTGCACGTCCAACACGACAATTTTCTCCGGTACATTATCGAGCGTCATTTCCCCCTTCAAATGCGGGATGGTGATCCGTGCTGCGAGGACGGGCTCCTTAACAGCATTGTTATTTGCGGAATGATCATCTGTTGCTTGTGGTTGATTCGTCGATCCTGCTCCAACGTTATTGCTTCCTTGATTTGAGCTGTCTGAGCATGCGCCCAGAAACATGACTAAACATACTAACAAGCTAAAGGTCCATGCTAATTTGGTTTTTGGATACATATGTATAATTCCTCCGTTTCTTCATTGAGAATGACACTCATCCTCACTTACAACACTATAACGACTCCCCTTATTATCTTCAATG
This sequence comes from Paenibacillus luteus, assembly GCF_006542765.1. Taxonomy (GTDB): domain Bacteria; phylum Bacillota; class Bacilli; order Paenibacillales; family Paenibacillaceae; genus Pristimantibacillus; species Pristimantibacillus luteus. The sequence goes on from NZ_SKCD01000011.1 coordinate 622,978, forward strand.
GATATTTGCGCCAATGCCGCTGGATTATGACGACAAAAAAAACACCGCTGCTCGGACCTTTGATCCGGATTCAACAGTGTTTACATAAGAAATAGATCAGCGAAGGGCTCGCAGTTCCTTGTGCTTTACGATAAAACAGGTTATTTCGCATCCAAGAAAACTTCTGCCACTTGATCGACCACCTGATTCATCGCGATAGGGCCATAATAAGCAATCCAAATGCTCGCTTTGGCATGGTAAATATGATGATGCTGCACAGCACGCAGACTTTTCCATGTCGTTGTGGTCTGAATCTCATCCGACCAAGCTTTACATTTATTGTCGGTCAATAAGAAATAGTGATCTGCATCCAGCTCCGGCAATCCCTCCAAAGTTATGAGTGAGCTAGTTCTTTTGCGGTCAACGGCTAGTTTCGGCGGATACAGCCCCAGATCTCTGTATAGAATCGCTGCGGTACGATGAACGGATGTATGAAGCCTAATGCTATTGTCCTGAGGCCTGATCATCGTTACGGACTGCCCATGCAGCTTGGCCGCCAGTGCGGATTTAAGCACACTGATTTTGTGTTTATATTGCTGTATGACCTGTTCCGCTTCACGTTTTTTACCCATAATGCGCCCGATGATTCGTAAGGTTTCTCTCCAGTCACGGTTTCGCTCAAGCATGATAGTCGGCGCAATGTGAGAGAGGCTTTCATAAATGTTCTTCTGAAACTCCGTGCAGATGATCAGATCTGGCGCCAAAGCAACCAGTGCTTCGAGATCGGGTTCATCCAGAGTTCCTAAGGGCTGGAACGTACGCAGATTGCCAATCAGAAACTCCGGATAGCCGCTAAGATCTCCAGTTACCATAACGCTGCCGGCAGGATGCTCACCTAGTGCCAGCATATGATCCATAAACTGAGGATCCAACACTGCAATTTTCTCAGGCTGACGCTGGAGCAGCAGCTCACCTTTAAGATGAATGATCGTTCGTACAGATCGGCGAATAACAGCATCCAGTTTGTCTGACGGCATCTTCTGCTCGCTATCGACTGTTTCCAAATTAGGCGCGAATGCAGCAATATTCGCCCGTTCAGCACCTGTGGAATGAGTCATCGTTTCTCGATACATACTAGGCGAAACGCCTGTGTATCGCTTAAATAATCGGCTGAAATAGTAGCTGTCCACATAACCGACTGCTTCTGAGATATCCTTAAGCCCAGTATTCGTACGACATAATAATTCCCTGGCCTTGTCTATACGGATCTGCATTAGGTAGTCAATCGGCCCAAGCGCCAGCCGCTTGTTGAACATCCGCTGCATGGTCCGCGGGCTGCAATTCAATAACGTCGCAAGTGAATCTGCTGTAATCGGTTCGGCATAGTGTTCATCCATATATCTAGCTGCCTGCAGTACCAAATCCGGTGAAGCCTGCTCCAATCGCTGGTGCTGCAGTTGCCCCATCAGCTCGCATATGAACTGATAGAACAACGATTTTACCTGCAGCTTTGCCATCGCTTCCGGCTGGTCCCATTCCTGCTCCATACGAGACAACGAATGGAGCAGCGGAGCAGCATGATGGACTACAAAACCATATTGAATCTCAAACGGTTCCGTGCTGGCCATTAATTGAAGCAAATCTTGGATGCATGGCTGTGGTAGAGAGGCCTTATATTGAATCACATAGTATTCCAAATGCTCGGTAATGTCCATGATTTTAAATACTGAGCCTTTACCGGCATGGCATACATATCCATTCTCCAAGTAGTGCTCAACCCCGTCTAGCAAAAGTCGTGCACGGCCTCGTATCGTGTAAATTATAGTACTAGATGATAGCGCGGATATGTGCGAATGCTCGCCAATCGACTGTTTAGTCCGCTGTACATTAATGATTTTCAGAGAGGCATGGTTCCAAAGGATAAGGTGATTTTCCACAATCATAGGATGATGTCAACTCCCAAGAGATTCTGTAGTTGGCTTGCTGACTAGGGTCAGTCTAGTCAGCATAACATCATTTTTGACTATTTCAAATAACCCTGAAGTGCATTAGATAGATCTATTCAATTAAATATTTGACCCTTTAACGACTCAATCTAATTGCTTATACCTTCATTGAATTGATTCCATCAACTCATAGAAATATTTAGAGTCATGAGTCTTATACAGACCATACCATGCATCTAATGTTTCTAGGGAAAACACACTCAGAGCTTTCAAGACATGAAACGAAAATTCCAAAGGAGCTATCCCAGAAGCAGTAATCAGAGTTCCATCCGTTACAGCAGGCTCCATTTGATAATCCTTTTCGCCCGTGTACGCGGGACAGATCATTTTTAAGTATTCTAGATCATTGCTTGTATGCCTACGTGCATTCAGTAATCCTCTCTGAGCAAGTCCCATTGTAGCACCACAAATCGCTGCAACCAATACCCCTTCCTCAAGACACCGCTCAGCGAATGCTAAAATGGGTTGGTGTGTTATTTCTGTCCATGTATCTCCACCGGGTAAAATCAATGCATCTGCGGTTTCTATGCTGCACTTATCCAGTCCGATATCAGGCAGTATTTTCAATCCGCCCATGGTTGTGACAACAGTCTTCTCAATTCCTACGGTAACTATTTTTGATGGGGGCAGTCCCTTTTTATAATATCTTCCCGAGTTCATTTCGGCAGTCAAGTAACCTATTTCCCAGTCTGCCATTGTGTCAAACACATAAAGATATACCATATTATTCATTTGCAACTCCTCCTCTTTTTCACCATTCTGCACTCGATACCAGCCCTCGAACAGAAATCAATGACTATTATCATTATAAAATAGCTTCACTGACAGCTGCTGTCAGTGAAGCTATTAAAGTTGATAATATTCCAATAGCTCCGACGCAACGGCAGCCAGTTTCACTTTTAAACTCTGTGGTTCGATGACTTGAATGGATTTTCCATAGGATAGGAGAAAATGAGGAACATAAGCATGAAGGGACTCTTCCTCCAGTTGGAAGACTGCTTGATTGGATGTCCGCTCTTTCAAATAATGCCCCATAAACCAATGCAAGCATAAATCATCCAATGCCTCTGATCTGCCTGTGATCGTTACAGCAATTAAACCATCCTTGCCCGCTAAATCAGGCAACAGATTTTTCATGAAAAATTCACGCGCAGAAAACGCTTCTGAACGTTTAAACAGGATTGGTGTACGTTTGATTTGTAAAATCCGATCTGCCCGAAAGCTGCGGATCTCATTTCTTAGGTGGCAAAATGCAACGGTATACCATTTATTTTTCCAGTATACGATTCCATATGGGTCTATCACCCTTTTCTTCGGTTGTTCGTCACGGCTGGTACGATAATCCATTTCGATTGCGTATTCATTAGCTACGGCCTGCTCCAATTCCGCCAATATCGGCTGAATGGAAGGGTCTCTTTTCAGGTTTATAACTTCAAATCCGGCTACATGATGGCCGAGCATACTTTCTTGCTCTTGATTCGAATACATTTTCAATTTTAATGTGGCATTGCCTAACGCCTCGCTCAAAGGATATCCAGCCTCTTCTGCAAATGCAGCAGCATAAAGCAGTGCCTTTTTTTCTTCCATATCAAATAACAGAGGCGCCTTAATAAATGTATTCAGCAGGCTATATCCGCCATGATGACCTGAATCAGATATAATCGGTACTCCACTCGCGTTAAGCGCATCCATATACCGATATACGGTCCTTATATTGATTTCCAACTTTTCAGATATTTGCTTTGCGGTTATTTTCACGCCCGAATTCAGCATCCACAGAATGGCCAGCATATGATCGTTTTTCGGCATTGTTTCCTCCCTCGAATGCACTTCTATTACACTTTAACGATTCAAAAGAATCATAGATGGTTGTCAACTATTCGTATCCTTTTTAAAGACTTTGACCAAAAATAGTTGGAATTATTGCAAGCATCTCAAAATATGTCCAATCGGATGAGCCATACTCCGTTAGAGAGCAGTTATCTATCAAACTGTAGACGAGCAAGACGATTCCAGCAATAAAAAAAACGATAATACTGTACACATTTGCATCCATTTTGTCGCTTACTTTCTGCCCCGCCAAGAGGTATATTGAGACAAAAATCGTGCCTATTGATGATACTCCTACTTGATTAAGTACCGTATTAAGAAAAGCTGCGAGCTTTTAGACTCTACGGATTATACAATTACCGAAATTGCCCGAACAGTTGGTTTTAACCATATCAATCATTTTATTCAGTCCTATTAGAAGCATAAGGGCATGGTGACCTCCCCAGCGCTTTATAAATTTATCCGTTCGCGAAGCTCCCTCTTTCGGTATTGGCTTGGCGATTCGGCCATTAGTCGTGTAAATAGGATGGAAAAATAATTCGCATTTTCATAACCAAGCAAATGGGCGATAACTGAAATTTTCATCTTGGTTGAAACAAGCAATTGTCTGGCTTCGGCCATACGGCGATGCAAAATATAATTGATAGGCGAGTCGTTGTACTTTCGATGAAACACATGAGAAATGTAAAAGGGACTCATATGAAACTCGGTTGCAATATCCTGTAGCGTGAGATGGCGCAAATAGTGAATATCCAAATATTCTTTTATTCCAATCGCAAGGGTCTCCGCGTTCCTCACTTTATCCAATATCGTATTTTCTTTATTCAACCGATGAACCCAAATGACCAATACCGATAATAATTGATAGGCGGCAAGTTGATACTGGTCCCGTTTGTGCTGCGCCTCTTCAAATAACAGGTCAAATAAAGAGTGCACGGTATTTTTGTGTTCCTTTGTTTTCATGACAGGGCAGCTTTCCAGCGGTATTAACAACTCCATATCCGGATGTATAATGCCGCAGTAGTAAAGGGCCAGCGGATTATTTTGGCTTGAATACTCCTTATGGATTACGCCTTTATTGTATACCAGCAGGTCTCCCTCCTGCACCGCGTAACGTTCACCCGCAATCGTCACGACACCTTCGCCCTTCGTTACAAAAATAAGCTCGCTGAAGTGCCCGTGCTGATGCGTCGGAAAATTCCAATCCGGCCGCTCCAATACTTTTCCAATATAGTGCAGCGTTAAATTCACAAATATCCTCGTCCTCAGATCTGATGTTGGTTGCTCTAACATTATTATCATTTATCCAAGGAGAAAATAGCAAGATCTATCACATTTAGCTGAAGGAAGCCAAGATGTTGCATTGTAATTTCATTCATCAAAAATTATGATTATATCCTGCATAATAAACAGAGAAAAAGACAGGATAGGAGAATTTTATATGTTGAACCCACAATCGCTTGCTGGCGTAAAGTCGCAGCCAAAGGAGAAGATGCCGGCCTCGCTTGCATGGTTAACGATAGGAGCCTTTGCTATTGGCATGACCGAATTTTTAGTCATGGGACTGCTGCCTAACGTAGCCTCCGATCTTAACGTAACCATCCCCCAAGCCGGTCAAATTATTACGAGTTATGCTCTGGGAGTTGCTATCGGCGCACCAATTTTGACCATTTTGACGCATTCCGTCGCGAAGAAAAAACTGTTGCTGCTGCTTGTTTTGATTTTTATTCTGGGCAATGCCTTTTCCATGATTGCGCCCACGTACCCCTTGCTCATTATTGCATGAATCGTGACTGCGCTTGCTCATGGTACGTTTCTTGGCTCAGGAACTTTAATCGCTACCCATCTCGTTCCTACTCACAAAAAGGGAAGCGCGGTAGCGCTTGTCTTGGCCGGACTTACAATTGCCAATATTGTTGGCGTACCCTTCGGTACCTTTATCGGTCAGGAATTCGGATGGAGGGCTTCATTTGGGGTGATTACGGTTTTGGGCATTATTGCACTAGCTGGTATCTGGAAGAACATTCCCGTTATTACCGAAAGTTACAATGCCAGCGTAATGCAGGAAATTAAAGCCGTTGTAAGACCACAGGTGTTGCTTATGCTCATAACTGGCTTATTTGGCTGCGCAAGCCTGTTCGCCTTATTCACCTATATCTCGCCAGTGCTTCAGGAGATTAGCGGGTTTCAAGAACAAAACGTCACCTGGATTCTTGTCATTTTCGGCATATCCGTAACCATCGGCAATTTAATTGGAGGCAAGCTTGCGGATTGGAAGCTGCTTCCCGCTCTGATGGTTAACTTCGCAATTTTAAGCATCGTTTTGGCCGCTTTTTCGGTCACCTTACACAATCCCACTTTGGCGATAGCAACTTTATTTATTTGGGGAATTGCCGCCTTCAGCATTATGCCTGGCATTCAGCTCCGCACCATGACTTTGGCAAGTGAAGCTCCCATGCTTGTCGCTACGTCCAATCACTCTTTTCTTAATATAGGGAATGCCTTTGGCGCCTACATAGGCGGCGTCGTCATTACACATTCTGGCCTAGGCGGCTTGCCATGGCTCGCAGCAGTCTTAGCTTTAATCGGCTTCCTGCTAGTCATCGTCATCATCCTAACTGATAAAAAGAGCGGGCATATCCAGGTGGATCAAAAAAACATAACGTCAATCACTAAGCATAGTCAACCAAATTGAATCTTTTGCTCCTCCAACTCGCGCGGTGCGCCTACTTGGAGGAGTTTTTTGTAATCAGTAAGCCCTTATTTAGTTGAAGAACCATAATCCGTAATCGTAAGTTTAATTTCAAAGGTAACCGGAATTCGACTAAACTCCTCATCCCAATTGCCCTTAATTTTTTTCCATTTCTGAGGATATTGAATAGAAAGGTTTTTCCCGAATCCGGCTACATCCACTTTGTATTTCGACTGCATTTTCCGCATCAGACTATCAAGCATTTTGGCTAACCGTTCTTCAAAAATCTTCTCTGCTGCTTCTAAATAAGCCAGCTCGGATGGATTTTCATTGATATCCCAATTTTCAATTAATCTTCCTTTCGATTCAATTGAAACATGAAAGGATATATCATCACCTTTTAATTTTGCAGTCATTTTACTTTTCATGGATTTAATCTCATAGGAGATCGTTTGATTTCTCCAATCATAGCTTTTGATCACTCCTCCATGACCGTTTCCTTGAATCCAAGATAAACTCTCCACATTTTCCTGATTCAAATCGCCAATCCACTTGCTACTATCCCCCTTAATAATACCGGCACCTGAGAATTCGATTTCCCCATTTGATGAGACGATATTTTGCAGCAAGAAGCTTTGTTTGGAATGGATCAGTCCGTCAAGCTGGGTCAGATTGACCTCTTTCATTACCTTATTGGTCCTGTAACTATTTTGAGTCATGGAGTTAATCCGAAATGCAGGAACTTCTTCCGGTTGGTCAATAAGAAACGTGTCATAAGCTTTTCCCTTACTAAAGAACACCCTGCAGCTTGGGCGTATATCATTGTCACGAAGCACGAAATCCATGAGCTGGTCCATATGCTGCTGTTGAGCTAATTTTGTTGATACCACAATCACTTTCAAATGATGACCAATGACTGGGCGATCTCGCCGTGTGGAGTATTGACGCATAATTTCGAATATGGAATCTCCTGTTAATCTCAAATTTGAATATTTCAACAGCTGCTTCTCTTTGGATTTCTCTTGTCTTTCGAACGATTTAATCGGAACGATTTGTACGGTAGCTGTGACTAGATTTTTTTTCAAGTACTTTGCACCTTGGCTTTCCAAGTCCCGTTCAATGTCAACCCTTTCACCTACATCTAATGCTAGACCTGCATAAACACTTAAATCTTCAATTTCTTTACTGCTCCAGCATCCCTGTATGACAACAAGCGAGGATAAAAGTAGTATAATAAGCATCTTTTTTTGTCTATACATGTTGTTTTAAAACCTTCTTTCTAAATAAGAAAATGACAGAAAGCAGGACTGGCACAAGAAAAAATATAGCAATGCCCATCCTACCTATAGTATCACCCAACTTAAAAACTTCATTTATTCGCTCAGGGAGCAGCGCCGTGATAAAGATAGCAGGAATTAATCCAAATATCACTGGAAGAAGCCTAACGCCAAATACCTGAGAAATGCCTAACGATGCATTATAGTAAAAACTGGTGAAATTACAAAACAATTGCATCATCCAGATGACCAAAAAAGGGAATTCGAAACGTTCAAAAATCAATCCCGCAATTTCAAAGCTTCGAAGCAGGTCGATTGTTGGCCATGTGCTATTCATTACTGAATCAATTGACATTCCTCCTATAACGACAACTATGGTCATCAGGTAAAGCACAAAAGGAATACCTATTCCTGCAAAAGTCGCTTTGACTGCCCGCTCCGGATGCTGCATGTGAGCAACGAGAATCATAATTACTTCGCATCCTGTAAATACAAGTACTGACGACTTCAAACCCTTAAATACCGGAAGTAAGCCTTCACTTAAAACAGGACGTAAATTATCGATATCAAACAATCGAATACTCAAGAAATAAGAAAGCACCAATATTAGGATGCTAATAGGGAAAATAATTTGAAATACTCTTGCAATAGAATTGATTCCTCCCAAGCAAATATAGGCACCTACCCAAATGAAGGGGATCACAATAGCCCAAATTGGCGTTCCTTCCAACAAATAATACATGGTAACCTCTGCAAATACCCTTACCTCGAAACCCGCAATAACAATGAAATAAATAATCAAGCACACACTTAACATGCCACCAGGTATAGTTCCGACAATTCGTTTAGCATATTGATACACCGTGTGATTAGGAAATTGCTGGCTTAATTTCACCATGACAAGTGCTACCATAAGGACAATAAAACCACCTACTATCACAGATAGCCACACATCCGGTGTTTGCGCGGTCTCGATTACACTTCGGGGTAAGGTTAAGATTCCCGCCCCAAGTACTGAATCTGTTATAAATATCGCAGTTTGTCTTGTCGAGATTTTATCATCAGTACGTGTAAACATGATTGCTCCTCCGATCTAAGCAGCTACGATAGTCGATTCTTGTCTTGCGTCTTCATCATCTTCGGTCGTTTTTTCATTAAGGGCAGCGGAGCACGCACAAACAAGTCCTTCCAGTCGCTAAAGCGAACCGGTGATAGAGGTGTAACATAAGGAACGCCAAAGCTCTTCAGCTTGCTTAAATGGCCGCAAATGAATAAAAAAAACAGAATGGTTCCGAACATCCCCAATACTGCTGCGCATAACATGCCACCGAACCGTAAAATTCGTAATGTAATGCCTGCGCTATATACGGGGATTGAGAAAGAGGATATAGCAGTCACGGCAACGACTATGACCAAAAAAGGGCTGACAATTCCTGCCTGTACAGCAGCCTCTCCTATAATTAAACCGCCAACAATGCCCATCGCGGGTCCAATCGGCTTGGGTAACCGGATTCCCGCCTCACGTAATATTTCTATAGATATTTCGAGAATTAACACTTCTATCAATGAAGGAAAGGGAACGCCTTGCCTTGTTTCAATGATCGTAATGGCTAGCTCTGTCGGTATTAATCCTGGATGAAAAGAAATAAATGAAATATATAAAGCTGGTGCCATTAAGGCCAAGAATGCTGCGAAAAATCGCAACATTCGCAAAAAAGTTCCTGGTAGCCAACGATCATAATAATCCTCAGGCGATTGCAGCAGCATCCCAAAGGTTACGGGAACAATTAGAGCGAAAGGAGTACCATCCAATAGAATAGCTATCCTTCCTTCTAATAAACTGTTAATGACACGATCGGGACGCTCTGTATTTTGAGTTTGCTGAAACGGGCTTAGGTAATCATCTTCTATGAGCTGTTCAACATATCCAGACTCAGCGACGAAATCGATATTGATTTTTTCAATTCGGTCTCTTACTTCCTGAAGCAGGTCTTGATTCACGATTTCCTTCATGTAAGCAATAACCAATTTCCTTTTAATTCGAGCTCCTACCTCATACCTATTTATTTCCAGATCATCGCTGAAGCCTTGTCTGCGCAGCATAGATGTATTCTCGCTTAATACCTCGGTAAAACCGATGCGAGGGCCGCGAAGCAGAGCTTCAGAGCTAGGTTCGTTAATTGCCCTTGACTTCATATTTGACGCGTGGATCAGCAGTGCACTTGGCATGCCTTCAATAAGCAAGGCCGTACAACCCTTCAAGACGGATTGATTTAAATCACGAAGATCTGCAGCTTCATAGGCCTCGCACACGGGCAATACATTTTCTAGAAGATAGGCGGATAAAGCTAGAGGATTTATGCCTGTTATATCCTTCTCCGTATCTGACATTAAAATTTTCATCACATGCTCACTGATCAATTCTTCATTCTGCATGCCATCTACAAAAATAAGTGTAGCCCGAGCTTGAATATCTGTGATTTGAAATTCACGAAAATGTACATCACTGTTACTACTGATGACTTGTTTGATTGCATTTAAATTCTCATCATAATCGACAGACAAATTTGACTTAGCGGGATGCTCATCTCCATTCTCTTTTTTCTGGATAGGAGCATTCTTTTTTGCAACTATTAACCTCAGATATTTGTTGAAAAAATAAATACCTATGGCAATCATCATACTTATGAGAGCCTGTGCACACATTTTCCAATCGGGAAGGTTCGATGTTATAAAAGTCCACAAGGTAATCATTCCTTTCCAAAATACCTTTGGTTTAACTTGTCCCTTTATTTTCATTTAATTCACTATTTTTCAATCTCTACAAAGCTTTGATACAGCAAGAGTTATGAAAGAAGCATCGCGAATCCATTACGGAGGATTTGCAACCCTTCATGTCGAATGTTGATCGTATGAAAACACCATTACTAACCTCATCCGCTTTCACACGTTTAACCTTAGTCATGATAGCCTTAGGCGTTTTATTTTCCTTAAGATTAGGTTGGTCTGAGTTATTTCACACTTCCAATCCTCCTCCTATCGAGGACGGAGTACTTGATATGCGCGGGGTGGATTTAAATGATTCCCCCATTTATTATTTAAACGGAGCATGGGAGTTTTATCCTGGTAAGCTGCTTACTTCGGGAGAGACAGAAAGCGCTGAAGCACGTTTCATAAACGTCCCAGGGGACTGGGGGGACGAGTTAAATGGTATTAACGGCTCGTCTTACGGCTATGGAACTTACAGGCTGCGCATTCTGGTCGATCCGCTTGTGAAGCCTGTTTCCTTATGGATTAAAAAAATTCAAACCGCTTCAAGGGTAGAAATGAATGGAGAATCGGAAGGTAACATCGGCAAGCCGGTCTTGCAAGAGGATGGTTATCGGCCAAGAACCGTTTCTTATACCTCCACCTATTACAATAAAGGCGCAACAGAGCTCGATATCATCATACATGCAGCCAACTATGACAAGCCGACAAATGGCGGAATCGTTCGCAGCATACGCTTTGGCTCCCAAGGATCGATTGACAGCGTGCGCTGGTACTCCATCGGTTTTCAGCTAGTTACGTTCATCATTTTGCTGCTGCATGGCTTATATACATACATTCTGTACCAGTTCAACCGGAAGGAAACGGACCTACTGCTGACAGGTCTTCTAACGTTATCTGTAGGAGTCGCATTGCTTGTCGGCCACGACAATATTTTGCAGCTATGGCTTCCGATTAATTATACGTGGGCGCTAAAAATCGGGCTGGTAGCTGTTTTATGGCAAAATCACCTTATTTTGCATTTGTTTAGCAAGTTCGCTTCTCCCCCTGTTCTCAGCATGCCTCTAAAGGTTCATGTATTTGCAGTCACTCTGCTTACTGGGCTAATGCTAGTCGCGCCGACGATCTGGATCAATACGTTTATCGATTTAAAGCTATTTTTGGTGTTCTTCTTGGTTTCGTTTGCTTGGCTGACTTACATCATGGCTGGATTAATCTTTAAACAGCAAACAGATAAGGACATCGGCTTCATGCTGCTAAGCGCCGCTGGCATCATTTCAAACCTCGGGTGGAACGTCGCCGATTCAACTGGTCTCGTAACAACAACCGTATATTATCCAATCGATATTTTAGTAGCTATTGTTGGGTTTTCCAGCTACTGGTTCAAAAAGTATTACCGAAATGCCCGGCAAAATCGACACCGCCTGTATGGGCCGATGAGAAAAGATTAGTCCAAGTCATTTACAATCTGCTGCATAACGCCTTTAAATTCACAGAAAACGGCACCGTTGCTGTGAAGGCAGATTCACTAAACGACCGACTTGTTGTCGCTATCGTTGATACCGATGTTGGAATGGATGAAGAAACACAGGCAAGAATCTTTCTCCCCTATGAGCAAGGGGCGCACGGCGTCAGTGATGGGAAAGGTATCGGACTCGGTTTAAGTATTTGCAAGCAGCTCGTTGAATTGCATGGCGGTGTGTTAACGGTCCATTCCGAACCAGGCAAGGGCTCCGTATTCAGTTTCAGTCTTCCACTGGCGGAAGAAGAGACAGTTGGGGTGGCATCCATTAATGAGGTTTCTTCATTCCGCTATTTGAAGAGCGATAACGAAGTGACGTTCGATGGAAACCAATATGAAGCTGCGGCTGAAATTGCCACGGACGACGAATCAGAAGTCTCCCTTACTGTTTCCCCTCTTCTGAAAAATGGGCAGATCCATATTCTCGCAGTGGATGACGACCCCATTAACCTGAGCGTACTAAAAGGCATACTTTCTACAGAGTCTTATCACGTAACGACAGCCCTTTCGGCCCACGAAGCTTTGGGTCTGATTGGAACAAAGCGATGGGATCTGCTCATCGCCGACGTCATGATGCCTCAGATGTCGGGATACGAGTTGACACAGCGAATCCGGGAGCAATACTCCCACTTCGAGCTTCCAGTGCTGTTGTTAACTGCGCGCAGTCTGCCAAGCGACATCTATACAGGCTTTTCATCCGGTGCCAACGATTACGTCACCAAGCCAGTGGACGCTGTTGAACTGCGATACCGTATTCGAGCGCTGACCTCTCTGAACCAGTCCATCCGAGAGCGGGTACGTATGGAGGGGGCTTACTTGCAAGCACAAATCCAGCCTCATTTTCTATTCAACACATTGAATTCGATTATGGCGCTCGCTGTTATTGATACTGAAAAAATGATGAGTCTCGGCGAAGCGTTTGCGTCCTTCTTGCGGATCAGCTTTAATTTCTTGAATACCGAGGAGCTCGTTGACCTCTCGTACGAGTTAGAGCTAACACAAGCTTATCTATACATCGAAAAAGTCAGGTTTGAGGATCGGTTGACGATCGAATGGGAAATTGAGACGGGGCTAAAACTGCTTCTCCCACCACTGTCGATTCAGCCGCTGGTGGAAAATGCCGTAAAGCATGGCCTTCTCAACCGCCCAAATGACGGGAAAATTCGTATTCGGGTTGCAGTCTGCGACGGGTATACGCTCATCGAAGTGGAGGATAACGGTATAGGCATCGAACCGGAACAAATGAAACGGCTGCTTGAACCCTCGCTGAAGGAGAACAGCGGTATCGGCATTTCCAATACGAATAGGCGGCTCATTCAACTGTTTGGGAAAGGGCTATCCATTTCAAGCAAGCAAGGCGAAGGAACGGTCGTCTCCTTTACAATTCCAGACATCCGAGCTGATTAAAATGAATCAAAAAATAATTAGACAATTGCTTCATTCTGTAAGAAAAGAGTTGTTCCGAAAGCTACCTTCACGTGAGCTTAAGAACAACTCTTTTTCTGTTCTTGCTATTCCCTTATTCGGACTCTTTCACCTCAATGACAATGCTGTCAACAAGTCTGCCTCCAACAAAAGGAAGTATCCTCCATACTCCGGCTTCCGGCAAAGACAACGAACTCGGCAAACTCCGATCAGAACCGTTCAACGGCCCTCCTAAGCTTGGGCCTGAGAACACGTCGATCATATGATCGTCCCCCTGCTTAACAGCCATTACGGTAAAGTTTCCATTCAAGTCCTGCTCGGCTTCCCATAAATGCCACATATACTTATTGGTCTTGCCCGCGATGAATCCAGGGTCAATGAATCCTACGTTCCTCTCCTTTCCCCTTAACCAATAGCTTTCTGACTTAAACAGAGAACTAAGCTCCCAAGAAGGGTCTCCTACGGATAAAATCACATCCCCATAAGACTCGCCGCCAAGCTCTACCTCAAGCTTCCACAAACCTCCGAGCGGAAGGGCGAAGCTAGCGGCAAAACGTTCTAAGCCCGTGTACCTGCTGCTCGGCTCGGTTATTTGCACGGTTGGAACCGCAATAACTTGCTGCCCCGTAAGGATATGGGTGGCATGGATCAAGAGCTCTTTTCCTTGATATTTGGCAAACGCCTCCGAGAACTGAAAGATATACCCTGAGGGGCTTCCAGCCTGAAGGCCAGGTTCGGGAAAAACTTGAAATAATAGCTCCCCGTTATGATAATAGGCAGTTCGCTCATGGATAGGTCCGGGAATCATTGTTTTTTCATCTATATTAAAGAGATACAAGAAAATGGAGCTTAAGGCTGCCGCAGTAAGGAGGATCACAGAAATCCCCAGCCTTCTCTTGCTTTTTATTTTCGTTTTTTGCCGGATTTGCGACCTTAAAGCTTCCGTAAAATGCAATTGATCAAATGGCGGATCTTTCAAGAGCTCAGCCCATTGTGGTTTTTCCATATTCGTCATGACGTTCACACTCCCTCCTGTTCTCTATCCAATAGTACCGTCATTTTTTTCTTCGCCCGGTGTAAACGAGACTTCACCGTTCCTTCCGAGATTTGAAGCGCTGCGGCAATCTCACTAACTGGCAGCTCGAAATGATAGTCTAGAATGATCACTTCTCTGAACTTCAAAGGCAGCTTCATCACATGATTCCAAACTGCTATAGATGACATATGGTCTAAAACTACCTGCTCGGCCGATGGAGACCGGCCACTAGAATACAGCATGGTATCAATTAATGTAACTTTACGAATAAAGGCGCTTTTCAAATAGTTGAGAGCTTTATTGCGCGTAATACTCAAAATCCAACTTTTGATAGAGCATTCTCCTCGAAAAGTATACAGCCGGTTAAAAACAATTAAAAACACGTCTTGGGATATATCATCTGCTGCATCCGCGCGACGGGTCAGGAAGAAAGCAAAATTCCAGACGTCCTCGCCATATGTGGTCATAAGATCTTCCAGTACAAGACCGCGATCGAAACCTGGTGCCAAATACTGTATATATTGCTTCTCCACATCCATTCACCTCTACTAATAAGACCAATCAGCGCCGGAAAAGTTCCCGAATTTTGATATTAATTTACCGGTAGCTGTTAGTTTGTGATTCTTTTACACCTTCCGAACAGTAGGCGAGTAAAACACGTCACTATGCATATGCTGCATTTTGTCCCAGTTGCCAGGATTGGTCGTGTCTGGAGAGCGGTGCTCCAGAATCGCTTGATAAAGGGCGGTTTTTTCTTCCAAATGGGCAACATGCTGTTTGGCTTCCTCGAGCTTAGCGAGCGCCGCTTCTTTATGCTCCAACATGAGTGCGGAGCGTTGCGGAATGGTCGAATCACCTTTGAGACAGAGATCGACGTACTTTTTTATGACACCAATCGGCATTCCGGATTGCTTGAGGCATCTAATGCCATGTAGCCAGTTGATCGATTCTTCGTCGAACATCCGAATATTATTTGGATTGCGCTGCACGCTTGGCACCAGGCCTTTATCCGTGTAAAAACGTATAGCGTGCTCGGTTAGTCCCGTTATTGTCGCGGCTTCTTTGACCGTATGCATGTGATTCCTCCATAAAAAATAAATTTTTGCATTCACCTTGACTTCGTGTAACACGAAGGTCCTAAGCTTATTGTAATGCAAATGAGCAGTAAGAGGAATCTCCCTCTGCAGTACCCGAGACAGGGGATTCGCGCCGTTTGCTATTAGACATTTGATCAATAGGAGGAATTACAATGCAAACCGTAACATTAAACAATGGTGTAAAAATGCCGCTCATCGGCTTTGGTGTCTACCAAGTTCCGGATGCTGAAGAATGCGAGAGCGCGGTATATGAAGCGCTGATGGCCGGTTACCGCCTGATCGACACCGCCGCCGGCTATCTGAACGAGGAAGCAGTGGGACGCGCGATCAAGCGCAGCGGTGTACCTCGTAAGGAGCTATTCATCACGACCAAGCTTTGGGTTCAGGATGCCGGTTACGAGAGTGCTAAGCTGGCGTTTGCCAAATCCTTGAAGAAGCTACAGCTCGAATATCTCGATCTATACCTTATTCACCAGCCGTTCGGCGATTACTACGGAGCTTGGCGAGCAATGGAAGACCTTTACCGCGAAGGCAAGATCAAAGCGATCGGTGTCAGCAACTTCTTGCCCGACCGATTGATGGACCTCATCGTGCATAACGAAATCGTCCCCGCGATCAATCAGGTCGAAACTCACCCTTTCTACCACCAAATCGAGAGCGCCGCATTTATGAAAGAGCAAGGAGTACAGCACCAGTCGTGGGCCCCGTTTGCTGAGGGACTTAACAACTTGTTTGGCAACGATGTGCTGGCCTTGATCGCAGAGAAACACAACAAGTCCGTAGCCCAGGTCGTGCTGCGATGGCTCGTTCAACGTGGAATCGTTGCAATTCCAAAATCGGTGCGTAAGGAGCGAATTATCGAAAACTTCAACATTTTCGATTTCGAG
Organism: Paenibacillus luteus; assembly: GCF_006542765.1. Lineage (GTDB taxonomy): Bacteria > Bacillota > Bacilli > Paenibacillales > Paenibacillaceae > Pristimantibacillus > Pristimantibacillus luteus. The sequence goes on from NZ_SKCD01000011.1 coordinate 639,498, forward strand.
TTGAGCGCAGACGAGATCGAACAAATTTCCGCACTCGATACGCGGGAAAGTCTATTCTTGTCGTACCGCGATCCGGAAGTCGCCAAGATGATGGGCAACTGGAGAGTCGATCTGTAAACCTTGACCGAACCGTAATCCATCAATGCTTCCACCCATATTGGTCATTCATTTGAATACCATAGCCAAAAACACCTCCAAGTTGTACGATTATGTGATCATAATCGCAGCTACAACTGTGAGGTGTTTGAGGTTTCATATGTTGATTATCTAGCAATATTTCACTGACATCCGTGATATCTTCGCCTAACTTCTTTAAGTTTCTAACGAGTGATTCGCTCGCTTTACTTACTTCCAGTCAGTGCTTGCACAACATCGTCGATTTTCATGCTCTCGGCGATGGGCCCGTTGAGCATCCAATGCCTTGCCGATATTTTATAGACATGATTTTGCTTCGCAGCGGACATGGCTTTCCATACCTGCAGCTTTTCCAATTCCTTCACATTTTCCAACTCTTTTTGAATATCGCTTTCCAAAGCTCCAGAGTATCCCGCTGTAACAAATAAATAATCGGAATTCAACTCCGGAAGCATCTCTAAGGATAACGTGTAGCCCCAATCTTCTTCTGTTTTCTTCTGAAACTCAGCAACGCTTGCCGAAGGGGTTACTCCCAAATCATTATACAATACGCCGCCGTACGGGAAACTTGGAAAGAACAGATCTGCTTCCTTTTCAGAAGTACGAATCAAAGCAACCGTTTTATCCGAACCAACCGTTTGAATAATCTTCTCCCGGGCTTGCTTCAATTTATCATCATACGCTTGAATGATTGCGTTTGCTTTCTCCTCACGATTAAGCGCTTTTCCGATTTCAACGATAGAAGCTTTCCAACTATCACGGTCATAGGCAAGCGTAGGGGCAATTTCAGATAACTTCTCATATCCCGCTTGATCAACATATCCATTTATAATGATGATCAGATCAGGTTTTGCGGCCAATATGGCTTCAAAATTTGGTGTGGATGAAGAAGTAATGACAGGGATCTTCTTCTCTTTGAGCTTCTCATACAAATAATCGCCTTCATTGCCACCGGCTTGCACTAAAGGTGCCTCCAATGATAAGAGCATATCCTCGAGTCCAATGCTAACGATAGACTTAGGCTCCGCTGGAATTTCCACATCACCGAGCACCGTTTTGACTATCTTGGTACGTACCTCTGTTCCCGCAGTTGAATTTGAATCTGTTTTGTTATTGCCACTCTTGCTGGTATCACCGTTCGTTTGCGATTGGGATGGCCGTTCGTTTGCTGTGCCCGTGCCCCCATTTGTGTTCGCATTTGAATTGGACACACTGCTAGAGCACGCTCCCATCAGTAAAGTGAAACACATGAGCAAAATGGCAAGCGTTGATGACTTTCTATTCCTATACATAGATAAATCCCCTTCTCTCGAAAATAGATAACGATTATCATTATCAATATATCGCCTATTTCTATGAGGGACAATGGACAATCTTTTAGAAATCATAGCATTATCTTTTACTGCTTTCTCAGCGTTCGCTTTCGACCTAAACTTTCCAGGTGAGACCCCTTTTTCCTTTTTGAAAATGCGGCTGAAGTAATTCACATCCGCATATCCTATGCTCGCTGCGATCTCATGCAATGCTGCGTCTGTGGTGACCAAAAGATCTGCTGCTGTGGAAACTCGAACTTGGATGAGGTAACCAATCGGACTAAGACCTATTTTATCTTTAAATTGAATGGATAAGTGCGAGGAGCTGTAGTTCAAACCCTCTGCCAGTGATTCAAGTGTAATCGGCATCGAATAATATTCATGAATGTACCGTACTGCCTGAGCGACAAGCTCCGGTTTTTGCGTCTTGATGCCTTGAACCTCCAACTGACAGAGCAACTGATATACAAATTGATAAAAGGATACTTTTACATGGAAATGACCCAATGAGGCCTGCAGCCGCCATCCTTCTTCCATGTCTCTAACCTTATGTAATAAAGAAATCGCATGCTGTGGAGCAAAACCATATTGAATATGAAACGGACGGTTCCTCTCTATCATGCTTATGATTTCCTGGCGACAAGGCATAGGAAGAATTGCTCTGTAAAAAACGAGATAGTACTCAAATTCTCCACCTGTCAGCATAATATCCAGAGATAATCCTTTTCCTCCATGAAGCACATGAAAGCCCTCCGACATATACTCCGTTCCATTTAGCAGAATACGAGCGCTGCCACGTACAGAAAACAGGAAACTGCTTGCAGGGAGATGGTAACCACGTAATTCCTCACCTTGTTCCATGAGGGCATGGCGAATGTCTAAAATTTTAATGGAAGCATAATTCCATGACTTAATATGTTCATCCAAATTCATAGGTCCACTCTCATATCATCATCGCAACGTTTCGTGCGATTTACTGTGTTGCAGTTTTCATCCAGCTAGGCGCAGTCAGGATCGTGCATAAACTTCCTATCAAAAATTATAGTATTCGATAACCATTCTCATTGTCAATCAAATATCAAATTCGGAGTCTAAACTCGTTTATTCTTTAAGACATTATTATTGATAAAAAAGTTTCATATACAAGTTTAAACATCATATTTTCTCTTATTTTGTTATCTGATCGAGTTAATGGATTTATCAGCACTCTCATTCCTTCAAACATTAATCACGTGAATAACGGTTCTTCGGGATTTTCAGCCCCAGATTGCCCCTAAGCGTATCGCTCTCGTAATCGAGCCGGAATAATCCGCGCTTTTGGAGCACCGGTACTAGCAGCTCCGTCACATCAGCCAACGTGCCCGGCACTTCACTGTGCAGTATAAACCCGTCAGCCGCACCTGTTTCGAACCATTCCTGCATGCGATCTGCTACTTCATCCGGTGATCCAAAAAAAATCGGCTTTGGCTCGGCAAAGGCCAGTACAGTCTGCCGCAGTGTCAATTTACGCTCACGCGCTTCCCGCTTGATGCGATCAGTAAAGCTTTGGAAGCTTTTGCGGCCAAGTGTTCCCACATCAGGGAATGGCTCGTCCAACGGATATTGCATAAAATCATGAAAATCGAAAAACTGTGCGAAATACCGCAGCGACTGTTCAAATGATACGAACGACGCGGTCTTGGCATACTTCTCCTCGGCCTCCTCCCTCGTTCGTCCGACAACAATATTAGCGCTCGGCATTATGATTAAATCGGCGGAATCACGCCCAGCTTCTCCAACTTTTCGTTTCAACTCTTTATAATAGCGCCTCGCTTCCTCTAAATCAGTAATGCCGGTCATGACCGCATCAGAGTGAATCGCGGAGAAATCCTGCCCGTCCGCAGAAGAACCCGCTTGAAAAATAACCGGGTGGCCCTGACGCGATCGGGCAATATTCAATGGTCCTTTTACAGAATAAAATTCACCTCGGTGATCAAGCGTATGCAGCTTCCTCGGATCAAAAAAGTTTCCGCTCGCTTTGTCCCTCACAAATGCGTCGTCTTCCCATGAATCCCATAAACCGCGGGCAACGGACAAATACTCGCTAGCCATCCGGTAACGCGTATCATGCCCAGGGTGATCGCCCTCGGATTTTCCGAAATTAAGCGCTGCCGCTTGTATGCCGGTCGTCACCACATTCCACCCTGCTCGTCCGCCACTAATATGGTCAATTGAAGAAAGCTGCCTTGCACTTGTATAAGGATCACTGTATGTCGTAGATAATGTACCAACCAAACCGATGTGCGAGGTAGCGTGTCCAAGAGCTGACAGCAGCGTCAACGGCTCCAAGTGATTTGCATAGTGAGGGGTTGATTTCTCATTGATATGCAGGACATCGGCGATAAAAACAAGATCCAGCTTACCTCTCTCCGCGATTAGCGCCTCTTCGCGATAAAAGTCAAATGCGATGCTCGCGTCCGGTCGCACCTCGGGATGACGCCATGCGCTTACACTCGATCCAACACCATGAATCATCGCACCTAGTTTCATTTTTCTGCGATTTGCCGTCATAACGACCACCAGCCTTTCCATTACTTCCATTGGTTATTTCTTTTCGCCAGTCATTTTGAAAATTAGATTTGCTTTCTTTGAGCTCGTAACTCTTTACTAACGTTTGACAACCCAACTAGAAATCGGTCAATTTGCCGAAAGCTCAGAGACAGATACCTCGCCGCCCGTTTCGAAGCGGCTCAGGAACTGCCTAACCCGCTCATTGCGGCTATCTCCGAAAATATGTTTCGGCGTCCCATCGTCAGAAATGACGCCTTTTTCCATAAAGATGACACGGTCTCCGACCTCTCTGGCAAAATTCATTTCATGTGTCGCCACGACAAGCGTCATCCCTTCACGGGTCAGTTCCTTCATGACGAGCAGCACTTCACCCACCAGTTCGGGATCGAGTGCAGAAGTCGGCTCATCGAACAGCAGGATTGCCGGCTCCATCGCGAGCGCCCTTGCAATGCCGATTCGCTGCTGCTGTCCACCTGATAGCTGCGCAGGAAACCGATCTGCAAACTCTCCAAGGCCAACCTTGGCTAGAAGTGCTTTTCCACTCCGTATGGCGTCAACCCTATTCCATCGTTTGACAACAATTAGACCCTCTATGACATTTTCCAATGCTGTGCGATGGGGAAACAATTGATGGCTTTGAAACACCATGCCTGTTTTTTGCCGGTAACTGATTAATTCACGTATCCTCTTCTTTCCTCCATCCCCGAAGGCCATTCGCATTCCATCCAATTCGATCGTGCCGGTATCGGGAATTTCCAGCAAATTCAGGCAGTTGAGCAAGGTTGATTTCCCTGATCCGGAAGGACCGATGACAATGGTCGTCTGTCCCTTGGCAACATGCAGATCGATACCTCGAAGAACTTCTGTCGGACCGAAGCTTTTGCGCAGCTGTGAGATGGTTAACATAGGCCCCTCCTCCTTCTCCTCATTTAAAGGGAATACTTTCCGAATTTGTTTTCCAGCCGATGCTGCAGTACCGTTAGTACAGAGCAGATTGCCAGATAATACCCGGCTGCCACAATGTAGAGCAGCATCGGTTCGAACGTGGACGCAGCAATTTGCTTGGCTACGCCAAACAAATCCGGCAGGGTCACGAGTGCTGCAAGCGATGATGTCTTAAACAAGCTAATAAACTGGCTGCCGAGCGGCGGGATGCTGATCCGTGCCGCTTGCGGCAAAATGACACGCCTTAACACTTGAAAGGGTGACATTCCAAGGGAGTATCCGGCTCTCCATTGTCCTTGTGGCAGCGACTTAATCGTCGAACGCATAATTTCGGAGCAATAAGCAGCTTCAGACACGGTAAGTGCTATGACGACCGTTGGAAATGCTGGAAGTACAATGCCAAAACTCGGCAATCCGTAAAAGATAATGAACAGCTGAACAAGAATCGGGGTTCCCCGAACAATCCACACATAAAACCGGGAAGGTAATCGCAAATAGGATTTGTGTGATAAGCCGGCTAATGCAATCAGCAGTGCAAAAATTAGCGATAGTCCGAACGAGACGACGGACAGCGGTATGGTATATTTAAGCATTCCCTGCAGCAGCGGCCATAGCGAGTGGAGGAAAACGTCCCACAATCTTTCCGTGCGCTCCTGACTCATGTCATTTCTCCCTTCTCCCTATGATTTCAGTACATTTTCTCCGAACCACTTGACCGACAACTTCTCGTAAGTACCATCCTCCTGTACGCTCTTCAAAGCCTCATTAAATGCCGTAGCGACGGTTCCGTCCCCGCCCTTAACCAGTGGCAGCGCAACAAACTCCTCGGTGTCTGCCTCATCTGCCGCTCTCAGCTTCAAATCCGTACGACTTTTCTTAATTTCAAGGAAATACAAATTGTTAAAAATAATTGCATCCACCCGCTTATTCTTAAGCAGCTCGAGGCTTTCGCCTTCAGGTACAAGCACAGCCCCATAAGATTCGGCCAGTTTACCGTATATACTCGTATTAGATCCGTATACCTTTTTACCCTTTAGGTCCTCAAAGCTGTTGATGTCCTTTGTTTCGTCCAATACGATCAGCGTCGGATAGGCAATTAAGTACGGGTCTGTAAAATCGTACTTCTGCCTGCGTTCATCCGTTACTCCAATTTGGTGGATGGAGTCGAAGCGTCCTGCATCCAAACCAGCGAGCATACCATCCCACTCTGCTTCCTTGAACGACGGCTTCACACCTTCGACGCGATTCCATATTTCCGTAAGCAGCTCGATATCAAAACCTGTCAGCGGTCGTACATTGCTTTCCTCATGAAAGGCATAAGGCGGATAAGTACCCGTAGTTGCAATGACAAACTCACCTTTCTCCTTCAGCTGATCCAGCGAAGTCTGCTCCGCAGCTGGAGGTTTGGTCGAAAGTGCTGCCTCAGATTCGCTACCTTTCTTGTTCGAGCATCCTGATGCGATTAACGCCAGAATCAATACAGTAATCAAAGCTGTGCTTTTTATCTTTAACATTTCACTCGCTCCTTGGCTAATTAGATTTAGTCGTGCGCGGCCTCTCGCATGCCCACATCATATTACACAGTTATACCATCTGTATAGTTGGTTTTTAAGGAATGCCAATCTACTCGTATTAGTTCACAATACAGTTATATCTCGTAGCAGCGAATCTCATAAATCGATGCTTCCGTGCTTCCATTCGTCGCATGAACGACAACTCGAATTCGTTCGGCAAGCACTGGTTCTGGCAGTCGATGCGAGACATGCCGCTGATAATTATCGGATATATCCATGACCACAAGCCAGTTCTTGCCATCCCATGCTTCAATGCTGTAATCCCGAGGACAGTCAGGTTCACGGAAAAAGGCAGGATACCGGTTAAGGTCCTGCAGCAAATGACCCGGGAACGTTAATTCTACCGTTCCGATCTGCTGAGGTTTTCTCCAATTCAGCTCGAGCGACTGCGGAAGGCATTCCCCTGACGCCGAGCGCCACAAGTTGGTCGCCCTATGCGGCCTAGACACACCGCTAATCGTTCTGGCTGCGCCGAACACTGCCTGTGGCGGAAATACGCGCAAACTCATCGTTCGCCCGTCCTCATGGCTGCGCAGCTGGCCAGTGTCCAATTCGCTTGCTGAAGGCATCCCTTGATGCAAGCTTGCTGCGCGATGCCAAAACAATTCCTCCGCTCCATAAAGATCGAGACGCACATAACCGTCCTTCGGAAAGGCTTCTTTGAAGTCTCCGTCCATCCGCACCTGCCATTGCACCCAGCCGGTATAGGCAGCGGGTACTACCAACCGCGCGAAGGCTATTTGCCCAGTTGAAATACTAGTTTCCGGCTTACCCGAATTTCCTTCCTCGCTTCTGTTTACATCGTAATCCCAGATATGCTCGGTATTATGCAATTCCGCAAAGAACGATTGCGGCTGGTCCGTGGGATTAGCAATCCACATGTCGATACGCTCTAGTAGACCGCTCACCGGTACCCATTGACTGCGCTGGATGCCAAGGGAATCGGCATCCTTACCGGGCTCCGCGGTTACTAAAATATCTTCACTACTGGCGTTAGCTTCCGCCATGCGAGCGAGATCAAGCGAATCGGCATTCGTCACATTCGGCAGGAAGCAGCCCCTACGCAGCAGCGTTTGCTGCACCTCGCTAATGCCCTTCTCGGGCATATCAGGTATCGCTATGCCTTGCCGCAATGCGATGGCGGCTGCCGTTCCAGCTGCTTGCCCCATAATCGCGGTCGTCGACATGACGCGAACCGTTCCAAGAGCGGCATGCGTTACGCTGACATTGCGGCCGGCCATCATCAGGTTGTCGATATCCTTCGCGATCATAATTCGCAGCGGAATACCATAAGGACTAATAATTTCTCCCGCTCCTGGCAATTCGCTCGTCGGCGCAAGCAGTCCACCCGGAATATGCAAATCCAAGTACCAGCCCCCAAAGGCAACCTCATCTGGAAAGGGCATCTTCTGCTGTACATCGTGTTCAGTCATCAGATAACGCCCGATAATGCGACGGCTTTCCCGTTTGCCTGGCACTTGGCCAATCCAATCGAGTGCATAATTCGCCGATTTGTCTCGTGTCAGGGGATCTTTGTTTTTTATCCAATCCCATACACCGAGGACATGGCGCGTAAGCTCGTGTCGAATGGTCTCCGCGGCGTGAATGGTATCCCAAGGCGTTCCTAGTTCGAACCACCAGTAGCCTGCCCGGATATCATTAGGCTTCCGATTATGCCCATAAAAGAAAGTCGGATCGTCATAGGAAACGGCCCATGCCGGAGCTCGGTAAGGTGCCGGCTGGCCAGTATCCCGGGCTCGAAAATGAATCGAGCTGCCCATCGTATCGCTGCTCGCTTTCTCCGGTGCATGCGACTCTCCGTATTCATCTCGCCCCTCAGAACCCATCCGCCAATCATTGCCCGCCAGTGCAGCAATCGTGCCGTCTCCGGTACAGTCGATAAAGACGCGGCCTTCTATTCGCAGTTCTGTCTCCGCGCCAAGAACGTACCCCGTTACAGCCGTGATATGCCTCTCCTCGTACTTGTACACTTGCTGCACTGTCGTGTTCATATAAACAGTCAATTTCTCTGTCTTTACAGCCAAATCATACAACGCCATGTCCCAAACGCTGTTCGTCCAACCGTTATTGTGAAACTGCTCATGATTATTCGCACGATCCTCGCAGGCTAGCTCGGTCAAGATGCCTGTTTCGCGCGCATACGCATGGAATCGGCCTGCACCATGCGGTGTAACACGAATTTCTGACGAGCTGTTGCCGCCGAGGACAGGGCGGTCCTGCAGCAGCGCAGTTGTGGCTCCCTCGCGCGCCGCGGCAACTGCTGCGCTAAGGCCAGCCAATCCTCCCCCAATGACGACTACGTCGTAAGATGCCGATTTGCTGCTCATCTTTTTTCTCCACCCCCATCTTCCGATGTTCCCACATAATGAGTCGACCTTCGAGAAACCGCTTCTGCTACTTCTACCGATTGAATGGCCGAAGCGATCCCGCCGCTCGGCTGCCGACCAGCTCGAATATCATTAAAGAATTCGGCGTTCTCATCATAAAATCCGTTAATGACATAAGGATCTTCGCTGCCTGCAACAGCAGCACCATTCCAATATGTGGTACGTTGATTGCTCTTCCACAGCTGGGCACCGCCAGGCGAATCATGTGATGTCCAAAAAGGAAGCTTCAGCCGCAGCGAGATTCCCTCCCCTGTAGCCTCTACACGTTCATATACCGCCCCCGCTACTGGATAATAGTTCAGTCTAAACGTTATTCCGGACTGAAACTCCCCTTCCAGCGCAACATTGGTCACTCCTGCTCCCAGATGTGGAAGTTTTCTGTAATGAAGACGAATATCCTTGTAATCGGCGCCAGCCAACTCGCGCAGTGCATCTATACCGTGAATAGCCGTAACAGACACATCCTCGTCATCAGTCCGTCCAACTCTGCTGATATCGTAGGCAATATGATGAAGACGGCCGGCAGCACTCCATTCTTCCAATTGATTGCGTGCCTGTATGACTAGCGGCATATAGCGCCTATTGAACGCTACCCGATTCGGAAGTTCGCTCCCATCAGGCCGCTGTGCAGCAGCAGCAATTCGCAGTGCCTCCTCCTTAGATACACCCGGAGGCTTCTCTAGCAGCAATGGATATCCTTGCTTTAAGATATAAATCGCAAGTGATGCAATATGCGGTGCTGGCACCAGCAGACAAACCACATCCGGACGCTCATTCTCTAGCGCTTCGTCCACTTGGGTATACGTCCGGGCAAATCCGAATTCCCTCGCAAACGCGGCCGCCTTGTCAGGGTCGGTATCTATACAGGCAGCAAGCTCCGTGTCCGGATGCTTCTCCGCATAACGCCGGTAGGCTGGTCCATGCCCGCGCCAGGCAATGCTTCCGCAGCCGACAATACATATTTTAAAAGCCATTTTCTTCCCTCTCCTTCGCTAACTGCTCTGCGCGTTTTAATGCTTCAAGCTCCCTTGGCAAATGAATGTCATGCGGCTCCCATTGAAACCATTCCCCGCTTAAATAACCTACATAGCTAATTAGTTGCAATGCATGTATGACTTCCGCATGATCAATGTCTCCACTGCCGATATCACGATATTGCGGATGCCCATTCTCCCGTTTCGGACCAGCAACACCGTCATGAACATGCACATGCTGAATCCAGGGACCGAGTATCTCAACAACAGTTGCTGGAGACTCACCACCTTCAAGCTGTGTGTGGAGCACATCCCATAATACACCTATGCCTGGATGCCCTACACGCCGCAGCAATTCAGCAAGTATATACGGAGACGACCAGTCATCATGCGTTTCAAGGAGCAGCACAACTCCGTGGCTTACCGCAATCGGCGCAAGCTGGTCGAGAGCCGCGACAACTCGGTTAGCGGCTGCATCCCATGAGTCCTCTTCAGCGATTCGCCCGCAAAACAACCGCACAAACGGAATGCCCACATCCTTCGCCAACGTGATAGCCTCTACTGCAGCTGCAATTTGACTTTCGGAACCCTCGGCTGTTGTAAAACGGGAGGATATGCCTAGAACTGTCAATGTAATGCCACTCTGCGCTGCTTCTTGCTTAATCGCTGCACGCTTATCTCTGCTATCCGCAACTTCTATACCATGTGCATGACCGGCGCCACTTCGAATTTCCAAGCCGCAATAGCCATAATTGTGCGCCACTGCCAGCAGCTCTGTCAGCGTAAGCTGCGGGGCAGATGCCGTGTTAAACGCATATTTCATATCATTTCCTCCTACTAAAAAGTAATGTTTTCTCCTGTTTTCTTGCTCCTTGTACGCATTAAGAAAACGACTGTCGCCAACCCAACATTAGGTCCCATTCCTAGCCAATTTGTTGCGTGTAATTTTTCGAGTAACAGAAGCCCAGCACAAATTTTCCGCACAGCGAAAGCACCGGTGCTGAGCAGCATGGCCTCATTGGCCACCGGTGTAATTTTCACTTTCAATAAAGCATACCTTCTGTTAAATCTGGCGGGACCGCTTTCGAAACGCTTGCGGCGATAAACCCATTTTCTTCTTGAATGTCTTGCAAAAATACGCACTGCTATTGAATCCGGTCTGCTTTCCGATCTGCATCACAGGATGATCTGTCACCGTGAGCAGCAAGCAGGACTCTCGAAGCCTGCGGGCAATAATGTATTGGCTTAGCGTACAGCCGGTTTCCTCACTAAACAAATGTGAAGCATAAAAAGGAGAGACATGCAGGCTTTCAGCCAGCTTTTCCAATGAAAATTCCTCGTGATAATGCTCCTCTATCCAATTCATCATATGTTCGATATGGCGGCCCTCACGTTTGTCGATAATCTCAGCCTGCTGATGTTGGGAGGCTCTTTCATACATTTTGCGCAGCACCCGCATGAAATCCATTAGAAAAAGAAGCAGTTCCTCCTGATACTCATGTTTCGGGACTATCGATATCCGCTGCTCGAATTGCCCGTTCAGTCCGTCAAAGCAGCGTAACTCCTCCTCCGTCAACGAAAACAATTGGCGTTCCATCTTTCCTTTCCATACCCGTTGAAAAAAAGAATGCAGTGCCGGGAACAAAGCTGCATAACGATCGAATAAATACGGATCGAACACGATAGGCGTACGCACATAGGGCGGTTCCATTTTAAAGTGGTGGAGCTGGTAGGGCTGAATAAAAATAAGCGTGCCAGGACCAATCGAATGTACTTTCTGCTCCAGAATGAGCTGGCCATGCCCTTCAAGTACGAGCACAACCTCAATGCCTTGATGCGCATTAACGATTTCCAAATGGCCCTCGCGAGTTTCAAGGCGGTGAAAAAACAGGAAATTCTGCTCGACCAACTGCGGAACCGGATTAACAAGGCGGCTCATTTACGAGTCAACTCCTTATGCAGCCAATCATAGGAATGGAGACCACTAATTTCATGGCCGCCTTCAAAAACATCTAACGTGAACCGATCCTCTGCCCCAAGTTTTTTATAATGGCGCCTCAATACGTCCGCGGCTTTGACTGCCCCTTCTACCGGAAACAGATGATCACCCCTTCCGACCTCCAGATACAGCGAGCGAGGAGCAATCAGCCCAATTAGGTCCGGCATATCGCCTAATTCAGTGATGCCCGGAATGTAGTCGCACAAGCAGTGCTGCCGGGAGAAAAAGAAGCTGTCTTCATAGGTGTTCGTATACCCGCTTAGCACCACCGCAGTAAGCCTTTCGTCCAGCGCTCCGGCCAAATAAGCCACAAAAGCGCCGCCCGATAAACCCATCACACCTATGCCGCCTCCTTGTATCTCCGGCCTAGCAAGGGCATAATCTGCCGCTATCAGCGTTTCCAGAGTACGAATGCCTGCAAGCGTCTCTCCCAGATGAATTAAATAAGATGAAAGCTTATAGCAAGAGGAGTTGCCCATATCCTTTGGAGTTTTGTCCAACTGGCTGTCCTCCGTCAGCCTCCTCTCCCCAAAGCCAAGCAATTCCGGCACAATCACAGCCAAGCCACGCTTAACTAGCGACAATCCGAAATGCTTGTGAATGCCAGTTCCTTGGGCTTCATCATGACCCTCTGGCGTGAGGCCGACCAGTTCGCGGCTGCCATAACCGTGGCCGTGCAGTGCTAGCACCGCAGGAACCGGTTTATCGGCAGTCGCAGCTTTTGGAAGAAGTATATAGGCTGGCATACGCAGCCCGTCCCGGGTTTCGATCTCAATTTGTTCCCTTATATACTCCCCGCAATCAGTTGAGTCTTTCTGGAATGAAGATGGCACACCAGGCATAGCATTCCTGCTGCTTGGCGAATCAACGTAAGCAGACGGTATGCGAAGAATTTGTGCCAGCCTTTCTCTACGTCGCTGCCTTTCATCATTTTCGAAAATATCAGGAAAATGAGACACCTGCGCCAACTTTTTTTTGTACAAAGTATCGATAAATGCATTCGGGGATCCGTTTCTCATCCGATCGCCTCTTTCATAACGGATTCATATTCCTAATCACTTTACAAAGCATATAATTGTACTTAATTGTTCTAAAAATGAACTCCAGAATTGCGACCTGAACCAATCTACACACATGCAGTTGAGATGAAAAACAATTAACAGCAAGGGTTATCGTTACTTTTCTGTATCATAGTATGAGTTATCCCAGATGTAAAGTTGGATATTAAAATGCAGCAATAAAATTATATCTATACACAATGTAGGACAATGTTCGCAACCTAATCCAACTTTTGCTCAACACATTCTCGCTTTCATCGTTTATGCTTGTAGAAAGAAGGGAGAGATTCCGAATGAATCGTAGTTTACCCTGGACGATAGCCAGTGCGGGGCGAGCGTTTCGAGAAGGCCGCTTATCGCCTTCTTCTTTGCTGGACTTGCATCTGCAACGGATTGCATATGACGAGCCGCTTCATCGTACGTTTATTGCCATTATGGAGGAAGAAGCACGTACTCAAGCATGGCAGGCCGAGCAGGAGCTGAAGAGCGGGCTAGATCGCGGACCACTGCACGGCATTCCCATATCGGTGAAAGATATGATTGCGTATGCGGGTATCCCCATGACGAACGGATCAGGACGCACGCCTCCTTACATACCTAGTACACATGCTCATATCGTGAAGAAACTACTCAGGGCAGGCGCAGTAATCATTGGAAAATCCCATCTGCAGGAATTTGCGTATGGCAAGCATCATCCGGCATATGGTTCGGTAAGTAATCCCTATGATTCAGACCGTTTGCCCGGTGGTTCAAGTTCCGGCTCAGCCGCAGGCGTTGCTGCCCAATTCGCTCTCGGCTCTATCGGGACCGATTCTGCAGGGTCGGTTCGGGTTCCGGCCAGTTTTTGCGGAGTCGCAGGGTTTAAGCCTACCGCTAACCGCCTAAGCTTGGAAGGTGTAACTCCGCTTGCTCCTTCGCTAGATCATGCGGGCATCATTACACGCACCTGTGAAGACGCTTCGCTGCTGTTCAACGAATTGGATATGGGAACTGGAATGACGCATAGAGAGTCTGACTGCATAGCGCTCGGGCAGCCTGTGACTGCGCCTCCGAGGTTCGGCGTTCCCCTCGCCTATTTGCAAACGGAGATCGATCCTGATGTCCGCGATGCAATACTGAAAGTTGTCCGCATACTGGAGAGGCAAGGCCCCATCATACAGTGGCTTCCTAACGATCTACCCATCCAAGAGATCAAAGACAAGACATGGACGATCCTTCATTATGAAGCTTTTTCTACACACAGCAGTCTCTTGTTGGATTGGGCAGAAGGCTATAGCGATCCGTTACGAAACAACTTGAAATTAGGGCAAGCTATCGCGGAAGCAGATTATAACCATTGCCTATCCTGGCGTGATACGTCATTCAGCTGGATGGACCAAATGTTCACAGAGATCGACGTAATCCTTACGCCGACTTGCCCCGTCACAGCCGGACCAATTAATGACGCTAATCCCATTAGGCCAAGCAACGGGGAATTCACGCCACTGGCCAATCTATGGGGACTTCCTGCGCTCACGCTACCAATTGGCTTGTCACGAGATGGCATGCCAATCGGTTTACAGATAACCGGGCTTCAAGGAGCGGATAATGATGTGTTAGCAGCCGGCCTCTATATTGAACACATTCTCGATATGACCGAGCTTTGGAAGCTGCCTTAACATTTTTACAATCTTTCGATAATTCCTCACCACGAACACTATCACCGCGTAGGCGAAGTGTAGCAAGAAAACGCTATTAGCACATCGTAGAATTCAACCAAAGCGTAGACTCTTCATTTTTAGTTAAAAAATTGCCCTATAATAAACCAATTAACCACGTCCGCTGGACGTGGTTAATTGGTTTATTATTCTCACTTTATTTCCTCCGGCAAACTGAACCGCTAACCTTTTTCTTGCCTTACTGCCTTACTGGCAGTTCGTATTGTAGCGGTCATACAATTAAGCACTGTCCCTCCGTTACCCACGATAATTATCCTGCCAACGCAGCCATTTTCTCTCAAGTAACCGAACAACCGAATCCGCCAGCTTGCCAACGGCAGCAAAAATGAAAATACCGACAAACACAGCACCGGTTCGTACATAAGAACGCGCATCTTGGATCAGAAAACCAACTCCGCTATCGGCTCCCATAAGCTCTGCTACTACCAAACATAGCCAAGCTACGCTAAGTGAAAGTCGCAGTCCTAATAGTATATTGGGCAGAGCCCCCGGCAGCATCAGCTTAGTTATCTGCTTGAAGCGACTGAACTCAAGCACTCGCGCCACATCATACAGCTTCTTATCCACATTTCGGACGCCAAGAAAAGTGTTCAAATATAGTGGAAAGAACGCTCCCATCGCAATTAGCAGCACCTTGGACAGCTCGCCAAAGCCAAACCATAATATAAATAACGGCGTTATGGCCAGCAGTGGCACTGTGCGCAGCATTTGCACGGTTGGATCAACGAACTCCTCCACCTTTACATACATACCGACTAACAGGCCAATAAGAAGTCCTAATATACCTCCCAGCAAAAAGCCAAGCGCGGCGCGTACAATGCTGATTCGGATATGATAGTATAGTTCTCCTGACAAGAGCATGCTGTAAAAATCACCAAAAATTGAGCTAGGCGCCGGAAACAACTTAGGGTCAGCTGCACCTGTGTAGGAAGCACACTGCCACAAAAGCAGTATAGTGACCGGAATAACGGCCCCTTTCCACCATTTTTTTGATATCTTCATAATGTCTCCTCGTCTGCTCACAATACGGATCGTCGCTGCACGTTATTAAATCGTCCAGCTTTCATCCGTTTCCCCTGGCTGCTCTAGTACTCTCAGCACATGGCTGCGTAATTCTTGAAACCCTGATCCATACCGCGTTCGTGGATACGGCAAATCGTTCACAATTGTTCGTTTCACCCGTCCCGGTCTGGCATCCATGACGATGATTTTCTCCGATAAAAAAACGGCCTCATCCAAATCATGTGTGACAAGCAGCATCGTCGTTCTATTCGTTCGCCAAATATCCAGAAGCGCCTCCTGCATATGGGATCGTGTGAAAGCATCCAATGCACCGAACGGTTCATCCAGAAACAGTACCTGTGGACTGCGCATAAGCGCACGAGCAATCGCCACCCGCTGGGACATACCACCTGACAGCTGCTTAGGGTATGCCTTCTCATACCCGTTAAGCCGCACCAACGCGATCATTTCATCTACCTTCTGACGCACCTCGCTGCTGCGAAGCGACAGATCCGCGGCAATGTTCTGCTCGACTGTTAACCATGGGAATAGTCGATGCTCTTGAAAAATAAATCCTTTATCGCGGCTCGGATCGCTGACTTCTAGGTCGTTAATTAAAACGGAGCCTGTGTAATCTTGATCTAATCCAGCTACAATTTTGAGCAATGTGCTTTTGCCGCAGCCGCTGGGTCCGATTATCGTAACAAACTGTCCAGGACTGATATTCAAATCGATATCGGCTAGCACATGATTCGTTTCTGTTCCTACAAAGCTCTTGTTTACCGATAACAATTCCAGCTTCCCTGTAGCACTCATCCTTCTGCCCCATTCGCGACCTTATCATACCTGCTTGCTGGACGAGCAAGTCCCAGATGATCTCGCAGCGTATGGCCCAAATACTCCGTCCGGAATAAGCCGCGCTGCTGCAGAATTGGAATAACCTTGTCCACAAAATCGTTCAATCCACCTGGCATATATGGCGGCATAATGTTGAATCCGTCTGCAGCCTCTTCTCGCAGCCATAGCTCCATCAAGTCAGCGATTTGTTCGGCTGTACCAATGACCGTTAGGTGACCTCGTGCCGATGCAAACCGCAAATACACTTCACGTACGGTTAAACCTTCCCTCCGTGCTGTTTCCATAACCAGCTGGAAACGGCTGCGCGTACCCTGTGCATCCTGTAGTTCAGGGAACAGCTCATCATCGGCGTAGCCCGACAAGTCAATATTATCAAATACACCGCCTAATAGCGCTGTACCAATATGGCGGTCAACCAGATCCTGCAGTTGCTGGTAATTCGCCTCTGCTTCCTCGATGGTGTCTGCAATGATCGGAAATAGACCGGGCATAATTTTAATATCATCGGCTGATCGTCCCTGAGACTCTGCTTTCTGTTTGACTTGCGAATAGTAGTGCTTTGCTTTGCCCAGATCGTTCTGCACAGTAAACACGATATCGGCATTCTTTGAAGCAAACTGTTGACCGGTTTCAGATGATCCTGCTTGTATGAGGACAGGGCGCCCTTGTACAGGACGAGCAACGTTTAGCGGCCCCCGTACAGAGAAGAATGGACCTTTATGATTGAGAACATGAACCTTATCTGCATCGAAATATTGACCGCTTTCCTTGTTCGCGCCAACAGCATCCTCATCCCAGCTATCCCATAGTCCCTTGACTACCTGTACGAACTCATCTGCTCGATCATAACGCAGTTCATGATCCAAAATTTTCTCTTGCCCAAAATTATAAGCTTCATCATTAAGCGCCGACGTCACGACATTCCAAGCAGCACGGCCGTCGCTAATATGATCTAGCGAGGCGAACTTGCGAGCTGCATGAAAAGGCTCATTAAACGTAGTAGACATTGTAGCTGCCAGCCCAATATGTTCCGTAACCGCAGCCAAGTTGGAGAGCAGCGTCAATGGCTCTAGCTTGCCGTAACGATCAGTCAATGCCGATTTGAATGGAAGCGGTACAGCCAAATCATCGGCTAGGAAGATAAGATCAAATTTCCCCCGCTCCGCATCTTTGGCAAGCTGTTGATAATATTTCACATTATGACTTTGACCCGTTGCTGAGCCCGGATGACGCCATGCGGCTGCGTGATGACCTGTACTCTGGATAAACAAGCCAAGCTTCAACTGTTTGTCTGTAGTACTCATGTGCTCACCTCTTCCTGCAAGCTGTAAGTTCCGCCTGCTGCAAATTGGCTATTCGGCCGTTTGAGTCCAAGATGCTCTCTCAGTGTATTGCCTGTATACTCCGTGCGAAACAACCCTCTACGCTGGAGCACCGGAACGACTTGATCTACAAACTCGGCCATTCCGCCTGGCAATAACGGCGGCATGATGTTGAAGCCATCACAAGCGCCGCTGCGGAACCAGTCCTCCATCACATCAGCAATTTGTTCAGGTGTTCCTGTCACTTTCATATGTCCTCTCGCAACGGCATAATGCATGCCCAGCTCACGAACGGTTTGTTTCGTTTTTCTCGCCATTTCTACAATGAGCTTCGCCCGGCTTGTGTTGCCTTTAAGCTCGATTTCCGGCAGTTCCTCGTCAAGCGAACAGCCCGAAAGATCAGTATTCAGCATTCTGGACAAATATGTGACACCTGCAGATGGCAGGATTAGATCATAAAATTGCTCTTCATTCACTTTCGCTTCCGCTTCAGTAGCACCAACAAAATACATGAGTC
Organism: Paenibacillus luteus; assembly: GCF_006542765.1. Taxonomy (GTDB): domain Bacteria; phylum Bacillota; class Bacilli; order Paenibacillales; family Paenibacillaceae; genus Pristimantibacillus; species Pristimantibacillus luteus. The sequence goes on from NZ_SKCD01000011.1 coordinate 657,871, forward strand.
CAGGCATAATTTTAACGTCGCCTGCTTCTCTACCGAATTCAGGCAGCAACCCCTTCATATGCTTATAGAAGCTGATTGCTTCCTCCTTATCCTCGCATGCCGTGAAGACGACATCTGCTCCACTTGCCGCAAACCTTGACCCAGCCGGCGATGTTCCCGCTTGAATAATGACGGGACGACCTTGCGGGGACCGCGGTATATTAAGCGGGCCCAGCACAGAGAATTCAGTACCGCTGTGCGAAAGCAGATGTACCTTCTCCTTATCAGCGAATACACCGTCTTGCTTATCCCAAATTAGCGCGTCATCTTCCCAGCTATCCCAAAGAGCGTTTGCAACGTCCAAGAACTCCTTTGCCCTCTCATACCGCAATCCATGTTCAGGAAGTTTCTCCATGCTGTAGTTGAGCGCATCGCCCTCTTTAGTCGATGTAACGACGTTCCATGCAGCGCGTCCCTTGCTGAGATGATCGAGTGTCGAGAACCGTCTGGCAACATTATACGGATCATTAAAGGTCGTAGATACGGTAGCAGCCAGACCGATTTTCGTCGTCATCGCTGCAAATGCACCAAGAACCGCTGTCGATTCCGGGTATACAAAGCGAGCGCTTGATTCTGCATCACTCAGTGGTATGGAGCCGGAATCGGCTAGAAAAAGCATATCCAGCTTACCGCGCTCTGCACTTGCAGCAACCTCCCGATAGTATTCCAAGCTGATTACCTCATTCGTATCCGTATCCGGATGACGCCATGCTGCAAAGTGATGACCGAACGTGAACACAAAGGCACCAAGATTCATTTGCTCATTCAACTGCTTCATTTCGTTACACTTCCATCCATTATTATTTATTCGATTCTGCCTTTAAATCCTCCAACGTTTTTTCAAGATAAGAATTATCAATTACGGTTGATACATCAATTTTTTGCTTGATTTCACCAAGTTCAAACATGAAATCAGCTGTTTGCTGCTGGAATTTAGTCGCTTCCTCTGATACCGGAAGATTGGTCGGCACGGAGCTAGGGTTCGCCATCGAAGCACGAATCGTATCTTCACTTACATTTTTGATTTTGGCGTTAAGAGCAACGGCTTCATCCAAATTCGCTTTCTGCCAATCAATCGCTTTCTGGTAGGCTTTCAAAAACGCTTCCACAAGCTCAGGGTATTTCTCTGCGAATTCAGTACGGGCAATGACATAACCAGGTGTGAAAATACCAAGTGTGCTAGCTTCAGCGATAATTCTTGATTCACCTGTGCTTGTCTGCTGGCTGCGATACGGTTCGAAAATAACCCATGCATCAACCTGACCACCTTGATACGCAGCTTGTGCATCTCCTGGCTGAAGGTTAACCAGCTTAACCTCATCTGGCGAAATCCCTTCTTTTTTCAGCGCATGCTGGAGTAAGCCCCATGAACTGCTTCCTTTAGCGACGGCAATTGTCTTACCTTTCAGATCTAGAATGGATTTAATGCTGCTTGCCTCTGGCACAAGAATAGCATCAGGTGCGCCGCTGCTTCCTTCCGCAAGCGACTTGAACGAAATACCAGCCGCTTGCGCTGTAATTGTGCCGATATAACCTGTACGAACGATGTCCAGACGCCCAGCAGCGAGCGATTCGTTATATTGCGATGCGCTTGCCAGTGTTTGGAATTCTACAGTTGCACCGTACTTTCCAATTTCCTCAGCGAACCACCCTTTTTCTTTTGCAATAATCATTGGGCCAACTTGGCTTCCCTCCAGATTAACGACTACACCTTTATATTTTTCTGGATCTGGCTGTGCGGGCTGCTCCGTTTCAGCCGGAGTTTCAGTTGCTGCGGCAGGCGTGTCAGTAGAAGCCGTATTTCCTGATGTTCCTTCTTGTTTGTTTCCGCATGCACTCAATACCAGTACAATAACCGCGATTAATAAGACACTCCATATTGTGGATCGTTTGTTCTTCATTAATAATTCCTCCTGAACAGTGTGCTCGATGCCATCTGTTATATTTTTTGTGATATTTCTAAATGCTTTTTTATTGATAAAATTATCGCTTCGCTTCCGATTGCCACTTTATTCACTTATGAAGTGATTACGCCTATCTGCCAAATATGCAATATACGCTTCAGCTAATCTTGCAACGCCTAACTCCAGCGACTCTGCCTCACAATAGCTGAAGGATAGACGAGCTTCGTGCTTGCCTTCATGAGGCGTCAAATAAAACTGTCTGCCGTCTATAAAACTTACACCGCGCTCTGCCGCAAATTTGACGAGCTCACCTGTGTCTACTTCTTCTTTGAAACGCAGCCAGACGAAGAAGCCGCCTTGAGGAATGGTATATTCCACGGAATCTCCAAAATATTTGTCTATTGCTGCAAGCATGCTGTCACGCTGCTTACGGTAGCGGTCGATCAACTGCTTGATATGCTCCTCAAGCGAATAGCTTCGCAGTAAATTAGCGACGATCTGCTGGGTGAAGACGCTGGCACGGCTGCCGTGGAAGAAAGAACCCAACTTAACTATCGCCTCGGCAGATGCAATGGCCCAGCCCACTCTAATTCCAGGTGCAATCGTCTTCGAGAAGGTGCCTAAATAAATCGTTCTTTGCGGAGCAAACGTATAGATTGCTGGCAAATACTCCTCCTCAAAATTTAGCTCCGAATAAGCGTCATCCTCAAGAATAAAGAAATTATAAGTTTGTGCCAGCTCGGCGAGCCGCTTACGGCGGACTACGGATAAACTGACCCCACCTGGATTATGATAATTCGGAATGCAATAAAGCAGCTTCGGCAATGGCTCGCCTGCATGAGCAGCTGCTAAGAGCGCCTCCTCCACAAGGTCGACGCGCAGGCCTTCAGCGTCAATCGGGAAGGCGGTGAGCACAGCTTCACTAGAGCGGAATATATTCAGTGCGCCGAAGAAGGTTGGAGATTCAACCCAGACATGATCCCCTGGCTCTAATATTGCTCGGCATGCGAAGTCAATGGCTTGTCCTGATCCATAAGTGACGAGAACCTTTTCAGGTGCAGTGCTGATTCCTCGCAGTGCTGAGCGCTCGGCTATCCACTTCCGAACAACAGCTGGACCATCAGCTCCCGAATATTGCAGTGCCTCATTTCCTTGTGTCAAAATAGCTTCTGATGCTGCAAGCTGGAGCGCTTCATAGGGAAATGACCCCGAAACGGGAGAGCCATAAGAAAGCGGAATAACATCAACTCGGCTCGATGCTTGCGCGGCTCCCATGGGAGCCGTCTGCGGAACCCTGTTAGCATAAACAAAAGGAGTAAGCTTGTCCCCCATTGCTAGTCCACAACCTTTCGATTAGTACTTAAACGATAGTCGTTATCCGGAGACAACTGAGCTCATTTGGAAGAGATATACAATCTCTAGAATCATATTCTTTTATTGCAAATGGATAGGAGTTATCGGCCGCTACCACCCATCATTCGGTTAACAGATACTGTCCTGCACGTAATTTCGTAATTTCCGATAGGATATTAAGTATTTGATAGTTGAAATATTACACATTGCGAATTAGAATGTATAATATAAAAAAACGATGTTTCCATAACTACAAATTATGAATAGAAAGGAGCCCGCCTATGCGTATTGAACAATTACGATATTTAGTCGAGGTCGCCCAAAGCGGTTCCATCACTTTAGCCGCGGAGAAACTACATCTGTCACAACCCAACATTAGCAACTCCATTTCCGCATTAGAGAATGAAATTGGTCTCGCTATTTTCACCCGTACACGTTCAGGAACTCGTCCGACTTCCGCAGGTCATAATCTCATTGAGATGGCAGAAGATATTTTGATGAAATGGGACCAGTTCGCAGAAGCAGCAAGACTGAACAGTGCACTCATTAATGAGCGGCTAGTTATCGGGGCCACATTCGGTGCTTGTACAAGCTTTCTTCCCAAACTACTGACCAACTATTCAGAACGCTATCCTTTTGTAGAACTGCAAATTATGGAGAGTCACCCTGCTGAGATTGAAGAAAGGCTGCTCGCAGGCGATTGGGACTTGGGGCTGATTGGAACGCCTGAGGAAATGGCATTTAAAAATCTAGTGGCAGAAAACTTTCTGAAATGCCGAATTATGGCTTGTGTCGGAGGCAAATCTCCACTGGCTGCCAAGAAAAGTTTGACAATGGAAGAGATAAGACAGCACGCGATTATCGGTACTTCCGAGCATATTAAAGAGGAGCTTCAAAGTTACGGTCCGATTCGAGAAATGTTTCATTCGAAGCATTCCGAGGTTTCCAAACGGGTGATTAGCGAGGGTCTTGGCATTGGCTTCTACCTGGATATTTCCTTGAAAAATGATCCCTATGTCATGACCGGGAATATTGTCCCCATTCCACTTCAGGAAGAGCATCCGGTTGAATTCTACTGGCTGCATGCGAAGAAAAAACTGTCACCTTCTTCCGAAGCATTTCTTAAAGAGCTGAACACGCTTATTCCGCAGTTTGTCCGGCTAAACGCCTAAATTATTTTTAAAGACACCACAGCAAAACTTATGGTCTACATTGAACATAGTATCTCCCTTATGCCTGTTTTCCCGGCTCATGATACAGATGAATCCAAAACTTTTTCAAACTTTGTAAACTACGTTTGTTCTCTGGGCATTTGATGAAAGCAAAATACGCGCTACGCAGTTTATGCATTTCTTCCAGTCATCGGCTTCCACTAGCCGATGACTGGAAGTGCATCTTCTCCGTCACGCGTATCATTGAAAAACTATTCCCTTACTTTCCAACACGACCACTGGTAACGTAAATCAATCTTTTTATCTCTAAAACCTCACCACAACGATTAAATAAAGGAGTAATCCAACCGCCATAATGCCTGCATATTTGTAATTCGGCCGGGCAACCTCAAAGACTGACTTCTTCAGTAAACCAGCCAATAAGTTATTTACAGCCGAGGCCGGAGAAATGGGATTAGATAAAGCCCAGCTTCCGAGCAACAGCACAGCGAAATAAATTGGGCTAATCTGAACACTCGAGGGGTCAATGCTTCCCGCAAGTATGGTCACGGGCACAATGGGATGAAGTCCAATTAAAGAAGTTCCCACAATAAAAGCGACCGTTAGAAACGAAAATGTGAATGCTACCGGCAGTGGCACCTGCTCCAGTAAGCTTGGAACCATAGATCCGAGCTTCGTGACGCCGATTGACCCGCTGAAAAAGCCAGCAGCTAGAAATAACGTAATTTCTTTCTGCAAAGCAGGTAAAGTCACCGTTACATGATTCTTAATTCCTTCTATGTATACGGTCATTTCCCCCTTGATAAGGCACCAGAGCAAAGGGAATGCAAGTGCTGCTAAACAAATTAATAAGACCATAGGGAGCTCGATCACACGTTCCATGGTTAAGATGACAATAATAGCAGCTAATAAATATACCCCAAGTCCGAACGGAAAATGCGCTCGTTCCTTTTTTTCTATCGGCTGCTTTGGTTCTTCTGGCTCGGCATGAAGCAATTCCCGATAATCGACCAGCCAGCTTACGACAAGGCTTAGAATAGCCATTCCAAGCATGTATGGCAACACAGAGGACCAGGACAGACCAAGCGCGGAGGTCACAAGCGTCATCGCAGCAAAATACGGAGACCAAAGAATCGCTCCCGCAAAGCCGCGGTTCATTGCATTAGCTAACAGCTGAGTCATACCTGGCTGCGGCTTCACGAATACCATTTGATAAACAACTGGAATCGACCCGACGTTAATAAATACACCCATGATTTGGGTGAGAAGCTGCGTTCCCACGAATAAAGCGGACTTGCTTCGCAGGTTAACTTCATAAAACCGCTTCAAAGCTTTAACGTATTCTGGAAGGCGGACTGGAATTCCGAACAAAGGTGCGAATAGGAACAAGGTAACAATAGTCACGTTTATCCCAGCCGACTCGAACCATATTCTTGCACTTACTTTCTGAAGCAACAGAAGGACGACTCCGGTTACTAAGAAGAAAATCGTTAGCCATAACGTCATACCTTTAAGTTTCGGCAGCAGCACGAGGATTGCAGCAAACACCAACCCTCCCAGAAGAAAGCTCAGCGTCTCAAACTGAGTCAGTTGCAGCGCAATATAAACTACGGCAATAGAGAAAATAAGGGATCTCTCCATTGCCGTCTTCACTGCGGATGTCATTGAATCCGCCCTCTTTTCCTATCTTAGTTAAATTGCCAGCAGCTTAAGCTAAGGTTGCCGAATTGATAGCTGCGATGAAGAAGCTTCGCTTTACGATTGGCATCACCCGTGCCCATGGCGAGAAGAAGCGGAATAAAGTGTTCACTCGTTGGTACAGCATCCATGGCATGAGGAGCCTGTTCACGATATTGAAACAACGCTTCTGTATCCCATGATTCTAGCTTATTTTGCAGCCAATTGTCGAACTGTTCCGCCCACGCCTCAATACCTTCGGACTGCCAGTTCAATCTTCTTAAATTATGGACGGTGCCTCCGCTCCCAATGATAAGGACATCCTGCTCGCGAAGTTCTGCCAACGCTTTACCGATTTGATATTGCTGCTCATTCGATAAATAACGATTTACAGATAGTGCAATGACCGGAATGTCTGCATCCGGATAAAGCAGTTTTAGAACGGCCCATGCACCGTGATCCAAGCCTCTTCTTTCATTCTGAACACTTTGAACACCATGAATAGTAAACAAGGATTGAATCTGCTCAGCTATTGAGAGATCGCTTTTGGCCGGATAGGTCATTTCGTAAAGCTCATCTTGAAACCCGCCAAAATCATAAATGGTTTCATACTCTTCAGCAGCACTGACCGTCTGGACCTCCTCTTCCCAATGAGCAGAAAAGAGTACGATCGCTTTTGGCTTAGGCGAATGCTCCTTAAAGTTTTTTAGCAATTGTGTATATTCGTTATCCTCAAGCACGATCGACGGAGCGCCGTGTGCGAAAAAATAGGAAGGCATCATCTGTCTTCACTCCTTATTTGTATTTACTTCTGCGTCTTTCTTAAGCCAGTGAATAAAATCAAGCTGGTTTTCTTCCGATACACCATGGTCGGTCGGATATATTTTGAATGTCAGCCGATTCATCTTATCATGCAAATATGCGGCCGTTTCATGGCCGATCCGTACTGGAAAAACAGAATCAAATTCCCCATGTGAAATAAATGCGGAAACATCTTTAACGTTTCGAATGGAATACTCCGTCTTCACAAAGTTAGGAATGTACCCGTTTAGCGCAACGATACCCTTTAGCCCCTCACCCATTACTAGCGAAAGCGTCATAGATAAAATAGCACCTTGGCTAAAGCCGAGTAAATACCTTTTGCCTGGATCAATCGGATACTTATCCGTCGCATAATGAATGAATGCTTCGAGCTCGGTCACTGCTTCATCAAACATCTCTCGAATCGGATGACCTAGACTTTTTAAATCATAATACTGATAACCAGCGCCAAGTGGCAAATTCCCGCGAATGCCAACGATGATGAAGTCTTCGGCTAAAGGAGCAACAAGACCAAACATATTACTTTCGTTCGAGCCTTTGCCGTGCAAGGTGAAAATGGTTGGGTAAGTCTTGCCTGGCACGGGGTTAGCCGGCATATGAACGTCATATGGATACATTGGATTCAAATTAAAGCCTCCTTGTTTTGCAAATTATGCGGTGCGTTTGTTCATAATAAAACGGTCAACCGACAGCGGTGTCTGATCGGAAACGACTAGATACAATGAAATCAAAACAACACTATTCTTTGTCATTCTTCTACTCTCCTCCAACAAGAAATTAGTTATAAAGAAATAAATTTTATATGAGTAATTTAACTTAGGACGCATTGACTTGTCAACATGAAAATTGTTAATATGTAATTATAATTCATATTACTAATATTCAAGAGGTGTTAGAGATGGATATCGGATCCACAATAAGGACAATTCGGAAACGCAAGAATATCACCATCGCACAAATTTGCGAAACTACCGGTCTGTCCCAAGGCTTCATGAGTCAAGTTGAAACGAATAAAACATCCCCTTCTATAGCGACTCTGGAAAACATAGCTCAAGCCTTGAATGTACCTATAGCCTATTTGCTTTTAAAGAAAGATGAACGGATGAGTTTTGTTCGGAAGAATGAACGGAAAATGACCACAAGCGGTCCCGAAAATCTAAAGGTCGAACACCTAAGCTCCACGAAGAACGTTAGAATGATGCTCGTAGAGTTTCCTCCTGGTGCTTCAACTGGAGCCGCGCCTCACTCGCATGAAGGTGAAGAGGTCCATGTCGTTATTAAAGGGAAAGTATACGCCGTACAGGGTGAAGATACAGCTGAGTTCGAAGAAGGCGATTCATTCAGCTGGAATGCATGTACGCCCCATTTAGTAAAAAATACAGGTGAGGACACAGCAATCGTTCTGATATCCATCTTTACAGAAAATGAGAACGGACAGGACCTGATCTAAACAAAAAAGCCCTAAATCAAGCCAAAATGGCCGATGAAGGGCTTTTTTTTAATATAAGAATTGATAAGTTTGTTAGCTTATGGTAAGGCTCTTATAAAAATTATATATTCGGTGTGAGATTTAATAAGTTTCTTGTGCCAACAGTGATTTGTCCGAAGAGCCATCCAGCAGCTTCATGTAGAGCAGCTTGCCTTCACCTGGATAGTAATAATCAGGCAAATGACACATGAACTTAAAGCCGTTGCGATCAAACATTTTCCTTGCACTTTCATACTCCGGCAAATCACAGGTAAACGTCTCAAGGTATCTGCCGCTTCTAGCTACACAGAACTGAATCAATGCATCCATCAGCTTCCATCCTAGCCTGCGTTGGCGATAGGAACGGTGCACGCCGAAGTATTCAAGACGATAACCACCGCTCCGATGCTCATTCTCTACAAAAATAATGGCAGAAATAATCTGTCCTTCTTCTTCTTCATACCAGCAAAACACATGCTGCTCCTGCATACTCCTAATCGGCAGCCATCTTAGCTGCTCCGTCTCCCCTGGCGTAAAACGCTGATCATCGAAACAATGCTCACTAAGCAAGAAATCCGACACTCTTCCCGCTTCAGTACCGCTCGTTACCGGCTTAATTTCAGTATAAGCATGTCCTACATGTTCCTTCCCAACTCGAAGCATATGCTCCCCCTCCTTCACTGACAATTAGGAAATGCGAAGTGAATGATTCCATTCTGATGTGACACCTTTTTGAAAATGATGATCACATTCAAAAAAGTAAAGCTTAGCAGCAAGATCATAACGATTTTTCTTCACTACAGCGACAAAGCCTTCTCTCGCATCATAAAATCTTCCTAACCGATAGGCTTCTACGGCAGCTTCGAATTGTTGCTTAGTCTCATGTTTAAGCTTGCGGATATGCTCTGGATCAGCTTCATACCAATCGTACAACTCAATAGGGCCATTCTCTTCGTCTATTTGAAGAATACCGAGCTTACGATATGATCCTAACCTGTCAGGGTTAATTGCCTTCATCGTTTCCTCTGTTAATAGAACCGTCACACCCAGTTTAGCAGAGGCCTTCTCCAAATCCAGCGTTAACTGTACATGATTGGATACTACACTGCCCTCCATCCGCTGTTCTTCACCAATAATCCCTAACATAACATCACCAGAATGAATGGCTATGCCAATATCGATCGGTTCTTCCTGGTTACGTATTCGCTCTGCATTATAGGTTTCTAACGTTAAGCGAAGTTGAAGCGCTGCTCTCAGTGCCGCACTGGTCTCATTCGGGAACATGGTAAGCATTCCTGGACCGAGGTATCGACTAGTGAAACCGGCATGTTCACGTATGATCGGCCCAAATTGCTTGAGAAATGAATTTATGAACTGAAAATTCTGCTCTGTAGTTAATTTTGCAGAGAATTCATTGAACTGACGCATGTTACATACCATGATCGTCATTCTGCGATTTTGCTGTTCACCAAGCTTAATTTGTGTCATATTTGTTTTTCCCAATACTTTTAGAAATTGCTGTGGTACAAAACGGAAGTAAGAATTGCTAAGCTTAGTCATTTCATTAATATATTGCTTAATTGAACTTGCCATCATGTTAAAGCGTTCACCTAGCTCCTCAACCTCATCACGTGTTCGAATCTCTACCTTGACATCCCATTCTCCGCTGGCAATAAGATTCACATTAGAACGAAGCGTTCGTATGGAGGACAGCAGGTATGCCGTCATGATCGTAATCACAATTAATAGAACGATACCAATTAATACAAATATTTGAATAACGTCTGATAAAATGCTCATCGTGCTTTTCTTAATTCCAATCATATCTTTGCCTGTTTCGTAAATCCCGATAATATCTCCGTTGGAATTATAGAGCGGCCCTAGCGCATACATCCATTCTCCGCCAGAATCTTCCCACTCACCCAGTATGATTTCACCTTTCTCAAGCACTAAACGGTTCTCGTCATTGAGTTCGAAAGGCTGAAACATAGTTACACTATCGTCATCATCCATAACAATATAGAGTTCACCGTCAATATAGCGGTAGATTGTATTATACAAACCATCACGATCAGCACCTGCACGAGAAAACACTTCGTTTACTCTTTGCTTAATCGTTATGTAATCCTCACTTTTATAATCTAATGGTGAGTTTAATTTTTCTAAGTAATCGCCATCTACTAGATATTTGCCATTGCCTGCAAGCAGCTTCAACTGCTTATAGGTATCATCCTTCATTTCTAGGGCGAATGAGGAGTATACCGAATAGGATAAGCCCCCCATTGAAATAAGAACAACAGGCAATATAACGGCTAATTGCTTTAATAATAAAAACATCTTGCGTTTCATGATATCCACATAGATAAAGCGTGTAGTGTAAACAACCACCGCGATAAGTACCAATAGAAGCAGCCAATAACCGATCCGTTGTGCAATCACTAGATAGCTATAACGATAGGAGTCTTGTACATCAACAATGGCACCTTTCGTGTTAAGTTGGATCACCTGATCGGAAGTGGAAACCATAATATGATCTTTGTCGATTGAAATATGGGTAAAATCAGACCATTCTATCTCAGGTGAGCGCTCAACAAGCATATGAAGTGTCAGTACATCTTCAACTGGATTCCCATCAACAGAAGTATTCACTCTCTTAATCGCACCATCATGATAATCAATAAAATAAAGATTAACATCATCCGCTGTCACAATTCCGACCGGGAAATTAAACTGCCCCTCCAGCGATTGCGGGTACAGCTTAGCGATCTCGCCATTTGTTACAGCAAACAGGAGCCCTCTCTTTGATGTGAAATAAAATTGTGATTCCTGATTTCCCGTTAATTCATTTAAATAGCGGTCCTTCGGCAGTTCGACCGTTGACATCGTTTCTGGCGTTGCAGTCGCAATTGAGTTCCCATCAAGCAAAAGCTTCAATAAGGAAGCTGAGCCTTCCTCTTTCCGGAAAAAAAACAGCTCATTGTCTTCGATAGATAGTGATTGTAGTTTACCGACACGAAGCAATTGATCCTGTTCTTTATAATCAATATTATAAAGAATGCGAGACTTAGAGCCATCTGCAGATATTTGGACAATTTGCTCTCCCGACACTTTCAAACCATAAGAATCCAGGACAGTAATTATAGCGTATGCATTGCCCTGACTATCGGCTGCGATAGAGTTAAATAACTGTACCGTATCGGCTTGGGTATTTTTGCTGCTGATATAAGAATAAACCATTTTCCCGTCTTTATTGACTTTATGGATAACCTTCTTGGAATCTGTAATTGTATATAATGATCCGTCTGTATCCGTCGTTATGCGAGAGATATTAGAGTAAGCTTCTTCTGTCTTAAAAGGCTGTAGTGTCCATGAATCTCTCATGACGATCAATAAGATCACTGCAATCATGATCAAGCTAAACAACATCACAAACTTCGATCTCAACATAATCTCTCCATTCGACTCCCGGGTTTTCATTCACATTAAGAAATATATGGATTTTGTATATCTTCATATATTTTACTATAAAAATGTCGTCTTGTGTCTGATCACGAGATATTTATTGCCGTATATTAGCAAGAATAGTAGAATTAAATCAATTCGTGTATGAAGGGTGATAATAATCGGACAAATCGTTTGTGCAGGCGCGAATTTACAATGCAGCTTCGGGGTAGCACCCAGTGTATTAATGGTGTTACCCATGAATCGAGTGATGACCGCATTGCCCATTGCTAATATTATGGATAATAAGCCTATGATGAATATTCTTCCATTTGGTATGTGCAATTCACTAGCTAATCCTATGGTTGCAGCTGCAACAGCAGCAGCATTAGGCGTATTGACTCCTATGCCCTGCATACCTGTAACGTCTGCTCCATGGTTTCCCGGTTCCCCCACCGTTATGGTTGCGAATATGCCAGCCTTGAATAATACTTCCAAATGCTTATGTAATTGGGGCGGAACGATTCAAGTCATGAATCCAGGCCAAATGACCATCCAGGTTCCATAGTCAACCACTGTCAGTTCCGTATTTGGTGCTGCAGCCAGAATCAATGATCCTACAAAGGAGTCGTGTTTCTTGATCGAGAAAATCGTCAAACCTTTTATTGCTCCAATTCAACGTAAAATATTAATGCCTCTCAAAAGGGCGAAAAACTGGCCAAAGCTGCTTGCAAAATGGTTGAAGAAAAAGTTTAAGGATATTTTGGGCCAAAAGGAAATCACTAAAGCGAGCTACATTCCAATTGGAAATTATTACGTTTCAAAAAAACTCATTGTGATCATCATCTTAGTCCTGCTCATTTGTTACTTCTTTCTATTCATTCGCCCTCCTAAATTCATAAATAAGCTATTTAATCGCAAACCTGCTATTTCCGTTACTACAAATGGAACTGCACCAAGCTACTCTGGAGCGGCAAAGCTGTTCGATGAAAATAAGGTTTTGCTCTATGAAGGGGATTTAGTGGGCGGTCTATATGAGGGGAAAGGGAAGCTCTATCAAGCGGTTGGAGTTTTATTGTATGAAGGTGACTTTGTCGGTGGGCAATACGCAGGCAACGGCAAACTGTTCAGCAAGGAAGGATTACTGCTCTATGAAGGTGCCTTTGTGGATGGCAAATACGATGGAGCCGGCAAGCTCTACACTGAGGATGGTACGCTTCTGGAGCAAGGGACATTTTTGCAAGGCGTACTTATTCAAGGAAGTCAATATCAGTCGGATGGCACTCTGAAATATACCGGTGCTTTAGCTGGTAATGTTTACGAAGGAGAAGGCACTCTTTATTATCCGAATGGCAAAATGCAATATCAAGGCGGCTTCAAAACTGGCGTTTCTCATGGACAAGGACGCTTATTTACCAATAATGAGGAGCTTATCTACGAAGGCGGCTTTGCAAATGGTGTTTATGCGGGCGAAGGCACACGATATGAGGGTGCTAATATTATCGTTTATCAAGGACAGTTTCTTGCCGGAAACTACAACGGTGTGGGCAAGAAACTATTTAAGAATAACTTTATCGAATACGAAGGTGAATACAGTAACGGAAAGCGTTCAGGAACAGGAACCGAATACTTTGAATCTGGCAGCGTGAAATATAAAGGCGAGTTCTTATCAGATCGTTATCATGGCACTGGCACTCTGTTTGACGTAAACGGCAATATGATCTACAGTGGCGGCTTTCTAAGCAATGAATATCACGGAAATGGCGAGCGCTACAATGTTGAGGGATTGCTTGAATACAAGGGATTCTTCGTTCGAGGATTGTTAAATGGGATTGCCACCTGGTTCAAGGATGGTACTCAACCCATCTATATTGGTTATTTCAAGTCGGGCAAGCTCGATCTCACCGCTTATATGGAATTATCCTCAATAGGACGCGAAGAGCTACTTGGCAAACCTACAGGAACAGAGTTGATATATGACACTTTACCAGAGGACCTTTTTGATACGATAGATAGCGGAGCCGAAGTCTTGGAAGATACGAATTTAGAAGGCACTAATACAGGAGATACTTCCTTAGATGGAGCAACTGTAGAGGAGATAGCGCCTGACTTAGAAGCCACTCCACGAAGCGGCACTTTAAATCTTCGTTATCAGGAGTTGGGATTGATGTTTGTTTCTAGAATGGAAGACACCAGCTCTGAGTTTGCCGAGCTGATAGAAATTCATGTGAATAGCAGCAAAGTTCTCGACACACTATTCAAACAGCTAGAAGATCAACTCTCAACTGAACCAGCAAGCATCAAAAAAACAAACAGTGAGCTAGATCGTATTTACACCTGGAATAATTTTGTTTATACCCTTACGGTAAATCAGAATAACGAAGTTCAGTCAGCCATAATAACAAGGACGGGATAACTCCCGTCCTTGTTTTTTTACTGCCTATGCTGTTGTGGTTGCTGCGCTGTTTATTCCATTTTCAAGCTCTTCTAAGGCAAGCTGACCAGAACCGTTGTCCTCGAGCGCCTTCACTGCCCACCAGCGAATGCGAATGCGAATACGCTCTGTTTTTTGATGAACCCGTATGCCGATCCGGAATGTACCCTTCTTCGAGTCCTGTATGAAGCCAATCGAAATATTGGGATAATTCGAAGTAAACTCACTGCCAGCGAAAACATCCTGCGCACCTGAATAAATAAGATTGCTGCGTTTCCACATTTCTGGAACCGGAATGTCGGAGGTTTCCTGCTCATCGGAAATACCCGCGGTCAAGAAAACAGCTGCGCCGATACCTAATCCATGCTCAATTTCTTCAGAGTAGAAGTTCTTCTGACGACGTTGATACCACTTCTTCAGTTCTTGAGGGACGATCGAAATTTCCGTAATTCCAGCTGATACCTGTTGCTCTGGCGGTAACGGGGCCTCAGGACCAAGCAAAGAGATAAACTCCTGCTTAATATCCGGAAAAGGAGAAACAGGCGCGAGAACCGATTCTTTCACTTCTGAATAGGCAGTAGCATTCTTGTGGCTAATATCATCTTTCTCTGCAGCGGAGATCAGCTTATAGAGCATCGTAGGATTAATGACGTAATCGTTGAATGGCAGCGAGTCTACACTATCAATGACATAACTTGCACCCATTTGCAGCAGATTGATCTTCGCAAGATACAAACATGGTTCAACGGGAGTTTCAATCGCACGGTCCAGGGAGCGAGAATAGAAAGTATCTAGAATCCGCTCCTGTGCAGGCTCTTCACTTACTTCGATCGTTTGCTTGATATGTGATAGTTCATAAATCAACTTATCGCCGATGACTAGTCTTGCCGTTCCTGCTTTAGCTGCAATGGAGGCATTTTGTTTAGATTCTCCTACTGCTAACGGCAGCGCCCGCAAACGGATCGATTTCAAATAGCTCGTGGCCGCGCCGTCCGTAGGCTCAGAGAAAATGAGCTTTTCGTCTCCCTCTACCGATTCTGCTTGCACCATCTCCAGTTCATATTCAAACGAAATATGAGGAGTCTGCAGCGTCTTCTCTATGCTAAGCTTCAGCTCAAAGCTTTGGCCGGGTTCAATATAACGTGGCACGCTCTGCAGCACGCGTACTTGACCATCGTCGTACCAGATCGATGTATCCTCAATTAAATAATCATATTCCTGCAACGCAGGTGCTGGTGGCTGCTCACGAACGAACAAGCGATAGCTTTCCAAAATACGATTATGCTCGCTTACATCCTCACTGCCGCCTGAGGCCCCAGCTACGGTATGTACCGGCTCTTTGCCCTTTTCATTATACTCCAGACATAGGTACACATTTTTGGCATAATCATTATTCAGAAAACCATCGACATTAGAGAGCTTAACGGTTAGAGGCGAAGGAACGATGATCTCGCGTCCCATTTGGTCCAGCGCCGCTCCGGTTTCGATTGAGATGGATTTATCATCAACAGCAACGACTTGCAAACCGGCAATAACACCGCTTCCGAACAACAAACGATTCGTTAATCGACGTTTATCAGAGAAATAAGTCTGCTCTGACATAAAATCTCTAACGGTTAATAGCTTCCCATAAAAGTACCGATTGCGTTCAAATGGTATATACCTCGATCTATTCATCCTAATTTCCTCCCTATTCTCACTACTCCAAACGAGAATCCAAGCCTAGTCTTGTATGTTGGTCGATCCGATTATCTTGCCCTACATCGATGGTAATGGTATGATGCGGCATCGATGACCGTCCGTCCAAATGAAGCAGGGTTGGCTCAGACAATACCGTATTCATACCGAGATAGGAGTGCAGGTCCATGTATACCCAAGGTTGTAAAATAATCAACTTACACGTTGCAAAAACGGGTTTATAAGCTTCAATAAGCTGCTGCAGCGTCACTCTTCTCATTTCTGTATCCGCGTGCTCAGCCTTTACGAGCACATTGAAGACATGAGGATCCGCCGCATATAGTCGATCAGCTACTTCACCTAATTCCGGATTTTCCTTGAGCGGCTTAACCTGCTCATATTCCAGAATAATCGGCTTCTCTCCCGTATAGATCGAAATTAACGTCTCCATCGCAAATTTCGTTCCGCGTAAGTTGTATAAGGTTGGCGCTACCTTCAACAGCTGCCTTAATTGCTCCTCAGACCAATAATCCTCTGCGTTAATGCCAAGCCAGCCTAACAACCAACGCAGCGATGACCCCGAAGCGTTATTTGCTTCAAGTGTACGTGTGACCTGTCCAATCTTATGATCGGTATCCTCAATCATGGTCTGGAAAATACTCAAATAACGAGCCAAGAAGTCCTTTGAGCGTTCATCCCGCTGATAGATCGACGGGAGGTATTCTAAGTACGAGCTTCTTGGAAAATGGATCTCCAAGCTCTGAATTACCGGGGCATGCGGGGCTGAACCAATCAATTCGATAAACAGCCATAGATATCGGCCTTTTGTTTGAATCAAAAGCGCATCCTGCGGATCCTTGAGAGGCTTAGACCATAATGGAGATAAGGATGCGAGCTTCGTTTCTGGCGGAATTTCCTCGTTCGAAACATATTCATCGAGATCGACATGGTCCTGATCCATAAAAACCTCGCGTTGATCCGAGGCATAATAGCGGATATTGATTTGAGTATCATTTTGCTGATTCGCTTCAAGCACCAGCTTATGCCATTCCATCTCATATACACCGCTATCCAAGCCATCGCTAAGCCATACCCCCATTCGAGAGCCAAAGGCTTTCCAAATGGCGGTTTCAGATATAGGCTCGATCTTGTAAACGCTTCGTTGTTCCGAATTCCAGATATATAGGCACTGCTTGCCAGGAAACAATGCATTGCCGCTTGCGCCGCTTGCGAAGCCTCTTTTCACAATCTCGCCGCTTTGCAGCACTGCAATGAGAGAGAAGCCTTCACGGGTACGAAGCAAGCCCCAGAACGTATCCAATCCACTGTAGCATAGAGAGACCAATTCCTCTGCTATTGGGTCAAGCGGTAACGAGAATGGCGTGACCACGTTCGTTAACAAATTTAAAATCATGATCCGCTGCGTCTTTTTATCGAGCAGCCAGCACTGCTGCTGGCTCCCAAGTGTCAATTGGTAGCGATGATGTTGACGAGCTGCTCCCTCTTCATCAGCTAGCTCCGTTCCATCTCCAAACCAGGGAAGCGGTATACGTACCGTCGGAAGTCCTGCGGGGTCAAACCTAAGCAGCTGCACCTCACGCTCCTGCCCAATCGTACCAATAACCAGCAATCCATCATCGTTATCTGCAATGATTGCTTCCGCATGAAAGATCTCACCGTACCAATCCTTTGTTGACCACCTGATTTGCGCCCGATCGAGTGACATTGCCTGAATGACGCTACTTGGTCCATCAAGAATCACAACTACTGAATTACCAGTAATAGCTATTAATGTTGGGTGAAGCTCATCACTAGTTTCAAGCTGTATAATATCCTCCACATGCGTACTGGCTAAGTCCTTTCGCCATATCATCCCTGCGTTATCCAACATAAACCATCTTCCATTTGGATCGACCACTGTATCGATAAGCTCTCCGGAAATTTGCGGGTGAGTGAGCTCAAAACGATTCAAATGACGATATACTTTTTCACGTACAATGGTTAGACCATCCTTCATGCCTTCAAGCTGATACGAAGTACCTCGTCTCCAGTCGGGAGGCTTGCGAAATGAGAAAAATTTAGGATTACTCATATCTCATTAACCTCCTATCCATTCGAAATGATGAATTCAATATCGTGATCGCCCGAGATGGCAAGCCCATTTGGCGGAATTCGAATATCCCCGCCTTCTTCATGATTCACATTTCTGCCTTCTGCCTTGAGCCATACGTCTTGAATATATTGGACACCCGGAACACGGTGGACGATGTCATATACGTCACTTTTATAAATCGATTTACCAAACTCCCAACCCGTGGCTGCATCATCGCCATATGGCTGCAGCCACTTGCTTAGCATCTGCTTCACATCATGCTCTCTACCCTCATAGCGAGGGTGGACGACAATGATCGCTCTCACCGTTACTCTTATATATTCCGGCGGTATAACATGAAGTGTCGTCGTGAGCAGGCGATAAGGCTCAAGATGTGTCCGTATGGTTTGAATCATGCCAATACTTGGACGCGGCAAAGGCTTACGGCTATAAGGCACAATCACTAATGAAAGATGACCAAACGCGCGTTCCTTGGGATAATTTTTGATTGAAGTGTTATATCCAGGAATCGCTTTGACCCGAACAGTGCGCAGCCCTGGTATTTCCATTGCTCGCTTCTCCATATCCTCAGCTGTAATCCCGCACTTCGGATCGACGACGCTCAGCTTCGCTCGATGCATGGCTTCATTCAGTGTTTCTGCCTCCGCACCCCCATATGCGGGATACAGGTTCGTCACATGCAGAGGATAATTGAAAAAATCAAACTCATGAATCATATCCTCTTTAACATTGCCTGCAACGCCCGTTCCTGTGCGGTAACTAATAATCCTAATATTAGGAACGGGGGAAGCCGGCGGAGCCACGCCATGTACACCATCTGAGAAACGAATAACTCCCTCTGCCTCGTCAATGACATAATGATGGCAATCTGCGGTTGACTCATCGAAATCCCAGACTCGTTCCCAGTCATACCAGACCATGGCACTCTGGTCCTCTGCCAGCCAGCCTACCTGGATACGAAGCATATCAGGTAGAAGCTGTTGAATAGGAAGAAGAAACTCTTGTCCAGAAATACCTGTTCCCGTACCCAGATAGATATGTTCATCAAAGCCCTGTGACAAAGCAATCACCCGTATGCTTTGCTTGCCTAAAGGCAGCTTAACATGAGCTTGAAAGGTTACAAGCACTCGATCAACAATAAGCTCCGCCTTATAATCAGACTCCAGCACATCTCTCCAGCCACCCGCAATTCCAGCTTGCTTAAACTGAACCGTGAGCCTTCCTTGTTGAAACAGCGCATGTTCAAGCTCAATATGCGGAGCTGCCGCTGCTTCAGCCGGAATGGCCGTTGGTGCCTCCTCTAGTCCATCAAAACATTCCGAAATACATAAACTCTGTCCCTGTTTCGCGAATACCTCATTCCACACGAGTCGCCGAATCCGAGGAGGATCATTGTATTCCCCAGCTCTCAGTACCGCTCTAATTTTCCGTACGGGCATCGCCCCTTGCGGAATCGTGAACAGAATAGGGCCACTCTGATGCATGCCATAGGTCTCATCGCGTTCTAGCATGACTGGAATCCAGCTTCCTGAAGGGCTTTCTTCTCCGTCTTGCTCTTGCCAATAGCTCCATTCCACCTTGCCCGAAGGAGTAAAATGCTTATATCTGGCAGGTATTCGATGCTCGGGATTTTGATCTTCTAATTCAATCCATAGCGATAAGGGCATAGAATGAGGCAACCCTTTTAATAAAGTGATAACTATACTCGCCCCGATATCACCATTCTCACCGAATGGAAAGATGGTGACGCGGCCCGAGGTCATATCGTCATCGACGATAACGAAATCTCCGTCAATCTTATGTAATGAAACCTGCTGCTCCGAGTCAGGCAAGACAGAAACAGCGCGTACCGTTTCGAAAGGAAGCTCACCCACGCGCAGTAAGGTACCAAATGGGATGAGAATTGGCTCGGATGCTCCCGAAAAACTTAATGACGTTGTAGATGGCACACGATCCTTTGGCGTTTCGCCCAACAGCTTTAGAAATTTGCGATCATGATTCAACGTTAAACGATCCAATTGAAACTGCTGCATTTCAATATGCCAAGCCAGCATTTCTAGTAGAGTAATCCCTGGATCATGCGCATTTTCATCGGTCCAATCAGGAAATATGCCGGGAATAAGGTCACGCGCTTCACGAACAAGCTGTTCGAAGTTCCGGTCGTCTAGGTTCGGTAAGGGTAACATGGCTCTTCAGCTCCCTTCTATTTGTGCAACTCTACTATCAAGCGATGCTGTCCAGGCACGACAACGCTATGAGGTAAATCTACTATTTTTTCCGGATTCCACTCGACCCGTTCTCCATTTTCAACCTTATATACATCCAATGATAATTGTGGAATATGTACGACAGGTCCTACGGATTTCAAAAGAGCGTAGAACATCGAATGGTGCACAATCTGACCGATATTCCAGCCTTTTCCATCCGCGTTTCCCGTTAATGTATCCAAAAATTGATTCAATTTGCGTGTCAGCTCTCGTTCTACAGGTACAACATCATCCATATTTCTAACCCATACCGTTGCTTGTATGCCAATTTCAAGCAAGGCGGGCTCCATAACCTGCAAATTACCGAAGAAGGCGATATTAGAGGCCGTTTTCTCGAGTAGACTTGCTTCGACCTGACGCTTAAGCTCTTGAAAATGTGCGCCATTCCCTATCCCCGATTTTGGCAGAACGACAATAGAGAGTGTACCTATTTCCTTCTCTAGTTTTACATTCAAATTAGGCAAGCATTTAACCTTAGCCACATTAGGATGTGCTTCACGTGTCAGCCATTCGAAATCCTCAGCAATGACAGCGCGATTGCGATGAGTAAAGCGTTTCGGACCACGGACAATGGCTTCTTCCATCGTTCCTGCATCACAGCCACCTGCAGCAGCATATAAATTGGTAACCCCTTCAATAAATGCAATGGAGCTTTGCAGCGTATTAATCGCACCTGCAGGCACATTGCCCCGTTTGCCGCCGCCGCTAGTATAGGTCACACGCACGAGATCCACGCCTGTACGCGGCAGCGCTTTGCCTAATTTGCCATTGCCGAAGCTTAATCTGCCTGTTGCATGATCTATCATGTAATGCCGGTCTGAAGATCCTGAGCGCAAAAATTGCTCTACACGCCGATAACAAACCCATACACGTAAAATTTCTTGCTCTGAATCTTCCATAATATTCAATTTAATCCCTGTTTCTTGTAATAGCTCAATCTCATTAAGTGTTAAATGCTCGGTCTCATCGACCCATACTTCCTCTTCAAGCACGGGAGTGGAAGCAAGTACATAATATTCTGAGGTTTGTTCTTGAGCTGTATCATAAAATTCCATCTTTCGAGGCAGCTCGTGAACAATCGTGTGCTGTTGAACAGCTAACGTCGTATTTAATGCCAAATGCAGTACCCTTGGCATAATCATCGATTCCGAATCCAGATTATAACGGCCATCGCGGTTAACCGCACGAATCCAATATCTTTTCTTGCCAAAGTAAATATCATGCGCAAAATCCTGTGGACCAACAAACTGTATATCACCGCTTCGAGTAAAGCCATTCGTATCATCAGCTACTGCTAAGGGTGCCCAGATGGACGTGCCTCCGACACTCTTTAAATACTCCCACTCGATAAAAGGAACATCACTTGCCGTCACCTGACGCTGCTTCAATACGACGTATAAATTAATCGGTCCACGCTGAGGAGGAATGTCAAATCCGAGCCATACCGCAGGCGCTTGGCCTCCAAGGGATAGGAACGGTCGAAAAGGCATGCCGCCTGAATTAATTTCGTTGGTACGATCCTTCAAATCCAAATTGTTTATTGTTAATAGCTTCTGTGGCGAAAATAAAGGTTGCTCATAGCCAAAGCGAATGCGCAGTCGATGAATCGCTGGCGCATAGTAGATGGCATTCGGAGAATAAGCATTATTAATTTGAACGATTCGACCACGAATCCAGTAATTCTCCTCTGCATTGACGACAATTTCCTCTATATCCTCTGGACATACAAAGGTTAGCTCCCGTTTAGCGATTCCATCCCATGGTTTATCGAACATTTTTCTTGCTTCTGGATCGATGGGCAGCATCGCCCATGAACGGCCATTCCAATATTCCCATTGAATGCTTGCTATCGTGACTACATCAGGGATATCAACCTTATCCACGATCTCACGCTTCATCACAGGCTTCCAATTAATGGCTCTAGGCATATCCGGATACAGACGATGCTGTAGAAACTCGGCATCAAAGCTCAGCTTAAGCTTTGCGCCTCTTTTCGAAAAGGCTTCTTTGTTAGATACATAGAACAAGCCGTATTGAGCGAAGAAATCACCGAATGGCTCGCAGCCATTCTCCGCATTCAATTGAATATCGTTGAAATATAATCGATCAGGTATAATCCCATCATCGTCTGTTGCTGCTGCAAATTCACTCTTGATTAGCATTCGCTCGAATTGTACCTTGCCAAGCTCCGAAGCACTCGACTGCTCAGCTAACGTAAACGCTCGACAGCGTATCCAATACCCTAATGAATCGTGATACTCAAACGGGTCCATCCGCTTATGGTTAAGCTTAATAAGACGAATGACTGAGCCTTGCCCATACACACGATCGAACGCATGCCAGGATCCGTCGCTATAATACTCCCATTGCACCTTTTCAATGTCTGAGAGCCATTTTACCGTCTCCATAGCTGCCCCTTCATGCTGTGCATGAAAAAAAGTGAATTCGAAAAAAGCAGGATGCTCAATTAAAAAAAGAAAATTATGCTGGATATAAAAGGTGTGCTCCTGTAAATTTTCTCCCTCATCACCAAACAGTGCATAGCCCTGTCCATTGCCAGAAAGCGAAGAACCATCCGCACTGAGGATGACAATTCGATCTCGTTTCGGGCTAATCGCTAATATTTCAAGCAGATTTGCAGTTGTCAATAATATGGTACGAGCCGTCTCGAATCGAATAGGCTCCGTCTCTCCCGCTATATCGGCCGCTAGCTGAATTCCTTTTTCCACTAGGACTGGCTCCGGTGTACCTTCGACCAATTTAAACGTAACCTGGGCCATTGCCGGTCTTGCAGGCGCAAGCTCAACATTGAAATGGTTCAAGAAAGCTAAAAAGCTTTTGTAAGGGACTTGATTTAAACGCTTAATATTCCCCTCAAGCAAATGAGTGAACATCAAAGAAAGGGCTGTACCCGGATCTGGTTCCTCGGGCCGAAACCGCCACTCAGAGGTATAGTAGGGAGCTATCTTCTTAATCTCTTCAATTAATTGTGCTTGGGTTCTATCATCAATTATTGGGGAATGGTTTCTTGGTTCCATCCCAGAGCCATGGTTAATCATTGATCTCTCTCCGATGGTTTAATTTGATCCTTCATATAAATAGAAGGGATAAACCTGATTAAATAGGTTGTTCGTTGTTCTAACCTCATACTGTACATGAATCAGCAGCTTCTGCTCATTCGCTTGATCACGTTCCACGGTAACCTCTACCTCATGCACACGAGACTCCCACATGCGTATGGATTCTTCTACTTCTGATTCGATTAAACGTAATGTCGTGTCATCATTACCTTCGAACAAATACCGATCAATCCCACAGCCATACTCTGGGCGCATAATTCGTTCACCCTTAGCCGTCCAAATGATGATTTTTATGGCTTCTGCAATATCTTCCTCGTATTGCGAATGCTTAATGCGGCCTGTAAGCTCATCCACTTCGATTGGAAACTTCCAGCCACGGCCCAAAAATTCCTTAGACATAGCAAGTCCTCCGAACCTACTTCATTAATTAATTTTTACGATGGATCCTTTAATCGTAATTAGCCCATCGGATTTAAGATTCAAAGCTGCTGATGCCTTAAGATCGAGTGTTGCAGCTGCTTCGATTGCAATTTGAGTAGATTTCAACTTAATGGCTTTACTGCTTTCAATGGTGGCGTCTCCCTTATTGTTGATGACAATTTTGGTCGTACCACTTTTCACTTCTATTTCATTGCTGGAGCCGCCCTTTATTGTAATGATTGTTTGACCATTTTGCTCCTGCAGCTTAATCGTATCGTCCTTCTCCGAAATCTCCAGCTTTTGCCCTTTTTTGGTCTTCATCGTAATCTTGCCGTTCCCATCCGTATCATCAAACATCATCTCATGCCCAGCTCTTGACGTAATTTTACGGATATTATTTTTTTCATCCTTGCCAGAGGGCGGTGGTCCTTGTTTGTTCCACAAGCTGCCAATCACGATCGGTTCACGAATATCTCCCATTTGAAAAGCAACCAGCACTTCATCGCCTACCTCTGGCAAAAATAAAGTACCACGCCCGCCACCAGCCATTAATGTTGTCATTCGTGCCCAGTCGAGGGCATTCTTATCGTCAAGGATCGGAATTTTCACCTTTACGCGTCCCAAGTTTTCCGGGTCTTTATTGTCCGTAACAATCCCCACGTATACACCATGAACGAGCCCTAGCAATCGGTCATTCATCGAATTAAGTGATTCAAACATTTCATTCATGTCTACACCGCATTTCCCTGCACCCTGAACTGGGTTGTATAACCAGATTCGTCTATCGTATGGGTGGCGCTTTTTATATAATAAGGCTGGTTTAAACGTTTACCGAGTCCATCTAGCTTGATATATCTTCCAGCACGAATCTCAGGAAGCCCCAGACATTCCGCATTGCCAGAAAGCAGTCTCATTGCCCGTTCGTCCATCGCTGCTTCAGCCTTTTCTTTTGCATCTTGAGTATCTTCTGCATTTAAATATAGAAATTCCTCGAAATCGCCTAATGGTTTAAGCAAATCGGGACCTGTCTTCGAATTTGAACCAATTTTACTGACAGAAGTAGAGGAAGCCTCGATAATCTGTTGATTTTTTGCATCCCAGCTTTTTACTGTAACCTTAGTCACCTGATCTGAGATGTTCTGTTCTAGATTAAAATGCATTAAATGCTTTCCCCATGACAGTGTCATCAACGGAGTCTTATTTACGTTCTTCTTTCGAAAATACAATGTTTTGCCTACAATATAAAATTCATAGTTTAAGCTTTGGGCTAAATCTTGCAAAAATTGATAGTCATTTCCCGGTTTTTTTGGAAAGCTTGGTATAACCTTTGTCGTTGCATCGATGACGAAGCTGTTTGCTCCATATTTTTGTCCGAGCTCTTTTACAACGTCTGATATTTTTTTGTTAGACCATGTTTTCGCATTGCGGCCCCTCATCATTTTGAAAGATAAATCCATTCCTGTTACTTTTAACTTTGGTGCTTCTCCCCTTAGAAACTCTATATCAACGGAAGTAATGTAGCCAAAAAACATAGGAGTCATCCGATCGGTATAGCCCATATGAACCTCAATCGAAGTTCCAAGCACTAATAACTGATCCAGCCATTGAAAGTCTCTGCTAATCAAGTTATAAGCATTAACGATCGTAAAGGTGATTGTATCCGATTCTTGTGAGGTTGTAGTATCAACGGATAACGAATGGATCGCCATGCCCTCGCGTACTGCATCCTTATCATTGATAAGCAGCTTAAAGCCCGGTGCAATAAACTTCCGATATTTCGTTTCAAGCTCATCGAAGGTATGCTTTTCAGTTCCTAATTTCAAATTGCTCATGGTCGATATCACTCACCTTATCCATACAAGCGTGGAATCTTAATCACTGTCCCCGATTCAAGCCGTTTTGGATTCTCGATGCCGTTGGCACGAGCAATTTCCCTCCACATTCCCGGATCCTCGTATTCCTCCGCAGCAATATGCCACAATTGATCTCCTTGCTTGATCATTCGTTGCTTGGTGCGGTCGGCAGATTGACGAGGAATATGCTTAAATTGCTCTGTGATGCTCTGAACTGCTTTGAATGTAACATTCAATGTAGCTCGTACCGGAATTCCTGAATCAAGAAACATGGTATACTTCTGGGACACCTTCTCAACAACGCCCTTAAACTGCAAGGTTCCCCATACAAATTTACATAGTGGCGGCGCGTGCAAATCCTTATCCACATCCAGTAAGCCAGCTATTTGAATCGTATGTTTTCTAACATCCGTTCTTTTCTCATAGGAATCAAAAAACAAATCCATATTCAACGTCGTAGCTTCACCACTAATAAATTGTGCGATTGGCTGAGATAATCCTGGAATCGTCTGCCAAGAATATTGATTCGAGGATTCCATGACATACTCGTTCGGATTAAACAATACATCTATACGTTCTGTATTAGGTCCATAATGGACCAAGATCATTGCTTTCTTAAGTGCCACCTTTAATCTCACCTCTATCTATATAAAAATAGGACTAGTGCCCTCTTCGCTGCTGTTCCAATCGAATGCGGCTCGAAAAATCCCTATACATTTGATCCGTTAATCGTTTCATATCCAAGCTTGGCTTGGACCATTGTACCTTCGCCTGATTC
Source organism: Paenibacillus luteus (assembly GCF_006542765.1). Classification (GTDB taxonomy): domain Bacteria; phylum Bacillota; class Bacilli; order Paenibacillales; family Paenibacillaceae; genus Pristimantibacillus; species Pristimantibacillus luteus. The sequence continues at coordinate 684,369 of NZ_SKCD01000011.1, forward strand.
AGATCGCTTTCAACCGTTCTAATCGCTGACTCCAAGCTTTTGATGATTTCCTTCTCCGGTGCCTCTTTGGGTGCCGGCTTTATCACTACCTCAAGAGGGACAGCCTTCATGGGCTGCATCTCCTTGGTGAGAAGGGTCGATCTAACCTTTAGCCAATCCATTTCGCGCCGCGCCGTGGGAGATGCTTCACCTCTCTCAACAAGCTGATACCGTTGCAAATTAACCAACGCTTTATGATTCTTATTTATTTGGCTGAGGACCTGTGTATGATTCGTTGAACTCGTAATATTTTTTGTAATCCGCTCATTTATTTGATTCGTTATAAGAATTGAGTTGATCCTATTCGTCTCGTTATTCGTACGACTCACAACATGGCTCACTTGATTAGTCACATTACGTTGTCGATGCACCACATTCGCTACTTGGTGCTTATCATTCGGTTGATTCAGCTCTTTTTTTTGATTCGATATATCCGTTTGATTCGTTGTATGTGTATGAATAATCGTACGATTACGATTCGTTAATCGAATTTGATTCGTCAAACGTGCTTCATTCGTTACGTCATTCGTCCGATTCACGATATGGCTGATCTGGTTCGTCTCATTCCGTAGTCGACGCACAACATTCGCTACTTGCCTATTTTCATTCGTTCGTTTCAGCTCAATAGACTGATTCTGGTTATGTTTCTGATTCGATGTTTCTATTTGATTCATCTTAAACGTTTGATTCGTTATACGATGTTGGTTTATCACTCGTGCTTTATTTGTCACGGTATAGGTAACATTATTCATCCGATTGAGGACTTTGCTGATTTGGTTCGTCTCAATCCGTAGTCGACGCACCACATTCGCTACCTGTCTCGTCTCATTCGTTCGAATCAGCTCATTAGACTGATTCTGCTCATTCTTTTGATTCGTTGTTTTTGTTTGATTCGTCTTAACCTTTCGGTTCGTTATACGCACATGATTCGTTAAACGAGCTTCATTCATTACGTTATTCGTCCGGTTCAGGACATTGCTAATCTGGTTCGTCTCATTCCGTAGTCGACGCACCACATTCGCTACTTGTCTCGTTTCATTCGTTCGGTTCAGCTCATTGGACTGATTCTGGTCATTTTTTTGATTCGTTGTTTCTGTTTGATTGGTTGGTCCTATTAGATTCGACTGACGGATTTGATTTGATATACGATGTTGGTTCATCACTCGTGCTTTATTCGTCACGGTATACGTCACGTTATTCATCCGATTCACAACAAGGCTCTCTTGGTTCGTCTCGCTCAGTTGTCGACGCACCACATTCGCTACCTGTCTCGTCTCATTCGTTCGATTCAGATCACTAGATTGAGTATGGTCATTTTTTTGATTTGTTGGTTCTATGTGATTTGTTGGTTCTATGACATTCGTCTGGCGAGTTTGATTCGTGATACGATGTTGGTTTAATACTCGAGCTTTATTCGTCACGGTAAAAGTCACGTTATTTACCCGATTGAGAACATTGCTGATTTGGTGCGTCTCATTCCGTAGTCGACGTACCACATTCGCTACTAGTCTCGTCTCATTCGTTCGATTCAGCTCGATAGTCTCATTCTGGTCATTCTTTCTATTCATTGGATATGTATAATCCGTTTTAACCGCTCGGTTCGTTATGCGTACATAATTCGTCAATCTAGCTTCATTCGTTACGTCATTCGTCCGATTCAATATATTACTGATCTGATTCGTCTCGTTCCGTAGTCGACGCACCACATTTGCTACTTGCCTAATCTCATTCGTTCGATTCAGCTCAATAGACTGATTCTGGTTAGTCTCCTGATTCGTTGTTTCTGTGTGATTCATCTTAAGCGTTTTTTTCGTTATACGATGTTGGTTTATCACTCGTGCTTTATTCGTAACGGTATAGGTCACGTTATTCGTCTGGTTGAGGACATTGCTGATCTGATTCGTCTCGTTTCGTAGTCGACGCACCACATTCGCTATCTGTCTCGTTTCATTCGTTTGATTCAGCTCATTAGTCTGATTCTGATCAGCCTTATGATTCGTTGTTTCTGTTTGATTCGACTTAATCGTTCGGTTCGTTATACGCACATGATTCGTCAATCGAACTTCATTCGTCATGCTATTCGACTGATTCACAACATGGTTTACTTGGTTCGTCTCATTGCGTTGTCGACGCACCACATTCGAAACCTGCCTCTTCTCATTCGTTTGATTCTGGTCAATAGGAAGATTCTGGTCAATCTTTTGATTCGTTGTTTCAATTAGATTCGTTTTACGAGATGGATCAGTTTGATTTGTTTTGCTAGATGAATTTATTATTCGATGCTGATTCAACACTCGTGCTTTATTAGTCACAGTATACGTCACGTTATTCGTCCGATTCACAACTTCGCTTACTTGGTTCGCCTCATTGCGTTTTCGACGCACCATATTCGCTATCTGTCCAGCCTGATTCGATTGTTTCAGCTCATTAGTCTGATACTGGTCATTCTTTATATTCTTTGTATTTGTTGTTTCTGTTTCTATTGGATTTGTCTTAATCGTTCGGTTCGTAATACTTACATGATTCGTCAAATGAACTTCATCTGCCACGTTATTCGTTCGATTCACAACATTACTCACCTGATTCGTCTCATTACGCTGACGACGTATCACATTTGCTACCTGACGCTTCTCTCTGCTTTCAACTAGCACATGCGTCTGATTTGTCGTACGGTTTTGATTCGTTAATCGAACTTCATTCGCCACGCTATTCGTCCGATTCACAATATTGCTCACATGATTCGTCTCATTTAGCTGACGACGTACCACATTAGCTACCTGACGCTTCTCGCTGCCTTCTTGAACCTCAAGCACTTGCTGTGATGTCAAATTTCGACGCTTCACATTCCGATTTTCTTCAAGCATACTTGGAAGACTAGAATGCTGGATCCTCTCCAGCGTTCTTGTACTTTCTACGAAATTAGCATGTCGCCTAATGCTCTCAGGAACGTTTAAAGCCTTCTGCACCTTCTGCCTTTGTGGCAATCGGGAGGGGGAGGGGGATTCTGAACTAATTAACGTAGGCGATAAGCCTGCTAACGGCAGCTTTTGCATCTTAGCAAATTGTTGTTTTACAGTCTGAAGCGTGTTTATGATTGCTTGCAGATGTAAGGGTACGCGAATACGATTGATCGGAATTACAATACCTTGCTTCGCGGATCGTAGATCCACCTGTGAAAGCGCTGGAATCCTCACAGGAACGCCCATTTGCAACGCTTTATCTGCTTGCACTCTCCTACTTGGAAGCAATGGCTCCGCTTGTTTGCTTCCTTCTTTCAACAGCACCGTTATCTGTCTATCCTGACGGATCATCGACGTTGAAATAGCCCCATTGATTCGTTGAAAATCCGAATTTAAATGAATGATCCGATTCATTTGGGTATGAATATAGGTCAATTTAACGTGCAACGGCATCACTGGATACGTTCGTGAAATCGATATTTGAATGGGACGATCTCTGAATGCAGCTTTCCGAGCACGAGACGACTCCACATGCACCATACCGCTCCGATTAGTGGATTGCCCAACAACCCATCCATATTTCATCGATAAACGATCTGCAAAAGTGCCGTCTGTCAACCGAATCGACTTTAATGGATTAGATGATTTCATTGCGTTGGCAACCCCCTTACCTACTTATCAAGTATGCTATTACAACATTTTAAAGCCATTATGTGTTAACTCTATTTGCTCCACAGCAACTTCACTAGCCGTTGCATTCATCTCAGGGCCCGTCCACTTAGTTGGGTAAGCATCATAGAAATTCCAACGTCGAAATTCCTGATCGCGCTCATTATACAAAATAATGGAGCCGCTTTTCCGCACGATTTTGCCCTCAATGACATCGTAATACCAATTCCATAGCTCATTCGACAGGGTCATCCCCCGCTTTAACGAAAGAGGTACCAGCTTAGTTCGAGTAGGTAAACGATGAACATATTGATTCAAACCGCCCTCTGCTACTTCTTCCACCTCTGTCTCGACACTAAGCCCACTTACCTCTGAGAATCCTGCGACCAGCATACCGTCGAGCTCAACCATAAAGCGATACGCCCCAACAACATATGGCCGTACTTGATCTGTTCGTTGATTCATGTGAGATCCCCCCTACTTAAATACATCGAAAGGATTGTGTCGATCTGGCTCGTCACTCATCTTTCGATTAATCTTCGAGATTTCCTCACACCACTTGCGGCGTTCGCGGTGCTCCATATCCATAATGACATCATGTGACCAGTGGAAGTAGTAAGCTATAAATCCGGTTTCTTCATAAAGACGACTCTCCGGATATAAGCTTAAGCCCCTTCCATCTCGGATAAAAAAGAGATATCCACCTCGTGTTCATGCTCACACTTAGGACAAATGGCTTTTACTGACAGCTTTTCTGTCTCATTGATCTCACGATAAAGGTTTTGCAAAAAAGCTAGATCCGCTGTAAAAAGCTTTTCTATCGTCTTGGTATCTACAGCACGCAGATCGCCTAGCTTAGTAATAACACGTGCTAATAAAATAATAGTCAGATAACCTGGATTTTGTTGTACGCGCTGATCTCTCATGGGTAGAATCTCATCAGCAGCCGTTGCCAATCTCATCGTACCTCTGCGATGCAAATTCCCATTTTCATCTACATATCCTCTAGGCAACTCAAACTCATATTCTGTTTTGAAAGACATGATGTCACTCCTCTTTACTTTATTTATTCCAAAAAAAGATAAGAAACGGACGAAGGAACAACGATAAATAACGTTGTTCCCCTGTCCTATTTATTATTGTGTACGAAGCATACCTTCATGAGCCAGCTCTAATAGCTCAATTGCGACTTCAGATGCAGTAGCATTAAAATCTGGTGCCGTGTATTTGGTTGGCCATGCTTCAATAACCTGCCAAGTCGCTACATCTTCGCCCTCTTCATCGATGGCAATAATAGTAACTGTTTTTCTCTCAACATTGCCTTCTACAACACAATCTTGGATCCACTCGAATAGATCCATCGTTTCAGTAGCGCCCCATTTCAAAGAAATGTTGCCATACTTAGCAAGACCAGGTAGTTTCCGTGGAGTAATAACATCCGTACCCTCTCTGTACTCAATAACATCAAGTGACGCATCAAAACCAGATACTTCGCTAAAGCCTGCTTGCTCAATGCCTTCTACCTCTACACGAAATCGAAACTTGCGATATGGATCATTACGTTCGCCTGCCATAATCTATACTTCCTCTCCCATCAATTAGATTAATTATTATTGTTCATTGGTTTTTTGAGTAATGCGGAAGACAACGAACTCAGCTGGCTTCACAGGTGCGATACCGACCATACAAATCAATCGACCATTATCAATATCATCTTGAGTCATGGTGTTACTGCTGATTTCGATATAGAACGCTTCACTTGGAGATGACCCTTGCAACGCGCCACCTCGCCATACACGAGTAAGGAATGCATCAATTGTGCGATGCACGCGAGCCCATAGACGCTCATCATTCGGCTCAAATACAACCCAGTTCGTGCCAGCCTTGATCGATTCCTCTACAAAAATAAAGAGACGACGAATATTAATATATTTCCAAAGCGCATTAGATGAAGTTGTTCTTGCTCCCCAGATTCGAATCCCTTGTCCAGAGAAGCTGCGGATCAAATTAACACCTTTCGGATTCAATATATCCTGCTCGCCCTTGTTATACTGAACATCAAGACCGGTTACGCCGCGTACTACCTCGTTCGCCGGTGCTTTCTCCACGCCGCGAGTACTGTCACTTCGTGCATACACGCCAGCTACGGAGCCAGATGGAGGAACAAAAATATTACGTTTCTCTAGCGGATCAAACACTTGAAGCCATGGATTGTACATTGCTGCATAGCTCGAGTCAAAAATATCACGATGCGTAAGTACGTCCTGCACCTTTGTTTTCTCTCTAGGAATATCTAGAATAGCAAATCGACTGCCTAGATTTTCACAATGTGCAACGAGTGCCAACTGAACAGCAGGTTCTGTAACCCCTGGAACAGAGATAATGCTTACTTGATCATTATCAACAAAGGCTTGAATTCCAGTACGTTTACCAGGACCGTTATCCTCACCAACATAATTGGAGACACTAATACCTTCAAGTGTTCCATCCGAACCACCAGCAAGTGAAACTGTATATTTGGCAATATCATCAAAGAGCGCAGCGACACTGCCTTCACCAGCAGCCTGAATCGTAATCAATGATGAGCGTGAAGCTGCTTTGTCAACATAATTTGCCGATAGTGGATTGAATGAACAGTTTTCGAAGGTTTCCGCCTCGTCTCCATAGGAAACATGTAGCGTAAATTCCGAAGTAGCAAGCACTTTCACTGGCAGCAATCCATTGTCCACAACTTTACCTTCAAGTGGGCTTTCAAGCTCAATCACTTGATCTCGAGCTTGAACAACTCGTCCAGTTACTTTGTTGCTTCCATTAAAAAATGTAACCTCATCGCCTTCTTGAAAGCCGTTACTATTTTTAACACGATATTTGCCTTCGCCAAGATCCTCAAAAATTTGTGTTTTTGCTTTGCTGGAAGGCACACAAGCGATTCTCATTTGATTAGCCCAAGCACCTGAATTTTTAGCAGAAATGTTGAAGAACTCGCCATCATTTGTGGCAACTGCAGCATCAGAAGGTGCAACCCTCATAATAAAAGCCTGTGAGCCGCCATTTACAAAAAACTGTTCAACAGCATAAGCCAAAAAGCGATAGGAGCCAAATTGATTATCTGATAAATAGCTACCATAATTGCGTTTGAAATCATTCATACTTGTAATAAGCGCCGGTAATCCTTCTACAGGACCACGCTCAGCAAGACCAATGAAGCCTGCTACACTCGTACTAACTCCCGACAGCGGTTGACCTGCACTATCAAATTCCTCCACATATACACCTGGTGAAAAATATTCAGCCATTTTGTTTACCCGACCTTCTTACAGGAAAGATCTCCAAGCATCGTTCCAGAAAATCGGTTCCTCCTTTCAGAATGTAAAATTATGCAAGATCGACTCATAGCATATGATTCGACCGCAGCAATTAAGATAACTAGCTTTGTTCTACCTTCAGATGACGTTCGCGAACTCGTGATACACTCTTCGTTCTCGTAGAATCCAAATAAACAGGACCTATCTTATAGCTGAGCGATAACTTATAGGGGAGGCTTGGAAACAAGCTTATCGCTGTTTCCAGTGGTATTTCTTCCTTCACGATTCGGTAAGCGCCATTCGTACCTGCCAGCGAGCCTACCAAATCCTCCCCCTTAAGAATGTTATGATCATGAAGCACCTGCATCATTTTCCCCATGATTCGCTGCTCATCTATTGCTCGAGTCAGCACATCAGAGGCAGAATGTGCCGTAATGAGATAGGATAGATCTAGTGCGATTGGAGGATATCTCATCCGGTCGCCTTGATCAATCAAGTCATTGCTTCTAAAATCTGTATTCTCTTTAATTTCATATAAATAAAGGCTCAAATTCATATCACCCTTATCGCCGGGGTGAGCAAGCCCAACCCCATCCGTATGAGCGATTAATTCAGGAACCAGTTCCTCACGCAGCACCTTAACCAGTGACAACCCTATATCAGTAACAACAGAATAATCTGCCACTCATTTTACCCCTTCCAAAACTCGGCGTAAGGACCTAAACGGTCCTTGAGCAACAATTTACCTGTTTTCTTATACTCTTGAATAACACTTTCAATCATATGCTTCATAGCTAACGACGTTCCTTCACTCACAGCAAGATAGGCTGCAGTCAAGATAACGTTCTTTATCGATCCGCCAGCAAGCTCGAACGTTTGCGACAAGAAGGCATAATCAATTTCCTCAGATGGCACCTGCGATGGAATCGCTGAACGCCATAGCTGCTCCCTCTGCTCCGCATTTGGAAATGGATACTTGATAATAAATTGGATCCTTCTCGTAAAAGCATCATCCAAATTTTGCGCAAAATTAGTGGCAAGTATCGTCAGACCGTCGTATTCTTCCATCTTCTGAAGCAGAAACGAAGTTTCCATATTGGCATATTTATCATGAGCGTCCTTGACCTCAGATCGTTTGCCAAAAAGGGCATCCGCTTCATCAAAGAACAAAATAGCACCACTTAACTTCGCTTGATCAAAAATATCACTCAAATTTTTCTCAGTCTCGCCAATGTACTTGCTTACAACTCTAGACAGATCTACCCGATACAGCTCGGCTTCCATTTCCTTCGCCATAACTAAGGCAGACATCGTCTTGCCTGTTCCCGGAGGTCCAGTAAACATCATGCTGATGCCTCTGCCGTAAGGCAGTACTCGATCGAAGCCCCAATGATGCATGACCGTATGGCGATGCTTAATTCGGTTACATGCTTGCCGCAATAATTGCAGCGTATCATACGGAAGAATCAGATCCTCCCACCTAAATTTCGACTCTACCTTTGCGGCTTTGTTTTGCAGTTGATGATTTGTTAATTGATAAGCGGATTGGTGCAGAAGCTTAGAAGGAGAAGCAGCCGCTTGAGGCATGAATGACGCTGAATCTTGCCATTTCTCCAGCTTACGGGCCTCTTCAACGGTAGTGATCATTTGACCTGAGGTAAATCTGAACTTCCCGGCCAGCTGACTAACCTCATTAGTAGTTACTAACCAATGCTTCTGCGTTAACTGCTCCCATAACTTCTGGCTTTGTTCAAGATCGGGCATCGGGATAACGATATTCACCCATGTCGTATCCGGCATTCTGATCGGCGGTTTAACTAGCTCTTCGCTAAATAGAAATACGATACCCGTCCAATCTAGCAGCCTCTCAAACAACCATTGCTTTCGCCTATCATTCCCTGTCGTGAGGCTCTGAGTTGACTGCAGTGTATGTATTCGGTCAAAGGCTGGAATCGCATCTATAAGTGCAGCTTCCATTAGTACCTGATCGATGACCTGTCTAAATGCATCTTGTTGCTCCGGTGCATGCGATAGATCAAATTCCAAAAGAGGGCGATTTAATATTTTTGAAATATGTCTCGCATGAAACGTTTTACCGCTTCCAGTTGGACCTTGAAGTACCCATATTAAAGACGTCATACGAGAATCTCTATCGGTCATATACTTTTGCATATGGGTATGAATATCTTCATTGATAAGCAAAGAAGGCAGCTCCTGATGATTAGCACACGAATAGTTCTTTAGTGAAGCTAATGCTCCATCATAACGCCATTCAATACCTAATAAGAAGTAAATCAACCGCGGTTCGAGACGAATTGGCTCATTTAGCAGTGAGAAGTGTTTCAAATCATTTATATTGGTGTAAGAATTGAAGAAGCCCTTCATATAGCTGTTCGAGCTTGTCATGATCTCATAAGCATATTTACGTTCAGCTAGCGTCGTACAGCATAATCGAAGCATCAGATCCAGTGTCAAATGTTGAATGGTCATATCATCCTGCAAATAGGCATACAGCTTTAGATACTTACGGTTGACATGTGGAGCAATTGCAACAATCAGCAACCGAATATCAAGCTCATTTAATCGAAAACCAGTTTTCAGCAAATCAATTGGCAATAAAGTATGCTCTTGTCTGCTCTTCTGCAATCTTGCAGCAACGCGTGTCTTAAGCTGATGCAGCAGCAGCTCCTGTTCAGCTGTATGCTGTAAGACTGGTTCATCCTTATCCAGTAAAGCTTTAGCTTCCGCCACACTGAAGTACATGCCTCGAAAAGCATCTACGGATACGGCTTCTTCCTCTGTAGAGAGCATGCGCTGCATCTCAAATTCAAGTAGGACATCGAGAATAATAAGCTCGTCTAGTAAATAGTCTTTGGGATGCTCATATGCATCAACCATTGAGGTCAAATGAAGTATATTATCCATCTTATTGAATCCCACTTATCTTCATCTGGTTCTTCGGGATCATCACACCCCACTTCTCAATTAATCATTTAATTCTTTCATCTTTCATTTTCACATGATGCCTCGAGTTTCGCAACCTTTTTTGTATATTTTTAGCTAATATTGTCGTTATGTGCTAAGTATTTAATTATCATCATAGCAATATCGTCAGATTGTGCGTAATAATTAGAGAATAAAAGCACTTCTTGACGCAATGTCTCCGTAATAATCGCAGGAGATTTATCCGTTATGTGCTGCAAAGTTTGGCGCAATCGTTCGGTACCAAACCATTCCCCATTTGCATTTTCCGCTTCCGTTATTCCATCGGTATACAATACTATCGAATCGCCTGAATGGAGCTGAATCTCGCAATCTTTATACTCCGTATCTGAGAAAATACCAATCGGCAAGCTCTTCACACCATGTAATTCACTAATCTTATCCCCAGATAGTACATAAGGCGTACAATGCCCACCGTCACAATAGCTCATCTTTCCGGTTTTTGTATTCAGTATCGCAAGGAAAATGGTAGCAAACATCGTTGAATCCTCCGTACTTATCTCACGATTGATCTGCCCAATAATGGTCGCGGGAGAATGATTCCCGCTTGCTTTGGCCTTAATCCAAATCATAAGTCCAGACATAAACAACGCAGCAGGCATTCCCTTATCCGATACATCACCTAAGCAAACGAGCAACCGATTCTCATCCAGCTGAATAAAATGATAGAAATCCCCGCCGACCTCCCGTGCCGGAATGAGGCATGCATTTAAATCGATTTCCGCAGTCCTTAGTACTTCACCTGGGAGAAAACTGTGCTGAATTTCCTTCGCAATTTTCATTTCGCTTTCCATACGCTCTTTCACTGCGGTCGTTATACGTAAATTTTCCATCGATTCAAGCAGTGCTTCATAAAGAAGCATATTTTCAAGTGCAATCGCCGCTGGTGAAGAGATCATCTCTAACAAACGAAGATCCTGTCCGTTGAATGCTCGTTTCCCCTTTTTATTGATCACCTGCAGTACACCTAACGTTTTACCATTGGAGCGTACAGGTACACAGATCATATTGCGTGTTGGAATTTTCACTTTGGCTGATACTCGATTCGACCATCGCTCATCCTTGCTAACATCGGCAATGAGCACGGATTCACCAGTTGAAGCAACCAATCCAGCAATGCCTTCCCCAGCTTTCAGTCGAATCTGTTTAATCTCGTCATTCTTTTCTCCCGTTGCCACTTCAAAATATAATTCTTTCGTTTTTTCATCGACTAAAATAATAGATGTGCCTTCAGCGTGGAGAGTACGAGCCGTTGTTGCCATAATAATCTCCAGCAGCTCCTTTCGCTTAATGGTCGAGCTCAAACGCAAACCTATATCCATTAAGGTAGTTGTTCTACTCCGCTCTAAGTTCAACTTCCAAATAACAGCCAGAGCATAACTTAAAGCAGCGCCAAGCAATGCGATCGCTATTATGATGAACACTGTACCACTCCTCTTAAAACGTGCAGACTATGCTCGAATGAATTGCAATGCTTCTTCTCGCGCAGGGAAGATTTCAAAGATTGTGGAAAACCCTGAAATTTGAAATACTTCCTGCACATTCGCATTCAGTTTGCATAGTGCAATTTTACCGGCAATCGCTCTCGTTTTTTTCACAGAAAGCAGCATCACTCTAAGACCGGCACTGCTTATATACTCTAGCTCGCTCATATCAAATACGAATTGCTTCATCCCCTGACCAAGCAGCTCCAGAAAGCGTTGTTCAACTTCCCCCATCGTCGTTCCATCCAGTCTACCTGATAGGCTGATGATACTGATTTCATCTTGTTGCTCGACATTAATCATCATTAAAGCTCACACCTTCCATTTTGGTTCTCTCACTACATTCTTTTATAAAGCTTCAAATGATTGCATTCATCAATTCTTTGATAAGTGCAGCAGTCCATAAGCTCTTTCATCAAGTAAATGCCTAGACCGCCAATCTCTCGCTCTTCAGCAGATAGAGCAACATTAGGCGTTTCCTGTCGTAATGGATCAAAGGCTGGCGCATAATCAATAAAATAGATTAAAATCTCATCATCATCGCTGTTATAAGAAATCTGAAAGTGAATTTCTGACGAAGATTGCTTTTCCTTTGAAAGCTTCTGATAGCCATGGGTGATTATATTTATGAACCATTCTTCACACACAAGCTGCAGTTGCAGCATTACTTCCTGTGAAATCTGCTGCTCATCGCAAAATAAAGCGATATGTTGCCTTAATTGATTCCAGTGCAGCAAGTCCGATGAAACGGTGACAAAATGTCTCCTCATGATCATCACAACTCCTATCCGAGCTTAAGCAGCATATGCTCGAGTGATCTTAATCGCTGACTGATGGAGCGCAGCAGGCCTATTCCAATATCTGGATACAAACGCACTAATCGCGCCGCTTCCACACCTTCAATTTCTAGCACTCTTGCATCATCGAACAGCACTTCTGCCGATACGAGTGATGGAAGATCATCAAATAGTCCGGCTTCGCCAATCGTTTGCTTAGAACCTAAAATCCCAATCGTTCCTTCTGTACCATCCTCATTCTTGCCGCTGACTTCCACATGGCCTTCAATAATAATGACAATCGCTTGGCTCGCCTCACCCTGCTTTATTAAAAATTCACCATCATGATATATTTTTTCATGTGCAATGCTAGCTACTCTTCCTAATTCCTCAATGGAAATCTCTTGGAACAACGAAACCTGCTTCAAGAACACAATCTTATCCAAAGCGCTTAAATACTCCCAATTATTCATTAACAGCGCTCCTCCTTCCACCGCTCCTGATTTGACTGCTAATGCTTGAAGCCAGGGGTCCGTCACTTCCCCCTCAAAGCTCTCGATGCTTTGCTTTCGGGTACCTTTCCCCTCTGTATGGGATCGTTCACGATAAAACGCAAGCAGCGTCGAATCCAGCTTTGAATTACCCAAGCCCTCCGACAGAATTTCCAAGCCATGATCGCGGATTTCTTCATCGGGGTCCTCTACCGCACGTCGCAGCTGCGGGATCGAACGCTCATCACCAAAGCGAATCATAATTGTCCAAATCGTATCCAATATATACGCCGTCATTTCCTCAACCCTTGATTTTGCTAATCCCGTCCATTCTTGCTTGTTCATCGCTTCAATTCGTGCTGTTACCGCATGACTTGCAGATAACGCTTGAAGCCTCTGTATACAAGAGGGCACGACGATTTCCCTAATCTCTTGGTCCGAGCCAATGGCATTGGCTACCGAAACCGCCGTCCGCCAAATCTCATCATTAGGTGAGGATATAAACCGAACCAATTCAGGCATGCCCGCAGCTCCACCCTCGATTAATGCTTCCTCAATAGCGAGCCGAAGCTCCTTGTCAGCACCAACGAGCAGTTCCATTAAGCTGGAAACAACCTCGCTGCCGCCCATTTTCCCCATCGCGCTTACCGCATTAAGCTTAACGATTGTTGTCTGAGACAGCAGGCACATCATGACATCAAAATACAAGCTCTGCAGCTTGCGTTCTCCGATAATTTGCGAAGCAAGAACCGCCGATTCCATACCCTCTCCCAGCATTCTACGCAAATCATCAAGCAATACTGAGCTTTCCTCCATGCTTCTCCACGCTTCCGCTTGAACGAGCATACTCTCGTCTGTGCGTGCTGCTTCCATTGAATTATCTAAGCTTGCTGCTGCAGCACTGTTAGTTGCAAATAACTGACGATAAGCAATCGCTCGTACGTTCTCATTACGATCCTGCAGCAGCTCTTCCATCGTTTCCGAAGCCAATTCCCGCCATCCATCCGGATGGATGGCGGCTATCCCAAGCGCACGCCGTTCATCGGTATGCAGCTTGACATATTCCCATAACGACTTGCTAAAAACATGGTCTGGCTGGCTCGACAAAAGCTCAAGCGTAAACCGCTGTACAGTCTCATCTGATTGCTTCAATTGTTCCATTAAAGAACGCCGTACCCGATCATGCTTCATAGATTCTAGAAATTCACTCAAAAAGTCCTTTGCGGCATCTGTACTGACCTCCAAAAAACGAACGAGCTCTTTAATATACAAGTGACGAGCTCCCCATGCTAGCATAACTAGCGCCACAGCTAAACAGGTTCCGATCACGGCTTGCCACGTCAAGGAAATACCGACTTCCGAATGCAGCATAGATACTAGAGATCCAAGCAAAATCCCCGCTGAAGCGGCAATCCCCTGAGCCGTATAACGAAAGCCATCACGATGCTGAATCGGCAGCATTTTGAAAAAGAATTGATAGCTTGGTTCAGCAAAATAATAGAGCAGCAAATAAATTAGACTATAACCAATTGAAACAACAACAAGAGCCATCTCACTGCTTACTAGAAAGCTAACGAACAGAAAACAGCCCAGAAAAATAATCGTAATAGCGAAAATGGTATTGCTCGCGCCTAACCAGTCCATTAGCCTCGTTGCAAAAAGCTGCAAGAGAAGCGCTGCACAGAATAGAATAATAACCATCAAACCATAGAAGGAGGTTAATTCTGCCTCCGTGGCAAATACCTCCTGTGCGGATGTGAAATATTGATATTCGATCAGAAAGTACACCGCTGGCATTAAGGTCATAATCCCAATGACCGTTAACAAAAACGGCGAGCGAAGCGTTTGCTTCAAATAATACAACGAGGAGACGGTATCCTTCACTTCATTTTCACCGCTTTTGTTAAACGTCAACGGCAGCAAATACTGCTTAATCGAGCGCCAAAAATTAGGCAAGCCTAGCATCAATAAAACGGCTGCAAGCATATAAAGCAGTTCTGGTCCAAGCAGTGGCGCTAACGTGCTCGATATTACGCCTGCAATGATACCGCCAACAATGGCCGCCAAAACGAAGATTGGCATGACCCGCTTCGCCTGCTGTGTAGGGCATAAATCGAAGGCTGTACTCCACATCAGCAAGGTTTGCTGTCGAACGACAAAATTCGAGGCTAAAAACAATAGGATATAAAATCCAATCCACTGAATTCCTGCAAAACGAAAAATAAGCAGAACAATCCCATTAAGCAGCCCTATTGAAATAAAAAAACTATAGAGCCCCAGCATAAATTTAGGCTTAGCAATTCGCTGTGAAAAAAATGAAAGAAGCCATCCCTCCAAAGGGAGAAGAATCGCTTCTATCAAATACATCATGGGCAAATACTGCGTACCTATGCGACTATTGAAAATAGCCATAAACGACGTGTAATTGATCATCTCGGAAATACCCGCAAGAAAAAACACGGTTCCCATGACCCATACCTTCCGCCTATCTTCGTATCTTAATTGAAATAATGTTTGTATGCCTGTCAGCACTCGCAGTTCCACCTTGTAGTCAATTATTGAGACGAGCGTAATTGATGTGCGATCATTTCCTGAGTCGGTGTAGGCTTTTGGGCCGATAAGCCCAGTTTCTCCATTAATTGAATAAATGCTTTCTCTTTTTTTGTAACTCCTCGTTCAAAAATAAGAGAAACCATAATGGTAAGTAAGTAAACGTAGCATTGCCTTGTGGAAGAATAGCCATAAGCTTTAAGCTGTCGTTTACGAGCTTCCTCACGAGCCTTAGGAGGAAGGCTCACATCTAATTTCAAAAAACGATCGACAATGAGCTCGGGGGTTCCAACGGCTGATACCGATTTTTCTTTTGAATTCACGCTCGGTATAGCTTTGATTCCGAACAGTAGCCAATTTAACTGTTCATGGTCATCCAGCATTTTTTTAATATCAATTTCGGCATTCGCTTGCTTCTCCTCGCCACGGCCCAGCAGCTCCAATCCTGAAGCAAAGAAATCTCCATCTTCCTCAAGCGCCAACTCTTCTTCTTGCTCTAATTCAGTTTCTTCCTGATCTAGATAATGCTCTACTGACAGCTCGTCAGTGATGTCCAGCTTGACCTTCTCAGCTTCATTCAGCGCCGAAAGCATTTTCCCCCAATCCACCCATTTTTTCAATAATATCGTTATCGACATCGTTTTCGTAAAATCAGCAAACAGAAGCTTACGGCGATTCATCATTTTGTGAATGGCAATCTTCTTCTGTGGGATAGACAGCATCTCAAATCTTCTCATCAGCTGTGCCTTGCCTTGCTTATTCGCTTTATAATTAAGCCACAACACAATATCTTTATAAGGTGTGAGCAATCCCGTTACATCAACGGTTCCCACAGCTGCCTGAGCACCTGACTCATTCGCTGTTCCCTCTAATTCCGGCTCATCAGGCTCTAGTCTTACGCCTTCAACATTAGTTACGCCAGCAAGCAGACGCTCCCAATTCATTGGAGCATCCATTAAAGCCTCTAATCGTTCCATAGAGCCTGCCATCTCTAGCAATACAGCTTGCCTCTGAGCTGGAGATAACATTTCAAACTGTCTCCATAGTACTTGCTGATGTTCTTGAATGGCTTCTCTCTCCAGCCATTTGATTAGCCTCTCATAAGATGTTTTCACACCCTTGGATGCCTCGGTTGAAGCTTGCTTGCCATGAAGGGCATGTACCATTTTCCCAGTTGCTTGATTGCCATAGCTCTGCTGCAAAGACATCGCCCTCGTCCTTGTCCCATGCTGCCCATCACTTATATGTTGTTCTTTTATTGACGACTGCTGCCTCAATGCTTCTCGAGATTGATTTGCTTGTGCTGGAATTTTCATCTTGCGTCCCAGTGCCATAACATTCACCTATAAGTCAGTCCATCGACTAACATCCTCAGACAGAAGTAAAAACGAATAAACGGATAAAATATTCCTAAGACAATAATTCTACCAAAATCGACCTTTTCCTTCTTATCTAGTCATAAAAGCCTAAGAATCTACGATTTGCAACAAAAAACTTACAAGTATTTCCGCCTCATGTATAATAGAAAAGACTATTATTATGACTAATGAATCATATTATTCCTGCCGGGAGGATCAGTTATGTTTTTTTCCAAATCCAAAGCGAATAATGAACAAGGAAAAGATAATGCGGCAGCACCAAAGGCCAGTCAACAGCAGGCGCCTGCTACTGCCGTATCGACTAATACAAGTACTACAGCTACGATGCAGCAATCCATCGGCAACCAAGCGGTAGCCCAGCGTGCACAGCAAACTGCCCCTACTGCTCAAACAAGTACTTCAGCTCCAGAAGAACAAGAAATAGCTTATGTTGATCAGCAACAGATAGATAATCTTTATTCCGAAAAGCTATACGAACCTATTAAGTTAGCTGTACTTTTGAAATTTGGCGTAGGTCGTGGAGAATGGAGACGCTCCGATGAACTCAATGCATTTCGACAAAAACTCAAGGATGCAGCTAGAGCCCAAGCCAACGATGATATTACCAATGAAATCTCTAACCACCAAGAGTTGCAAAGCAAAAGCAAGATCAGCCAAGCCTATACTGGCATGATTGCAAATAAGGAAGCTCATTCTTTAGCTAAGGGCTCCGTAAACTCCATTATGGAAAAAGAAGCTTTGAAAATTGTACAATCAACTCTTCCTGCAGATCCAACGAAGCAAAAATTAAAACTAGCCGCGCACAGTGCTGCAAAACAGCTCTCTAGTGCCAAACAAGTGAAAACGGACAAAATACGAAAAGCCGCACTAACCGGCGCTCAGACGAAAGCGCTTGAGATACTAAAGCAAACTGAAAGCATGGCCGTAAATGAAGCACGCACCATTGTAAAGGGCGGTAGTCTACTCGGAAAACCTGCCCCAACCAAAGATCTTAGTACAGATGTGAGAACACAGGTTACGGATGATAAAATTGCAGATAAAGCAATCAAGCAGGCAATAGAAAGCGACTCACTGAACAGCGGCCTTGTGAAAATTGGCAGCTTCGTTGATCTGGCAGTACCCAACGACGGAGATTCAGGAGCTTTTGAATTTGAGTTAAAAATCCCACTTGGCCAATCGGGAGGTTACGCCATTATTAGCTTTGGAGCTGAAGCTGAGCGTGACGATGGCAATTTGACTGTTAGCGCACAGATTGGCTTTGGCGTCGGTGTTAAAACACTTGGCTTGGATGCTAATTTCCAGTTAGGCCTTTATCTTGAGGCGCAAGCCGGCAATTCAACCTCTGTCATGAATCTAATTTCCTACGGCATGTATCGTCAAATGAATAGTGTTGCACCTAGTGCAGCTGAAAGCATTTGGGGCCAAGGAGGCAAATCAGGTAAGACTGAATTAGAAGAAGCAGAGTTATGGGCATCCGCCATAGAAGCCCAGGATATGGAAGGCGAAAATTTTGTTGACGTCGGCACATACAAGAAGCTTTCTGCAGAATTTGAAGCAGGTATCGTTGGGGTGTCTCTCAGTGCCGGCAAGAAAAATTTGACCCACTTCGATAAAGAAACCATCATTGAAAAAACCTTAGACAGTTTTGGAGAAAATACGAAGATCGATCAATTAAAAGAAAAAGCACAAAGTTTAGCTAAACTTGAACAGAGGAAGGTATATGAGGCCAGCGGTGAGGTTGAGTTGGATTTGGGCTTTGGAAGTCTTAGTCTTTCGGCCGAAGGCTCTCATACCCGTTTTGGCGGAAAACCACTAAACCTTGAGATATCGATAGGTGCATCTATTCCATTCCAATACGGCGAAGAATCAGCTAAATGGGTATCCTATATGAGTAAAATAGGAACACCTGCTCTTGGTTTGCTAACGAACATAAGCAATGCACTTACCCGAGACAAGAATAATAATACACCTGCTGCAAATGGTGGTGCTGCAACGGAAGCTCACAACACAGATGTTCGGGATACGGGGACTAAAATGGATGTGGGCAGCGATGCTATGGTCCTCCTTCCACAATTTGATGGAATCGGTAATTCACTAGCTAAGCAAATTCAAGAAGTCGATGTTGATACGGGAGAAATAGAGAACAAGATTGTAAGCTCCTCCACTACAGAACTCACATTGAATTTTGAAAAAGAATGGGATAGCGCTGGAGTAGCAGGCGACTGGAAACTAGCAGTGGAGCTTGGTCAAACCAAAAGTTTCGAGGTTGATGCTGGAATTGTTAAATTTTCAGTAGAAAAAACAAAAAGACTGGCTGAATTCGGAAGAGAAAAGAAGGATGGCGTTAAGCAATTCACCGGCGGAATCCTAGGCCGCTAGTATCAGAAGCTGAAAGGAGCTAACTGAAACCATGAGTATAAATAAAATAGATGATCATTCTAGTATCAAAACCAATATTCCTATCCTCTTCTCTTCCTGGAATGGGGCAACGGTGACCGTTACAGTTACACGATTGAAATACCAGCATGAACAAGAAGCAAGCTGCATCATTACTTTCACAGTTCCTGCTGATTTGATGAAACAGCTGGTTGAACAGCAATGGTTTAATCTACTGCCATATGCCATAATTTCGCAAGTGCGATTTAATGAAAAAGATAATATCGAGGTTCGCGCAATACTGTCTCCAGCGATCTCCAATCAAATTGCTGCTAGAAACGGTGACGTGGAAACGATACTTGCTGCGCTGCTGCCTGATGCGATATCCGGAACGCAAATAGCCGACCTTGCCAAATCAGAATATTGGTTTGTCCTTGATGCCAAACAATCTGTCAGCCTACCTCCTGTGTTAGGACAATCCGGCATGCTTCGCCAAGGATTTAAGACCATATGGACCGAAAGGCTGATAAACAAAGGAACGCCTTCAGATCAAGTGGAAATAACTGCCGAAATTGACCTAACCTCACAAGTCGAAGCTTTCTTGCAAGCTAATAGCCTAAAATACGAATATTTTAGTGATCGTATTATTCGTCTTCAATTTAACAGCCCTGAAGGCGGTACTTGGATTGGCTTAATACGTATCGAGCCTGAGGATGATCTTCTTGTGCTCTACTCCGTCTTTCCTGAACAAATTCCTGCTCTATTGCGTCAAGGCATTTCCCTTCAGCTTATGGGAGAGAATTACGATTTGTTGAATGGTGCCTTCGAGTTGGATCAAGAAGATGGTGAACTTCGCTTTCGTTCTTCCTTGATCTGCACGACGGGCTGGAATGAATCCAACTTCACCATGCTTCTAAACGACCAAATACAAAAGATGGAACACTACCTGCCTATCGTTAATCAAATCATTCATGAAAACTAACTAAATAGCCGTTTAAGCAAAGCAAGCCCTTTCCATATAAGAATGCACCCCTAAGGTACCATCCGTTCCCATTTGGGATTTTCCGGTGTCTACTGTTAGGGGTGCATTTCACATTTGGCCATTGAGCTTTTAATTTAAGCAGCTATTCTCTTAATTCGGTGAGTACATCGTGTCCTTATCAAAATAATATCGCTTGAAATTGTTTATATGGCTGAAATAATACCGTGAGACTCTAATCACGCGTTTGATGTTCAAGTCCTTTTTATACCAAATGGATTTGAGCACTTTTTTCTGCTTGTACAATTTATTAATTTCATCGGATAATCCCTGTTCCGTTACATATTTTCCTAATACGACTTTCGGAACATTTGTCCAAAGGGCTGTTTTATCACTGTATACGCAGTCTTCGTCTTTGCCGTAGACAACATTATCGATCAACGCAGCAATCATGTTAAGTCCTGCTGCCCTAACAAAAAAACTGCTTCTGCCAAGTCGCGGATTAATTTCGAACAACATATACTTGCCTGTTCTAAAGTCATATTTCATATCGATATTGGAAAAACCGACATAGCCGATTTCTTCAAGAAATGCCTTTACCTTCTGATAAATGTCCATATCAAAACGACTAATAATCGCAGCGTAATTGCCAAGTGTTTTCGGCGCATATTCCTCAAGCACCGGCTGGCCGAGACACATCATTTTCACTTTTCCGTTGTCGTCCGAGTAGCTATTAATGACTCGCATCGAGCTATCTCCACCAGGAATAAATTCTTGTATGATTAACTTTCCTTTATAATCGGAAGCATTCATGTTTTCGACCATCGTTAAATACTCATCCTTGGTGTTAAAGAAAAACACCTTCTTTTTGCCTTCAAAATGACAATGCAAGTATTCGTAGGCATTGCTATTTTCCGGTTTTACGACGATGGGATATTGAAAATCCATTTGCTCCAACGCTCTTTCGCGCTCATGCGGCTCGGAAACAATCGTTTTGGGATAATCGAGTCCATGTTTTTCGCATAGTTTATAGAATTTATCTTTCGTATCAAACGTATCCAGCAAAGTCTCGGAAATAAAATGATTCGCGATGAGTCCTTTGAATTTGCTGTAATGCCGCGACAACATGCCAGCATAGTAGTCCGAGCAAGGAATGACGACAAGTTTTCTGTTCGGAGCGCTGTGTTTTTCTAATATGGAGAGCAGAGCACTTGGGAATACGTTCTCATTGTCAAAACGATCGATTTGAATAAGATCAAACAATTTGCTGTTCATGGTTGGGATTAACAGCCGGCTGCATAGCAGCAGCGGCTTGATATGGTATTTTTCATTAATAAGCCTTACATTTCCATATGCATTTTCATCGCTGCCAAGTATAATCGGTAAAAAATCGTAACTATTCATGTGATCTCCTCGTTTAACCAATTCTATATTCATTCTTCTTATTATATCAAAAAATACAGATGATCGTATGGAAAGACTCCCTTCTTTTTTATTTTTCGACATTATTGCATGATAAGTCACCAAAGAAGCGCTAAATTAGCCATCAAAAAACCACCTGGAACGGTGGCTCACGATTTATGGATTGTTCTAATCATGACTTCAGGAATGAGCAGCATAGATGCCAATGGTATAGCTGTCAGCGTAACCCAAACCCAAACCTAATATCCGTTCACTAATAAAAGTGATAAACCGATATTAAGATGTTCGATTTCCTATTAATTTGGATGCTGGCAAAATACCAGCTTTGGCGATTCCGCTCATATGATTCCCATCAACGGTAACTTCAAATTTCAAATTTAAGCGCATCAGCTTCGTAATTCGAAGCGACCAGGCAAGCTTATTGTTTGTATTCGAATAACTGTTCCACTGCATGTACAATACGCCGGCCAAGCTCGCGTTCCACCAAGTGTAAGGAAACATCGAGTCCAGATGTTACGCCGCCGCCTGTCACCAGATTTCCATCATCTACCACGCGCGCCAGGATCGGCACAGCTCCAGTTGCACCAAGCAAATCCATTAACCGCCGCATACCGTGGCGACAACGACGTCCTTAAGCGCGAGTGCTTGTCCAAACAAAGCTGTTAATGGTGTATTCATACCTCTACTCAAAATAGCAGGAATCGAATCAACGCCATCTCCATCCACTTCACCTGCTGCTCCGGGCACGAGGATAATGCCCGGAACTGCCGGGTTCAGATACTCGGTCGCTACAATTTTCAACCCGCTAATACCGCTAGTTACATGTCTCGGCCTTTCTGCGGTAACTAGCTCTACGCTTACTGCGTCTTCGACGTACATTGAAGTGGCGTGAAAAACCTCGAGATCCGTTTGTTCCAACCGAAAAAATGGTAAACTAAATACGAAAGTGGGATAGTATGAACGGATTAAAAACGATACTCGTTGTAGACGATGATTTAAGTATTGTTGAACTATTGAGGGACTTTTTAGAAAATGATCATTTTCATGTGATCACCGCCTGTGACACCTCTGTAGCATGGGCATTGTTTCAAAATATCTTGTATATTGCATCGTTCTTGACATCATGATGCCGGGGCAGGACGGATTTGACTTATGTCGACGGATTCGGAAAGAGAGCAACGTTCCGATCCTTTTCTTAAGTGCTCGCAGCGATGATGTGGACAAGATTAGAGGGCTGACTCCTGCGTCCAATCAAGAAATTTACCGGTCTAACCCGAAGTCCCACAGCTCTATTTCATCAAACTCTGAAAGATTTTCTGTCTTAGAGAATGGCCGTATCATGGGAAAGTTCGTCGTTTATATGCCAGAGTCAAAAACAGTTCCGTTCATTTCCATGATTTTTGGTTTGTTTTTGGCATTCTTTATTATTGGTATCGAAATGCGCAGACTTCTTCTCAAGCCACTCGAGAGGATGAGCCTCGCCGCAAGGCAAATTGCAGCAGGAGATTGGGATGTGCAATTACCCGAATCCCGAATTTCAGAAATCGCCAAGGTACGCGATGGATTTGAAGTTATGGTGAACGGCCTTCAAACCTCTAATCAGAAGCAAATGCAGCTGGAGATAGAGCGACGCTTCTTCATTGCGGCTGTCGCACATGATCTGCGGACGCCTTTGTTTGCATTGCGAGGTTACTTGGAAGGGCTGGAACAAGGCATTGCACAATCGCCAGAGAAAACATCAAAATATTTGACCGTTTGCAAGGAAAAGTCGGCACAATTGGACCGGCTCGTCGAGGACCTCTTCACATTTACGAAGATGGAGTATTTGGAGGAGGAACTGCACAACAAGACCCTTGATCTAACATTCGTCATCCAGAAGTCGATTGACAGTCTAAATCTGTTAGCTAGACTAAAGCACATCTTAATATCCTCACATCTAGCTGTCGATTGCATGGTTAGCGGCGACAAGCATTTATTGGAACGCGCCATCAATAATTTGTTGGAGAATGCCGTTAGACATACGCCTTCCAATGGTGATATTGAAGTTCAATGCTATAAAGATGGCAGTAAGGTCATGGTTACGATACGTGATACAGGGCCAGGTTTCACTTCGGAAGAGCTGCAGCGCGTGTTTGAGCCTTTATACTGTGGCGAAATATCCAGAAATCGATTAACCGGTGGCAGTGGACTTGGATTGACGATTTCACAAAAAATTATTAGGTTTCATAAGGGCGAGCTTACAGCTAAAAACCATTCGGATGGCGGGGCTATACTGTCTGCATGGATACCTGCATCCTAATTTTAATATAAAAGCGAACTTAGACCAGGAGGATATGAATCACATGAAAAATTTCCATATTGCCATACCTACTCCATTTCAAGAAAATGAGAGCTTATATTTGGAGGGATTCGAGCCAATCGTCCATTCGTTGAGTGAAAAACAGATCGATGCTTTGCTAGTTTCAGGCTCCACCGGGGAACAACATTCAATGAGCATTGAAGAACGACTGGAGATCATAGACTATTTTAATCAGAAACAGTTCTTAGGTGTCGAATTCATTTTTGGAGTGGCCTCCGTAAGAACCCGAGATGCTGTAAAATTAATTCAAGCGCTTGAAAATTCTGTTTTTGATATCGTCATGATCGGATTTCCGCCCTACATTAAACCAACCCAGCAAGAGGCTATCCTCTATGTTGATGAGCTGCTTAAGCATACGACTAAAGATATCATTCTTTACAATAATCCATCCCGAACAGGCTTTGATCTGAGCCCGGAAGCTTTGCATGATTTATTAAATAGACATAATAATATATTAGGTTTTAAAGAAGCCGGAGACGTTCATCGCCATAAAGATACGATTTTTCCCAACTCGTTTGTTCGGTTCGCCGCAGGTGATCTAAATCTAGTCTCCAATATATCCATAGACGGTTGTAATGGCTTGTCCAGTATGGTGGGAAATGTGTTCCCCCAGCAAATAAAACAAACCTTTGATGCTCTTCTCGAAAACAGACCCGTAAACACTGAAGAACTCGATCAGATGGTTGCTACGGTTACAAACGGTCAGACTTTAGTGAATATAAAAAAATATTATAACCAATTGGGAATGGGAACTGGAGGCTGCCGTTCCCCTCTAGGGACTGAATGATAATCAGACGCGGTCAGTAACCAAACTCTGACAATATCAACTTTGTTTTTTCTAAGAAAATTGTAAAGTGCCCTCTTTTCCTGCTCGTTATAAGATTAAGCTGATTGGAACCAAAATGAAGCGGTACAGGAGTTTATTCCCGTACCGCTTCTTCTCATCCTATACCGCTAGCCTATGGCGTTACCCTGATAGAATCCAGCAGCATGTATGTGCCCGATTTCTTCACGGCCTTGAGCGTATGGCTGCCATTCGACAGGCCTGTCGCCTTATAAACGACCTGATTGGTCAGCCGCGTCGGATTGGCTGTGTTGACCGTGGTCTGTAGCACATTATCCAAATAGATGTCCACGTTGCCTTGCGAAACGTCCTTCTCCGTAATCAATTCCACACCTGTTCCGGTGAAGGCGAATTGAAAGTAGTCGTTATTCGTCTGGGTGAAGTGGACGTCGTTGTTGAAGTCACCGAACCCGCGGTTGCCGTTCAGCGACCATGAGCCCGTATAGCTAATGCTGGCATCGGTATTGTTGTACTGTTTCTGATTGCTCTTGAACCGCAACAGATCAAGCAGCATGTACGTGCCCGATTTCTTAACGACTTTGATGGTATGCGAGCCGCTTGCAAGTCCGTTGATGCTATACACAGTTTGCGCGGCTAACCGCGTGGCGTTGTAGGTGTTGACAGTTTGCTTGAAGACGTTGTCGATGTAGATGTCGATGTTGCCTTGGGAAGCCTCCTTCTCGGTGACGAGGTCGATTCCCGTTCCGTTAAACGTGTATTGGAAATAATCGTTGTTCGTCTGCGTGTAGTGGACGTCATCTTGATAATCGCCGTAGCCTCTGGCGCTGCTCGTCGTCCACGTACCCGTGAACGATACTCCGGGATCGGTATCGTTCACGAGAATTGGCGAGGGCACGCTGAATTGCAATTTGTCGACTAGCATGTAAGTGCCCGATTTCTTGACGGCTTTCAAGGTATGGGGACCGTTGGCGAGACCGGTGATGCTATAGACGGTCTGCTGCGCCTGGCGGGTCGTGTTATAGGTATTAACCGTTTGTTTGAAGACGTTGTCCACGTAAATGTCGATATTGCCCTGAGAGGAATCTTTCTCCGTAATGAGATCAATGCCCGTGCCTTGAAAAGTGTATTCGAACGCGTCGTTATTCGTCTGCGTGTAGTGGACGTCGTCCCCATAGTCTCCAAAGCCCCGGCTGTGACTGCGCTGCCACGCCCCCGTGTATTTAATGCCGGTGTCGTCGTTGTTGGCGGTCACGGAGCCGCCCGTAGCCGTGACTTTGAGCAGCCTCGAAGCATGCGCAGGCAAATTGACTGAGCTATAACCGGTATTGAACGACCCTAGATCGCTATGAGTCCACAAATCCCGGACGGACGCGGCGCCGTTCAGGCCGATGTCGCTCCAGTTCACATTAACCGTCGCGGCGGCACTGCCTAGATTAAACAAGCCCACAGTATACGTGCCATCTCCGTTATTGGCGTACCACGCCTGTTGATTCGAGGCGGTGGATACCGGATGGGCCGGCCTGCCCGCTTGATTTACGGCAATAACTTCGTCATTCGTCAGCAAGGAGAGTCCGAAAGCGTCCAAATTGGTTAAGTCGTTGCCCGTGTAGAGCTGCGCCGATGACATCGCCCATAATGACATGGCGGTTCGCCGTTCGTCCTGCGTCATACCGTCCATGGAGCCGTTCCCGACGTTGAGAGAATCGAAGTCGTTCCAGCCGCCGGGTCCGGCATCGCGCCACCAAATCGCTGCCTTCGGGAACAATCTATCGATGTTCGCCCAAGCCGTCAGGGCGGTGTTGGTGCAATAGCATTCAACGTCCCAATCCACACGCCAGCCGTTGGCATATTGCTTCCACGTGTCGACGTAATTGTGGTCCAGCGCCCAAGAAAGCTCGAACCAAATGTTGTGCGCGCTCAGCGCCTGCGACCAAGCGGCGACGTCGCCTCGCGCGTCAATTGAAGTGTCGTTATGACCGGAACCCGGTGTGACGCTGTCGAATTTCACGAAGTCGACGCCCCAATCAGCGAAAAGGTCGGCGATCGAATTAATGTAGCTCTGCGCGCACGGGTTTCCGAAATTGATCTTGTAGCCCAAATTCCAGTAGTCTGCCGTCCTCAGCGGCTGGGCGACGATGTCCTGCATCGAACATCCGGCTGCGCCGTAGATCGGC
This sequence comes from Paenibacillus luteus, assembly GCF_006542765.1. Lineage (GTDB taxonomy): Bacteria > Bacillota > Bacilli > Paenibacillales > Paenibacillaceae > Pristimantibacillus > Pristimantibacillus luteus. The sequence continues at coordinate 711,140 of NZ_SKCD01000011.1, forward strand.
AGATCGTCGTTATATGCCTGCGGAGAAATGCCCGGAATCATATAGAGTCCAAACTTTTGGCCGTTCGCATGCACGTAATCGATTAGCGCCGTAAAGCCTCCCGGATACAGCGTGGTGCTCGGAACCGGCCTGCCATAGCCGTCGATGCCGCCGTTCCAGCCCGCGTCGATATTAATGTAATTGTAGCCGTACGACTGCAGTTTCGTATGCATAGCGTCGGACTGCGCCTTGATCTGCGTTTCGTTGATCCAAGTGGGATTGCCCGAGTACACTTGCATACTATAGCTGCTCCAGCCCATGAGAGGCTTAAGCGCAAGCCCGTTGTTGGCCGCGTTCGCGGTCTGTTTCCCTGGGATCACGAAGCCCGCGAACGCCAGCCATAATGCAAATGCGAGATAGCCAGTTCTTCTTAATGCCGTCTTCATCAATTCATCTCCTTTGTAGTGGACATGCGCGAAATCAAGAGTGAGCGCCGCGGGCGCGGAATGGTAGTAATACAGCCTGTGTCATGGTAGCGCTTTCTTTGATTCGATCATAGCGGGTTGCAGAAGCCGCGAACAAGGTACAGTTAAGCGCTTTCAGGTACAACTTTCCATTTCCACGAGAAATTCGACCTTTTAGGCGGGATGTGTCGGACGAGATCATAGATGCATTTCATCACTGGGACTACGACATTTACTCATTTCCCGGTCTTATAACTCGTTCTAGTCGTACTTGATGCTGCGATGCTCTGCTATCGCTGAACGTGCCAAATAACGACTAATATACTTGGCCGCTCCTCACCATTTCCCCTTTCTTTAATTTCAATAGAACTATCCAAAATTATCAATTTTTCATAATATCCTAATCAATAAAAAAAACCACCAAAAAGGTGGACAGCACTCTACTAGAGTTCAAAAGTTTAAATGGGAGTGCTGTCCTCTAGGTTAAAGAAAAATGGAGCTGCTGCTACGATTGACAATATGTTTTCACAAAAGTTACCCGTTAACTTTAACAAAGATTTAATCTATATTTTTTCTTGTTGTTCATATGTTTCCTTCAGTCGTTTTATATCCGCTTTAGGAGGAAGACCAAACATACGAGAGTATTCACGACTAAACTGGGATGCACTTTCATAACCCACCCGATATGCAACCTCAGTGGCATCCGCTGACTCCATTAGCAATAGGTTCCGGGCTTCTTGCATCCGAAGCTGCTTTTGAAATTGAAGGGGGCTCATGGCAGTGGTTTCTTTAAAATGTCTGTGAAACGAAGAAATGCTCATACTAGCGAGATCAGCTAGTTCTTCAATTTTTAATGGTTGATCATAATGTCCGATGATTTGGTCGATTGCCTCCTTGATGCGGTAGCTGTTGCTGCCTTCCATTGCAATTTGTGCAAGTGCAGCTCCATACTGACCTTGAAGGAGTCTATAAATGATCTCTTTCTTATGGATGGGAGCAAGAAACGGAATATCTTGTGGCGAGTCGAGCAATTGAACCAAGCGAAGTACGGCATCTAATATTGATAATTCGATCTCCGCGACAAACATAGCTCGTGAAGCATTATCCTTTAAATTTGTATGGAGCTTAGCGTCTTTTAAAACCTCTAAAATTTCATTTTGGCTAAACTCAAACTTTAAGCTTAAATATGGAGCATCTGGCGTTGCCTTAATAACCTGCCCGATCACCGGAAGGTTCATGGATGTTATTAGGTAATTGGATGGGCCATATATTAGTCGTTCCTCCGCTAGATAGAGTTCCTTTAGCCCATGAGCAACAAAACAAAAGGATGGATTAAATACTTTGTAGGCTGGTTCATCTATCTTGTCTGTACGGATTAGAAACAGAGAAGGAATCGTTGTCTGCCATACACCTGATTGTTTGCAATGACGCTTAATCAATCTGGTGAGGTTATCCTGTTGAGTCATTATTTCTTCTAACATAGGCCACTCCTTGTTGCTTTTATTTGTTTTATTATAGCCATTAGTTTGCTAATAAGGAATGCCGATGAGAGGATTAGGCAATCATTTAAGACGAATTAGATATCCGTTTTATATTCAGAAAAGCATAATAAAGTCATCCCAAAAAATATTGCTGTTAAATCCTCGTTTTTTGGGGGGTGGGAAAATACAGAAGTATGAATGCGATGTCCTATTGATAAGTAAGTGCTTAGAATAAACATTACTTTTGTAAAGCTCATGATTATGAATAAGCGCAAAACGAGTTACGAATAATTATAAATAACTGGAGGGTTTTAGATGCAAAAGGTAGTGTTAAACAATGGTGTTGAGATGCCTATACTCGGCTTTGGTGTATTTCAGATTGCTGATCAAATGGAGTGTGAACAAAGCGTTTATGACGCTATAACGGCAGGCTATCGGCTGATTGATACAGCTGCCTCCTATTTAAATGAAGAAGCTGTTGGCAGAGCAATTAAACGAAGTGGCGTAGCAAGAGAAGAATTATTTATCACTACGAAACTTTGGGTTCAGGATGCTGGTTATGAACATACAAAAAGAGCATTCGAAAAATCGCTGGAAAGACTGCAACTGGATTATTTGGACTTGTATTTAATTCATCAGCCATTTGGTGATGTTTACGGCTCATGGCGTGCCATGGAGGAATTAAATCGTCAAGGTAAGATTAGGGCGATTGGCGTGAGCAATTTCCACTCGGACCGTCTTATCGATTTGATCATTCATAATGAAATCGTTCCTGCCGTAAATCAGGTTGAAACCCACCCTTTCAACCAGCAAATCGAAAGTGCAAAATTCATGCAAGAGAACCATGTCCAAATCCAATCCTGGGCACCTTTTGCTGAAGGGAAAAATAATTTGTTCCAAAATGAGATATTGGCATCCATAGCTGAAAAGTATAATAAATCCGTTGCTCAGGTCGTTTTACGTTGGTTGACACAAAGAGAAGTCGTTGTAATTCCGAAGTCTGTTAGGAAAGATAGAATTACTGAAAACTTTAATATCTTTGATTTTGAATTAGGGAAAGAGGATTTGGATACCATTACTACATTAGATACGAATCAGAGCTTGTTCTTTTCACATCGAGATCCTGAAATGGTGAAATGGATTGGTACACGTAAACTTGATATTTAATCATTACGATTATGAGGCTGCAGCGACAAACTAGCTGCAGCCTCTTGCCATTCAATTAGCACAATCAGCCCGTGCGTATTATGCCATCAACTTAATGGAGCCTTATACGGTAGTAAATGAATACTAAAATAGCCACCTCGAAAGGTGACTAGGAAAACTTGTCTTAGAGCGGAAATCGATCAGAATTGAAACGCTTCACCTAATTTTCATTTTACTTTATTTGCTTCCGCGTACTGCTTGTCATTTACAGGCTCAAACCATTCGGTTTCTGGTTTGCTTGGGTCACCTGTCGCTGCTAAATGAACAAACCATGAGTCATCTGCAGCACCATGCCAATGTTTCACCCCGGCTGGAATGGTTACCACGTCCCCTGCTTTTAAGCGTTTTGCGGGTTCATCTTCTGATTGATAGTAACCTTCACCCGCAGTAACAAACAATAATTGTCCTCCTGCATGAGAATGCCAGTTATTACGGCAGCCTGGTTCAAAAGTTACGTTCCCGACGACATTGGGTCCAGATGTGAGCATTTTTAAATAACTTTTTCCAACGAAAAATTGAGAATATGGGTTTGGTTCTCCTACATCAAATAAAATGGTTTCTTTCATGTCATTGATAATCATAAGCGTTGTCCTCCCTTAGTCCTTATAAATTTCTTTTGTGATTCCGTTCGCTTTCTCCTTAAGCATGTGGCCTTGTCTCTATGTGATGAGTTCACTATAAACCTTAAAGTGCACTTCAACGCAAGAGGGAAATCCTAAATGTCTATTTGGTGTTTTTATACAGATAGACATGTATTATGCCCTTGTTCAATTCAACTTTCCTGCCAGTTAACTCAACGAGCCTGCCGTTCTATGCCGTCAGGCAGATGAATGATAATGTTATTCTTCAATCTTAAACCATGGACCAGAAGCTTGAATGATGCTCCAAAGTTTTTCCGGAATCTCAAGCTCATTCACCTTGGAGGCTTTTATAACCGTTTGGATTTCAGACTCTTGTCCATTTTGAACCTTTTCAACCCAGTCTGGATCTGTAATTAACGAGTGTCCAATCACAGCTAGGTTAAGATTTTTATCCAATGCTTTAGCAACATCATCCGGCGTTACCATAGAACCCGCCGCCATTACTGGCACCCGGCTATTTACTTGTTCAACGATCAACTCAAGATACGTCTTTTCATCTTGGCTATCGACTGGCTTTGAAGAAAGAGCATCAGTTAGTGAAGCATGAACATAATCAACACCCGCTTCAATCAGTCGGTCAATCAGTACGTAGGTATCCTTCATTCTTAAACCGCCTTCTTGATGTTCGTCAGGAGAAAATCGGTAGCCGAAAATAAACGGTTTTGTAGTATGTTTTTTAATGATGGTTTTCATTTCCTTAATAACTTCCATTGGGAAACGCAAACGGTTTTCTAGTGATCCTCCCCATTGATCCTCACGTCTGTTGAAAAAAGGAGAAAAAAAGTTTTGTAGTAAAAATCCATGCGCACCATGAATTTCAACGCCATCAAACCCTGCTTCAATGGCTCGTCTTGTTGTTTCTCCAAACGCATGAATTACTTCCAATATTTCATCGTGCGAAAGTTCCCTTGGCAAAACGGAAGGAGCAAATCCAGTAGCTTCCGTCTCTACAGCGCTGGAACTTACTACATCTCCATTTGGTGTAAGATGCGGCAGTGCTTTGTTTCCTGCGTGAAAAATTTGAAGGACTACAGGGGCTCCTCCGCTTTTCGCGGCATCTGCCAATTTTCGTAAACTTGGAGTAAATTTATCATCATAAGCTGCAAATTCATTCGTAAAACCTATACCATTAGGTTGGACATGCGTGCATCCTGTTATAACCAAGCCTACGCCTTTAACTCTTCTTGTGTAGTATTCCACTTCAGCATCTGAAATCGTGTAATCGTCATTACTGGCCCAAGTGGTCATAGGGGACATAACAACTCTATTTCTAAGGGTCATTCCACTTTTGAATGTGAAGGATTCAAACATGTTGCTATATTTTGTATACATCTTCTAACCTCTTTCTAATTATCATTTATGAATTGTAGTAATTGTTGTCTTAAGTTAACCCGTTTATTCGCTTTTCTAAAGGGATCAACCAAAAAAACCTCTATTCTTTGTTTAATAAATGGGAATGACAAAGGAGATTACCAGTTGATGAGTGCTCGCTACATTGGTACAATGACATCATAAAGTATTCGAGTAACTCGAAGTCAATAGCAAGGAGGTTCGAATTTTTGAATCAGACAGAACATAAACCAAAATATACAATAAAAGATGTATCTGAAATAACAGGCCTGACTAAACATACGATCCGTTACTATGATGGCCAACAATTAATACCTTTCGTTTCGAGAGACGGCAGAAACAATCGCTTATTCTCTGACCATGATTTGGATTGGTTGCGAATGGTTCATTCCTTTCGTATTTCAGGATTGCCGATTTCAGAAGTCAAATATTACATTGCTATGTGTTTACAAGGTGATGAGACGATTCCTGAAAGGGCTGAGCTTGTTGCAAAACAAGAAAATGAACTAGAAATGAAGATTCGTGAGTATAACCTTCAATTAATGCACATAAAAGAGAAGAAGGCTTACTACGAAAGTGTCTTGGCTGGTCAATTGGAAGATACCTGGAATCCAGTCAACAATAACCCTGAATGTGGGGAAAAATACGTTATACCGGAACTTATCAAATCAGCATCAAAAATTCATGATTGACCTCAGAAAATAGTCTACGACTTCGAGTACACTCGAAGTCAATTTTTTTGTCTATTTAATTTTGACGGATAGTGCACTAACCAGCCAGTTCGTATTATGAGTTTAAGTTCAATTGAGTCAAATTCCTTTGATGATGAGCAACAAGAAAGGCCGCAAGCACCAATAAAAGTGCTTGCGGCCCAACCTTCTAAGATTTAATTAATCACACTTCAAACCGCATCGCCAGCCTGCTGGCTAGTTCATCATCGGAGAGCGGATTACGGTGTGTATTCTCCAAATAAATATATTTCTCGGTTTCCGGCATCAAAAACTCCTTATACCAGAGAAAGAAATCGGGACTGTCGCCATGCATACGGAGCCAGCGACGAAGCGTGTCCATGTTTTGTACCGTACTTGATATATTCGTAAGCCAGTCCGCGTTAAAAAAGTGAGCCCATTTCCCATGCTCAGCTGCACGTAAAACGGCGAGACCTTTTTCATATTTCCACATCGCTTGAGATGCATAGACGAACGCTAGCGGATGGTTACCCTCCCGATAAGCGGCATAAGCTTTTCCCAGTCTGTCGAAGCCCTCGCATCCTGACAGGTGAAGCTCTACATGCAGTTGCAAGTGATCCTTAAGCCGAAGGCGATCCTCTTCCGCAAATCCAAGGAGCAAACTTTCAATCCGCTCGTTTAATTCGACCCATCCTGGAATCGCATCGGCGCACTTCTTGCTGAACCACTCCACCTGTTTGGAGAAATCAACCTCGCCCGTCGCCCATAACAAACGTTCAAGAGGCTTATGCTCGCCTAAGCCTTGAAGCCAATGTCCCACGATTTTACGGGCCGGATGGTGATAAAACTCATCTCCAGCCCGGTCGTCTATGTGTGGACCGTATGGAATGGTATGGTTCGCGTAATCACGGTATAAGTCAGCGATTTGAAGCGTACCGGACGGATACATTCGTCTTACAAACGAATGAAGATGCTCCTCGACATCCACTTTCCCGCTCGACCAGAGCTCGCTCAGTATACTCAGTGTATAAATATGCGGACGGATATTGCCGCTATTGACGAGCACATAACCGTTTGCCCCTACCCGGTACGCCTCCTCAACTTCTTCTTTGATCAGATCGGCCGAAGCAGGAAACATGGTCAAATGGTTAGAAGCCTGAAGGTCATGGAACGTGACATGATAATAAATGCCATGCTTGCCTTTATCCGCAAGCCCCGGTAAAGACGGAATTCGCAGGTTCTCGTTTCCGTTGCGACGGGAAACCATTTTTCCGTATCCGTTGTCCGCCCAGATTTTAATAATCTCGTCCGGAATTTGAATATGTCCAGCTTTGTACAGCTCTGCGATCTCCCCATAGAATGCTACGCAGCATTTCGGATCAGCTACTTTGCTGCGAACCATCTCGTACTGCCTGATAACCACGCGGCTAATCATAGCGCCCCGCTTCTCCGGCGTGTCAAACGCTGGGTCCTGTGCCCAGAATGGCTGGTCACCCTGCCCCCGAAACGAGAGTACCCATACGATGTTGCGATCCTTTTGCTTCTCAATCGCTTCCTCCCATAATGCTTCGAACAGCTCGGGATTTTCTTGATAGCTTGCCTTCTGGCCGGGATAGGCTCTGAGGAACATCTCTGCTCCCAGCGGCTCGGCATGATGATGCGTCACCCATAATCCCATTTCCTCAGCTAGATCGGCATGAATGCCTTGTTTGGGCAAATCAGTACCAGGTATGACCATGTTCCCTCCGCAGCGCAGCAGCGCTTCGAAGACGGGCTCCCATATGTCGCGGGTCGGCGGATATTGTTCCTTCCATCCGATCAAGCACACCTCATCGTTAACGAACCAGCCGCGGAAACGAACGCATGGTTCAGGCGAATCATAATCAACAGCAGAAATTTCGATGTGAATACGTCGCTCCGGCGGGATATCCGCCCAGAACCAGAACGGATCTACACCGAGATGCCGCTCGCTGAACGCAAGCATGCCGTATACTAATCCAAGATCGTCAGGCGCAGCAATGTGAAGCACCGTTCTGGCTCCGTCCTTGACGAAGCGGAAGCAATAGGATTCCGGTATATCCGGGCACCTGTCCTCGGGCACGGTATAACGGAAAATCACGTCGGCCGGCTCCGCATCTCCCCCCGCAACAATCGAAGATTGACCAAAAATTTGCTCGTGATCCCTTTTTACCATTCTCCACGCATGCCGAATAGGGGACGACGGATTCAACGGCAACTGGTAAACTGAATTGCTGTCAATAATAAAAGTCAACGTCAGTACCCTCCTTTTACATTAAAAGTAAACCTATACATACAACAGCCTGTCTTGGCTAAATACCGCTTTAAGACACACGATCGCATAAAGCCGTTTCATCAGCCGTACGTATCGGCATCCGGATTTCCAGCTACCTCCGTACTCTTACGGCTGACGAACAATGTCTCTACGTATTCCTCAGTCCAAGTAGCCTGCGGTATAAATTGTTCTGAGTTGCAATAATGCAGCAATGAATAGAGCAGTTGCTGCGCTTCGGGACGATCCTGTTGGCTCCATAAATCAATGGAGCAAATCATCAGATTTCCATTGCCTACCTTCGCTTCGAAGAGGATTCCCAGCTTCTGCTGTCTTGCCACATTATCGATTACTTGAACGATAGGTCGATAATCCGGTCCCGCCTCGTCCAGTACGATGGCTCGGGAATTTTTCATCAGATGCCACCATTGCCACTCCGCGTGCGATGAAGTTGGGAAATCTGATAATGAGGGATGAGCAGGATCACAAAGAATGCCCAGCGTCCCTGGCGGATCATATTTCTTAAACATCGGATAACACCAGAAATCAGGGATAAACGTTCCTTTGGGTCCATGTCCGAACGAAGCGTGTGCTGATGGAATTAGCAGCACATTCCTTCCTTGCTGCAGCGCATTTAGTGTCCATATATCGAAAGCGTCCGAGACGAAGACACCCGTTGGGATTTGCACTTCATGTCTGTCGGGATACACCCAAAGCGCGTATTCATTACAGTATGAAGTCCCTTCGATAGAAACCCGCAGAACCCACTTCTCGGCATTCTTGGTAGGCGGGACACGCAATTCTATGGTTCCTGCTACCCCAACTTCCCCTTGCGAGATCACGACGTTCGGAAAACGACCACCCGTGACGTGTCCCTCATTCTCGCTTTTGATCGACCATTTCACTGTATGATCCGCTAGCGTAGTTGGACCGTAATTAGCCACCTCAATCCGTGCTTCAATTCGTTCGCCTTCTGTCCACACATAGCTCTTTAACCGTACCAACGGAACAACTTCGCTGCAAAAGCGTTTCCACTCCTCAGGCTCGATGATTCCCTTCGTATCCATAAAAGAATCCAATATGCCGACGAACGCACCGCCTTGGCCTGGAAAATCCTGCAAGTCCAAAAGTTGGAAACCAGCCATACCCGGTGTCCTCAATACCGCTTCTATTTCCTCTCGATAACATAGGCAAGCGAGCTTTCCGGAGGCAGCTTGGAAATCACCAGCTTGAACTAGTAGGCCCGATTCAACTGCTTGATCTCGAAAACGAGCGAGAAGTCCAGGTTCCAATACCCCACTGTACTTGCTAATCTCTGCGAAGCTCGGATGAATTTGAAATTGCCCTACTTCATGCCCGATAACCGGAAAAGGAAGATGTGAAATTTCTTCCTGATAGTCTTTCCTGCTAGATGGCGGACTGTTGTTAATAAAACCTCGCGTCGAATGAGGGGTCGCTCCACGTACATGTTTTCCACCGTAGCTGGATTTCTTAACATTCCATGTTCCCTCTGTCCAAAATGTCGTCCAATAATCGGAATTGCGTGGCGCTTGAGCTTGAATGAAGAAGTTATTCGAGCCGATTGCGTAAAGCTTGCTAGGATCATAATGACGAGTTTCCTCGACGAGAAGCTCCATACGATTGAGCGAACCTGCCAATTCATTTCCCCAAGCAAACATGACAAATGACGGGTGACTTCCATATGCACTAAGAATCCGAAACGCTTCGTCCGTGAAATATTGCCATTCGTCATCGTCCTCAAATGCTGTGCCCGGATTCCAAAGCGGAAGCTCCGGCTGAAGGTATATGCCAAGATGGTCAGCAGCCTCGAAAGCAGCTTCCGGCGGACACCAAGAATGGAAGCGATAATGATTAATACCATATGATTTTGCCGTTCGGAATACATCCATCCATGACTCAACATCCATAGGAGCGTACCCAGTTAACGGAAACACGCATGCATCGTGTTTGCCGCGAAGCATCGTCTTCTTGCCATTGACCTCAAATTGCGTTCCCTTTACGAGAAAGGTACGTATGCCGAATGGATAAGTCTGCGCATCAGCAACGCTTTTCCCCCCTAAGCTTCCCTCCAACGTAAGATGGAGACAGTATAACGCAGGATCGAATTCGTCCCATAATCGCAACCGTTGATCTGCTTGAATTGTGAATTCCACTTCTGTTTCCACGGTATCTTTAGGCATAGTAAAAGAAATCGAATGCTCCTCGACTTGCAGATTTCCGTTGATATCCATTATTTGAATCCTGATTTGACCCGCAGCGTCGGTGCCTGCCGTTTTGCGCAATAGAACCTTCCCAATAACCGTTCCATCTGTTTGTGCATGCAAACGTACATGCTCCATATGGATGGGATCAACAGCAATCAATTCTATCTCGCCTAAAATACCGTTCCAGTTCGTCTGTGTATGGTCGGTTGCCATATGTGAATTGCTTATGCTGCTCCACGCCATGACTCCGGAGCGATTGTCCACGGTTACAGTAATGACATGTTTTCCTGGTCCTATAAAATGACTAATATCATACACTTGTGCCGTCGACAAGGAGTTGGAAGTTCCAACCAGTGTACCGTCGATCCTCAGCTCTGTTTCGCGCGTCCGCTCCATTCTGAGTAAAATCGATTTACCTAACCAACCATCAGGAATAATGACCGTCTGCTCATAACGCGCCCGCCCCTCGTATGCATGTCTCCGGGTCAGACGATCCGTGGAAACTTCCGGCGTCGGTCCTAAGCCTTGCTCGTCAAGCGTTCCGGGGAGCACAATTTGTGTTTGGAATGTGCCGACGTTTTCACCCCAGCTATCCAACGAGACATTCCATATGCCATTCAGAGATATTTTTTCACGCAAGCTGTTTTCCATCATGATCAACCTTTCAACCCCGTTGTGCTAATGCCTTCCACGATGTAACGTTGGAAAACAAAAAAGACGAGAATAGGTGGAATCAAAGAAAGAGTAGCCATCGCGAACATTGCCGACCAATCTGTACCTGAGCTTGGGTCAGCGAACAGCCTTAAAGCAACGCTAACCGTATACAGCTGAGGCTTTCCTAGATAGATCAACGCACCAAAGAAATTATCCCATGACCAATAAAATTCGAAAATGGCGGCCGTCACCAATGCCGGCTTAATGAGCGGGAGAATGATCCGAGAGAAGATTCCAAATCTACTGCAGCCGTCAATCTTTGCCGCTTCGTCAAGCTCATACGGTAATGTACGTATAAACTGCATAAGTAAAAAGACAAAAAAAGCAGACCCGAAGAAGGACGGAACGATTAGCGGAAGAAATGTATTCACCCAACCCATTTGATGAAAGATGATATATTGCGGAATTTGAACAATCTGTCCTGGCAGCAATAACGTCAGCATGACGGTGCCGAACCAGAAACCTTTAAACTTGAATTTCACTCTAGCAAATCCGTATGCGACCAGCGAACATGAAATGATGGTTCCTAGTACGGCTGTACATACGATGATTATTGTATTTGTAAAAAAAGTCCCGAACGTAATCCCTGCGAACCCTCTCCAACCGTTTGAATAATTGGAGAAATTCCAAACTTCTGGAATAAGGGAGTGCGCACTAACGAATACTTGAGAACTGTCCTTAAACGAGCTCGCTACCATCCATACGATTGGATACAGAGAAGCAACGCCGATTACGATACACATGAATTGAATCGTTAGCTTCCCCCATGAAAATGTAGATTGTCTTATCATAGCCTTTATCCTTTCGACTCGTAATGAACCCATGCAGATGACGATTTAAATACCAATGCTGTTAAGATGGCCACGATCACCAGTAAGAAGCAAGAAAGCGCAGCCGCATAACCCATGTTAAGAAACTCAAATCCTTGTCGGTATACATGGAGCTGATAAAATAAGGTGCGATCCAGCGGACCGCCGTCCGTTATGATTAAGCCTTGTGTAAATGTCATAAATCCGCCAATGATCTGCATGACGAGATTGAACAAGATAACCGGTGTCAGGAGCGGAACGGTAATTTTGATAAAACGTTGAAAGGCATTCGCTCCATCTACTACCGCTGCCTCATAATAGGATTCCGGAATGTTTTTAAGTCCTGCCAGAAAAATAATCATTGGAGAACCAAACTGCCAAATCGCCATCAGAATAAGCGACCATAAAGCGGTATCGGGATGCGCGATCCACGAAACGTTCGGCCGAAATCCGAATACCGCCTCAATAAGCGCGTTAACGGCTCCGTTTAATCCAAACAGTTGCCCCCACATGACAGCAACCGCTACGCTTCCCCCAATAATCGAAGGGATGTAAAACGCGGTTCGATATAGACCAACATTTTTAATTTTCATATTTAGCAGTAATGCAATCAATAACGCAAAGATAAGACGAAGAGGTATAGCCGTTAGAACGTAGACGAAAGTTACTTTTAGACTGGTCAAAAACTTGTCATCTGCTGTGAACATGTGAATGAAATTATCTAACCCTGACCATTTAGGAGAGGATAAGAGATCATAATCAGTAAAGGTAAAGTAAAACAAGCAAGCGAACGGGATCGCCGTAAATGCGACAAAACCAATAATCCAAGGCAAAATAAACAGGTAACCCGCCCCATTCTCATTGCCGCTCGACCTTCTAATTTGTTGTGCCATCATTGTCACCATACCCATCTACGGCCGATTCCTTGAATGAATCCCAAGAAATCGGCCGCTGTGTTTATTATTGCTTATTTTTTGCGACGATTCCCGCGGCATCCTTCTGAAGTTTCGCATAAGCATCTTGAATCGAAATCTGATCAAACATGATTTGCTGCTCCATATCGATCATTAAGGCATCGATTTCCGTAGCACCCGCAGGCGCAGGAGGATCGAGCGGACCACTGTGCTCGGCAACGATATCCATGTATTCAACAACAGCCTTCATTTCAGGCTCAAATTGTTCTGCCAAAGAAGCACGAACTTCGCTCGTAATCGGCATGCCGCGATTCGCGTTCAGCACTTTGTTCGCTTCGATATCATTTACAAAGTAACTAATGAACTTAGCCGCAGCCTCTTTATTGGCGGATTTAGAAGAGATGGAGAAGTGTAAGCCCGGGCGTACATCCATCGCTTGATCTGAATTTGGACCAGGCATAAGAAGCATTTTAAGCGGTCTTTTAGCCGCTTTCACTATTCCAGGATATTGATTCGTGTAGGCGACCATAACAGCCGATTGGCCTTTTACGAGAAACGACTCCTCCGGATTTTTCACCGACAATGAGGCGTCCATTTTCGGAATTAGTCCCTCTTTCGCCCATTCTTTTCTGTAGGTAAAGAAATCCGTATATACTTTCTCGTCGAAGCCGATTCCCGTTCCTTCGGCGTTCACCGTCTGACCAAACTGACGAGCGTAATACGGGAACGCAAAAGCTATATTGAACAGATCGTCTGCGCCATAGGAACCCGTAACTTCCTTCAATTTTTTCAAGTCTGCATAAAGCTCTTCCCAACTGGAATATCCCGTTTCCGGTACGGTAAGACCAGCTTTTTCATAGGCAGCTGGATCTACAATCAAGGTCCTCGCGTTGACTCCAAGCGGAATACCATATATTTTGCCATCAGTCGCTTTCCCGCCAGATAGCGTGCTTTCTCCAATATTGGATACGTCGATAATTCCGCTCTCAATGTACGCATCCAGTGGTTCTACCAATCCTTTATCCATAAACTGATTGGCATCGCTAGCGCCTACATAAAACTGAAAAATATCAGGCATATTGTTGGAAGCGGCAAGCAAGGTCAGCTTCTGATAGTAACCATCAAAGCCTTGATATTCGGGTGAAAAGGTTACTCCCGGGTTCGCTTCGCTGTACATATTTAGAACCTTGGACGTAATGTCATGGCGGTCTTGGTTGCCCCACCAAATGACACGGAGATCCGTCGCTTTGCTGCCATTATTTCCTGTATCTTTTACTGTCGATGCCGGTTTTCCATTCGAATTACCATCCGAACATCCCGCAAGGGCAAGTATACAGGCTAGAGCCAAAAGCATCATTCCTGAAAAGCGTTTGTTCATTTTTTTTCGCGCCCCTCTGTTTAAATTATTATGATCGATGAACGGATTTGCATTTCCAGGCCTGGACATACACGAATCGCTCTACTTATAAAATACATCCTACGAACCATCCGCGATATGGAAAAAATAGAGGTTATTCTTGAAAAAATTCTAGCATTATTTCTTCATCCCTAATCATTACATGTTGTTTTTGTTTGAGCCTATATACTCCGTAGGCGTCATTCCTGTATATTTTTTGAACACCTTGCTGAAATATTGGGCATCTTCGGGATAACCCGCCATTACGGCAATATCATATACTCTTAGCTCGTTTTCCTGCTTCATATATCGCTTCGCAAATTCCATTCGCAAATGCACAAGATAATTCGAAAATTTGCTCTCCGTCTTTTTTGCGAATAACTTCCCAAGGTAGTCCACATTGACATACAGAAGTTCGTTTGCAATCCACTTTAAGGACAAATCTGGGTTGCTTAAGTTTTCATCAACAATGCGCAGGACAGATTCAATTAAATCATTTTGCTTCTTCACGACTAGTCCTGAATTGCGCTTAGCAAGCTCAACTGCTATTTCCTCGAGATAATGAAAAGCACCGCGCAACGACGGCATCGCATACAGATCCGGAACCTTCGAGACGAACTCGTCCAAACCTTCCTCCGATTGTCGAATCGCTGTCAGAAAGAGATCTAGGCAAAAGTTTTTGGCCTCTTTCATATCAAAAAAGTCCAGTTCAAAGCAGCCAACAGCATGTGTGATCGTTTCCTTAACCATCTCAAGGTTGCCAGATCGTACGGCTATTGCCAATTGCTCCGTCAATATAGCTGAATCAAAAGGAAAATTCTGTTTGGCTATCAATACATCCTGTGGCGTTACAATATATCCTTCCTGAAACGTAGTCCCGAAGCTTAAACAATATTTCACGCTTTCGTACATGCTCCGAATGTTGTAGAAACCGCCTTCTTCGCTAATTGACGCAATCAGCTCAAGCTTGTAATAGGTCTTGTAGACGGACTGAACCTCTTTGACCTTCTCGGAAATAGGTAAAAAACCATCTGCGCTAACGAGCAGTAGAATTTGATCATGAACAATCGTCGTCAAATACACCCCTTCCTTCTCGAATACTTCTTCCGCAATATTTTTAAGTGCAAACTTTTGAAAATACTCAGTCGTTTCTTGAAAGGTAAACAGCACCAATTTGAACATTTGTTGCCGGATCATGAACAAATCCATAAAATAATCGCAGTCGTGCTTATTGTAAATACCGGTCAAAACCATGTCTCTCAGCAACTGATCCTTCACATGAGGCAGCACCTTGCTGAAATGACTTTGCAGCCGTTCATAGAACTGCTGTTTGTCTGCTCTTTCTTTCAGTTCCGCAACAACTTGCTTCAGCACCTCCAAGATCTTCACCTCGTTGGATGGCTTCAAAAGATAATGCTTTACGCCATGCGTCATCGCTACACTTGTATAGTCATAGTCTCCATACCCAGACAAGACAATGTATTCCGTCTGTGGAGACTCTTCTTTCAGCAATTCAATTAAACGCAGTCCATCCATAATGGGCATTCGGATATCGGTGATGACAATATCTGCTGGGGCCAGCCTGAAACGCTGGAGCGCATCCTCCCCATTGCTCGCAGTGCCAAGCAATTCAAAACCGTGTTGTTCCCAAACAATTAATTTGGCAATACTATCCCTTGCAAGTTTTTCGTCGTCAACGATAAGCACTTTATACATGGTTGCCTTCCCCTTTCGGTAGCGTAATACGAACCCGCGTACCCACCAAGAGGGTACTCTCGATCTCAAAATCGAAACGCTCGCCATAAATACTCTGCAATCGGTCATGAATATTTTTCAGACCGATTCCCGTTCCTTTTGCTTCAATGTTAAATTTTCTCAGTGCTTCTAAGTATGCCTTGTCCATCCCTGGACCATTATCAGAAATAAGGAAGGTCAACTGCTCGTGAGCTTCGTCCTTTTCCACTTTTATTGCAATTCTGCATACGTCCGCCATTTGGTCAACGGCGTGATGAATTGCGTTTTCGACAATCGGCTGCAGTGTGAACTTCGGAATCAGGCATTCCAAAGCATCTTCTGGAACATCTACATCGAATTCGATTCTCTCCGCGTAACGTACCTTCTGAATATACATGTAACCTTCTATCAGCTCGAGTTCCTCTCGAATGGTAACCATGGTCCGTTTATCTTCAATGGAAACTCGGAAAATTCGGCTTAACGACTCCACCATCGTTGAAATGACTTCGTCATTATTCACTCGTGCCATCCAATTAATAGAGCTTAGTGTATTATAAAGAAAATGCGGATTGATTTGCGCTTGTAAAGCACGGTATTCCGTGTCTTTTATCACAATTTGTTTTTTATAATTTTCGTCAATAAGCTGTTCAATATTTCGAATCATATTCTGAAATCTTTTGTGTAGATAGCCGATCTCATCCATTCGCGGCATGGAGTTTGTCTCAAGAGAGGATACACTCCAATCACCTTTCTCCACATTCCGCATTTGCTGTGTTAGTGAAACGATTGGCTTGGTCAGCGTTCGCGCGAACATATAGCTGATTGCGGAAGCGACGACTACCAGAATGGCTACAATAGTGACGATGGTGTTTCGCACTGCCTTCCTCTTTTGAAAAATATCGTTATAAGGGATCAGGCTAATATATTTCCAACCTGTTGAGGAAGATCGCGTATACGCTAAGAAATACGTTTCCCCATCAAAGTTATGCAGCAAAAACCCATGATCACCTTGAAAAGGGACGGTTTCGATAGCAATGTCCTTGAATTCTTCTCCACTGGGACGATGCAGCAGCACACCCGAATTCGCAATCACAAATAATTCAGCAGCTTGGTCCATCGATGGCCGGAAATGTCGTTCGACTAATCCTTGGAAATCAACCCGAAATATGAGGGTGCCCAGCGGCTCCAGAATCGGGTCAAAAATAGAACGGATTTCTCTGGCCGAAATCAGCTCATTTTCCGATTCAAGCCATACCCCTGCTCCCTCGCGGAGATGTGCTTTGCCAACAATACCCTGAATTTGCTCCTCGTCATTCGTTACGTTATTTTGACCGACAAAAAAGTTATACCCTTCATTATTTAAAAAACGGATGGAAGCGATGCTCTTTTCCGTTAACATGTACTGAAGAACTTTACTTTTAAAATCAGTCATTCTGCGTACCCGCTCATATGACGATAGGACTCCGCGTATATTGATTAATTGTTCTTGAATCCGTGAATCCAGAGCCATATTCATGGACAGCTTCTCGATATTCCCGATCTCATTCTCAATCCCCGAGACGGACAAATTCATAGCGCGCGAGGCATGATCATACAGCATTTCATCATAGGTTTTAAAGGATATTGTCATGGCCACAACAAAACCAGTACACACAACAATGGTAAGCAGCAGCATAATCCCAATTAATTTATGCTTGATTTTCATGCGGTTTATCATCTTTATCATGTCATCTTCCTCCGAATCTTCATAAACCTAAATGAAATAAGTTCGTCATTCCTCCTTCATTTTGCTGATTCCCCATCGTAACTATACGTTAATTCGAACAAAACCGATAACGCTTTCATTCAATCATTTGTCTGTCTATTTGGTTTTCCTAGTATGATGTCGCTATCTGAAACTTGTCAACAATAATCCTCGTTTGCCTTCAGTATTCGCACGCCTTCACTGTCGTTGTATTGATAACTAAATACATCAAAAAAGCTTTCAGCTGTGATGTGCTGAAAGCTTTTTTTACTAATCATTTATGTCGTTCGTTGCGAGCTTGATATTAAAATGATATGTTTATACTATAATGTAAATTTTCCAGCTACGAGAGCTAAGCTTAGAACGTTACAATTACTTTACCTTGCGAATGGCCAGTAGAGACTTTAGCCAATGCCTTGTTGATGTCATTAAAATGATAAACGGAGTCTATTGAGGGCTTGATGTTTTTTTCTTCAACAAGATTAGTAACCTGTTGTAACTGACTTCCATTGGCCTGCACAAATATAAAACGATATTCAATTTGATGCTTGCGTGCCAAAGAATCGATGCGGTACCCAACTATGCCAAACAATAGTCTTTTCCATAATGGAAAATTTCGTTCAACCGCAAAGTGATAATTTGGTGAAGCTTTCAAGGATACTAGTTTCCCTTGGGGTTTTAAAATACTCATTTCGGCCTTAATCTCTACGGTTCCCAAGGTGTCGATCACATAATCAATATCAGATAGAACGTCAGCATAGCTTTCTTCTTTATAATTGACGAATTGGTCTGCGCCAATCGACACGGTGCGTGATCTGCCTCTTTCGCTCCCACTTGTGATGACATACATCCCCATTGATTTGGCAATAGGAATTGCCATTGCACCAAAGCCTCCCGTTCCACCAGGAATGAACAGCTTTTTATTAGGCTGAGCATGAAGCATATCATGTAAAGCTTGATATGCCGTCAAAGCAGTGAGCGGTACTGCCGCTGCTTCAGTAAACGACAGATTTTCAGGCATAATGGCTATTGCCTCTTCCTTCACCGCTGCATATTCAGCAAAAGCTCCAATTTGGTTTATGGGCAATCGCGTATAAACGTGATCACCAACACTGAAATTCACTACCTCTTTTCCTACGGCTTCAATAACGCCTGATAGTTCATTTCCTAAAGTTAATGGGAATTCATAATCAGAAATCATCCGAACACTGCCATTTATAATTAGTATATCTAATGGATTTACTCCCGCAGCTTTTACATTAATAAGAACCTCTTTGTCATTGATTAACGGTATTGCCGTCTCATTCAGTTCCAGTTGAACTTTTTTTGAATACTTTTGTAATTGCGCTGCTCTCATGCTTAACCCTCTTTCTATGAATAATCAGTGCTCGCGTAAGATGAATGGCGTACAATTTAAAATTGCACGCCATTTTCTCCTATAGCTATTGTTACCTTTCATGAGAAGACAATTCGTTCATCGTAGGGTAATCCGTATAACCTTTGCTTCCCTGTCCAAAGAATGGTGTAGGATTCGCTTCATTCAATGGTGCACCTTGTCGAAGGCGTTCCACTCCTTTTCAAATGATATGTCCTGTCAATCGCATACATATTACAGCCCTTCAAAGATTGGATAGATTTGTCCTCTCAAATTGAAATCATAGTTCTGGTCTACGATTCCTACCACTTCGTTGCTATCAAAAAGATCCAGCATAAAGCCCGCCATTTGCTGAGCGGTATGATACTTAGGTAAGTTGGCTGAGTAATCAAAATCTTCAACATCGATTGATTTTTTCACAAATTCAGTTTCCGTGATTGCTGGTGCTAGAATTTTAGCCTTTGTTTTCGCGCCTTTCAGTTCGAGTTCTTTTGCAAGCCCTTCTGTGAAGGCACTCACATAATATTTAGATGCAGAGTAAGCAACACTACCGACAGCAATGACATATCCAAGTGCTGATGATACGTTAATTAATTGCGTACCTTCTACGTCAGCATAATCTCGAACATATAGTGTTGAAAGGATGGTCAAGGATTCAATGTTAACACGTAACATCGTTTCGACTTTTTCCAGATTCTGCTCAGCTACGAAGGAACCTTCACCAAGCCCTGCATTATTTACCCATGTCTCAATTTGATATTCCTTTAAATCGTTATACAATGAGTAGACTTGTTCCGTAACGGACAGGTCGTTTGTACGAATCACAACATCTAGATCAGGATGGTTATTTTGGATCGTCGATTTAAGCTCTTCTAATTTGTCCAATCTTCTGGCTACCAAAATCAAATTTTTCCCACGTGCAGCAAACGCTAATGCTGTCTCATATCCAATGCCGGAACTTGCTCCTGTGATTACGGTGTACTTCATATTACTCTCTCCTCCAAAAAATCAGAATTATTTGTGTAAAAATTTTAGAACGATCGTTCTAAATTGGATGAAAAAAAGATAGCTCTGACTTGCTTTTACTATATCATTTCTAGAACGATCGGTAAAGAATAATTTTATTAGGATCACATCCTACCTATACGTAGTAAATGATCCCTTTATCTATTGTTCGCCTTTTTTTATAGTATTTAAAAATGACACTGGTTGTAACTTCGGTCAGTCTATTACAGCCAGCGTCGTATCAACAATATCCTTTAGCTTTTGTTGATCCGTCGTGGTCTTAACCAATATGCGTAGTCCCAACCAAGCATTCATTAAAAAGTGAGACATAACCTTAGCTTCAAGGTTAGCCCTGATTTCACCGGTTTGTTGCCCTTCCTGAAGAAGTTGAGTCAAAAACACTTCAGTCTTGAAATAACTATTCTCGACCAAGGATGCAACATCCGGATCCAATACGCCCAATTCAACACCTGAATTCACTAGTAAACAACCCAGAGGTTCTCCTTCATTTCTCAAAGTAAGTTCAAACATTGCCCGGATTATTACCTTGACCGGCTTTTGCTTTTCAATGAGGAATCTCATTTTTTGGCTTTGCTTTGCTTCATACCGTTCGAGAGCTTTCATAAACAAAGCATGTTTATCCCCAAATGTATCATAGATACTTCTCCGATGAATGCCCATGAAATCAACTAATTCCTGCATTGACGTTTTCTCATACCCTTGTGTCCAAAACAATTGTATTGCTTTATCCAATACTTCATTAACTTCAAATTCTTTGGATCTTGCCATAGTCATCACCTCAGACAATCATTATACATTGAAGTGAACGATCAGCAAACCGAATGTGTAAAAACAATCTGATCAGGAAGATCCGTATTGTTGGGTTACCCAAAAAGATACCTTTGGACCGTTTACGATGCATCGCCCCATTAACCAGCATTTCTAAAATCTAGTGGTAGTGTCAAGAAAAATTTAAAATTCCCCTCTATATGATTGAGCTTTAAGGATCCTCCATGTAACTCAATGATGTTTCTAGCTATAGAAAGACCTAATCCTGCTCCAGTCTGAATGCCTTCTGTACTGCGAGCATGGTCCACTTTATAAAAACGGTCAAACAACTTCATTTCTTGTTCCGGTGTGAGTGGTTTCCCTTTATTTTCGATCGTAATCATAATGTTTGATTCGTTCGAATTTATGTTAATACTAACGGTTCCTGGCTTGACTGAGTATTTAAGTGCATTCATAAGCAAATTATCAATGGCTCTGGCGATTTTTTCACTGTCCACAAATGTGTATAAGGGGAAACCCCCTATTTTTTTAACAATACTTATTTCGTTTTCTTGTGCAATAGGCTCAAATTCAAAGAGCAATTGTTCAAGGAGTTTATTAACATCCACATTTTTAAGCTCTAAGCTTGTTTCATTTGAAGTAAGTCTGGTGTACTCAAATAAATCATCCAGCATGCTCTTTAAATGAACAGCTTTATTATAAGTGTTTTGTAGAAATCTTTTATATTCATCTTTCGATTGAAATAAATCGTTTCTTAATAGTTCAATGTAGCCAATGATACTAGTAAGAGGCGTCCGCAAGTCATGTGATATACCCGTTATCAATTCCATTTTGGATTTTTCGGCTTCCCGTTCTTTATTAATCTGTTGCTGCAGACGTTCTGCCATCAAATTGATGTTCAACGCAACTCTGCCGAGTTCATCTTTTCGAACGACTGAAACCCGGTAATCTAAATCTCCTGTAGCAATAATTTGAATTCCTCGCTCCAATGTAATTAGATCAGCTACTATCCGTTGTGTCAAAACAAAAAAGGTTAAAACAAAGAAACCTGTAAATATCGGAATCGTTAGATGTCCCATCATATTATTCAAACTCTGATCAATAAGGTAAACACTATAGTGAACGATCTGTGAAAGAATAATGGCAATAAAGAAACTAAATACAGAATTCATGATGATATTAATCTGAATTTTACTTGTTCTTTTGTTAACCCTTTTAATCAATTTTATAGCCAACTCCCCATACGGTTTTAATATATTGAGGTGCTCTTGGTACTTCTTCTATCTTCTCTCTTAAGTTACGGATATGTACCATCACTGTATTATCTGAATAACCATAAGGTTCTTTCCATACGCTTTCATAAATTTTTTCTGAGCTAAATACTTGTCCAAGGTGACTTGCTAGCAATTCTAAAATGTCAAACTCAATTGGAGTTAGCGCGATATCGTTTTCCCTCAACTTTACGGAATGTTTACCTTTATCGATAATGAGGTCTTTGATATGGATAACCATTTGGATATCTTGTTTACTTTTCATCATACTTCTCCGAAACTGAGCCTTGACTCTTGCGAGTAATTCCATGGGATTAAAAGGCTTAATCATGTAATCGTCTGCACCTATCGTAAGGCCAGTAATCTTGTCCATGTCCTCCTGTTTAGCCGAAAGCATAATGATCGGAACGTCTGAGAACTCCCTTATTTTAAGACAAGTGTGGATACCATCTAATTTCGGCATCATGACATCCAATATGACCAATTGGACTGAATTTGTTTGAATTGCCTGTAACGCTTCTATTCCATTTGTTGCTTCACATACAGAATACCCTTCATTGCGAAGATATACATGCAGAATATCTCGAATCTCTGAATCATCGTCTACAACAAGGACTGTATTCATGAATAATCACTCCCTGCTTTATTGTTATCTTTGAGCACTTTACGACAAGTATAAACGAAAGCTGGCGGGAAATTGAAGGGGACAAGCCCAATATTTTCTACTACGAACTTATCGGATAAGCGTTTTTTCATCTGAAGCGAATATTGAAAGGCAACGAACAGTCCTCCGGGTTTTAAGGCCTGATAAACTTGGTCAAGCAATATTTCTCTTATATCCTGTTTAAAATTAAAAAAAGGCAATCCACTAATAATACAGTCTAATTGTTCTATACCATCACCATTTATAATTTCAACTAATTGACAGGCATTAGGATGACAGTTGAAGTGAGGATAGTCTTTTTTTAAATTCCTCCTCATCGTTTCATCCATTTCAAACAAGAAAACTTTCGTGTTTTTTAGGGAATGTTTCTCGATTGCACCTGTGATTGCTCCTGTACCAGAGCCAAGTTCCGCCACAGTACGTACTTTGTCCCACGAAATAGCATTAACCATTTTGCCTGCCAAAAACCGGGAACTCGGAACTATGCTGCCAACCTGTTTAGGCTGTTGAATAAAACTTTGCATAAACTGTATATAATGATTCATACTCACTGATTACACCTCATTTTATTTTGCTTATTTTGATTGATTTCATTCACTATCTATCATTCAGAAAATTTTCTGGGTAAAAATCCCGATAACAAAAAAAGTCGCAGTCCACAATAAAGCGCTGGAATAAGATATGAGAGCAAACGTTTTAAACTTCACATTTCCAAGACCCACAAGCATAGGCATGATATACCTGACTATTGGCAAAAAAAATCCAATCACCATTGCCCAGTTCCCGTGCTGCTGTAAGATAGATTGAGCCTTTTGAAAGTGACGATTCCTAGTTAATTTTCCATTGAAATGATTTCCAAATATTTTTCCTAGAAAATAAGATACGGTTACCGCTATTAGCAGTCCCAATAATATAACTGAATAAGTAATCCAAGGATTTAAAGTACCCTTGCTGCTCAAAAAGGCGCCAGTTAGTATCGTTATTTCGTTTGGTACAGGGATACCGAAAGGACCAAGGGAAAAGGCAACAAAAAACATAAAATATCCATATTGATCAACTAATTGCATAATAGTATGACTGAACATGTTGATCCTCCTCATTTCGAATTCATAGATGAAGAATACCAGTTAAATCTAAGCTCCCTATGAGGATTTTTCTAAAGAAATTCTGAAGAAAGGTTGCTGTGAATGAAAAAAAGCACTTCTAAATCAGGAAAATAAACCTGATTTGAAAGTGCTTCAAAAGTAATGTTAATAAAGCATGTTTTTGAGATGGACTAGCCAAGGAATTCCTCCAACAATAGCGTGCAATCGTTTTTTGAAATCCACGTCGTCTGTCAGAGTAATCAAATCTCTTTCATATACATGTTCTGATCCTGCAATCGAATCAGCACTTTGCCAAAACGTCCGCCTTCCTGGATGACTACTTTACCGGATGGATAGGCTTGCTCCAAATAGTCAGCAATTATTTTCCGATTCCGCTCATCTATAGGAAGACGACGATGTCCAAGCCAAGTTATCGCTTCCTGCAACGCCGCTTCCCTGGAGACTTCCTTCGTTTTCGTTTCCCTTGTGATTAGCGTTTCGTATGCATAACCTTTAAGATACAGTAGCTGCAGCAAGTACCCCATTTCTGAATGTTGCGCATGGAAGGGCTTACCGGTGACGAGCGGCCAGATTTCATTCACTAGGCTGTGTTCCGCAGGACTTACCGGCATACTGATATAACAAAACTTTCGAGCACAATGGAGTAGCTTCTCTACGCTATCCCAATTGTGAATGATTGGGCACATCGAGGCAAAGACGAGATCGAATTCCTGATTCCAGCCTTTCGTCTGCAAGTCAATACCTTCAAACGGTTCGCGTACAATCTTCATCTGGCCATCATCGAACTTCGAGATATTTTCTTCCAATAATTCGACCAGCGGGGGAGAAGTCTCTACGGCGGTTACACGGGCCCCTCGCTCCGCAAACGGCACTGAGAAAACGCCCGATGCGGCGCCAATATCCAGCACAGAGGTGTTTTCGAACTGAACCCCTTGTCCTTCAAGCCAGTTCATAATTCGTTTGGTTCGTTTTCTTCCATCTTCGCTAAACGATTGTTCGTTGAAGATCTTGGCCTTATGGTCAAAAGATCTGGTAGGATCGATTCCATTCATTTTCATCTTATTGAGCTTCAGAACGGACTCGTCTTTCCACGCTTTTTCCCATATGGCTGCATTAAAAAAATCGTTCATGTGTATTCCCACGCTTTCCTTATGGTTTTTGGATTCTCCTAAACGAACGACCTGATTCATCCTTCCGCCTGTTCATGCTCCGGCGATTTCCCTTTACGGAGGAACAAACCGAGAATGAGCGCACCGAGCGCAATGACAACGCCGACCCAAAAAGCGCTATTTATGCCATTTGCAAGCGCTTTGACTATTTCCCCTGGAGAATGCGGGTCAATCGATCCACTCAAGTAATGTTTCTGTCCATTGGACATGATACTGATGTACAAGGCAGTGCCGATCGCACCGGCTACCTGCAACAGCGTGTTTAAGATCGCCGTCCCATGCGGGTACAGATGGCGCGGCAACTGGTTGAGCCCAGCCGTCTGTGCAGGCATCATCACTAGCGCGACACCGATCATCATCGCGATGTACACAGAGACTAGAAAACCGGTACTCGAAGTTTCGTCGAATCGGGTTAACAGCCACAACGAAACAACCACAATGATAAGCCCGGGGATGACAAGTACGCGCAGTCCGAATTTATCGAACAGCTTTCCAGCGACCGGAGCCATGATCCCGTTCACTATTCCTCCGGGAAGCAAGATCAAACCAGATTTGAACGCCGTCATCAGCAGTACTCCCTGCATAAACAACGGAAGCATGATCGCCGTCGAGAAAAACGTCATCATAAGCATGACGAGCAGCACTGCGACAAGCGAAAATAACGGATATCGGAATGCCCGTAAATCCATGATGGGCTCTTTTAACAACAGTTGCCGCCAGACGAACAGGATCAAGGCGGAACCGCTCGCCACAATCGTCCAGATCACCTCCGGCTCTGACCAACCGTTTACCCCAGCCTTGCTGAACCCATAAACGATTCCCCCGAAGCCGATCGTCGACAACAAGATGGATAAGAGATCTACTCGCGGTTTGGTGACTTCCGACACATTCTTCAAGACAGCCGCTCCTATAATAATGGAAAGCACCGCAAATGGTATTACAAGGTAAAACAGCCAGCGCCATGATAGCCCGTCAACGATTAAACCTGATATAGTGGGACCAATCGCCGGCGCGAACATGATAACGAGTCCGAACATCCCCATCGCGCCTCCCCGCTTTTCAGGAGGATACATAACCAGAATGGTGTTCATTGTAAGCGGCATCAGCATGCCGGTACCTATCGCCTGAATAATCCGCCCGACCAGCAACACGCCGAATTCCGGTGCAAGCGCTGAGGTGACCGTACCGACGAAGAACAAACTCATCGCCGAAAGAAACATTTGCCGAGTCGTGAACCATTGCTGCAATACCGCGGTCACCGGAATAAGCACGCCTACGACGAGCATGTAGGCGGTAGCCAGCCACTGAGCCGTCGCTGCAGACACGCCAAACGATTTCATCAATTCGGGAAGGGCATTGCCCATTAGCGTCTCGTTCAATGCGGCGACGAACATACCGATAATCAGAGCAAACATGATTGGACCACGCTTCATATTATTTAAATCGATCATTTGTTTCTCCCCCAAGCTACTGCATTTAGTTCACCAGTGATGACCGCGGCGGCAAATGCACCGTTCGAAGCCGCAGCAATGGCCTGATGCATTCGCGATGCTGCATCTCCGGCACTAAATACACCAGGAATGTTCGTTTTTCCGAATTGATCGACGACGATTCCCCCCCATTCCGTAATCTCGCAACCGATCATTTGCGGCAAATCTGATCCTGTAACCAGATCCGGTTTGAAAAAGATCCCTGTGCATGGAATAGTCGTCCCGTCTTCAAGAATGACTTCCCGAACAATCCCTCCGCTAGAGTCAATTTGAATGATTGGCGAGTCGAATAGAGGCACTTGATTCCGCTGGAATTCCTCCCGCTCGGCATCAGTCAGTTCATCAGGTCCATTCGTGCAGACGGTAAAACGATTCGTCCATCCGGATAGGAGTGGAGCAAGGTGCATAAGCGTTGTTCCCTTATTAATGATGACAAGCGGCTGATCCCTTAATTCCCAGCCATCGCAAAATGGGCAGACGAAAGCGCTCTTCCCGTATACTTCCGCCAGTCCCGGAATAGTAGGAGGTAGATCCTTCATGCCAACGGTAAACAATATTTTCTTGCTTACAAAAGTTTGTCCTTGCTCCGTCTCGATTTGAAACCAGCCGTCGGTTCCCACGATCGACACCGCACTATCCGTAACGAATGATACGGCAGGATAGGCGCTGATCTCTTCCTTTGCAATTCTCCGAAAGTCGCTTGGACTGATCCCATCGCGGGTAAGAAACCCGTGAACCTCGCGTGTCACAGCGTTGCGGGGACGGCCTGCATCGATCACCGCAACTGTTTTCCTTGCCCTCCCAAGTACCAGTGCAGCGTTCAGCCCAGCCGGTCCGCCACCAATAATTGCCACATCGAGAAACTGTTTATCCATTTTAATTTCACCCTCCATAGGTCTTTAATATCCGTAATTAAAACAAAAAAACACTAGTTTTCTATTTTATATGGATCTACAATATCCATAATTAGAATACAAGAAGTTCATCACTTCTTGTTTACCTCGTGACTGCAACGCTTGTACGCCTCATCCAATACCGACTGAATCGTATGTTCTCGCAAGTATTGGTGCAAATGCTGTTCAGCGCCATACATAACTTTCTCAACTAAACATTCGTTTTTCCCCTGATGTTTCTGTTCCCGTTGTGCAGCCCCCTCTTTCGCTAACAACTGGTGCTGCCGCGAACTCGAATTCGAACATTCGAATAACTGCTGCCTTCCTTCAATCACTTGAATCACATCTAAGAACGTAATCTGATCTGCCGGTCGTGCAAGCTCGTAACCACCGTTCACCCCTGGCGCAGCACGTACGATTCCATCCTGCCTCAACTTGGACATGATTTTGGATAAATAGCTTTCCGAAACATTAAGTGCCCCAGATAATCCCTTGATCCCGACGTTGTTGCAACGCTCCGATTGTCCCAGATGAATTAAAGCGTGTAGGGCGTAATCTGTACTTTTGGAGAACTGCAAATATAAAACCTCCCTTCTCAATATCACCACTATTACAGACCTTCGTTATCCATAATATCTGATTTAATAATAAAATGCAATGACATTCTTGATTATAGCTTCACTTCAAATCGTGGACGAATCTGAAAATCACAGCAGCAGTGGTCGTCTCACTCTCCTTATATTGAAAAAGTGAAAATTCATGCAATGATTCATGTTATCACAGAGGATGAGTTTCCACGAATTTGCCCACTATATAATCCAATATTATGATGTCGTGAAACGCTTTCCACCACAAATTCAGAATAGCCCCTTTTTATAAACAAAAATAGCCTCCACCCGCCATGGTACAGAAGTGATTCAGCTATTTTCGAATACATTCTCGGTTTGGCTCCGCCAAAACGAATGGCGCTCAATTCAATTAAAAAAAGCCACATTTAAAGGTGGATAGCACTCAAAAAGAGTGCAAAAGTATAGATAGGCTTGGAGAGTCCTTATCTTGTAGTTTTTTTGAAACTAGCCTTTGACTGCTCCTGCTGTCAATCCGCTTACTATAGATTTCTGAGCAATTCCAAAAAAGAGGTATATCGGGATCACTGAAACGATTGCCGATGCATTAGTCTAGTAGAACGTTAAAATCATTCCAAGTCCACATCATTTGCAGCTACCTAACAAGCACAAAAAAAGAGCCGCTCAAATGAGCGGCCCTTGCTAGTCTTTCGTGGATGATGAAATTCCCCCGTCACCGGAATGGAAGGCCGGGGCAAACTCTTTTATTTATTTGCCAAGAATGCTGCAACCTCCGCCAGACGCGTAGCGAAGCCCCATTCATTGTCGTACCAAGTCGCGACGGATAGGAGCTCTCCTTCCACGTGGGTGAGCGGCAGATCGATGATTGATGTATGCGGATCGCCTATGATTCGCGACGAGGCCCATTCGCCCTCAAGTACATCCATGACACCTTTTAGGTCGCCTTCTCGCGAGGCACGGCGGAACATATCATTCACTTCCTGCACCGTGCACGGCTTCTCCGTGATCAGATTTAACTCGGCGATACTGCCCGTGCGGGTCGGTATGCGGTAGGCCTTCCCCGTAATCTTCAGGTCCGGCCAGATGAACTTAAGCGCCTTGGCCGCGCCTGACGATGACGGAATGATGTTCTCGGCCGCCGCCCAGGAGTCCCTGCGGTCGCGCATCGGCTGATCCGTCAACGATTGCGTATTGGTATAAGAATGGACCGTGGAGAACAGTCCGTATTTGATCCCGTAGTTTTCTTTGACCAGCTTGACGACGGCCGCGAGGGCGTTAGTCGTACAGCTAGCCATGCTGATGATCCGGTGCTTGTCGGGATCGAAGCTGTCAAGGTTGATCCCCTTCAGCAGCACGGCATCACAATCATCGAGGGTTTTGCTCGGACCGCTGATAAGGACGCGCTTCGCGCCGCGATCCAGATGCACCTCAGCGACGGAACGGACGACAGCGCGACCCGTGCAATCGACGACGAGGTCCACGCCGAGCGCTTTCCAGTCCGGCACTTCCTGCGAGGAATTGATATAGAGAATCTCACGTCCGCCGATGACCAATGCTCCCTCTTGGGCGGATACGTCCTCATGCCAACGCTTATAGTTGGAATCCACTTCGAATAGCGCGGCAAGCGTGCCCTCCTCCTTGATATCCGATACCGAAACCGGAACGAAGAGCTTGTCTTGAAGCGCGACGCGCAGCAGTACTCTGCCGATGCGGCCAAAACCGAAAATCGCAATTTTACCCATATTTCTCAGCCTCCATTTGAATAATGTTGTCGACGGGTATAGTGTACACTATTTCTTTGCCCGAATTCCAACGTTGGCCTTAAACTTACTTTCTACGTAATTCATCCCGTGCAAGGGCATGCTCAGCTTTTGACAAAGTGAAGTTGCAACAATAAAAATAGCACTAAGCCTTGATTGTTTTGGTCATAATGATATCCCTTTGTTCTTCATCCCTCTTATAGAAAGAGTCGACTCCTGTCTATGCCATCTTTCCCTTACATAAATTCTTTCGATTTCAAACGAAGTATGGCCCATTTTTCATTCCAATGAGCTATTCGATATTTCTTGTTCTAATTATTTGAAGTTAAATGCTTTTTCCAAGTAAGTATTTATTTTCCCACAATACTCCAGTACCATTCTGCATTTCCCTGATTTTTTGCTGCAGGTTGAAAATCGTACCCACTTCACTTTCAGAGAATAATCTAAACTATCGGTCGTATTAAAGTTCCATAAACTCTAATTTTAATTTTAACCATCCCATAAACGTAAGTTCGCCCTAAACAATAAGCTGACATAGTCAGAAGAAACCCTATGGTTATGCCCTTAGACATTACCGAACTCATGCGTAAATTGACTTAGGATACACTTCAATGACTATCGTTGAATTAATCTACTGAAAATGACGGTTCACTTCATGCTGCTGGCCCTCACTTCAAGTACTAAATTAACTCACCTTTTAATAAAGATACCAAAATTAATCGGCATTAACTTTCTCCCAAATTAACTGGGGAATTAGATCTAACCAGCGAATCATTTTTATTTCAGGGTCCATTTTAACATTACCCATGCTAACTTCCTGGTTGAAAATAAAGTAATCAGGCTCTCTATTCTTATTATTCACTAGCCTAAAGTCATACCAACCCGTTTCATAACTATTGTGAATAACTACATATTGATTTTCCGGTATATTTACAAATACTATTTCCGTAACATCCGGTAATCGATCTTCTGAGGTGAAGATAATAAATTCATCATTCGCTGATAATATTTGATGTAGATTAAACAGGTTTACCTTAAAACATAACTCTTGCACTAATGTGTATCTAGTAATATTCATATTTTAACGTTAATGGAATATCTATATTTGCATGTATCGTTGATCAAAATTATACCATCTCTTACATTTGATTAGTCCAATGTACTTCATATTTAGTGAAGTTTACCAGGTTCCATTTAAACCATAATTTTTTTCATTTTTCAAAAAAAATCAGAAAATATGTTTATTCCAAAATCAAACAAAAAGAATGAAAATTTTGATGGAGTCCTTAGTGAGGAGAAATTCACTCTAGATAGGAAGAAATACATGAAATCAGATAAACAAATTCAAATGTAGAAAAATCGAGGTACCTTTTCTCAAAAAAACCACCCAAAAGGGTGGCCTGCACTCATGATGGGCACTATTGGATTAGGAAAGGAGTGGAGAGTCCTATCCTGAATCTGTAGGTCTAAGTATACATTATATATCAAGCTGCAAAAGGGGTTTTCGGCCTTACTTACCCTAGTGCTTAATAGGTAAACCCATCTTGCAATGTTCACGATTCTAATCTACATTACTTTTGTTCTAAAAGTTCTTTATTAATGCATACATCTCACTCACGTACCGCCTAGAACACGTATCCATATGCTCAACATCAGCCGAGTCATTCAATAGCAAGTTAATTTGTCTTGGATATCAAATACAAGAAATATGGAGTGCTCAGGATCGTGATTACAATACCGGTCGGCACATCGGCTCCAAAGCTGACTGTGCGCGTAATGGTATCGGCCAGCAAAACAACGACAGCACCGATCAAGCACGATGCAGGCAACACCCATTTGTGGTTTATTCCCACCAGTCTGCGTGCCATATGTGGTGCAATCAGGCCGATAAAGAAGAAATTTCCACCAAGCGATACACTTCCTGACGCCAGAGCAATCGCAGCGATCGCAAGGAGCAGAAACTCCCGCTTGACCGACACACCGAGGCCCGTCGCCACCTGATGTCCAAAATACAGCGAATCAAGCAATCGCGATTTATAAAAAATATATAGGGAAAACACAAAAATCCACGGTGCCAATATCATCAGATAGCGCCATTCAGTTCCCCATAAACTTCCTGCACTCCAGCGCAGCACAAAATTCAACTGATTTTCATCTAACTTGAGCGTCAGAAACAGGCTTGCCGCGCCAAACCCGCTGCCGAGCGCCACCCCAGTCAAGATCAGACTCGTTGGGGAGCTTGGTCGTCGGCGCCGATAAGCGAGCAGAAAGATGAGTGCTGCCGATGTCAGCCCACCAACAAAGGATAATACTGGCATTGCAAAAGCAGCAGACATTCCTTGCGTCGAAAACACCACGATGTATAACAGTACAAAAAGACCAGAACCAGCGCTTATCCCCAGTGTGCCAGGGCTTGCCATATCATTTCGCAACAACGTCTGCATTACGCACCCGGCCAAACTCATACCGATACCTACTAGTATGGCGAGAATGATTCGAGGCAATCGGAAATCCATCACAACGGTCTGTTGACGATCTGTCCCGCCACCTAGCATAACCTTAAGCACTTCGAGCGGAGTTAAGCTGATTTTCCCGGAATTGATGCTCATTACGGCAAGTACAAGCAGCATCGCCGTTAAGCACACAAGTACATAAATCGCCCGCCGCTTTCTTCTTATTACAACCGTCATTCCATTTTCCCCCTTTGCGTACGAACGAGGTAGAGGAAGTACGGCACGCCAACCACGCCAAAAATAATGCCAAGCGGGGTTTCAAACGGCTTGTTGATTATGCGGCCAATCAGATCTGCCGATACGGTTAGGAGAGCGCCATAGACGGCAGATGCGGGAATAATGTAACGATAATCGACGCCGACCCAGTATCGTACCATATGCGGCACGATTAAGCCGACAAAACCAACCGGTCCGATTACGATAACTGCCAGTCCAGTTAACAATAGTACGATAATTGTAGCGGCTCCTTGGACAACGCGGGGACGCAGTCCAATACCGCTGGCAACTTCTTCCCCAAGGCTTAAGATTGTAATTGACGGAGATAAGGCAAGAGCAGCCAGCAAGCCAACTGCAAAAGCAGGCGATATGATTAGCAGTTCATTCCATTTGGCTCCCGCTGCACTGCCAGATGTCCAGTATACCAACGACTGTCCAATATTATAGCGGATCGCCACATACTGACTGAATGCACCAAATAGCATCGATATCGAGATACCGGCCAGCACCAGCCGCTGCGGCGTTATCCCTCTCTTCCCCAGCGAGGCAATATAGTAGGTCATAAAGGTAGCTATTCCTGCACCTAGAAAAGCGAACAGCATACGTTCGCCATAAGTGCTGCTAGGTATGAAAGCCATACAGATGGCGATGGATAACGTTGATCCTGCACTAATGCCCATTAGTCCGGAGTCAGCTAGCGGATTACGAGTCGTGCCCTGCATCACAGCTCCACAGATAGCCAAGCTGCAGCCTGCAATCAAGCTAGCCAGCGTCCGCGGTAATCGTAAAGTTTGGACGATCTGGTGATCTATAACATCCGAATCATAATGAAAGACAGCATTCCAGGCAATGATCAAGCGCATATCGGCTGCACCAAAGGTAATTGACAATGCCATTATTAGTATTAGCAGAACCAAACCTATAATGATACAGATTGCGAAACTACCCGACCACTTTCTACGTTCTCTCTCGGGATTTTCAACTTGCATGTGCAATAGTTCCTTTCCAAATCAGGACTACTTTTTTGCGATCGGCAGTTCTAACAGCGTGTCTACAAAAGTATCCAATGAAATCGTACGGCTAGCATAATCATAGTCATTTAAAGTGTCAGTAGTTGAATAGAACGTAATGTTTTCTCCCATTACCGCTGGGATCGTGTTCCATATATCAACCGAGGAAAGTTTCTTTTCAAGCTCTTCTACATTTGGTTCAAAATTCGTATAGGCTATAATATCTGCCTCGTTCAAGTATTTACTAATCACTTCTAATGAAATTGGCGCATAAAAACCTTCCGATTTTGGATTTTCTCTGTTGAAAAATTCTTTTTCAACAATCTCAGGAGCTTTCATACCCAGATCTTCATAGATAATTCCTCTAGTTTTATCTCCTTGTAATCCCGGAGTACCTTCTTCAACACCTTGCAAAAATACGATTTTCTTATCATAAAGGCCGGCATCCACAAGACGTTGCTTTGCGGCTTCGACTTTTGTCGTATAGTCAGTAATAAATTTCCCAGCCTGTTCAGGCATTCCGAATACCTCTCCGAAGAAAGTCATCCTCTCCTCTAATGTAGACATTTCATTATAAAAAATCGTAGGCGCTATTTTACTCAATTGCTCAAGCGAAGAGGAGGACCAAGTAGGAGAGCCAATAATTAAATCAGGCTCAAGGGCCATAATGCCTTCCAAATCATCACCCGGAACAACCTTAGCATCTGCGACGAAATGTCCCCATTGTTGTCTCCATTCATCTGGCCGCATTGATGGATCACCATATTTATCGACGCCAACTACCGTTTTTTCAAACGGCAATATATCTCCAACATTATTACCCACTAAATAGACGATACGCTGCGGATTAGCAGGTACCTCCACATCCCCATGCTCTGTTTTCACAATACGTGTCTGAGCCACATCCTCTGCCCCTTTTTCTTGTGGAATAGCTGTTTCTTGATTTTGCGATTGGGCAGGCGCCGAATTTGGCGTGGCTGGAGCATTCGACGAACACGCCGATAATAATAGCATCAAGCTCATCGCAGCTGCCAGAATAATTTCCTTGCTTCTTGTCTGCACAAACATGTTTAACTCCCCGTCTCTCTTAGAATGGACTACTCTGTCTAGTCCTCTCTCATTGTAGTGACGTTGATAATTGTTATCAATATCATTTTTGGTAATGTTATCAATCATTTTTCTTCTATATTCGCTTGGCGTCATTTGAAAATATTTTTTAAACATCCGGTTCAAATTCAGTTCGTCTGTAAAGCCGCAGCCAATAGCAACTTCCTGTATCGATACGCTTGAACTCTGCAAGTAACGTTTAGCTGAATCCAATCGGCTCTCATTCAAATATTCTTGCAAGCTTTTATGTTCTCGCTTCCTAAACAACTTGCCAAGCAAACTTCTGCTAATTGGCAGCATTTCTGAAAGTAATTGAATGGATACTTGCTCGGTATAATGTTGATCCAAATATTGCTTGGCAAGTTCCACATAATCAGGCTCAAAGTAACGGATATTTCCCTCTTCCAACTCCTTGTATATCTCATAGATAAGTTGATATAGAGTAGCTTTTGCATAAAATTGATTTAGTGCGGACACTTGATTCCAGCGCTCATACATGCTCTGAAACTTTTCTATGAAGAAAATGGGGTTTGACGGTGAAAACCCAAAAACCTGTATAAATGGGTTGATGTTCTCTAATAAGCGATAAATGTCTCTTTTGTAAAAAGGCGCCGTTTCGGCTTTATATATCACCATATACATCCCCAGGCTTGTGCCAGTAGGGTGAATCGATAGCTCTGTTCCCTTTCCTCCATGAAAAATACCAAATCGTCCAGACTGGTAGGAGGTATGATTGAGTTTTATGCTTGCTGGCCCACCCTGGGTATAAACAAACATATTGGTCGGCATCCTGTAATTTTGCAATGGGGTGTCTGGATGAAGCATTTGGTAACGAACATCTATTAGTGATATGGATGAGCGTGCCCATATCCGTACGGCAAGATTAATCATCTCTTTTGTAAAATGGTTAGTAAATTCCGGATCTTGTGGCACCAGTGTTCTCTCCTTTAATCGTCGTCATATTTTCAGCGTATACTAGTTGATTATGATAATCAATATCAAATAAAATTGATTCATTTGGACACTTTTAATGTCATGTAAAATCCGCTCACTTTGCTTCCTACATGATTCGTCGTAAGGCATTTGGAAAAAACGTACATTCGTCACACTTCCATTTGTTTTGATTGCTCGGTTTCAAGAATGAAACTCCCAGAACTCGACTGGCGCGCCTAACGTACAGCCTGCGAAACAGGCCAGCATGGCGCCTTCCAACTTATCCTTATTGATCGCCATATCAAGCGAATCCCACAGTCTTCTTGGCTCATACCTACGAAGTGATTGAATGGCCAAAGTTCATTCGGCTCCCTGGAACAGAAAGTTGCTGCATGAAAAACGAAACGGTATCCTGCAGGTTGCAAGATACCGTTTCGTTGGTGTGTTTAGTTGCCGTTATATGCAGTGTTCAGTGCTTCAACAACCGCTTCTCCGCCTAGCTTCTTGAATTTTGTTACATACTCGTCATAGGCTGACAACGGCAGCGCTCCTGTTATCATTTTCAGGAAATATTCGTTGCGCAGATCAATCAGCTCCTGATTCGTCTTGTCGACCAATTCGACCGGCGGAACAAGATTTACCACGTTTTCGTGTTTAGCTGTTTTATTTACAGCCTCGAAGTAAGGCGCAAATCCCTTCTGCTCAAGGCGCTGCAATCCAAGCTCAATCGTGTCGAACATATTGTAATATACGCGGTAACGGATATTCTCCTGCTCAAGAAGCGCGACAATCTTGCTGTCCTTCAACTCGTAATGCGTGCCTTCGAGGCCGAACGAGATCAAATTGATGATTTCGTCATTCGTTACTTTGTTCAGGAATTGCATCACTTCCTGGGCATGTTTACTCGCCTTCGGAATCATAAAATATTTGGCAGTTGTGGAGTTGCGGGAGAATCCTGCGGCACCGTTATCGCCAACCGGTGGCGCCATAAATACCATCTCTGCACCAGGCTTCTTCTCCGCCAACGCTTTGCTGATCGATGGCTCTTCGTACCAGCCCACCGTACTCATAGCCGCTTGTCCGCTAACCAGTTTTTCCTTCAAATTTTCGGATTTCGATACAATCGATTCTTGATCGATCAGCCCTTCTGCATACAGTTTGTTGGCGAATGCCAGGAACTCCTTAGCGGCAGGCAATAGCGGCGTATACACTACCTTGCCATCCTGCTGGACATAATCAACCGGCGGATAGAACATGCTTGCGATGGCATCCAGGGAGGATAATCCTTGCGCCAAATTGGCGGCGTACGGAATGATCGACGGGTCCTTCGCCTTCAATGCCTTTAGAGCTTGGTAAAACTCCTCTTGCGTCTTGATCTCGCCAACACCAGCTGCCGCAAGCAGATCTTTCCTTGCGAGCAGTCCGTTGACTGCACTGGAGAAATTGACCGTGCGGACCGCGTAAATTTGGTCTTCGAAGGTAGCCGACTTCCATTGTTCCTCCGTCAATGTGCTCTTAATATCGGGTCCGTCGGATTCGAGCAGATCGTTCAGTGGCGTCAGCAAACCTTGCTGCACGAAGTTTCCGAAAATCCCTTTGTTACTCAAGATGATCAGATCCGGCGTGTCTCCGGAAGCCATAAGCACGTTCAGCTTCTGCCTGGCCACTTCAGGGTCCTTCGGCATCAGCTCCCATTGAATATCGAATCCGGTCCGCTCGCGAAGCTCATTAATAATGACGTTGTTATTCACATCGGAACCTGCCGGAAATTCCTCCATATTGTTCTCGCCGAGAATACGAAGCGTTACCTTCTCCTTCGGCGCTTTCGTCGCCGCTGTTGTTGGAGCCACCGATCCGTCCGCTACCTTGCCATTGCCAGCATTGTTTGTATTGCCGCAAGCTGCCAATGCACTTGCTGTCAGCATCAGTAGAAGCAGGACAATACCCATTTTCTTTGTTTTTTTGTTCATACCCATCCCTTTTGACCTCCCACAATTTTTTTGTTTGCTATAGTCAGCCTTTGACGGCGCCAAGCACCATACCTTTGACAAAGAAACGCTGCAAGAACGGATACACGATCACGATTGGTAGTGTAGCCGCTACAACCGTTGCACCTCGAATCGCTTCCTGCGGCACGTCGGCGCTCGACAGCATATCGATATTGCTCGTTGCATCCGACACGCTCATCAGCATCTCTCTCAGAAACACTTGCAGAGGCAAACGTCCACTATCGTTAATGTACATTAACGCATCGAAGTAGCTATTCCAATATTCAACCGCGCAGAAGAGCGCTATAGTGGCGATAACCGGATACGCGAGTGGAATCATAATCTGGAACAAAATGCGTAGGTTGCCCGCGCCATCCATCTTTGCAGATTCCTCCAGGCTGTCAGGTATGCCGAAGAAGTACAGCCTCACAATAATCATGTTAAATGGACTGACAAGTGACGGTAAAATAAGCGCCCATAATGAATTCAACAAACCGAGTTCTTTTACAATCAGATACGTAGGAATAATACCCGCACTGAAGAGCATGGTAAATACGTACAGCATCATAATCGCCTTGGCACCTCGCAGCCTTGAACGTGACAAGGCGTACCCGGTGAATATCGTCAGCAGCACGTTGAGAATTGTACCCAACACCGTGATGATAACCGAATTTTGGAAGGATACCAGAAATCTCTTGCTATTCAACACAACCTCATATGCGTCCACATTGAAGTTGATTGGCCACAAGAACACGTCTCCTGCCAGTATGCTCGCTTCATCGCTGAACGACTTGGCCACAAGATTCACGACGGGAATGAGACAGATCAGAATGACGAGCAGCAACAAAATGTAGTTCATAACGGAGAACGCGGTTTCTCCTTTGGTTTGCAGCTTAGTGTTCATTTATGCAGTCTCCCCTACCATAAGCTTCTCTCGCCGAATTTCTTGCTTAACTTGTTGGCACCGAATATCAATGCCATGCCAATCAAGGATTGGAAGAGACCAATCGCCGTCGTGAAGCTGTATTTCATCTGACCAAGCCCAATCCGGTATACATATGTTCCGATAACATCGCCTACACTGTATACGAAAGGACTGTATAACATCAGCACCTGCTCTAGGTCGTTGCCAAGTGCCGTTCCGATGCGCAGCATAATAATGAAGACAATTACACTGCGAATGCCTGGCAAGGTGATATGCCAGATCTGTCTCATCTTGCCCGCTCCGTCGATCTTGGCCGCCTCGAACAGCTGCGGATCAACGGCCAGAATCGCCGAAAGATAAATAATGGAGGACCATCCGGTTTCCTTCCAGGCTGACGAAGCCACAAGCACTCCCCGAAAAAACCGCTCGTCCGCGATCATCATGATATGACTCATACCAAAGAAAGCGAATACATTTTTGAGAATACCCGTTTGTGGCGACAGCACATTTATGAACACCGCGCTAATGATGACCCATGACAAGAAATGTGGCAAGTAAGTAATCGTCTGCGCAAACCGCTTGAACATTAGATTCCGCACTTCATTAATCATTAGCGCCAGCAGAATAGGCAACGGGAATTGAAAGACCAGCTTGTAGAAATTGATAAGCAATGTATTCTCCAGCACGCTGTAGAACTTGGGGGCCCTGAATAATTCCTCGAAATGCTTGAACCCTGCCCACGGGCTTCCCCATATGCCGCTGATCAGATTAAAGTCCTTGAAGGCGATCACCACGCCGTACATCGGTAAATATTTGAAGAGCAGCAATGCGGCCAAGCCTGGCAGCAATAGCAGGTACAGCACATAATCTCTCTTCAGATCCAGCAGCCACCGCGCGCGCGTGTGATGCGCTCTCTTCTGTGTTAACTCTACTTTCTCCATCCTCTGCATACCGCAACATCACCTCTTTCGTATGTCCGTTATCTACTTCCTATTGTTATTGTAAGAGTTCTGTGGAAGAACGGAAACGGGACAGAGTTACGGTTAGGTGGCTGTTATTACGCATTTGCAAGCGGTTACAAGGTTGTGGCATTTAACGCTTTATGATTTACAGCACAGTTTCAACGAACAATAACGTATCGATATGTTGATTTAGATTCAAAACATTCAAGACCATCGTCAATGCCTCTATACGAGTTATATCACGGATCATTCATTTAACTATGTATCCACTTTCAGTAGATTAAAGGGAAAGAGAAAAGCCCTGTTAACAGGGCTCCTCTACAATTTGGTAATCATTTCATAGATCCAGGACCTTCTCTGTATCCAATATAAGCAGAAGTCTTACAGATGTCCCCTGCCCTTCCCTACTACGTATTCTGACCCCACTGCCTTCTCCAAAATAAAGCTTGAGCCGCTCATGCACATTCCTAACGCCGTATCCTGCGCCGCCCTCCTGGAGCAGCGAAGACATTTGCTCCGTGCTCATACCGGCCCCAGTATCCGTAATGTAGAATACGATGGCATGCTTGCGAAGCA
This sequence comes from Paenibacillus luteus, assembly GCF_006542765.1. GTDB lineage: Bacteria > Bacillota > Bacilli > Paenibacillales > Paenibacillaceae > Pristimantibacillus > Pristimantibacillus luteus. The sequence goes on from NZ_SKCD01000011.1 coordinate 751,115, forward strand.
GCCCGCGCACGCGAATTCTCCCTTGCCTGGAAGCGCTTTTATTAATGCCATGCAAAATCGCATTTTCCACAATCGGCTGCAGGATCAGCTTTATGATCTCTTTGTGTAGTATCGCGGAGTCCACTTTTGTCTCGTATCGGAGCTTGCCACTGAATCTGGTCTCTTGTATCGCCACATAAGCCTGAACATGCTCCAACTCCTTCTCCACGCTAAGTCTTGCATGCCCTTTGTTCAAGCTGATCCGATAAAACTTGGATAAATTCGTAACGATTCTAGCAATCTCCGGTGCATTGGAGGAGAGGGACATCCATTTCACCGTATCCAGCGTATTGTAGAGAAAGTGGGAGTTGATTCGTCCTTCCAGCACCTTCAGCTCCTCCTGCTGCTGCTTTCGGGTCATCGCATATACCTCTCCTATAAGCGACTGGATCTGTATGGACATATTATTGAAGCTTTGTTGCAGCACAGCAATTTCGTCCTGGCCGCTAACATCCACCACCTTGCCAAATTGCCCTCGCTCCAAATCCTTCATCTTGTGAATCAGATGGGAGAGCCTGCTCGTAATCCGGTTCGACAACAAATAGGCAAGTCCGATGCCAAGAGCAATTAGCGAAACGGATAGGAGCAGAATATACAAACCAAGCAGCGAGTTTTTATCTGTAATGCGCAGAGAGGGAATAAGCACAACCAGCTGCCAATCCAGATCTTCCATCGGTTGTACAAGATGTAAATAACGTTCGCCGTGTATTCGAACGCTCGTATAAGCATGCCGCTCTCCGATTTCGTCGCCCAAGGCGGCTTGAAGCTCGTCCGAATCCATTGGGATACTATCCATGCCCTGCGAATAGGAGGCGATCATCTCTTGACGGTTCATTAATACAGCCTGATAAGGCAGGTTTAGACTCATATCGCGCAATACGGCGTTAATCGTCTCCTGATCCACGTCAATTGCAATCAGTCCCAGTAAATTACGAACATTTTTTAAATCCTTGATCGTTCGGTAGAGTGATACCGTCTCCTTAACGCCAATGCCGGGATAGGTCGTGCCCGGGCTGTAAACCCATTCCATCGATCGTTTCTTGGATGAAAGTCTCGTATTCCAATCCTCCAGCATGCGGGGTTCAATGCTCAAAATATTGATGCCCTCCATAGCGTACATTGGATTACTTGCAACCATAAGCCGGATACGGAATATGGTGCGATTTTTCTCCGAATTTTCCAATATCTCAATGATGGTGTTGTAATCGTCAATAACCTCGCCTACCGACAGCTTCTCCTGCTGTGATTTGCGAAGCAGCTTCTGCAACGTTTCGTTCGCATACACCATCTCGGAAATATTCTCGATTTCGTCCAAACGGTACGAAATATTAATTGTCGTCTGACGAAGCGCCTCCAGGTAGGCGTGACTGGTCTGCTCACTAATGATCGCCGACGATTTCTGATAAGAGAAGAAGCCGATGCATACCGATGGAATAAATACCATCAATACAAAAGAAATCAACATTTTATTGCGCAGCTTCATCCTTGAATCGATGAGGAGAAATCTGCCAAGCAGCATCTTCATCCATATCGCTCCCTATATTCGCTTGGACTCAAACCAAACTCCCGCTTGAACAGCTTCGTAAAATATTTGCTGTCCTTATAGCCAATCCGCTCTGAAATATCGTGAATCAGGAGCCGATTGTCATCCAGCAGCATACGCTTCGCTTCCTCAAGTCTAACTTCAGTCATATAGGCATTGATCGTCATCCCCGTATCCTTCTTGAACAGATTGGCCAAATAATTTGGAGAAAGATGCACGTGCTCTGCAATCTGCGCCAGTGTAAGCTCCTCGCCGAAGGAGCTGCGGATATAACCTTTGACCAGCCGGACGACGCTGCGTTGATCCGCCCTGCTGTTAATCGCTTCCATAATTTTCATGATGGCGTCATTGAAAATCCGAATTAACGCGTGCTGCTCGCGGGTTGCCCCGATCTCCTCCAGTGCTCTCGATGCTTGCGCCGAGGGTTCCAAGAGCACAGCAAAATGCCGGTTCGCTTGCGCGAGAAACATGCTGAAAAATGCTTGCAGATAATCCGGCTTGGCCTGATCGAAGCGACGGACAAGCCCGGTATATGCCTGAAGTCCCTCTTTAAGTGCCTCCTGATCGCCCCGCTCCAGCGCATCCAGCATCACCGCCTCGCATGTTGCCATCTCAGAGAGAATCCATTCTTTCTTATCGCTCGCATCCGACTGATAAGCGACTGTAATGGCGCTCTCACCACTTTCCTTCGCATCAATAAATGAAATCCTCGCTTGCTGGAAGGAATGATGCAGCTCTTCCGGCCGCTCAGCCGCCGAACCGATACCGACGGTTGCCCCCGTATCTGCCAGCCAGGCCTGAACGCTGGCGTCTTCGAGCCAATCTCCACCGGCTATGACGCCGCCGATAGCGCCTTGATCCATAGGGAATATCGCCAATACTCCCTCAAGCGCCCGCAATTCGCCCTCCCGCAACATGCTGCCTTCGATATATGCGGCACGGCAGCCCGGATCGAAGGAGAGATGCTCCCCGGCATAATCGGAATAAATGGATATTTCCTCGGCAGAGAGCGGCCTATGGCACAGCTCATGGAGCAACCTTTCCCGCACGAGCTGCCGCGATCGATCCGCCTTCTCCTCCAACCCGGCGAGATGTTCGGCCTGCCGCCGATCCGAATCGCATGCTTCCACCACCTTCCGTAGCACGTCCTCCAGCTCCTCGGTATGAAACGGCTTCAGCAAATAATCGACAACCTGCAGCTTAAGCGCTGATCTGACGTATTCGATATCCTCATGTCCGCTTATAATGATTACACGAATCAACTTGTCCGTAAGCTCCTGTCGCATTCTGCGTACAAATTCGATGCCGTCCATCTCCGCCATCACAACGTCCGTAATAATAATGTCCGGTTTCATACGCAACGCAAGCTCCAATCCGATTCGGCCGTTCTCAGCTTCCTCCATCTCGTCGATGCCATATGACTGCCAATCCAGACAATGTCGCATCCCATTACGGATAACCTCTTCATCCTCTACCAGCAATAACGAATACATAATTGCCCACCCTTCCGTTGTCAGGAGCGTTCACATTCAGCATACTCGATCCGTAATTCGATTTCAGCTAAAAGTTGGGGCGAGCCGAGCAGAAAACCTTCCCCTGACAATAAGGAGAAGGTTTTCTGCTCGGCTCATGCGATTACAAGAAATAATATTTGCTCAAGTCTTTGCCCGCAAGCGCATAGCGCTTGAAATGCTGGTAATGCGCATTGTACAGCTGTCCGTTCTTTGATGGAGAATAGGTCAAATAAAGCTGTTTACGGCTATTCTCCGAAGTATTTGCTCCGCTCTGATGCGGCGTGAAGGAATGGAAGATGATGACGTCGCCGGGATTCGTTTCGACAATCTCGCCTTTCAGCGGATCAATCTCGGCGATTTCGTCCGCGTTCATATTGCGCAGCTCGCCCGGCTTCGAACGGAATCGGTCATGATAGCCAGGGAACAGTTCCAATCCGCCGTTCTCTACCGTCGCGCCGTCGATGGCAATCATGACGCTGATCAGCCCTTCGATCGGAAAGCCTTGCCACCACGCGGAGTCTTGATGCATGCTGTAGCCGTTCGCTCCCGGCAGCTTAAAGATCAGCTTATCTTTGAACAGCAGTGGCTCATCCATATAGATGTCGCGCAGCGGCGAGAGGATCCGTTCATCCTTCACCAGCTCTGCGAACAATGGCGATATATCATGTACCGGATCCATTCTTTCAATCTTTACATCTCCATTCGCGTAGCTCTTGTAGCCGGCGCGCACATTGCCGCGATCCATGAACCGCTCCGTCGTCAGTAGTTTGTCGCATTCCGCTTGCAGAACGCGTGCTTCTTCCTCGCTGAATACGTTGCGAAGCACCAGATAACCTTGCTCGTTATAACTTTTCACTTGCTCGTCGGATAACAGCTTAATATTGCTCATTTTCATTTCCCCTTCACTTTTTTTTTGCGATCAACTTCTTAATATCTATATTAAACGCCTTTATTTACTTTTGACATGCACACCCTTATACTAATTCATATACTTTTTTGCCTATTTCCCATGAGAGGGGATCACTACTTGCAGACGTTGGAAATCAAGAGAAGCTACATCAGCGGAGTGCGTACGGAATTTAAGATGGAGGAAGATCAATACCGGAACTGGGTCATGCTTGCCGCGTTGTCGGGACGTTTCGCCTTCGCGATGGAACAGGGGATCGGAGACGAAGAAAAGGACGGCAATGGCGGGGGGAATCTGCCTAAGGACGACGCGATCAAGGAAGCCTTGCTCAAGGGGAGCGCTCCCAAGAGCAGCCGACCCAAGGATAGCCCCTTCGACGAAGCTGGCTACGGCGAGCTTGTCCTCTGTCCGCCCGGCATGAAGCTGAAACGGAGAGTGGTGGAGCCTCTCTCCTTCTTGTTCATCGAGTTCGCAACCGATCAGGCATTGCCGCACGGTAAGCTGGCCGTTCGGGACTTGCAGCGGCTGGAATCCACCTATCGTTATATGCGCACCGCATGCGCGCGTTCAGAGGAAGGCAAAGGCAAGGACTATATCCGACACTTCGTCGACGACCTGCTCGCCATTTTGTCACTGGAGCTGGCGTCCTCCGCAGACAGAAGCCGCAAGACGAAGCAGGACCCTGTCATCGCCAGAGTATTGTCGTATTTGGAGCAACACGCCTTGGAGTATGGCTGGAATATAAGCCAGTTGGCCGACGAACTGGGCATTGGTCCCTCGCATTTGACGAGACGGTTCCAGCAGTCTTACAACCAATCTCCAATCGAATATGTAACCTCTCTTCGGCTGCAGAAGGCGAGATCTCTGCTGGTCGAAACCGACGATACGCTAGATCAAATTGCTGAGCAATGCGGGTATCAGAACGCCTTTTATTTCAGCCGCATGTTCAAAAGCAAATGCAAAATCAATCCCTCCGAATATCGCAGAAATCATCGTTTCTGATGATTAGCGGCTATAATTAGGTAGGAGACATAGCGATTGATTATTAAATATTAAATTCAAAGGATGGTTATTTATTATGATTGAATCTTATGGATTTCTTCATACAGAACAGCAGGAGAATTTATGCATAATCCATTCCATTGGCGTTCAAAAAGTAACTAATGTATCCAGCTATGACTTTTTCGGCTTAAAAAGAGATAGAATAGGATTTCTTTTCCAATACACGTTATCCGGCCGCGGCTTTCTGGAGATACAGGGCACTCGAATAGCCGTACCTCGCAACAGTGCCTTCCTCGTTAATATCCCGAGCGAACATCGTTATTTTTACGAATCGAGTGTAGATGAAGAGCCTTGGGAGTTCATCTGGCTTCGGTTTAGCGGGGTGACAGCAGCCCCAACTTGGAGTCAGTTATGCGCGAAAGGTCATGTCCAGCAAATGGATCCGAATACTCGACCCATCCAGCTGCTCTGGAAATTGTTTATGAGCGTCAAACAGCAACATCTCGATCACCCCGTCGATCAATCGATACGTGTTTACGAATGGCTCCTTACACTTTGGGACCAACAAGTGCGAACCGAAAGCTCAGCGGTTGCCATGGGTGGGCATAACTTTAACAACGCGCTCCGTTATATGAGAGATCATCTTAGCAATCCGATCACTCTTCAGGAAATTGCTGGCACCGAACAGTTGTCCAAGCATCATTTCTGCAAGGCTTTTCATAAAAAAATGGGCGCTTCTCCTATTAATTATCTCAATAAAATACGCGTGGAGGAAGCCGCTAATCTATTGACGGGAACACGCTACTCCGTTACGGAAATTGCTAAATTGACCGGTTTTGAAGACCCTGGTTACTTTACTAAAGTGTTTAAAAAAATCATTGGCCTTACCCCCACGGAATATCGGAATGGAACCCGAGAGCCTCTCGTCTCGGTATTGCGTATTTTGCAGTAAGAAAACCAAAACCATCACAATTTTTTACCACTTCAATACGAAATATCGTTCTATTGAACTCAAATTCCAATTTTACTATACTTACTTTATCCAAATATTACCCAAAAATATTATGAATGGAGGGATAACCGACATGATTCAAGAAACTGTCCATGGTTGCTATTTTCGATACCACGACGACATTCTATCGATTGGCAACCGTTTCATTGAACGCAAATGGTTACTAACTACCAAAGGTGTTTTTCCATTATCGTTACTAGATTTACAAATAAATACAGAGTGGCTTGATCAGAACTCCCTACGTTTTAATCCTTCTTATACTCACACAGGTTTGAATGTTGGAACAACAGAGTTCACGGCTTATCAACTTGTGCATAGCTTTGACAATGAAGGCGATCCGTCCCTTACTAGCTTGAAAGTCATTATCTCCTCATCTTGCGGCCCCGTCGCTATCAAGTGGATTCTTCGAATTGGTGCAAATACCCCATTAATTAGACAATCTTTATTTTACCGTGCTGCTGATAGGTTCATAGGTATTCCCTTCTCGGATTCGCCCGCTTCAACGCCGGTCGCATCCGAAGCGACAACCCATCACGGAGTTCAAGCCCCAACAGATTATATTGATTATCTCCCACTTGATTCTCTTCATTGCCGTTGGAAAGCGGTTACACTCCGGGATGTAACCGATACTTATAACAATCTGGTCTCTCTAGAGGAAGGGCTGCTGTACACCAACTATGAGCGGATCAAGCTTTCAGGAAATTTTTTGACAGTACAGAACACGATTACGAAGGACGGACTTCTGATTATCAAGGAAAGTCCAACCTCCCTTGCACATTTGCAATATGACGGTGAAGATTACGGTTTAGCTGAGAAGCGGTTATGGGTAACCTCCTCCGGTGTTGCCGAGAGCGATCTCCATTCTGGGGAATGGGTCGAGTGCTATGGCACGACAGTCGGTGTCTTTCACGGCAGTGAGCTGGAGCAGCTTCGCTTGATTCATAGCTACTATAATTACATCAAGGAAGGACCTAAGGAGAATGAGCGAATGCTCATGAGCAATACTTGGGGAGACCGTTCACGCGATGGTCGCATTACAGAATCATTCATATTACAGGAGCTAGAACGGGCAAGCACGCTTGGCATTACACATGTTCAGATTGATGACGGTTGGCAAAAAGGGATTACTTCCAACTCGGTGATTTCCGGGGGAAGCTGGGCCGATTATTACTCACGAGACGCTGACTTTTGGAATGTCCATATTGAACGATTTCCTAACGGTCTCGAACCTATCGTCCAGCGTGCTAAAGAGCTTAATATCCAGCTGGGACTTTGGTTTTCCCCAGATTCAACCCAAGATTTTCAGCATTGGCAGAAGGACCTCGATGCTATGCTTAGCTTGTGGAGAAATTATGAAATTTGCTACTTCAAATTAGACGGGATTTCGATTAAAAGTAAGCTAGGCGAATCCCGTTTTCTGAACATCATAAATGAAATAAGAAAAGTGTCATCCCGAAACGTCCACTTTAACCTAGATACAACAAACGGTAAGCGCCAAGGTTATTTGTATCATACCTCCGTTGGATCCTTGTTTCTGGAAAACCGCTATACCGATTTTCAGAGCTACTATCCCCACTGGACATTACGAAACACTTGGATGTTATGCCCTTATGTACCCGCAAGCCAATTGCAAATTGAATTCCTCAATACGGAACGAAATGCCGAACGATATGGTCAGGATCCCTTATCGCCCCAGTCCTGTGGCATAGCCTATTCATTCGCGATCACTCTATTTACTAACCCTCTCGCGTGGATGGAATTGTCCGGACTCTCCGAAAGTCAACTCGAGATCTTGCAACCTTTGATTCGCATTTTTCATGACATTAAAACAGATATCAGTCACTCTCACGTGCTGCCGATTGGAGAAGAACCAAGCGGAACCGGATGGACTGGATTTCAGAGTATGGTCAATCCAAAGGAAGGATATTTGCTTGTATTTCGAGAATGGACTCCCGAACATGCTGGCTCGTTTAAACTGTGGGACTGCCAGACTACTCCTTTGACATTGAGATGCCTCGTCCGTTCCGAGGGCCGTGAGCGGCTTGTGTTCCCAGATGAAGAATGGATGCTCACTCCATCTTCAGCGGGAGAAATCAATATCAGCTTGAACCAACCACTAAGCTTTGCACTATATCGCTATACATTTAACCTTTAACTCATAAAGGCTCCAACCTCCTTCTCTGAATCTGTGATACAATGTAGATTCGGAAGTGAGATTGGAGCCTTAATTGAGCTCTTTAAACAAGCTAGAATAACGATTAACCCCTACCTTCGGCATTTCAATAACAAGCCGGATATCGTGCTTCAAGTTAACGTCTCTATCATCAGCCGCTTCATGGATAGAACTTCTAAAAGTAGAAGCCAACAGCATAAAAAAGCTGCTTCTCAGGTCATATTTAACCTTTGAAGCAGCCTCATTCATATGATAATAATCAACCCTTCAGATCAACTACGATTTACCTCACAATCAATCATCACATGGATCGTATCGCCTTTATGTTCGTTGCGCAATTGAAATGCACGGTCTACCTCGGTTAGCGGAACGATATGGGTGACCATTTCTTCCGTATTCACGAGTCCATCCAGTACAAGCCTGAGCCCTTCGTCGAAATAACGTCTGTTGTCGATATCCCGTTTTGGTTCGGTTGATAGAATGTCCAGCCTTTTCTTGTGAACCTTAAAAAAATCAACTGGTTTACGGCAAGTACCGATGCAGCCATACATCACAATTTTCCCATTCTGCGCAGTTGCATCAATGGCATCCACCATTCCTTCACCCTCCAGAAGACAAGGGATGACGACATCAAATCCATCTGGAAATTCCTTCCTAAGCGTATCCATTGTAGCTGCATGCTCGTGGGGAATTTTATACGTATGCGTAGCACCATATTTTCGCGCAAGCGCCAGCTTCTCGTCGAATAAATCCGTCACCACTAGGTTGCGTGGGCTGTATAATCTCATCACTTGTGTCATGATGAGGCCGCTCACTCCTTGACCGGTTATCAATACATTTTTATGAGGGGAAATATCGGCAAGCTCAGCAGCATGGATAATCCCTGGCAGCACTTCGATCAGGGATCCCTCGATTAAGGGTAAATCCTTGGGCAGCACCTTGACCGAGAACGGTTCACAGCATACATATTCGGCAAACGCGCCCCAAACATAACGCAGTGCTACGTGATCTCCTTGTTTTAAGCCGATAACATTGCTGCCTACTTTATCAATTACACCAGCGACCTCATGTCCAAGACGGGTCGGATACGAGATAAACTCAGGTTCGCGAGCACCTCGAAACACTTCGACATCGCTGCCACAAATTCCCACCCATTTAACTTTGACTCGTACTTCACCTTCTTTGGGCTCTGGGATCAACGCCCTTCGGAGGCTAATCTTCCCAATCTCGTCCATAACCGCACAAACTTGGATTTGTGGGCCATCTTCATCAACTAGTTCCATCGGAGGAACTGACATTTTTCGTACCATATAAATACCCCTTTCTGGAATATGGGCTTCAAATGAATATTCTAGCGGAGAATCCGTTAAGTCATTAACGCCAGCTGCTCTTTACTCACTCCATGCTGGATTCCTTCCCCGTTAAAGTAACGATGCATATCCTCCACTAATGATCTGCCTATTCTTTTCCGGGAAGAAGGGTTCACACCGGCAATATGCGGCCTGACCAATACATTAGGCAATCGACGCAGCTCACTATCCATTGGTAATGGTTCTTGTTCAAATACGTCCAGTGCAGCGAAAAAGCGATTCGTTCTTAGCTCCTCAATCAGTGCCTGCTCATTAATCACGCTTCCTCGAGAGGTATTAATGAACAAACAACCATCTTGGATGAAGCGAAGCTCCTCTCGTCCGATCATCTGGTACGTTTCAGGTATCTTCGGTAGATGGAGCGATAATATTTGTGCACGTGTAAATACCTCATGAAGGGACATTAATTCCACACCGAGGTCCTTAGCTTTTTCTTGTTTCATGTAAGGATCATAGCCGATGAACTGCAATTGGAACGGCTGCAATAGCCGGATCACCTCTTGAGCCACCATGCCGAGGGCAATAAACCCTACCGTCTTCCCACGAAGCTCATCCGCCTCCATCGCTGGAGTCATCCAGCTTACATTCCCCCGCATCGCATCATCCACTAGCTTAATCCGATGTCCAGTAGCCAATATCATAGCTAATATGGACTCAGCTACCGATTCTGCGATGGCATGACCTCCTGATATTACCTTTATACCTCTATCGTAAGCTTCAGGAGTTATTATATTTTTAACCGAACCCGCCATATGTGCAATCAGCTCAAGCTTAGGTGCTGAGTTCAAAATCTCTTGTGAAATCGGTGAACTGCCCCATGTTGAGATGCAAATGGAGGCATCAGCGAGGTGACGTCTCAGCTCATCTGGAGTAAATGACCGCTCAAATGGATTGAGAACCAATTCACCCAACAGCTTTAAGTTCTCCAACACATCCGGCTCCAAAAAAGCAGCCAATTCGTTTCTTGGTATTTGTACGACTATTTTTCTAGTTATAGGTCCTCAGCTCACTTTCTCTCACAGAACCTACTTCATCCAACCGAACCACCCGATTAGTCGCTATGGACTCGAAGCAGGCATCCATGATATGCATTACCCCAAGCACTTCGTGTCCCGCCGCAAGTGGCTGGCGATTCTCCAACAGGGAATCGATGAACTCTTCCAACTGCCAAGTAAAGTTCGAAGCATGCTTGCTCGGATATTCCACTTTTTCTCCGTTGTCAAACAGCTCATTCTCATCTTTAAGATGCAATACGCCTTTCGTTCCGGTCAAATAGCGTACATAAACGCTATCCTGTGTCGTCCAGATTCGTTTGCCGCCAAGCCCCTCTTCATCACCTGGAACTCTTCCAGCATTAAAGGACATCAAGATGTTGGCCATCCGGTTCCTGGAAAACCTCAGAGAGATCGCTACCTCATCCTCCCCTTCCCAATTCGGGTTATGGGAATAGCCTTGCGCATATACCGTTTCCGGCAGTTCACCGTATGCCCAAACGATATAATCTAGGATATGACTGCCCCAAAGAGGAATAATAAAGCCTCCGATGTGCTTAACATCCTTCCACCAATCCACGGCCGGTTTATCAATATAAGCCAGCAGCATGGCATGAATCGTAAATAACTCACCAATCTCGCCATTGCTGATTTTTTCGATAGACTTCATGACGGGACCGAAAAATCTTCGACTCTGCCCTACCATTAAAGTCACATTGTTCTGCTTGGCGGCTTCAACCATCTGTTCACCTTCAACGCGGTTCATCGCCATCGGCTTTTCGATAAGTACATGCTTGCCTGCCTCCATAGCTTTGATCGCATATGGTGCATGTAAATCGTGTGGCAGCAAAAGCAGGAAAGCATCAATTTCAGGATCCTGCAATGCTTCTTCAAAAGAATCGTAAATTCTCGCTCCCTCCCACCCTTCCACTGCCTGGGCAGCTTTATCCGGGTTTCGGGATACAATTGCTTTTAAGGTTACTTTATCTCTCAGTTCTTGGATCGCCGGTAAATGTGAGCTTGATACCCGCCCTAACCCTACGACTCCTAAACGCACTTTAGCCGCCACTCTACTCCCACCCTTTACTTTTCATTTATTAATTTTGAAAGAGTGATTTCGCGTAACGGATATCCTCACGAATAAGTCGGTCTGCTTCAGCCTCTGCTGTGTATTCTGCCGTCAGACAGATGACACCTTCGTACTTTCGTTTCTTCAAATATTCGGCAACACGCTCCCAAGAAGCCATCCCTTGTCGCCCAGATGTAAAATGGCGATTCCATTGCGCTTGTTCTGCCTCCGGTCCGTTAGTGCGCGTATAGAATGCATTTTTAAGATTAACCATACAGAGATAAGACCAGACAATATCAAGACCAAATTCAGGCTGCTGCCCTGCCAAAGCATCATGTGCACAATCCCAGACAGCTCCGACATAAGCAGAATTCAAACCTTTCATTAGCTGCAACAGACCCGTAGAATCCGTTATGAAATCACCATAATGCTGTTGGATGCCAACCTTCACTCCGTATTTCTCACAGAGTGGAATTACCTTTTCGAGATTCATCCGAAGCCTTTCTACCGATTGATGGTATCCCTCTTCATGTGAAATGTCAGGCATAACCCGAATCGTTGAAATTCCTGCCTCTGCGCAAGCCGAAAAAATCCGTTCTTCCATTTGACTAGCAACACTAAAAATCTTTAAGCCATGATCGGCAAAATAGGATGCGAGCTTCGGCAAACCTTTTTCGGCATCGACAGGCTCCAATTGATACCCTTCACGCAAAGGAAACTCAACTCCGTCAAAACCACTTTCTTTGACAAACTTAACTAGCTGTTGGACGGATATCGTTCTCCATGGTTTTGTGAACACTGAAAATTGTACAGGTAATTGTGACATCTCTTCTTCCCCACTCCTCTTCTATTCAAAAGTTCAATTTATCTGCTTTCATTCTGAGCCTTTTCAGACCTGACATGATATTCCCTATACGATTCAAGCTTGAATTCCGATACTATTCTCTCCATTGGCCATTCTTTGTCATTTGATTCGATTGTGAATATATTTTCCTGAGAGAAGCTTTCGATCGTTACTTTGCGTCCTAAACAGCCTTGTACCTCTAGCAGCTTGTCATACTGATTGTCTATATGAAAAATCTGTTTATCAAGATCGATTGTTTTTGAAGACCAGCCTGCCCATTTGGAAGTAGAGGCCATAACTTTACCGGTTTTGTCTATCATTTTTGAATGGTTAGATCTAACTGAGGATATTACATAATAAGCATGCAGCCATGCATAAGCTTCAAGCGGGAACCCTCCATCGTAGGCAGAGAGCCACACTACAAGCTCAGCACCCATTGCGCTCAACCTGCTCCATATTTCCGGATATCCGATATCATAGCAAATGGCAATGCCTATCTTACCAAAATCCGTCTCAAACACAGGCATTTCTTTCCCCGGTGTTATTCCATCTCTTTTCATTTCACCATCAGTCGGATAATATTTACAATACCTTCCGGCTAGGTTACCGTTTCTATCGAACAACCAAGCAACAATGTACTTCTTAGAATCAATCCATTCATGAACACTAGCGATAATGTAACTATTGAGTTTTTTTGCTTGCACTGAAAGAGCCTGATAGGTTAGCTTTGTCATTTCCTTAGAGCTTTCATTATTATTATCGTTTCCTGATAGTAGAAACACCTCGGGAAAGCAAATTAGATCCGGCTGCAGGCTTGAAAATGAATCCAGCATGTTCAGTGCTCTTTGAAGATTTTGTTCCATCGAAGAGCCCCTTATTAATTCTTCGTTGAAACAGGTAGTAATTACATTTGCTTTTCTTGGCAAAAAAAAGCTCCTTTCCGAAAACTTTGTATTGGAATCGCTTTCATATATACCCATGCAATAAATATAACAAACGAAGAAAACCTTGAAAACGGGATAAGGCTACGATTAAGTGGCTAGTCTTACGTTGTAATCTCAGGCAAAGTATACATGGATGTCACCGTCCTTGGGGTTTACGGCAAAGCGATTAAATCGAAGATTATTCAGATTGAGATAGACGAAAAATCAATAAACTCCAAATAGTGTAAAAAACGGAGCTTCGCAAAAAGTTCGCAAGCTCCGTTTACATAGATTTTAATACATGTACAGATTACTTCGTCACACGGACAATCATCACATCGCTTGAGACCGCCCCTGCATAGTTGATAAGCTCTGCTCGATACTCATAGGTACCGATACCTCGATTCGTTAAGATTGTTATTGCAGTTTGGGCATTTGGCTCTCCATTCGTAAGTTCTTGTGAATCAATGAGGATACTGTTCTCATATAAGTTATATGTGTCTCCATTCGTCCCCCACCATAGATTCATACTTACTTTAAAGCTTCCGTCACCATCCCAGTTGTCGTTGGCAAGTACCGGCTTGGCAGGTGCGGCTTGGGTTACTGTGACTATGTGCGTATCACTCTTGGTAGTACCGAATGCGTTAGTCAGCTCTACATAGTATCGATAGGTACCGTTTGGTTTGCTGCTTATCGCAGTTGTCACCATTTGGGCATTTGGTGTATGATCCGCCAGGGTTCTCGTATCGATTAATACATCATTTTCATAAAGCTTGTAAATTCGGGCATTTTCTCCGTACCATAGATTCATCGTTATATTATATTTACCGTCTTGCATCCCGTTATCATAACCATTATCATCAAAAATTGTCGGTTTTCCCGGTTTGGCTTTACTTTTGGATATTAAATTATCAACTACAGCCGTAGCTGAACCATGATGGCCAGCGGCATCCATGAACGTAAAGGTAAATTGGCCATTATAGTAGAATATGTAGCTGCTTGAACCTCCATTATTTGTAATTGTAACTGGCTCACTCATTGATATTGTGGCTACTACATCCTGTGTGGATGTCATGCTGTAAGATACTGTTGCAGTAGGTGCCACTTTATCGAACATAAAGGTTGTCGAATGCAGTTCCTCGCTAATGCCCGCGTTATCAGTGGCGCGGTATTGTACCTTGTTGACACCCTCCTGATCCAATGTGAAGGGTTCCGTATAAACATTCCACTCTTCATCGTTCACCCGATACTCTATCTTGGCTACGCCTGATAGCCTATCCGACGCCGCCAATGCTACCGTGACATCCGAGGTGTACCAGCCGTTGCTTCCGTTCGGTTCTGCAGGGCTTACTGCCGCAATAGTCAAAGGCGGACTGTTGTCTACCAGGATGGCGACGCTGGACTCTGACGTTTTTGTCACATGTTTGATGCTCACTGTAAGCTGCACTGTACCTTCTCCTGCTGCAGTTGCCGTTACTAACCCTTGCGCATCTACAGTAGCTAGCGCACTGTCGCTCTTATAAGTAGCGACCACTTCGCTAAGGTCTGCCTGTGTTCCATCGTTCAATATGCCTGAGACAGTCAAGATTGCTTGATCTCCATTCCTCAGGATTGTCTTATTTACACCAAGCACAACATGATCCAGTTGAACCACTTTCACTTGCAGCTGGTTTTTCACTCCTGTATTGTCTAATGCTGTGGCTGTTACAAGGACAGTGCCGGTATCTAGACCAGTCAACACACCAGTTGTCGGATCAATCTCCGCTTTTCCTGTTCCATTCACTACACTCCAGACAACAGATTTATTCACAGCATTAGTTGGCATGACAATCGCATTCATAGTAAGCGTGCCGTCTTTCAACACGCTGGCATTAGGATTCCCATTGACCGTTATACTTTCAACCGGTACGTAGGGTCCTGTGCGCACAAATCGTATGCCATCTGCTAGAATAAAGTTGCTCGTATGGAATCTATTGGTTATTATGACACTTCCCGTTGAGCCCTGCATAAACGGGAAGCTCCCTATTTTGTTCCATTTGGCACTGTTCTGAGATTGATCCACAATTACCTCTTCAGAGCCTGTTGCATTAAGGATTGTGAATGGTGCATCAGTAGTTCCGGTTGTACGATGGTGCCATTCATACACATCGTACATGCCGGTTTGTGGTATGTTTGGGGTGTAGGTAGCAGTCGAGCTGCCGCTTTTGGTTGTATTGACTGCAAAATTTCCATTGTAAGCGGTTGAGTTGCTTCCCGTATTCGACCATGAAGAGCCGGAGAATGTCACACCAACAGTATCCTTGTTGTCCATAATAATTTCCACGTTATCCGGTACGAGGGTAAAAGCCACGTTATCAAACAAAACTTTACCTACTCCAGATAAAATACCGATCTTGATGGTAATGTCCATTTTCTGGGAAACGACGAAACTCTTCGCATAATAAGCATACTGACTCGTTAGAACGACAGGTTGCATTTGATGATCGCTTACTCCGTCCCACACACTCAGTTCAGGCTGAACTTCCGCCCCTCCATCAAGCTTCTTGATATAGGCAGACAGAGTATAGGTTCCTGGCTCCAAGACAGTGAACTTCTGAGACAGACCGGTTCGACCGCCCGTTACCCCCACCGAATTAAATTCAGCAGCGAATTCTCCTTGATATGGATTTGTTTGATTCACATAAGCATTCGTGCCATAGACGCCTGTTCCCATGCTCCAGTTATCGAAAGTCGTCGAGACTGGCCCGTCAAGCGGGTCCCCCGTTACGCTCTCGAAATTACCATTCGAGAATATCGGCGGTAAATTACCTGTCCGTACAAATTTGATGCCGTCTGCAAGCATAAAGTTTTCGGATTTGAAGCCGTTAGTAAGTACAACGCTTCCTGTGGAGCCTATATTAAACGGGTAACTTCCAATTTTATTCCATCTCCCTCCGAAGGAGTACGATTGATTCACCTCCACCTGTGTCATACCACCTGCATGATTGATCGTGAACGGAGCAGTCGTAGTTGAGCTTGTCGGATGGTGCCACTCGTACACATCATACATGCCCGCCAGGGGAATCGATGGGGTGTACGTTACGCTGGCTTTGCCATCCTTGCTTGTATTAAGCGCGAAGTTGCCCTTGTTTGCAGCAGTATTGTTCCTTGTGTTGTCCCAAGCATTGCTTGTTGTACTACTGGTAAACTTCACACCCACCGTATCCGAATTGTCCATCACAATTTCCACATTATCCGGCACGAGCTCGAATGATACGTTGTCAAACACCACTTTCCCAACGCCCGATAAAATCCCAATATTAACCGTAATGCTCATCGTCTGCGATACGGTAAATGCTTTGGCATAATAAGCATATTGGTCAGTAAGAGTCACTGGAGCAAGCTGATGGTCAGTGTTCCCTGCCCAAATGTTCAGCTCAGGTTGAACGTCTGCTCCTCCGCTTAGCTTCTTGATATTAGCGGCAAGTACATAGGTTCCCGGCTTCGTGACAGTAAACGTCTGGTTCATAAACGTCCGATTTCCCGGCGCTCCCGTTGAATCGAACTCCACGGCATTCACACCCTGGAATGGGCTTGTTTTGTTCACATAAGCATGCGTCCCATATACTCCAGCGGACATAACCCAGTTATCGATGGTGACAGCCGCCGCCCCCCCGAGTGAATCGCCTGACAACTTCTCAAAGCCGCCATTACGAATCGTTGTAAGCACCAAATCACCAGTTACACTGTTAATTTGGAGTGGCTCATTGCTGACAATAAAGATCGTATCTTTTTTTAGAATATCGCCATCAGTTGAAACCGGAATAACATTCCCGTAGTTATCTTCCACGCTAACAATTTTATCTGCATTCTGAATGTTGATATTAAACGATTGACTATCCGCTGACAAGACGCTAAGGTAGTTGCCGTCTGTACGATGCATATAGTGATTGACCGTAAGGAATGTTTCATTGGAAAATCCAGTATACGATCCGATGTACTGATCCACCTTACGAATGTGATTTTGCATAACAGCGATCGTTTGGAACAATTCCGTAGGAGACTGTGAATGACGTGTAACGAACGTGTCTTCCGCCGGAATACCCATATTAAAATATCTTGTGGCACCATTCGCGAGGAAATCCATATACCGTTCAACGGTTCCATACAATTTTGCAGGAATGGTCGGATGGGTCTCATTAAACGGAAAAAATTCAGTTTGCCACAGTTTCAAATCTGGATAATCGCTCTTGGCTTGATTAAAGGCAGGGAGAATATCGTCTTTAATAGATTTCGTTCCGCCGTAGCCATGTATGTTATAAATATCATAGTATCCAACATACGGCTCATTCAATGCGTCTACGGCCATCTGACGGTCAGCCGATGTACCCGAAACATCGGTGAATCCGCTTGTTGTGACATATAACTCCAGTTCATTGCCCGTTTCCACTTTATACTCCGACTTTACCTTTTGTGCTTGCTCATGAGCTATCTTTAGCATCAAGAAATATTCTTCCTTCGTGCCTGAGAAGGCGGCTGCTTTGTATGGTGGATGGAAGTTAACCTCATTGACGATCTCGTAGTACTTGACTTTGCCCGCGTAGCGTTTCATGGTCTCGTATACGTAGTTGGTCCAATCTTCTCCAGTGCCAGGAACTCCATCCTGATATTGAATATCCTTGGAAACCCAGCGTTCTGCCTTGTATTGAAATGCAGGCATCTCAAAACCAACCGCAGGAAGGGCGCTAACTGGCGGACGCGTAGATGCCCAGTCAGAAGGGTATCCCAGAACCGCCAGCACATCCATGTCCGTTGCATTAGCAGCACTTACATATTGATCAGCGTGCTCCCAAGTAAAGTGCCCCTTGGTGGGCTCGATTTTATGCCAGAGGAATACGGTGGCATCTTCCCACGCACGAGTAGCGCTTGTGTTGATTTTGCTCCAAGGCGACATATCGTAGCTGTAGCTAGAATGAGTACCATAATAATCCGCGTATGTTCCGTCGGTGACGCTAGTATCGTTGGCGGGTACTTTAGAAATTCCGCTCCTATATACGATTGCATCCGACAGGCTAGAGCTAACGGTCGTCTCCAAATACCAGAAGCCTACCTGATTATTCAGCTGCGGAAGGGTCAACTCCTCTACACGGTAAGTGCCATCGGCCGGTATGATAACTTCCTTCACTTCGGTAAAAGCAGTATTCCCGTAAGGATCAGTAGCCTTAATACTCACAGAGTAAGTCTTGGATGTATCCCCATAATTCACTGTCATTATCGGATAGACAGCTGCTTCATTTTTGTAGAATACCTGCTTTTCATTGCGAAAAATCGGTTTAACAACGCTGTATGCTGAAGAGGTTTGCCATGGCGTATTAAATTTCTCTGATTGAATATCCTGACCCAGCTCAATGTTGGCAAGCAGCGATGTATCCGTTCCCCTCGCAAATGCGGTCGTGCTTTGCTCCAGCTCATTCGCCTCGAGCGCCTTGGTAGATATTCTCACATTGGAGATGTTGTAGGGGGAACCTCTCTCCACCTTGAACTCATAGGGCATGAATTTCTCCATCACCGGATCCAACGATGTTGATACACGTTGCAATTGGACACCGTTCTTGTAGATGGCGACATAACCTCCGGGACCCATTTTCCAAGAAAATGCGAGGTTAAACGATTCGCCAACCGTATAATTGAGCACGCTGGACTCGGCTTTAACTCTAGCCTCATTAGTCCCATTACCGTTCCTGACGAAAAAGATAAGCGGCTGATCATAAGTCAAACCCGTCGGTTTCGTAATCGACGGTGGAATATGAGCATTGATCAGCGTATTACCCGGTCCTCCCTGCTCGGGTATGAGTTGGAATAGAAAGTCATACTCGTTGCCGAACTCCGCATGCGGCTTGTCGATACGTGTAGTCAACTCAATCGTCCCTTCACTCGGGTTGACTATTCCCGGCGCGAAATCACGGTACCATGTTTCGTTCTCAGTGAAATAGTCCATATCTCCAGCAGTTGCTTCAGCTGTGAGTACCTTATTTGCCGTGAAACTGACTGGCAACAATGCGACTGCCAGCAATAGGCATAACATGATTTTGAGTAACTGACCTCTTCCGGCATGAATCGGAGTCATTCTGATCTTCATTCAAATCCCTCCATTAATTTAATTATTTGTTCTACAGTAAAGCGGATGACAACCTAGACACCGACCACCGAAACCCCTCCAGACATCACATTTTCCGTTTTTTTGAAATCGCTTTCAATTTAACAGTTTTAATATAATCAATAAAAAAAGTCCCGGAAACGGGACAGGATTACGATTAGGTGGTTAAAGCTACGCTGATAGGACATTTGCTTACTTGTTCAATAAAAATAGACGGACTATTGTTCCTTTTCCCAAGCTGCTTCGAAATTTCACACTACTTCCGATGCCATAGTATAGCTGCAGCCGTTGATTCACATTCTGAACGCTATATCCAGAACCTGCAACAAGGAGAAAAGTCTCCCATGTTGAATTATTCAAACCAGCGCGCGCATCCGAGATGTACAAGACAATTCCGTCTTTGCGCTGCAACCCTCCAATCAAAATTCTCCCCTGCCTGCTCTTAGTTTTATTAATCCCATGTAATATAGCATTCTCAACGATAGGCTGCAGAATTAGTCTGATAATCTCCTTGCAGCGAGGTTCGGCCCCTTAATAATGGAGTCTATCTGCTTAAATTCCCCGTTAGCATTCCTCTAAAACGAATAATATGGACTTTGCACAAAAAAGAGCGCATCTGTAACATGGGAGTTGGTAACGGGTTGCAGCCCAAAACTCTCACCATCAGGAGGTCGCTCATCTATGAAGTTTAAAGCTCCGAATAAACAAAATCAACTCATTGAAAACATCAGCGTTCATCATCTGGTCATCGGCGTAGATATTACTCAGGAAGTTCATGTTGCCGAGCTGTGAGTTTTCGAGGAAGCTAATTCGGGTTTAAAGTAAACTTTCGACGCTTTGCCTAGACGATTTTTCGATAGCATAAGAGAACACTCCTGTTAATTTCTTGACTCTTATGTATTTGACAAACCGCAAGGAAATCCTGTTAGTTAATTATGCTGTCGCAGAAAAAAAAGCTACCTCGATAGGTAGCTAGAACTCACATGGAGTCCAAAAATATAGATAGGAGTGGAGAGTCCTATACTGAACCTGTAGCTTTTTAGATATTTGTTTTCACATTTCCTTTAGAACCTGAAGCAGTAAAAATTGGTTGAAAATTATTCTCTCCATCGTTTCGTAACTAATTCCAGGCTTCCCATAGATCACTTCAGCAAGTCCATCCCCGTAATGATCGAAACGTTTACTTCGTAGAAAGCTGTGGAATTTTCATGTGACTGCTATGTCCTGGAGACAGCTTTGCCTCTGGATCGATGTAGGTCATGGCGTTGTTAACAGCCGTCGGGGCCTCCCCGAATCCGACTGCAATCAATTTCACCTTTCCTGGATATTTTGTTATGTCTCCCGCTGCAAAAAAACCAGCTATATTCGTTTGCATTCGGCTGTCTACAACAACAGCGTTTTGTTCCAAAGCAATTCCCCATTCCGCAATTGGTCCAAGAGAAGATACAAAACCGAAATTTACGATAACGGCATCCACCTCTATGTTCTCTACGATTCCTGAATGGCAGTGTTGAAGCTGCACTTGCTGAATGTGATCCTCACCATCCAGAGACATTAATTCCCACGGCGTTCGAATATCAATTGTTGAGTTTCTAAGCCGTTCTACGCTATGCTCATGAGCACGAAATTTATCCCGACGATGGACTAAAGTTACCTGTTCAGCAATTGATTCCAGCATTAATGCCCAATCGACTGCCGAGTCCCCTCCCCCACTTATTAATACTTTCTTCCCTTTGAATTTTTTAAGATCGTTAACAAAATAGTAAAGATTCTCTTTCTCGAAGCGCTCCACATTAGGAAGCTCAACCCGTCGAGGCTGGAAAGCTCCTGCTCCCCCGGTTAGAATAACCGCTTTGGCATAATGCTCACCTTTATCTGTCACCACTTGAAACAGCTGCTCTTCAAGCTTGGTAACCCGAAGTACTTGCTCGTTCAGATAAATATCAATGGGGAACGGCTTGATTTGCTCCACTAAACGATCAATTAGCTCTTGAGCAGTAACTTTCGGAAATCCTGGAATATCGTATATATACTTCTCCGGGTATAATGCTGCTAGCTGGCCTCCCAACTGCGGCATGCTTTCAATCAGCTTAACGCTCGCTTTACGCATACCGCCATAGAAGCAAGCAAATAAACCCACCGGCCCTCCGCCAATGACGAGAAGATCTGTTATATTGCTCATCTTATTTTCCCTTTCCATTTGACAGCTAACGTAATCTACTCCCATACAGAAATGAATTCCCTTGCCGAGAGCTCAGTTGCCCCGTTCCTTGGTCTCCCCTTGCATAGCAAAGACTCCCAAGGAACAGGCAACTGCACACTAGCGTCTCTTTGTTATTTCTGTGTATACCATTCATTCACTGCATCGATTGCAGCCTTTCCACCCTTAGCATCGAACTCCTTTGTAAATTTGTCGAACTCCGACAAATCACGCTTACCCATAATAAATTTCATCGCGTTTTCTTCAGCGAAATTACGTAACTCTGGGAATTTCGAATCGAACGCTTCAATGGATGGGGCGTAGTTCGTTTCCTCACGTGATTTTTTGAATGCAAGCTGAGGCTCATAATACGGCAACAAGTTTTTGGCTTTAAGTCTTGCATCAATGCCGAAATCCGTATCTCCTAAGCCGTACATCGAGCGCCAGGCAATTTTGTCGCTCTGTTCCTTCGACTGCGTGTATTCCCCATTCGCTTCTGTGTAATCCTCATCCTTAATACCGTAATTGAGCAAGATATCCGTTTCCTGCTTATACAAGAAGTTTAGATACTGTGCTGCGCCAAGCTTGTTTTTTGCTTGCTTTGGAATCACAATGTACTGCGTGGAAATCGAAGCATCTTGAATCCCTGATTGTCCATTTATTCCAACTGGAGGAGCGATAAACTGAACGGATCCGCCATCCTTCTTTTCCTGCAATGCTTTATCAACGTCAATGCCAGAGGAGAAATACAAGGTATTAAATACAGCTGTTCCGTTTATCAGCTTATCTTTGCTATCTTTATTGACCGCAAATTCCGGATCAAGCAATCCTTCATCAAACCACTTTTTGAGTGTGGTTATAAATTCCTTGTATTCCGGCTGTATCCAGGAAAATTTCAATTCTCCGTCTTTTACGACTGTAGGTGTGGATACGCCAAAGGCAGCGGCGAACGGGAAAAAGCCATCAAAGAAAGAGCCCGCACTTGAAGTTGCCATCGTTAGCGGCGTAATATTTTTCTTCTCTTTAATCGTCTTCATTGTCAAATAAAACTCTTCGATCGTTGTTGGGGTATTCAAGTTCAATTCCTTCAAAATATCTGCGCGAGCGATAAGACCATTACTTACCTTTAATGCATTTCGATAAGGAATTGCATAAAGCTTTCCATCATACCTCAAAGCATCTAACGATTCATTGGTCGCCATTGTAGACAAATTTGGAATTTCATTTGCAATTAAATCATCGAGAGGCTCGAGCGCACCTTGTTTGGCCAATTTGAAATAGTCTGATTTGCCAGCTACCATTATCAAATCGGGCACATCACCAGAAGCAAAGACAATAGAAATTTTTTGCGATGGATTTTCATTTGGCAGTGACTCATATTGTATATTAAAGCCTGAATTCTCCCTAAGTTTATTAATTATCTTATTATTATTCATAGTGTCTGAACCTTTGAATTGCTCCATTACGCCGTGATAAAGCCTTGTAATTTTCAAATCCTTTAGTGCTTTGGCTTCTTCCCCACCCTCACTCGTTGCAGCTGTCTTTTCTGATCCATTCTGACCCGCTTCCTTACTTGTGCTGCACCCCGAAATAGCAAGGAAACACAACACTAAGCTAATACTAATGGCCACTGTTTTTCTAAAATGCATGATTACGCCCCCCTAATTAATTATTCATATGAAAGTCCGGATTAGGAATGGATTATCCCTTGACCGCACCTAACATAACACCTTTTACAAAATATTTTTGGATGAAGGGATATACACAAAGGATAGGAAATACGACACAGATGATTGCGGCAGCCGTCGTAGACTCTGGCGTGAGCTCACTTAAAACGCCACCCGTCGTCATGTCTCCTGTCTTGGAATTCGTCACGATCTGCATGAGAAATACTTGCAGTGGCATCAGACTTCGATCTGTGATATACATCATGGCCTGGAAGAAGCTATTCCAGTAACCAACGGCATAAAACATCGCGATCGTTGCAATAGTCGGTATAGATAAAGGTAGATAGATCCAAGCTAGGACCCGTAAGTTAGAAGCCCCATCCATTATCGCTGACTCTTCCAAAGCCTCAGGCAGGCTTAAAAAATAGTTGCGGATCAGGATTAAATTGAACGGTGCCAAGGCCATTGGCAGCATAATTGACCAGAGTGTATTCAACAATTCGAGCTGCTTCACAACCAGATAAGTAGGAATTAGACCACCGCTGAAAAACATCGTGATGACAAAGAATAGCATAAACCCTCTTTTAGAAGGAAAGTTTTTTCTAGAGAGCGCAAAGGCAGCCAATGTGGTGACAGCCATGCTGATTGCCGTTCCAACTACGGTAATAATCATAGAATTCCAGAATGAAATGTAAAACTGTTTATACGAGAGTACATATTCATAAGAAGCCAAGTTAAAGCCTTTCGGCCATAGCCAAATCTCTTTCGCTAGAAGATACGTTTCGCTGCTTAATGATTTTGCTACGATATGAATCAAAGGTACAACGGTTGCTATGGAAAGCAACGATAATAGAATCACGTTTACATAATTAAATATGGATTCTTTCCGAATTATTTTCATCATAAGCCCTCTACTTTCTATTCCTTAGAAAATTCCTTCTTCCCCCATTCTCCTTGCAAAAACATTAGCCAGAACGAGAAGGACACAGCCAATGACTGACTTGAATAATCCAGCAGCAGTAGTTAGACCAAATTGCATAGAGCCTAAGCCCACTCGAAACACATACGTATCAATAATATCTGCCACATCATAGACAGTTGGGTTATACATAACGAGTACCTGTTCGAAACCTGCATCTAAGATATAACCGATCCGAAGCAAGAGAATAATGATAATGGTCGACTTTAAACCAGGAAGCGAAATATGCCAAATTTGACGAAAACGATTGGCCCCGTCCACGGTAGCCGCTTGATAGAGCTCATCATTAATTCCCAGCAATGCAGCGAGATAAATAATCGCACCCCAACCCGCTTCTTTCCATATATCTGAGCCTACGAGAATCCAGCGGAAAATTCCTTCATCCGACATGAAAAAGATCGGTTGGAAGCCTAACATTTCGATGATTCTATTAATGATACCGCTGCTGGGAGACAGCATATCAATGGCGAGGCCGCCAATAATGACCCATGAAATAAAGTGAGGCAGATAAGTAATCGTCTGTACCATTCGTTTGAACTTGTCGAGTTTGAGCTCATTCAGAAGCAAAGCTAGAATAATGGGAATAGGAAATCCTACGAGCAGCTTCATCAAGCTGATGATAACGGTATTTCTCACAACTCTTGGGAATTCATCAAACGAAAATAATTCACGAAAATATTGAAATCCTACCCACTCGCTCCCCCACACACCTTCCATGAAATTGTAATCCTTGAAGGCAATGATGACGCCATACATCGGTATATATTTAAAGAGGAGGATGAGGATAACTGCAGGCAATAACATAAGATACAAATCCCAATACTTTAGAAGCTTCAATGACCTCCCTTTGGTTAGTTTCACTTCCCTGGTTACTACCGTAGAGTTTGTTTTCATCGTTTGTAATCTCCTTAGCTATCATGCTCTTTCTTGATTTAACTATAGCTTTTCAGGAAATGAAAAAGTAGACTAATCCTTCTACTTTAATGACAACAAATTCTACGTTTTGAAAATGCAAAAAAAGACACCAACCGTTCATGTTGAATGTCTTTTTTTAATTAACAAGCTATCACTTGTTCATTTCACTCGGCTTGATTCCCCAGTACTTCTGAAAGCTTCGCGAGAAGTAGTTCCCGTTCTTATACCCGACTTGTTCTGCTACTTCATACACTTTGCTCCCCGCTGCCAGCAGCTCCTTCGCCTTTTCCATACGCAGTTTTAGCACGCTATCCGAAAAAGTACTGCCAGTCACCTCCTTAAAGATCCTGCTTGCATAGGCATAGTTCATGTACATCTTCTCAGCTACAAAATATAAGCTTAGCTCTTCTTCATATAAATGTCGTTCAACGAAGGCTAAAATTTCACTAACCGTAATATGCGTTCCCGATTTTCGGCGCTCGCTAATCGACCTGCTAATCCGCGTCATCATGCGATGCAACCATTCCATCAGCTGTTCCTTAGCTAGCAACTGATTAAAATTTATAAAATCTGTGTAATCCTCGGCAAGTGTTTCTCGTAAACTCCACCCACGGGAATTGACAATTCTCGTCAACAAGGACGTAATGCGAAGCAGCATCTCTCTCGCATTAACAATGGTATGGTTCGGCGAGAAGCCGATGTCCATTAGCTTGCTGATGAGCTCCGACCGCTTGCTCTCATTGCCCGTTTCCACAGCTATTTCGATCTCCTTCTCCAGATCATTCATATTCAACCAAACGGTCTTAGAAGGGGCATCGTTACGATATGGAATGACGGTTTCATTACCAAGCACGATGCGTTCCTGCAATGCCATTCTACTCTGCTTATAGGCAATTGGCAGCAGTGCTTGATCCTCCACACAGGTACCAATACCCGCGCTGGCTGTTAGCTTCAAACAGGATTTAACCGTGCTCAGCAGCCTGCCGAGGTGCTGATTGACTTTGAGTTGAAATCCTGACACCTCTACACCCGAAGGGGCAAAGAAGATAATTGCTGTCAATCCGTCATCATCATGTATAACGATACCGTCCATATCTTCCATGACATCCCGTGTAATGTTAAAGAGAGAATACTGAATTAACGGGCGCTCCCCTGAATGGAAACGGATATCGGTTTCCGCAATCGGATCCATATCGAGCGTGACAGGCAAATAGATGTTGCCTGCTAGAGAGAAGCCGATCTCCTGACTGCGTTTCTCTATCTCCCACGTAGACAAACGCCCGTTCAACCAATTTTTATAAAAGGATTGTTTAAGATGCGGCAGATGCTCAATCCATCTCTGCTTCAGAAGTACGATGTTATGAATGGCGTTCAGTTCCTGTTCACGTAGCTGTTTGGCTCTTAACACCGTTTCCAGTACGAGCTCATTTTCCGCTGGCTTCACTAGATATTTAACGACTCCATAATCGATGCTGTCACGTGCATATTCGAAATGGTCAAAGCCCGTTAAAATGATGACCTTAACATGAGGATATTCACTCTTCAGCTCCTTTGCAAGCTCAAGACCACTCATATCGGGCATATGAATATCTGTAATGAGGATATCAATACATTCCTTCTCTACAGCCATGATCGCTTCCCTGCCGTTTGCGACAGCTCCAGCAATTTCAATGTCATAATCTTCCCATGAAATGCCATAGGCAATCCGCTCTCTGACTTGAAATTCATCTTCAACGACGAGCAGCTTCATGTTCTTCTTCCTCCTCTCGAATAGGAATGATTAAGGTGACCTTTGTTCCGAGTCCCTCTTCACTTTCAATCTGGACGTCTGCTTCTTCTCCATAGTAGAGCTTCATTCTCGATTTCACATTTTTCATGCCAAAAAATTGAACCGAAGGGCTTTCTTGCGGCACGCGATACAGCTTACTTGTCAGTATGCTAAGCTCACGTTGGATTTGTTTCAGCAAAGTATCTGGTATTCCCAAACCAGTATCCTCTACTTCAATGAATAAAAAATGTTGATGAACTCTGGAGCGAATGCGCAGCTCGCCCTCGAACGGACATTTCTCAAGTCCATGAATAATGGCGTTTTCCACTACGGGCTGCAGCAGCAGCTTGAGTACAGGAATGGCCTCAGAACCTTTCTCCAAATCAATCTCTACTGAAAAATGTTCTGTTCGCATCTGTTGGACACGTATGTAATACAGCAAATGCTGCATCGTTTCCTCTAATGTAAAATGATTCTGTCCTTTTCCCAGGCTTACTCTAAAAAATTTGGCCAAATTTAAGACCATTTCACTAATTTCCTTCATTCTGAATTTGACAGCAACCGAATAGATCGAATCTAGCGTATTATAAAGAAAATGCGGATTAATCTGAGATTGCAGCAAGCTAAACTCCGACTTCGCTAAACGCAGTTCCTTCTCATAATCCTCCTCGATCATGATTCTCTGGGACTCCGCCATCTGATTAAAACCGTTCATCACGAGTCCGAATTCATCTCTTCGATCATGTCTGATTCGATAGTTCAGATTTCCCTTGCCAACGAATTTGAAAGCGCTTGATAATTGACGCAAAGGCTTTAAAATTTGAATATAAATCAACCAGGCTGTCCACATGGCAAGAAGGATGCTAAGTAGAATAGTCAGATAGGTAAAGAGCTGCAGCCGATGCGATTGCTTGAATATCTCATCCTTTGGCTGCTCCAATTGAATAGACCACGCACCGCTAGTCTCTTTCATAGTGAACATATCAGAAGCATAGGCTTGCTTAGCTGCAGGATTCGTTTCCAGAATGAGTCTGTTATTATAAAATAAAGAAATGTTCATTCGTTCAGTCGTTTGGAGATGTTGAATCATATTATGAAGCGACGATTTATTTACAGCAAAAATCAACGCATTCGGCTCAGGATTATCTCTTAAAACGTCTAGCAGTCGAATATAGTATATATTAGACTCTCTTAAATAGTAGTTTTGATCCCCGCTTGAATCCTCATTAGGAATATAAATGACCAGAGAACCAATTCCTTGAACGACTTGCTGGAACCAGCCTTCTTCACTTACCTGAGGCCATCTGAGTGCCCCCAGCGCTGTAGAAACGCCGTTCCCACTCGCTCCATGTACAATATACGCCTCCTGAATGGCACCGTTAATATTGACAAGAGAGCTTAGCTGTTGCATAACGGTATGAATATCATATAAATGAGCAGGGTTAAGCGGATCATCAATATCTCTAAAGATGTTTACGATATTAGGATTGGAGCTAATCAGCAGCGTTTGCTGATCCATCGTATTCGCTATTTGCTCCATATAGGCAAGTGACGTCAGGAGTGCACCTTTCGTCCGGTCACTAATTTGCACATTCATAATGCCTTGCGAATAATTGTTTGCAAATAGACTTACACCGACCAGCGGAATGAGAATAAGCAAAAAAGTTAAGGTAAGCTTGAGTTGTAAGGAAATCGCACCCCGTGTTCTTTTCACGGTTGTTCCTTCCTCTCTATGTCCAAATTTCGTTGCAAAGCTCTCCAGCTACCTGGTGGCCTGCCATAAAATTTGCTGAAAGCATGCGTGAATGAATAGGAATCGGAATAACCTAGCATGGAAGAAACCTCACTAATCATAAAATGTGAGGAAAGCAGCTCGGCTGCTTTTTCCATTCGTAATCGGTGCAAATACTGGGCAGGAGATACTCCCATTGTCTCCGAAAACATCTTCGAGAAATAAGTGCGATGAAGAGCTAAGTAATCAGCAACATCACGAACGGTAATATGTTCCATATAGTACGTGTCCATAAAAGCAACGCTTTTAGGAATCCAGTTCTCTTTGCCATTCTGGTTCTTTTCGGACAGGTCCGTTGAAATCATCAGACCGAATATGCGATATAGGAGTGAACAAATTTCATTATGCCTTTTTAAATCATATTTTTGAGGAAGAAATAGCTGTCGAAACGTGGTCTCAAGCTCCTTAGTCATTATCCGTACAAGGTAAGGTGATGCCTTACTAAAGCCGGCCGCGGCAAAGAGCTCCGGTGCCTGCGGTCCGTCTATGGAAATCCATATCATCTGTAGATGACTCTCACTCGGAGCTAACCGGTAACGAAACGTACTGCCCGGAACCATCGCAAACACATCGCCTTTAGACAACACAATGTGTTCTTTGTCAAAGGTAAACTCTACCTTACCTTCCATAATAAAATGCATATTATAATACTCTAGAATCATTGGCCCTGAATGATAGCTAGGCTTAGCAATATTTCGACCAAGTCGGAGCGGCCAGATGCCTCCTTTTTTTGCGAATTCGTCAGGGACGAATAGCTTTGATTCAAAAAATTCCTTTGCCGTTTCTTGCATGCCGATCACCATCCTTTCATTATTCACTTCTATTGTAGCAAATGATTAAGAGGCTTGAACATCACGTATAAGCGAAATAAAAACCTCTCTCTTTGGCAGCTGCTACTGGCCCATCTGAGAGAGGTCTTCATTGTCTTACATATGAATTAAGATAAGATCATTATCAATGGAGACACCGAACTTCTCCACCGTGACTTCATACGTTTTGGTGCGCATCACCGCATCCGTGATCATGCAGCCTGTTGGAATATCAAACTCCCACTGATGCCAAGGGCAGCGTACAATTTCACCCTCTCTATCGAACTGAAAATCACCTGGTCCATCGGAAGTGACGTAGGCACTGACTATTCCTTTGCACAGCTCCGCTCCCTGATGCGGACAAATATTTCGCAGCGCATGAAAGGCTCCGTTGATATTATAGATGCCGACACTGCGTCCCCCGACCTCAACAATCTTATGAGTGCCAGGAGGAATCTCCCCTACCGTCCCTACGATGTGCTGCGAGCTTTGCTTCATTTTGTTTCCTCCGATTTACGAGGAGGCAAGCCATAAAGCTTCGCTGCATTCTGGTAGTAGATGCTGTCCCATAGCTCCGGCTCCAATTTCGGCAATGCTTGACTAGGTGAATCATAATCCCAATGCGGATAATCACTGCAAAACATGAGCGTTTCCTTGGCATAGATGCTTTCTAATAAATGATCGAAGATCTGACGATTCGGTGTCTCCTCGAACGGCTGTGTGGTCACGCGAACATGCTCTCGGAAATATTCGCTAGGCTTCTTGCGAACCCAAGGTGTCTGCACCCGCAGCCCTTTCCATTCTTGATCGAGCTTCCATAGGAATGGGGCAAGCCACAACACGCCAGCTTCCTGTAAGACGATCTTCAATGTTGGAAATCGCTCGAACACCCCATCGAAGATAAAGCTTGCCAAATGTGCACCCATTACCGCGGGACGTGCACATCTTTGCTCAATGTAGTGGGTGACATACCCTGCCCCTGTATGCGGGCTATTAATACCTTCCCCTTCTAATCCAACATGGATGGTGAAGGGAAGATTATGACGGACGCAAGCTTCATATATCGGATCATAATACCTGTTTCCATAAGGTATGGTAGAACCGCTGGAAACAACAACCTGAACCATATCCGATCGGCCACCGACCCGATCAATCTCTTGCGCAGCAAGGCTTGGCGCTTGCTTCGAGATAAATACAGAGCCTCTCAGCCTGCTATCTCGCGATAGCCAATGTTCGATTGTATATTCATTAATCGCCCGGCACATGGCAGCCGCGTAATCATAATTGGGAATCGCATGCACTGCATAGCCCTCTCCAGTAAGAATGCCATACTCGACATTGTAGCGATCAAGATGCTGTTTCTGCATCAATTCCAGATCACTTCCGGCATTGCCGCCGCCTTCGGGATACGCGTCAGCCATTCGGCCGCCTACACCTCCATTAAAGTGCATGCCTCCCGGCAGCGCAGGACCATATTGCTTCACAAGCTCTTGATACGCTCGCGGCAAATAAGGTTTTATTGCATCCAGCCCCGTTCCCTGATGAATGTCGCAGTCAATAATGGATCGTTTCAGCTTCGGACGTTTGTCCGCTGGTAACTGTGTGTTGGTATTCGAAGTCTGCATATCTTTTGTCCCTCCAGCAATTCACATTAGATAGCAGGATGTGAGGTCGTAGCTACGATCCATCCTTGCTCCTTGACCTTAATGTTACGTTTCCAGCGGACAAACAACAATGTTGTCGTGTCTTGTATCATTTGCGATTTTGTAAGGTGGCTACATTCTCCTAGGGAATCGCTCTAACAAAAACATCATCAAAATCAGCCTGCGCAAAATGTGTATATACGCCAATTTCCCCTGTTGGCAACGCACTCTCAGTAACATCAATTTTGAGCTGTCCATTGACATACGCCTTAATGGCGGTTCCGTTAACTTCGAGCTTGAACAAATGCTGAACGCCTGTACTCAGAGATAATGAAACATTCGCAAGGCTGCTTTCAACGCCGTCCACAGTCTTTCTGAGAATGAGTCGCCCTGCATGATCGTCATAATACACATAAAAATAATTATGATTATCACTAAATCTGGCAACCAGCCCCATACGGCCAACAGTACCACTCCAGCTGTTCGCCTTCACTTTAGCTTCTACGCTATAATTTTGCCAATTGGTATCCCCGGCTGTGGATTTGGAACCGCCTTTGGTGAAATTATCAGCCCGATAGGCACTCAAGCCTCCGTCTGTAACGATGCTGTAGCTGCCCCAGGAACTCGCTACTGTCCACGCTGTACTCCCACTCTCGAAACCTTCATAAAAGATGATATCCGAGGTGGTCACCGATACTGTACTGCTCGCAGATGAATAATTTCCAGATGGATCAATCGCTTTGATCACGTAGTTGTATGTCGTTAATGCATTTACTCCATTATCTGTATACTTGTGCACATTCCCATTCACTGACGCATATTCAATGCCATTGCGATAGATTTTATATCCTGACACACCAGCGTTGTCTGTAGATTTGTCCCAGGATAGATCAACCTTCGTTGAGAATGGAGAAACAGCTGTAACATTGGCTGGGGATGTAGGGGCCGTTACATCGGTACCGATTAGCGGCGCATACACAAGTTCAAAGCCATAACCCTTGTCGGTCTCCATTGGAACTGTAATCGTATCGCCAAGCACTGTTGTTGGAATTTCCTGCAATCTTACGCCATTCATCGATAGCTTATAGGCTTTGTAGTCTCCCGCCGGTCGAGTGGTCTGGAGTTGAACTTCCGCAGTGCAATACTTAGCGAGCGTCGGTGTTGTTCCTCGATGATAATAGGTCGAACCGCTAACCGTTACTTCATATTCACCCGTCGCTGCAGCGTCTGTTGTATAGATGATCAGCATTCTTTCACTTTCATCCAGCGGTTCATTATCTAATGAGGCTACAGATAAGGTTCCTTTCGGCAGATTCGCAGACATCGTGACTGGCCCAAGCTCATAGCTGTTGTTATCCAACGTCCCTGCTGCGGCCACCACGTAAGGTGTGTTAATGAAATAGGTGTTCAAGTTAAGGTCAAAGAGGAGTTCTCCCGTATCGGAAACTAGCTTATTATTATTTAAGTTCGTTAACATACTGGTTTTAAGACCGACATCATCAATTGCATGGATAAAGGTTTCTGCTACTTCCTTCAGCGTCATACTGTTCGTAATCGTAATCTTGTTGGCTGCAGGAATATCACCGCTTGCAATCTGCTCGTCCGTAAGTTCAGGCGTAATCTTATAGATGGCATAAGGCTCTGCTGGATGATCGGCATAGACTGTTACCATTTTGAATAGATGAGGGATGTATGTGCGATTCCTTTCGGGAGATTCATTTTCCGTAGCGGAGGCATGTGTCTTCACATAGGTTTTATCCCTCACAATTACAAATTTCGCATCCGCTGGCGTGAGATGGGCTTGCCTGAATACAAGCGTACCCTGATATTCGGACATAGTCGCAATCACATCGGTCAAGGAGTCAAATGAGGTCGTTCCTCCTTGCGGCGTTTCATTAATGGCTTCATTAACTCGGCTCACATAATGAAATCGGTTCAGCATATCCCATCCTTGATACGCACCGGCCGCTGCCGTCATCAAGCCAATGTCGTCTCGGCCTTTATTGGGAAATTCATGATTGAATTCTGTCAACGCAAACGGCTTGTTATACAGTTGGCCCAGTGAAAGTGCCGGTACATAATTTTTGAAAATAAACGATCCAAATTGTGGTGCATAGTTAGCGTTCGATTCCGGAGCAAAAATCATGCTATAACGCGGATGGGTCAACGGATTGTATTTGAAGCTTGCCCCTCTGCCATCAACAATACCGTTGTAGAGATGTGTTTCATGTACATCAGCCTGCGTCCGCCAATAATTTGCTAAGGAATCATTGATATAATTGATGCCGCCAATCGGCGCTTTCACTCCAATCGTGTCCTTAAGATACGACATCATTTCACCATAAGTTGCAAACTGCTTCTCTGTGAAATACTCAGCGAGATCATCTCGAAGGCTGGAAGGTTCTCCCCAAAAACTATTGGGAAATGTAGTGATTGACGATTTTCCTTTGCCAGCCAAGAAAAGATTGAAATCAGCAAGCACCCAAGCATTAAAATTGGGGTTTGGGAAATTCGCATTGTAGAGAATCACTTCGTTTATAGGAGACACCCCCATAACTTGGGGCTCATCCTTTAAAGCATAGCCGGTATACGGATTCACATGGTTAAACAGCTGATTAGCAAAAGATTTCCAGATCGCTTTCCCATCCGGAAGGAGTGTAGCCAAATACTTGGACGCAGTTGTGCCGTACACACTTTCACCTATGCTAGGCACATCTTTAAAATTAGCAAAGGACATGATATCCAGATCAATGTACACGCCGCGCGACTTCAGCAAGGCGTTAAAATAATCAAAATTATCAAGTTTGTACATATTCAAGGTCACCGTCGTGGAAGTGAGCGGCTGCATGAGTCCTTTGGCCCAATCATAATTTTGGTCTATGGACGAATAGCGCACCACATTGTAGCCCATTGCAGCAATCCGGTCTGCCATGACGACCATTTCCGCTCTCGTTGGATCGACCATATAACTACCATTCAAATTTCCGCCATAGAACTTTACTTTCGTATCGGGATCATCCTCAAAATAATAATCACCGTACTCATCGATTTGTACGTTTCCATACGTGCCCGCTGGCTCGGCATTCAAATGGGATAAATCCATTGCACTGCCCGGTGATACGACCATGGTTGTATCAATTGGCCGCCAATTAATATCCGCTACAATGGGGGCTGCGCTAACTGCTGGTGCATGGCCTAAAGTACCGCCAAGAGGAAGCACAAGGGCTGCAATCAATATTCCCGCAAGCTTTGATCTTATCTTTTTTCTCATCTTTCATACCTCCTGCATTCGTTTGAATTTTTTAAAACACTGTAATGTAAGCGCTTTTAAAATTTTGTTGCCTTCGTTAACCTCTCATCCCCCCTTGTAAATCGTTTCATTTAGATGATATGCCAGATTAATATAAGGGATTTCCCAAGAAAGCAACAATGATCAAATGTCTTTGAAATTTGTGATTTTGTAGGCTGAGCGTTGTGACCAATAAAAAAAGACCAGCCCACTTGAGCTAGTCTTCGACCACTATGCATGAATCTATGAAAGCTTCTTTCCAGCAGCATAATCGGCAGAAATCTTCTTAAATACCTCATAGCTGCGGTTCGCGCATTCTGAAATCGCAATCGGATGAAATCCGGTCACTTCTGCGTATAGCGTATCGTGAAGCGGTTCGACCCACGGTGTTGGAAGCTTATCCGCTCCTAGCTTTGCACCTAGAATCGAGCCAACAGTTGCTCCATTGCAATCGGTATCCCAACCGCCTAACACAGCTGTCGTAATAGCCAGTTCAAAATCATCCTTAGCGAAAATGAGTGCAGCTGCAACTAAAGCGGCATTATTGTTCGTATGGACACAATGATAGTGCTTAAACGCTTCCCAGATCCGGTCGACTAAATCCAATTGATCCACGGCTGAATGCGCAATGTCTACCGCTTTGCGAATATCATGAGCCAAACGACAATCCTTCGGTATTTCGCTAAGTCCAATTTCTACGATACGCTCATTATTAGTTTCGTTAAAAGCCGCTGCAATCATAGCAGCCACAAACATCTCCCCATAAATACCGTTCTTCACATGGGAAAAGGAAGCATCCCGCCAAGCAAATTCAGCTGCCAGTTCTGGATTTCCCGCCGCACCGTAAGCAAAACCATCGGCTCTAATTTGTGCTCCAATCCACTCCCGATACGGATTTAACCATGTACGCACCCATTCACTTTT
The DNA here is from genome assembly GCF_006542765.1 of Paenibacillus luteus. Taxonomy (GTDB): domain Bacteria; phylum Bacillota; class Bacilli; order Paenibacillales; family Paenibacillaceae; genus Pristimantibacillus; species Pristimantibacillus luteus. Next base: position 786,625 of record NZ_SKCD01000011.1, read on the forward strand.
CTGTGGCCAGTCCTCTGTTTTCTCACCTTGTATATGGGAGGTTACGTGAGCGAAATTCAAATAGGCCTGCGTCTCCGCTGTACACACCTGCTGATAGCTTAAATATTTATGCCACAGCTTGCCAATATCCCAAGAATCAAAATCCAATCCCTTTTCCTCTAGCAGAATTAAGCCTAATACAGTATAACGAATATCATCATCGGATTCCATATACTGAATCTGCTCTTTCCAGCTCTTCTGGCACCAATCGTTTACTTTCAAATCGTACTCAGCAGATGCCCGTGAGCTCCCCGGGGTATAGCCTTGAATCGGCCAAGCATCTGCCCCTTTGAACCATAGCTCGATATTTTTCCAGCCCGCTCTTCCTCCGCTTCCATCCATAAATTGACGGTTTTCAAGTGGTTTCCCTAAGGCACACCCTATACTTCGACCGAGCCACGCACCTTGAAATTGATTAAGCCATTCCGATTCAGATTTATCTACCGTTAGTTGCCTTGGGCCTTCAGGCCTCGCAGAAAGAATACCTGGCAAATCTGAGGGCTCTATGTACGGGAAATCTGCACTAATCGCAAGCTCCATCAACTGCTGATATACTGTCATTAGCTTCTGTTCAGCATCACCAGCTGCGGCCCACTTGTCTTGAAATCCGCTTACATCGCAGCCCTCTTCTCCCCTTTGTATGATTTCCAAGTAGACAATGTCCTTCAATCGTTCCCAGCCAGCCATCGTACAACCACCTTTTTTGTCAGATTTTAAGCTGATTATACGGATTTGGCTTTCGTGAATCTTCTCAATTTCTTTTACATTTCTCAAAATAATTGCTTAACGCCAAATTGTTTTCGGTAATCTTGCGGTGACATGCCGACAACAGCGCTAAAGGCTCGATAGAAGGACGCCATGCTCTGAAACCCGCTGGAAAAACTAATATCTGCAATACTATCAAGGTTTGTGACAAGCTGCTTCTTAGCCTCTCCAATCCGCAGCTGTGTCACATAAGCATTAAAGCTCATGCCTGTATGCTCCTTCACAAATCGGCTTGTCCGTGCGGTACTCCAACCCAGATGCTCAGCAACATCGGTAAGCTGAAGGGGCCCTTGAAACCGTTCTTTCATAAAAAACATCATTTCCTCAATCTCGCGCTTCGAATTGTACATTTTCCTCCATTGCTCATTGCTAAATGCACTTCTGTAATGGCGAAGCAAAATGACACCAAGCTCTAGCAATTTGCATCGAGTAATGGTTAGATAACCCTCCGCTTTTGCGTTAAGCTCTTCATGTATCTGTTGAATAAGCAGACCGATTTGCTGCGAAAGCGGTGTTCCCGCTGCAATATGATTCTCAAATCTCTCCGATCGATAGGCAAATGGAAGCAATAATTTTTCATCCTCCGCGAGAAAGAGACTTGGATCAAAATTCAAAAAAATATATTGGCTTGGATCATTCAGCGCGGATTGGGCAATATGAAGCTCTGTATTATTGACAATGAAGACATCGCCTTTGCGAACCTCATAAAGCTTATTTTCAAAAACAAATTGCCCCCGCCCTCCCAGGCAATAACCAATTTCCAAGCTAGAATGGAAATGAAGAGGCTGCGGATACGGTTTTGGACACCAAAGATACGCATTAATTGGAATGAGATGATCATATTCTATCTTCTGCTTCATTAGGTTACAGTCCACCTTTGAATGAAGCCGCCTTGAACATTGCGCAGCCTCAGAATGTTCTATCCATAATACGTAGTAGAACGTTTCTATCTTCTAGACCAGGGTTCTTCGTTTTCACAAAAGTATCAATAACGATTAACATTAGTCCATATTTTAACATACTTTATTTGGATACACGTATGGATTAATTTGAATCACGACGTAGAAAAATCATTAAGCTATCGTTACGATTAACCAACCATGCCCCTCACATCCTATATAGAATAATGAAAATTCGAATGCTTATAAATCACGTAAATGCGGCAGAACAAAATCACCTACCAGTGACTTTACATACTAGCCTACAGTTATTCAGCAAGGACAGGCGATTGGATCCCGTTCATATCTCTCCAGCATCCGCTCACGGTAAGTCTTTTTTCTATTTTCCTTTGCCAGGAACGTCATCTCTATTTGTTTATGGACCATGAAACTCCATAAGTTAATGATCTTTTGCGACTCCTTATTCTTGCTTCTGCTGTGTAACCCATACCGACCCACCATTCGAAAATGCTTTGGCGGGATGTGTTGGATGAGATTCAAGTTGGGATGTGTTATAAACACTTAAAAAGATAATTTGCAGGAATGATGATGATTTGGTTGCGACAAGCTTAATCAGCCGATCTAATCCACATTTCAACTATTTATAACCAAGGTATCGTGGATTGCATTGCCACACTTGAAACTAATATAAAAGACGAAGCTTTTTAATGGTGTTGCTAAATAAATCTATACATGCCGTAGCCATAACGGAGCACTTGCTATTACTGGCTAATATGCCAAAACACATATTAGTACTTTAATCTTATGTTATTCAAATCAATTGTTTCAATAAACTACAAAAACTATTAGAATTGAAGGTTGTGGTTATGAATGGACATGCCGCTTTCCACAAATCATTGCTTTTTATGTGGGGGTGAGCTTAATGAAAATACTGACGAACATATTTTTCCGAAATGGTTACAAAACAAATTTAATTTATGGAATAAAGCCATGACAAACACCGAAACCTCCGCATTTTATTAAAATATTTAAGAAGCAATACGGCTACACACCGCAAGAATATCGCAATCGATGAGTCTAGACTCAAACCACAATCAACCGAGCAATTTCATTGAATTCCGAAGGTTTAGATTCCGTTATCGTATCTTTAGGTTGCGCTATTTAACGTCGCTAATGTTGCCCCTATACTTGAGATAGGCTATAGGATTGCGATTGATTTGACAAGCTGGAGGATATGAAAATGATGTTTAATGAAAATACTAAATTAGGTGATCTGCTAGAGAACAAGCAGGCTGCAGCGGTGCTTGAGAAGTTTCTGCCTGGAATCTCAACCGATCCTAAGACGAGCATGGGAAAAGGATTTACACTTAAGCAATTGGCTGCATTTCCTCAATCGAGTCTATCTGAAGAAATCGTAGCAGAAATCGTGTCGGATTTAAAAGATATTACGATGAATCTGAGTGAAGATCGCAGCAATTTTGAACCTATAGCAACAAAAACTGATTTGGAATTTGTAAATCATGAAATACCAACAAATGAACCTATAATTGCGACGTCCAAAGATAATATACAAATACGGGATCCCTTCATTTTACGAAGCGACCGCGACCACTGTTATTATCTTTACGGTACAACAGACAAAGATACATGGACAGGACCTGGAAAGGGATTTAATGTATATCGAAGCGAAGACTTGGAGCAATGGCAAGGTCCCTATCCTGCATTTCGACCACAACCCGACTTTTGGGCAAATATCAATTTTTGGGCGCCAGAAGTGCACGAGTATAAAGGAAAATATTATATGTTGGCTTCATTTAAAGCTGATGGAGTTTGTAGAGGGACACAGATTCTAGTATCTGACGAGCCTATTGGTCCCTATAAGCCTCATAGCAAGAAACCAGTAACTCCTGATAAGTGGGAATCTTTGGACGGAACCTTATTTATTGACGATGATGGTCGGCCTTGGATGGTTTTTTGCCACGAATTTACACAGATCGAAAATGGCACAATTGATGCTATCCAGCTCTCTGAATCTTTGGAAAGCACTATAGGAGAGCCCATCTGCTTGTTTGCAGCATCGGAAGCACCATGGGCTAATGAAATGTTTCCAGGAACTCCCTTTTACGTCACTGACGGTCCCTTCATGCATCGCTGTACAGACGGAACCTTGTTAATGTTATGGTCAAGCTACAAGGATGGAAAATACGCACAAGGAATTGCTAGATCGGAATCTGGGCAGATTCAGGGCCCATGGCTGCAAAATAATGCTCCGTTGTTTGAAGGCGATGGCGGTCATGGCATGATATTCAAGACATTCGAAGACGAGGTGTTATTGGTGTTGCATTCTCCAAACGATACTCCGAATGAGAGAGTCATGTTCATCAAGCTCAAGGAAGATAATGGTGAGCTTACTATCGTAACCCCCACTGTGTCAGACTAGTTGTCGTACCCCTCTCTTGAAAGTATAGTAAATAGAAAGAGAGACTGAGGTAGATGACAATGACTAAACCGAGTAAAGAGTTGAAGCTTGGCGAGATGCATGTATGCAAGCGAATGGCGGTGTTGCTAAGCAAGCTACAAAGCTACAAAAAGAACTTCGCGTCAAAGAACAAAAAGTGAAAGTACTCTCTCGTGAGCTGCAACGGAAGGAATCTGCCATAGCGGAAACAGCTCAGCTACCTTGCTCGTGTTGCGAAAAAAGGCCCAAGCGATATGGGGGGACCAAGAGGACGAATGATCAGTGCCTCAGATCGTCAATTAGCCGTATCACTACTGATTCAGGAAGCCGTAGAAGCCGGTGAAAGGGAATTCTTAGCGTGCAAAGCGCTTAAACTTACACAAATGACTTTACAACGTTGGTTAAATCAAGACGTATATGAGGATCAGCGACTTCATGCAAAACGACAGTCACCAGCCAACAAGCTTAGCGATTCCGAGCAATAACAAATCATTACCCTCATCCATCAACCTGAGTTTAGGAGCTTACCGCCTAGTCAGATTGTGCCTAGACTGACAGATCAGGGCACGTATATTGGATCAGAATCTACCTTCTATCGCGTCATGCACCAAATCAAGTCTGGATGTGGGATATTACCTGGCTCACAGGTCCTGTGAAAGGCTTCTATTCCATCTCTATCTTGTCATCGATTTATTTAGCCGAAAAATCGTGGGCTAGGAAATTTGGGAGGAAGAATCCGCAGAGCATGCGAGCCAATTAATCCATAGAACCGTACTAAGTGAGCAATGTCTGATCCGCAAGAGTCCTCTCGTGTTACATTAAGACAATCACAGTCCCATGAAGGGCTCAAGTCTGCTAGAGATGCTGTATAGTCTTGGCATTACACCGTCGAGAAGCAGACCACGAGTCAGTAATGACAACCCCTATGCGGAATCCATATTCCGAATGTGTAAGTATCGTCCTGAATACCCCACAAACGGCTTTGAGAACATACATAAAGCTTGTGAATGGGTGCTGCGTTTTGTACATTTGTACAATGCAGTGCATGGTCACAGTGGGCTTAATTTTCTGACGCCTAGCCAAAGGCACCAAGGACTAGCGAAGCAGATATTTGAGAAACGACAACAGGTCTATGAAGCAGCAAAAGCCTTACATCCAACACGTTGGTCAGGAAGTACCCACAACTGGAGTTTAGAAGAAGAAGTGCGGCTAAACCCCGAAAATGGCTTCTACTTCAATAATATAGGATAAAGAATAACCTATAACTCCACTTTAACGTGTTGTTGTAGGTTATTTTATTCATGCTATGTAGTTAGATGACTCTGGGTTAGCCTATCTTTATATGAGTTAGTCATGACGAACTCATACGAATAAGAACCGGTAATGGAGCTTGTCGTGATGCAATAAGTCTTGGAAGCATTCCAGTCATGCAGGTCGGAGGAGCACAAATAATAAAGGCCGTTTTGTTTAAACATCGCGTTCTCTTTTAAAGAACTCAGCCTTATTTAGATTTTTTGATTCATGAGCAAAAAAAAACCACCCAAAAGGGTGGCCCGTACTCATGATGAGCACTATAGGATTTGGATAGGAGTGGAGAGTCCTGGATTGGATCGATATTATGAACTCAAGCTTCAATACGTTTCCGCTAGGCAATATGGAGAACAGCTTTAAGAATGTGATGGACCTACACCGTGCCGGAGTTGATATTCTGGTAGGGACGGATGTTACGCCGGTTCCTGTCCGAATCTTGGCGGCCTTGCACATGGAGCCAGCGTCCATCATGAAATACAATTGCTGGTGAAGGCCGGGTTCACTCCGATAGAAGCTCTTCAGTCGGTTACCGCAAAACTGGCCCGTTGCTTTGGTCTTAACGATCGTGGTCGTATTGCCGAAGGTACGCGCGCTGACCTTTTTTAGTAACCGGTGATTCGAGACAACCAACAGCTCAGATACCTTGTCGATCAAATTCGTGTGGTTCAAAGGTGTGCAACAACGATATTAATCAGAGTCGATATCCCCGTATAATGTCATCAGAGCGATTTCATACGCTATTAAGGAACTAGATAATGCCAATGTAAACGAAATAATTACATGGCCGCCCCCTACAAACATATAAAACATTAACCGCCCTCGACATGCTAAGCCAGTGATGAGGGCGGTTATTTCCGGTCCGCATACCCGGTCTCCATGTTTTCTTATGTTTTTCTATCAACGGTACTTGTGATAAGTGTGGTTTATTGGAAATATTGTAAATTTTTATTTCAAATTATCAAACCTTGTTTTAAGTCTACACGTGTACGTGGACGACGTGAAGCTGAGTTAATCGAAATCAAAATATTAATAAACGCCCCGGGAGCTTAATCTTCCGGGGCGTTGTTCATGAGCTTCCCTTCTATTCCCTTCGTTGCGCCAGCATGTTCAGCAGTACCGATACCGCTTCCGCTCGAGTCGCACGCGAATCACCGTTGAACGTATTGTCGCCCGGGCCTTTCATGATGCCTAACTTCCTCATGGCCTCTGCCGCTCCCTTCGCCCATGAAGGGATGCTCGCATCGTCCGCGAAGCCGGTCACGGCATTCGAATCGACCGCCAGCTTCAACGCTTTCGTGATCATCGCCGCCATCTCCGCGCGGGTAACGGCGGCGCTCGGACGGAAAGTGCCGTCTTCGTAGCCGTCAACGATGCCTGCTTGCACCGCACGCACGACCGCGTCTTTCGCCCATGTCGGAATGCTCGCCTTATCCGCGAAATCCGTATCAGTTCCTTCGGCTGGAAGCTTCAAAGCGTTCATCAGCATGACGGCGAATTCTGCGCGAGTAACCGAATGGTTCGGTTTGAACGTTCCGTCCGCGTAGCCTTTGACCCATCCGCCGCCGATTGCCTGCTTGACGAACTTCTCCGACCAGTGGCCCGAGATATCGTCGAATTCAATGTCCGACGCGGGCTCATCGGATACGGCGAACACGGCGTATTTCGTAAAGTGATCGACTTCGACGACGATTTTATTGCCGTTGACGACGCCGCCGACTTCCACCCAAACCTTCTTCGCTTCGTCGTAATAATACACGGCCGCTTTCTGGTTTTGACCGATCGCTTTCGCGTCAAACGCGAAAGTCAGGGTGACCGGCTTCAAGAAATTTTCCGAGAAGTTTTTCAAAATCTCGTAGACCGGGCTCGCCAAAACGTCATCTTCCGTTAAGAGTCCTTGCGCGTCCAGCAATCTATCGATGGTTAGCTTCAGTTCTTTGTCCGTGGCGTTCGCCGGAATGTTGATCGTTACCGCATTCTCGTAACGAACTTCGCCTGTCTTGCCTACGGGAAGCAGAAGCTCGCCAATCTCCACGACGACTTTGCCGTTATCAGGCTTCGCCGGAACGCCTACTTCGTGATCAGCCACAATCGCCGTCCACTTCGCGTACAGCGTCGTTTTTGCCGTTACCGTATCCGTGCCGAATTGCCATTCCGTAGCGCCAGCCGCTTCCTTGTACCAGCCCCCGAAGGTGAAGCCCGCTTTCGTCGGATTCGCCGGAGCCGCAATCTTCGCCCCCGCGGTCACGCCGGTCAAGCCCGCGACCGGGCTGCCTCCTTGCGAATCGAACGTCACCGTGTACGTCGGATCCGGCGTCCACTTCGCGTACAGCGTCACGTTCGCCGTTACTGTATCCGTGCCGAATTGCCATTCCGTAGCGCCAGACGCTTCCTTGTACCAGCCTGCGAAGGTGAAGCCGGCTTTCGTCGGATTCGCCGGAGCCGCGATCTTCGCCCCCGCGGTCACGCCGGTCAAGCCCGCGACGGGGCTCCCCCCTTGCGAATTGAACGTCACCGTGTACGTCGGATCCGGCGTCCACTTCGCATACAGCGTCACGTTCGCCGTTACCGTATCCGTGCCGAATTGCCATTCCGTAGCGCCAGCCGCTTCCTTGTACCAGCCCCCGAAGGTGAAGCCGGCTTTCGTCGGATTCGCCGGAGCCGCGATCTTCGCCCCCGCGCTAATGTCGGTCAAAACCGCTACAGGACTGCCTCCTTGCGAATCGAACGTCACCGTGTACGTCGGATCCGGCGTCCACTTCGCGTACAGCGTCACGTTCGCCGTTACTGTATCCGTGCCGAATTGCCATTCCGTAGCGCCAGACGCTTCCTTGTACCAGCCTGCGAAGGTGAAGCCGGCTTTCGTCGGATTCGCCGGAGCCGCGATCTTCGCCCCCGCGGTCACGCCGGTCAAGCCCGCGACGGGGCTCCCCCCTTGCGAATTGAACGTCACCGTGTACGTCGGATCCGGCGTCCACTTCGCATACAGCGTCACGTTCGCCGTTACCGTATCCGTGCCGAATTGCCATTCCTTAGCGCCAGCCGCTTCCTTGTACCAGCCCCCGAAGGTGAAGCCGGCTTTCGTCGGATTCGCCGGAGCCGCGATCTTCGCCCCCGCGCTAATGTCGGTCAAAACCGCTACAGGACTGCCTCCTTGCGAATCAAAGGCCACCGTGTACGTCGGATCCGGCGTCCACTTCGCATACAGCGTCACGTTCGCTGTTACCGTATCCGTGCCGAATTGCCATTCCGTAGCGCCAGCCACTTCCTTGTACCAGCCCGCGAAGGTGAAGCCGGCTTTCGTCGGATTCGCCGGAGCCGCGATCTTCGCCCCCGCGCTCACGCCGGTCAAGCCCGCGACGGGGCTCCCTCCTTGCGAATTGAACGTCACCGTGTACGTCGGATCCGGCGTCCACTTCGCGTACAGCGTCACGCTAGCCGTTACCGTATCCGTGCCGAATTGCCATTCCGTAGAACCAGACGCTTCCTTGTACCAGCCCTCGAAGGTGAAGCCAGCTTTCGTTGGATTCACTGGAGCCGTGATCTTCGCTCCCGCGCTCACGCCGGCCGAGTCTGCAACCGCGCTTCCTCCTTGCGAATCGAACGTCACCGTGTACGTTGGATTCGGCGTCCACTTCGCGTACAGCGTCACGTTCGCCGTTACCGTATCCGTGCCAAATTGCCATTCCGTAGAGACAGCCGCTTCCTTGTACCAGCCCTCGAAGGTGAAGCCGGCTTTCGTTGGATTCGCAGGAGCCGCGATCTTCGCTCCCACGCTAATATCGGTCAAGCCCGCAACCACGCTTCCTCCTTGCGAATCGAATGTCACCGTGTACAAGTCAGGGATGACCGCTTGCAAGACGAGCCCGTTAAGCCCCACAGCCACGAACGCGCCGCTACCATAGCTGACGTCCGTCAACTGCTTCGATGTCGTAAGTGTCTGGGTCGTCCAACTCGTGCCATCCGTGGATTTCGCGATTCTATTCGGCGATCCTACGGCCACGAACTCGCCGTTGCCATAGCTAACGGCCATAGGATACCCACGAACGCCCGTCGATGAGTTCGTCCAATCGATGCCATTCGAAGATGTCACCACGGCTCCGTCGGACAAGCCCGCCATGAACTTTCCGTTACCGTATACGACGCTATAGATCCCGTCCGAAGTATTCGAAGTCCGGCTCGTCCAAGTCTCTAAGTCGCCGGAAGTCAAGATCGTACCGCCGATGCCGACAGCCACGTACATGCCGTCGCCGTATGCGATGTCCCAAAGATTTTGCGAAGTGCCAGAAGTTCGACTCGTCCAGCTTACGCCGTCGTCGGAGGTCGCCAGCGCCCCTGCAGCACCCACCATCACGAACTTGCCATTCACGAACGAAACGCCGAATTGCGTGCTGCCGAACGTACGGCTTGTCCAACTCGCGCCGTCGCCCGAAGTCAAGATCGATCCGCTGCTACCCACGGCCACGAACGTACCGTTGCCGAAGCTCACGTCGTATAGCGATTGCGAAGTGCCCGAAGTCCGAATCGTCCAGTTTGCGCCGCCGCTCGAAGACATGATCGTCCCGGCATATCCCACGGCCACATACGTACCGTTGCCATAACTAATGGCATTAAGATCTTGACTGGTTCCCACTGTACGAACAACCCAACTCGTCCCATCGTTGGAAGTCAAGATCGTTCCCCCGTAGCCTACCGACAAGTATGTGCCATTGCCGAATACGATCCCGTTCAGGATCGAAAGCGTGACCGCATCGCGTTTCACCCACGCCACTCCGTCGACGGAGGCGTAGACGAGTCCGTTATGGCCCACGGCCACAAAATCACCGTTGCCGTAAGTGACGTCTTCCAGCGTTAGTCTAGTATCCAAATGTTGCTTCGTCCAACTCACGCCGTCGCCTGAAGTCACCATCGCGCCAGCAAACCCCACCGCAACATACGTGCCGTTACCGAAGGCAATGCCATAGAGATCCGGAGTATTGCCGGGCGAGGCGTCACTCCAGGCTACTCCGTCAGAGGAAGTCAATATCGTCCCGAATTCCCCTACCGCCACAAATTTGGCCGAACCATATACGACGTCCGTCAGGTTCTCATCGGCACTCGAAGTACGACTCGACCAATTCTCTCCGTCAGCAGAAGTCAAGATCGTCCCAGCGTCTCCTACCGCCACGTACAAGCCGTTTCCGTAGCCGACACCCTCTAGAAATTCAAAGGTTCCCGACGTGCGAGATGTCCAGTTCACCCCATCGCCCGAAGAGACGATCACGCCTCTTTCGCCTATCGCCACATACTTGCCGTTCCCGTATACGACGTCATTGAAATAATAAGGGAATCCCAGGCTAGACCAACGGTTCGTCCAGCTCGTTAAGTCGGTGGAGGTCAGCAGAGTGCCGTTCCCCCCAACGGCCACGTATGTACCGTCGTTGTAAGCGACGCCTTGCAGATTATCGGACGTCGGATACGGACTCCGAATCGTCCAATCATATGCGGCCGCCGGGTCCGCGTACGCCGGAATCATTCCCGTTAACAAGAGCAATGCCATAAATATTGTCACGTAGCGCTTGATCATCACTTCGAAAACACTCCCCTATCATTAATGTCGTCGTTAACTATAACAGGAAAACGGCGCAGTATTCTTAATGAAGTCTTAATAACGCCGTCATTCGACCTTTTCCTAGCGCTCTTTTCCCGTTATGATGAGGAGAATAGTAGGGAAGCAATAGAAACGGAGTGTGGTCGTGATATGCATCAAATTCTCGTTGTCGATGATGAGCCAGACATTCGCACGCTGATCCGCATGCACTTGGAGAGAGCGGGAATGCGCGTGATCGAGGCTGCCTCGGGGCGGCAAGCTATCGAAGCGTTGCGGGAGCAGCCCATCGAATTAATGATATTGGACTTGATGATGGATGACGTGAACGGCTTTGAAGTTCTTCAATATGTGAGAGATCACGGAACCGACGCGATCATCATCGCTCTAAGCGCCAGAAGAGAGGTGCAGGACAAGATCGATACGTTAGGGTTGGGAGCGGACGACTACGTCACCAAGCCGTTCAGTCCGATGGAATTGCTCGCTCGCGCGCAGGCGCAACTCCGAAGGCACCGTCCCGGCACGTCGCACCCCTACGAGGTCATCCGGATGAATAAGCTGGCGCTCGACATCGATAATATGGTGCTGGTCAACGGATCGCAACGTCACGAATTGACGCAATACGAATGCGAGTTGCTGCAATTGTTCATGAAGAATCCGGATCGCGTGCTGACCAAGCGAGACATCTACCTGCATGTCTGGAAGCACGATCACGTGAACGACAACAACTTGAGCGTATTCATGAACCGGCTGCGCGCTATGCTCGACGACGACTCCGATACCGCACCGCAGATTCATACGGTAAGAGGCATCGGTTATCGATTCTCGGGAGATGGCATATGAAAAGCCGCACGAAGCTCTGGCTCGTCATGCTGATCAGCGCTGCGAGCAGCCTGATTCTATTCTTGATGTTATCCTTCATTGTCTCAAAGATATGGAATGATGGGTATAATCTGGATCAATTGGAGTCGATCGCGCACGAGACGCTGCAGACCGTCGAAAGGCATGGTCTTGACGGCGTTCGACCGATCCTGGATGCGGTTCGCGACCGGCATCCGGCGATACGCTTGGAATGGGTCGCGTCTGACGGCTCGACGATCTACGATACTTCCGGCGGAACGGCCCGTTACGACTTCGGACAATTGGCCGGACGCGTCGTGAACATGCCTGACAACCTCTGGGCCGAGCATGAAACGGCCACTCTCGTATATTCCCTGGCCCGAAACGGACAATTCGAATATCTGTTGTTAAGCTTGCCTAGCGATGAGATGAAGACGGGGCAAGCCTACTTCTTTTCACGATCATACAAGCTGCTGTATGCTCTCATCCTGCCCGTCCTGCTATCCGCCCTGGTCCCCTATTTCCTGTCGATCTGGTTCTTCTCCTCTATCAATCGGCGCATCGGCAAGCTGAACAAGGCCTTGGGCCAAGTCGGCTTGCGAAGCGACGTTCTGGTGCTAGAGGACAAGTCGAAGGACGAAGTTGGCCAGCTCACCCGTCATTACAACGAGATGGCGCGCCGGATTCAGCAACAGGCCGTTCAAATCGAGCAGTTCGATAAACGACGCCGACTGCTGCTGTCCAATCTGTCCCACGATTTGCGAACGCCACTGACCATGATCTTGGGCTATGCCGAGACGATTCGCACGAATTCGTTCCATGACGACGGCGAGCTTCGCAAAAGCGCGAAAATCATATTGCAACGTTCCCGCTACATGGACAAACTGTTGGATCAGTTGCTGGACATCTCGCGGCAAGACTCAGGCGCGTTCGAGATTCATCCCACCCCGACCAACTTGTCCGAATTGATGCGAAAAATCGTGTCCGACTATCTGTTGCTATTGGACGGGCAAAACTATGCGGTCGACATTGAGATCCCGGAGAAGGACGTCGAGTCGGATCTCGACGCTTCCCTCGTGGAGCGCGCCGTTCGCAACTTGCTGGACAACGCTTTACGTTATGGCAGCGACGGGGAGTATCTAGGCATCGGACTCGTCCAAGAAGACGATTGCGTGCTTATCATCGTGAAGGATCGGGGGAGAGGCATCGACCCCGCCGACCGCGACCGCGTCTTCGAACGATTCTATCGCGCGAACGAAGGAAGGCAAGGCGAAGGTCTCGGCATCGGACTTTCCATCGTGAAAGAAGTCGTCGACCTGCATCAAGGCCACATCCGCTTGACCAGTACCCCGTATGGGGAAACCTCGTTCACGCTCCTACTGCCGCAGCGTCGATCGCAGGAATAATCGTCGAACGGCCAGACTCCGCCCAAAATAAGATAAGCCTCCGACCCAACTGGTTTTCCCCCCGTAAAATAGACAGTGAGAAAGAGTATTCATTTATGCGGCAATCGCGATTCGGTATGCAACCGGAGTACGGTCGCCGAGTTTTTTCTGGAAACGTTCGTGTTTTTAAAAGTCTATATATTCGGCATTTACAATTAGCCGACGGATGAAGCTTTATAATAAAGTTTGATAATTTCAAAGCTACATACCCTTGATTTTTCGTTAAGGAGACCAAGTATTTTAAAAATAAAGTTTGATAAAAACTGAACTTAACGACGAAGGGCTGCCGCCAGGCAGCCCTTTTGTTATTCAACTATCGTGTCCCGTTAGGATTCCTGTAGAGCGTTAATTTTGTGCTTTGCATAAAAACGAGCGACTCCGGTACGATGGGGTAGTCACGGGTCATAGCCCTTTAGCCATCTTAAGGAGGTCGCTCTATCTTGAATTTTAGAGCTCAAGCCAAACAAAATCAACTGCTCGAACGCATTTCAACCCAACAACTTGTCGTAGGCATCGATATCGCACAGCAGTCCCATGTTGCTCGCGCTGTCAACTTCCGTGGAATCACACTCGACACTCCGCTTCACTTCTCCAACAACGATGCCGGCTTTATTCAACTTCTGCAGTGGATGAAAGATATGCAGGAAACGCAACAACTAAACGACACAATCATCGGCATGGAACCAACCAGACACTATTGGCTCAGCCTCGCTGCCTGGCTTAATGACCTAAGCCTTGAGGTCGTATTAGTAAACCCCCATCTCGTCAAAAAGAACAAGGAAAACCGCGACAACACTCCCTCCAAAAGCGACATCAAGGATGCCTTGGTTATCGCCGACATGGTGAAAAACGGCTACTACTCGGTCATGAAAGAAACCAGTGAAGTGTTCCTAGAACTGCGAGTGCTCATAGCGAACCGGGAGACAATCGTCCATCGTCTTGTCAGCGTCAAGAACCAGATCCATCGCTGGGTCGACATTGTGTTTCCAGAACAGAGGCAGGTATATAAGCACCTCATTGGATCCGGGTCGCTCGCCACACTGCGGCTCTTTCCAACGCCTGCCGATCTTCGAAAGTTAACTGTACGCCAGGTAATCGACGACTGGAAAACAATCAT
>NZ_SKCD01000001.1 GCF_006542765.1 Paenibacillus luteus
ATCTTTTTACAACCTGTAGTTTTACATCTAATGAAATTGGACTCCTTTTTGACAAAGCAAAAACTCCCATCATGGTAGAAGTAGAGGTTTTGTTTTTTCTACTGTCTACTATGATGGGAGCATATCAGAGAGACCTATTGAAAGAGCTTTCTTTTAATGATCATATGCAATGGTAAGAAATTGTCCCGTTTCAGCGGACTCCTTGGCCTTTAGGCACATAAGCGCGCTCGCCAATCCGTCCTCGAGAGTCGAATGAGAGCGGGTAGTTTCGCCTTTCATCAGTTCAATGAAGTTAGCGGCAAGTGCCGTATCCCCGCCGAAATGGTCTTCATCTAATTCAAATTGATAGTTTTCTACCCGCGCCGTATGGTGCATGAACACCCTGACCAGTCCCGTTGTGAAATCAAATTCCAACGTTCCCTTATAGCCGAGAAATCGAGCTCCCCTGCTGCCTGCCCCACGGCGTGCGAAAAAGTTTTGTGAATAAGAGAGATGCATACCCGTATCATAACGAAGGAGTGCGCTACCCGAATCTTCATTGCCGGTATCACTCGTATAACAGCAATGGGTCAATTTGTCAGCCACATCGGGACGGAATGCTGTACTGTCCGGACAGCTTCGATTGTCTTCGCATGTTTTGCAGGTCAAGCCTACCGGCTTTGTCCCCTTGAAAATTTGCTTAGAGGTCATTGCGCATACTTCCGTAGGCAGCATGCCCAGAATGGCATTCAGATAGTCAAAATCATGCGTAGCCTTTTGCAGGAACAGCCCACCAGTAATTTGGTCATCCCGATACCAGGACTGATAATAAACGGCTCCGTACGGCACGTTATTAACCGCCTGTACATGCTCCACCGTACCGATTTTCCCAGAATCGATGATCTCTTTTACGAATTGGACGATGCTTGTCAGTCTGAGCGGAAAGGAAACAACGATTGGAGAGGAGGAGGCTTCATACCCGGACCTCAGCCTGAGCAACTCTTCCATTGTCGTAGCAACAGGCTTCTCCAGATAGATGGGCAGTCCGGTTGGCATAACCTTTAGCGCCATTTCCGTATGCAGCGAGCATCTCGTTCCGATCAGCACGCCATCCAGCGACTCCCTCACCAATTCTTCAGCTGTTTCCATTAATCGAGCTTGAGCAATATCCGCTAGCTGCAATCCGGGATCAACCACCGCAACGACTTGGCAAGATTCATCTACCTCTTTCATTTTCCTAAACACCGTTTGTGCCCTATCCCCATAACCGATCACGCCTAATCTCATTGACAAATCCCCCCTAAGCTCCAACAATGGTATTACAATAGTTGTAGTATAGTAGGTTTTGGATAGATTGGATTTGCAATAAAAGCAACTTTATTTGCCCTTATGGGAGGTTATCAGTAGGAATGCGAAGCAAAGAATCGACTCCGGATCAGCTGCGCCGGACGCGTCTACGAACAACGATTGAAATTCAGAAGCTAATTACACTGTTCTATTTCGAGCATAACAAGGACTACGTCTTTAATGGCGAGAAACATAACTTCTGGGAATTGCTTTATGTCGATCGGGGTGAAGTCGAGGTTAGAACCGATAACGCTATACATGTACTGAGACAGGGGTCTGTCATTTTCCATAAGCCGAATGAATTCCACAGCTTTCGTGCGGCTAAGGGTGTCGCTCCCGATGTAATTGTCGTTACATTTGACTGTCACTCCCCCGCTATGCGCGGATTCGAAGGCAAACAGCTTCAGGTAAATGAAGAGGAGAGGAAAATGCTTGTTCTTATGATGAACGAAGGAAAGAAGGCGTTCGAATTTCCCTTCCGCCATCCTTTGAAACGTCTTCCAAATGCACCTACTGGCAGCGAGCAGCTGCTTGGTTGTTACCTGGAGACCTTCCTGCTTCTGCTGCTCCGAAAACTTGAGGCTGTTAACAGTGGGGGCGCACAACAACGACCGTCGATTAGTCCACCTGCTCGCGAGAAAAGCGAGCAGATCCTGCTTCGAGACATCGTAAGCTATATAGACAAGCAGTTAGACGACCCACTCAGCATCACGACAATATGTGGTGAATTTTATATTAGTCGCACGCATCTCCAAATGCTCTTTCACAAGCAGGTCGGCTGCTCCTTCAAGCAATACATCACACAATCGAGAATACGTAAAGCTAAAATCCTTATCCGCGAAGATACCCGTAATATGACGGAAATCGCGCGCTTGTTAGGTTTTGCTAGCATCCATTACTTCTCCAAAGCCTTCAAAAAGGAAACAGGCATGAACCCTTCGGAATATGCCCGTTCAGTGAGAGCACAGATGGATGCTCCGAAATGATAATGAAGACTACATGCCACTCAAATAGCGATCCATATCCTCAAAAGCAGCATAATACACAGGATAGCTTGGCAACTGCTGAAAGCCTAGCTTTCTTGCAATGGCTATGGAATCCTTGCGAAAGTCCTCTGTCGTCCAATGCGGTACGCCACCGCGCCCTACACAATCCTGGACAAGCGCGACAGCCATCGCAGTAGCCAGCCCTTGGCCGCGATGCTTGTCATCATATGTATGAATGCCGATTTCATAATCGCTGCCGCCGACAAAAACTGAAATGCAGCTGCCGATTATTTTATTTTGCTGGAGGATCGCATAACCGATACCTTTGGCAAAAAACGTATCCAGCGTTCCCCAAAAATTTCCGATTTCTCTCGTCAGCACCTGAGCGATATCCCGCTCAATCACGCTCGGATTAATCCTCACCAGCTCATATCCGCTCGCCACCTTTGGAGTAAGCCCTTTTTGCAGAAATGCCGAGATATGAAATTTAAACGGCACTCGCTCGCCTACCTGAAACCGATGGTGGAAGAGGCGGCCCACCAAGTCATCGGGATGTTCGCTTGATAGCACTTCCAGGTTAAAATGTGTCTCTCCGATTTCCATAGCCTCCCGCTTAATACTAGAAAGCAGCAAAGGCTCCAACTGCGCCGTAAACGCAGGATTCGGCTCGCCTATCAGATAGAATATCTCGTTCTGAGCCCAAACAAACGCCCCTGTTGGCATAGAGGGATCATCAACATAAATCCTCCCTAAATTATTACCTTCTATAACCCCTTGAATGACCACCGTGCTGCCATACTTCCTCAGCAACGGCTCTATTATTTTGTAGCTTTCAACCGTTCGAAGCTCTTGAATCACGAATAACGCTCCCCCTTTTTCCTTGTATCCTTACGCTCGTCATACCCATTCATGCTCATCAGTCTATTCTCACGCCTACTAGCCTTATTTCATTATCCTCAACTAGATTTCTAACCCTATTTAAAGCCCACCATCAGCGGCTCTTTGGTCTTAAAATTTTTGTACTCAAACAAATAATCTTTGCCTAGCTCCATACGGTCTAGATCTTGAGGTTTCACTCTCAGCTTCTGATTCCCGTTACCCATCCCGCCTATCGTAATCGTTCCGTTATCCGAGTCCATTTCTATCACGTAGGCAATCGCCACCGTTATTGATTCGTAAGCGTGATAAGAGCGGTAGAAGGCAATGCCCATAACTAATATAACAATGATCAAAGACCAAATGACATTTTTATGCTTACGAAAAATCATAACTGCCTTCTCCTCCTTTGAATGCATAAAATCAGATACCCCATCCCCAAAAAGCAAAGCGGCAGCGTCGGATAAAAATACCGAGGGGTAGGTGAAAAGGGAAGGTAGAGCACTACGCTGCAAAACGCGAGCAGCGCGAGCAGCAAGTAGCTTCCGTTACGCCGTTCATGAACCAGCATCTTCAGCAGCCCGGCAAAGCCGGCGAGAGCCATTGCCACATGTATCGTTCTTATGATCATTCGGATGACGAGGTTCTCCGTTATAAAACCTAGCCTAGGAAATATATTCTGGATGAAGTACATCATCTTCCCCCAGGTATACCAGCTCAGATAAGTGAAAAAGTCGCTTCTGAACCCGTCTATGATACGCTGGTACGCCATTTTGCCCATCTCGGCAGGGTCTTGGGTTGGATCAACGGCAGGGCGCCGAGTAAAGGGAAAGGAGCCCCACAGCAGCGGATTGCCTGACTGCTCTGCCAACCATACCATTTTGTTCAAGCTAATCATGTTCCGCACCCACCAAGGCAGCAGCATCAGAAGAAAACCGGCTCCCAGCAAAAAAACCGGCCTCAGCACATGAGCTATGCCGCCCCTCCTGTGTTTAACGGCGATGCCTGCAATTAGGATGAGGATAAAAGGGACAATCGTCGGTCGTATCAAAATACATATGCCAAACAAGATGCCTAGCCAAAAATATTCCCGGAGCCTTCCCTTCTGCATGGCTATAACCAGAAAATAGACAAATAGCAGGAAAAAGAAGCCGTACAGCGTTTCCGTTAAGAGAAACAATGGCGATAGAATAAAGGTCGGATGAAGCAGGATGCATCCCATAACAAACAAGCTGATTCCGTTGTGCCCAAATAATCGATTAGCAATGCGATACATCAATAGAGCGCATAATAGCTGAATGAACAGCTGCAGCGCTTGAATTTGAATAATGGGCGGCTGATCATTCGCATAACCAAACACGAGGTAACAGCCAGCTAGAAAAAGGGGATAACCCGGCGTTGTGAACGCATTGGGTTGCTCTGAATAAGCATACGGCGCATAGCCGTATATGCCTTCGTGGAGCAGCTGCAAAACCATTTTGTTATAACCGACCTCATCGCCCGTTAGCTCTTTATTCCAATCGATATAATAACAGCGCAAGAGCAAGCCCATGAGGAGAAGCAAGCAAAAAATCATTTTGGTTGTTCGTGTTGCAATGACGGGAATCACTCACTTTTTCGATATAATTGTGCCAACACAGCCATTCCTTCGGAATCGCAATAAGCACTCTAACAATTGTAACATTATCCCAAAAATGCAGCCAATGCCGTTTTTTCAACGCAAAAAGCAACCTCTATTCAAGGTTGCCCATGCTGCACCAGTCATATGGATGAAACCGTTATACGAATACTTTACTGAATACGCCGTTAAAATAAGCCTGCAAGTCTACCTTAATCGGCATAAAATAAATATTGCCCTTCGTTTGCTCGGTATACGCCAAAGCCTGCTTCGAGAATTCGATGTTCCACTCCAGCGTAGGCTGAAAATCCTTTGGAAAAACGACGTGGTTTCTGCTTTCCCAATATCGCTTGGAGGATTCCGTTACGACAGGTGCCACGCCCCAAAACACGTCCGCCCCCTCCAGCATCTCCGAATAAAGCGTCATTAAGCGCAAATCAAAAAAAGGCTGGGTGAAAAACCCGTCTACTCCGGCATCAAGCTTTTGCTGCACATATTCATATTCCTTGCGCACGCTGTGCCGGTAGGGGTCAAGCGCCGCATAAATTTTTAGGTGGGGATGCTCCCGCTTCAGCTTGTGAATCAGATCGATGCAAGTAGTCGGATAGACCGGCTTGCCGCTTTCTTTAGGCGCATCTCCCGTAACTACAAGTATTTCCGAGATCTGATGCTCATTCAAATAATGAATTAAAGAGAACGGATCGCCAGCGTCAAAGTCCATGGAGCGAATATGCGGAATGCTATCATTATAAAAAGCTTTGGATAAACGAGTCGCTTCCCAGCTTCTAAGATCAAATCTCGTCAAATCCGGTATGTTAATCGTGTTAATGGCTGGAAATTGGCGCCTTACCAGTTCAAGCTCCGTTTTTAATCCAACAGGATCTCTTGGGACAAGCTCTAACGAAATTCTCAATTCCAAACGCTCCTTGCTCTCAGGGTCAACGGCATACCTACGGATTCCCACTTTATAATTTGTATAATAATACATTTTAACGAATTTTAATTCAAAGTTCCAATAAGCATATTTACAGTTTTCTATCACTTTTCCTTATAAGATGGCAAATAGGCCAAGTTCCCTGATCGGGGACCTTGACCTCAACTTAACCACAAACGCCTCATAATGTAAAATTCGTATGGTCAATTCGCCCATGCGCCTTCACATTAAACTTAGCACCAGAATAAATATCATCCCAGTTTTTTTTCATTTTCCTCCATTGCTTGGGATGCTTACGATGAATCATTTCCCCAATGCCAAGCAAATCGACCTTATGTTTTTGTGAAAAACGAATATAACGATCAATGTCTTCTGTGATGCCATTATTAATTTCTTTTTCCCAGTTCACAATTGTCCCAGGGTCAACCTTCACGTCGTCACACTGCACACTTACCAGATCCAAATCAGCATAAATCTCTATGTTTACAATAGGTGTGAGCTTTTTATTGAAAGCCACATCTAATTCGCTTCTGTTGTTAATATTCTCAAAGGTTATCTTATGCTTGGCATCACACGCCACCGCTTCAATTGATCCACTCATCTGCGCAGCAGCCCGCAAATAGCCCTTAGTCTCGGGTGAATGCATAAGTCCTACGAGACGGTCTCCTTTAAATGCATACAAACCCTTGGTTTGAAGCAGTTTTAGCTTTTTATCGACCTGATCCTTCACTACCTCTACCGAAGGAATACTAATGTCTTTGTATCCGTTAATCAACTCCTGATATACTTCGATCAGCGTCGTTTGCTCGGTTAATGCCGTGCTTTCCCCCCCCTCAGAGAGTCCCCTTAACGCCTGTGAGGAAATCGATAAATTGGGCATGGATACTTTCAGCGCTTCGTAAGCTTTCCCTTCCATCGCGTACATCAACGTTGAATTACGAAACTGCCTGAGCCTGCGAATATCGTCTATTTGCTTTCCTATGCCGCCTCTCGCTAGGTCCGTACTGAAAATAATGGCTGTCGTATGCCCCCAAAGCAGCGTCCGATCCGATTTCGTTCTCATTAATCGGGCGGCTTCGAACAGGCTGCTGCCCTCGGAGGTCAAATAAAACGTACTCTCCTGCATCCCTTTCGGCTGCTGCCCGCCTGTCGACAGCTTGGCGATCTCAGCCGTTACTCTCACGCCTCCATCCTTGCCCAAGTCAATCGCGACGGAGTGAACAATATGCAGCTCATTAAGCTCCATGCTGCCCTTGCAGCCCGTTATGGCAACACATAGACAAAGCAAGGTGACTAGCTGCTGTTTTTTCAACCAGCTCATGATTTGCTCCGAAAGCGGGTGTTATGAATAACACGGAATAAGCTGGGCCGCTTGTTATTTTTGGTAAGCGGTCGCCGTACAATAACGTCGGTTAGCTCACTAAGATTGAAGGGTGCTGCTGGCCCCAAATAAGGGACGCCAAAGGAACGAAGTGAGGCTAAGTAAGTGAGCAGCATGATAATGCCAACCATGATGCCTACGTAACCAAGCATGGACGCAAGCAGCGTCATGACAAATTGTAGGATGCGAATCACATAGTTAATCGCTGTTGGCGGCAGCGTAAAGGTGCAAATGCCTGTTAAGGCTGCAACAATAACCATAATAGGTGATACGATTCCGGCTTCTACAGCCGCTTGTCCCAAAATGAGCGCACCCACGATACTGACAGCCTGGCCAACCTGCTTAGGCATGCGTATCCCCGCCTCGCGCATAATCTCAAAGGCAATCATCATCATGAAACTCTCAACAACCGCGGGAAAGGGAACTGGCTCCTTGGCAGACGCAATGCTTTGCAGCAGAGTCGTAGGAACAAGCTCATGATGAAATGTTACCGTAGCCACGTAAAAGGCAGGCAGCAGCAGACCGATCATTCCACTAAATAACCGAATTAAACGCATAAGCGAGCCAATATAGTAACTCCATGCGTAATCTTCACTGACTTGGAAAGCCTGAAGAAAAACGAAGGGCAGCAGCAGTACAAAAGGCGTACCTTGCACAAGGATCGCAACTCTGCCGTCAAGCAAAGCGCCAATTACCCGGTCGGGTCTTTCCGTCGTTTCAAGCAGCGGAAATAAAGTTCCCCGATTGTCAGTAATCCACTCTTCAATATAGTTGCTCCCCAGTATGGCATCGGCAGGTATTTCATCAATGCGATGATGCACCTCTTGTAAAATATCCGGATTCGTTATGCCGCCAATCGATAAGATCGCCATTTTCGTTTTGCTGAGTTGACCTGCCATCCGGTATTCAACCTTTAAGCTTGGCGATGCGAATTGATAGCGAACCATAGCAATATTATTTTGCAGAGATTCCGTAAATCCGCTGCGCGGCCCCTTCACTGTCGCTTCGCTCGCTGGCTCCTCCACACTTCGCAGTTGTACGCCAAGCGTATCGAGGGCAATCCCATAACCAGCGGTATCAAACAACAACACAGACATGCCGGAGGCCAAGCCATTCGCCACCTCTTCAAACGTATGAACATTCGCATCTATTTGAAATGCAGGCAGCCGGTCTTTATCCTCTTTGTAAAGCAGCAGCATCTGGTCGAGCTGCCTACCATCTATCATTCCTGCCAGATAGCAAACGGTTACGGATTGGCCCAGATCGATGGCTGAACTCACCATCACCAAATCATCCGTATTCTGCATCAACTCACGTAATAGCCGCTTATTTTCAGCCTCATTGCAAGTAAGCATCGTTTTAGTATCATCCATAGCCATCACCTGCTTTTTTCATATTCTCTTTTATCAATGCTATGAAGAGCAGCATCGTCGGAATGAAAAGCTGGAACAATACAAAGTACCAGGACTGATGGTCATAAAAAGAAGTTAGCTCTACTAACCCCCATACCTTGTATCGTGAACAAATGACAAATGCCGCCGCCATCGGAATAATCCATCTCTTCGGCTGTTTAAGCTTCAGTAAATCTGACAGCCCACGGAACGCCGACCAAAAATAAGCGGTTATTTTCGTAAACGAGCTCATCACCCAAACGACGACTAGAGCGGCATCAAAACGTTCGATATTGCGGAATAACCGAATGTTTTGAATAAGGCTGATACTGGGATAGGTAAAGGTCGACGTAGCTTGTCCTCCGAACAGCATCGTACAGGAAAGCACGGACATCAGCAGCAGCAAAAAGGTTATTCCGACCCCTGCCATAGCATAAGCCGTTGTGCTTTTCGTCTTACGGACGTATTGAATAATCATGGAAATAAACATTAAATCCCCAAACCAGGACATGGAAAGCATTAGCCCTTTGAGCGGCTTAATCAAACCGTCCTCCAATATAGGAAGTAAATACTCTGGGTGATATTGATTGATTAACATCACATAAATCGCTAAAAAAGTAGTCACCGTTACGATGAATACAATCTCAGAGACTCGCGCCACTACCTCAAGCCCATGATAAACCGCATACGCACACATAATGGCTCCAGCGATCAAATACCACATCTGGGGGATGATTGGATTTAAGGCAATAATAAAAAATTGTGAAAATTCACGTAAAATCCATGACGCTAAATCCAAAAAATAAAAAACAAACAAACCTGCAAGCCCTCCTCCAAACCATGGGCCGAGCAAATGAGTGCAGATAGCTAATATATTTTTATCCGGATAGAGCTGATTCAGCTTTAAAAAAACCAATAGGTTTAAAAGGCCCATTACCCCTCCTGCAATAACCAAATACCAAGAGTTTCTTTCCGCATAATGGGCAAATATCGCAGGAGCATATAAGCTCGAGGTTCCAATTGTAGAAATAACAATTAAGGCCATGAATTGAAAATTGCTGATTGTGATACTTCGTTCCATATTGTACCTCCCTTACCGATGCTTTCAGTATGCGCTGCGATTGGAAAACTATGCATAGCATAAACGTTCGGATAACAAGGCATAATAATATGGAGGTGTCCATTATGAAAGAAACGATTATTTCCTATCTATTCCCTGCGTCATGGATAATGCTGGTCTATATCTTTTTGTCGGATTACGATTGGTATCAACAAATTGCTATTGGAACTTGGGGGTTTTTGGGTGTGAATGCCCTAACCCTTTTCCCTATTTTGCTTTCTCTATTCATTACGGATCGCGTTTTTTCCGGGTCTAAGCAAAGCAAACCTAGTCAAGAAAGTAGAGCAAACAAATAAACCGGATCATCCACAGAATGTTTATTCTGCCGAGATCCGGTTTATTTGCTTGGTTATCTTTTATTTATCTTTATGCCAATAGGCCCATATAAATAAGTTCAACAAGATTTGCCGAGTTGTAGCCTAAGCCGACCGTATCACCTGGACGGGGAATTGGAGCTGGAAATCGTCTGACAATAGATTCAGCCATATCTAAAACAATGGTTAAAATCATGTCTTTAGCGTTGATTTTAAGCTCATGATTTGGATAAAAGGAGGCTTTCGACAAAACTACGGACGATTCAGGCTATTCCGTTTGTCTAATTTCTAATTTGTTTGTGATATGCTTCTCCAATCAGACTTACTTGATCGGTCATTTCACCGGTAAAATTATCGATTTCGTAATAAATAAACTAATTTCTGATAATACACGGTCGATTCTTTATAGCGCCTGCCCGACTCCGAGACGACCGCCAGACGCTCATACAACTGCTCCAGCCGCGGTACATGTTGAATGGATTCAAAGTAAGGCACGCATGCAAGGGCAAGCTCATTAAAGATATGATTCGCCCTATCCAGTGAATTCTCATCCTTGGCTGCCGCATGAAGGATATACGATACAGGCACTCGCAAGTGCTCGGTAATCTGCTCCGCCAAATCGTCAACAAGTGAGTACCGCTCAGCTAATATATTGGAAAAATGAGCCTGTGCCGCTGCCTGATTGGATAATATGATGACCGTCAAATCCACATGCTTGTAATGCTTCATGATGGACATAAAGCCGCTCTCGCTTTCAGTATGACCAATCACTTTCCGACTTCTGCCGAGCATCTCTTCCTGTTCTATAAATAAACCATAACCATATTGAGCTTTGTATGGTGTTGTCATGCGAAGGTAGGCTTGCTCGCTAATTTGGCGCTGAGTGTGCAGCGCAAGCCCCCAAAGATATAAATCCTCGATCGTGGAATACATGTCATTGGGTATGCCATAACCTGAATTGATCATTCCAAGCGGCTTGAAAATAGCATGAAAGATGTAATCCTCACAGGCTCGTCCCGTTATTCTCTCAATGATATCACGTAACAGCGAATAGCTTGATTGATCATATAAACCAGATGTATAGGAAAGCAGTTGGTGTATCGTAATCTCGTCAATGTGAGGGACGGTGGGTAGGTATTTGGAAACCGGGTGATCCACGCTTATAAGCTTAAGCTCCTGCATGATCATTACAGCCATCGCTATAAATTGATCCCCCATGGAGCCGATTCTGAAAATCGTTTGCGGAACATTCGGTATACGGTTCACGAAGTCAGCCATTCCGTAGCCTTTGCTCAGCATAATTCGCCCTTCTGAGGCTACCAGAACACAGCCGTTAAGACGGTCCGCTTGCGCAAGAGAAGTACAATACTCGTCCAGCTCCCGGTGCATAAGCTCATTTGACATTAAGCTTGCCGAATACATCGAACCATCCCCATCCGAGTAGAAGTAAATAGCCTATTCACAGGAATTGTCGAATAGCTATCCATTTCCATTTTAACGCACATATGTTCCCATTTCAAACCTTTTCCTGCGCGCCCAGTAGGCTAAACCTATCGGTTCATTCCCGATTCCCAGCCTTCTGAGCTCAGGTCCTCCCCACCATAAGATTGCAGTGGCGATAGCTCAATATCGCGCCCCTTCAGCTTCTCCGGCGGTACGCCAGCCTCGATCAGCCATTTGCGATGAAGCGACAATACAAGCCTGCGGGCACTACCTGGACTATCCACACCCGCTTTATTTTTGACAGGGGCGAACTCCTCATGTCTTTCCACTTTCAATACGGTTATAAGTTCGGTAAACGGGAAAAAATCAAATATAAAACGCTCCAGCTTATAAGCATTCGGTTTGTCGGGTTCAATGAGTTGATCTTTGGCATCCAGGTGGTCCATTTTTTTGGAAGCCATATGATAAGGAATGTCTGCATCTGCATGCTTATCTATGAAATCAAGCTTGAATAAAAGAATAGAAATATGACCTAAATGGTAGAGCAAATGGCCCTCCTTCGATCGGGCGTTGCTTATTTCGTCCGGAATCTCATTATACTCAAGCACTGCGGGGCGCCCATTCCGTTCGCACATGATGCCGATTTTCTCCTGCCCATCCGTCTTCTCGACCACTTTGGCCGCGATGTCTCTATTATAATAAGCAGCGACGCCGATAAACGCCGGGTCAGCCATTTTCACAAGCGCGTTGTCTACATTGCAATAAAATAACCAGTCCAGTCCTCTTCGCTTCATGTCACCCAGCGCGCCCGTACGCTTCAATGAGGCGAAGCAGTCGCCATGTCCGCTCGGCGCAAGCTTGATTCCTCCATCCATAGACAGAAGCAATTGGCCATCATGGCCTACAGCAGGCATACTATTTTGCTGAAAAATAAAGCAATCCTCAGCCGGATAACCAAAATAATCGGAGGCCTGTAAAAAAGCTGTAGTCGCTTCATGGTTGTCCTCACTTGTCATCACATACCAAGGAATGATTTTGCCCGCATCCCTAGACAAATGAAGCAAACGCTCCGCTTGAAGCTGAAACAAGGACTTGCCGGAGGGCAGTCCGATATCCAGCGTTCCTTTGGGACCGTCATAGCCCAATCGGCTGCCGTTGCCTCCCGCAACAACGATGGCTCCTACGCCTCCGCGGCGCAGCAGCTCCCAGCCTCGATCGGTAAAGGCTTGCTGCTCCTGCTTTTCAAATTTCTCCCAGCTCTCATATGCAATCGGTTTAATCGAAGCTTCAGCAGACACTTCTGCCAGCTTCTGCTCCTCCAGCAATTTGAACAGCTGGTCAAGCGCGATGTGATCCACTTGTTCTGCCAGCTTGTATCTCTCATCCTCTGGCAGCCGCTGAAGCCGTTCAATCAAATGCATTTGATTATATGTACGAAGCTTGTCCTCCGCAGTTCGTGTACGCTGCTCCATAGCTCTCCTCCTTCTACATGTCCGAGCGAAAGCTCTCAATGAATTGCTGTGCGCGTTTGGGCAAATAATGATCCTTCAGCCAAAGAATTCCGACATCTGATTGAAAATCCGCATCCTCGATATCGAGCATTTTGACCACCGTGCCAGGGAAAGAGGACATGACTGACTTCGGAAATACGGTAGCACCGATCCCTCCTGCTATCAGCGACATAATTATCGCAACACTGGAGCATTCGCATATAATATTAGGCTCGAATCCATGCCGTTTGCACTCATTGACGACCTGCTCATGCATGCGAGTTGTTTTGTCCGTTTTCAGGGTGAGGAACGGAAAATGGGCGAGCTCCTTCATGCAAAGCGTTTCCTTGCCCGAATAAGCCTTCCATGAGCTCGGAATAACGGCTACAAACGGATCCGAAGGTAGAGGCAAAACCATATATTGCTGAGGATGCTTCTGCGCCTCAAACGGAAGCCTCGCAACGACTAGATCAATGGTCCTCCTCTCCAGCTGCTCCCCAAGGTAAAAATGGTCGCCCTCCGATATTTTGAACGTTACCTGGGGATACTTCTCCCTAAATAATTGAATACGCTGCGGCAGCAGGGAAATGCAGGATACTACGGAACCGATGGATAAAACGCCACGGTTCCCTTCCTCCATCCCCTTTACCTCCCTCAGCGACTCGTCAAACTGCACGAGCAGCGATTCGGCTTTTTGCTTAAGCAACTCCCCTGCATCGGTCAGCATCAAGCCTTTGCCGCCCCGCTCGAACAGCTTGACGCCGAGCTCCTCCTCCATAAGCTTGAGCTGTCTGCTCAGTGGCGGCTGTTCCATGTTCAGCAGCTTGGCAGCGCGCGTAACCTGTCCTTCTTGTGCTATAGTTAAGAAGTATTTGAGTTGACGCATGTCCATGTGGTTCACTCCGATCGTCCATACCTTAAAGGTATAGACATTCAATAAAATAGATATTTTAAATATATCGTATGAAGTGTTAGCATTCAATTATCGATCACTAAAGGGAGATGGGCAAATTGCTTCAATCATTGGAAATCGAGTTAACCAAAAACAAAAAACAACAGCCAGCTGCAGACGAGCTGGGATTCGGCAACCATTTTACAGATCACATGTTTATTATGGATTATTCGACAGACAACGGTTGGCATAAGCCGCGCATTATTCCTTACCAGCCGATCGTCCTTGACCCCGCAGCCAAAGTATTTCATTATGGACAAACGATATTTGAAGGTTTGAAAGCGTATAAAACCGACGACGGCCGGGTACTCTTGTTCAGACCTCAAAAAAACATACAAAGAATGAACCGCTCGAATGAGCGTCTAAGCGTGCCTGAGCTCCATATCGATACCGTTATCGAAGCCTTGAAGCAGCTGATTGCGGTTGACAAGGATTGGATTCCAACGGCGCCAAGCACTTCGCTGTACATTCGTCCTTTCATTATTGCCACGCAGCCGCAGCTTGGCGTAGCACCATCCACACACTACCAGTTTATCATCATCATGTCGCCAGTAGGCGCCTATTATACGGAAGGCGTGAATCCGGTCAAAATATTCGTCGAATCGGAATACGTTCGTTCGGTGAAGGGCGGCGTGGGCGAAGCGAAGACGGCCGGCAACTACGCGGCAGGCTTGAAAGCGCAGGAGCTTGCCAAGGAAAAAGGCTACTCCCAAGTGCTTTGGCTTGATGGCGTTCATCGCAAATATATTGAGGAAGTCGGCAGCATGAACGTCTTCTTTAAGCTTAATGGTGTCGTGCATACGCCGGCCTTGAACGGCAGCATTTTGGATGGCGTAACCCGCAACTCCATTATCCAGCTGCTTCGTCATTGGAACATCGAGGTTGTGGAGCGTCCGATTACGATTGAGGAGTTGTATGAAGCTAGCCGCAAAGGCGAGCTCGAAGAAGCCTTCGGTACTGGCACGGCAGCGGTTATCTCACCAATTGGAGAGCTGAACTGGCAGGATGACGTACTCGTCATTAACGATGGCCAGACAGGCGAGCTATCCAAGAAGCTTTACGATACGTTGACTGGCATCCAAATGGGCAAGCTTGCTGATCCGCTCGGCTGGATGGTTGAAGCGACTCCCGTAAACGTTTAGCACGGCCAATAGAAGGAAAACCCAATAAGCCCCCCAAGCAGCTAAAGCTGCCTGAAGGGCTTTTTCTCATTGATATGAAAAACGTAAGACAATGCCGAGAACTGTTAGTTTTTTAAGCGGTTCTAGGGGAGCCGATTGTATGGTTTGTTAGAATTTTAGAAATTCAAAAAATAAACTTAAGGGGTTAGGGAAATCAGTTATGTTTTTTTTCGATTTTCAGGCGCTCCTGTCGAGTTTTTGTCAATCTTTATGAAATAACTGGAATTAATACCGCTAATTTAGCGGGAGAAATTCCGGCTCAAAACCAAAATCAGTGCTTAATGAGAATCCGTTTAGGTAGCTCGCTATACTGTAGGTTTGCAGGATGGAGGCCCCTTTATTTCGAGATGTCGCAGCTATCCTGTATCCCGTACAACATAAGCTCTGATCATTAGCCGAATGGACATACGAAGCCTAGATTCTGCTGCAAAAGTGCAGGATAGGCACAAAGAAAGAGAGAAATACGGCAAAGTTAGTGCGATAGTGCAGGATAGGCAGAACGTCTAGTAGCAAGTGTACACAAAAGCGATAGATTGTGCAGCCTGCCTAGGCGATTCGGGAGCTATTACGCCACCATGCAAATTTGCGATTGCTGTGGTGGCTCCTTGCATGAAATGACCACGGAGACCCCCCGCGAAGTTACGGTGGTGCCGCCGCAGGTTAAGCTTGTGGAGCATGTGCGACAGGTCTATGCCTGTCGTCACTGTGAGCGCAATGAGCTGCAAACGCCGATCGTAAATTAAAGAACAGTCTTGCTGGCTTGAACATCAATCTTCTTCAATTGAAGAGTTGGTTTTTGTGAACAATACCTACATTGAGGGCAACTCGTTTTCAACAAGTCATCAGTTGGTAATTGTTTATGAAAAACCAGAGAAACGTTATGAAGTAAGAAGCGAAGACAATGCTGTTGACGTTCAAATTCACGAGCAGGATTAAAGGAAAGTCATCAGTTATTGTCAATGAAACTTGTAAAATGTTCAAGGGAGCGTCCAATACCGGATGCTCTCTTTTCATATAGATATCTTTTAAGAGCCGATTGCCCTGAAATTCAGCGCAGTCGGCTTTTTTACGTTGAAGGGAGGATATGGGATGACCAAGGTAATCGCCCTGGCTAATCAAAAGGGCGGTGTGGACAAAAGCCTTTCCATTCCACCTGAGCGCCCAACACCAGCAGCATAACCCGAATATGCTTGAAAAGGCATCGACGCTCGCTCGAGGCACCGAAACGAAGCTCGCTGTTGGCTTGTCCGATATGTACAACAAGAGAGGACGTAGAGATAAGCGTGTTTGGTTGGCTCAAACCGTGAGCGGTACCCAACGTGTAGAAGGAGTGGATGAAACGGGGGAAGAGGTTTCTTTCGTTTTACGAAGCCAATATTTGAGTTATCCATGCTTGACGACGTTGTTCTTTCTTGGTCATGAGGCAACCTCCTTCACTGAGTTGCCTTCATTGTCTCATGAATGGATCTAACGTTGAAGGTGGGCTTGGTTTGACGCTTACTTGGAAATGGTAGTTATGTATTCCATTCACTAAATACCTAATTCTGAGTGAGAAGTGAGCACAGCCTATCAATAATAAGTTTTAGACTATAATAGCGGCAGCCTGGACGAGTTACCAACGTCCGAGACTGCCGCTTTTTATTTAGCCCAATATCTTATTGGTCAGCATCTGCTTCAAAATAATCATCTATTTGTCTTGTTTTACTTGCTCCATAAATGCCCGGAAGTTCTCAGCGATTTCTTTTGACTTGGTATGGTGCAAATAATGACCACCTTCAAATGTCATCACTTTACCATGAACAGAATCTTTTATTTGCCCTTCATGCAGCGGTATCCAACCTTTTACGCCTGTGTTATTCGCTTGTATAAAGAAAATAAGGGGAAGCTCTTTTGGGAATGATAAGCTTCGAGCTGCAACAAAATTAGGGTAAAGATTTTCAAGTTCATTCAAGCTGGTGTTATTAAACATATTTTTGTTTTGCAGCATCTTCATTTGTTTTTTTGTTTCATCATCATATGGCATTCCAGCAAACTGATCCTCACCAAACTTCATCATCAATCTTCCAAAACCTGATTGTTTGAGCAGTTTGAAGTTTCCTAATGGCAATTTAGCATCCATACCCGGTTGCGTTGGAACACTGGTATCTATCCCGACAAACGCACTCACTTCGTTTGGATATTTGTTCACATAATCGAGGCCGTAAATGCCTGTAATGGAGTGACCCATTAGAATAAAACGGTCAATATTAAGGCTCTGCAGCGCTTCATGAATTTCACTTACAATATTATCTGTGGTTCGTTCTTTGTCGGTTCTATCACTTAATCCATAACCAAAAGGCTCAACCGCGACAACTTTATAATATGGTGAAAGCTCATCAATTAACGGCTTAAAATCAAGCACTGGTGTCGCTGTTCCTTGACCAGGCAGGAGCACGATTGTTTCTTCCCCTTGTCCCTGAATCAAAATATTCATATTTTTCCCGTCTACCTTTACAGATTGACCATAGGGTGTAATTTTACCTTCCTCTGATTTGCTACTGATCTTATTCACGACAAATACTGTAGCTACAAAAAGGACGATTGCTATAATTATTACTGTTAGCACTTTAAGTAAAATGAACAATATTTTTTTCATTTTACTAACTGGTTTTTTGCCTGAATTCAAATCCATTTTCTTTGCCTCACGTATGTTCACTCTCATCTTCTCCTGTCATGATCTCTGTGTTGGGCACTCTTAATTGGCCGCTAAAGAAAGCTTATACAACGAAGATGTACTCCGTGTGACGTCAATATGAACTGAATATGAACAACAAAAAAAATGCTACGGCACCACATGCAAAGAGCTTGCACAGGCTGCCGCAGCATAGAGTAAACAAGCGATGCCGACTAATATCGTATAAATCGAATTACTCTGTCGGAGTAATGATTGGCAGGGTGACAATGAAGGTCGTTCCTCGGTCGGGCTCACTTTCCACTCGGATGTCACCTTGATGAAGCGATACGATCTGTTTAACGATGGCAAGTCCCATACCGCTGCCTTCATATTTACGACTGTGGGAGCGATCCGCCTTAAAAAAGCGCTCGAAGATACGCTTCTGATCCTCTGGAGCAATACCTATGCCGCTGTCGGATATTTGGACGGTCACATTTTTGATATCTTGTTGGATACTCACTTTAATAATGCCGCCATCCTGTGAAAATTTGATGCTATTGCCGATTATATTCGTCCATATCTGATTCAACAGATCATGATCAGCTGAAAAAATAACAGTAGGCAAATGGAGGTCGAATTGAATATTGCGAGTCGACCACTGCGGCTGAATCGCGACGATAATTCGTCTTATTTGTTCATCAAGTCTAAATGCGGTCAGCCGCAGCTGTTGTGACTGAGATTCAAGCAAACTCAGCTTTAGCAGGCTATCACTCATCTTGGACATCCGCTTCGCTTCAGCAATAATAATATCCAGGTAGCGATTTCGATCGGTATCCGCAAGATTTGCTTGCTTGAGCGCTATAGCATAGCCAGATATCGAGGTGAGCGGAGACTGAACTTCGTGCGAGACATTCGTAACGAATTCTCTGCGCATCTGCTCCAATTGCTGCAGGTCATGCATCATTTCTTCGAAGCTTCGAGCCAGCGTTCCCAGCTCGCCTGTTTGTTTAATATTCAGCTTGACGTTGAAATCGCCAGATGCTATCCGCCTAGTCGCTCTTGTTAGCTTCTTGATTGGTCTTATTAGAAATATGGAGGCAATTAGAATAAATAAGCTTCCAGTAATCAACGCGTATGCGACAAAAGATAATCCCCATCTGAGTATAGTAGAGGCAGATGGAGGGGAGAGTGCTTCCACAAACATCGCTTTTATTCCTATGTCTGTATTGAGCGGCAATCCTATGAAAGTAACAGTAACCCCCTTCATACGAACCTGAACTCTTTCTCCAGCCAGTACCTTCATTACTTGCTCCTTGGCTATTGCAGAAGGCTTATGTCCGTGCAGCGCTCCGAAGGACTGGAACCGATCCGTCGTTTCATAAATACGAATATGATAGGAATTGAGCTGCTTCATTCCACTTACGAGTTTG
Organism: Paenibacillus luteus; assembly: GCF_006542765.1. GTDB lineage: Bacteria > Bacillota > Bacilli > Paenibacillales > Paenibacillaceae > Pristimantibacillus > Pristimantibacillus luteus. The sequence goes on from NZ_SKCD01000001.1 coordinate 19,096, forward strand.
TCTGCCTCACGTGAGGGAATGGCTTCATAAATTCGGGTAATATCCTGTCCAAAATTACTCATCAAAATTTGCGAGTTTTCACTCAATTTCTCTTGAAATGCCCAAGTTGCCACAAAAAAAGCAATGATCGTGCCCCCGATCACGGAGACTAGAAATATGAGGACGACTCGTGTGTATAAAGATTTGATCATTTGTGCACCTCAAGCCGATAGCCAAGCCCCCGCACCGTCTCGATATGAAAATCGGTAGCCGTCGCGAAGCGTTCGCGCAATCGTTTAACATGTACGTCTATCGTTCGATCGTCGCCTGCATAGTCGATCCCCCAAATTTGATCGATCAACTGCTCACTCGTATAGAATTGTCCAGGTGTTCCAGCGAGCTTATAAAGGAGTTCAAACTCCTTGAGTGGCAACGCAAGTGATTCCGTTCCTCTCATCACTTTGTAGGTTTGCCGGTCAAGAATGATGCTGCCAAGCCGAATCGTCTGCGTTGAACCAATTCGGTATCTTTTCAGCAGAGCTCCAACACGAGCCGTCAGCTCCAGTGGATCAAATGGTTTCGTCAAATAATCATCCGTCCCGAGCTGGAAGCCTTTCACTTTCTCCCATGTCTCGCCTCTTGCAGTCAGCATAAGCAGCGGAAGATCAGGATTGCTTCTTTGAAGCTCCTTGCACAACGTCCAGCCATCCATAATCGGCATCATAATATCGAGTACGACAAGATCAATATGCACCTGTGCATAGACAGCTAGTGCTTCCTTGCAGTCTCCCGCTTCGGCTGTTTCGAATCCGTCGTTGCGTAGAAATAAACAAACGAGTTCGCGAATGTTCGCATCATCATCAGCAACCAGTATAGTAGGCATTCGTTCCCTCTTTCCCTGTTATGCATTCCATATAATAGTAATCATTATACTATAAATCTTGATGAATTATAAAAACAACACAGAACAGACAAAAGCAGCTGACCATTGAGGTGGGCTGCCGTTTTATTATATCAGGTACCGCAAAAAGTTTGATATGGACGGGTTGATACCATTGGGAACGTGTAATAATCAGACCGTTCACGGGAGTGATCGTAGGGGCTCGAAAGAACACTAAGAAGCTGCTCCATCACACGGTTGTCGCCTTGCTTCACTTCGGCTTCTAGCACTTCTTCTACTCGAAGGTTGTGCGGGATTACCGCGCGAAAGAAAACGGATTGAATCCTTTCAAGTATCTGGTGTATTTGTTCGAGCAACTCCCGCAGCTATCCGATCCGAAAAACCCGGATGCGCTGGACAAACTTTTACCTTGGTCAACATCGCTACCGCTGACTTGTCGCGTGTTTAAATCTTAATCCAGCTTATCTTAGCCCTCATCTTGATGACAAGGTGTGGGCTATTTGACGCTTACGACATAACTTTAAGATTCACTTCTGCTATTCGATTATTTCAACACATTTCTTATTTATCAAAAGCAGTAAATTTTTCCGAAGCTGCATGATTTCCAGTCTCCAATCAAGTAAAAAATGGCTATAGCTGATATTTACATCACTTTTTGCACGTCTTTGCGTTACGATATGCTTAAGTACCGTTAATACGACTTGAAGGATGATTTCGATATGATAGCTGTGCAGCCCCTGCATACCGTTTTTAACAAAGATCAATTATTTGAAGCGATTAGCCCTTTCTATTCGATTGGCAAACCGGTCCAAACTCGCTTCTTATCCAATGGCCTAAATGATACCTATGCGGTCGATACCGATTGCGGAAAATATATATTGCGCATTTACAAGCATCAATGGCGAACCGAATCCGCTATTCGCTTCGAGCTTGATCTGCTTACTTACTTAAACAATCGCATGCTTCCAATCTCCTACCCAATCGCCAGAGAGGACGGCGAGTGGCTGACCGAGCTCGACGCTCCGGAAGGCAAGCGCTACGCAGTCTTGTTCACTTATGCGGACGGCATCGGCAAAGTTGATGCCTCCACCAGCGCCACCTTCGGAACATCCGTTGCTCAGCTTCATCTGGCCATGGATCACTACACACCAAAGCATGAGCGCTTCGAGCTGGACACCAAGCATCTGCTCGACGAGCCGCTTCGGCAATTGCTCCCGTTCTTGCAGCATCGCGCGGCTGACGCCCAGCTCGTACAAGAAATTGCCGATCGCTTGAAATTGCGCCTGACAGCAGCCTCCGGCAGCACCTATAATTGGGGAGCTTGCCACGGTGATCTTCATGGATGGAATGTATTTCATCAAGAAGATGGCAGCCTGACCCATTTTGATTTTGATTGCTGCGGAATCGGCTGGCGCGCATACGATCTGTCTGTATTTCTATGGGACCGGGTTCATGGCAATCCCGATAGCAGCAGCTTCGAGGACGAGTGTTGGCGTCGCTTTCTTGAAGCCTATACCAAGGAACGTGCCTTAAGCGAAGAGGATCTTGCCATAATTCCCGTCTTTGTCGCCGTCAGGCAAATATGGCTCATGGGGCTGCATACGGGGCAAAGCGCTGTATGGGGAGCTTGGCAGGACGATGGTTATTTTGACGGAAAGCTCAAATTTCTTACATCGTGGGTGAACGCGCAACAGCTTTAACATCCCTTACAGACCAGAGGCTATCCGCTGCCTTTGGTCTCTCTAACTGCCATTTTGGATATGGCTCTGCTGTTGGAACCACCTAAACCATCATTTTCCCTGTTTACTTTCAAATAAAGGTATGCTATCTTATTTCTACGCATATAGAAATAACTACAGTTGGAAAAAGGTGAATTTACGATGGTAGAAGAAAATGCGGACGTACGTCAAGCTGTCAAAGTGTATAAAGCGCTCGGAGAGCCCACAAGAATCAAAATCGCTCTTCTCCTTACGGAGGAGAAAAATTTGTGCTGCTCCGATATTGGCACTAAGCTGGAATCGGTGGCCGGATCAACACTATCCCATCACTTGAAGCAGTTGACCGAATGCGGATTGCTTAATCTCCGCAAGGACGGAACGTATATCTACTACAGCGTAAACCGCGAAATGGCGCAAAAGTACGCGCCTTATTTGCTGGAGTAATTTTTTTTCACCCTTATTTCTATAAACTTAGAAATATAAAAATATTGGAGTGTGGAGAGGAGCTTTACTAGCATGTCGAACGTTTGGAAAATTTATATGCTGGCTATTATCAGCTTTCTAGTCGGGACATCCGAATTTATTATTGCAGGCATTTTGGATAAGGTGGCTGCTGACGTAGGAGTCTCATTATCGGCCGCCGGGCAGCTGATCACCGTTTTTTCGCTGGCTTATGCGTTCGGCACACCGATCCTCATGGCCGTCACTGCACGCATGGAAAGGCGGCAGCTTCTGCTCTACGCACTCGGCGTATTCGCGGTTGGCAACTTAATTGCTATCGCTTTGCCTGGCTTTTCGTTTTTGCTGGTATCCCGTATCGTTCTCGCGCTTAGCACCGGCGTATTCGTAGTTACCGCATTAACGGTTGCTGCCAAGCTTGCTGCCCCCGGTAAACAAGGAAGCGCAATTGCAACGCTAGTCATGGGCTTTAGTACTTCCTTAATTATTGGCGTGCCTCTTGGCAGAGTCGCTGCTTCCGTCTATGATTGGAAGCTGATTTTTGGAGTGATTGGTCTGCTGGGATTATTTGCGATGTTGATTATCCTGCTTGCCATTCCGCGTTCCGACGGTGAGGAGCCAGTACCCATCCGCAAGCAGCTTGCGCTGTTTAAACAGCCCAAAATTGCGATCGCCTTAGCGGTTACCTTCATGTGGATCGGCGGTTACTCCATTGTTTACACGTATATCTCACCCTATCTGTTGAACGTAACCAAACTAAGCGAGCAAGGCGTAAGCATTGGCCTCTTCGCTTTCGGCATTGCCAGCTTGTTTGGCTCCAAATTCGGCGGTTACAGCACCGATAAATGGGGCGCGCCCCGCACGTTAGTGAGCGGAATGTTATTTCATACGATCGCGCTTGTCCTGCTATCGCTAGCCGGACATTCGCCATACATCGTGTTTCCTCTGCTGATGCTTTGGGCATTTACCGCTTGGTCATCCGGTCCTACGCAGCAATTTCACTTAATGTCGCTTGCTCCAGAAGCTTCCGGTATCATGCTTAGTCTCAATAGCTCAGTATTGCAGCTCGGCATGGCAGCAGGCGCAGGTCTTGGCGGTGTAGTCGTTGAGCAAGCTTCGCTCACTTCCATCAGCTGGATCGGAGCAACCGGTGTTATACTAGCTGCAGCAACGGCTGCTACCTTCTTCGGCATTTCCCACTCGCGGACACGCCGCGAAGCTATCAAACGCAGCCTCGTCAATACGAGTTCGTAATTCAATGTTTACCTGTACGATAAAAGAAATGACCTGCCTTGCCCTTAGGGGCGATGCAGGTCATTTTCATGTATATGCATTGAGCTAAAGCTGTTTTATCGGTTGGGATACATATGTCATTCATTATTGCTTATGACTTGTCCTTGAACCTAGCTAAATGTTATCTTAAGCACCGTTTAATTATTCCCCAGACAGATGGTCTATCGATGCAGCCTGAATTTGGCCGTAAGCCCAGTGTGCCGCAGGCACATCCGTAAAGGCCGGTTCCAGGTTGATTAACGGCTGTCTCCCTAGCAATCGATTGATGATAACTACCGCTTCGGCACGAGTGATAGCTTGATTCGGACGGAAAGTACCGTCAGCATAACCGTTCATGATTCCGGCCGCCTTTACACTCTTAATAGCCATATCCGCCCAGTGTCCTGCGGTATCTGTGAAGCTTTCCTCTCCGCTTGCATCACTCTTTAGCAGCCTTATCACAATAGCCGCCATCTCGCCCCGCGTCATTATCTGCGCCGGCTTGAATGTTCCATCTGTAAATCCATTCATAAGTGCTAGCTTGGTTACCTCTTCGATCGCAGCGGCAGCCCAGTGGCTGGATCGCACATCCGAGTAATCCCTGTCATTCTGTTGAGCTTTCTCTCCACTAAATGCGCGTGCAAGCAGGGCTGCCATCTCGGCTCGGGTCACACTGTTGCCCGGGTGGAATGTGCCGTCAGCATAGCCCGTGATGTAAGCTTTAATGAATACGTCTTCTTTTATTGCGCTAAAGCCAGCAGAATAAACCACAGCAAACGTGTTAAATACGCTAAACTTACTGACCGCAATTCGAATGACAGGGTCTCCCGTTACATCATCATACGCGATTTTCCCGCGTATCAACTCCACTTTTCCGTCGCTGCGCTCCATATAAACGCCCAGATAAGAGAACTGCTCCTTGTTCAAGCCCGTATTAACTAAAGGGAGCTCCAATATCGCCGTGTGATCTTTCAGATTGGTCTCAAACCCTACTGGAACTCCAATCATTTTGATGCCGCTATCCCCAATTGCAGCGCTCACCGAAGTTGACAGAGCGGCCCTTGCACTTAGTTCCCGTTGCTCTTCCCCGTCCTTCAAAGGCGTGATACGGAAGAAGGTGCTTTCCTTCAAATCCTTCATCGCATCTACCGGGAGTTTAAGCCAGGCATGGGTTGTTGCGATATTCAGCCCAATGTCCCCTTTCGCCAACTGATCCGAAGATTCGCTTGGAAGGGTGAAAAGAAGCTCCGACACTTTGTCACCCAAATCGGGAACAACAAGGAGTGCGGCATGTGAACCAATTGCCTTCAATTGCTCCACGGTTTTAGCCGCTTCTATCGCCGTGAAGGTTGCTTTGTCCTTCTTCTTGCCGCTTGAATCCGCTGCACGAGTGATGACCACGGTCGAACCAATGGAGATTTTAACATGCTCACCATCTTTCACATTTACCGTAATCTCTTCCTTTTGTGCAGAACCTGCCGTACCTGATGATGAACCCGTCGGACTGGCTTGCTTCCACCTTGCATATAGCGTTATGTCACCTGTGATCGCAGTGTCGAATTCGAACGCTTCCGTTAAATTGCTGTTTGTGTACCACCCATCGAACGTGTACCCATTCTTTGTCGGGGCGACTGGCTTGGATGCGGTGCTGCTGTTACTCACCGTCTGACTCGCCACTGCCGCTCCTCCGTTGCTGTCGAAGCTTACTATATAGCTGTCTAATGTCCACTGCGCGTACAGGGTCACTCCAGACACGCCCATCATATGCGTCTCACCAGCCATGTAGTTCGTTCCGCTTCCGTCTGCCGCTGTGTTCCAGCCTGCAAATGTATAGCCTGTCTTCACCAAGCTTCCAGTATTGCCAAGCACTGTAACGCCAGCATTATAATCGTAGCTGCCTCCCGTTGGAGCGCTTCCCGAAATCGCGCCGTTTCCGTCGTAGGTCACCGTGTAGTTAGCTATCGTCCACTTTGCATACAAGACCACTCCCGCTGCGCCCATCGTATATGTGCCACCCGCAGCGTAGTCCGTACCACTTCCATCCGCCGCTGTGTTCCAACCTGCAAATGTATAACCTGCCTTTACCAAGCTCCCAGTGTTCCAAAGCACCACGATGGCAGTATTGTATTCATAGCTGCCTCCACTCGGAGCGCTTCCCGAACTTGTTCCGTTCCCGTCGTAAGCCAACGTGTAGCTATTCGCTGACCATTGGGCATACAGTGTCACGTCTGCCGCTCCCATCGTATATGTCCCACCTGCGGCGTAATCCGTTCCGCTTCCATCCGCTGTCGTGTTCCAGCCCGTGAACGCATAACCTGTCCTCACTAGATTTCCTGTATTCCCAAGCACCGTAACGCCAGTGTTGTACTCATAGCTGCCACCACTCGGAGCGCTTCCCGAACTCGCTCCGTTGACGTCATAAGCCAGCATATAGCTGTTCGCTGTCCATTGCGCATACAAGATGACACCCGACGCGCCCATCGTATACGTGTCTCCTGCGACGTAATCTGTTCCGCTGCCATCCGTTGCTGTATTCCAACCCGATAATACATAGCCCATCTTCGTCAGATTACCCGTATTACCCCACACAATAACGCCAGCATCATAATCGTAGCTGCCTCCCGTTGGAACGCTTCCCGAAATCGCGCCGTTTCCGTCGTAGGTCACCGTGTAGTTACCTATCGTCCACTTTGCATACAAGACCACTCCCGCTGCTCCCATCGTATATGTGCCGCCTGCGGCGAAGTCCGTACCACTTCCGTCTGCCGCCGTGTTCCACCCCGAAAACGTGTACCCGACCTTCACTAGGCTTCCCGTATTGCCGAGCACCACAACACCCATATTGTAGACATAACTGCCTCCACTCGGAACGTTGCCCAATGACGCGCCGTTTCCGTCGTAAGCCAGTAGATAACTGTTAGCTGTCCACTGCGCATACAAGGTCACGCCCGCCGCTCCCATCGTATATGTCCCACCTGCCGCGTAATCCGTTCCGCTTCCGTCTGCCGCCGTGTTCCACCCCGCGAACGTATACCCTATCTTCACCAAGCTACTAGTGTTGCCAAGCACTGTGACGCTAGTGTTGTACGCGTAGCTGCCTCCGCTCGGAGCGCTTCCCGATATCGCCCCATTACCGTCGTAGCTGACCGTATAACTGTTCACGGTCCACTGTGCATACAAGGTCACACCCGCTGCTCCCATCGTATATGTCCCACCTGCGGCATAATCCGTTCCGCTTCCGTCCGCCGCCGTGTTCCACCCCACGAACGTATGCCCTGTCTTCACCAAGATACCTGTGTTCCCAAGCACCGTGACGCTCGTGTTGTAGGCGTAGCTCCCTTCGATCGGAACGCTTCCCGATATCGCCCCATTACCGTCGTAGCTGACCGTATAGCTGTTCACGGACCACTGTGCATACAAGATGACACCCGACGCACCCATCGTATACGTTTCTCCTGCGGCGTAATCTGTTCCGCTACCGTCCGCTGTCGTGTTCCAGCCCACGAACGCATAACCTGCCCTCACTAGATTTCCTGTATTCCCAAGCATCGTAACACCAGTCTTGTACTCATAGCTGCCACCACTCGGAGCGCTTCCCGATATCGCCCCATTACCGTCATAGCTGACCGTATAGCTGTTCGCTGTCCAGTGCGCATACAAGATGACACCCGACGCGCCCAGCGTATACGTGTCTCCTGCAGCGTAATCTGTTCCGTTGCCATCCGCTGCTGTATTCCAACCGGCGAAAGTATGCCCTGTCTTCACCAAGCTACCAGTGTTGCCAAGCACCGTGACGCTAGTGTTGTACGCGTAGCTGCCTCCGTTCGGAGCGCTTCCCGTTGTCTCGCCGTTTCCGTCGTAAGCCACCGTGTAATTCGCTATCGTCCACTGCGCATACAGGGTTGCTCCCGCTGCACCCATCATAAATGTGCCACCTGCGGCGTAGCCGGTGCCACTTCCGTCTGCCGCCGTGTTCCACCCCGAAAACGTGTACCCGACCTTCACTAGGCTTCCCGTATTGCCGAGCACCACAACACCCGTATTGTAGACATAACTGCCTCCACTCGGAACGCTGCCCAATGACGCACCGTTTCCGTCGTAAGCCAGTAGATAACTGTTAGCTGTCCACTGAGCATACAAGGTCACGCCCACTGCTCCCATCGTATACGTCCCACTTGAGGCGTAATTCGTTCCGCTTCCGTCCGCCATCGTGTTCCACCCCGCGAACGTATGCCCTGTCTTCACCAAGCTACCAGTGTTGCCAAGCACCGTGACGCTAGTGTTGTACGCGTAGCTGCCTCCGCTCGGAGCGCTTCCCGATATCGCCCCATTACCGTCGTAGCTGACCGTATAACTGTTCACGGTCCACCGAGCATAAAGAGTCACACCCGACGCGCCCATCGTATGCGTATCTCCTGCTGCATAGTCCGTTCCGCTTCCGTCCGCCGCCGTGTTCCACCCCGCGAACGTATGTCCTGTCTTCACTAAGCTTCCAGTGTTCCCTAGCACCGTGACGCTCGTGTTGTACGCGTAGCTTCCTCCATTCGGAGCGCTTCCCGAACTCGCTCCGTTGCCATCGTAAGCGAGCGTATAGCTGTTCACCGCCCACTGTGCATACAAGATCACTCCCGCTGCGTCTACTGTATAGGTGCTGCCTGCGGCGTAGTTCGTTCCGCTTCCGTCTGCCGCCGTGTTCCATCCTGCGAACGTATGCCCTGTCTGCACCAAGCTTCCAGTGTTGCCAAGCACCGTGACGCTAGTGTTATACGCGTAGCTGCCTCCGCTCGGAGCGCTACCCGATATCGCCCCATTCCCGTCGTAGCTGACCGTATAGCTGTTCACGGTCCACCGAGCATAAAGAGTCACACCCGATGCGCCTATCGTATACGTCCCACCTGAGGCGTAATTCGTTCCGCTTCCGTCCGCCATCGTGTTCCACCCCGCGAACGTATGCCCTGTCTTCACCAAGCTACCAGTGTTGCCGAGCACCGTGACGCTAGTGTTGTACGCGTAGCTGCCTCCGCTCGGAGCGCTTCCCGATATCGCCCCATTACCATCGTAGCTGACCGTATAACTGTTCACGGTCCACCGAGCATAAAGAGTCACACCCGACGCGCCCATCGTATGCGTATCTCCTGCTGCATAGTTCGTCCCGCTGCCGTCCGCCTCAGTGTTCCACCCCGCGAACGTATAGCCCGTTTTCACCAAATGTCCTGTATTGCCTAGAAGCGTAACCCCCGTGTTGTAGGCATAGCTGCCACCGTTCGGAGCGCTGCCCGAACTTGCTCCGTTTCCGTCGTAAGCCAACGTGTAGCTGTTCGCTGACCAGTGGGCATACAGTGTCACGTCTGCCGCACCCATCGTGTATATGTCTCCTGCAGCATAATCTGTGCCGCTGCCATCCATCGCTGTATTCCAACCTGCAAACGTATAACCTGTCTTGACCAAGTTCCCAGTATTATTTAGAACCGTAACGCTAGTGTTATTTCCGTAGCTGCTTCCGCTTGGAGCACTGCCTAAGCTCGCCCCGTTTGCGTCGTAGTTTACTGTAAACTTCTTCATCGCTTTCATCACAACGACGTTTCGGTAATTTCCAACATCATGATAAACGACATAGGGGGTGCCATCATCTATATACAATGAGGTGTAGTAAGCTGCGTTTGCAGAAAACCCATCGTTCCCTACCGGCTCCCAAGAACTGCCGTTAAGCATCATCAATGTGGCTTTACTTGCATTCGCGCTATCGTTATAAGCCACATAGGGTGTACCTTCGTTCACGTGTAGTGATGTATTATTGACTCCACCTGTCGAAAACCCTGCGTTTCCTACCGTCTCCCAACTATTCCCGTTATACTTCATTACTGTAGCTTTGTTCGCATTTCCCCCATCCCGATAAGAGACAAAAGGCAAACCATCAGATACATATAACGATATATGGGAGGCTGCGTTTGCTGATAATGCAGCACCGCCAACCGTCTCCCAGGTCAAATTAGTTTCATTGTATTTCATGACGAACGGTTTCTGAGAATCGCCATTATCCGAAAAAGCCAAATAAGGGATACCTTTGTCCATATGCATCGATAACCATGAGGAATCACCCGCGCTAAATCCCACGCTCCCAACAGGCTCCCAGACGCTTCCGTTAAATTTCATCACCGTCGCCTTATTGGAATGTCCACCGTCCTTGTAAGCAAGATAAGGCGTGCCTTCGTGCACATACAACGATGTATAATCAACCCCACCTGCGGATAAACCGGCATTCCCCACCGTTTCCCAGCTGCTGCCGTTGTATTTCATCACGGTAGCCTTATTGGCATTCCCGCCATCCACATAAGCGAGATAAGGCGTGCCTTCATATACCTGCAAAGATAAGTGAGCGGTTGTGCCTGCCGAAAATCCAGCGTTTCCTACCGTGACCCAGCTGTTCCCTACGTACTTCATGACTGTAGCCTTCTGAGCATTTCTAACGTCCGTAAAAGCGATATAAGGTATACCATCGTACACAACCATTTTTGTGTACCAGTAAGCGCCGCTGCTTACGGATAAACCCGTTTCTCCTACCGCTTCCCATTCGCTAACAGCTGCATAGGCATGGTTTCCGCCTTGGACAAGCTGTCCCAATAAGCCACTAATTCCCAGAACGATCGTCAGCAAAACAATCCTAACTTTTTTCCAATTAAAATAATTTCCAGATGATTTCCAATTAAAGTCGTAATTAGCTTTATTCACATTCCCGCGCCCCTCTTCCCATCCATGTTCCTCTGCATAAAAAATAGGTGTATCACCATAATATCCCCTTCAATGAATCAAGATTTGCCTGAAAAGCTTTCCTATCCAAGTCTACCGAAGTGAAATAAAAGAATAATGAAAAAAAGCAGCTAAAAAAAGACAAAAACCGCGTAAGAGCAAGCTCCCGCGGTTTTCTTTGTTAAGGAATATATTTATTTTTTCGAGTAAATCCTTGTGCCAACAAGCCTTATAAATCCATTGTATTTTCGCAGAAAAAAAGCCAAGCCACCCTAGCCTGGCGGCCTGGCTCACTTGCTTTTCTATTCAAAACGGATCAAGAAATAATTTTTCTTCCCGCGACGCAGCAACACGAATTTATCATACAATCTATGTTCCTTGCCAATGATCGCCTCAACATCGTTTTGCTTCGAGCCATTGATGGAGATGGAGCCGCTCGTGATATCCTGCTTCGCTTGGCGACGGGATGGCGCCGCACCCGATTCGATCAGCAGATCCATAAGCGCAATCTCCTCGCGATTCGTAAGCACCGTAGTAGGCATGTCCTGCAGCGCTTCGATCAGCTCTGCTTCGCTCAATTGGTTCACATCGCCAGAGAAGAACGCCTGCGTAATTTTCTCAGCGCTATCAAGCGCCTCTTGCCCATGGACAAGACGTGTAATCTCACGCGCCAGCTCGCGCTGCGCTGCCCGTTTCTCCGGACGCTCCTGCAGCTCGACTTCCAATGCCTCAATCTCCGCACGAGAGAGGAAAGTGAAATATTTCAGGAACTTTATCGCATCGCTATCCTCAGTATTGATCCAGAACTGATAGAACTGGTAGGCAGACGTTTTCGAGCGGTCAAGCCAAATCGCGCCAGACTCGGACTTCCCGAATTTCTTCCCATCACTCTTCGTGACAAGAGGCATCGTCATGCCGTAGGCATCTCCGCCGCCCATTTTGCCAATCAGGTCAAGCCCCGCCGTAATATTGCCCCATTGGTCGCTTCCGCCGATTTGCAAGGAACAGCCATGCTCCTCATGCAGCTTGTGGAAATCGTAAGCCTGCAAAATCATATAGCTGAACTCGGTAAAAGAAATGCCCGACGACAAGCGGGAATCCACCGAATCCTTCGCCAGCATATAATTGACGGTAAAGTTTTTGCCTACATCCCGCAAGAAGGTTATGACATCCAGCGGCTCAATCCAATCGTAGTTGCTTACGAGCTTAGCTGGATTTTCCGGAAGCTCAAAGTCCAGAAAACGGGACAGCTGGCGCTTCAAGCTCTCGGTCCACCCCGCCACTGTGTCGGATGTGTTAAGCGACCGCTCGGAGGAGCGTCCGCTCGGATCTCCGATCAAACCCGTTCCGCCGCCGACCAGCGCAAGCGGAATATGGCCCGCCTGTTGAAAACGGCGCAAGCACAAGATAGGAAGCAAGCTGCCAATATGCAAGCTGTCTGCCGTTGGATCAAATCCGCAGTATAGCACCACACGTTCTTCAGTAAGCTTCTTATGTAATTCCTCGCGATTCGTAAATTGCGAAACCAGTCCCCGATATTCAAGGTCAGCTAATAGATCAGCCTGGTTTACGATTGCTTCGTTTGTCATTTCATTCTCTCCTCTGGCGTTTCCTACAGTTTACGTCGAATCTCATTATTTTAAAAGAAAGCGGCTCACTTGTCATCTTTTAACGAAATCTGGCGATAGCGTTTATTTCTCTTCCAGATCCAAATCTGGCATATCAGGAGCCCTGCCGCCACCAAAAGATCGATAAAGGTAACAAAAATAAAGTTAAACGGATAACCGCCTAATTTGGATATATAAAAGATCGTAAACGACAAAATTCCAATAGAACTAATGGTGAACAGGTAGCTTTTCCGCAAATAAAGTGCAAGCGCTGCCGCTATCGCAGACATCAATACAACTGATCCAAGCACCATCAGATTGTGATCCATCTCCATATTCGTTGGAAAGAGGAGCCGTTTCGGAACGATGTACGAAAAATACCAGTCTTCGCTAGGCAGCGTGCTGAAAGTCGCTTTATACGTGGCTGGCCCCGTTTGCTCCATCGGCAAATTCGAATGCAGCTTGCTGTCTGGCACATATAACTTCACTTCCAACTCGACCTGCGGCTCCCCTTCCCAAAATTCAGCTGGCGTTAAATAGTACAAGTGGGAATAGATCGTCTGAATCACGCCCTTCTCATACATCCCTCCTTGCTCCACATAACGAACAACGATATTTTTGGTCTCCCCCTCTTTGAAAGATAAGGGAAACCGTGTTCCTAGTGCCTGGCTATGACCATCTCCATAGTGGGATAGGGTTAATTCCTTGCCGCTTAAAGGCTCTATGACTGTATTTTTCACTAGAGGCTTCCAGTTTATCGGCCGCAATTCAGGCGCCAGGCTCGTTGGGATGAGCTCATTGCCTTCGGTTACGGTTAATGATTCTCGAGATGGCGTCAGAAACAAAACCTCAACGTCCTTATTAGCGTTATTTCGATTATGCAGCTCATATTCCACGCTTACTTCCGCACGGCTTCCATGGTCATTGGGCCCTTTAGAGACCGTATACATAACCCTCTCTCGAACTAAGCTAATATTAGAATGTTCGTCCATTCGCAGCAAACCGTAGCCGTCAGCCGGATAATAAAGCGGTCCTCCATTTGCATGAGCCGCAGCCGGCAGGAGCAGGGATAGGAGGAGGATCACGGGCAGCAACGAACGCATTTTTGTTAAATTCATCATACTCCCCCTCATCTCATAACGATTTCAAATTCCGCGCTTCCTTGTATGATTTTACCACTTCCCCTTCCGGTTGCTCAACCAAGCAAAAACACCCTCGGTGCCCTTTAGACGTTGAAGTAGCTTTGACGGTAAAATATAAGCTTTGTATAAGCTAACAAACTAATAAATTTATAAAAAGACATATCCTTATCGGAATATGTCTTTCGGAATTTGATGAGGGTTGCTTGCCAAGCCGCCGCCCGTCTCCGATCGTACGGTCCTTATTTTTTCGCCCATGTATCTTTTAAAGGAACAATACGATTGAATACCAGCTTCTCCTCCGTCGTATGCCGATGGTCCACGCAAAAATAACCATGCCGCACGAACTGGATTTTATCCTCCTTCTGAGGTCTGACGGCAAACGGCTCAAGCAAGCAATCCTTGGCCACAATCAACGAGTTTGGATTCAAAACGTTATTCCATGCGGTTTCGCTGCCATCCTTTGGTGCCTCTTCATCGGCAAGCAGCAAGCTTTCATACAAATGCACATCCGCTCTCACCGCATGCGCCGCCGACACCCAATGAATCGTGCCTTTTACTTTCCGGCCAGTGAATCCGGAGCCGCTTTTGGTCTCTGGGTCGTAGGTACAGCGAAGCTCGGTTATCTCTCCCGTCCCTTGATCCTTGACAACCGCTTCGCAGGTAATGAAATAGGCTCCGATGAGCCGAACCTCCGAGCCGGGCGCCAGCCTGTGGAAACCTTTGACGGGATGCTCCATGAAATCATCTTTTTCGATATAGAGGGTTCTGGAGAAAGGGACCTCCCGTTTGCCCAGCGCATCGTTTTCACTGCTGTTAGCGATCATGAGCAGCTCCGTTTGCCCCTCCGAGTAATTGGTGATGACCACCTTCAGCGGCCGGATAACGGCCATAATCCCTTTGACCTTCGGCTTCAAGTCCTGCCTTACGGCATGCTCCAGCATAGCGATATCCACTGAGCTTTGCGCCCGAATCATCCCGATTTCCTCAGTAAACTTCCGAATGCTCTCAGGGGTAATGCCTCTTCTTCTGAGCCCCCGAATCGTAGGCAATCTGGGATCATCCCAACCATCCACGAAGCCGCCTTCAACCAACTGCCGCAAGTAGCGTTTGCTCGTGACGACGCCCGTCAGATTCAATCTTCCGAATTCCCTTTGCTTTGGAGGCTCTGCAATGTCCAGCTCACGCATGACCCATTCGTATAAAGGACGATGGTCCTTAAATTCAATCGAGCACAACGAATAGGTAATGCCTTCAATTGCATCCTGGATCGGATGGGCAAAATCATACATTGGATAAATGCACCAAGTATTTCCGGTACGGTAATGCTCCGCATGAATAATTCGGTAAATCACGGGATCCCTTAACGTAATATTCGGCGATTTCATATCAATTTTGGCACGCAGCACCTTGGAGCCGGCTAGTTCATCTCCGTTTTTCATCCGGCTGAACAGCTCTAGATTCTCGTCTACGGAACGATTACGGTAGGGGCTGTCTGTGCCCGGTTCGGTAAGCGTGCCGCGATATTCGGTCATCGCCTCTGGCGACAGCTCACATACATACGCTTTTCCTTTCTTGATCAGCGTAATCGCTGCCTCATAGATCTCTTCCGAATAATCGGAGCCGTAATAAATGTGGCTGCCGGGGCTGTAGCCCAGCCAGTTCATATCCTCGATAATCGCCTTCACATACTCGATATCTTCCTTTAAAGGATTCGTATCGTCAAACCGCAAATGAAACCGCCCCTTGTATTTTTTGGCAATCGTATAGTTTGTATGAATTGCATAGGCGCTGCCGATATGAAGATAACCGTTAGGCTCGGGCGGAAATCTCGTGCACATGCCACGGCCAAACACACCCGCTTGAAGATCCTCTTGAATGATTTTATCCAAAAAATGTTCCCTATTCGCTTCCCGTTCACTGCTCATGGCACAACCTCCTTATTAGTCGGAACCTTCCCGCTGACTTCCTGCGAAAAAACAAAAAAGCTTCACCCCCAAGACATTGCGTCTTGGGGACGAAGCTTTTCGCGGTGCCACCCCAGATTCGTTCATATGTCGCCATATGAACCTCTTCAAGTACGGCACCAATGGATGCTTATACTCTAGCTCTATAACAGGAGCTCCCGTCACAGCATCCCCTATTCGCAGGTTCCGGTGTGATGCTCAGAGACTTGTTTCAACAAAGCATGCCTTGCCCTTTTTCAGCTGCCGGGGCTCTCTGTGCAGGAATGGCTTTATTTACTCTTCTCGTCATCGCCTTTTTGATATTTTATCTATGTTAACAAATACTATGCCCTTTTGTAAATCGGCATACGCAGGGATGATCAAGTAATATTGCTTTATAGCTCTTTAAAAACCTTAGCATAACGCTCATATTTGCTTTGCCAGATGTCCTTCCGCGAAACGATCTCTCGGCCGTTCATCAACGCTTCAATAACGTCCAGACAGACATCCCAACCTGCGATATCCCTTGGCGTATGCTCTGTCACCCGGTTCAGCTCCTCGGTAAATACCAAGCGGCAGCCATTATGGTCCGGATATAGCTCAAAACGGACCCGATCCTCGTCCCACGTATATTCCAATACGGAAAGCGAGATAAGCTTTGTAATCTCCATCTGCTCAAACGTACCGTTTTGCATATCGAACATGATCAAGCCGCCCTCTCGCAGGTTTTCGACCCGCAGCTCAGGGAACCATCTCGAAAGCTTATCGTTCTCGGTCAGCCACGACCAAACCTCCTTCACGGCATGCTCGAGTCGACGCTCGAGCCGAACGCGAAAGCCTGTACCAACTGTCTCTATCACTGCTGACATAGCCATCCTCCTTCTACGCTTTATCTCATTTAGCTACGCGCTTCGCCATGAAAATATCCGGTTTTCCAAAGCCATTCGCGTCCGGCAATACCCCTACAACGGTGAAACCTGCTTTCTCGTAAAAGCCAAACGGGTGATGATTTCGGTTTTGAATCTGCTTTAGGTTCTCCAGCACATCAGGATAAAGCTCCTGTCCATAGAGCGACGTTCCATTGTCCTCATCGTCGGTTCCGAGAAATATCGTCATGCCGCCTTTTTCACTCACACAGCTTTCAAAATCCGCAACCAAAGCTCTGCCGATCCCTTGGCCTTGATAGTCCTTATGAACAACTAGCGGATGCAAATCCCATACGTTTCCTCCGTAATTGCTTGCTCCTGCAATCCAGCCGACGACCTGTCCATTCTCATGCACAGCTACTCTACTAATTCGATCCTCCAGCAACGACTCCTCTACTTCAAGCAGGCATTCGTTCCAGTCATTCCAAGCATGAGCAAAACCTTCGAGCAGCAATCGTGCAGCCTCTTCTTGCATAATCTTGTTGTCTTCCGTTAGAGATAGAATACGCATGTAAAATCACCTCTTATTCTAGATATCCATTTCGTGGGTCTTTAGTATAATATATAAATAAAAAGAAACATTTGATAGCGTTAACAAAGAGTCGGGGTGATGACCGACGGCATAACGGCTCAATGGGGGAATGATATGAATACTGTAAATGAAAATTCGCAAAAACAAAAATCTTGCCTGGTACATGCTGTATTAATTCTTGCCGTCCCGGCCGCTATATTTCTTATGGTTATCGTTATTATAGCCATATACGTGCTTAGTTCTCTTGATCCTTTTTCCCTTGGGCCCCGCGAGAGAGAGACTGTCTTTATCGAAAACGCGAACGGCCCTTCACTTTATATGAGGTATGGAGAAGTAAATGGGATACGGGAGAACAACGGCACTTTGGAAAGGTTAATACTCGCTACTGACGAAGCCGACGAGTTTTCGCCGTTCTACACTTACCTCATCAGCTATAAAGTCAATGATTCGACTAAAACGATCGTTAAGGCCAAACGAATCCACAATGAGTTTTCGGAGCTGAACTTTCATCTCTACGAAGCTGAAGCCACACCAACTCCTAATGGCAACTATAGTGCCAGTCCCGGGAACCTCGTGTTAAGCGGCACCGATTCGCAAAACTATCGCTGGAACGGGATGGAGCTGGAAATCAACCGTAAATGGTTGCAAGCCAAGTATGGTGAACAACGCAATCCCGGATTTATTTTGGAAGTGGAAGGCACGCAGCGTTATTACTTTCAGCTCCAGTTGGAGTTGGGTTACAATTACGATATACCGTTCCTGATCTTTAATGCGTGGGATGAATTTGAGGGAAGCAGTGCCGTTTCCGATTACACGGTCATTTACAGCGCCCATCCTGGCATGAAATTTATTACGGATAATAAACTATTAATTGTTGATCCATAAGTCAATTGCTCAAAGGGCCCGTCTATTTAGCTATTGCCCGCACTATTACGCTTTATATTTCCGCTCATATTCAATCCATTTGATGATAGAAGCAGCAATGCCCATTACGAAAGAGATCGCAAGTATAGCAGCTAGACCTGTTAGATCTATTTTCTTATCGCTAAAGAAGAACAATCCCGATTGAAGAACCGCGTAAAACAGCAGGAAATATAAGATCCATCGTATCGCATATAGCGTCCTGCCCCGAGCACGAACGCTTCGCCATTTCTTCCTATCAAACTTGTCGTTCACGATTATATGTCCCTCCTAGATATAGAGATCAGGTTCGTTTCCTTGATTTTATATTTATAAGGACGAGTATAGAATGGTGATGCTTTAGCTGGAATTTGTCCCGTTCTAATTGACCATAGGAATGTTTTTAGATTTTTTACTGTAACAAGAATACTTCTTACTGATCTTATATTTGGAACAAGCATTTCCGGTCTCATCGTAGATATCTTTACCTATGGCCAGGGTTATACTTCGATCCTCAGCTCCGCTCGCATTTTTAACATATAGCTTGTTGTTCTCGGTCCAATCGATATGAAAATCTGATTTTGCGTCACTATAATATACAGTACTTTCAGCATTGTTCTCAGTGTGAGAAATAATGTTTACATATACATTTACACCTCCAGCAGCACCACCGTAATAATGATAATAAACCTGCGCTGTATAGTCCCCAGAAGGTGAGACTAGCTCTTTATCTTTAATTCCCTTTTCAAATTCAAATTCGTAGCTTAGATTTTTATACACTAGAAATGAGAAAATACAAATTACTAATGCAGAAATAACTACCAATAAATTTTTCATGTTCAACATCACCTTTCAGGAAATCCCATCAAATTCAAGAGGATGAAATTCTTATTTTTCAACTGCTTCTATATGGATGTTAACACGGCAGCACCTCAATGGTGACCGCTTCAGCCGTAAGTGTCAGCTCCGACAATGTGGAATCAAGAAGTACATGCAGCTCGAAGCCATTCTCAGCGGCGTATATTTCGTCGTATAGCCAGTATGCACCAACGAGTTGATCAGAGATTTGGTGTAGTTTAACGCCAGAGAACGTGATTCTCACATCAGTGAAATAATGGTAGCAACCGCTGCAGTCCAATATCAGGATCAACGTATCCGGCGACGGGCGCTCGAATGATTTCACATTTGCATCATGCAACGTTTTCTCATGCAGCTGCACCGCGCTCTCCGGAAGCAAAGCTTTGGTCTGCGAATAAGCGCTTCGGTATTCCAGCCCAACTTCCTTCGTCCGAGTATTATAATCTTCGTTCCATTGCTGAGCAATCGCTCTGAGCTCTTCGGATGGGTAGCTGGATTTAAGTGTGCCATCATGGATGTAGGGATGGAAGAACTCCGGCAGAAAGGTAAGCAAATCATGCTTGCGTTGCTCTAACTCTTCCTTGTTTATCGAAGCAATATCAATGCCTTCCGCTTCGTACCATGCCAAGTTTTCCAACCAGTCCTTTTCCGTTTCTGGAAAGACTAAGTAACCTCTAACCTGCATTTCTTTATAGCGTTCGATTGTGAAATAATTCAAATCTGCTGCCTCCGTAAACTTAATAGAATGGTATCGTATGAATTGGAAAATATATTATAAATTTACCATATCCATTTGAGCAACACAAAAAAACTGCAGCTGAAGGATTTCTCCCTCTTGCTGCAGTTTCTCATTCAAGGTCATCGATTACTTCGCGTTATAAAAAGCTTCCAACTCGCTGACAACTGCCGCAAGCGATCCGTCTACACGGGTCTGCCGCTGCTCTTTGCTGAATAGTGAAGCGATTTTTTCTGGAAATTGCTGCTCAATGCCGCATAGCTCAATAGCTTCGTTGAACTTGGCCGGATGAGCGGTTGCAAGCGACACCGTAATTTCCTTGCCATCGCTGTATTTGTCAGCCGCTGCTACGCCGCATGCGGAGTGCGGGTCGAGCAGGTAACCGTTAGCTGCTTCGTAGGTTTTGATTGTGCTCAAGCACTCTTGCCCTTGTACGCCATGCGCGCCAAATTCTGCTTGCACTTTGCTGAGTGCTTCGCCGGAAATAACGATTTGGCCTTCGGCTTTGAACTGCTCCATTAGTGTGCTAATTTGCGCAGCGTCCTCGCCAAGCACGTAATACAAGTAGCGCTCGAAATTGCTTGCCACTTGGATGTCCATCGATGGGCTGTACGTGCTGCGGAAATCTCCCGGCTTGTACACGCCCTCAAGGATAAAGCGCTCCAAAATATTATTTTCGTTGGTTGCCAAAATCAACTTGCCTACCGGCAATCCCATGCGCTTAGCCAAATAACCAGCAAAGATATCCCCAAAGTTGCCTGTCGGTACGCTGAAGTTCACTTGCTTCGCATCCGTTTGCTTCGTAACTTGGAAGTACGCATAGAAATAATAAACGGTTTGCGCCAAGATCCGCACGAAGTTAATCGAGTTGATCGCCGCCAAATGATTGCTCGCTTTAAAGTCCAGATCGGCGAACAAGTCCTTGATCATCCGCTGGCAATCGTCGAAATTGCCGTCTACGGACAAGTTCAGTACGTTGTCTTCCTGTACCGTCGTCATTTGCAGCTCCTGCACCTTGCTTACTTTGCCATGCGGATGCAAAATGCAAATTTTGATGCCGTCCTTGCCTTTGACCCCTTCAATCGCAGATGCGCCAGTGTCCCCCGAAGTAGCTCCTAGAATGTGGATCTTCTTCTTTTGCTTCGCGGCTACATAGGTGTACAGCTGACCCATGAATTGCAAGGCAATGTCTTTGAAGGCGAAGGTCGGGCCATGGAAAAGCTCGAGCAAATAAAGATCATCCTTCAGCTTATGGACCGGAGTCACTTCCGGATGGCGGAAGGTCGAATAGCTCGCGTAGACCATATCCTTCAGATCCTGTTCGGGAATCTCGCCGTTCGTATAATACGAGAATATTTCAAGCACAAGCTCCTGATAGCTAAGCTCCTGCCACTTCTTCAAGGTTTCTGCTGAAATAACTGGAATTTCGCTTGGAACAAGCAGGCCTCCATCGTTGCCTAGGCCCATCATAAACGCGTCAATAAATCCAAGTTTGCCAACATTGCCTCTTGTACTGATGTACTCCATCTGTAAATAGCCTCCTACATGCGCACAATTATCGTCAATTTCGTTATTTAAATCATATCATCGTTTTCCATAATAATCGAATCTTTTCACTCCATTATATCATTTTTATCGCCTAAAAATAAACGAAAGACAGCCCTTGGTCGAGGCTGATTCAAATTTTAAATACGTCTAAGCTTTCTCGAGCATGCCAGACACGTTAGAGCGGCACAAGGAATAGTCTAATTCCTGATAACCAATCTCCTGATGAAACAACTCATGTTCCTCAGCTTGATGGCAAGCACTTACTGGATTTCTACCTGTATCAATACATTATAGGCGTTATCTAATGTAGCTATCCTGCACATTCAATTGGCTCTATCTAGTCCGGCTATCCTGCACATTCACAATATAGGAGCTAGCAAACGAGACTGAGCTGTAGCTATCCTGTATTTCATGCAACATAGGCCACTCGTTGTGACTGATTCGATGCTGAAATCCGTTAAGTTCATGCAATTGTGCAAGATAAGCTTGGAAAAGAGACCGATAATGTTGAAGTTAATGCAGGCGTGCAGGATAGCCGTGGGAATCGCTGTAACCAACAAATTTTGCATCTTACACAAAGAGGACGACTACTCCCGTTGCAAAACAATAGAGGCTATTCCATTCAGCAGTATTGACTGCTATGGAAATAGCCCCTATCATCAAAAATCAGTCTTAACTAATTATTCACTACTTCACAAAACCGGCTATAATCGCCGCGATCTCCGCGCGGGTAATCTTGTCTTTCGGACGCAAGGTTCCATCCTCGTAGCCGTTAATGATACCTGCTTCGGTTAGCGCAGTTATCGCTTCTCTGGCCCAGCTGGATATTCCCGCTTCATCTTTAAAGGAAGATGTCGTCGCATCTGCAGCTGCTGGCAGTTGGTCTTTCAGCGCTCTATGCAAAATAACAAAAGCTTCCTCTCTCGTCATCTCTTGGTTTGGCTTAAAGCTGCCGTCTTGGAAGCCCGTAACGATACCGGCTTCATACAAGCCGTTTACATATTTGCTATACCAAGCAGCTTCCGGCACATCTCCAAAGCTTGATTTCTTCTCGAAACTATCCAAACCAAGCATTCTATACATGACGGCCATAAATTCCGCTCTGCTCATTTCCTTGTTCGGCATAAAGCTGCCGTCCGGGAACCCTCCCAATATTTCCTTCTCCGCCAGCTTACTTATCGCTGCGCTTGCCCAGTGTCCCGCAGTATCAGGGAAGCTCGGCAGCGGCTCTGGCGTTGGGCTTGGCGTTGCAGTTGCAGTTGCAGTTGCAGTTGATGTTGGCGCCGGGCTCGGCGTCGAAGCCGGACCTGGTGTTGGATTCGTTGTCGGTGTCGACACTGGGTCCGGGCTTGGCGACGGACTTGTTGTCGGTGTCGACACTGGGTCCGGGCTTGGCGACGGACTTGTTGTCGGTGTCGACACTGGGTCCGGGCTTGGCGACGGACTTGTCGTCGGCGTTGGCTCTGGGTCTGAGCTTGGCGACGGACTTGTCGTCGGCGTTGGCTCCGGGCTTGGCGACGGACTTGTCGTCGGCGTCGGCTCTGGACTTGGCGACGGGCTCGTCGTCGGCGTTGGCTCCGGGCTTGGCGACGGACTTGTCGTCGGCGTCGGTGTTGGCTCCGGACTTGGTGACGGGCTCGGCGTCGGCTCAACGACGGTTCCCGCTTTCTCCGCTACCATAATCCAGCTGATTTGCGGATCGGAGCTGGACGCGCCTGCATTCGCCGAACGGTGTACCGTCAGCTCCAACTTGCCGGCATCAACCGCGACATCAGGGTAACCCAGTACATCGCTGGCTGCCGTGAAAACATAACCGGTTGTCTTGACCGATCCGTTTACAATAATATCTGCAATTCGCTTACCGTTCGAATATTGGGACCATGGATCATACAAACCCACATAAACATCGTAATCTCCATTTTCGATATCGAACCGGTAAGTCAGGTCATTACCCGAATTGCTCTTCAAATACCGCAGGGAAGTAAAAATATTACCACTGCTTGTGCCAGCTGTGTCCGTATTTTCACCGACATAACCCCAGCTTTGGCCACTCGCTGGATCATACTTTTGGTCGATAGCTGTTCCGTTAAGAACGTTCTCCTCGCCCATCAAAGCAATAATATCCTTATAATCGGATGTCTCAGCTCCTCCGGCATTAACGAAATAAGCGCTGCCTTCCGGAATGACATACAGCTGATGCTCAATCTTCTTTCCTGCAAGCTCCGTAAGCGTACCGACAATGCGGACCACGCCTGGCTTCAAGAATGACGAGGCATTCATCGACCAAGCAATTGGCGTATCCTTCTTCGTGCCATCGGATAAAGTGACATTGACTGTCGCCGGGAGTGCCGGCGCCTTGCCGATGGTTGTGCTCGTAGGAAGCACAGTATTAATCGCTACCTTTCCCATGCCGTCTAGCAAATCGAGCGACCATTCGTCATGCCAACGAAGAGTAATCTCGTCATTTTGGCCAAACTCGATTGGAAGCCAAATATAACGGGAATTTGCCAAATCGTTTTTATTCCAACGGTCTCCCATGTAAATAAACTTACCTGCTGCCGCATCCACCGTTATAACCTGAGTGCTCTGCGAGCCAAAAGTAGTCGAGCTCTCCGGCGCAACGTCGCGCATCGTCTTCCATGGGCCCATGATGTTGTCAGCCACTGTGTATTTGCCTACATTCGGATCCCAGCCGGTTGCACCAGACGTGATCATGTAGTACTTGCCTTGATACTTAAAGAGTGCTGGCGCCTCGCGCTGCGCTAGCGGAAATACGCGTACATAATCTACGCCATGCTCCGCTTTGTAAACGGTATCCCGCTCTTCATTTCCATCCTTGTGCCAGCCGACTACATCCGTATAGGAGTCGTTCAGCTTTGAAATATACATCGTCAGGTTCTCTTCACTTGAATAAACCAAGTAACCGGTACCGTCATCATCCTTAAACAATGTCATATCCCGTGCCATACCTGGTTGGCTTGGCTGACCATTGTCTGTCGCGCCTGCCGGTGCTTGATCCATCCGGTGGCTCTCCTGATAGACAAACGGTCCGATAGGCGAATCGCTAAGCGCGTAGCCCGCCTCTGCCTTGGCGTAGTTCGCCGTCGAGGTCGCACTTGGACCGTCGGTATGCATCCACATCACGTATTTTTTTGTTTTATCGTTATACATGACCTTAGGACGCTCAATAATCCTATCGATACCAATATCGTTCAAAATATCCGCCTGATCCGTTCTTCCTAGATACAACTCCGAGATAAGCGGGTCATTGACAAAAGAATCCGCAGACGCAATCGCGGTTAGTGCAAGTCCTTTATCTTCCCAGTTGTACAAATCCTTAGATGCATATACGCGTACGCCTCTGGCCGGCAAATAGCCGTAGGTTTTATCCTCGCCGTACCAGTAGTAGGTTTCAGTCTGTTCGTCATACATCATGCCTGCGCCATGCGCCTGGATGAGTGCGCCATTCGTATCTCTCCATACCGCTCCCGGCTTGAAGGAATCGTATACCTCACTCGCCGCAAGCTCTGATATCCCCTTGTTCAAGGCTGCAATTGCTGCAATAATCTTCTCTTGAACCGCAAGCTCCGTAATATCCGCGCCACTGTTACGAAGCGACTGGGCAAGCGCCTCACCGTCATCAATCACGGCGTTAAGTGCAGCCACGCTATACGGCGTATAGTCAGGATTTACGATCTCCGCTTTGGCTGCCGCAAGCTTACTCTCCAAATCAGAAAGCGGAACCGTAATATTCAAGCGAACAATCAAATAGTTAATAAGCGGATCATTATAGTTAGACAATGATGCCGATGCCGGCCCTTGGATGCGGACATTCAGCTGACCGTCTGTGACGCTTATTTTACGATAGGTGACAATCTTCTCTGCCCCCTCTGCCCCAATATCGAGGTCTCCTTTGGATACGTTATTGCCTTCCAGGAGCAGATTCACGCTTCTCCCGCTCCATGGGTTGCTGAAGCCGAAGGTCACATCGTAATCGCCTGAAGGCAGCTCGAAGTTATAGGCAATCGCCTTGTCTCTTACCTGTGTACCATTGTAATATCTCAGCGATCCCATCTTTGTCGTCGCATCACGAACGCTCGTCCCGGTGGTGGTTGTAACCAAGCCCCATGACTTTGACGTCTTTGGATCAACTCCATATAACTGCTCCGTCACAGAGCTATATAAACCGAGCTTATCGCCACTCTCTACCGTAGCAGGCGTAGTGTCACCTGCATTGACGAAATACAGAATATAGTCGTTATTCTTCAACTCCTGCTCCGTAAATTCGCCTGATGCTGCTGTCGTTCCGCCGTCCGCTGCATAAGCAGGCGTTAGCGAGGTTAGAAACGATGCAAGCAGCGTACAGCAAAGCATCATAGACAACCATTTCTTTTTTGTAAACAAAGATACTCCTCCTTTAAAATTGTTGATCGCCCATTCCTGAATACGCTTTCAACCTTGTATGTAGAACGTCACCCCAAATGATAGCGGAGTTGCCGCGCCTCTTCAACTGAACAATAACAACCGCAATGAACTGTAGGCAGTGCCTTGAATCTCAGGGATTTCGGTACAGATATGTTCACTGAGGTTTGTTTATTGCACTCCTTCTAAACTTTAATTAGAGAGCAAAAAAAGATGACAACCGCCTGTCCGCGAGTGTCATCTTCAAATCTTGCTTCAGTTGAGCGGTTCGGCTTTCATCTTCAAATCATGCTTCAGTTGAACTTTCGGTTTACGATAGCGTACCGTCATTCACCACGAGCCCAAAAATCGTTGCGAATGTGATCGCCTGTGCAGGCGATATGACGCAGCGGCGCAAATCCTCCAGCGACACGCCAAGACCATTAAACTCACAGGTACTAATATCAATCCCGCCAAGCTTCGTCTGAGACAGCTGTACTTGATCGATATTCACCTCCGTTAAGTAAAAGTTGGATATGGTCATATTAGACAGATCTCCTTTGGCAAATGAGCTTTTCTCCAGCTTAACGCCTTTCGCATTTCCAAACCGAAGAACCGCATAATCGGCTATACATTGATCAAAGCGAACATTGCGGAGCGTCGCTCCTGTAATATCCATGCCAAGCAGCTTGCAATTGTGAAAGGAAACGCGGTGCATAATTGCCTCGCTTAGCTCTATATTGGCTAAATCGCAATTATCAAAACGGACATCGGTAAACTCCGCTTTGCGCAGACTCGTCCCTCGGAATACCACATTATTGAACACGACCCGGTCGAAGCAAGGCTTATAGGCCGATTGATTATGAACGCCGCAATCCCGAATGATGCTGTCGCTAATTTCATAATCATCCGACCACTCATAATCGGGGACGTCTAATGCTTGGAGCTGGTCCGGAATTTTGGGAGATTCTATTTTCTCTCTTTTACTGGTCATTGAATTCGTTAACCTGCCTTTATCTATGAAGTAGCCTGAGCGGTCAAAAGAAAGCTTTGCGAATCGTAAGAAATGCTCTACTTCGTATCATACCTTACATTCCCATTCCTCTCAAATTCATAAAATGAGATAAAAGCCCTCCTGCCTTCGTTCGGGGGAAATGACAAACAAATCGGTGATGGCTTGATATCACTAATGACTTCTTCCCGCTCCCCATCTATAATGTGAATAAATGGAGGTTAACTCTCCGCATAAACCAAATCATTGATCCGAAATAGCAGATAAAGTATTCAGTATTCAACTAAGCAAATATTTTGTGATTGGACAGAATCGAGGTGCAAGATGAAATACGATATCACGCTGGAGCAGCGCGATCATATCATGGGGACTCTGACGGAGGAACAGCGGCATTTCCTGCATCATGAGCTTGTTAGGGGCAGAAGAACGTTGTTTGCCAGGCAGCTTGCGAGAAAAAAATGCCAGTTCATTCCCGAGGATGCTCAATTTGAGGACATTGCCGCTTTCATAGAGGAATGGGACTATATCGGCTTTACAGACAGCGGCGAGGTGTCGCCCCATACGAAATGCGAATGCGGGCGCTCCTTGCGCTATCAGCATCAAGTGCTTCATTTGCCAACGAATACCGTCCGTTATTTCGGCATTGAGCATTTACAGCTCCATACGGGCATCGACGCAAAAGCGATTTCCGATATTATGAAGGGCTTTGATGTGCTCGATAGCGAGCTGAATGAAATGTTATGCAAATATCGGGACGGCTGGCGGCTTGATCAGCATTTGTTTTTGCCGTTGCCTGCTGAACTCGAGATTCCTGCGGATATTCAGGCGCATATGGACGCCAAGCTTCCGCTGCTTGATCGGCAGCTTGCCCGCATGCGAAGCAGGCTCCATGAGCTGGATCTCTCAAGCAGAAAAAAACGGCTGGCAGCCGCTTTAACCTACTATGATCAAGATGCGCCACCCTTGCCTGAACCCAATGAACCTGAACCCGTCTACGAAAACGGAAGTCCCTTTGACCAGCCAGAGGCAGCACAAGGAACTTTTTCCTTTGATGACTCTGACGTTGCCCAAAGTGCCTTCAGCTTTGATCATTCTAGCGTTTCCCAAAGCGCCTTCAGCTTTGAGGATACCGGGGGAGGGCAAGGAGCTTTCGTATTCGATGAGTCAAAAGACAGTCAGGGAGCGTTCGTATTCGGTGACGATAAGGAAAGCCAAGGGGCGTTCGTATTTGACGAACCTGCACCCAAACCCCCAGCGGCCGCATCAACTTCTCGCGATGCTCGTGCTTTTGAGGAGGAGGGCAAGAAGCTGGGCGCCGCCGTATTGCGAGAATCGGAGCTCAGCAGCTCGCAAGCAAAGACCTCAAGCCCGTTCTACCTGCCGCAATCCGCGCAGCGCGTAGTCGATGATGCTTTGAAATACGGACGTATCAGCACACTCGCCATCTCTAATTTCATGATCGAGCAGAAGCTTACTGCGGATGTGCGAATGTCTACAGGCAAACCCGCCATATACATCGGCGTCGCGGCCTATCTGGACAAGCTGGCGGCCTCAGGCTTATGCGAGCTCGTAAACGGAAACTCCGAGGACCGCGTTTATTCGAATAGCAAAGACCAGCATTAGCCTTTTACAGCCGAGCCTACGGTAAGCGCATTTTCAACCTGTTCGCTAAACAGAATGTAAATCAATACCGTGGGCAAGCTGGCAATGGTCATCGCTGCTCCCATAGCGCCCCAATCCGTCGTGAATTGCCCTTGGAAGAACAGCAAACCAAGCGGCAGCGTCTTTAAGGATTCTTTCGTAATTAAGATTACGGCCATCGTGAATTCATTCCAGGAGTTTAGAAAAATAAAGATAACCATCGTCGCTAGTGCAGGCTTAATAATCGGCAGCATGATGCTGAAGAACGTTCGGTAAATACTCGCTCCGTCAATACAAGCCGATTCCTCCATCTCAATCGGAATGCTCCGGAAGAAGCCATAGAACACCATAGATGCGAAAGAAATATTAAAAGCGATATACGGAATAATTAACGCACCGTAAGTATTCGCTAAATTCAAGTCTCTCACCAAAATGGCCAGTGGAATCATAATGACTTGGATCGGAATAAACATGCCTACGAGAATATACGTATGAGCAATCTTGCTGAACCGCCAGCGCAGCCGCGCAGCCGCATACGAGAACATGACCGCAAGCAGGATCGCTCCTGCAACAGTAGCTACCGCAACGAGCAAACTGTTCATGAAATAAACGGGTACATTATATTTGGACCATGCTTCTACGTAATTTTCGAACCGCAAATGCATAGGCGGACCAAACGGGTTCGTAACAAAAATCTCATCATTATTTTTCAAGGAATAAAAGATCATCCACACGAGCGGGTATACGGACAATATCGCGTACAGCCACAAAAAGATAGGCATACCTGGGTTGCTTTTCCTTAACTTCATCATCCACGTCATTTCTGTCCACCTCCTCTAGTAAGAAATTCGTTCCCTGGCAATCAGCCGGTTAATAATCAGCGTCGCAATGAGACATTCGATGACGAGAATCGCTGCCGCGGCACTGCCGTAACCAAACTCTCCTACGCGGAAAGCCGAACGATACATGAGATAAGTGAGCGTATACGTCGATGTTCCTGGACCGCCGCTAGTCATAATGTACATATTGGCAAAAGCGTTAAGCCCGCCCGTAATCGCAAACACGAGACAAAACTTATAGGTTTCCGCCATCATCGGAATGTTGATTTTCAATATGGCTTGCAACTTGGTTGCGCCGTCGATGCGGGCAGCCTCCATATATTGTTCAGGGACAGACTTCACTCCTGCAAGCAGCAAGGCAAAATGATAGCCCATATACTGCCAAGCGTTGACGAATGCAATCGCAACAATCGCCGACTTGCTGCTGGATAGCCAATCCTGCTTATATTCAAGTCCAATCATTTCAAAAATCTTATTAATCAGTCCATACTCACCGTTATAAATCGATAGCCACAACTGACATACAACCGTGATTGAAAGAACCACTGGTATGAAAAAGCTGATGCGCAATAGTTTACGACCCTTGAATTTAGCATCTGCAACAGCGAATGCGAGAATTGAACCGATACCAATTTGCGTTACCGTAATAATGACAGCGAAGATAAGGCCATTTTTGACTGAAGTGAAGAACAAGCTGTCTTGGAACAACCTCGTATAATTGTCGAACCAAATAAAAGTGCCTTCCGAGAGTCCATCCCATTCGTACATGCTGCGGAAAAAGGTTTGTACAATCGGGTAAAACACCATGACGGTGTACAGAAGAAGAGCCGGCAATATAAACAATAGAATTGCTGTTTTGTTTCCTAGAAATTTGTTCATTCCATCACTTCCTCTGCTAGTCTGACTTGGATTGGACGCAGTCCTTTGGCTAGAGAGAGCTAGAACCCACCCCATGCCCAAATTGGAGTGAGTTCTATCCCGCTTAACCGCTATTCCACATTCCGCAGCCGTTGTTTATTTTGCCGCCGGAATGGCTTTGTTTACATCTTCAATGAACTGCTCCGAGCTGTATGCGCCAGTCATCAAGCTTTGCGATGCATCCTCGATCGCTGCTTTGAACTTCGCATCCGATAAGCCCCATGCAAACGAAGTTGTGCTTGTAATCTTTGCAATGTCATCGGACAACTGCTTCATCATTGGCGGATATTCCGTAACGATCGCTTTATCAACCTTCGTCGATACAAGCGGATTGCCGCGCTCTGTATATTTGTACTCGGCATATTTCAGGGATAGGAATGCCGCAACCTTCGCTGCCACATCTTTATCCTTCGTATCCGGGTTTACCGCATAGCCGCCAGGACCGCCGCCGCCGCTGAACGCATATTTGCTAGCTTCGTAGTTCGCCGCATCTTTGCCCGGGAAGTACATCCAGCCGGCTTTCTCGCCAAGCTGCTTCGTTGATTCTGCGATTTCCCATTGACCATTCAGGAACATGGCTGCCTTGCCTTGGTGGAAAAGTGCTGCTGCTTGATCATAGTTTAGATTCGTTGCGCCCTTCGGCAGCATGCCTGCTTTAACAAGCTCAATGATTTTGTCAGCTGCTTCTTTATAAGCAGGGTCGCTTGCACTTGCCTCGCCTTTATCGAGCTTCAAGATGCCTTGCGGCTCATTTCTGGTCACGAACATATCGAACAAGGCAACTGTTGGCCATTTTTCTTTGGCGAATAAAGACATCGGCGTAATGCCTGCTGCATTAAACGCTTTGACAGCCGTCATCAGCTCGTCGTAGGTCGTTGGCACCTTCACGTTATTTTGTTCAAACAGCTCTTTATTGTAATAAAGCAATACAAATTCATTTCCGGCATAGGGGAAAGCATACGTGTGGCCATCATCTGCCACCAGCGTGTTCATCGTGCTCGGATACATTTTGTCTCTGAAGCCCAGCTCATCTACGTAGGAATCCAACTCTAAAATATTGCCGGATTTTTTAAACGTCGTAATGATATCCAGACCCGCTTGGAAAATATCAGGAAGGTTGCCTGTTGCCGCGTAAGTTTTTAGCTTTTGGCCATCATCCTGCGCCTGCACTTCCAGCTCCAGCTCCACATTTGGCATTTCCTTCTTTAATTCTGCTACTGCATAATCATAAGGAAGCTTCGTATCGTCATCCGCATACTGTGCATAAATACGGAGCTTAACCGGCTTGGCTTCCTCCGCTTTCGTCTCTTCCGGTGCGGCATTCGTCGCCGTCTCTTTATTTCCTTCATCGGTCGCTTTGTTGTTAGCCGCCTCATTATTGCCCCCGGAGCCGCAAGCAGCCACGAAAACCAAACAAAGACTCATGATAAAAATAGCCATCTTTTTCATTGCTTTTCCCCCTAAAATTTAGTCTGGCAAACACCACTTTTGCACGCTTTTTGTACAGTCTCACTAAAAGCCTTTGCTTGCTCGTTCTGTGTTTCTTTACATTTCCGAGTATAAAGAATTCCGCTGCTTAAGATAATGAATAAACTGCGTGCTTTTGGTAAAATCCGCAGTTTTCAAGCAATAAAGAGCCGCTATTGGCGGCTCTTCTCGTATTCGCTGGGCGAATATCCATAAAATTTTTTAAAGCTTTTGCTAAAATACCCTGAGTCATTATAACCGACCTTCTCCGCTATATCCGTTAACCGCACCGTGTTGCGGCCCAGCAGCTCCTTAGCCTGCTGCATCCGGTATTGGGTTAAATAATCGCTGACCGTAATGCCGATTTCTTTCTTGAATACCGCGCGCAAATAGCTCGCATTAATAAAGACATGCTGCGCAATCTGCTCGAGTTGCAGGCTCGGGTCAGCATAATTCTGCTCGATATACGCCTTCGCCGACTTGGCTATTTTGGATGAGCGGGTGTTGCGATGCTTGCTGTTATAAACCACCGCTTTGTGAAACAGCTCCTTGATCCAATCAAACGTCAGCTCTGCCGACTCGAATTTACGAATCTCGTTATACGGATAAAACTGCTCCCCAAAGCAATCTGCGATCGGATGACCCGACTCTTCGAAGTAGGAGAGGTTCACCGATATAAGCCCCATACATATGACGTAAATATAATCAATCGACAGCCGCCGCTCGCGTACCGTTTGAAATAAATCATCCAGCTTTCGCTCGAGCTGCTCCCAGCTGTTCAGCCGAAGCAGGACAAGCAGCTCTTCATTAGCCTCGGTAGGATAAAAAGGCTCATTGACGCTGTTTGGCAGCTGCTCCCCATAGGCAATCACACGGTCATGCCCAAGCACAAATTTGTTTTGCAGCGCTTCGAGCGCTTCACCATAGGAGGCGTGAACCCCCTTGATCCCCTCCTTGCTTCGTCCAACGCCTACCGTGATCGTAAATTTCAAATATTTTTTAATGAGAAAACAAAGCTTCTTGTAGCCTTCCAGTGAAGGCAACTCATCCCCCTGCTCGCCCTGATGCCGAACCAAACAAAGAATACGCCCTTCCGGACCGTTAAAGATCAAATGGTTGCCGCTCTCTTCCATCGCTTCATTCAGGACATTCGTCACTGCATACTTCATAAGCAGCCGATCGCTTGCCTTGCCCCACTTCCGGTCCATATGATCAATCTCCACGCATGCAATTACATAAAATCCTGGTTCTGCTTGAATGCCGAGCTGCTGAAGCCGTCTGATCGTTTCTTCCTCAGAAAGAGCATATTCACGGCTAATCAATTGGCCAAGAAAACTCTCCTTCATTAGCTCCGTATTTTCTCGCAGCGTCAGCTTGTCCTCCTGTGCCTTCTGATATTGCTGACGCAGCTTGACCAGTGTCAACAGCAGTTCATCTTTAGAGAAGGGCTTCAGAATATAGTCCTCGACACCGAGCTTGAGCGCCTTGCGGGCATATTCAAATTCGTTATGGCCCGTAATGAGCACGATGCTCACCTCAGGATATTGCTCTTTGAGTTTCTCCGACAGCTCCAGCCCATCCATAAACGGCATCGTAATATCAATTAAGGCAATATCAGGGCAGTCTTCATGAATGAGCTCCAGCGCTTCGACTCCATTCCTTGCTTCCTTGCTGATCGTGAAGCCAAGCGTCTCCCACTCCAGCACCGTCCTCAGATAATCACGAAAAATAAGCTCGTCATCCACGATCATTACTTTTTGCATCTATTCCCTCGTCCCCTTTACTCGCTCGTCTGATATGGAAGCTCCACAGTTACCACGGAGCCACGCCCACTCTCGCTATCGATGAGCAAGCCATACTGTTCTCCGAAATACAATTTGATTCGTTCATTCACGCTGCATATGCCGTAGCCAACCTGCTGACTTGAATCGTTTAAACTCCCCTTGATCCGAAGAAGACGTTCCTCTGTTATGCCAGCTCCGTCATCCCTTACGGTCAAAATAACCTTCTGCTCCTCACGTCTTGCTTCGATTGTAAGCTGGCCGAAGCTCGGTTTGTTCTTTAAGCCGTGGTAAATCGCATTTTCGACGAGCGGCTGAATCGTCAGCTTCGGGATGGTACAATTCAACACATCCGGACCCACATTTATCTCAAAATCAAACACATCGGAATACCGAATCCGCTGAATCGATAAATAATCCATCACGCTGCGAATTTCATCCTCCAGCCTAATTTGGTCTTTGCCTTGGCTAAGCGCCACGCGGTAGAAATCAGCCAGAGCCTTTGTCGTTCGCTGCACATCCCTCGTCCGTCCCATCTCGGATAAGGTGTAGATCACATCCAAAGTGTTGTATAGGAAATGCGGTTTAATCTGTGCCTGCATAAGCGCCAGCTCGTACTCGCGCTTCTTCCTTTGCTCAGCGTTTATATTCACAAGCAGCTCTTTGATACGCCCCATCATCGTATTGAAGCCTGAAGCAAGCAGACCCATTTCATCCCCTGAGCTCACCTCAAGCTGCTGATCCAAATTTCCTTCCTTTATCTTCTTCATATGCCGAGACAAATGAACAATCGGCTTCGCTATGACATTGGATAGAAGCCGTGCCCCGATTAAGGCAAAAACAAAACAAACAAGCCCGATTAATATAATCAAAATCGTAATTTTCCCTGTATCCTCCGTCAGCAAAGCATAAGGCGCCATCGAAATCAGCCGTCCGTTCAAACTAGGGATCGCTGTGCTAATCAAGAGCATCTTGCCTTGCTCTGTCGTATGGACAGCTGTTTGCTCCTCGCTTTCCACAACCCAGCTCCGCAGGCTCGGTTCTTCAATCTGCTGCAAAACCGCGTCCTTATTTTGCGAGGAGACGATCCGTCCTTCTCCGTCTGCTATAAAATAGGACCCTTCCTTAATCGAGCCGATATCTCTATACACTGCGGATAAAGCGCTCTCACGTATGTTCAAAATAATATAGCCAAGCGGCGCTCCCGTGTTAATATTGACGATCCGTTTGCCAAGCGTAAGAACGGGCTCCGCTTTGTCCGTGACCAAATAATCTCTTCGCTCCATCGGAAACCATAAATTAGCTCCGTTGGATTGCCTCAGCCGCTGCAGCATCGCGCTGCTGGCCGCTAACTCTGCTTCGCTTTCCATTGAAAGGTTCGAGCCATATATTCGGTTTTCCTGATCGATAAAAGCAGCCGATTCCACATCACGGAAGACGACCAGCGCAAAGCTGAGCTGATTCGTAATCTTCGTATATTGCTGCAGCTCCGACACCTGTCCCCTCGTCTGTTCTTCTACGAGCACCTTATTTAAATTCAGCGTCAGCATATTGGCTGAGCTTATCGCGTTCGTCAAAATCCCATTAATTTGAGTAATAATAAGCGAGGAATTATCCGATGCGTTTTTGACTGTTTTCTCAACAATGGCGTTCGTATAAATATGATGGGACGCGAAGCTGAGTACAAAAAGCGGGACGATAATGAGCGGAACATAAACTAACGTGATTTTGTTACGGATTAACAAATTCCGAAACCATTCGAATCGTTTAAACTGCTTAACCATGTTCACCTGACGCCCCTTAAGCAGATTAGTATTTTTACTATGTTTACTAAATAATATAAAGCCCTGTAAGCGGTTAATCAATCAAAATAAATAGAACGTATCGAACGAACGCAAAGGTGAAGCAAACTTCATGTTAAAAATCTTTATTAATTGGTTACTTTTCACCCCAGTTTTCCTAGTTTCGCTCAAATCTGCTGAAACCAAATATATTTTAGCAAAAAAAATTCCATCTAAATCGCAAACCTTAACGAACAACTCCGCTGCCGCGCATGGTCAAATATGAAGAGTAACTGATCACACATCCATCAGAAGTACGTCCCATATTTCAATTATGACGTTTAGATCGCTGCACGGGCACGCAAACTTTGCAATCATAGCTGCAGCAGCTAGTTTCAGCTCGCTTATATCCTGATAATTATAAATCAGAGCAGGTTAACCAAGCTTCATTTTTTTACTTATTTAACTAAAAAAAATTCTCAAGACAGGACGGTGCTCTTGTCTTGAGATTTTCACAATCCTTATTTCATTGCTTACATCGAATCTTTGATCTCATTATAAAAATAGCTCTATTTTTCCCGTTGTTTTTGGAGGCGTATAGCGCTTCGTCAGCAAGCTTGACCACCGCCAAAATATCTCTGTCATGGTCTGGCCAGACGGCACCGCCAATACTGCATCCGATCAGCACCTCATGGCCTTCGATCATGCAGCGCTCGTTAAGCTCCTAATTACCTATGTAAAAACGAGGGAATAGCTGATGCATTACTATCGTTATTTTTTACCATAATAATATAAACTGCAACATTAACGGGTCAATTTCCGTTTTTACCTTTTGAAAAACAAAATAATAAACACCGAGGAGATTGATTACATTGAAAAAAAGTTATTTTGCTTTTATGCTCGTGATTGCACTGGGGCTCGTTCTGACCGCATGCTCTGGGTCCAAAAATTCCGATACCAATTCCAATACATCCGCCAATAAAGAAAACCAATTTACAACCTCGAAGACGACCAAAGAGATGGTTGACGGCATGCTTGCCAAAATTGAGCAGCCTTCGTTAATCGAAATGACAGGCGACATGGTTAAGCAAATGTATTACTTCGACCCCGCATTGCTTGAGGAGTATACGATTATGTCACCGATGATGAACGTCAAGACAAACGAAGTCGCTATTTTCAAAGTCAAGGATGCCAAGGATATCACTTCCGTTGAGGCTGGCATTAAGAAGCGTGCAGAGGATATTCAAAAAACGTTTGAAACGTATCTGCAAGACCAGTATGAGAATGCCAAAAACTACAAGCTCGTAACCAAAGGCAATTACGTATTTTTTGTTATTTCCGAAAATGCTGACCAGTTTGTAACTGAATTCAACTCCTACTTCGAGCAAAAATAACGAGTATGGTATTCAGCAGCCTTCTTTTTCTTTTTCTCTTTCTGCCTGCTGTGCTGCTGCTTTATTTCGTATCCCCGTGGAGACTGAAAAACCTCGTCTTATTCGTGACAAGCCTCATTTTTTATGCTTGGGGCGAGCCCGTGTATATCGCGATCATGCTGCTTTCCACGGTTACGGACTACGGCTTCGGATTGCTGCTTAGCAATTCGAAGCGCAGCAGCCTGCAGCGGAAATGGATCGTTGTCGCCTCTATTGCCGTTAACTTAACGCTGCTCGGCTATTTTAAATACGCTGATTTCCTTATTCAAAACGTGAATGGACTGCTCGGCACGCAAATCCCATTAACCGAGCTTGCATTGCCCATCGGCATTTCTTTTTATACGTTTCAGTCC
Organism: Paenibacillus luteus; assembly: GCF_006542765.1. Taxonomy (GTDB): domain Bacteria; phylum Bacillota; class Bacilli; order Paenibacillales; family Paenibacillaceae; genus Pristimantibacillus; species Pristimantibacillus luteus. The sequence continues at coordinate 55,990 of NZ_SKCD01000001.1, forward strand.
ATGTCCTACATTATTGATATTTACAGAGGAACCGCCAAAGCACAGCGCAATTGGCTTGACTTCGCGACCTTTGTTGCCTTGTTCCCGCAGCTGGTTGCCGGGCCGATCGTTCAATATTCGACGATTGCGGAACAACTGCGCCACCGCACCGTCAGCACGGAGCTGTTTGCAGAGGGCGTGCGCAGATTCATTATTGGACTCGCAAAAAAAGTGCTGCTGGCCAACAACATCGGCTTGCTCTGGCATACGATTTCCAGCTCCAGTATCGATTCACTGCCTGCCTTGACCGCTTGGCTGGGCATTATCGCTTTTGCCTTTCAAATCTATTTTGATTTCAGCGGCTATTCCGATATGGCCATCGGTCTCGGCTTAATGTTTGGTTTTCGTTTTAACGAGAACTTTAACCGCCCCTATACGGCACAAAGCATCACCGATTTTTGGCGGCGGTGGCATATTTCGCTTAGTACGTGGTTCCGCGATTATGTGTACATTCCGCTTGGAGGCAACCGCAAAGGACCGTGGAAGCAGCTCCGTAACATTATGATCGTTTGGCTGTTGACCGGCATTTGGCATGGAGCAAGTTGGAACTTCCTGCTTTGGGGATTGTATTTCGGGGTCATTCTGGTGTTCGAGAAATGGCTCGGCTTGCGCTGGCTTGAGCGGATGCCAGCCAGCGTAAGGCATCTTTACGCGCTGCTGCTTATTCTAATCGGCTGGGTATTTTTCGCCTTTGACGAGCTGCCCGCAATGGGGGCTTATTTTGCTGCCATGTTCGGGGCTAACTCATTGTGGAATCAAGAATCGTTATACCTGTTATACACGAATGCCATCTTAATCGCATTGCTCGTTGTGGCGTCTATGCCGAAGCGAAAAAAAGACTACGGCTTGTGGCCGGCCGTTCAGCTTGGCTGGCATGCGGCGCTGTTCTTGATGTCGGTCGCTTATTTGGTTGACGCAACGTTCAACCCATTTTTATATTTCCGTTTTTAAATGTGAAGGAGGCTGATGGAGGTGAACAAGAAAACGGACCGCGTTTTTGTATGGGGTTTCGTCAGCATTCTGCTTGCCATGCCGCTATTGTTTTTTACGCTGCCCATGCAGGTATTCTCCGTCGTAGAGAACCGCACGCTTCAGAAAGTGCCGAAGCTAACTTGGGACAATCTCTGGTCTAAGACCTTTTCCTATGAATCGGAAAGCTATGTCACCGACCATTTCCCCTTCCGCAATGAGTGGGTTGCGACGAAGTCATTGCTGGAGCAGCTGCGCCTGCAGCAGGAGAATAACGGCATATACAAAGGGTCGGACGGCTATTTGTTCGAGAAATTTAACGAGCCTAACTATACCGAGCTTGAAGAATACACAGCCGCAGTAGAGAAATTCACCCTCAATCATTTGGATACGAAAATATCTTTTTTGCTAGCGCCGACCTCCATTGGCTTATACCCTGAACGTTTACCTTGGCTCGCAGAGGCTTATCCGCAAACGGAGGTAAATAGCTTTATCGGTGAGCAGTTGCATAGCAGTCTTTCTTTTATGGACGGCTTTGATATCTTAAATGCAGCTGCTAGCAGCTCCAATCCCGTTTATTACAAAACCGATCATCATTGGACCACGTATGGCGCTTATCTCGCTTATGCCGCTTACGTTGAGCAGATGGGATGGACTCCTGCAGCCGAGACGGACTTCGACATCGAGACCGTAACAAATACGTTTCTGGGCAGCTACCATACACGCAGCCAGTTCAGCGGTTTAAAACCCGATTCGATTCAAGCCTACAAGGCCAAAAATAAGCTGGCAACGGAGATGTATGTCGCGGATACTGATCAAACTTACGAAAGCATGTACGATGAGAGCTACTTAGCCAAAAAAGACAAATACTCGTACTTTCTCGGCGGCGTTCATGCCCTAATGACGCTTCACAGCGAGCTGCCCGCAGAGAAAACCGATCTGGATAAGCTGCTGGTCATCAAGGATTCCTACGCGCACAGCTTTTTGCCTTTCCTTACGCAGCACGTAAAGGATATCCACGTCATCGATATTCGCTACTACAACGGCAGCATCAGCGAATACATGGAGCAAAACGGGATCAAAGACGTACTACTGCTCTTTAACACCACAACCTTCATGACCGAGCGGAATCTATTGAAGCTGAAGTATTAATCTTGGTCTTTGGTCTTCACCTGTAATTTAGTTTTTTTATATCATCGGTTTTCTTAATTTGTTTTAAATGGAATTTCGGCTCATCACCAAAATCAGCGCTTGAAATGAAATGGAGTTTAAAAATGGAAGGAGGCTTTCACCTCATGTTATAACTGTTCGCCAAGCTATGCAGTTGCCTTATTGTGGTTTGACCGCTGGTGCGAGCAAGGAGACACCATTAGCCATCGCAACATTCAAATCACACTGCGAACCATGCGTAGTAGAAGAGAAATCATTACGAATGACTCAATACATTATTTCTTCATCTACCCGTTTACTATTCCTGTTAACTCCTGCCTGCTGTTTGCCAATTCTTACTGTCGCCTACTGTCGGCTTAGCGATTCTGTTTCTTTTTCGCCTCGTAACGCTCTATAGCCTCTTTGGCCAAATCGCGTCCCGGCAGCTTGGAGTTAATACGAAGCAGCAGCACAATAATGAACACTAATAAAATGATAATTAAAATCCCCAGCTTATTCACCCCTTAATGGATCATTTCCTGAAGCTTTTACATGATCAAGAAAACGAGCTATAACCGGTTTATCAGGCGGGCTGAGCTCGCTTGGCAGATCGTCAAAGTCAAAGAAACGCAATTCCTGAACCTCTACGCCATCCTCGGCTAGCGTCCCTTCAAATTCCACACAGCCCATTATTTGACCTCCGCTGCAAGAGCAAAGATCTTCCGTCGCACAGCAAAATACAGGCTCCTGCCATAATAAGCGGCCTTGAACCAACGAGTTTTCTAAGCTCTTGGATATATCCCATAGTTGAGCCATCCTCTCAATGATTTCTAACCATCCTGATGATAGGTAACACCCGCGTATCTACGCTGTACTTTTGGTTATTGATAGCCGCCCTCCGCTTCAGGAAGCTTGATATATTCCGGCTTTTCCTCTACGATATCTTGGATAAATTTCCGCAGCTCCAGTACCTGCTCAGCCTCATCCGTCAAATTGCAATATTTGTCCGTCCACGTAAAGGTATTCGTTTCTCCATTAACGTTAATTTCCCACATGTCTTCGCTAAAAGGTACACGTTCGCATCCGCTCACAGCTGGCGAAAACTCCTGTATGGCCATGATGTTGATGTCTCTCATTTTCATGTATATGCTGCTTAACTCTTCTTTCGTAAACTTAATTTTAGCTGATGCTGTCCCATTCTCAATCAAATCCTTTGTAACCGTTCCTTGAAACGTGTTAATCTCGTTTTTGTTGACCGTCCCGATGCCAAAGCGAACCATGAAATTAAATGTGCTGGGCATGTCCTTCGGCATTTTGTTTGGGGCCTTAGTTGTTTCTATATGTTGATCCGTAACGGATTGTATGTTTAAGTTTGAATTGGTTTCGCAGCCGGCAGTGACAAGCAGCATCGCGAATAAAATGGCGTATAATCGTTTCAAAAGAATGCCCTCCTCTTATTTCCGCCTAGCATTTAGACGGCGATAATAGGAAATAGTTGCGCGTTTCAGATCGAAATTGCCATTTTGGGGCAATATAGCAGTAATAAATACCATAATTTCAAAAAACGGATACCCTATGGGGGAAAATGACCCTCCTGCTATGTATTAAACACACTTAATCAATTGATGCCTTAGAATGACTGACAAAACGATATGGTTTACAATATGAGGAAGTCTAAATGCATAAATTCGCTCAAGAGATTAAGAAACGATTTACTTATCGTAAAAAAAACCGGACTTTGCATCTGGAATATTAGCATATTAACTGGATATTAAAAGGAGGAAAACCTAGAATGCTTTACGATTTGCAAGGTGAAGAAAATATGGAGCCTATTGTAGGAATATTGTATTCCACTGTTAAAGAAAATAGCCAACGACTACAATTTATTACTGAAGGCATGTCGCAAGAAGAAGTAGACTACAAGGGTCCAAATAACAGCTTTAATAGTACTGCTCAGTTAATAAAGCATATTATGTATGTTGATCTTAATTGGCTTTATAGAATGAAGGGAGAGCCGCTTCCTCATTATTTAGAAGAGCAATTCGGACCCATGATAGATCCAAATAATAGGCTTCCGATGGTCCAAGGGAAGTCTTGGTACACACTGATGTCTCCTTATATTGATGTAATAGAAATGTTGAAGGATACCTGTACACGGTTAACGGATGCTGGCCTAGATAAAATTGTCACTTTTGGACATGAAAATGAAAAGCAAGCAACCATACGCTGGGGACTATGGCATATGGCTGACCATAGCCGCTATCATCAGGCTCAAATTAATCAGCTTAGAAAGTGGTATAAGGAGAGCTAAAGAAACATAGAGAACGCGAAATGTGTACATACGAATCAGAATATTATGGTTCAATAAAACAGCGGCAGCTAGGATTTTTCGTCCATGGCTGCCGCTGTTTCTTTGTATTAGGGTTAGTCGATTCCTTTATTTCCTTTATTCAGCTACAACCTGCAATGCGGTCAGTTTGTATTCAGTCTCCCCAACGCGGATCAAGCTATCAGCCGGAATATCAACCTTCTTGCCCAGGCTGACCTCCACTCGGCTAGCATACGCTTGCTCATCAACAGATCCCTCAGGAGCTGAAGCCGTAGGGTCTGATTCTGAACCAGCAGCATCAGTTGGTCTTTCCGTCTCTCCAACGTTTGTATCATCGGTCTGCGAACCTATGACAGGCGTAACAGTTGGCTGATCCTCAGGCGGCGGTGATGCAGACGGCTTCCCTGCCTGCTCTTCTGAATCCATCGGTACGATGGTTCCCGCTGGCTCAACCGTCCCCGTTGCTGTGGTTGAAACGGTAGGCAATACGGTACCGTCGGCAGCCGTTCCATCTCCAGCGGGAGCAGTTGGGCTCGCCGTATCGGTGCTGCAATTAGCCACCAGACCAAACTCTTTGTATTCAACCGCCTCTGCCCCCGGGGCCGCGATGCTTAAAACAGTAGGCTTAAAGTCAGCGCATGCTGCCGCGTTCTTAAATAAGAATACCAGGGAGGTTGTTGCTTCCGCTCCTTCAACAGCCGGATTTTGTTCCGCGAATACAACCACATCCGCACCCGGAATTTCCGTTTCATCCGAAGGCTGGATCTCAGGCAGCCCCGCTCCTTCGTTTCCGCTGCCGCCTTTGTCCGAATTGGACCACAAGAGGCCGGCCACGACCATAATAATCCCCAGCAACGCAATGGAGCTGATTACCGCCGCTTTGCCATTCCGAAAGGGAAATCGGGCTTTCGAAGAAAGCTCCCGCCCCGCCTGCTTGTATACCGCTTGAAGCGCAGGGCCTCCCTTATCAAAATGCTGCTTCCAATTCGCGCGCTTCTTAAACGCATCACGGTCATATTTGGTGAAATAGGCGACGATTGCGGTAATATACGCTGGCACAAAGCCCCTCGGGCGCATGAATTCCGGCTGCTTCTCAGACCATTGGAAGAAGCGGTACACGGTTTCCTTATTCGCAGCATTTCGATGCAAATAATCGAGCAGCGCGGTATAGTCCACAACTTCCGTATCGGAGCTGCTCAAAAACGCCAACACTAGGCGCGGCCATGCTCCTTCCTCCAATTGTTCCTCGAGCAGCCGTCTCCCTGCCTGTTGAACATCATCGATTTCCGCCGGTGACAGCCGATTAAATAATCGTTCCGACGGCTCCGGCTGCGCAAACCATTCATATAAAGCCAATAGCTTCAGCGCGGCCGTCCTTTCACGAGGGTCCTGCAGCTTGCCGTTCCAGCGCTGCAGCTGCTCCTTATGGGTGAAGAAACGGGCTGACAAGAGATGCTCTTTAGTCAATTGATCGAGATTCATCTCAGCAAGCATCTTCCGATAAAGCGCTAGCTCCAGCTCCTGATAGAACTCCGCTGCTCCTTCCAATGAGTGCTGCTTCGCTGCTCCGGCTCGTGACTCTCCTTCAATTCTGCGCAGCTGTTCGAGTACCGTATTAACCGCTGGCAGCGAATACCGCTCACGCTCCAGTTTTGACGCAAGCTGTTGGCGAGCTAGTGCTTGAAACGATTCATAGTCAAACAGCTTCGGATACGCACTTCCCCAATGCTCAATCAATTGAAGTACGCTGCCTGCTCCTGACAAGATTTGAAGTTTTCTCTCCAAATAGGAGATAAACAAGCTCCCCATCAACCTCGAATCCGCAATCAACATCCGGAAGAACGCATAGCTGAAGTCAGCATTGCTTTCTACCCCGTCATATAATGCCTCTACTGCTGCTTGGTCACTGAGCCTGCTTGCGTTGTTAAGGGCTGAGAGAAAGAAAGAGACCAGCTTGCCCTCAAAATATTTACCGTCAATCCGGTAATATTCCTTAAACACATCGACGATGAACGCATCCGGCACCTGACCTTGCCGCACGCGGTCAAACTCATAATCGAAGCGGGAAAGAAGCACATCCGACAGACGAATCTTGGCATTCAGCGCGCCGGAAGGCTGCAAGTAGTCGAGCAAGCCGCGCAGCACCACGCTTTTATGCGCTTCATACAGTGACTCGTTGCCTTCCTCGATCTGATAGATGACGCAAAGCTCATGATAGCTTGCAGCAGCGACTTTCCTCTCCACTCCCATGTCTGCTAACATCAGCTCAGCGAATGGGTAAAAGCCGTCCGCTCGCGATGGACGCTCTAAATTGTCCCATGCAAAATCCAAATACGGCTGATCCGCCCCATCCAGATCCACATTCGTAATCCTGCCGCTCGCAAAATCAAACGTATAATCCTTCTCGATGCTCCGGTCGCTAGCGCGAAGGCTCCCTTGTTCAACAAAGGTGAGATGCACGCCTTTCCTGCTTTGCGGCTCCTTCGCATACGTAATGAAGCCAAGCTGTTTCCGGTAAGCGTAAGGCAGACTCGCATAAATCACATTCAGCAATTGCATCGCTTTCTCCGGCAGCTGTACAATTGGAACATCAAGCGAGACGTAGATCTTCTTCTTGCCTCCGCCAACGGCTGTCATCACCGCATACAGCAGCTGCTTAAATGGAATCTCTCCAATATTCAGGAGCGCTAATGTCGAGCGGTAGGTTGGTTTGATCGCAGACGCCCTATGAGTCGGCAAGCTCGCCAGTTCGGCAAGCTCCGTCCCGTTCTCAATATCATATTGATCGTCGAAGGAGGCTCGCAGCCAGCTTTCATACCGGTCGGCAGATTCGTCCTCATGCCCCGCAGGTATCAAGTAGTTATGCGTAAAGAACGCGCTGCGCAGTCCTGTGAAATCCACCGCCTTGTACACGCTGCGCCCAAGGAGAATATCGCCATTGTCGAGATGAAGCAAGTGCATCGTCTCTGGGTAGGCGCTGCCGTCTTTCTCGCCGCGCGTCGCAAGCTCCGTTGGAGCATCGTAAACGCAGAACGGATGAAGCACTTTTTTGATATATGCCGGCTCCAGCCCGCTCGACTTCGCAACTGTGTCATAACCTTCCGTGGATCTGAAAATACCGCGTCTCTCCCGTGCGTACATCTGCTGCTGAATCATACTACGGGGCATGGAATCGCGCACTATTCTCTTCTCCCCTCAATATAGTTCAGCTTGTAGAGCAGCCACACGAACGGCTCGTCCACACGAATCGGGCTCACGACGGTTTGCAGCTTCTGATCCACGGGGTTACTGCCAAGGGCTGATACCGCATAATAAGCCGTATCCTTGAAATAAACGTCCATCGTCCCCTTGAACGGGCGATCGACCTTTTCGATAAATCGGCGAATTTCGCCATCAATATTTTCAAACTCGGTCAGGTTGAAATAATTGCGGTGCACCATATTGTTAAAAATATTGCTATTCGATTTGATGTATTCTCCATCTTCGTCTTTAAGGGAATGAAGCATATCGCTCTTCGTCAGCACGACGGCCGTCGGGATATCCGTTTTGTTATTTTCCTGATAGGCGATGAAATCGCCGAACATCGTCAGCACGACATCGCGCGGCTCATCATATTGGGAAACCCACTCGCCAGGCTTATCGCCGAGGTTCATTCTGATCTTCTCGCGAATCGAGCGGATCTGCAGCGGATCAACCATTAGCAGAATGCCTGCCGAGTTTTTGATATGCTGTCCGTGCAGGCCAAGGTAATCCTGTTCTACCATGCCCTCGCCCGCCACATCGAAGAATACGAGCGTAAGCGGCGGCTTGGTCTCATCCTTAAAGACAAATTGGAAAATAAACGGCTCCTGCATTTTCTCCTTCTGAGTAGAAGCAAGCAGGTCGCCACGCTCGAATAAGGGCTCCTCATAATAGGTGCGGAACTTGCGGCTGATCTCCGCGTTCAGCGGCATGCAGGCCGCATCGAAATGATCCGCCGTCGTGTTCTGAAGCGTATGGATCAAGGCAGTCATGTACACTGATTTGCCAACCTGAGATGCGCCAATAATTGAAATGATATTGCTTGGCGCCTTGCCTGCCGTTACCGGAAGCTCATTGTGGCATTTCGGGCAAAGCCTTCTGCGCGTCAGCTCGCCATACCGGTCATGCAGCCCAATCAGCACGTGATCCGAGTACACGCGGTATTCCTCCGGCACGTCAACCGGATAGAGCACCGCTTCCATGTCATGCACAGAGTCTAGGCCAAAGCGCTCACGGTACTTGTTCAGCGCCTCGTCTTCCCCGAGCGCGTAGTCCTCATCGTCCTCGCGGGAATGGGTGGCGCGAAACACAGCCTCGTCTGGCGTAAATTTGCTGAAGCAATAGGGACAGACGATGTCATAAAACAACGGCCGCTGCTTGGCTTCCGGCTTTTTCTTAAAAAGATCGAAAATGCCCATGCGATCTTCCTCCTTTATTCTGAAATTAAATCATACATTTGCCCTTGTGACCGTCCGTCGATAAAGAATAAGCGGATATAATCCTGCTTGCCTACTTCGATGGCCGGCAGCACGTTTCTTCCTGCCGCAAAAGGGGCAACGAACGGATACAGCATCCCATCCTCTTTATTCGAAGGATACCCGCCCTGCTTCTTCACGTAGCACAGCACATCCTTCGCTACCGGAACCTCCGTCGTTACCTGAATTTGAACCGTTTTGAACTTTCTGAAGAAACCGCTCTTCTCCGTTACGGAATAATATATTTTAGCCTTTCCGGCACTGATTTCGATCCGATTATTGTCTTCCTGCTGAAGAACGAGCTGCGGGCCCCCGCTGCCCTCCAGACAGGCATAGACCGTAAATACATAACGGCCAATGCCTTCAATCCGGCTGTGGTAACCATTGTTTGCCTTATATTCCGCCCGCGTATACAGCTTCGCGTTTCCGATGTCCCCGGCAAAGGAGTCCGCCTGCTCAGCAGGCGCTTTCCCGATATAAACCGCCTCGATCTCCCGCGGCCAGGTCCAGCGCAGCGTGCAGCGGTCCTCCTCCATCATCCGGGTCAGCCCGCTGATCACCGGAGTATCCTTCCCCGCTTCGATAAAACGCATGTCTATCCGCCTCCTGAATCAGTTAAAAACCATGGCTGCGGCTATCCTTCGACCGTCCGCCCATGCCCGCGGAGGGAAGCGCCGAGCCGCTGCCTTTTCTTCCGCCTCCGCGTGATTTCGTGCCGCTGTTCTCCCTAATCGGAACAATCAGCGTAAACAGCCCTATAACGGCCGCCAGCACAAGGGCAGCGATAAAGCGCCAGAACCCGTCGGTAAAGTCATGCCCCGACAAGCCATAATCCAAAATATAACCGGCAGCTATGCCGCCTACAATTCCGCCTGCGCCAAAGCTAAGCGCCAGAAAACGGTTATCAAACACCAGCCCGAGCGATACCCCGATTGCTAAGCCAATGAGAGCAAAGGCCAGAATACGCAGCAGCATGTAGAGCGTACTGTCTTCCAGCGTGCCTTTACGCTCCGTTAAGAGTGTCCGGTTATCAAGCTTTTTGTAAATGTTTTGGAAAACGAGTGACACGCCGTTTGCTTCGGTCACGTCGTAATAGCTGCCTCCCGTAGCGTCCGCGATTTGCTGCAGCAAGGCTGAGCCTCTCGTATCGACCACGCTAAGCCCTACGGTGTTAATGACAATTTGCTGCTCTTTATAATCCTCGATTTGTTGGTTAATGCTCGATTCGCTAAAGCCGTCCGAGAGCAGAATAACCATTGTACCTCGTGCGAAGCCCGTTTCACCCTGTATCGTCTTCATCGCCTCCGACAGCGCAAGTCTGAAGTCTGTGCCTCCGTCCGTCGGCTCTATGGCATCGATAGCTGCATGGATCTCGTTCTTCTTCTCCTGCGAGCTTACATTGACAAAAGGCTGGAGCAATTCCGCCGTGTTGCTGAACATGACAATCGCTACACGCTTGTCGCCGTCCATATTGTCTATCAACTGCTTAGCGGCCGTGTAGCGCTCGTTATCAGGATCAGTCTCGAGCATGCTTCCCGAATTATCGATTACGAGTACAATGTCCTTCACTTGCTTGGCTCCGCCTAAATGCAGCCCGTACAGCAGCTGAAGCAATCCGCCTACAATAAACAGCAGCACAAGCGTCGACGGCACAAGCAGTTTCCACGATAAATCCGTGTAGCGCTGTCTCCATGAATTTCCGTTCAGACGAGGCGCTATTAGCTCAGCAATTAGGCAAAATACGCCTATGCACAAAGCAAGAACACCGAAGTAGAGGCCTACCACGGCAAAACGCGGCCAAGTCTCGAGCAGCGAGCCTAGAATAACCTCGCCGATCGCAAATCCGATTGCGCCGCCGATCAGGCTGAACAATAGGAGGAGCAGGTTTATTTTTCGTTGCATGATGTAAGCATCCTTTCCGCACTTGCTAGTAGACCGCACTGATGATTCACGTAAATCGGTCAGCGAAGCTCAGGCAGAAGGGACGAATCAAGCGCATGGAATTCATACCCGTTCTGCAAATAGGTTTCGTAATAGACCTTGCCGTTCCGGTAATACATGAGGTCTTCCAAATGAAAGCCGCCCATCAGGTTCAGCTTCTCGACCCCGCTTCTGCGCTTCTCGTGCACGCAGCCCAGCTTGTAGATGCGCGAGGTATCATCAACGCCAAGCGCATAACGGATAAACTCGCTGCCACGGTCACCGAACAAATATTTTTCCTCATAACGATGCTCATGAGTGTAATCAAGCAGCCGGATATGAATCGCCGCGTGGTCCTCCAGCATCCGGTAGAGCTTCTCAAACAGCTCATCCCGCGACAAAGCCTTCCGGTTGGTGTAAGCAACCGATACGTTTGCCCGCTGCAGCAGCTCCTCCTCGAAGGTCTGGGCGAAAGGCTCCGCCGTCAAAATATGCTTGCGGCATACGTCCGCCAAACGCTCAGCGAATGCCTGACCTCCTAGCGCCAGAAGCTCTTCTATGCTGCCTATCAACCGTTCCTCAAAGAATGCGCCTTTGCCTCGCTTCTCTTCGAAATCCTTCATGGCATTTTCCGTTATTCGATCGTAATAATCGAAAATGTTCTGCCCGATATAGTCATCCGCCATCCGAATGCTCTGCAGCGCCGTTTCTTTGAGCTCCGCTTCAAGCCCGGCCATTTGAGCGACGCGAACTTGATACTCGCCGTGCAGCTGCTCCAGCTCGCCGATGAATTTCCTGTACAAGGCAAGCTCGGTTTCAAGTCGCAGCAGCTGCCACTTCATCCGATATACCGTATCGAACAAAGCTCTTGTTAGCGCGCGTAAATTTTGTTTGTCCATAAATGGCAGCCGCTTGATCTTCAAGTCATCGACCCGCAGTTCGCGGGTCCGCTCCAACTCTTCCTGGGCCAGATCGATTTCTCTCACCAAGTCGCGCATACGGGCGCGTAAAGCTGCCGGTATGCTGCCGGTCTCGTTCTTCTCGTCGCTCCACTCCGCAACCTGATAGAAGCTGATACCTGCTTGCTCCCTTAAGTTCCGGCTTACGGTTCTCCGAAGCTCCAGCGCAGCTTTTACTTCATGCAGCCGCTCTTCGGCCGCGCCCGTAAAATGCTTATGAAAGAACGCCGCGCTGCTGTCGCCGTACAAAGCGTCTTCAGCCTCGCGCAGCGTAAGGCGTCGCAATTCCTCATACCGGATGCCGCTTGTCAGGAGCCCAGCCATATCAGCTAGCAGCTCCTCGCCAGGAACCATGTCCGTCGTACGAGTCTCTATGGCTCCCGCATCCAGCCCGAAAAAGGCAAGCTTTTCCTTGCTGCCTAGCTCGGGTTCATGCTTCAGCCGCTCTGACAATTGCTTGAAGAAGTGATACAACACGGTCAAGGCAATGGAATAGCTGGGACGCTTCACCTTGGCAAGCCCCGCTGAGACGAAGCCCTGCCGGCCGGACTCGGACATCAGGCTGTTCTTGAAGGAAGAATTGTTGTAGCTGGCTTCACTTGACTGAACCTGCGCTTCCTTCCTTCTTCTGTTTTTGAGCAGGAGTACATGGCAAATGATTTCATAGTTATCCAGCATCCCATTGAGCGTCGTCATGCCGCGCTCGTCGCGATCAGACAGCAGATAAACAAGATCGAATAACGAAGACGAATGGTGATTCACAGGAATCGACAAGCCGTCTCCCGTCACCTGAAGCCGCGCGGAATACGAATAATCGGGCCGCTGCATGCCTTCCAGCTCGCGGAGAAAGCTGATGCCCGCCGCACTCGCATAACCAAATGTCTCCGATTGCTCCCGTTCATGGATCAAGCCATACAAATCCATTTGTACCGACTTGAACAGCTGCTGGAAGATCGATTGCGCAAGCAGCGATATTTCCGGGACCAATACGGTTAGCGGATCATCCACCCTCGTAATGACCGCAAGGTGCAGCCGGTCAAAGGAGGCGTAAAGCCTCCCGTAATCCGCAATGGTATCACTGACCTGCCGCAGCGCGCGGTTAAGCTCAGCCAAATGCCGCCCTTCCTTGTGGAAGGCCTCCCCAATCGCTCTGCGCTTTGTACGGTTGTCTTCCGGCCCGTCCGCAACTCCGTTAAGCGCCACTCGAATGACTTTGGCCGCCGATTGGCCCATATGCCCATCACCGGAAGTGGCTGCCGACTGCCTGCCGCTCCCAGAAAACACATGAAAATAGATGACTCCGGCGTTGTTGTCCCATTTCTGTTGGTTTGACCGGATCATCGGCTCGATGGCGTCTCCCGTCTCATCGCCGATAAACAAGAACACCGTAGGATAATGAATGCTGCTCTGATCATCCTCTAGACCGCTTAGCTTCTGTTCAGCGGCCGAATAATCGCTGGCGAATCGATCCAACAAGGCTCTCATCGCTATTTCAGCTTTCTGCGAATGTCATTAAGCTTGGTTGTCATTTCCTTATAGAAGCGGTACATCTCCTCGCCATTGGCAAGCTCTACCTTCTCGTACTCCAGACGCTCGCGCGCATCCAGGAAGCTGCCGAACAACTCCTCCAGCTTGGCCAGCAGCAGAGAGGTATCCTCCGAGGCCGTTACCTCCGTTACCCGGCGCGCGGCTTTGCGCATCAGCAGGCTGCGGTTCTTCTCATCAAGCTGGCGGAAGCTTTCGAATACTTCGAATTCGACGTAGCTGCTGCTTTTCATCAGATTGGCGAAGGGTGCCCACGCCTCCTCTTCAGGGTCACGGTCATACACATAAAGAGCACCCTTCTTGCAAATCGTCTCTGTATAAAGAGCCTCGATAAATTGATCAAGCCATTTCTCCTCGCCCTGGTGCAGAAGCAGCAATTGCTCCAGCTCACTCGCCTTCGCCGCAATAGCCTCATACTTCGCCAATTCCTCGCGAACAAGCCTTAGCTGCTCCGGAGAGCGAATAAGATTCTCCTGTGCCAGCTCCTCCGTGAAGCTTCCGAAAATATCCTTCGTCGTATCCAGCTCAAGCCCCTCGGACAACAGCCGCTTAAGCTCCGTTACCGCCCGCTTAACCTCGCCCAAATTTGGCTTTGCCGCATCAAGCTGCATATTGAACGGCTTTAACGCCTCCGACAGCTGAAACGCCTTAGTAAAGCGTACCGAATAACGGCTGCTCGTATTGTTATCGATGCCCTTCTCTACGATAATTCGGAAGCTTTCCGCTTGGACAAATTCGGCGCGTACTCTGGCGTTGTAGCTTTTTACGCGCGGATTGACGTACGTATCGCCCCATGACTTTTCCGGAATCGGGGAAGGCAGGAACGTCCAGTTGACCCGGTCAGTCTGTACCAGATGGCGCCCGATACCTTCTTTGTCCATAATTGTCCGCTCGTAGCTTTCCTCATATACCTTCAGCGGCGTATAGACGAATAAAGGCACGCCGTTTCTCGTATTCAACCAGAAAATACGGTTTTTGACCTCGCTCTCCTTAATCGTGAAGTGCGATTTGCCAATGGAATTGTTTTGATAGTTTTTGATGCCTCGCAAGATGCTAGGTGCCTGCACCGGCACCGAGACGAAGCCCCATGACGGCACATGCAAATTGCCGGAGCTGTTGCTGAGATGGAACACCGGTATGGCTTCTTCATCCAGCTTGCTGGCAATATGGCGCTCGACGAACTTCTCGATCGACTCGTCGTTGCCGTATTTCATCACGAGGAATTCTTCCATCGATTTGGTGATCAGATCACCGAATTTATCGGTCAAAAACTCCGAGATCGAGCTGACGATATCGACCTCCTGCTCCTTCACCCACAGGTTGGAATGATCGAGCAGCTCCTGCGTAAAGTCGCGGATCAGATCATCCCCGTCCTTCTTATCCATCAGGCGGCTGATTACATCGGAAATGTCCGGCACGCCGACGATATTCCAATAGTACGTTTTGTTTCCTTTGTGGTCGGCCTGCTCTTCCCCGTTCGTCAGAAGCTCGCCGTTTTTGGCGAAAATCGCATTCAGCACATTTAAAATTTCCGTAAACACGTTATAAATCCGGTTATTCTCGTTATTGAGCAGTTGATGCAGATCCTCATAAAACTCAATAAGCTGCTCCATGCGCTCTACATCGGCATGCAGCCAATATTCATTAATTTTTGCTTCTATATAATTGTTTTTCTTCTTATCCTTGGATACGAACGCGCTTTTGGCATCGCCCATGCGCTCTTCCGCCTGCTCCCGCGCCGCTTCGATTTCCCGCGGAAGCCGCGTCAAGCCCTCGCGAAGCGTCTCAATATAGGAGAGCAGCATTTTCAGCAAGCAAAAGCCTTTCTCGGTGTATAAGAGGCGTGAAACATAAAATGGCCCTTGCTCCGGATGAAGGAACGTCCTGCGAATCTGATCGGTAAACTGGCCCACGATCTCGCCTGGGAGCTGCTTCTTCGCCTTGATATATTCCTCCCGGGCACGCGCCAAAAAGTTTTGCTCCAGCTCGGTGTCCATGTTCACCGCCTGCATCTTGATCACGTTGCTGTAGCTGAGCCGCTCGCTGTTCTCGAAACCCGGCAACGGCTCCGGCACGCGCGAATCAAACGTCTTCATCATCGTTTCCAGATCGATGCCCAGCTTGCGGGCGAACTTCTCCACATCGTCCTGGCTCGGCGCCTTCTCGAACATCTTGTCCATTTTGTTAAAAAGGCGGTAAGCCAAATAGGTGGTCATTTCCTCAATCGGGAGCACCGCCGAGGAGGCGCCGATAATGTTGTAGTCGTAATTTGCCGGATACATCTTGTTCATCTGCGCAATGTTTGTCCGAATGTTGCTGATATAGTCATGAATGGCGAATTCCTCGCCGGATTGCTTCTCTTCGCTGGATATAAAGTTCGTTATATTTTCGGCCGTTACGTTCATACAGTAATCATAGGCATTCTCAAGCAGCTTGCCCTCCGCATTCGTAGCTGAGATTAAATGACAAAGGTTAAAGGGAGGCAGCGGCGAGTTCACGGACAAAATATTGCCGTACTGCTGCTTGAAGCGCTCGCCCCTGCCGTCCACGTTCATCCAGTAATCCAGTTCCTTAAGCGCAGCGTACCCGTTCTTCTTAATATACTCGCGCGTATGGTCGCTCAGGCTTTTGTTCGCGAGGTTAATATCTGGCGTGAACAAATAACCAAGCGTATTCACGCGGTCAATGCCCGCCGAGCCGTGGTCGCGTTCGATAATGCCGCGGACGATATACGAAATATCAAGGAAACAGCCGCTGCCCGTACCGCCGGACAACCCTGTAAGCAGGAACACCATCAGCTTCTTGTTCGTGCCGACGGATAACGTTTTAATTTTTTTGTCGATGCTCTGCACGACCTGATTAATCTTCGTGAACAGCAGCAGGCGACCAGCCTGGCGCACCCCCGCCGCTCCGTTCATGCCATCGGTAATGCTGAGCTCCGGGGATAGCCAGTCGGTAATATACGGCTCCAAAATGCTGCGGTTTTGCAGCAGGCCGCCTACCTCGGCGTTCGACAGCAGCACGAATTCATTGATCGGATCAAGGCCGATGCCCTTATATTTTTTGTTGCGGTCCTGCTCATTCGTTTCAAAGGCAAGAAACTCCACATTGTCGGGCTTTTCGCGTTTTCTCTTGGAGACCGGGTCAGCCGGCAGCTTAAAACGGCGGTTAATTTGGTATTTCAAGCGCAGCAGCGCATCGATGCCGGTACCGCCAAGCCCGATAATGAGAATCGGATTGTCTATCGTGTCTACCCTGATTTTCTCGCTGACAATGCCTCCGCCAAGCGAAACGTCAAGCTGCTGAATATGTTCTCTTACGATTGGTTTCATGCGTTACAACCTCCTGGGCTCTATTTAAACGAGATATTCGATAAATATCGTTTTGTCTACTTGCTTCAGCGATACCGTAATACGGTCCCCGCTCTTTAATTCGAGTTCACGGGAGGCATCTACAGCCCGGCCGGATTTCTCGATCGTGCTAGGCGATCCATTTTGCAGCACGATGCGGTCATTGCTTCCCGGCTTGAACACAATCTTCTCCGTTTCCTTCAGCTCAGGAGCGAGCTGCAGCAGCTGATGGAGCAGGAGCTTGCCCTTGAAGGCGGATAGCTTCTTGTATTGCGGCGATGTTTTGTCTCCCGTATTCTCGTCGCGGATCTCAATGACAAGCTGGCCGACAAAGCCGCGGTTCGCCTGCTTCAGAAGCCGTAATACAAAGTAGGCTGCCGCAAGCAAGATGGCAAGGCCCACAACGCCCAATATAACAGGAACTAGCGGAAACGCCTTCTTAGGCTCAGCGGCCGGTTCTGACGGCGTCGTCGCCGGACCACTGCCCTTCGCCGTTATCGTAACCGCGTCCGTCTCCCGGAAGAAGCTGGCTTCCTCGGCCTTTACTTTGATCTCGTAGTCATGCTTCTCGGCAATTTTGTACGTCCCTGCAAAATGGTCGCCCGCATTGTCCATCGGAATTTCCTCGGTCTTGCCTGTATCCAAATCTTTAACGAGCAAAACGGCGCTCATGTTGCTGTATTGCGTCTGATCCTCCAGCTTTTTCCCGCCGCTCACAAGATAAGAGCTGAACTTCACCTCATCGCCCTTCGAATAAGACGTTGAGGCAAGCGGATCAAGCGCCAAGCTCAAATCGTAATTGAATACGAGATTGATATCGATTTTGTCACGGTTCACGCCCTTCACCTGCAGCGTCCAATCGCCTTCCGTCGGCGAGAGCAGCTTAAGCAGCGAGTAGCTCTTCGACTTCGACAGCAAAACCTCATCGGACGGGATCGGGACTTCTTTGCCCGAAGGGTCAAGCAATTTGGCCTCTACCGGCTTCGTTGACATGATGGAGATGTTGG
This sequence comes from Paenibacillus luteus, assembly GCF_006542765.1. Taxonomy (GTDB): domain Bacteria; phylum Bacillota; class Bacilli; order Paenibacillales; family Paenibacillaceae; genus Pristimantibacillus; species Pristimantibacillus luteus. The sequence goes on from NZ_SKCD01000001.1 coordinate 73,753, forward strand.
CCTCCAGCACATTCGCGTTAGGCACCGATATTTTCACGTTCTGATAGCTGCCGTCCGCCGTGAAGGAATCGACCGGCACAACGTTTAGCTCCAGATGGCTCGCGAATATTTCACTGAGTATCTTAGGCAGGTCATCTGCCGAATCCGTTGCGAACGACTTGCCGCCGGTATCATCCGACAGCTTCGCTAGCGCCGCTTCATTCAGCTTGCCATCGGCATTGAGCCCGATGGTATAAATTGGGACGCCGCTGTCCTTCGCTTCCTTCAACGCCTTCTCCATGTCTGCATCGGATTCTGACTGCGTCCGGCCGGAGCGTTTGTCGAAATCGTTATTGCCATCCGCCAGCAAAATAATCATCGGCTCATGCGCCGGATCGGCACCATCGGCCAATATTTGCACGGCTTCCTTAACCCCAACCGATATATCCGTATAGGCGCCGCGGTTCAACTGATCAATAAATCCTTTTAGATTTTCCTTGTCCTTGGCTGACTGGATTTCAAGCAGAGCCTTCTCTCGCTGGATTTGGTCCGTATAAGCAACGATCCCGACCTGATCGCCCTGTTTGGGCAGCATATCGATAAACATCTTCATCGCTTCATTGCCGATTTTGCTTGGGTCGCTTGTGCTCATCGAATTGCTGACGTCAAGCACCAGCACCGCATCGATTTGTGAAGCACCCTGTGCCGCGTGAGCGGTGGTAAGGCTGGCAAGGGGCAGCAGCAGCACCGCTGCGGCCAATATGAGATGACGTGTCATACGTTTGAGTGAATTCATGGTTTCTTACTCCTTTACTTGGGGACAAGCTCGTCTACCGTGCTAGTCCAATAGTCACTGTTAGTCACTGCTCCCCCTATGGTGATATACTATGGAATGAGTATACCTGATAGATTCCCAGAAATCACTATTACTGTAAGAGAGGAACAGCCTATGGTTACATACGTCTGTCTTGGACTATTGTTTCTTTTTGTCTTGGTCAAAGCCCTTGGCTACCGTGCGCAGGGGAAGCGTGCCCTGTCTCACGAGCAGCTCGATAAGCTTGTCTTCTCCATTCTGAAAAGCAGCGGGCAGCGTGACCGCGAATGATGAAGAAGCTGCCGGTACTACTTAACCCTTATATTAAAACACGCCACCCTTATAATAAGCTTAAAATTTGCAGGCGCTGCAATTACTTCACGGTTCTTGGCGATACGGAGTGCCCGGCATGCGGCAAATCCGCCTTGCAAGACGTGGAGCAGCGAGCTTCTGCCTCCCTAACCAAATCGGCATGGATGACACGTCTTATTGTCGTTCTTATCGCAAGCGTAGGCATTGTTCTTAGCCCTTCCACGCTGCATACTATTCTCATCAGTGCAGGAGGCATGGTGCTACTCGCTCTATTATGGACGATGCAAAGACGCCTAACCCCTGCACTTTTACGGCGGAAACTCGAAAAATTATTTCTCAAGGAGGCTTACTCCCTCGCCGCAGGCCTCGCCAATGACCGGGAAACGGCTATCAAAGTGTTCCATGACGGCGATAAACCGCTTGCTTTCGAAATGCTGCGCGAGATCGGCGCGCTCGTCCATACCGACCAGCTGCGCGTGGAACAAATTTTGCTGCTGCAATCCTTTATTTTGCGCAAGGACATGGACCTGATGCTCGACCCGCTCCTGATGGACCATTTTAACCCTGACCTTGTCGAATACATCGGCGAGCTTGCCAAGATCAGGCGGGACCTGATCAAAGAAAATGCATTCCGGTACATACTGCTGCATGAAGCCCATATCCTGAAAATGGAGCATGGAGAGAGCATTCTTATCGGAGTGGCCGGCGCGGCTGTGCGAATGAAGCGGTACCTCTTGCTGTATCCGTACCTGATCATGCGCTATGCGGACAGGCTTCCGAAAGACCGGTTCCTGAGGCTTTACCGTATGGTTCAGGCGAGCCCTGGGGCGTTCACTATGCCGCTATATGAAGAAGTCATGAGCGTTTACAACGAAAAATACAAATGGGACGAAGACTTCCAAGCAACCGGTAAACCGCGTGGATAATTGTTCAAACGAGCACGAAACAAAAAAACGGCGAGCACGCATGAAAATCCATGTCTGCTCGTCGTTTTTTTCAAAATTTCATTTATAAAATGTCCCTTTTCTCTACGTTTCGAATGGCTAAATACGCGACATACGCTCCGATGAGAGCCAAAGTGATCGGTATAATTATGAACGAATATAAAGTAATGTCTCCAAAATATTGGCATACAATCACTACAATAAGGAATGAAGACAGGATGGTCGCAGGTCCTGAATAGCTTCGCATGCCGAAGTACAAAGGAATCAGGCTCATGATACTAGCTGCAACCGTGTTCATTACGATGCCTGCGGCATGCTGTTTAATGACGGGCCAAAAGGAAGCATCGGGAACTATAGGTGAAATGGAATGAGCGATTGCAAAACCGAGCGTTACGAAAACAAGCGAGACGATCATTGCGCTAAAGGTAAAAAGAACAATTACAAGCAGCTTGGCTATCATGATTTTTTTTCGATTGATCGGGTACAAGAACATAACCGTCATCGATTTGCTTTTAAATTCCCCTATAACCATCGTCCAGATCAGCACCGACGCAAACACAACAAACGTCGCCCGCACAAACGTTTCAATCAGGGACAGCACCCGCTCAAAATCAGTAAAGGAAAGCTCTTTTTCAATTTCGGAAGTATAGCCAATTAAAAGCAAAAGCCCCAGAATGATCACATTCGCAATGAGAGCGCCCCGGATATAGCCGCTTAATTTAAATTTGCGCAGCTCCAATTTCATCAGCTTAAGCACGGTATTCGCCTCCATGCAGCAAAGTCAGGAAATAATCCTCAAGCGAGCTGTTTTTCTTCGTGATGGATTCAATATTCATATTTCTTAAGATTAAAGCTTTCGTGATTTCGCTTTGTGGAATAGAAGCTCCATACACCCGAATCACGCGCTCGTCGATCACCCGCAGGTTAGAGATGCCAAGATCATTGGAGAGCACATAGGCAGCTTGTTTACAGTCATTCGTTGTGAGCTCAATATATTCCGTATTTTGCGCCCTCACCTGCTCCATAGAAACCTCTTGGATCAGCCTGCCATGATTAACAACGCCGATCGCATCCGCCACCTGCTCAATTTCGCTTAACAAATGGCTGGATATTAGAAGCGTGATGCCATACTGCTTGCTTAGCATTTGGAACAAATCTCGTAGCTCCTTAATGCCCATCGGATCAAGGCCATTAATCGGCTCGTCAAGAATCAACAGCTCCGGCTTCGTAATCATGGCTCTAGCTATGCCAAGCCGCTGCTTCATGCCAAGCGAGAAGTGCTTCACCGCTTTATTGTCAATATTGCTCAGCTTAACGAGCTCCAGCACCTCGTCAATCGCTTTTTTATTCGGATAACCCATATATTCGCAATGCAAATCCAGATTTTCTTTGGCTGAGAGCTTGCCGTAAAAGATCGGATATTCAATAATCGATCCCATTCTCCCCAACATGCTATAGGAAGCATCCGTTATTTTCTCTCCGAATAATACAACCTCGCCGCTCGTCGGCTTAACCAGATTCGTCAGCATTTTCATAATCGTCGTCTTGCCTGCGCCGTTTGGGCCAAGCAAACCGTAAATGTCGCCCTTCTGGATGTTCATGCTGACGCCCGATACAGCTTCCTGCCCGTTAAACGTTTTTGTTAATTGATGCGTTTGTACAATATAAGTCATATCTGTTATCCCTCCACCCTCTCAATACCTTCATATTAAAGGCTGAAGTCCACTTTTTTCTTACCCCATTCTTACTTGTTTCTTAAGCACTAATATTGAATTCGCTTTAACCGGATAGAAAACACGGTTTGCTCATGAGGCTTGCTAAAGAGCGTAACCGTTCCCCCTATCGCTCTTGCCAGCCGCTTCGTAATCGCAAGACCGAGGCCGCTGCTCGGAGAAGTCGGATTTCGCGAGTCCTCAAGCGTATATAATCGTTCGAATACACGGTCCTGATGCTGCTCCGAAATGCCCTTTCCATGATCCAAAATTTCGATTAGCGCGAATTCCTTTTCTGTTCTCAAGGTCAGCCCGATGACTTTCCCGTCTCCGCCGTGCTGGATCGCATTGGAGAGCAAATTGTTCAGCATCCGGTTCAGCGCGGCTTCATTTCCGAGCACAAATATAGCTTCATCCGGAATGGCGACACGAACGTCAAAGCCTTTGTTCGTCAGAATCTCATAAAACGCCAAAATATTTTGCCGGCATACCTCATTGATATGAACACGCTCGATCGGCATTTGCTCATCACCCGACTCCAGCTTGGACAGATCAAAAAACTTATGGATCAGCTCCAGCAGCTCGAGCGTCTTCTTGTATACCTTTGCCAGCAATTCTTCTCTTTCTTGAGAGGACATCAGCGGATCGAGATGAATGGTTTCGATATAACCGAGAATAACGGTTAGCGGCGTTCGCAGATCGTGCGAGACATTGGAAATCATTTTTTTCGTCGCCATTTCCGTTTTTTCATAAGCTGCTGCCCTTTTTCGGGCATAGTCCAGCAATTGGTTGATTTCTACCAGCAGCGATTGCAGCTCCCGATCATTGGTAAACAGCAGCAGGCTTTCTCCGGTTTGATCCTCCATCACTTGCTTTAGCTTTCCTTGCAGTTGCTGAATATTACCGCTTCTTGTTCGGCTCGCCAGGTACTGGAATACGATAATGGCCAATAAGATGCCAATCACAACAAGCAATAAAATAACCATATCAGGTTCCTTCCCATTTATAGCCGATTCCCCACAGCGTCTTGAGAAACTGAGGGCTCGAAGGCTGATCCTCAATCTTCTCCCGAAGTCTGCGGATATGCACATTGATGACATTCTCGTCTCCATAATAGCTGTCATGCCAGACGAACCCGTAAATTTGTGCTTTAGTAAAAACACGTCCGGGATTGGTCACGAACAGCTTTAGGATCTCAAACTCCTTGGCGGTCAGCCTCAGGTCCTCGCCATCTTTCATAACCGAGAAGTTGTTCAGGTCAATACGCAGCGATTGCCAAGAAATGATATTGGAAGCAGCTGCTTGCGGCATTGGCGCTTGGCTCGAATATTTGGTTGCTCGCCTAATGGCAGCCTTCACTCTTGCTGAAAATTCAATAAGCGAGAAAGGTTTGGCGATATAGTCATCCGCTCCAAAGCCAAGTCCCAGCGCTTTATCCACGTCGCTGTCCTTGGCCGACATCATAAGCACCGGCACGAGGCTTTTTTCCCGAATCAGCTTCACGACTTCCAAGCCATCCAGCTTCGGCATCATAATGTCCAGGATAATGAGAGCATAATGGCCATTTCTAAATTTGGACACGCCTTCTTCCCCATTAAAAGCTGTGATGACGTCATAGCCTTCTTTTATCAAATGGTTTTGGACCATTTCGACGATCGAGAGGTCATCTTCAACCAATAAAATTTTTTGATGCATGCTGCTCATACCCTTCATGTAAAAAAGTGGATATAATTAACTATTCTGAATTGCAATTTATCTTTTTAGACACTCTGCCGTCTCTCAAAATAAATCCAACTGCTCGACCACCGGAGGAGGAGGCTCGTTCGGGTCCCCGCCATCGGGGCGAGCAAGCCCGAGCAGTTCCATCAGGCGCTTTGCATTCTCTGCCGCGTCTCCGCCGGAGTTATTGTTGAAGATGACGTGGACATGCTCGCTCTGCTGCTCCAGCAGCCTGAGCTTGTTTGCCCAGTCCATCATTTCCTCGTCGCTGTAGCGATATAAATAACGAACCTCCCGCCAGTTCGGGGTGCTGGCCTGATTCCAGCCGGACACGTTCCGGCCATGGAACCGAACAATCGTCGCCTGCGCATCCGTTGCCCGCAGCACCGTTGGCACCGATCCGATCCCTGCCTGCGGCTCATCGCAGACGCTGTGCTGCCACTGCTCCCGCTCCATAAAGGCAAGTGTCTTCTCCCTGTACTCATCGGTGAACCAGCTTTGGTGCCGAAATTCGAGCGCGCACGGAATGCCGCTCATTCGCGCTTTGGTTTCCCTCAGCACCCTTACATTCTCTTGCGTACAATCAAACCAGGGCGGGTATTGAAACAATGCTGCCGTCAAACGGCCAGCCTCTATAACTGGCTCCAGCATCCGGCGAAAGGCCGTATACATCTCATTAATCTCCCGAGCGGGAATGGTAGGCCCTCGCTGATGGCCCGTCATTCCCTGATAAGCCTTCACTATAAAATGAAGCGTTGCGGGCGTATCCTCCAGCCATTTGACGAACCGCTCCTGTGATTGGATCGCATAGAAGGTGCTGTCCACCTCCACCACCGGAAAATGCTTTGCGTATTGCCGCAGCTTGCTTCCTGCCTTTGCGCCTGGGACATACAGCCGATCATGGTCGCCCCAGCCTGCCAGTCCGATATGTATCGGCATAGTCCCCCTCCATTTCTTCCGCTGCTTCTTCCTTATTATACCTAACCTTCGCATACCAAGCCAAAACGCCTTCGGCGTCCTTTAGACGCTGAAGTAGCTTGGACGGTGAAATATAAGCCCTTTATAAGCTAACAAACTTATACATTCTTATATTTGAAAAAAAAGCAGTCCTGCCGTAAGCCCCATGAGCCTACCGTAGAACTGCTTTCCTTGTCTTCTCTTGCCTCATTCAACTATAAATACCGATACTCCGAAAAAGAAGCAGCTTGGCCGCAATAAATGCCTAGCTCGTCCACCACATTCCAAACCGTCGCGTTTACAATATAAAACCGCCGCCCCGTGCTTGAAATGCGAATGCCCGTGTAGTTGTCGACGTAGCCGTTCGCGGTCACCGCCTCAAAGAAACGATCCCGCTCCTGCCTCTCCATGGGTTCGGCCGTAAGCCTTGAAGGTGTCTGAGTGAACGTATCCCATTCCATTTCCCATAATTCAAGCCCAGCTGCATTTCCGTAATTGAGAACGGGATCCGGCTCGGTTCCATGCGAGAGAATGACCGTCGGCACCTGGAAGAGCTGCTCCCGCAAATCGGCTTCCGCTCTCAGCACAAGCAGCTCTTTGCCGGTCCATTTGCGATAGCTGCCGAGCAGCAGGCTTGCATGTGCCTCCGTAGCGCCAGCACCTGTCAGCGGTAGTTGCACATTCTATTCCTCCCCTGTGTTTCGCTTCCTTTTATATATCACGGGGGGAGGCCCATTGTCTAGCGATCGCTTTCATGCCCGCCGCAGCCGCCTCTATGCGCGGTTAAGCTTACGCAAGCGCAGCAGCGCCGTCAAAATAATTAAAAACGCTACAAGAGCCAGCATTGGAATCGTAATAAAACCAAACCAATTCAAATAATCGCCCTGGCAAGAGACTGGGCCGCAGGCCGCCAAAGGCGAGTCATGCGGCAGCTTCTGCAGTATTGAATGATAGAGTGAGAAGCCTCCCCCTATAACAACTAGAGGCAGCGTGTAGGAGACGATGCCCGTATCTCCTTTGGCATAGGCAATGCCGAGCAGCAGCGCCAGCGGATACATGAAAATACGCTGAAACCAGCAAAGGCTGCACGGGGCAAAGTGCATGACCTCGCTTAAATACAAGCTTCCCGCAGTTGCTAGTACGGCAGTCGCCCAAGCCAAAAACAGCCAAAACGATTTTTTCTTGTCTACTTGTTCTTCCAGATCGTTCGCCTCGCCTTCCTAAATGAGCTCTATCTCTCATTTTCGCTCAAAGAAAGCAGGCTTGGCATGACTCGAAAGGGCTATCCCCTATGAAAATCCGGTAAACTTTCTTCTAAAATGACACTGCTGTGCTGCTCGCCCCATTAAGAGGATAACTTCCAGCTGCCCGCCTGCTGCTGAATCGTCCACAGCCGTATATCTCTATAATCATACTTTACCTTTCCACGTGCCTTCCCTCTTGTTACAATAACAGCAGCAAGTATCTCCTCCATGAAAGTTGGCCAGCATGATGAACATTGAACGAGCCGCAGCAGAGCATATCACTTCTATTTGTGAAATAGACAGCCTCGTTATCGGCTCAAGAAGCCGAGAACAGCTGCTTATGGAAGCTGTCGCCAAGCAACAATGCATCGTAGCTATAGAAAAGGAAACAGTCATCGGCTTTGCTGTCTTTGATGCCTCTTTTTTCGACTACGACTACATTTCGCTGTTGATTGTAAATCCCTCGTTTAGAAGAAGAGGCGCAGCGAAGGCGCTCATCCAATATATCGAGAGCCACTGCACAACCGCCAAGCTGTTCACCTCGACCAATGAGTCCAATGCAACGATGCAGCGCGTTTGCGAATCCGTTGGTTTCGAGCGAAGCGGCATCATCGAAAACCTCGATGACGGCGACCCGGAATGGATTTACTTCAAGCCCATTCCCACGCGATCCTACGACTAAACGTTGCTTAGCAATACTTAAGAATAGAACTGTTATTCCTGTTCTTTTGGCGTATGCAGCAGCTAGCTTTATATCCTGCGTTACGGAACGCAAAAAAAATCTGCTCCGCTGCGAATCCATCCACAGCGGAGCAGACCTTCTACTATTTCAGCATTCCTGCCACTCTCTTATTTGCCGCTAATCAGCGCCAAGTTTTCTTGCCATCTTGCCGTACGGAATTCATTGACTTTATCGAAGCCAAGGCCCGTCGTCGTTTTCTTCGCTTCCTCGATCAGGCTAAGCACTTCGGCGTCGCTCTTTGCGAACAGGATTTTGCCGAAATACTCATCAGCCGTTTCTTTCACTTGCTGGTTAATAATCCCTTCGTCCGTCTCGGGAGCCGGATCGATATTGTTGTACTGCGTCATGTTTTGCGAAGTTTTCCAAGCGATGTTGAGCTGTGCCAAGGCACCCCAGTTGCGCTGGTCCTCTGGCAGCGTTTGCTCGATCTTCTGCTTGCTCTTATCGACGAACGTAGCATTGCCAGACCAAACATATGCCTCCAGCTTGTCCTTGTCCTTCTCTTCTTGCGATGTGCTGAACCATTTGTCATTCGGGATTGGCGCGCCATCTGCGTCGAAATCATCCCAGTACAAGCCCTGCGGCCCAAAGAACATGACCCGTGTGCCTTCTTCTCCTGTCATCCAATCCAAATAAGCGAAGATCGCTTCCGGATTTTTGGCACTGGTCGTAATGACGTTCACGTTCCAGCCCAGCGCATTGTAGCCGTTCGGATACACCTTGTTTTTGTCCAAGCCCGACTTCGCGATTGGCCAAATAAATTCATAGCCCGCAGTTGGATCTTGGGCTTTTAGCGCATTATGGCCTTCACGCCCCATATTCGTAGCGTTGCCGCCTACAAACACAGCCACTCGGCCGGTCGCCAGCTTCTCCTTCACTTGGTCATCCTTTTGCGTCATCGCATCCTGTGTCATCAAGCCTTCTCTAAACAGCTTGCTGGCATACAGCATCGTTTCTTTCCAAGCCTCGTTATTGTAAATGGTATCGAATTGATCGCCGTTCGGATAAGCCTTCATCGAGTGGAATGCACCCGCTGCTCCTTCTTGGAAGCTAGGGAACATAACCTCGACACCTGAACCGTTGCCGCCGACCTCTAGCGGCACTACGTCAGGATATTTCGATTTTACCTGCTGCAAGTAGGCATACAGGTCATCCGTCGTTTCAAGCTTCGGCGAGCCTAGCTCCGCATACATCTTCTTGTTCACGAACCAGCCGCCGTTGCCTGTAGGCTCTGCCGTATACCAGTTCGGAAATTGATAGATTTTGCCGTCACTGGAGCGCAGCATGTTCAGCGTCTCTTCGCCCGCCCATTTTTTCAAATTGGGATACTTGTCGATATATTCATCCAGTGGAAGGAGCGCTCCGGCAGATCTGAGCCGTTCAACCTCAGGTCCGCGGTCCATCATAATCGCGTCAGGAAGCTCCTTGGATGCAATCATCGTGCTCAGCTTTTGGGCTGCTGCACCGCCGGATTGAATCGGATTGACCGTTACCTTCAGGTTATCCTGCACCCATTTGCTGTTCGGGCTCACGCCCCACGGCTCGGTAGTCCACCAGTCATAATGCACATAATACGAGAAGGATACCGGTGTTTCCCCCAACACAAAACCATTGCTCTCATTCGTTTTATTTGAGCCTGAATTCGCCGGATCGCTTGGATTTCCGGCTTTACCGCCGTTATCTCCCGAGCAGCCCGCAAGCAGAACGGAACCAGCAAGACCGACGGTCATCAGCGTGGTTAGCAACTTTCTTCCTTTCATAGTCGTACGCCTCCCATTTTTTAATCTTTATACTCAAACCTTTAGCCGCAGCCTTCCGGTCGAATACCGATGCTACTCCTTCAAGGAGCCAATCAATACGCCTTTCACGAAAAAGCGCTGCACGAACGGATACACCAGCACAATCGGAATGGTAGCCACCATCATAGTGGCCATCGTGAGCGATTTGCTCGTCACGCTTTGCATTCGGCTGAGCGCATCCGTAGCCGCTCCGCTGCCTTGCGATGCAATCGACAGCTGCTCGCTCATCGTGTTCGAGTTCATAATTTGCTGGAGCAGCGTTTGAATCGGGTACAGCTTCGCGTCGTTAATGAAAATTGTCGCCGTGAACCAATCATTCCAATGGTAAACCGCCGTAAATAAAGAGAGCGTGGCCAGCACCGGGCCTGACAAAGGAAACACGATTTTAAAGAAAATGCCAAACGTGCTAGCCCCGTCAATCTTGGCCGATTCCTCCAGCCCGTCCGGCAAGCCCATGAAGAAGGTACGGAAGATGATCATATTCCATACGCTCACGGCCGTCGGAATAACCATGACCCAGAACGTATCCATTAAGCCAAGCTCGCGGTTGAGCAGGTAGAACGGAATTAGCCCCCCGCTGAAATACATGGTGATGATGGCAAAAATCATATAAAATTTCTTCCCGATTACTCCCTTGACGGACAAGCCGTAAGCAAAGATTGCAGTAAAGAAAATCGATATCACGGTACCTGCTGCGGTACGAAGCAGCGAAATGGCAAACGCATCGATAATCCGGTCGTTTTGGAACACTATTTTGTAATTATCGAGCGTAAAAGCCCTTGGCCAAAAGGTGATCCCGCCCTTCGCCGTATCCAGCCCCAAATTAAAGGAGATGACGGCCGAATTCCAGAACGGATACAGCGTCGCCAGCCCTAATAGCACCAGAAAAAAATATATAAAGGTTTGCAATGTTTTATCGCCGCTGCTCAGCTTCACTCGGCATCACCACTTTTCAGAATATTGGCAGGCTCGGTCCGCATTACCATAGGCTTGTACCCGCTCTTCTGGCTAAAAAATTCGCCATGGTCAGCAGCCCTACGCTAATGACTGCCTTGAACAAACCGACAGCAGCCGCATACGAGAAGCGGTTATTGATAATCCCGATTCGGTAAGCATAGGTATCGATGACCTCTGCCACATCGCGAAGCATTGCGCTTCTGCCAAGCAGGAGCAAATCATCGAAGCCCGCATTCAACAAGCTGCCGATGTTCAGAATGAGGAAAATAATAATGACCGGCGTTATGGATGGAAGCGTTATCAGAAAAATCTGTTTGAATTTGCTTGCTCCGTCAATCGAAGCCGCTTCATATAAGCTTGGATTCACGCCGGCGATAGCCGCCAAATATACGATTGTAGCAAAGCCGATTTCCTTCCACAGGTTCGTCGTCACGATAATGCCCCAGAAATATTCGGGCAGCGACAGGAAGTTAATCGGTTTATCGATAAGTCCGAGCGCCTGAAGGGAAATGTTCAAGCTCCCGTTGTCCACGGACAAGATCGAGATCGTAAAGCCCGACACGATAACCCACGACAAGAAATGGGGCAGGTAGCTGATCGTTTGAATGATCTTTTTGAACGCCAGGTTTCTGACTTCATTCAACATCAGCGCAAGCAGGATCGGCGCAGGGAAGTTAATGACCAGCTTCAATAAGCTGATGACAATGGTGTTGCGGATGACGCGGAAGAAGTCGGGCGAGTTGAAAAACATTTCAAAATGCTTAAACCCCGCCCATGTGCTGCCGAAAAAACCTTTAAACAAGCTGTAATCCTGAAAGGCCATAAGCACGCCATACATAGGGATATAATTAAAAATAAAAATAAAGATTAAAGCAGGAAAAATCATCAGCTGCACCTGCCACTGCGCCAAAAACCGCCGCCAAAGCGGTTTTTGCCTGCGCGGGACGCTAACCGCCGTATTCGCCGTCACTGGTGTTTGCACGCTACCCTCGCCTCTCTCTCCATATTTGCCTGGCTTAACCCTTCACTGCACCTGCCGTAATGCCGCGCGACATTTGCTCTGTAAACAGCAGGTAAATAATAACGGTCGGCAACGCAATGATTGTCATAACCGCGAACTGAGCGCCATAGTTGGAGGAATATTGCCCTGTGAACTTCATAATAGAAAACGGCAATGTCTTGAAGGTCTCGGAGGTCAGGAACGTATTGGCCATAATAAATTCATTCCACCAGCTAATAAAGTTCATAATGCAGACCGTTGCAATCGCAGGCTTCGTAATTGGCATAATAATGCGGAAGATGACGCCAAAGACGGAGCAGCCATCCATGACTGCCGACTCCTCAATGCTTCTTGGAATCGTCTCGAGAAAGCCTGAAATGATAAGCAGGCTGATCGGCAGGGAAAAAGCAATATACGGTAAAATAAGCGACAACGGATTGTCGATCAGATTCAGCTTATCGAACAAAATAAAGTTCGGCAGCAGCGTCGCGTGGATCGGAACGATCATCCCCAGCATGATGAAGGCCATTGCCGGCCCGCGCAGCTTCCACTCCATTCGCGTGAACGCATAGCTCAGCATGAGCGCCAGGAAAGCGGCGACTAAAATCGTCACGGTCGTAATGAATAAGCTATTCAGCAGGAAGCGCGGAACGCTCCCGTATGTGAATGCATTCACATAGTTATTCCATTCAAACGATTTAGGCCATTTCAAAATGCCGCTGCCAAAAAAATCGCCGCTCTTCAGAAAGGAATAATTAATGAGCCAGATGAGCGGAAAAATTTGCAGCAGCGCCACTCCCCACAAAATAAGATGGAGAACGGTCTTTAACGCGGGCGATGCGGCATCCTTCTTTTTCTTGCTGCCCGCCGTTTGCTGGTTAGTCTGGGCTGTGATGGCTCCCACAAGCATGCCTCCTATCAAAATCGTATAGCCTATCGTGTCGGTGCTAGAATTCGCCTACTTCCTTTTTGAATGCCTTGTTCATCGCCAGCGTAATGATCAAGCAGATGATTACGAATACGACGGAGATTGCGTTGCCGTAGCCGTACAGCGAGGAAGAAAACGCTGTTTTGTACAAGTAGTTGCCAATGAATTGCGTCGTGTTGGCCGGTCCGCCGTTCGTCATGAGAAATACAGTCTCCATCTGCTTAAGGCAGGCGGTAACGGCAATGACTACCGCCACTCGTACCATGGGCGATAGCAGCGGAATAATGACCCGCGTATACAGGTTCACGCGTCCGGCACCGTCAAGCTCGGCCGCTTCGAACAGATCCTTAGGTATGCCTTGAAGCCCGGCATAATACAGAAGCAGCGCATATCCAAAGCCCTGCCACATCACAACGACAATGACACACCAGATGGCGATTTGCGGATCGCCGAGCCAATCCTGCTTCCATGTGCCGAGGCCTACGCCCTCCAGCAATTTATTCAACATCCCGAAATTCGGATGAAATACGCTTACCCACATTTTCGAAGTAACGACGATAGAAATAACAGCTGGTATAAAGAAGATGGCCCGGAACCATTTTTCAAACTTGCCTGCATGGGTGACGAATATCGCAAACAGCAGCGCGAGCGGATGCTGAATAAGCAGCGTCGCTGCGAGCAGCAGCAGAGCATTAAGCAATGAGCGCCAAAAAACGCCATCATGAAATAAAATCTTCGTATAATTATCGACTCCAACGAACTCGTATGCGCCAATTCCGGTCCAATTCGTCGTGCCGTAGTAACCACTCATGATAATCGGAAAGCAAACCATGAAGAGAAACAGCAGAAAGCCAGGTGCGACTAGCCAGAAAATGGTGATCCGATTGCTCATCAGTTTGTGCATGGTTCTCCCCGCTCTCTCTTTGCCAGCAAAGGCAGGCAGCCGAACCCAGGTTCGTCTGCCGCACATTTGACAGGTTCATCTTTGTTTATTTCAGTACAGCAACCGCTGCATCCATTTCCGTTAAAAATTGCTCTGGCGTAATTTGCTTGCCGAACAGCTTCTGGTGCGCTTCCATCACTTTGGTCTTGAATTCATCCGTGCCATTATCATGGACCGGCGTGCCGCTTGAAGAAGTCATGGCGCTAAAGATATCGACCAGCTGCTTTTGCAGCGCGGTCTCGTTGCCTGTCAGGAATTGATCAAATTTTTGGGCCGGCGTGCCGGAACCGGTCTCCCATACCTGCTTCGTCCAGTTCTCTGGCGCGAAGAAATATTTCAGGAATGCTACTGCTGCTTCCGTGTTCTTGGAAGTTTTGGATACCGAGTATCCGCCGCCATACCATGCCGCTACATCGGTCGCTTTTCCTTTATCCGATGCAGGGTAGGAGATCGCGCCTACATTGTTGCGGAACTCTTCAGGGAAGTTCTCGTCCGTTGCAAGCCCTGCTTCCCAGTTGCCCATCACGTACATCGCTGCTTGGCCTTGGCCGAACAGATTGCGGGATGTGCCGTAATCTGCTGTCAGGAAGCCGTCAGCCAAACCTTTATTTTCAGCTAGGGCAGCAATATCCTGCGCCGCTGCAAGGAAGTCGGCATCGCCGGAGAACTTGCCTTCTCCTTTCAGCACGGCATCCATTTTGTTGAAATCGCCTGTGTGGCGCTGCGATGCATATTCGAACCAGATCGGAAGCGACCAGCCTTCCATCGCGTTTGTCGCAATGGGGTTGATGCCTTTTGCTCTCAGCTGCTTCGACACCTCTAGCAATTCTGCCGTCGTTGTCGGCACGCTTAGGCCATTGTCGTCAAACAGCTTCTTGTTGTAGTAGATCACGAGGAAATCGGTACCGCGCGGCAATCCGTACAGCTTGCCGTCTTGGGAGAAGCCATCCTTCGCCCCTGGCACGAAGTTGCTGCTAGCGAATTCCGATTCGTTCAGCTCAAGCAGCATGTTGTTGTCAATAAGAGGTTTGATGAAGGAGGTCTGTCCCCAAGCCTGAATAATATCGGGCAATGCATCCGTTGAGGCGTATACTTTGATCTTCGCTTTGTAAGGCTCATCCTGAAGCGCTTCGACTTCAATTTTCACGTTCGGATTTTCAGCCATATAGCTGTCGATGATCGCTTGCTCGATTTTGCCTGCTCCGTTCGAGCGGTCAGCAAGCGCCGTGAAAAACTTAAGCGTAACCGGATCGGCTTTCTTGCCCTCGTCTGGCGCAGCCGTCTCCTTCGTCTCATTCGTCGGGCTTGGCGAAGCCCCCTTGTTTCCGTTTGTTCCGTTGTTGCCAGAGCTGCATGCTGCCACCGAAAATACCATCAGCATGGCTACGAGCGTGATCCATATTTTTCTCATCGCTACCCCACCTTTATTTATTTGACCAGGCGTTTCCTGTTCTGCCCCCATTATAACTTGGAATCCACGCGCCAAAATATGACCCATAATTTAGAATAGATGCCTCATTTTTTGGATCATAGGCAAAAAGCCCCTGCCCCGATTTAATTCTTGGTATACTGAAATCACAAATTCAACTGGCTAAAGGTGAATAGGATGAGAGCAATTTTTCCACCATTTCGACATATTACCTTGCAGCGCAAACTGCTTACCTTAGTCATCCCGCTTCTGATCGTAACGGTAGGCATTACCGGACTGTATTCCTATTACATCGCCTCGGGCGAGGTGGTCGATAAGCTTCGCCAATCCCAGATGAACATGGCGATCAAGACGAAGGACCAGCTGGACTATTTTGCCAAGAGCACGCTCAGCTTCGCCAATTATTTGTTCTTGAACCCGACCGTGCAAGGCATGCTGATGAACGGGGATACGCCGCAGCAGCGCGATCAAGTATACAAGAATCTGCTGCCGCTGATGGTGACGAACGAAACGATTCAATCGCTCATCCTTTACCCAACCTCCAGCGAGGAAAACTCGGGAGCGCCGTTTGCCATCACGCAGACAGGTATTGCAAGCGCTATCAGTTTGGATGGCTTTGCCAAGACCCGTTATTATGAGAGGCTGGCGAAATCGCCTTCCGGGCAAATATGGGATATGTTCTATCCATCGGATTACATTTTACCGGGCGACTACCACCACAAGATCGTCCTGATCAAGCCTTACAAAAACTTTTACAATTACGCGCGCACTGGACTGCTCATTATCGGAATGGATTCGGATAAGCTGAGCAAAACCTTATACCACGACAACGAGGATGCCGCCCAATTCATCATGAACGATCAAGGCATTGTGCTTGCAGCTACGGACATCAAGTGGATCGGCAAGCCGGTAACCGTGCTTCCGATGTTCAATGAGACGGATACGGAAACGATTCATCCCGAACGTGGCCTGGCGATGCTGAAGAGCAACGAGCAATACATCGTGTCCGATTCCGTATCTGACATTACCGGCTGGCATACGGTCGTCATCCAGGACCGCAGCAAGCTGGTGCTTGAGCTCAAGCATATCGGATCGGTCACCTTCTCGATCATGGCCGTCGTTACTCTAGTGACGATTGCCCTCTCCTGGGTCATCGCCCGCATCGTCACCAATCCGATGAAGAAGCTCATGCTGTCCATGAAGGCGCTCCAGACCGGCGATTTCTCGCAGCGGGTACATTTTAACGGTAATGATGAGATCGGCCGGCTCGGACACCTTTACAATACGATGGTCGGGCGGATTAAGACATTGATCGACGATGTGTATGCCTCGCGGCTGAAGGAAAAGGAAGCCGAGCTTAAAGCGCTGCAATCGCAAATCAATCCGCATTTTCTATATAACACCTTGAATATGATCAACTGGACGGCCATGCAGAAAGGCGACAACGAAATATCCGAAATGGTCGTGTCCCTCTCCCAGGTGTTCCGGCTGAGCCTCAACAGCGGCAACGACTTTGTCGAATTGGAGCATGAGATGGAGCTGGTACGGAACTATTTATTTTTGCAGAAAAAAAGGTTTACTACCCGGTTTAATTTCGAGATAGATATGGAGCCGTCCATTCAGCATTTCCGCATGCCGAAGCTGCTGCTGCAGCCGCTGGTCGAGAATGCTATCGTTCATGCCATCGAGCCCTCCGGCGGCAACGGCCACATCCATGTCCGGGCTTACACCGAGGACACACACATTGTGCTTGAGGTTGCAGATAATGGGCCCGGCATGCCCGCAGCGCAAGTTCAACGCTTGAATAGGGCTCCCGAGCAGGAGCCGATGAAAGCCTTGCAGATGAATGCCCCCCACTCGGGGATGGCGTTATCCAATATTAAGGAAAGGCTTGCCTTATTTTACGAGCAGGCGGAATTTGAGATCGTAAGCCGGGAAGGCTTAGGTACAAGAGTGCAACTGCGAATCAAACAAAGGGGCGATGGGCATGGCGCTAAAAATGATCGTAGCGGAGGATGAGCAATCCTTCCGTGAAGGCATACTTACGTTAGTGGATTGGAAGCTATACGGCATTGAAATTGCGGGGGAAGCGGAAAATGGCAGGCAGGCACTGGAAATGATTATAAATGATCCGCCGGATCTGCTTCTCACCGACATCCGCATGCCTCATCTGAACGGTCTGGACCTGATCCGCGAGGCCAAAGCCGCCGGGCTTGAATTTCGCTCGGTGCTGCTCACAGGCTATAACGAGTTCGAATACGCCAAGGAAGCAATCAAGCTCGGCGTATCGGATTATCTCTTAAAGCCATGCATGCCGCATGACATCGTGCGGGTAATTTTGGAGCTCAAGCAAAAAATCGAGGACTCGGAAAACGAGGATAAGGCGTTGTCCGATCTTAACCGCAGCTGGAACCGCAACATTCACTTGCTCAAAAACCAAATTTTATCCCAGTGGATTCAGCAGCCGTTAATGCCGCTCGAGAACCGTCAAAGCGTCCTGCGGGAAGTAGGTATGGGGCTTCTGCCAGGACCGGTCCAGGTTGGCATTATCCGAATCGATTCCAGCAACGGCCCTAATGCCGCTGCTTCGAAAAGGGATCTCGAGCTCATTCGTTACGCCCTGCTGAACATTACCGACGAGACGCTCCAGCCGCTGTACGGCGGAAATCTGGAGGTGTTCCGGCATGGGGGCGAGATGCTTTGGATCGGCAATTATCCGGACCATATGACGCATGAAGCGGTAGAAGGCGCTATGAAGAAGCTGCAGCTTAACCTCGAGGCTTATCTCAAGCTTTCGATCAGCATCTCCATCAGCTCCGCCCAGCGCTCAGTTGATACGGCCCATATCGGCTATCAGGAAGCAATTGAAGCGATGGAAGCCCGCTTCTATCAGGGCCGGGGCGGCATTTTCTTCTACGCCGGCCAAGGCAAGCCGCAGGCTGCGAAGAGCTCCATCCTCGAGGACCCCTTCCTGCAGCGCATTGAGAAAGAACTGCTCATCGCTCTGCAAAACGAGCAGTATGAACTAGCTGTCGATGCGATCGAAGCCAGCATGTCGCATATCCGCAACAACTCCGGCTATTCCAAAGCGGAGGTGCACCTGCGCTCCACAAGCCTGATTCTGGAGCTGCAAAAGTTCGCTCGGGAACGGAAGGTTGCCTCCATTGAATGGCAGGACAGCTTCGTGAACTGGATCGAACAAATTCCGAATATGGAGACGCTTGATGATTGCTCTGTCGTCCTCCAAAAAATTGTCCAGAGCATCGTGGAGGCGGTATCCAACCAAAAATCACTGCATCGCACCGTTTCCGCTACGATTGAGCTTATTAAGCAGCGGTACAATACGAATCTTACGCTTGAGCTTGCCGCCAAGGAAACCTTTGTCAGCAATTCCTATCTCAGCTCGCTGTTCAAACAGGAGCTCGGCGTCAATTTCCTCGATTACCTGCATCAGTACCGAGTGGAGCGCTCGAAGGAGCTGCTCCGGCAAAGCTACAAGATCTATGCCGTCTCCAAGCTGGTAGGCTACCAGGAAGAGCGCCATTTCAGCTCTACCTTCAAGAAATGGACGGGGCTGACGCCACGGCAATACCAGAAAAACTATAATGCAGAATAAATGCTTATGCGCAAGTCATAGAGCTGCCTTCAAGGTTAACCGCCTTGAAGGCAGCTTTTTTAATGCTGCTCCTGCCTATTCGCAAACGCTATTCGGCTAGCCATTTTATTGAAATTTTTTCCACCATTCCGTTCACGAAATGAATTCGCCAACCGATATATAGTTTAGGTAAATAGACCTAGCAGTTCTTTTCCTCCAAACCCTTGTAGGAAGCTCTTTCTGCTGCTCTCATGGGCTGCGTCCATGAACATCCAAGAGGAGGTAGTATTGTGCAGCTTAGCTTTAAAGCTAAACTAATGACCATCATGGGCATCTTCAGCATTTTACTGACGCTCAGCGTGTCCCTGGTGAATCAAAACCGCTTAAAAACCAATCTAATCGCAAGTTACGAGAGAGAGTCCGCTTTAGTGGAGGATACCGTTGTCGCCGCCGTCTCCGCTGCTGACAAAGCCTTTCAGCTCTCGGATCAAGACATCGAAAATAAAATGAAGGGCCATTCCGATAAATTGCTGCAAAAATATAGAGAACAGGCTGATGTATCTTCCTGGGACTACCAAGCGCTCAAAGAACAATTGAACGGTATGGATATCTACGTTATTGATCGCTCTCTAACCGTTCGATTCAGCAGCTTCCCACTAGACGTCGGACTGAACTTCAATGAAGATAGCGGCACACTCCCCTCTTTCTCGCGCCTGCTGGAAGAGCGATTAAACGGCAACCGTTTCACCGCTGATGGAATCGATCAGGAATCAAATACGGGCAGACTTCGCAAATATAGCTACATACCAACGCCCGATCACAAATACTTAATTGAACTGGGACTCTATTTGGACAGTAATCCCGTATTTCAAAGCTTTAATTTCCTTGAAATCAGTGACAGCCTCATCCAAAAATACAGCTATATTAACGATATCACCATATTTACGACAACGGGAAAATCAATTGGAAAAACCGGAGAGGACACGAGATCGCTCCTTGTATCGCATAGCAATCTCGCTACGTTTAACAAAGCGCTGATAGAGTCATCGGTTCAGGAAATTCAGGGCGAGCGAGATGGATTTCCTGTCACCTACCGGTATGTCCCGTACACGGTTCAGTTCGACAATGAGGTGACTCGCTTTACAGATCAGCGGATGATTGAGATTGTTTTTAACCATTCAGAATTACAAAGCAAACTGAAGCAAAATAACCAAGTTTTCCTGCTTCAACTATTAGCTACCATTGCCATTGCTCTCATTATTTCTTATATCATTTCCAAGCTGGTAGCCAGACCACTCTATTTGGCTTCTCATGATTTACTTACCGGCCTCTCCAACCGCGCCGCTTTTGAAAGCGCCCTTAGCACAACCATTGAAAAAAATAAGAAGAAAAAGAAAATAACAGCGCTGCTGCATATCGACCTGGACAATTTTAAAAGGGTAAACGATACGCTGGGGCACGATGCGGGGGATTCCTTTCTTATTGAAATTGGCAAACGGATTCGTTCTGCCGTGACGAACCCCGAGCATGTGACCGCCCGCCTCGGCGGCGATGAATTCGTCGTTATTCTTAATCATATCGACAATGAACAAGGTGCAATGGATGCGGCCAAGCATATCATTCATGAGCTCAAGCGTCCCATTGTAATCAAAGGCGTGAACGTCATCCATGATTTGAGCACAACCGTCTCCATCGGAATCGGGATTGCACCTCTACACGCCCAAGATTCCGAGGAACTGTATACATGCGCCGATAAGGCTCTTTATCATGCCAAGCGCAGCGGCAAAAACACCTTCAGCGTATATGAAGCAAGCATGCAGGAGGCAGCTTCCCTCTAAAACCATACAGTTGCAGTTTGCTCCCCAATTGTGCTAGAAAGCGAGCCGTTGCTATCCATGGACGTGACCTACTTTCTGTTCTCGGAAAGCACTGATTCGTGGAGGCCATTCCGTTCCTATGCATAAAAAAGGGATGGAATCGCTTTAATGGTGTCATAACCAAATATTTGCAACATTACTTGGCATGGTCTCGTTTAATAGACAGCAAGGAATATGAGAATACCTCATCGAATCAGAAAATTAATATAAAAGGGGACTAGATATGATTGCTTGGCTTAATCTTGGTAGCCTCGTGCTTGGAGCAACCGCATGGATTCTTCCAGCTATTAATATAGCTAGATATGATAAGCGTTCTAAAAAATGGGTTACTCTTTCTATTGTGAGCATTAGCGCTTGTTCTATTTCGTTGTTTTTCCAAATTTGTAGTTTCTATGAACGTATAAAGGCTGAGGATTGGACTGCTCTTATGGATACAGTAAGTGTTATCGCATCAGTCCCAGCAATTCTGCTCATCGGCACAATTATATTAAATGTAATTACAATGTATATTTATCGTGGCAGGACTGCATAATAGGAAGTCAATTTTAGTCATTAATTAAAAAGGATTGTAATGCGGTGTACGCTTCGCGATTAGTTTATTATCCCGTATTGCAGAAATAAAAAACGCAGCCCTGCGAATGCACCAGGGCTGCGTTTTGTTTAACTGTGTTTAAGAGCCGTTTACTCTCCATGAAGATATGCCTGTAGACGTTGTTGCCTTCGCGGTAACGTTCAATCGCAGCTTATTCGTTGATACCGGCGTGAAGGTCGTGGTGTTATACTGGTTGCCGAGCAGGCCTAGTCCTGACGGACTGGCGACATTGACCCATGCGGTGCCATTCCAATATTGAATCGTATACGATGCCGGCAAATCAATGCCCCCGTCATCATCGAACCAATAGACTTCTATGCTGGAAATCGTATAGTTTTGGGAAAAATCGTATTGTACCCATTGCGTTGTGTTCGGGTTGTTCCAGTTGCCATAGATCGGATGCCCGCGATCCGCCGAGCTGGTCGGCGCATAACCATCGTTCAAGCCTGCAAGGCTTTCCCATGATGACACAAAGGATGTGGTCGCAACGCCCTGCGGAGCGATATTGGAAGCCGCAGTCGAACCGCTGAATAAAGCGCCTACCTCGGTTACACTTAAAGCTCTACTGTAAATTTTGAATTCATCTACGGCTCCGTCCAAATAAGGATCGGACCACTGGGATTTGCCGATATAGTTCAGGCTTGTGCTGCCAAGGCTTGACGGTTTCAGTGTCATGCTCGTATTGCTTGCCACTTGTACGCCGTCCACGTACAACCTTCCGGTTGTGCCCGAGAGCGTGACGGCTACATGCTTCCATACCCCCGTAGGCAGTGCTGGCGCATTCAATTGCTGCTCCGCACCGTTCCCGCTGGTCGTAATGCCAAACCGAAGTCCCGCTCCGCCAACCTGTGGAGCAAGGAACATATACTGGCTTGTTCCTGTACCGAAATCGAATATGCGTGCCCAATTGCTCAAGCTGTCAATCTTCACCCATGCGGCAATTGTAAAGTCGTTCAGACCACTGACAATACCTGCAGGTAGGCTAGCATAAGCATTCGTGCCGTTCAAATCAAGCGCATTGCCCGACTTGCCCGCTACCCATGAAGTGCTTCCGCTCAGCGTTGCATGCTTGCCGTTGCCCGAAGCATCATTTGCTGTCGTTCCGCTTGTTTCATTGAATAAATAATTGGCTACGATCTCTGGTATAGCCGCTGCCGGATTAACGGTATGCGTGACCGTATTATTTGCCGACAGGCTTCCATCGCTTGCCGTCAATCGGAAGACGTAGGTGCCCGCCGCCGATACGGTTGCCGTTGTGTTAATCGCACCGCTGTTTGCGAAGACTGCTGTTCCCGGTCCACTCACCAGCGACCAAGTTGTCGTGACCGTTCCGCTTGGCAAACCGTCATCGGTGACTGTTCCTGCAAGCGCAACGGCTGCAGGCAGCGTGAAGCTTCCGCTTGTTCCCGCATTAACGACTGGCGCCGTGTTAGGCAGCGGCGTCCCTTGCTGCAAGCTGATGGAATAAGTGGCTGCCGTGCCTATACTCAAATTAATGGTCGTACTCGCGCCACTAGCCACATTAACCGAACCAGCTGCCATATTATTAATCAAAATATTGTACGAGCCTGCCGCTAGGCCTTTAAGCGCCACTTTCGTTGTGTGCGCCGTACCTGGCGTGCTGTTTTTCAGCGTAAAGCTTAGCGCGTTTTTCGCCTTTGCGACCGTAGCAGTCGTATATTTATCCCGCTCCAGCTCCATGCCGAATTTCTCAGTAATAAGATTCAGTCTTTGGAATACGCCGTCCTTCGGTACGACCGTATAGCTTGCCGTACTGTCTGTTACGTCGCAGCCGTAACAATAAACGCCGAAGATCGGATCTACAGCAACATCGGCACTCAAAATTTTAATCGCTCCGAACAGTCCCAGATCGGATTCGCCCGACATGCCCCTCCAGCCGTTTTGCAGAGGACCTCCGCCATGGCCAAGCGCCGTATAATTGCCCTTCTCCGCTTGGTAAGTCCATGCGACAGCCCCGATATCGGCAGGATCAGAGCTGATCTGACCGGAGTTAATGGCTCCTACGTTGGCGATTTTCGCTGCATAGGATAAGCGCTGCTCCACTTCAGGATTCGTGGAATTGTTGCGAATCCAATCGTCCATGGCATAACCTGCCAATGAAACGGTGTATTGGAAGTTCCACCAGTTTTCTCCCGTAATCGTTACCGGATCGGTATAGTAGTACCATACTGGCATATGTCCGCGCGCCGCACGCGTTTTGGTATTGATCTTGCTTTTCATCGTATTGTTATTGTTCATCTTAGCAAGCGTATAGACCGCTTCCTCGCCTGTATTGTCGTAGTTGTATTCCGATCCGTAAGGGTAAGTCGTATTCGCAAAGTTATTGTATTTGGTTGCCATTTTGGAGATGAGATTGTTAGCTTCCGCCGTGTATCCCTCATCCTGCAGAGCTTTAATAATTTCCGGTGTCGTCAGCTCGCCCATTAAGCCCGTATTCCAGTTGTAAGCTACGCTTGGGCCGTATAATGCGTTGAAAATATTGTAAGCCCGGAGCAGGTAAGTATTTCTCGGATTGTCATACGTGATGAGACTCGGATAGAGCTTTGCGATCTTGTACATGCTGAAATAGGTATTGTAAATATGAGGATAAGCGTAACCACGATACGTTGGCGTATCATTCGGGTCCGGCATGAGGAAATCATGAATCAGATAATCGGTCTGATGCTCACGCATTAATTTGCCCCAGATGGCAACAGTCAAATAGTCGTCAACGGCTTCAACCTCGGAAGCGACAGGCGTCTGGACGTTTTTCTCGGCGAGGAATTGACCATGGGTCAAGCCCCAATCGTCCCCCCAGCCCCAATAGCCATTAAATACATTCCGCTTCGAGTTTGAATCCATCATCCAGTCGTCGAATACCTTGTCTCTCAGATCGCCCGGCACGTTCCATTGCGTGCTGTTGACCATAAAGGTAGAATGTCGCTGCAGCGCAGCATCCACCGGCTCTATTGCATAAAATTGCAAAACCGTTTTCTCGCCGTTGCCATAGCTGACGGTAACGTTGTTCGGCCCCAGCTTGTTCATTTGGATAGAATAAATTTTGTGATTCGTGCCGGTTGTGCCAAGGGACACAATTGTCGTATCGGAAGGGAATTGCGCCGTAACGGAGTTAATCGTTTTAGTTGTATGAAGGTCGAACTTCGCCGTTTGATTCGTTGGCACAATCATGCCTGGAACGACCGTAACGTCAATATGACCTTCATTATACAGCCGATCCTTTACCTCGTTTTCATTTGCTACCTTGAAAAATTTAAACCCATACGTCTTACTTGCGCCTGGCGCCAGAGTCAAGCTCGTGTTCGGAAGATATCCGCGGTTCGTGCTCTTAATCACGTTGGAATGGATATAGAACACATTCAAGCCTTCGACCCATCCGCCTTGATCCATAGCCCATTTACTGCCCGGGTGCTCCTCCACTCTCCAACGGTCCTGGTATTCGAACCCTGCACCTGTGCTTGCATCCGGTACCATCAATAACGATGGACCAATTCCGCTTGGCCGTGCTGCCGTGATGTAAGAGCTGTTATTGCCGACGAAGGAGTGAGTCAGCACTCTTGTCTCATAGATTTGCTCATTGTTTCCGCCTGACCAAAACTCGTTGAAGGGCAGCGGCAGTCCCACATCGCCGAATTCAATCGTTTGTGTGCCCGTATTCGTCACCTCAAACTGCCAAAGGAAATAATCATTGACGAGGGAATAGGTATTGACCAGCTTGAAGTTTTTTACACCGTTGGCATTGGTAGAATTCTGATACGTTACCGTTACTGTATTTCCGCTTTGCGTTTGGGTTCTCGCATCGGTGGAGCTTTGAGTCATCGCCGTTTGCCAAGCGCCAGTCCCGAAACGGTATTTGAACATCAGCTCGCCCAGCCACTGATGATCGGAGGTGTTTTGGTTGGGCGTAACGGTCGGATTCATCACATATTGGGTGTTGAACGTATCGCCGGTTAGCCGGAGCGAATTAATTTCACCGTTGGTACCGGTCGTAATATTAAAATTACTGTCAGAGAGAGTGTAGGCAAACGCTGATTGCGGAGTAAAAAGCAGAAATAAAGCGGTTACAAAAAAGCTCGCGCCAAGCATAAGCATTTTCTTGTTAAAAGGTAGCAATTGGACCCTCATTCATAATGCCTCCTAAAATAGATTATTAGCAGCCTTATGTCATTATCCTGTTGCCCTAGCTTCCTTGCGTCTTAAGCAACGCTGCCTGCATTGCCGCCTCTATCCCTCCTTTCGTCATAGTACGCGCATCACCTCCTCTCCTTTTATAGCAAGGACGACTAAAAAAAACCCTATGCTCAGAGCGGCGCTTGCGTAAAAGCCTGCTGCTGAACCTAGGGGAATATAGCGTTCGTTCATGTATAGCTAATGGGAGCTGTTTATCCAAACCGCCATTTCTCCAGGCTCCCTGTTCGCCCAAGCAAAATAAGGAATAAATTTCAAATTAGTTTTTTCCGTGGCATCACTCGTATCCTGTCGGTACAATTCACCTTCCCAATCCGCGGAATCGTAACGCGTGCCTTCGACCAAAATCACCTGCATGCCTCCGAGCAAATCAGCATCGAACATGGTTTGGGGCTCGCTGGCTGATGGAAGGCTCAAATGATACAGCTGTGCTCCATTATCGGCCTCCTCCAGACAATAAACGAATGGCCCCCGCTGCAGCGCGACTTTGCCGGCCGTTTGACGAATAAGCGGATGTCCTTTCATCCGAAGAACAGGCATAGCGAATCGAATATCAAGCGTATCTCCCGTCTGCCACTCCCGCTTGATCCGCAAATATCCATTCACGAAATCACTTTCGTCAGGGGAGTAGTCAACACCATTGATGACAAGTTTAGCGTCTGTACTCCAATCAGGAATCCGCACGGCCAGCGTAAACTCCGCTTTTTGCGAGACGGAGACAGTGAACCGTACTTGCCCTTCCCAAGCATAATTGGACTGCTGCTCAAGCTTTATGGCCGTTTCGTTGATAAGAAAATCCGCTTGTCCACCGATATATAAGTGGGCATAAATGGTGTCATCCTGAACGGTATACACATATTGGCCAAGAGAAGCAAGCAGACGAGCAATATTAGGCGGACAGCATGCACAGCCGAACCAGCCCTGCCTGCGGGGCTGCACATGGTCATAATTTTTGTTTTTGCCAAGAATCGGCGGGTATACCTCCAGCGGGTTCACATAGAAAAAGTGCTTGCCATCCCGAGACATGCCGCTGACAACGGTGTTATAGAGCGCTCGCTCGAGCACATTCGCGTATTCGCTGTTAGGTTCCATCTCCAGCATCCGCCGTGCAAAGAAAATCAGGCCGATAGAAGCACACGTCTCCGCATAAATCGTATCGTTTGGAAGGTCATAATCTTGCGTAAAGGACTCTCCCTGCGCCATCGAGCCGATTCCGCCTGTCAAGTACATGCGCCTGGAAACGATGCTTCCCCACAGCCTTTTGCATGCCGCCAGCATTCCCTCGTCTCCCGTCTCTGCGGCAACATCCGCCATTGCGGCACACATATAAACGACGCGGACCGCATGTCCTACCGCCTGCTCCTGATCCCGCACAAGCTGATGGGCTTGGCTGTATTCCAAATCATGGACCATAGACAGATGAGGAAAATGAACCGTCTTCCCTCGTTTTTCCCATTCCTGCTCATAAAAATCAGGCTTCGCGCCGCGCTGGTCCAGAAAGAAACGGCTCAGCTCCAAATAGCTTGTTCTGCCTGTCGCCCGGTACAGCTTCATCAGAGCCAGCTCAATTTCTTGATGTCCGTCATAGCCTTGAAGCTTGCCGGGCTCCGAACCAAATACGTGGTCAATATGATCTGCAAATCGGCAGGCAACATCAAGAATGGCACTTTTCCCCGTCGCTTTCGAATACGCAACCGCCGCCTCTATGAGATGGCCTGCGCAGTAAAGCTCATGGCACTCCGCCAAGTTCGTCCACCGCTGTCCCTGCTCTTTAATCGTAAAATAAGTGTTCACGTAGCCGTCGGGCTGCTGCGCTTTGGCAATTAGCGCGACCACTTCGTCTGCCGCCTTCTCCAGCTCAGGGTCAGGCGCCATTTCCAATAAATAAGCGACCGCCTCCAGCCATTTCGCCACATCGCTGTCCTGAAACACCATGCCGTAAAAAGAGCCCTGCTCGAGTCCGGCAGCAATCTTAAAGTTTCGGATCGCGTGGCTTGGCTCCGCGTCTGCTACGCGGTCATTCAGCACTTCCCATTGATAAGGAACCACGACATCCCGAACCAACTGAATATAGTTCGACCAAAAATGATCCTGTATGCTCACCTTTTGAACTGCCGATGGCTCGGAGAACGTATGGTTCTGTTTATTAATCATGCCTCTTTCTCCTTTTCGCTCTATCGTTATCCCTTCACGCCGCCTACTGTCAGGCCTTCGATAAAGAAGCGCTGAAAGAATAGGAACAGCAGCAGTATAGGTAAAATGGTTAAAATGGAGCCTGCGAGCAGCACCTCATAATTATTGCTGGTTGGCGACAGCAAGCCTGCAAGGCCAATTGGAAGCGTAAACTTTTCCGTCGACCGCAGCACGATGACTGGCCACAAGAAGTTATTCCAGCTGAACAACGCCTGCAAAATCGTCATGGCCCCGTAAGCGGGAAGCATAAGCGGAACCATGATCCGCAGGAAGATGCCCATTTCCGTACAGCCATCGATTCTTCCTGCATCCATAAAATCCTTGGGCAAACCCATGGCAAACTGGCGGAAGAAAAAAATCGGCAGCGGCGCAACAACAAATGGCAAAATGACCCCCCAAATCGAATCGATGATAAACAGATCAATCGATAGCTTGTAGAGCGGCAAAATAATGATTTCGACCGGAATCATCATTACGGCCAGCACCAGCGTAAATACGAGCGTTCTTCCCTTGAATCGGTACATGGCGAGTCCGTATCCTACCATCGACGATAAAAACAAACATAACAAAGTAAATACGGCCGTAATGACTAAGCTATTGCGGTACCAGAAAAAAAAGTTTTGCGAGCCGCCTTTGCCCGAAAATATAGCCTTGTAATTCGCCCAAGTCATCACATCGAAATCAAGCCGCACATTCAGCCCGTAACGAAAAAGCTCCGAAGCCGGCTTCACCGAGGCCAGAAATAAAGCAAACAGCGGAAACAACGATATGACGGCAAGCACCGAAAAGAAAACAATCAATACGAAGGAGGGTATTTTCCCTGATCGTTTTTCTACCATCCCACTAGTCCTCCTTCTTAAAGAAACCAAGCACATTTAACTGCAGCATGCTGACCAGCAGCGTTATGGCTAGCAATGTGATACCGATGGTCGAGCCAAAGCCCAAATCAAAATATTGAAAGCCCTGCTGGTAAATGTAGCCTACCATCGTCAGGCCGATATTTTGCGGTGATCCTCTGCTCCCCCACAGCATAAAGCTTTCGGTAAACATCGCGTAGCCGCCATAGATCGTAATCGTAAACACATATATCGTGATTGGCCGCAGCAGCGGTACCGTTATTTTCCAAAACTTATTTAGCGTTCCCGCTCCATCAATGTCTGCCGACTCGTAAAGCTCGTTTGGAATGCTTTGAAGCGCAGACAGGAAATAGAGAATATTAATACCGGCCCAGCGCCATGTTGCAAGCACGACTAAGGCAACCATGCTGAGCGATGAGCTAAGCAGCCATTTCTGGCTGTCGAAGCCAAACCAGCTGATAAATGAGTTCATAATCGCACCGTCAAGCTCACTGAAGATTAAGCGAAAGATGATGCCCGCGACGACAATGGAGGTAAGCGCCGGAATAAAGAGACTTGCTCTAAAGAAATTTCGAGCACGCATCAGCTTCGCGTTCAGGAACACCGCGAGCAGCAGCGGCAGCGGTATTAACACAAGCAATGTCCAGAAGGTATAGCGAGTGCTGTTAAGCAGCGCTTTGTAGAAATCAGGGTTAAGCAGCTTCTTATAATTATCCAAGCCGATAAATGCGACGTCACCAGGCAGCACCCGTTGGAAGCTCATCAAAATGGCATTCAATAACGGGTACGAGAAGAAAATGAGAAACGATAAAATAAAAGGCAGAATAAAAAGATAGGGTGCCAGCTTTTGCCCATTGATCTTTCTTGTCCTAACAGCTCTGCTCTGGCCATATTGGACTTGTTTACCGGCGTTCATATTTGTCTCACCCCTACGCAATCTGTTGCAAAATGACCACCAGCGCTGCTGCCTCATTTCCGGCTGCTGGCAGCGCCGGCTGCCATCCTACTCTCTATTTAATGGATTTAATTATTTCCCTGTATCTTTGCGAAGCGCTTCAGCGGCTTTCTTAATCACCGTCTCCGGATCTTCACCGAATTGAAAAATTTTAGGCACAATCTCGTTGCGAACGGCGTCGAATACTTTCGGCGAGGTCTCACGAATATTAACTGGATATATCTCGTCTTTAATTTCAGTCAGCGTTGCGAAAATATCCGTGCCGAAGTAGTCCGTAAACTTATTTGGCTCTGACATCGCCGGATCGCTCCAAACCTCAGTACGGATCGGGTCCATGCCGAGCTGCTTCCATACCTGAATATTGCCTTCTTTGGAGAGCTTCGCATAAGCTAGAAACTTCTTGGAGAGTTCCAGCGCTTTGGTTTGGTTTGTAATGGAGAGACCCGTTCCTCCCATACCAGCCGAGCGGTTGCCGCCTACTTCCCAAGCCGGCATTGGCCGGATAATCATTTTCCCTTTCAGATCAGGCATTTCATCCGTAAAGCGGTTCATGAACCAGAAAGGCATAAATACGGCTGCTGCTCCCCCGCCATTCATAAAGGCTTTGTACTCCGGAGTATCATGGCCTGTTCCTGGAGAAACTGCGGCAATTTTCTCGTCTACCAGCTTCTTAAAGAATGTCATCGCTTGAATATTGCGCGGATCATCTACGGTGATTTCGCCGTCCGGACCTACTTGATCCGACTTCATTTGGTTAATGGCCGGCCACCAAGACCAGTTGCCGCTACCTTCAAATGTAATAAAGGGAACGCCCGTTTTTTCAGCGACTGTTTTTCCGTAAGTTTCAACATCGCTCCAAAGCTTAATATCGTCTGGATTTACGCCCGCTTTATCCATCAGCTCTTTATTGTAGTACATGACTGTCGCGCCTACATGAAGATCAACGCCGTAATATTTCCCATCCTTGCTGTAAATTTCGACGCGCGACTTGACGATATTCGGAATTTCCGGCTCAACGATATCGTTAAGCTCGACAAGCTGCACATCGCCCTTCATAAAGTTAGGAAACTTGCTTTGCTCAATGTCAACCAGATCAGGTGCCCCTTTGCCGGACTGAAGCGCAAGCAGCAACCGGGTGTGCATATCGTCGTAAGGTATATTTTGCGCATCAAGCACAATTTGCTGGTCAGGATTGCCCTTATTCCATTCGGCAGCCATAAAGTTGTAGAAATCGGCATGCTGCTGAACGAAGGTCCAGAGGGTCAGCTTTGTCGGTTCCGCTGCTGGCGGCGCCTCGCCACCTTCGGCTTCCGTCCCTGCCGGCGAAGCCGAAGGCTTAACGTTCGTACCGTTATTTGTACTGCTGCATGCTGTCAACGCCATCGTCAAAACTAAGAATAGTGCTGTCAAACCTAGACCCATCTTGCGCATTTCTTCATCCCCCGCAACGTTTTTTTTATGCTCAATCCTATCGGATCATAGCCAACCTAAAAGTAAGCGTTTCCAACCATTATCTAAACGTTTAACTTACCCTCTAAAAAAAAAGGTGTTCACCTTTTTGGAGGAGCTACGGAATCTCTTTCAACTAATCTGCATAAGGGCTTCTCGGAAATCTGAGCGTCTTCCCCTTGCAAAATACGGGAGATGGCTTCCATCGCTTGATAGCCAATCTCATGCAGCGGTAAATCCATCGTCGTAATGCGTGGAATCAAATATTGGGTGAACTCACGATTATCAAAGCCCATAACCGATAGCTGCTCAGGAATCGCAAAACCCATCTCAAACGCCGCCCGCATAACGCCAACTGCCATCACATCATTCATTGCCAGTATAGCCGTTGGCGGAACAGAGAGCTCCAGCAGCTCTTTCGTCAGCTGGTAACCGGATTCCGCTTCCCAATCGCCCATTTTAATCAGCAAAGGATCAAAGGGCAGCTCAAATTCTGTAACGGCTTTGTAAAAACCGTTAAAACGCAGTCGGGAAGGAATGGAATTCATAATTCCACTAATAATCGCAATTCGCGAATGGCCCTTGTCGATCAAATGTTTCATCGCATCATAAGCTGCTTGTTCATCATCGTATTGAATAGAAGGGTTGCTCTGTGTGTAGCTGTACGTATAAACAATCGGCTTTCCGGAAGTATCGCACAGCCCTGTTAAGTCACGCGGATGCACACCGATATAAATAATGCCTTCTACCTGCTTGCTAAGCAGCTCGGAAACGGCACTTTCCGCATATTGCCGATAAGTGTCCATATCGTCCAAGCTATGTCTAATTCGTTTGTCCAGCCTCATGTTCGTTAGCAAAATATGCATATCGAGCCGCTCTGCGCAATCATGAATGCCGTCAATGATTTCCGGTACGTTAAATACCGTTACATCCTCCGCAATAACGCCGATCGTGTTGGTTCGCCTGCGCTTTAAGCTCTGGGCAGCATTATTGGGCTTGTAATTCATTTCCTCAATGACTTGAAGCACCCGTTCCCGAGTATTTTGCTTGACATTGCGTGTGCCGTTTAATACATAGGATACTGTCGCTGTGGATACCTGCGCCTTTGCGGCGATGTCTTTAATGCTTATGTTAGTCACGCGAGCACCCCTTTTTTAAACGTTTAGATTTTGTATAATTCGGTTATATCACATTAACTGCTTTTTCTGCAAGCGCTTTTTTGTAAATAAATACAAACCCGTGGAACAACCTTCACAATGAAGGCCATCCCACGGGCAATTGGTTCTTAAACCATTACTTTACAAATATCGTTCGTGAACGCAACAGGGTCTTGAATTGGCAAGCCCTCAATCAGCAGCGCCTGATTGTACAACAAGGTTGTATAAAGGCCCAGCTTCTCTTTATCCTGCTCGTTAGCTGCTTTTAGCGATTGGAAAATGTCGTGATTGACGTTGATTTCGAGCACCTTGTCCGCTTTTACGTCTTGGCTGTTTGGCATCGCCTTCAAGATTTTCTCCATCTCGATCGTAACCTCGCCCTCAGTAGACAAGCATACCGGGTGGGTTTTCAAACGTTTCGACGCTTTAACGTCCTTCACTTTGCCTGCAAGGATCGTTTTCATTTGCTCGAATAGCTCTTTGTTGGCATCCTGCTCTTCAGCTGTTTCCTTATCCTTCTCGTCCGCTTCGATGCCAAGATCGCCGCTTGAGACCGATTTGAATTCTTTATCTTTGTATTTCGCTACGATTTTAATCGCAAACTCATCGATATCGTCCGTGAAGTACAAAATCTCGTAGCCCTTGTCAGAAACCATTTCCGTTTGCGGCAAGCGCTCGATCCGCTCAATCGATTCACCTGATGCGTAGTAGATATATTTCTGATCCTCTGCCATACGCGATACGTACTCATCCAGCGTAACCAGCTTGTTTTCCTTGGAGGAGTGGAATAGCAGCAGATCCTGCAGCACGTCCTTGTTAGCGCCGTAATCATTGTATACGCCAAATTTCAGCTGTCTGCCGAACGCTTTGTAGAAGGTCTCATACTTCTCGCGCTCATCCTTCAGAATGCCAAGCAGCGCGCTTTTGATTTTACTGTTGATATTTTTCGCGATCAGCTTCAACTGGCGGTCATGCTGAAGCATCTCTCTGGAAATATTCAGCGACAGATCCTCGGAATCTACCATCCCTTTCACGAAGCTGAAATAGTCGGGCAGCAAGTCCGAGCATTTCTCCATGATGAGAACGCCGTTCGAATAAAGCTCCAGCCCTTTCTCGTATTCCTTCGTGTAATAGTCGAATGGCGTATTTTCCGGAATATACAAAATCGCGTTATATACTACAGCGCCGTCCGCGCTTATGTGCAAATGCTTGATTGGCTTATCGAAGCCGTAACGCTTCTCGAAATAAAACTGCTCATAATCATCAGCAGTCAGCTCGTTTTTGTTTTTGCGCCAGATCGGCACCATGCTGTTGACCGTTTGCTCTTCCTGGTATTCCTCAAACTCATTCTCGCTGTCCGCTTTCGGACGCTGTCCCTTGACGTCCATCTTGATCGGATAACGAATGAAATCGGAATATTTTTTGATAATTGATTTTAAGCGATATTCCTCCAAATACTCATCATACTGGTCATCCTCGGTGTTTTCCTTGATGTTCAGCACGATTTCCGTACCTACGGTGTCCTTCTCGCAAGGCTCAATGGTATAACCGTCCGCACCTGTTGACTCCCATTTGAACGCCTCATCGCTGCCAAGCGTCTTCGATACGACCGTCACCACGTCCGCAACCATGAACGCCGAGTAGAAGCCTACGCCGAATTGGCCGATAATATTATGGCCGTCCTTAAGCTCGTTCTCCTTCTTAAAGGCAAAGGAGCCGCTCTTGGCAATGACGCCAAGATTGTTCTCAAGGTCCTCCTTCGTCATGCCGATGCCTGTATCCGTAATGGTCAGCGTACGGTTTGCTTTATCTGCAACTACCTTGATGTAATAATCCTCTTTGTTGAAAACGAGCTGATCATCCGTCAGAGCTTTGTAATATAATTTGTCGATCGCATCGCTCGCGTTCGATACAAGCTCTCTCAGAAAAATCTCTCTTTGCGTATAAATGGAGTTAATCATCATTTCCAGCAGTCGTTTCGATTCTGCTTTAAACTGTTTTTTGGACATGAGTAGGTCGTTCCCCTTTCCATTCATCAATCATAAAATCATTAAGGATTTGTGACAGGAGGCTTGTACAAATGCACAACTGCATCAGCCTCTATCTTAGCACTCAATTCCTTAGAGTGCTAATCCTTATTTTTATATAACATAAACCATTTTTTAATGTCAACCGGCAGCTCGGAAAATAACAAAAAAAAGAAGCCGTTCAGAAGGTCGAGGACCTTTTGGAATGGCTCTTTTTCACAAGTGAATCGTTATCGGATTAAAACAGGCCTTCTTGGAAAGGCGTTTCTAATAGGCTCCGGTAATGGCGCTGCTGCGTGTAGAAGGTTTCGCGTATTTTATCTGCCCCTTTCTCAATCTTGCCTACTCTGTCCAATATGCTGACGCTGAGCTGTTCGTCTCCTGTTGAGAGCACAAATTCAGGCAGCTTAAGCGAAAGCCCAAAATCAATCGCTTTGAAACGATAACCGAGACAAACGAAAGGGACCCCCGCCGATGCGGAAAGATAGCTGGCATGCAGCTTAAAGTTAATAGTCAGCGCGTAGGATTTCAGCTTCTCAAGCAGATCTTCATGATGGTAAAGCTCCAGATCCAGTTCGACATTCTCCTCATCCCCAAGCTTCGCGTATAATCGCTTGCACGCCTCGCGGTCAGGTCCCCATACCGAATAAATGTTAATCTTATAACCTTGAGCAATCAAGGCGCTAAGCGACTGAACCAAATGCTTCTCCACCGTCTCTTCGCTCCCGCCAAATATGCGGTTATAAGCAGTACCCCAGTTAACGCCGATCGTCCGTGACTTCTTGGATGGGTGGACCGGCGACGGGGCGGGCAGCAAGAAGGCAGGATCGCCGCCTATGATCGTCTGTGCTTTGGGAACGCCGGAGTGCTCCAGAAACTGATGAGACAACGGTCCGCGAACTCCGAAAAAAACCGATTTCTGCGCCAGTTCCATTAGCTTGCCATTTGTCGCTTGGTTTTCTCCTGTATACGCCAGATTCGTCGTTATTTTCCCCGCTGCATCAAAAACAGGGTAATCCTGGCGGTCGTGACCACTTCCCCAAATGATCACATTTTTCTTCTTTGCCGCCGCTTGATAGGCAATGTCGATATAGCCTGGGATAAGCAGTGAGCCACCTCCAAGTACCACCGTATCATAAGGGCCCGGATTACGGATATCGACACCGGGAATCGAAGGAATAACGTCATAATGCTTGTCAGGCAAATACGACCGGCATAGATCACGGAACAACAGCCACATTAATTCATCACCTATATTGTTAAATCCAAGCCAGCCTACATATAAAATTCTTTTCATCTCGTACCGCCCTTCATCGTGAATGCCCTATTGCCGAATGGTACACCAGCATCACCAGCTCTGCGGCCTGCTCGGCATGAAACTCCTGTTCGATCCAGCGCCTCCCTTCCTTCCCGATGGCTTGCAGCCGGTCTAAATCGCGGCAGCCCTCGGCAATTTCATTGGCAAATAAATATCTCGAATAAGCGGAATAGGAACCATGGTCTCCAAAATAATGCGACCAGGCTTCTCCGTAATTCGACGGCTCTACCCAGCCAAAGAAACCGTGGTTGCCAATCGCCAGTACCGGTTTCTCGCAAGCCATCGCTTCGAGCGCGACACGGCCTGTGCCGACCACGATATCTGACGCATTGTAGCATTCTCGCATTTGTGCTTGCTGGCCAATCACATGGATAAACGTCTCGCCGCTTTCTTCCTCAATGAACGCAGCAAGCTCCTTAATCGCTTGATATTTGGGACCGTCGCCGACGACAATGAGTTGCAGGCGATGCCAGCCGTAGCGGTGCAGATCCTTCATAGCTCTAAGCAAGGTATCGCACGCGGTTGCTTTTCCCCACGCCAAACGGCTTGCGTAGACGAGTACAGTAGCATCCTCTGCTATGCCGAGTTCTCCCCGCAGCTTGGAGCCTGCCGCTGGATAAAATTCTTGTAAATCAATGCCGTTCGGTATGACTGTAGAAGCATAACCAAACCTCTCCATATACTGCTGGACAGGAGCGCTGACACTAATGACTTCCTTGGATAAACCAAGAATAGTCTTCAGGTTGCCTGACGGATAATACGTGCCATGAGCGGTAAATATCGTAGGGATGCCTAGCAGCGCTGCCGCATTCGCGGCAAGCAGCCCTGAGGGAGTCTGATGCACATGTACGCAGTCAATGTGCTGATCTCGCATCAGCTGCAGCAGGGTATCGATCTGCAACGCTTGCTCTGCTCGATTGGACCTTGCAAAATCCAGAAGAAAGACCGAGCAGCCGGCTGCCTCGAACCGAGAACGCATGAGGCCATCCGCAGAAACGATGCTCACGCTTTGTCCTCTGTGGATGAGTGCTGTTGCTAGACTTAATACATGCGTTTCCGTACCGCCGGCATCCATACTGTCCAGAGCCATTAACACGGATAACGACGGGCTTGTCATGTTTGCTTCACTCCTTCTTCGTGTAATAAGCCAAAGACCGTTGATGGGTATGCAGACGATAGTAGTACAGAATGTCTGGAATGTTCGCAATCTGCAGTTGATTGTTCAAAAACTTAACGACAAACTCGTAGTCCTCTGCGCCAACAATTCGCCTGCTCAGCCCCCCGATGCGATCGAACGCTTCGCCGCGGAACATAATCGTCCCATGACAGATGCAGTGGCCGCCATTTTGGTAAGCCTTGCGGATCTGATCGCCATAGTGAAGCCATTGGGCAGGCTCGTAATGCCTCTGCTCCCCCTCTTCAAAGGCTGCATAATTGGTTCCAACTAGTGCCGTCTCCGGATGGCCAGCCAAATAAGCCACCTGCTTCTCCAGTCGCTGCGGATGAGAGAAGTCGTCTGCGTCCTGCACGGCAATATACTCTCCGCGGGCAAGAAAAAATCCGGTCGTCATCGCTCCTGAAAACCCCGCGTTTCGAGGCAGCCGTACTAAAACAACAGAATCCGTGCCCGCAATGCCATTTGCCTCGCACCATGCTTGCACCACATCGACGGACCGATCGGTTGAAGCATCGTCGACGATAATAATTTCCTTGTTTATATAAGTCTGCCGCTGCAAGCTGTCCAGACACTCGATAAGATAAGGCCCGCGATTGTAGTTCGTAATCACGATACTCACTTTCCCTGGTTCCCGCTGCATCATTCCTTTTCCTCCATTCTCTCTCTACCGTTCATTGCATACATCGCTTCAAAATGATCACCGATGATTTGCATGGCAGCCAAGGATTGATCAAGTCCTGCTCTGGCATGTTTTTGTGGCCGGTAGCGATTCATCCGATCTACCTCAACCTTGTGCACTGGCTTTATCCGCAAACCTCCAAGCAGGCCAAGAGCATAAGCCTTTGGCGGGCATATCAGCGAGTGCCATGGCATGACCTCAAGCGCACGCTTATTCATGGCAAAGGGCACTTGAACGAGCGACGCATTATCAAGATCGCCGCGGCCGAGTGTTATATTCAGCGCTACTTTTAATGAAGTAACCGAGTTCCATGGAGCGCGCATGCCAAGATGATGATCCAGCTTGTTAACCGCCACATCACAATCATTCAGCACCGCTTCAGCGAAGGGGACGAGCTCCTTCCATGGCATATGAAAATCACCATCCACAAACAATAAACAATCACCAGTAGCCGCATATGCGCCAATGGCTCTTCCCACATCCGTTCCCAGCTGCTCTTCGAAAACAATCGTCGCCGCTCCAAGCTTACAAGCGATAGCTTCCGTGCGATCGTTGCTCCCATTGACGATGACGATAATTTCCAATGGATGAAGCTGCGCTGCCTCTTGAATGACGCGACCAATCGTGGTTTCTTCATTTTGAGCGGGTATAATGACAGACAGTCGATGCCGTCCCGAATCGTCAGTGTTCAGAGAGTAATCGATTCCTTTCCGGATAGGGGGCAGCAACCTCGTCCCCTGCCGCAACTGCTCGATTAAGTCCCGTCTTCTTCCTCCGTCGGTACAACCCTGCCTATAAGATTCGGACATAATGAATAACCCTTGAGCGAATAAGCACATCCTCCGTGCCGCCATATCCAGGTACCGTCAGTGCCTGAACAACCGCATACGAGAAGCCTACTGCGATTAATTCACCCGCAATCACTTCACCATTCGAGAGAACGACCTCAACGCTTCTCCCCACATACGTGCGGAGCTTGAAATAGAAAGACACATGATCAACTCCTACCATTTGATACCCTCATCCTATTCGAGAGATTAATAGAGTGAACGGCATATGGCTATTTTGAAAAACTTTTCATAGAAAATCTAATGATTGCCGAACAATCTAAATAGGCAAAAGAAAACAGACGATGGCTTATGCCACCGTCTGTTTCCTTCCATCCTCAATGTAGCTTACTTGTTATAAATCGCGTACATGATCACTGCTGCTTCCGCCCGCGTCGTATGTCCAAGCGGGTTCAGCTTAGAGCCGTCACCTTTCACGATTCCGTTCGCTACCAGCAGAGCCGCGCTGTCAGCCGCATAAGCTGCCAGTTTCCCTAAATCGGAAAATGCTGCGAGTTGCTGGGCGTTCCCTGCACCCAGCTTCTTCCCTGAAGCTTCTATCGCTCTAGCGGTCATCGCAAACATTTCCTGCCTGGTTATCGCAGCATTCGGATCAAATGAGCCATCCGAGCGTCCGTTCACAATGCCAAGCTTCTTGGCTATCGCTACCGCATCATAATAATAGGCATCACTCGCAATATCGCTGAAATTTCCGCTCGCATTCGCGCTCAGACCTAACGTTTTCACAAGCAAAGTAATAAAGTCTGCCCGCTTCACGTTTTGAGCTGGCGCGTAAGCTTTGTCCGACACGCCATTAATGATGCCCTTGGACGCCATCACCTCGACAGCTTGCTTCGCCCAAGCATGCTTGCCCAAATCGTCAAATGATTTATGAACGAGCACAACGCCATAGGCACTGAAGTGATTGACCGTAAAGACAACTGCGCCCTTGGATTGGTCGTATTTGCCGCTCGGTACGGCAGTGACTTTGCCGGTACCATCGATATGCCATACGGTCACATGCTCCGCGCTCGGCGCTTCATTGGCGCTTAACGCATAGTTAAGCGATACATGCACGGCTGCATCTGCATTGCTCCACTCTACCTTAACACCATCCACGTAAAGGTTTAGCTCGACGGCCGGGCGGCTGCCGATTGCGGTGCGCGCTTCTTCGCTAAGCTTAGCCTTGTCGGCATTGGCAATAACGATAGATACGTTCTTCGCACCCGCAGGAAGCGAATTCAGCATATGGCTAGGCACGATAACGGTGCCTGTATCCGTTTGAATCTCATACTGCACAGACAGCTTAGCTTCACTTATGGCTTCCTTAGGCAGTTGCACCTCGTAGCCTTTCGCGCCGCTCACTGCTGAAACCTCAATTTTGACTTGTTGTACATTTCCGCTTTGTGCTTGTTTCACTACAGCATCAATCTGAGCCTGACTAACCGTTGTTTTTCCTAAGCCGCTGGCCGCATCCAATACCGGTGCAGGCGCAGCAATGACCTTCAAGCCACCGGCAGTCGCCGTAGGCGTTGCGGCTGGCGGCGTGGCTACCGGACCACCCGATGTAGGCGTCGGTGTCGGTGCCGTTGATGGGGAAGGCGACGGTGCCGTCGTCGGAGTAGGCGTTGGCACCGTCGGCTCCTCGCCAGCCGAAATGATGTACGTGAATGGCGCTACGTAGCTGTCCTTCATGCCTGCTTTCACCGCGATGGTGCGAAGCACCGCCAAGTCCTTAAGCGTCAGCTCTCCCGTATACAGCTGGCCGTTCCCGCTGCTTGGAAGCGTGCCGTCCGTCGTGTAATAAATAGCTGCTCCCTCAGTGACAGAGGTTAGCACGACCCGCTGAGAGCCTTTGTAGGTGCCCGCTTTAAGCGATGCCCGCGGAATAGCCACACTGCCTTCCGCGACAGGAGCAGTCTCTTCCGTCTCCTCTAGCGTGATCCAGTCCAGGTTAGCTCCGTCATTGTTGCTTGTAAACTGAATTTCCTGAGCGCCCTCAGCCAATTTCACAATACCGGAAGTCTCGGTATACGTGTCCCATCCGCCGCTTGCGCCAAGTGGCGTCGTCGACAGCTTCTCGCCGTTGACCGAAAGGGTTCCACTCACGCCACCCTGCGGCGTTGCATAACGGTAAGTCACTTTATAAAAGGCTGTTTTTGCAATATCCACATCATAATATAGCGATCCAGCAGCAGCGATAAAGCCTACGTTTTTGAACAGCAGCGTTTCGCCGCTCATCTGGCTTTGAACAGCTGCCGCATCAGCACGGCTGTAGCTTTCCGCTTCGATCTTCATAGCTGCGCTCTCATCCATGACTTGAATCGCATACGGCTCGAACTTAATGCCTCTGAGCTCGTAACCGGAGGCTCCGGCGGCAAGGCGAAGCTTTTGGCTGCCCTCACCTAGAGCGATGACCGTACGCATCTCCACAACCTGATTGTAAAGATTCGGCACAGTTAGCGTTCTGCGTACGGCACCGTCCTGCGCCTCCAAGATAATGCCATTCATAGCTTGGCCGTTCGAAGTCGCCTTAAAGGTGACGACATACTCGCCAGCAGTAGGCACATTGACCAAATAGTCAGCGTAATCACCAGCATCAATTTGTGTCAGTCGGCTTGCGCTTCCTGTCCCTGTCACGTTAAATCCGTTAATTCGATTGAACTTGTCTAACGAGTCAAAAGCAAGCAGGTCCATCGGCGTTTTAACGTTTTCGGTTCCCAGCAGCGCTGCTGCTGCGGTTAACGCCGAACCGCCTGTTGAATCATCGTAAGCCTGTACAGGAACGTTCACCTGCAGCGCCAATTCGTTGTAATAAACCTTTTCGTTCCAATTCAAGGTTAGCTTCACCCTTGTAGGGCTAAGAAGCTCAGCTCCCCGAAGCGATACGCCGCCTAATGAAACAGCTGTTCCGGTTAGCGTAATGGCACTCAGCTTATCCGGCACGAACGTGCCGCCATTCAGCGTAACGGTAAGCTCTTTGCCATTAACGCCGTAAGGCAGGCTGCTCTCGGACAAGGTCAGTGTCTCAGGGTCATTGATAGCTTTGAAAACGACCTTTGTTTTCATCGACTGGCCCATGCTTCCGGATGCTGCCTCGTACACGCTGGCAGTTACCGTGACTGTCTGGTCCGTATCATAATCTCGGGCTGCTGATCCGCCAATCACGAGCTTCGCGGTATGGTCATCCGCACGGTAGACGCTTTCGACCACCGTTCCTGCATACCCCGAAATCGACCAATTGGAGGCGGTCAGCTCCTCCTTATAACGATCGTTAAGCAGTGTAACCTTAATTTCTTTGCCTGCCTCAGCACCTTTAATCACCGCAGAAGCATCTGCAAGTATTACCGGACCGATCGCAATCGCATTCAGATTAAAGCCTTGGTCTACGACTCGTACGCGCAGCGTATGGATGCCAGCCGTCAAAGCAATGGTATCCGAAGCGGTAGCCCATGTATCCCAACTGCCACTGCTAAGAAGCTCAGTGGTTGCCACAACTTGGCCTTCCGCAGCAAGCTGCGCCTTGGCCCCTTCATTCGTCGTCGAATACTGGTACGTAATGCCGTATTCAGCGTCATCCGGCACTTGAACGACATAATCCATCCAATCATTCGGATCAGCGTAGCTTACGGCCGAGCCATTAACGAGCACGTTGTGCGCAGCCGTGAATTTGCTGGCTTCTAGAAGTGCCGGCAGCTGTACCGGAGCCGTCTCTGATTTGGAGAAGGCAATACTCTTCATGTTGTAATCGTTTTTGCTGACGGACATCGTCAATTTGTGCGTACCTGCAGGAAGCGAGGTGCGAACGCGCTGATTCGCAAAATATTCCCACTGGTAAGTCGTTTGGTTCACGGGCAGCGTCACAAGCGGCTCACCATCGAGCTTAAAGCTGACCAAGCCATCCGTCTGGAAGCCAGCAAGCGCAAGATCGAGGTCGTATTCGCCAGCTTCCGCTACTTTAATTACATATTCAAACGAAGCCGTACCATTCGCTGCAAAGGAGCCCAGGTAACCGCCAGCATTAACCTGATATGCGCCTTCCGCCGATGCGAAGCGCGTAGCGTCTATCACCGCGGGTACTGCCGTAATTTGCGTACGGTTCCAGCGGTAAGTAGCCGCCGATTTAGCCGGGATAACCGCATCGATTTGCAAGCCGTCGACCAAAATTTTGAATGGCTGCGGATCGTTGGTCTGATTAATGACGACCGTTACGATCTCCTTGCCGTCCGGGCTTGCAAAAGCAACGTTCGTTACCGTTGCCGC
The DNA here is from genome assembly GCF_006542765.1 of Paenibacillus luteus. GTDB lineage: Bacteria > Bacillota > Bacilli > Paenibacillales > Paenibacillaceae > Pristimantibacillus > Pristimantibacillus luteus. Next base: position 116,404 of record NZ_SKCD01000001.1, read on the forward strand.
AGAGCCGTAGTTGCTGTCGATACGCACATAACCTGGTTTAACAAACTTCGTATACTGGCCCATCAAATAATATTCAGGCAGGAGCCAGTAGGCATCAGGATTGGAAGAATCCTGCACGACAGGCGTTGGATCTGGAATACCGACCCATTGATGCGCAGATATATCACTGTCGAGCATCGTCACCCAACTGTTGTAGCTTTTCGCGTAATTGCGGAAATATTGTGCAATCCGGTCAGCGCCGGTCGTTCCCCATACGGCACGCTCGGTCAAATATACGCTTTTTGCCGGGAACAGCTTCTGAAGCTCTGTCATCATCGACAGTTCGCCGCCGTAATCGTGAAACGCCGTTCCTTCAATGGCGTCGTATGCGCCTTCTAACGGGTTGCCCAAAATTTGAGCCGGATACGCCATCGTGTCGCCCGGATTATGGTCGAACATCCACAGCTTCACGCTTTTGATTTTGGCATTGCTGTTTTTATCCAGCTCTGCGCGAAGCAGCTTGGCGAGGCGTGATGCCTGCTGCCAAGACATGGCCGTGCTTGGATAATCAATTTCAAGCAAAGGCTCGTTTTGCAGCGTCATGCCTTCAAAGTAGATGCCATGCTCCGCGTAAGCCTCCAAATATTTAACATAGTAGGTTGCAAGCACAGGCAGGTACTCTTCCTTCACCTGGCCTCTTATCATGCTGCCAGTCGTCTTCATCCAGCCCGGCGGGCTCCACGGCGAAGCAAAAAACTTCACATCCGGATTGATCGCCTGGATTTTCTTAACCGTAGGAATGATGCCGAAATCGATATCCTTCTGAATCGAGAACTTCTTCAGTTCCACATCCGTCTCGCCCGCTGGCAAATCGTTATACGAATAGAACTTCTGTGCCGTGAAATCGGATGTGCCGATCGTCAATCGAATTAGGCTCATGCCAATGCCGCTGTCCTTGTCAATCAGCTTGCGGAGCAGCTCCGTCTGCTTCTCTGGCGACATTTTCACAAGATTATGAATCGTTGACTCCTCCATGGACGAACCGATGCCCAGCATCGTCTGGTACTGCTTGTCAGGATCAATCGTAATGGCAGTTGCTGCCGAACCGTTCGGAAGCGAAAGCGCCAAATTCGGCTGCTGCTCCAGCTTCTTGTCCCCCGCATGATAGCGGTCGGCGTAATACCATTTGCGGTCGCCCGCATCGCGTTCGCTCGAAATCCATGACTCGACGGCTCCGTTAATGAGAGGAACTGCTCCTTCGCCGCCATTGCCCGGCCCCGGCTCCCCGCCGTCACCGCCTGCCGGCACATCGCCGGTACGCGTAAATTCAACCCAGTTAAAGTTCATATCTCCTGCGATAAACTCGAGCCTCAGCTTTTGCATGCCTGCCTGACTGAGCACGATGTTATCTACAGTAGCCGTTTGCCAGCTTTGCCAGCCACCTGTAGAGCCTACGCTCAATGTACCCAGCGTCGCTCCGCCTTCTGTCTTGATCTTCATGCCTGTCGCTCCGCCGTTGCCTGCATAACGGAAAGCTACGCTGTATGTTCCCGGCTCATTCACCTTGACGGCGTAATCCAGCCACGCACCAGCTGCCGTCCAACCGATGTTTTTACCGCCGCCGGTATCCTGCGTATCCTCGGTGTTCAGACCGCTGCTTTTCGCCGAGAAGGCTTCTGCTTCCACCTTGCCCGGTATCGGCAGGGATGGCAGCTCCGGCTGCACAGGCTTGGCAGGCAGCTCCGGCGTCGCTTCTCCGCTCGCCAGACCATACCCTACAGGGAACAACAGGTTGGCGCTGTTCTCTGCTGTAATTGGATAATTCGTCAAATAGAACGGCCATTTCATCGAGTTTTTCCCTTTGAACTCCTTATCGCCAATCAACACGTCAGCGACGCCCTGGCCTTCTGTTCCTGGCAGCCAGGCGGCAACCAAGGCATCCCAGTCATCCATTTGGTCCGCAATCGTAAGCGGACGGCCGGATACGAGCACGACCACAATCGGAATGTTCGGGTCTGCTGCGCGAATGTTCGCGATCGTAGCCAGGTCTTCCTCGTCAAGGTTCAGGCTTGTGCGGTCACCCGCCGATTCTGCGTAAGGCGTTTCGCCAACGACCGCAATTGCTACGTCATACCCCGCGGCTCCGCGGCCGTGTTTGTTATACGTCACCTGCTTCGAAGCGCCTGCAACTTCTTTTAAGCCTTCATATATTGTCGTTCCGGTTGTAATCGCACCGGAAGCGCCCTGCCATGTGATCGACCAGCCGCCGGACTGGTTGCCGATATCGTTCGCATTTTTGCCAGCAACGAAAATCTTGTCCATATCCTTCAGCTGCGACATAATCGGCGTACCGTTCACAACATCGTTTTTCAGCAGCACGAGCGATTCCGCAACAGCTTGGCGCGCCAGCTTGCGATGCTCGGGGGTTCCGAATTCACTGGTCAAGTCCGGGTCCGTCTTTGGATGCTCGAACAAACCGGATGAGATTTTCACTTTCAAAATCCGCAGCACAGCATCGTCAAGACGCTCCTCCGTAATGCTGCCTTCCTTCACAAGGCTAATGAGATGATTCAGGCTTGCCTTCCAATCACCCGTCAGCATGAACATGTCCACGCCTGCGTTGACGGACATCAACAGCTGATTCCTCAAGCCACTAACCGCTTGGCCCTCCTGATTGCGGTTAATTTGCTGAATAGCATTGTAGTCCGAAATAACAAAACCCTTAAAGCCAAGCTCGCCTTTCAGCACATCGGTGAGCAGCCTCTGGTTGGCATGCATTTTGAGTCCTTGAATGCTGTGGTAGGAGGCCATCACCGTTTGTACACCTGCATCAATCGCAGCTTTGTACATATCCAGATCACTCGCGATCAGCTCATCCTCCGTATATTTCGTTACGTTTCCTTGGTTCGTGCCGTTATCCGTATAGCCCTCGCCTAGAAAATGCTTCGCTGCGCCTACGACATGCTTCGTCTGGCTGCGTTCCTCGGCAGTCGCTCCTTGCAGCCCCTGAATATAGGCCGCGCCGAGCACCTTGGAAATCGCTTGATTGCTGCTGTAGCCTTCATATGTACGGCCCCAGCGTATGTCCTGCGGTGCAGCGATCGTCGGCGCAAAATCCCAATTCGCACCGGTTGCCCGGATTTCCTTGGCCGTTGCTGCTCCGATTTGCCTCATCAGGTCAGCATTGTTTGCTGCGCCGAGGCCAATATTATGCGGAAACAACGTCGCTCCCTTCACATTGTTATGGCCATGCACGCCATCCACGCCATACAGCAGCGGAATGCCCAGCCGTGTGGATAACGCTCCGTCCTGGTAACCGTCAATCAACGTCTGCCAGTTCTCGCGCGTGCTGTCCTGCTGCCTGCCGCCGGGGAATGATCCCCCGCCGCTAAGCACAGAACCGATGAAATAATGCTTTACTTCCTCCGGTGTAATATTGGACTTCTCCGGCTGTATCATTTGTCCTGCGCGTTCCTCCAGTGTCATTCTAGAAAGCAAGTCCGCTGCCCGGGCATCCACGCTCTTCGCTGGATCCAAATACGCCGGAAGCAATCCCGCAGACTGCGTCAGAGGCGCCGCGCCGACCGACAATAAACTTGTCATCAGCGAAACGACCAACAGCATTGCCGTCATCATGGATATCTTTCTTTTCAACCCAAACCCTCCTCAAAGACTGAAATAGTGGTCTCTTCGCCACGACTGCTTCACCTCGCGAATGACAGCCATAGACAAGATTATCTCCAAGTATAAAAGTGATGGCGGTTTGAAACTATGGCGCATTCTTGCGATCATGTGCGTTGTTTTTTCGTATTTTGCAAACGGTTCCATATCCGCACGAAGTTTTGCAGAAATAGACAACATTCCTCAAAATTTGCTAATTGGTACCAATAGAAACTACAATAGAGGTATAGCATCAAAAAAGAACAAAGGAGGCTGCGATAAATGAGTTCATTTTCTTCATGGCTGCAAAGCACCAAGCAAGGACTAAACGATCAGGTCAAGAAATTAAAAAATAAAGATTTTATGGACGCGGTCGTCGCGGGCTGTGCAATCGTTGCAGGAGCTGACGGTTCCATCAGTTCCGCTGAGAAACAAAAGATGGCCGGCTACATCAGCCGCAGCGAAGAGCTAAAGGTATTTGATATGACCGATGTGATTAACCGTTTCAACCATTACGTAGGCAACATTGAGTTTGACGGCATGATCGGCAAGCAAGAAGCGCTTAAGGCGATTGCCAAATTCCGCAGCAAACCGGAAATCGGCCGTGTTATCGTCGGCGTGTGCAGCGCTATCGGCGCCGCAGACGGCGATTTCGATATGCAAGAGCAGGCTGCCGTTCGTGACATCTGCAACACGCTAGGACTGAACCCAAGCGAGTTCAGCCTGTAAGAGCATAAGGCAAGCAAAAACGCCTTCGGCGTCCTTAAGACGCTGAAGTAGCTTTGTCGGTGAAATATAAGACTTCTTTATCATGTAAAACATATAAAGTCTTATCTTTCAAGGTGAAACGGTTATCGCCATCCTTTAGTGGCGCGGCGCGTTTCATTCCGAGAAATATAGAGAAGGGATAGCGAAATGATATCCTCTCCTATATTTCAAGGTGAAACGGCTAACCGCCGTCCTTTGGTGGCGTGGCGCGATTCATTCATATATTGCAAAAAAGAACCTCCAAAAGCCACAGGAAACTGGGCTTTGAAGGTTCTTTTTAGTTAGCGATGCCACTTATTTGAAATACACTTTTTACCACCGAACCGTTGAGCTGCTACTCCTTGCGAAACGCCTCATTGTAGCAGCGCCTGCATACCGGCTTGTAATCTTCATTGCCGCCGATCTGGATTTGCTCGCCCGCATTCATTGGCTGTCCGTCCAAATAACGGATGACCATCGTCGCCTTGCGGTCGCAAAACCAACAGATCGTCTTGATCTCTTCAATTTTATCCGCTTGAACGAGCAGGTTATAGCTTCCCTCGAACAGCTGATTTTGAAAATCATTTTTGAGCCCAAATGCCATCACCGGTATATTAAGCTCGTCCACCACCTGCGTAAGCTCCAGGATATGGTGCTTCTTCAAAAACTGCGCCTCATCAATAAGCACGCAGTAGATTTTGGAAGGTACCGCCGCAGCCACGCGCTCCTTCACGCTGTCATATAGATTCGTCGTATCCAGCACCGGAATCGCTTCCCGCTCAAACCCGACTCGTGAGCCTACTCGGTCCACGCCGCCTCGCGCGCTGACGGAAGGCGAGTAGATCAGCACCTGCTTGCCCTGCTCCTCATAATTGTGAGCAACCTTAATAATTTCAAATGATTTTCCGCTGTTCATCGTGCCGTATTTGTAATAAAGCTGTGCCAACCAAATCTCCTCCAAAAACAGTCAATGCTCCTATTATACAGGAAGCGGCGGCATGAAACGATTAGAACTTGCAGAGTTCCCTCATGCCGCTATGAACCGATGCCTAGAAGCTTTGTTTTGGCTTCGCCATAGGCTTTGACGATTTGCTGTATTTTTTGAAACTCCGGATCAGTGGGTCCCAAATCAGCCATAAACATCCGGTGCAAAATTTGATTATACATATTTTGACGGGTTTCCATGAGCTCGACCTCCAGCCGAATCAAATCCTCCAGATCATTCTCCTCAATGAGCCGCTCGATATCAAGCGATTGATCCAGAGGCCGGGGCTCCTCGTCAAAAATACGGTCGGAGCGGCCGCCAAGCCGCGGCAGCTCCTCATATTCGGCTTCCTGGTGACCCAGAGGAATTGAAGTATTTAACTCCGAGAGAATAATCCCCTCCTTAGCCAGCATGACCTGGAACGGCCGGTGCTGAAGCAGATCGGCAATGACGAGCCTGCTCATATCCTTGTTGCGGATAAGCGAGGAATCGAAAGGATGAAGGACCCATTGCTGCTCGCGGTAGAACAGGTTGAAGGTAAACCATTCACCGCCGTATATATAGCGAACATTGATATTTGACTCCGAAATAATTTCATAGGTAAACTCCAAATGGATTACCTCCGATCAGCTAGTATAATATAATTAAGATTATACCAAATCAGAGATAGCCACTACTAGCCTCTTCAAAAAACGCCCGGCTGGTCCACGATGGCTTCTGCTCTTTCGGAGCTTGCGACGACAATTAAAACGACAAGCAGCGCTGCTAAGACAATCCCGCTAATCATGGCGTAATCACCTCGTTTTTTCTTTAAGGCTATGCCGCCAGCATTCTTTTTATGAGCCATATCCTCCATTTTATTCATTATTAGACTCCATAAGCGGCATATAACCGGCCATAGCTGTCCGATTAGCAAAAACAGTCGTTTCGCGGAAAGCTTGGCATCCTCTGCTGTATTGCCTTTATCATTGTGTTTATTTATGCAAAAAAAGACGAGCCCAAGAGAGCTCGTCCGTCATGCGTAAGTTGAAAATATTACTCCAGAAAGCCTTTGGACGCTGAACTCGGAAGCTCCGATTGAGCTGCTCCCGAACCCCCTTGAATGCCTAAACGCTGGCCAACCTTTTGGTTGATTTGCGTCATTTTCTCCGTTTGCTGCGATACCGTTTGGATGATTTGGCGGTTTGAATTCTCGTACTTGTCCATTGCCGAGAACAAATCGGACATTGCCCGCTCTACCAGCTCCATGCTCATGGCCGGCTTGGTCAACGCTTGATTGGCTTTTTCGCTTGTTTCGTTCAGCAGTCGTGCATTTTCGGCAAATTGGTTGCCCAACATCTCATTCGTTGAATTGACCGCTTCGATTGCTTTCATCTGATCATCGATCGCACTTGCGATCAAGACCGATACCGACATCAGATGCTGCGTTTTGTCTATGGAGCTGTCTAGGGCATCCATCAGCTTGTCATTCGTGTCATTAATAATATCGGTTGCCGCAATCGCCTGCTGATACAGCATAATCATTTCCGTATACGTCTGAAGCTTGGTCACGACCTTGCGAAGGCCCCGCTCCAAATGCGTTTTCCGGTGTTCATTCTCGGGCTTCGCAATCTCATCCTCGAACATCTTCTTCAGGCGGTTGCCATATTCTACGAGCAGTTGCAAATCATATACGTTATCCAGACTGCTGCGCTTTAGATTTCTCATATGCACGACATTCTCTTCCAGATTATCACGACCGTCGCGCAGCGACTTTACGATGACTTGCACATTTGTTTTAGCCGATTGGTATTTGTAAATGTAGTTTTTCATCGGCGCTTTCCGCATCAGCTTCTGCACAAGCGTCAATTGCTTGCTTCGGCTTAAGTCCTCAACCTCGCTGCGCAGCTTCAGCATGTTGTTTGCTACCTCGGATCGTTTGCCGGACATGAGGTCAGACAGTGGTCTCTCCAGCATCGTCAGCGTCTGTCCGGAGCGCTCCAGCGTCTTTTGCCCTTTTTTCGTGATTTCATCCATTAGCGTATCGAGATGCATCGCATCCGTTGTCGCTACCTTCTGCATCGTGCTTTGTACTTCCTGCTCCAGCTTCTGAAGATCCTCGTTTCTTATCTGTACGAGTTGTTGTGCCATTATCCATTTCCCCTTTCGTTAATCAGTAATACGGTCACTTAATCCATTAGGCTCCATTGAATTAGTACAACGGTAGGTTAGCTAGTAAACGTGTAGTCATTCGGTAAGACAATCGTTTAGTTCTCAGGCAATCGTTTAGTCTGTAAGCCGGTAACGTTGTTGAATTAATTCTGCTTTCGTATGCAGCTCCATTAAGTCCTTCTGCTCAATCGTTTTCGTGTAGAAGGTAAGCTTGGAGTCGATATCCTTGATGCCATCGAGCAAAAGCCGCCTGTTTTTGCGCTTCGCTTCGCCACTTAACCGCAGAAAGGGATTAATCGTTGAATTCAAATCCTTTCTTATTAAGCGCACGATGTTATGATTAATGCTTGCATCGCCCAAGGCGACCAAATCCGGAATCAAACGGTTGAGACGTGCAAGCAAAGCCAGCGTCTTCTGAACAATTTCATCATCCAAATTATTTTTCTCACCCTCGAGCAAAATCATATCCTCGATAATTCCAATGTACTCTAGGGCAGAAGCAAGCTCTGGATCTTGAATGACCGGCTGCGATGCCGGAAGTTTGGCCTGTGCCGCAGCAGGAGCCGGGGATGAAGATCGTAATTCAGATGTTGGCTGGGGCGCATTGACCGTTCTCTGCTGCTCATGCTCTATTGTAGGAGGTTGGATTTCCGTCCGACCTCGCTGCCTCAGCGAAAGCGCGACTAGTATTCCCACTGCAGGTATGGCTATAGCTATATAGGGAGAAGAAACCCAATAAACAACTAGCGAGACCAAGTAGCTGCCTATCGCTATGCCTAAGGCTTTATTCGTTACATTCATTGCTGCACCTCCATTTAAGCTAGCTTATCCTCAAGTCTATGCTAGTCTCCATAAATCAATTATCTCGTTTTTCCTATAGGGAAGTCAATTTTTAAAAGAACAAAAATTCAAACAATTCAGTCAAGTGCAGATGGATCCGCACTTTTCAGTATAAATACAGTGCAACACTAAATCATCTACTGTATAAATTGAACTAAGTTTCTCGTATTGGTCGCTGCGCAAATAGATCATTCTTTACGATCGCGGTTGTAACCAGATTTTTTGATTGAATAAGACAGTTAAAGGTAAGAATCCGGCTACAAAAGGCGAACACTTCGTTTCTCCAGAACGATCTTCTCGCTTCGCTTAAACTTCATTTCTTTTGTTCCACATATATAGCTACATTACTTAAAATAGGTCTAAAAATTAGATCTATCTAGTCTCAACCCACCAATTTTCCGCTAAAACGCCAATCCAGAGTCATTTAGATCCAAAAAATAGACCTATTTCTCCCAAACTGGCTGCTTTACTCGAAATAGGTCTAAAAAGTAGATCTATTCCAGTATCAATCCATCAATTTTCCTCTAAAACGTCATTTCAGAGTCATTTAGATCTAAAAAGTAGACCTATTTCTCCCAAACTGGCACCATTACTCGAAATAGGTCTAAAAAAGTAGATCTATCCCAGGTAATGGTTAAGCAAGAAATAATTTATACGAAAACAGCCAAAGAAAAAGAAGGGACTCTCGCCGCCTTCTTGGTGGGTAACGCTATTTAGTGGGTTCAGTATATTTAGTGGATTCAACTTATTTATCGGGTTTAGCTTATTTAGCTGATTTAACCGATTTAGTTGATTCAGCTTATTAGTCGGTTTAGCCGTTATTTACTTAACCCATTTAATGATATAGCCTGTTAAATTAGCTTCACACATTGCCTGTTATCACCCATTAGTTCGTGATTGGCAAAATGTTTTCCTTCATAATAAGCGGCTGCTCCACATAGCCGGCTTGAATGCCAAATTGCGGAACAGGTGGTGCTACCTGTTTTCTTTGCAGCGCTTGAACGGCCAAATAAGGCATGTTTACGCCGGAGAGGCAGGTAATATAGAGGCCGCCGGACATGCGCGGATTGATTTCCAGCAATTTTGGCACACCGTTATTATAACGAACTTGAATATTAAAAGCATATGGAATACGCAGCGATGATGCAATTCGCTTGGCAATATCAAGCAGCTCTGGCGACTCTTCCAGCAAGTAGGTGCGCCCTGTTGATTTACGCCGAGGAATCGCGGTAAGCAGTTCACCCTCAGCGGTAGATACGCAATCGATGCTGTATTCCGTGCCATCGAGCAGTTCCATCACCATCAAGGGTTCAAAAGACTCCGTCAACGATAAAGTTTGGTAAGCTTGATCAAACGTCGTGGTCAGCGTCACGTAGCCATATAGGTCACGCAGCGGATCACGCTCGTTGTCGATAATGCGGAAGCCCATGCCTCCTTCGGATACCGTAGGCTTAAAGCAAACCTTATGTCCTGCTGCTACAAGCTCCTCATACGCTTGCTTGAATTCTTCTGCCGTATGGACGACGCGGTAGTCCGGAATCGTGACCAGCGCTTTATCCCGGATCGCTTCGTAAAACTTATCCTTCTCAATCATGGCATCAAGCAGCTCAATATCGCGGCAAACCATTACCTTCGTGCCAATCTCGTCAAACAAATGGACATATCGAGAAATTTCCTCCATATGCAGGCGGGGAATAAAAATATCAATCCGATTCGTTTTACAGAAATCTACGCAGAAATTCACATACTCCAGGCCAAAAACAGCAGGTTCTGTCCCGATATGATCGGACGCAAGCAAAGACATATGATTGATATCCGGATGTGTGCCAAAAAATTCAAACGCTTCGCCATCCGGATTATTGCGAATCATATTAATGTAGTGATACGCTACCGAAAACCAACGATTCATATATACGCGTGTCATGTTTGTCTACCTTCTCCCATGTCATTAAGAATAATGTACTGATCCGTGCTCAAGATCTGCGTGCATGCTCCAAAATAGTGCCAAGCAGTTCGTCCGAAGCAAGCGCCCCTCTGGCTTCCGTAAATTGAATATGGGGATGCGTATCGTAGGTTCGGCCCAATTCGCCATGGGCAGGCGAAAGAGCAAAGTCCGCAGCAAGCAGCAAGCTTTCATCGAGCAAGCTGTCACCCGCGGCATAGACGAAGCTTGAGCCAAGCTTCTCCTTCACATATTGAATAGCCGCTCCTTTGCTAACTTTCTCCGGCACCAAATAAATTTTCCGCCCTTGAAGCGAATAGCTCCATCCATGCGCAACAAGCTCCACGCGCAGCTCCTCCAGCGTTTCAAGCGGCAAGCGGTCCCGTTCCACCTTAATGGAATAAAATAGCTCATCGCAGAGATCACTGGATTTGACCCAATGGTCGCTTGAGATTTTGGCGAACAGGCTTGCGATTTCGGTATGCCCGGCGCAATGCTGCTTAACCGCGTCGCGGACGAAGCTTTGCCATTCTTGATCGACTTGTCCATGAACCAGAATAGTGCCGCCGTTGCTTACGATGACATACTCCGGCTCGAACAGCTCCCTAATCCCGAATATACGGTTAAACTGCTCCGGGATGCGGGTCGTCACGGGAACGAAACGGACATAGCTCGCCAGCTCCTTCAGCTTCTCGATAGCAGGCTTCGTCATATAGGAAATATGTCTGCCCTCGTACAACTCAACAGGAACCATCTCTTCGATAGCCGTTTCGCCTTTGGATCTCGCGGAATAAATAAGCGTTTGATCCAGATCGCTCGCAAAAATCATTCCGTTTCCCCCTTCAAGGCTTTAATAATGCCGCAGCATGAATAGGTCATATCCTTGTATTCCTCGACAGGAACGCCGCGATCCTGCGCAAGCAGAAGGATATGCTTCAAGTTAGGATTATCGAGCCGATCAACTAAAATCTTCCACGGAACCCTGCGCAGAAGAACACGCGTGGTCTCCCCAACTCCTGGCTTAATGAAATTAACATCGGTGATGCCAAAATCCGTTTGGATACGGGCAATGTCCTGCATCCCTTGCCAAGTGATCGCCATCTGGCTGGGGTTCCCTTCCATTTGATTGGCTTCTTCCTTAGAGTCGTTCACAGTCTCATCGAAATAAGCGGAAATTTTGTCTACAAAGACGCGAGATAAGTCGGACGGTTCCCATTCCTTGTAATATTTTGCCCCGTGAAAATCATTCGGCCCAATAAGGTCATCCCGCAACACGGTGCGGCTGATCAGCCCCGAAACCGTTGAGTTCAGGCAAGCGCTCGGAATGAGAAAATCCTCTCTCGTGCCAAAGGTACCCGCGCAATAGCCGGGGTCCGCCAAAACGGCAAGCTCATCATTCAGCTCGATGCCGTATTTTCGCTTCATCTGCGCGCAGGCGTCTATCAGTACCTTTCGGATCGCTCCTTTTCCCGTCCAACCGTCTATGAACTGCACGGCTTTGCCAGGATGGTTCTGGTTCATATAGAGCAGAGCGTTCTCGTCAATGCCCTTCCCGCGAATAATCGACAGACTGTAATGGGGCAGATTGACATCGTACATTTGCTTCACGTAACGTTTGATCAACACACCTATCGGCGTGCCGCCGCGGGCTAGCGATGCGAGCACAACATCAAATCCGTGTTTCTTGAGGATCATCTCCGATACCGTGCCGACGGCTCTCGCTATCCGTGCAGCGGAATCATTTAGCGTCAGCTCGAACAACCCAATATATTCAGCGGTAGGCTGATATTCGATCGGCAAGCTTTCGGAATAATGGCCGCCCGTTTGCATGGCTGTCTCCCGATCCTCGGTGCGCTGCTCCAAGGCCACTCCGCTCAGATCCTTTAGCAAGAAGATAACATCATCCGGATCATAGCTGCCGATTGCAGCTGGCTTCTCCAGCCGTTTGCAACTGAAATAGACAATATGGATACGCGGGATGCCTAACGATTGAAGGATGCCTTTAAGCTCCTCCAACTGACTTGAAGCAACCTCGCGTTCCAGAAACAAAAACATTTCATCATAATGCCCATGCGGGATGTTGTACATGAAATTCGTCACATCAGTATGCTCGGGGGAGGCAAAACGAAATGCGGAATGGACGGCATAATCAGGATGGACATAAGGATGAATCGGGCTTCGCGTACTCGACTGGTACCATGCTTGAGGACCAAGCTTTGCCGCTACTCGCATGGGGATATACATAAATTCGCCAGTTCCCATGCAAAGCGTCTTGCCGCCTGTTCTATGCTGCTCTAGATAAGCCGCAGCCCTGTCCACTTCTTGATCCAGCAGCAAGCTTTCCTCTGCCGTCAGGCCAAAACGGCCCGTGTTCAGCAAGTAAGGAACTTCGTCTCCCGCAGCCGCTAGGCCTGCGAAGCAATGATTGACATAAAGGAAGTCAATCGTCGTCTCCGCCACCTGCTCGCGCTGCTCAACCAAATAATCCGTGCTTTCCACAGGGGCGCCCTGTACCTCGATTTGTCCGTTTACCAGCGATAAGCAGTTCACGCTTATACCCAGCTCATGTTCCAGCTCGCTGAAGCGCTCCCTATGCTCCTCTGAACGCCAATCCAGCAGGCTTGCTACGACGTAGCTTTTTCTGCCATACTTCTCATGCAAATCACGAATGATATTAATCGTCGTTTTGCCCGTAGTCATCTCGTCGTCTACCAGAACAATCGTCTCTGCTTGCTCGAATAATGCAGCATCTGCGGCATAACAGCGATGTGTCGTCGCATGTGAATGCTCTTCTTCAAAATCAATGCAGGAGGCCATATAGCCGATACTCTCGCGAGTCGTATGCAAATAGGATGCCTGTCCTTCGAACATATCAAACATGCTGTGGCCAAGCGCCGTTGCTGTTTCCGCAAATCCGATAAACAACGTTTTTTCAGCCAATTTCATTTTGCTGCTTTTCATCTGTTCATAGATAGGGGCTGCGGAATCCGGCGCCTCGAACGCCTGCAGCAGCTGCTCGATCTGAATCGAAAGCGGCTCCCCTCTGAACTGCTGATACAATAAACCAAGTGCCGCGCCTGATAATAAAGAGACATGAGGCCTTACCGGAATATGCTTGCCGAGCACCTTGCTAACGAATAAGAAGCTTCGTTTCTTATTAATTCTCGCCGCCATCTGGAACAGCTGTTCCAGGGGAAGATCGAATGCATTACCCGTCACCTTGATCGTAACCTCTAAATCTCCAATTATATTAAACGATTGCTGACTCTCGTTCTGCTGCAAGCAGGCAGGTGAAGTTTTGGTTTTCATTTAGCACCCCATATATGTTCGATCTGATCATCATTCGTCTGGCCCAAGTCATATGCGGCTTGAATTCATTCATTTTGTTCGAATAGCGGCTCTTCATCACGCCCAAATCGCCTTGTCCGTTTTCAATAATGTGCAGAGCATCCATATACTCCTCGTGCGTCACGACAAACATCGACTGTACCGGCTTGATATGGGTAGGATGAATAATGGTTTTACCGAGAATACCATTTTCCTTGTCCATAGCAACCTCTCGGATAAGTCCGTCTACATATTTATTAATATACTCCATTCGCAAAATACGGCCATGCCGCCCCATGCTTTCCTCGAAAGGCGTCTGCCGAAGCTGTGGCTTAAAGACGCGGTCGCTCTTGAAGTACTCCCATACCGGTCCTGATATCACATAATGGTTGTCCATCCGGCCAAATACATTAACGATATCCGCAATGCAATCTCGTATAACGCCAATATCATAGATGGTATGATCGGGACTTCTACGAAGCCCAAATAAGCTTGAAAAGTCTGTAGCGCCAATGCGAACGTTCAGCACGTATTCCTTATACTCATTAAGGAGTGCTGATATACCTTGGAGCGTCTCTACTCTCTTCTCACGGTAAATAACATCCGCGCTCTCGAGTATAGGCATGCCATACAGCGTGGAGCAGCCTGGGGATTTACGCTTGTTATAATCCGATAGTAGCCTCAAATAATCGCCGCCGGTTTCCACATTGAATTTCGGAAATACGATTCCGGTCACATAGGCGATTTCTTCTCCGAAGAAGGAAAGCAGCCGCTTCAACTGTTCTACGGAGCGTACTCTAATAAAAATAAGCGGAATATCATCGGAACGTAATAAGCCTGCCGCAATGTAGCGACCAATCTTCAAGAGCGTTGCTTTCAATGTTGCTTCTGCATACTCCAGCTGGTTATCGCCTACTGCATCTTCAAGGTCTATCACCATTGACACGAGTCCCTCGTGTTTAACGGCTACCAAATCATCTGCTATGTTATCCTTGGTTGCCGGCATATAAAGCGCGGCACCAACCGCGTGAGCAATAATTTCTTTGTCAGCATAATTATTGAACTGAGTCGGAAGGGAATAAAAGAAATTTTGCTCTTCTTCATTGGTAAGATAGTTGAAATACCTCAAAGTTATCCCTCCTAAAAATGGTGTAACGCAAGCTGAGAGTGAAAAAATATCCCTCGAGACTCATTGAGGGATATTTCAAATAGTAAAATTATTTGCTGATTACGCCGCTTCGGACTCTCTTTTTTTGCGCACAGCGCTATAAATGAGAGTTCCTGCGAATACTGCGATAATCAGGCCAAAGAACAAGGTATGCGGAACATGTAAGCCATACGCCCCACCGATCATTTTCAGACCGATGACAATAATGAGAATAAAGGCTGCTTTCTCAAGCTCCGGAAATTTGTCGATCAGCTTGAGGAAGACTTGAGCGACACCACGCATCATGAGAACGCCGAGAATACCGCCAAGGAACAATACCCACACTTCTTCGCTCACGCCAAATGCAGCAAGAACGCTATCGATACTGAAGGCAATATCCATAATTTCCACGGCAAGCACGGTACGCCAGAAGCCATAACCTTTGTTTTTAACTTCAGCTTCTTCATCATTGTTTTTCTTGCCAATGTACGGAATCAACGGTACATTGCCGACACGAGCAAGCTTGAATTCGAGATGGAAGAGATTACTTAATGCAATCCATAGCAAGTACAATCCACCGGCCACTTTAATCCACGTAATTTGAACCAGATACACACCCACACCGATGGCAATAAATCGGAAAATATAGGCTCCAATGATCCCGTAGAACAACGCGCGCTTCTGCTGCTCTTTCGGCAAATGCTTAACCATTACCGCTAGAACCAGCGCATTATCCGCCGATAGCAAGCCCTCTAAAAGCACGAGCGTTGCAATGATGCCCCAGTTGGTTGGGTTCGTAAAAACTTCTGATAAGTTGTCCCAGTGAAAAAAGTTACCGAAATTGGCTATGATGTTGTTGAAAAAATCAACCATCTGTGAAAACCTCCGCAATATGCATTATTTGCTTCCTTGCACCCATTTTAGGCCCCAGCGATAGGCCTCATCGAGCTCCTTATGTCCCGAAAAATACTCCACAAGCCGCTGAATACTGAAGGTTTGATCACTTACGTTTTCCACCATGGCAATCGCGCACATTCCCTTGCGATTATTATGCTCGTCCATGCGAACTTCAATGTCAGGTCCGCCCGATTGCTTAATCGTCACAATGCCTGCCGCTTCTGCCCAGTTTGTTGCTCCTTCATAAATATAAGCATAAATGACGATTCTCTTAATTTCGGATACTTTATTCCCGTTTATGCGAAGATTTTCGCCCGTTGTTACTGAACCCGTGCGGTCATCGCCATCGAGGGAAACGTATGGCGCTCTCGAGAAGTCACCGAAGCTGTTGCCTAGAGCCTGTACTGCGCCCTTCATTCCATTCTTCAATTCGTACAGGCAGCCGACATCAAGGTCGACACCGGAGCTTGAACGGCCAAAAAATCCAGTCGATGCTTTCTTCTGGTTCCAGTTCAAGTTCACGACGATTTCACCGAGTGCTCCTGAACCCTTCTGTAAATTAATAACATCTCCGCGCTTGCTGAGGGAAATCTTGCTCAGGTTTACTGGCGCTGCTTTCGGTTCCGTAATAATCGGCTCAGGCGGTTTAGGCGGGATGACTGGAGCTTTCTCAGGAGCTGGCGGCGGTGTTGGCGCGTCGGCCTTTACTTCGATACCAAAGCTATTGCACAGCGCGGCAAGCCCGCCAGAATAGCCTGATCCAATGGCGTTGAATTTCCATTCGCCATTATATCTATATAAATCTCCTACGACAATCGCAGTTTCGATAGAGAAGTTTTTTCCAATGTCATACCGCAAAATCTCACGGCCTGTGGTTTCGTCAACGACGCGAATATAAGCGTCATTCACGCTAGAAAAACTTTGTCTCTTCGCTTCGCCATCATAAATGGTAAGCGTAAAAGAGATACGTTCAATCGCTTGAGGCACCTCGTTAATGCGAACTACGACTTGCTCCTGGTCCACTTTTCCTGCTAAATTTCGTTTATTCTCACCAACTAGTTCGATCGAACCACTGGCATCCTTGGGATTGCTATAAAAAATCAAATCCGAGTCTCCTGCAACCTTTCCATTGGCACGCAATAAAAAGGCGGAGAAATCAACATCAATGCCCGATTCGCTGCTCCATCCCATACCGACGACAAGATTTTTAACGGATGGGTTGTTTTTGGTAATATCCGCCTTCTGGCCTTTCAATAATGCAAGCTCCATGCGTAAACCGCCTTTCCGTAAAATGGATTAGGATGGCTGGTATCAGCCTCGCCACCCTAAACGTTCAAATGCATTACACGGTTAATCCATAGTTCCGGCAAAGAGCTGCAAGTCCGCCTGAGAAGCCTGAGCCGATCGCTTGGAACTTCCAGTCTGAGCCCTGCCTGTATAGTTCGCAGAAAACGATCGCTGTCTCGATGGAGAACTCTTCCCCGAGGTCATAACGGAGCACTTCTCTGCCAGAGGATTCGTCAACCAAACGAACAAAGGCATTCGATACTTGTCCGAAATTTTGGTGCCTGGATTCGGCATCATGAATGGTTACGGTAATCCCAATCCGCTGGATGTGGGCAGGCACCTTCGAGAAGTCGATTTTGACCTGCTCGTCGTCTCCGTCGCCCTCGCCCGTACGGTTATCCCCGGTATGCTCAACCGCGCCGTTATAGGCAATCAATGCATTATAGAATACAAAATCCTTCTCATCCTTGGCCTTCCCGTCCTGATGCAGCAGAAAGGCACTCGCATCAAGATCGATTTCGCCGCCACCTGAGTATTTATTTGTATCCCAGCCAAGACCGAGCACAACCTTGGTAAGGCCTGGGTTAGTTTTGGTAAGATCAATCCGTTGTCCCTTGGAAAGATTGATGGACATCGTGTTATTCCTCCTTAACGCCTGCAAGGCTCTGAACGCTTACGCCAAAGCAGAGCCTAGCCAGCCCATTTTTTTTGATAGCCGCTTTCTGCAGCAACAAGCTTCATCGACTAGCGCCGAGCTATAGCTAACCTTAAGCGGCAGTGGCGATTCACAGCTCCACTCGGAACGTGAATCCAATGATTTCTTTTTCAAAAAAAGGGCCGCCGCCGGCGACCCTTTACGGGTAGTTGTCGATAATTAGTTAGTAGCCAAACCGTAGTTGCGTGCCAAGCCGCCCAATCCGTCTTGGAAGCCGCTTCCGATCGCGCTGAATTTCCACTCACCTGCATTACGGTAAAGCTCACCAACGATAACCGCCGTCTCAATGGAGAAATCTTCTCCCAAGTCGTAACGGATCAATTCAGTGCCGCTTTGCTCGTCAACGATACGAACGAAAGCGTTGGAAACTTGTCCGAAATTTTGGCTGCGTGCTTGCGCATCGTGAATCGTAATGCTGAATGCGATTTTGTCCGTATCCGCAGGAACTGCCGAAAGGTCAACTTTTACTTGCTCATCGTCCCCGTCGCCCTCGCCTGTACGGTTGTCGCCCGTATGTTCTACGGAACCGTTGCTGTTCTTTGGATTGTTATAGAAGATAAAGTCGGAATCAGAACCTACTTTACCTTGTGCGTTCAAGCAAAATACAGAAGCATCAAGGTCAAAGTCTTTGCCGCCATCATATTTATTAGTATCCCAGCCTAGACCAACCGAAATTTTTGAAAGACCTGGGTTTGTTTTCGTAAGATCGATTTTTTGTCCTTTGGATAAGCTAATTGCCATTTGAAATGCCCTCTTTTCTCAATAGAATTATTGGTATTGACGAGCAAGAATATCGATATGGGCAGCATGAGTGCCTTCTCCGATTGCATTGAACTTCCATTCCCCATTGTGCCTGTAAAGCTCACCGACAACGAGCGCTGTCTTGCCACCGTAGTTGTCCGTCAAATTAAAACGGATCAGCTCTTGGTTGTTAACCGGGTTAACGATACGGATAAACGCGGATTTAATCATTCCAAAATCCTGACGTCTGGATTCACATTCATAAATGTTGACCACGACGAGGATTCTTTCAACCGCAGCCGGAACTTGGTTAAGCTGTACGATGATTTGCTCATCATCGCCATCGCCTTCCCCTGTGATATTGTCGCCCGTATGAACGACAGATCCGCAGCCGCTTTGCTTATTGTAGAAGCAAACGAGATTTTTCTCACCGGATAGTTTGCCGTTTGCATCAAGCAGCAATGCGGAAGCATCACAGTCGACGTTAGCAGCCTTCTTCAATCCGAAAAATCCGCCTTTTACCGCGGCAGGGTCCCAGCCGAGTCCTACGATCACCTTGCTGAGTCCGGCGTTGCCCTTCGTGAGGTCAACCTTCTGACCCTTAACGAGAGAGATAGCCATTAGATTTGCACCCCCTTTCCTTGAGTGTTGCGAAGAGAACCATAGATTGCTTCATTGATGACCAACGTTCTAACCATCAATACGCCTAATCGACAGGTAGGTTCCAAAAAAAATGCAGTCTCTACATTATTCTACAAAACCTGATTATTACCTCTTCTTTACTTAAAAACATTATAAGGCTAGCGGCCTTGTGGCAATTGCCACATGAAGACATACGCTACGTTTAATTTTATAACATACCTCGTTCCAATTACAAATTTCTTCAAAATAAGAAACATTCAGGAGATCATGTCGAATACACTCTCATCATAAGCATGTACCCTTTTAAACAAAGTGCAAAACAGGATTCGCAGCGTTAATAAAGCAGACACTATTTTTCTAAAAAAAGGGTGGAAAAATCAGATCATAAGGGGGATAATTATAATTAGTAAATACACACTCGCGAGGTGTTCGCATGGACTTTATAAAAAAGAACAAAACCGGCCTTATTTTTGCCGCTTTGCTCCTCATTAACGGATTATTCTTATTATCGCTTTATCTTTCCAAAAATTAAATAAAGCAGACAAAGCCCCTCGCTTAGGCCCGTCTGCTTGCATTTCGTAGTACGCGCTCCCTTATGAACGTACGGGTTCTTTATCCTTCTCCTCATGCATCGCAATAAGCTTCTCATGATGTGTAGAATATAATGCCTTCACTTCCTCCTGCGGCGCCAAATATTTTTTCGCGCTGTTCACAGCATTGGGACCTTCCGTAAAACCGCCAGCGATCAGCTTCAGCTTGCCAGGGAACGTAACGACGTCGCCTACCGCAAAAACACCATCTATATTCGTCTTCATATGGACATCGACAACTATTTTGTCCTCTTGCAGTTCCAGGCCCCAATTTTTGATCGGACCTAGATCTCCCGTAATGCCGTGGTTAACGATAACCTCGTCTACATAAAGCTCACGCGTTTCCTTTGTCTCCAAATGCTCGATCGTCACGCGGCTTACCTGTTCACCGTCGCCATGCAAATCTTTCAGCCAAAATGGGGTAATAATGTCTACGGAGGAGCTTCTCATTTGGGTAACGTTGCTCTCATGCCCGCCAAATTGATCACGCCGATGGACGACCGTGACCTTTTCTGCAATGGGCTCCAGCGCATTCGCCCAGTCAACCGCCGAATCGCCTCCACCGGAGATGAGCACCTGTTTACCCCGAAAATGATCGAGGCTGTTTACCGCATAATGCAGGCTGTTCCCTTCATAACCGTCCGCACCCTCTTGGTCAAGCTTGCGGGTCACGAACGTGCCATGCCCAACCGCTAAAATAACGGTACGCGAATAATGCGTCTCTCCCGTATGGCTGATTAAGCGAAAGTGCCCGTTCGAAAGCTTCTCCAAATGCTCAATTCGCTGGGACAAAACTACCTCCGGCTTAAAAGTCAGTCCTTGTTTTTCCACTTGTTTGATAAAATCAGCGCCTGTAATGGCAGCAATGCCGCCCACATCATGCAAGACCTTCTCGGGATAGAACTGAACCTTGCCGCCGAGCTGCGGGGCAGACTCGATAATCTTTGTCCTCAGCTCCCTCATACCGCTATAAAAGGCTGTAAAAAGTCCTACCGGCCCTCCGCCAATAATCGTAACATCATATATATCCATCTCAGTTTGAGCTGTCATCTCTTCGTTTCTCCTCTCCAGGATACCGCTTTTTCCTCATTATAATTGATAATGATTATCATCGTCAAATACATTCTCAATTTTCCGCGTCTCTGCTTGAGCCATGGTGTTATTGAGATATGCGGGTGAATGAAGTACATTACAACTATAAACATTAAGGAGCACAACAATGACGATTCAAGAAATAGATGAAAAACACCTTTTTAACCTTATGCCCAGCGGCAGTGGAAAAACAGCCGTCTATTTTTTCACTCCGCTATGCGGCACTTGCAAGCTCGGCGAGCGCATGCTGGAAATTGCAAAGCTAACAGGCATTTCTGTTCCGCTCTTCAAGCTGAACATCAACTATGCGCCGCGCCTGCGCGAGCAATGGAAAATAGCCAGCGTACCTTGCCTGGTACTGCTTGAGAACGGCGAGCCCATTCAAAAGGAATACGCCATGACGTCGGTTGACTATGTGTATTCGCTTTTGAAGTAAGAGGCTTGATTAGGTCGAGGGAGAGAGAGGAACATCAATCAGCGAGATCGACTTTTGCGCGCCGCCGCAGCCACTTAGCTTGTACGTAAAGGTTTGTTTGGCTTGCTCTTTCATTAGCGATTCGCACCGATACGTCTTGACGGTAGGCGAACCATATTTATCCTGCGAGGTATCGTAACGGACCTCGATCTGCTCTTCTATTCTGGAGAGGCTGTAAAAGATCGGGTCTGCCTCCTTCGTATAATGAACAACCCTGACCTGATCTGAAAAACCGCTAATAAACGCATCCAATTGCTCACTGTTTTGTACGATACCGAGCTTCGCGATAACGTCTTCTGCCTCATTTACTACATATTCATTTGCCGTAGGGGCTGCTTGCCCCAGCCCTTTGTCTGGACTGGTGGCAGCACAGCCTCCAAGCATGAGTATGATCCCTGCAAAAATGATTATTCTGCTGAATGCCATGACCTATCTTCCTTCCTGCTAACTGTATTTCTTAATGCAGACGCTCCTGATTCACCTTTTGCAGCTCGCTGCTGGAAAGAACTGACTCGCTTCGCCTAATCGAATCATCGGCCGTTGTTCTTAGCCTGCATTTGGCTTATCTGCTGACGAAGTCTTAGAATGTCGGCCATAAGCGCTTTTTGTTCCGAAGGCTCTTCCGGCTGCGCGCTGCTCATCAGCTGCGTCAGCCGAAGCTCCAGCATTTCTCGTTCATTCTGGTCGATCTGCTGCTTCGGGGACAATAAACAGCTGCGGTCCTTAGAGCTATATTCCTCATAGGAGCCCGGAAACAGGTTCAGCTTCCCCCGTCCCTCCATCACGAGCAATCGGTTTGCCGCCTGACGGATGAAATAGCGGTCATGAGTCACAAGCAGCACTGCACCTGGATAGTGAAGAAGCGCCTCTTCCACCTGCTCGCGCGTGCCGATATCCAAATAATTCGTCGGTTCATCGAGCACGAGCAGATTTGCTTTGCCAAAGTAGAGCTTTAGAAAGGCTACCCGGCAGCGCTCGCCCATACTCAAATCGCCAATCCGTTTGAAGACATCCTCCTTGGAAAATAAGAAGCAGCCGAGAATGGTCCGAGCATGGGATTGAGTCATATTAGGCAGTGCAAGGAGGCTGTCTAATATGGTCGTAGCGAGATCAAGCTTGCTGAGCTCTTGCTCGAAGTAGCCAATCGTCGTTTGCGGATGAAGGACTACCTTTCCTTCATCCGGATTTAAGCTGCCTGTCGCCAGCTTCAGCAGCGTCGACTTGCCCACGCCGTTTGGCCCAAGTACGGCGAGGCGGTCACCCCGGCCAATGGTAAGGCTAAGCTTGCTTAATAAAGGGGGATGGCCCTCATAGGCAAAACTTACATTATCCATGCGAAGCAGCGAGGATGCTGCAAACTCATCTGTCTCCAAGAGCATCCGCAGCTCCGCATCCTCGCGAGGCTTGTGCACCTTACCCTGTTCCAGCCGCTCCAGTGCGGATTCCTTGGCGTGCAGCCGCGATACGTTCTTTTTCGATTTTGACCGAAGAAAATCATTTTGACCTGCTGCCTTATGCGCTTGCTGGAACCATTCCGCATACATCCTGATGCTATCAAGCAGCTTTTCCCGCTCCAGCTCCTGCTTCTTGTACTGTGCCAGCTGCGTTCTCCGCTCCAGCTCTTTCTGCTCCTTGTATTCTGTATAGCCGCCCGTATAACGCCTGCAGCCTCCGGCCACCAGTTCCAAAATGGATGTAGCCGTGCGGTTGATAAACATTCGGTCATGCGAGACGTACAGCACCGTTCCCGGATAGGTCTGCACCCATTGCTCCAGCCAAGCAAGCGCCTCTGCATCCAAATGGTTCGTTGGCTCATCGAGCAGCACCAGCTTCGGTTCCCTAACCATAAGGGCGGCCAGCTGGGCTTTCGTCTTCTGCCCTCCGCTAAGCTGCGCAAATGGCAAGCCCCATAAAGACGGATCGAAGCTTAGCTGCTTCAAACATTGCTCCGCTTTTACCTCCCCTTCATAGCCGCCAAGCTGGACATATCGCTCATATTGCTCGCTGTAACGGTTCAGCAGTTCCTCGCCTGACTCCCCTTCTTGCATTTGCTTGGTTAGCGCAGCCATGCTTTGCTTGAGCTCAAACCATTCAGCCGAACCCGCCTGTACGAATTCCAGTAAAGTGAGCGAGGAGTCGAGCTGTGCCTGCTGATCCAGCCAGCCCCATTCCTCCAGAGGCAAGAGGCGCTGTACCTCGCCGCCATCGAAAGCGAGCCGGCCCGTCAAGCCCTGCAATAGTGTCGTTTTGCCGATTCCATTACGGCCGAACAGTGCGAGCCGCTCGCCTTCTTTTACCTCAAATTCAATATTTTCAAATAGCAGCTTGCCGTCAAATTCTTTATTTACTTGTTTAATCTTTAATAGCATCAAAAGACATTCCCCCATTTGTCCGAACATAATAAAAAACCGTGGCCAGCGGCACACGGTCGAATACGCAAGGGGAAAATCAAATAAACGAAAACAAAGGATGCGTCACGCCGCTGCAAAGCGGGTAAACATCACCTGTATATCGCAACTGATTCATGTTACTTAGGACCCCAAATCGACACACGTATCCCTGACCGGTTCTCGCTTAATCGAGAACGCCGCTTGTACTTAAACAAGTTGTTTACAGGAATCGTGAATTACTTCATCGGCTGGGTTACCTCCGTCAGTCATCAGTTTTAATATGCGTCTATTATATCGGACAAATGAATCTGAATTCAAGCCCAAGTTTACATAAGGTACCAAATAAAGTTAGTACTAGGCTGCAAAGTCCTAATCGGCGATCATATACCCTATACACAATTACACTATGGAGGTGCCTCATGAATCCAGTTTATATTACGAGCATCGGGAAGTTTTTGCCCGGCTCTCCTGTCAGCAATGATGAAATCGAAGATTATCTTGGTAAAATCGGTGGCAAAAGCTCAAAATCCATGCGCCGCATCCTCGATCAAAATAAAATACGCTTTCGCCACTACGCCTTGGACAAAGAACAAAAGAGCCTTTACTCCAATGCAGAAATGGCGAGTAGAGCTATACAGGATGCCCTCACGAGAAACAAAGAGGCCTTGCAGGACAAAATTGATTTTCTCGCTGTCGGCACGACGCAAGGCGATTTGCTTGTTCCGGGCTTTGCCAGCATGGTACATGCAGAAACCAGCCTCCCCGTGATGGAGGTCGCCACTCACCATGGCGTCTGTGCAAGCGGGATGCAGGCGATGAAGAACGCTTACCTGCATGTGCAGTCGGGCGAGCAGCAAACCGCCATCTCCTGCGCCAGCGAATTTCCGAGCCGAGTCTTTAAGCATACGCGATTCGAAGCGCAGGCGGGACTCGCCGAGCGCACCGTTCCATTCGATACCGACTTTCTAAGGTTTATGCTCTCTGACGGCGCGGGCGCTGCGGTGCTGCAGCATCAGCCTTCCACCAGCGGATTGTCGCTGCGCATCGAATGGATCGATAACAAGTCTTACGCGAATCTCTATGACGTCTGTATGTATGCAGGCAGCAACAAAGAAAATCCCGAACAGGCAAGCTGGCTCGATTATCGCTCCATTCACGAGGCTGCCGATGACGGCGCCATCAATTTAAAGCAGGATATTCGGCTGGTGAATGAAATGCCCAAAGTTGGCGTGAACCGTTTTTTCGAACTGGTCGATGAAGGCAAGGTTGACCCTGCGGGCATTGACTGGATGGTCTGCCATTATTCCTCCCATTTCTTCCGCGAGGAAATATTCAGGCTGCTGCAGCTCGGCGGGCTTACCATCCCTGAGGAGAAATGGTTTACAAATTTGTACACGAAGGGAAACACTGGCGCGGCGTCGATCTATATCATGCTGGAGGAGCTGCTAAATGAAGGCCATTTGCAGCCAGGCGAGAAAGTGCTGTGCATGGTGCCCGAGAGCGGCCGATTCCAGACCTCGTATATGCTGCTGACGGTCGTTGGCTCAGCCATTGAGCCCGGTGGCGCTGCATCTCAGCCTGTGTTCGAAGAGCGTGAGCCTGAAGCTCCGCATTTGGAGTACGACGAGGCTGATCATGTGCAAGCGCAGCTGGTGAGGCAGCTGGTTCAGGTATGGATCGATTTTGAGCAAAAGCTCGCACAGGTCCCGGTCATCCATAAGCTGTATAACCAGAAGTTCACGCTCAGCGATTACAAGGCCTTGATGGAAAATATCCGCCAGCAAGTCATTGACGGTTCGCAGTGGATCGCCCGCGCCGCGTCCTATATCGCCATTGAGCATATCGATCTTCGTTCCACGTTCATTGCCCATGCGCGCGATGAGCATCGCGACTTTCAAATTCTCGAGCGCAATTACGTTGCCGTCGGCGGCGAGCTAAGCAAAATCCAATCGGGGGAAAAAAATATTGGCAGCGAGGCGCTCTCGGCTTATTTATTCCAGCGGGCTAGCCGCGATAATCCCGTCGACCTCATCGGAGCCATGTGGATTATCGAAGGGCTCGGCTGCCGGATGGCGCGCTACTGGGGCGAGATGATTCGCGACCAGCTTGGGCTTAGCGATGAAGAGGTATCCTTCTTGCTTTATCACAGCGACTCCGACGAAAAACATTTCGAACGGCTGGAGGCCGTCGTTCAGCATCCGATGCTGACCGCGGACATTGCGGCGCGTATCGTGAAAACAGCCAAAACGACGGCCCGGCTGTATCTGCTGCAGCTAGAGGAGCTGGGTAATGTATGAGCAACGCCGATTATTTCAATAATATGCCGCATGACAAAAACGATCCCAATCCGTTTTTAGCCATCTACATGGACCAAAGCATTCCCTTCAATGAGGAAGCAAAGGCCGCTTATCTCAAAGATTGCGCCAGCAAATCGAGGCAATTTCTGCTGCCGGTGCTCCGGCCGTTCGCAAGGATGATGATTATTCTATTGCAGCTCTACAAAATCATAGTCCCAAAAGCGTTCACATCCTCCAGGCTGCTGCACCGGGTGCTCCATTTTGGGATGAAAACCTTTGTCAGCCCAAGCGCAAACTTTATGATTTTGCGCCACTTTTATCTCGGATCCGAGGTGCTAGGCTTTATTCGGGACAATGTGCCCGGCGTTCAGATCGAGATGAATCCGCTAAAGCCTACTCACCTAGAACCGGTAAAAGACGATCTCTTTCTCATTCACGATCTTAACCTATACAACTTCGTCATCAATCTAAACCGCGAGCTGCGTGAGAAGGGAATTGAAGTAACGAAGCAGGAGCAGCTTCAATTCGGGTCGATTACATCGACTCCTTTGCCGATCGAGCAAATGCCAAACCGTTGGACCAACTTTATGGATCTGACCACAGCAATCGAATGCTTCACCCCTGTTTATCAAATGTTCCTGACGGACAATGATTTTTGGCGGGCGACCAACTCGCTCCAGCTTGATGAGACCATCGGTATTCTCGCCTCCAAAATCATCGGCAGCAACGATCGGCTCGCGCTCATTAATAACAAGCATCCCATGGTGCCGCTGACGACGCTGAAAGCCGGCTTTCGGCTCGTGCTTCACGGATTAGCGACGGAGCAGCTCCATGCGCTGCTTGTCGAGCTTAAACTCAAGCAGCAGAAAGGTCAGGCTACGTAAGTAGCACTTACAATCGCATAAACCTATTAATGAAAAAGGCAATCCCACGGCTCGCGGGATTGCCTTTTTTTCGGTTTTTCAGCCACTTCGTTATTGGCGTTCAACCTTAAATCCTTTTTTCTCTAAAAGCGGTACGATACCGTCTTGCCCAATCATATGAGCCGCCCCTACAACAACAAAGTACGTCTTCTTCTCGCTGCCATTCAAGTATCCGGTAATTTTATCCACCATCGGTACGTTCCGGTCGGAAAGAAGCGCTTTGTAAAACTCGTCGTTCGTCATCGTGGACTGGGTCAGTTCGAGCAACTGCTCCTCATTACCAGTTGCCCACATTTCCGATAACGCATCAATTCCTGAACTTTCTGCGTAATATTGTTCAATGGATGAATTCAGCATTTCCTCCTGCAGTTTGTCCGAGAAATTGTTAAACATATTAAGCTGATACTCAATGGATTCCAGCTCAAGAATCGGCAGCTGGCTTGCGATGGCCTGCTGAAGGAAGTGTGCATCAATGCCGATGCCAGCATCGAAGCCTGATTTAGCCGAAGTTAGATAATCCAGTGCGGAGGATACATTCCATGCTTTGAAGGTATCGAGCGCATGGGTCTCCAACCCGTTCTCTTTCAAAATTCCACCTAGCTTCTTGTACGCTTCGGCTGAGATATGATCCTTTAACGTCGTATTATCCTTATAAACGCTTATATCCAACACTTGCTTTTGAACAGCCTCATCATCCATTTTCGTAATATCAGCCTCTACGACCAAAAAGTTGGAGGCCTCATAGGCTTTCTGAATTTCAGGCCGCAGCGGATACATCGCCTTGTTCGCAATATGTATCGAGCCTAGCAAATAGACGGTATTTCCAGCATTTTCGGTTTTCCAAAGGAAGCCGCGGCTAGGTTCTCTTGCCTCAATCGTAACGGCCCGCTGTTCTTTATTCCAGGATACCTCATAGCCCGATGCTTCGCTGACCGTACGCAGAGGAATATAGACCGTTCCCTTAATGAGCTTCGGAGCGACAAGCAAGCCTTGCTCCGATTGATTGACTACGGCCCCCAGATTGCCGATTTGGAATAATAGGACGAGTCCTTCTTTCTTACCCGTAATGACTTTGTTATCTTGGTCCCAAGTGACTTCGAAGCCAAGCTTCTCAAGAATCTGCTTCGCAGGAACCAGCGTCGTGCCATGCTCCATAATCGGCTGTTGTTCCCCAAGCTGTACCTGCTGATCTTCAAGCCAGACTGAAATCGGCTTTTCATCCGCTTGGACATTGGTAACGAACGAGAATAGTAGAGCTAGTGAAAGAAATAATGCTGCAAACTTTTTCATATACGGACCCTCTCTTTCTTCATCCAGCGGCCTGCTTGCGAGATATCGGATCTGTCAGCATTTACCGCCTTCCTATCCACTATTTTACACAGAGCCCTCGCGCAATTTCCAGTTCGGAAAATACCAATCTATTTTTCGTTGCAAATCGGATGGAAGAATGCTGACCTACGCTGTATGTAAGGAGATGCAGCCGTTTGGCATCAAAAAAAGGCATGCGCCGCACAGGTGCGCATACCATTATTGTTCTTCAATTTAACTTGAACTAAAGCTTGTCGTTTTGGTCGCTGCGCGGGTAGATCATTCTAGGGTGGCGCGGTTGCAGCCAGACTCTTTGATTGACTAGGACATGTTAAGCTAAAAATAAGGTAAAAATCTGGCTACTAAGGCGTACACTTCATTTCTTCAGATCTATCTTCTCGCTTCGCAGATCCTTCAGATCCTTCATATCCTTCATATCCTTCATTTCTTTCGTTCGACTTATCTATTTCTCCAAAACCCAACCATAAGCTACCCATTTGATGACCCTGGACTAATTTAGATCTATTTTTTAGACCTATTTCATCCTTTTCGTCTATTCGCGTCAGATTAGATCTGAAAATTAGATCTATTTCTCCAAAAACCAGCCATAAGCTGCCCATTTGAAGCCGCTGGGATAGATTAGATCTATTTTAAGACCTATTTCATCTATCTCAGTATACGCTCGAAGCTGCCGATGAGTGCAAGCAAACGAAGTTTGTGCGCGAACGGTTCCTCACTTAAGAAAAGATTAATGAACGATGAGATTCACCAACTGCTGTTTGAAGACGAGAGTATGATTCACGATTATTTATGGAGGAAATACCCAATTACAAATGGCTATCATGGACCAACTGTGCGTCCGTATGGAATCCTGCTTTCAGAAAATTTTTAAGTCTAAAATCATTGGTTGAGCTTATATAGCAAGATCCTTCACGATGAAAAATCATAATTCAAAAAACGGTCGGCATTTCTCATGCTGCTCCAAATATCTGCACTTTCTCCGCCTACATACCAGTAGGCTAAGCCTGCAAGCTTGGCATCCACAACCAGCTTGTACTTGGCGGTTAAAGAACGCCCGTCTTCGAGCCACATGCGGTGGCGCACGCCATTTTTCAAATAAGCGGCTGTATATTGGCCGATCTTCGCGTCCCACACCGGTTTGATGGCAAATTGGGCCATAAGCGCATTTTGCTGGGTGAGCGAAATAAACTCGGTTGAAGCTACGCTGCCGTCCTTGTTCAAATCCCAATCGCGATTGTAGAGCGGCACCGCTAAAATGATTTTCTCGCCTGCTACATGCTGCAACAGCTTGTACAGAGCGGCCTTGTCGAAGCCTAATGACGCATTAGAGCCCGCCTCCGAGCCTCCTCCCCAATGCTCGTCATAGCCCATCAAAACAACGTAATCCGCCTGCTTGCCGAGTGCTGCAAAGTCCAAAGCATCCGTCCAGTCAGTGCCCCTGTCGGGCGATACATCGATAGAAAGCGTAACGCTAATTAGCTTGAGCTTCTTCGATAACTCTGTCATAAACGCGGTAAGTGCCGCGCGGTCCTGCGGCGCAACATTTTCAAAATCGATATTGAGTCCGTCGAGTTTATAAGACTTGGCGTAATCAACCAGTTTGGTAACCGCGTTGCTTCTGGCGGCCGAACTAGACAGCATCTGATGCGTGGCCGCCTGATCGGAGCGGTTGCCAACCATCGCCCATACTTTTTTGTTATGCTGCTTGGCCCATGTTAGGAGAGAAGAGTCCGTGTTATCCGTTATATTGCCTGACGCGTCTGTAAAATACCAACGCGGGGATAACGTATTCACATTGGACCTCAGCACGTTGTTCTGATACTCTTTCGTGGTCTGGCCATATTGCCAGCCAAGCTTTATTGATTCTTCCGGCGCTGCTTTCAGCTCCGCTTCCCAGTTTTTATTCTGGAGCACTCGATAGATCATAACCGCCGTCTCTTGTCTTGTGATCGGTTTAGTCGGCCGGAAATCTCCTTGCTCATCACCTTTGATTAAACCTAACTGCTTTACAGCCGCTACGGATGTGCTTGCCCATGTAGCAATCTGGCTGCTGTCGCCAAAGGTTAGCGATCCCTCTGCTTTGCTTCCTGCTTGCTTTAGCGCCCTAGCCAATAAAACGGCTGCCTCCTGCCTGGTGACCGGCATCGACGGCGCGAAACTGGTAGCACTAATGCCATCTGCCAAGCCAAGCTGAACGGCTGCTTGTATCCAGCCATAATGCCATGCTTGCTTGGGAACGTCGGCAAATGGAGAGACCGGTGATGTTACCGGCTCCAAGCCCAGAAATCGGTCGATGATCGTCACAAATTCCGCTCGGGATATAGATTGGGCCGGAGAGAAGCTTCTCTCTGACGTGCCCGTTATGATTTTCCGATTATATAAATCTATGATTTCCTGTTTGGCATAGCTGTTTCCAATATCATCAAAGGGCAAGCTGCTCAAGCTGTCTACTGGCTTTCCCATCGTTGTAAATACGGTTAGTAACGCAATGGTTACCATTGCGAATCTATGATATGCCCGTTTCATGAAGACCCTCCCAAAGAACCGCATCTCCGAAGCATATCAAACTATGAAAAATTACTCATTGCAAAAATAATGGTAGATTGCTTGAACTCCGATAGTCTCCTCTACAAAAAAAACGAGCGCCCCTTATCCAAATGGGAAGCGCTCGTTTAATTAAGACAACAATAGTAACTACCTGTGTAATGAGGCTGGCTTTTAACCTACATTACCATTCTCGCCACTTACGCTTCTGGCTTCGTTTCCAGCGGTTTCAATCTCGCTTCGATCTGCGCACGCTGCGGTTCAAGGAATGGAGGCAATG
Organism: Paenibacillus luteus; assembly: GCF_006542765.1. GTDB lineage: Bacteria > Bacillota > Bacilli > Paenibacillales > Paenibacillaceae > Pristimantibacillus > Pristimantibacillus luteus. The sequence continues at coordinate 147,384 of NZ_SKCD01000001.1, forward strand.
CAAGCGATTCGCCAAGATGATTGATATCCTCATCCGTATCGAAGCCTGGGCCGTCGGTGGCCAGCTCGAACAATATGCCGTTCGGCTCGCGGAAGTACAAAGAACGGAAGTAAAATCGGTCGACGAATCCGGAATTCGGAATGCGTACACCGCGGATATGATCGATCCACTCGCGCAATTCATCGTCATTGTCTACGCGGAAAGCTACGTGATGAACGCCGCCGTAGCCCTGCTGCTCACGCGGAAGATCATTCCGCTCCTCGATATGAACCTCTGCCCCGCTTCCGCCTTCCCCCGTTTCAAATACGACAATATCCGGCTGGCCTCCCACTGTTGATGGATATTTCCCTATTTCCCTGAAGCCCATTAGCTGAGTTAGCACGAGTACGGTCGGCTCTGGATTTTTGACGGTAAGCTGTACGGGACCTAAGCCCAAAATCCCGTATTGCGCAGGCACGGTGCTTTTCTCCCAAGGAATTCCGCCCTTTACACCGATGTTGTTCTCGTCAGAAACAAGGACCAGGCGTTGCCCTTCAAAATCTCGGAATGCAATCGTCTGGCGTCCCGCTCGCTCTGTTATTTCGTCATGATCCACTTCAAACTGCTCAAAGCGTTCTTTCCAGTAACGCAGCGCCGCATCGTTCGCTACGCGGAGGGATAGAGAAGAGATACTGCTTGTTCCTTCCCGATTTTTGGCGGTCATCGGAAATTCGAAGAAGGTTAGCTCCGTTCCCGGATTGCCTTTCTCATCCCCATAAAACAAATGATAAACCGAGGTTTCATCTTGGTTAACGGTTTTTTTGACCAAACGAAGTCCCAATAGCTGTGTGTAAAACTCAAAATTGCCGGAAGCTGTGCCTGTGATTGCTGATACATGGTGAATACCTTTAAGCTGCATAATATAAACCTCCTCTTATTTTGTAGATCCAAACTTATCGTTTAAATGATTTTATACCAATTAATTTTGAATTTTCTTGAGCAGCATGAGCAGCTGCTTCTTCTCTTCCTGATTCAGAGCATTATATTGTGATGCCTGGTAATACTCTTGTAAGGGAACGACATCATCGAATAGGGCTTGCCCCTTTGTGGTTAGTGAGACATATTTGGTCTTCCACTCTTGCTCACGCTTGATGAGCTCAAGTTCCTCCAGCTTGCTTAACAGCTGCGTAATATTACCTTTGGTAACAAAAAGCTTGTCAGCCAGCTGCTGCTGCGTCAACCGCCCATGCGCGCCAACCTGAGCAAGAATATCGAATTGTGCAGCGGACAAGCTCCACTGTTTCAGATGCTGGTGAGTATCGCGCAAGCTTTGGCTATACACTCGCGATAGGCGGTACCATATCATTAGGCCTAATCGCTTATCGCGTCCAGACAAGCTATTCTTTGTACCGTTTTGCTCCATCTGACCACCTCGCCTCTTTGTTATATTTATCAGTTTAGAACTAAACTGATAAAAAGTCAAGCTTTTCTGCTGCTACCCCTACCCAGGGCTAGGGCGGACGAAGGAGCAATATGGTAAAATGAGCGGATACAAAGCTTAAGGAGATTCAGCATGCTTGAACGGAACCGTTTTTCGCAGCATCACCTGCCCATGGGGCAAGCTCAGTTGGAACTGGCGGCGCGCAACAAGCGCAAACGCAATCGGCTGCTGTTGTTTATTATTTTGGCATTAAGCTCTGTTTTATTATGGAAAAGCATTCTCACCATAGAGCCTTATTTGCCCGAAATTGATCCCGTTCCTGCCCCTGCGGCCCCTGTCACCGGGCTGCACCCGGTCGTATTCGCTAAGCAAAACGAGCTAATCGCCGAGGCGGCAAGCGCCGGCATCGATATACTCATTTCAGATGGATTCCGCTCGAGCGAGGAGCAGGATGCCATTTATGCCAAGGGCAGAACGACCGAAGGCCAAGTGGTAACTCAAGTGCAGGGTGGCCACTCTTATCACAATTATGGACTCGCTATCGATTTTGCGCTGCGAACGAAGAAAGGCGATGTCGTATGGGACATGGAATACGATGGCAACAAGAACGGAAAGGCAGATTGGATGGAGGTCGTCTCCATCGCCAAGAAACTCGGCTTCTCTTGGGGTGGCGATTGGAAAAACTTCCCCGATTATCCTCATCTTCAGATGGACTTCGGCTACTCCATTCGCCAGCTTCGCAACGGACAACGTCCGCCTGTTGATCCTGAATAGTCCTATATCAAGAGTAAACGGCTGTCGCCGTCCTTTGGCGGCGCAGCGCGTTTCATTCCGAGAAATGTAGAGAAGGGATAGCGAAATGATATACGTTCCTATATTTCAAGAAAAAAGAGTGCAACGGGCGATCCGTTGCACTCTTTTGCTTGATATTTGCTTCTTATGGCAAGCAGCATAAGAATAAGCATCACTGCCGATATTAAGGGAAGCCGCTATTACAGACCTGCTATAATCTCATAAGAACGCAGGCGTGCCTTATGGTCGAAGATATGGGCCGCGACCATAATTTCATCAGCCTTTGTCGCCTCAATATACTGTTTCAGCTTGCTTCGCACCGTATCAGGCCCGCCGACGATCGACGATCCGAGCTGCTGCTGCAAAGCGATCTTTTCCTGCGCCGTCCATAAACTATCCATATCGCGTACAGGAGCAGGGAGCGGACCGCGGGTATTGCGGATAAAGGATAAAAACAGCTGCTGCATGGACGTTGCCAGATATGCTGCCTCCTCGTCCGTATCTGCCGCGACTACGTTGACTGCCACCATACCTTTCGGCTTATCGAGAACCGCCGAGGGCTTAAAGCTGCTGCGGTAAAGATTCATAGCTGGCACCGTAAACGTCGGTGAGAAATGTCCCGCGAACGCGAACGGCAAACCAAGCTCAGCTGCGAGCAAGGCGCTAAAATCGCTAGAGCCGAGCAGCCATATCGGAATATCGAGTCCTTCACCGGGAATCGCACGTACGGGCATGCCCACTTCCGATCTAGACGGATCGAGGAACGCCCTTAGCTCTGTTAGCTGTTCCGGGAAGTCCTGCCCGTTGCTTCTTCTGCTGCCGCGCAGTGCCGCTGCAGTTAAGCCGTCTGTTCCAGGCGCGCGTCCAAGACCAAGATCGATCCGGCCGGGAAATAAAGATTCCAGCGTGCCGAATTGCTCGGCGATCACAAGCGGCGCATGGTTAGGCAGCATGATGCCGCCGGAGCCTACCCGGATCGTCGAAGTGCCTGCAGCTACATGGCCGATAACGATCGACGTAGCCGAGCTTGCAATGCTGGCAGCGTTATGGTGCTCGGCAAGCCAATAACGGTTATAGCCCCATTTTTCCGCATGCTGCGCCAAGTCCAGCGTGTTGCTTAGCGATTCAGCCACTGAGCCTCCCTCAACGATTGGAGACACATCAAGAACCGATAATGGAATATTAAAAGTGGAATTACTGCTCGTTTGTTCTGACATTGTGTTCACCCTTTACTTCAAAGTTTAAAAAACCGGCCTTTTAAGGCAAAAACCTTAATTAACTGTATGAATATTAAATACATATTGAACGTAAGGAATAACACATTTCCGGTGAAACCTCTAGCTTTCAAGCCCAGGATGCGGCTGAGAGCCATCATTCTTATAGAAGGATCATTCTTATAGAAGGAGTTTGCTTCCATTAGCGGTAACGGATCATCTTCAATCCATTACCGCTATCACTTCCTAGGCATCTGCACACAGAGATTAACTCTCATGTAAGATACTCCTTAAACCTGCTGCGTTTTTTGCTGCTGTTGGCATTTTCGGATTTTCTCCAGCACCGTTTGCAGCGTATTCTGCTCGAGGTACGCCTCATAATGTTGCTCCGCCTCATAGAAGAAGTGGTCCATGACCACTTGGATATTGGCGGACACGAGACAATCCTCTTCCGGGTTGCCTGAGCACCAGTGCGGCTTCAGCGTACCTCCGGAGAGCGCTCGGTACACCTGAGCGAGTGTAACCTCGCCCGGCGCACAGTTCAAAATATAGCCGCCGCCGATCCCTTCCTTCGTCTTCACAAAACCATGCTTGCGCAAGGAGCTCATAATCTTGCGGATCCGCGTTGGATTCGTAGACACATTCCGGGCAATCGTCTCGCTGCTAGCCATATGGTCAGGTAAATAAGCTAACAGCACTAAGCTGTGAACCGCTACCGTAAATTCGCTATTCATTTACATAACTCCCTCCCAAGAAGGATACTGTAATTTTATTTCATACAGTTGTTAAAGTCAAACCTTCCTTACTAAGCATAACATAGAGAGTGAGCTTAGGCATAGGCTCACCCTCAACTTTCAAGCTTTGAAACCGGATGTGCTGCGCCCTAACAACTGCTTCCAGTCCTTTTCCTAATGAATCAACAATCTATCGGTGCTGTACATAACCGCTGCTTTTGCTTATCTTTGTGATCTGCGCAAGCTCAGCTGTGGAAAGCTCCTCTGTCTCACTCGCTGCTATATTGTGCAGCAGCTGCTCGATGCTGCTTGCTCCGGGAATGACCGCAGCAACCGTAGAGCTGGCCAGTGCGAAGCGAATAGCCGTATGCGCTAGATCTCTATCGTTGCCTCCCTGCTCCAGCAGCGTGGCATACAGTTCACTAAGCTCTTCTTCACTATATTCCAGATAACCCTTCGCCAATTTCGCAGCCCCTGTGCGGGTTAAGATCCCTTTGGCTACCGGTCCGCGTGCAATCAAGCTTATTCCTTTCTCTTCTAGCAAAGGCAGCACCTGCTCCTCAGGTCTCCGATCGATAATGCTGTATTGGCTCATTACGCTTACGATATTGGACCGCTGCGCATACTCCCGAACGACATTCGGACGAATGGAAGAGATGCCGTAATACCGAATAAGTCCTTCCTGCTTCAGCTCCTCGAACGCCTCGATGGTTTCTTCAATCGGATCCTCCAGCGTACCGCCGTGCAGTTGATACAAATCGATATAATCGGTCTGCAGCCTTCTTAAGCTATCCTTAACGGCTTCTTTGATATAGGCTTTGGACGGGTCCCATGTCCAGCCTTCCTTGCCTGGCTCCCACCGGTTGCCTACTTTGGTCGCTATAATTACCTCTGACCGTCTGCCGCGAACCGCTTCGCCGACGATTTCCTCATTCAGCCCTTCATGATAAAGATCTGCCGTATCGAGAAAATTTATTCCTCCTTCGAGTGCCTGATGTACCAGAGCGATCCCCTTCTCCTTATCCGTGCCGAGCGACATACAGCCAAGCCCGATCTCGCTAACATAGAGCTCTGATTGTCCTAATCGATTTCTCTTCATATTGGAACTCTCCTTTTCTGCAGCTAGTGATTTAGTCAAAACGTTTGTTCCTTTATATTGTCTATTGAACCGTCTGCTTCCTTCTCTGTTGTACCCGTCGACTTAGGCCATCGTTCCGTGACCATCCTATCCAATATCTGGTGAAGCATTCGGATAGATAGCTCGCTTTGCCCGAAACGGCTGCGAATCTGAGATTCTGACTGTATGTATGGCGCAGCAATAAGCTCGCTGGACCAATGCTCGAACATCGCTTCCATGCAGGCTGGCGTCGTCTCCAAATGAAATTGCAGACCCAGTACATGCTCCTCGTAAGCAAATGCCTGTACCCTGCAAGCTTCTGAAGTAGCAAGCAGCCGCGTATGGTCTGGCAGATCGAAGGTATCGCCATGCCATTGAAACGAAACTAATTGCTGCGGTAAGCCGTCGAACCAGGGATGCTGCTCCTGAGTGCGGTTGATCGTATGCCAACCGATTTCCTTATGCGCATTGCGATACACAGGGCTACCCAGCAATTCAGCAATCATTTGAGCGCCGAAGCAGATCCCCAGCACTTTTTTGCCGCGCTTGATCGCTTCTTGGACAAAGCGCTTCTCATCTGCAAGCCAAGGATGAAGCTCTTCCTCATAGACGCTCATTGGTCCGCCGCAAATAATGAGTAAATCCAAATCATCAAGCAAATCAAACGGAATGGCAAACGCGGGATCATACATAGATAAACGATGCCCATTCGCATTGGCCCATGAGCGAAATGCAAAGTCATCATCAAAAGAAAAATGCCGGAAAGCAACGATATTATTCATCCAACTCACCTCCAATACGCGCATGCTGCGGTTATTGAAGCTTATTATAATCTCATTATCTGATAGAGGTAATACCACTTTCCCGAATAGTGGGAAACCGTTCAACAAATTTGAATCAACGCTTCAGCTTGTAACGGTACCCCAGCTCATTTGAGATCAAATCCGCATATTTCTTAACAAGAAAGCTGTTTTTTTCAACCGTATCCTCCGTAAACCTCAAGGTCGGACCCGCGACGTTTAGAGAGCCAATGACCATATTTTCATAGGAGAATATCGGTGCGCCAATGCCGGTCGTTCCCTCCGTTGCTTCTCCCGAGGTTACGGCGTAGCCACGCCTATGAATCTTCTCTATTTCCGCCTCGATGTACTCCCGCGTCAACGGCTTAAGAGTGGGCATGGCCCCCCAATCTGCCTCTTCCAGCATTTGCTCCTGCATCTTTCTCGGCAGGTAGGCAAGAATAACCCGGTTGGAAGCGCCGATGAACAAAGGCAGCTTGAGCCCGATCGGCTCCGATATTTTCAGAATTTGCGGCGAGTCTACAGAATCGATATAAACGCCTTCCGTATTCTCACGGGTAGCGAGATATACCGTTTCCTTCGTCTTCTGGGAGAGCTCCTCCATAAAGGGCCTCGCAATCGTGCGCAGCATCAGGCTGTCCCACATCAGAAAACCATACTTCATAATGGACAAGCCCAGCTTGTACTTCTTCGTCTTCGCATTTTGAGCGACGAAGCCATGCTCCATCAAGGAGCTGAGTATGCGGTGGACGCTTTGCACGGGCATATCCAGTTCTCGGCTCATTTCTGTAACGCTCAGTTCCTTCTCTGTTCCTTCGGGGAGCAGAAGGTCCAAGATATGAATGGCTTTCGTAATGACACCGGACATCGCTTCTCACCTCCGCGAAATTGAAAAATCATGTATATTGGATTACAACTGCAATTTTTCCGTTCTAAAAACCATTCATTTTCTTCCAAACGTTGGTCCTTTTTCACCAGCTTTCCTGTATCCTAAAGGAAGGAAAAGAATAATGGAGAGGTGATTCGTATGGGGGAAAAGAATACTTAAAATAGCGAGCCTGCTCGTGCTGGCCGCAGCTCTCCTTGTTGGAGGCTTCTTACTGTATATTACTTTATCTGATTATAAACCGAAAGAAGTGACCGAGCTTTCAATATCCAATCAGACCGGAGCGATTCTGGAGCAAGGCAAGCGGTTTACCGTTACCACCATTAACATCGGTTATGCCGGCTTGGACAGCGAACAAGATTTTTTCATGGACGGTGGAGAGCATTCGCGCGCTAGCAGCAAGAAACAGACGGAAGCCAATCTCGCTTCCATCGCGTCCTTTATGAACAGCAGCCTTTCCAGCTTTTATTTGCTACAAGAGGTAGACGTTCAGTCTTCTCGAAGCTATATGATTAATCAGGCCGAATTCTTCTCCAAAGCCTTGAAGGACTACAGTTCTTCTTTTGCCTACAATTACAAAGTGCCTTGGGTGCCTGTGCCGCTCTTTGAGCCCATGGCAAAGTACATAGCGGCTTGCTAACGCTGTCTTCCTTCTAAAGCACAAGCAGCGAACGCTACGATCTCCCCGTGAAGGAAAGCTGGCCAGTCCAGCAGCTTGATCTCGACCGCGCCTTTATAGCGAATAGATTCCCGGTTCATAACGGCAAGGAGCTGATTCTGGTCAATTTGCATTTGTCAGCTTTTGATAAGGAAGGAAAGATTCGCAAGCAGCAGCTCGATTACTTGTCCGCTTATCTCAAGAAGGAGACAGGAAAAGGCCATTATATCATCGTTGGCGGCGATTGGAACCATGCCCTTCCCGGCACCGATTCGCAAAGATTCAAAACGACGCAGAACTGGCCGGAATGGCTGCAGGGTACGGATCTGAAGTTTGCATTCAGTGACCACAACCCGGTAACAGCAGAGTTTGTCCTCCAATAAGCAAAGAAGAGTTCCGATCGTATGACCATCGGAACTCTTCTTTCTTACTCCATTATTCAACCTCTACAATAATGACAGCCCAGCGATTCCCATACGGACCAAGATCAATGGAACGCATATATTTCGGACTGATTAGGTCCACCCAATAGCTGCCCGGCTTCTCAAACTTCAGCACACCAGAATAGTTGTTGTTCTTAATTGGGCTTTTAACGGAAAAATCCTCTTCATACCCATGCACGGCTGGTTCATATTTGCTAGCTCTTAAAGTCACCTCGTCAAATAATGGGCCTGACTGAAGGACCTCCCCCGCAATCGTAAGGGATTCGCCAGCTTTAAGCTTAACATACCCCTGCGTTGGAGCTGTCAGCTTCGTATATCCCTCGGCGTCTGATGTCAAAGCAACCGGTATCGGCTCCGAAGGATTAACCTTTCGATATACGGCAAGATATTCTTCTCCTGCTGACACAGCCGTAAGCAGGAGCGGATTGACGCCTGGATGGAGCTCTGCTGTTAGACTGATCCGGTTATAGATGCGCCCATCCAGCTTAATGTCCTTTTCAATGATTTTGCTTCCAGAGCTTGAGCCACCCCAGCCCCCTGGCCCAAGCGAACTCAAAAATTGCGGCATGTTCATATCCTTCTGATAAAGCATCGTAAACGTCGTCTGCGGTTCGGCGGTCGACCATTCACGCTGCTGCACTTCGATGATTTTCTCGCTCCAATTCCATGTAACGACTCCTTTATCGAGCGCAACCGCAATGCCTTGATAAGTGTTAAGCGGCCTTATCGGCACGTAGGCACGTCCGCCTGAGATAAAAGGGACTGGAATCGTTTCTTGCTGAAACGCTGTCCCGTCGCCCGAATAAATTTTGTTAGAGCCGATCCGGTAACGCAGCTCCCCAAAAGACGGCATAAGCTTCTTGTTGATGACCACCCTAACCTCCCGTTTGGCCGCATTCCATTCAACCACATCAGCCGCGCCGCTTTGCTTTAGCGTCCTGACCGGGACATACACGCGTCCATCGCGTAAAATCGGCTGATCTACGTTAATCGGCTTGCCATCGAGCAAGCCTTTGGTTCCTTTAAGCTCAAAAGTCAGCTCATGTGGTATACGGTACATTTTGGCTACATCGCCCGGCAATACGGCTTCTTCGTCCGCTGCCTGACTTGACGCAGCCCCTACGCCAGCGGTTCCTCCAGAGTATGCAAGCCATACCGATAACAAGATTGCAGTAGACTTCATCCACTTTTTCATAAAACACCTGCCTATTCTTTTCATCTTATTCGCATAATTACACAACGTATAAAATATGGAAAATGTTACATACCCTAAACTTCCCTCCCATTCTCATGGGTTCAGGAAAGGCACGCAAAAAAGGCCAAGTAGATCGTTCCTCTACAGGGCCTTGCCGCATGCATCTATATTCATGGCTTCCCAAACTCACTCCTGCGGGAACGGCTTCCTTCCGTTAAAGCCATCATGCAGGCCATGATAGTGGCTTACGTGCGCTTCCCCTTCCTTCCAGCAAATGAGAATATCCTCGCCATCCAGAACGGCTGGAAAGTCGATCAGGCCCGGGGTGACCATTTTCAGGAGCACGCCTTTCCGGGCAAAATTATCGATCAGCAGATCAGCCTCCATCTTCATGAATTCCAGCTGGCTCTCCTGCTCAAAGAAAGGGTCCTTTCCGCCTGGCAAGCCTGCAAAGGCCTGCTCATAAGCAGCCTTCTCCTTGTGATAATCCACGTATCGGCTTTCAAACTCGCCTTTTAATTGTTGAAGCTGCTTCAAGTCCACTTTTAATTGCGGCAGCAGCTCATTGGCCTCAGCCAGCGTAAAGGTTCTGTTTCCCATCCCGTATCTACTCCTTATCCGATTGCATTTCTTCATATGATTAATTATAAGTAAATTAGGTAGACATACAAGCACAGGCTCCACTAGCTTAGTAAACCTGAATTTACCGCAGCATAGAACGCAGATTTTCGATTACCAGCTCGAGGCGTGAATCCTCATTCTCTTTATCAACCACATAAAACAACAGAATATTACCGATCACATAACGGCGGTGCTGGACCACGTCGGCCACAGCCGTCTTAGCCTCAAAATCCTTGGCACCCTCTCGTGCGTCCTTTTCAGATGGATAAGCATATATGCTGATGAGCTGTTTATCATTCATAACATACGTCTCAGGCTTCACTCCATTTAATATACGTATAAATACATTCTCCGGATGCAAGTCTTTCGGTTCCGTTAATACAATCGCATGCTTGTCGAACAATTCCTTTACTTGAATCGCAGATACATGCTGACTGTCGCTGTTTGGATGGTTGCTGCAGCTTGATAACAATAAGCATAAAACGATAAGCATCGTGACCATTTTTTTCATTAGCAAGACCCCCTTTTCATACAAGACGTACGAAACGCATCATAGGTTTGACTTCGCTAGAAAAAAATTCCTTATTTTTAGCCGAATGTATGCTAATGTGTAATTCAACCGATAGGGATGTCGAAAAAATAAGGTTATTGGAGGATCACCACCATGGACTTGAAAAAAATAAATTCGTTGACCAAGTATCCAAGTATTCTAACCTACCACAAGCTGGGCGAGAAAGGCCGATTAACGGACGGGCTGTCGGAGGAACGCGGCTTTCTGAACGAAGCCGACTCTGTTTATGTGTATGAGAAAGTAGACGGAGAGAACGCGAGGATCATCTTTTTCCAAAACGAAAACAAGGAAGTCGATTATTTGATAGGCTCGAGAGAAGAGCTCTTATATGCAAAAGGAGACCGAATTGGCAATCCCTACGGTAATATTGCTGAATTTCTTAAGCCTGTGGCGGAGCGGCTGCTTGGGCTTATTTTCAGCCAGAACGATTGGGCATTGACGGTGGTTTATCAGGAATCCTATGGAGGGAAGACGAAGGCCGCCAAACATTACACGGAGAGTAAAACGCAAGGAAGCCGCGTGTTTGATATCTTCTCCCTTGCTAAAGAGGAACTCGAGCGCTTGCTAGCCCTGCCTCAGGAAAAGATAGCCGAATGGCGCGATCACGGAAACCAGCCTTTTTACTCAGAGAACGATAAATTGGCATTTGTTCAAGCCGCAGAGCTCCCTTACGCCCCTTTGTTGAGTGAGGAAGCTGCAGCAAATTTCCCAACAACGCTTGAGGATACCTTTGCATTCTTGCAAGCGTTCGAGCAGACAATGGTAGGCATTGATGCTGAAGGGAAATCAGAGGGGGTAATCGCCCGAACAGCCGATCGGAGACTAATTCGGAAAATACGATTTGAGGATTACGAACGGACGTTCAGAAAATAGGGATGACCTAGGCAGAGGCTTTAAAGATGTCTGTTTCGCTTCTCGTCTAAATGGATATCCATCGCCTTGTTGGCTCGTATCAAAAAGGCCCTTATGATCGCATGGATCGCAAGGGCCTTTCAATAGGATCAAGTTTTCTTTATTTTAAAGTGATCTCTTTTTTCCAAGTTAATTCTTTGCCCTGCTCATTGCGGAACGTGAAAGTAACCTCTCCTTGTTCACCGTTCATTTTGTCTGGATAAATAAATCCTGAAAACTGTCCGTTTCCGCTAATATAAAACCCATCTCCCCCATTGCCCCCATGCTCAGCCGCTTCCTGCAGCGTATTTACGAACTGGTTCTTATCGGATTTCCACTGCATTTCTGACAAAGAATATCCTTCGGGCAGCTGCTTGACCTGAAAATCGAAGCTGTTGCCCTCAATCGGTTTAGGCGTCTGGTCGATAATGATCAAGATTTCTTTTTCCGTATTCACGGAATCATTCGTCGCCGTACTTTCCTCCTGGCCAATTGGCGAAGGTACACTTTCAGACGCTTCCGTGTTCCCTTTGGTCCCGCAAGCACTGATCAAAAGCAGAACCAGCAATACAGCCAACCCATTGATCATTTGTTTCTTATTCATTTTCTCGTCTCCGCCTCTTCTAGTGTAAAGTAAAATGAAACGCCTCGGTTCGTGTTCCTAGCACCAAATTCGCTTCCATGCAGCTCTAAAATATTTTCCACGATGGCCAGCCCCAATCCGGTCCCACCGGATCTTCGGTCGCGGGAACGTTCTGCCCGGTAAAATTGCTCCCATATTCGTTTCAAATCGTCTTCGGCTAGCGGAGGCCCCTCGTTTTCCATATAAGTCGCGATTTTCCCGGGCGATAATCTTTGTATGTCTATTTGAATGATGCTGTGATCTGATCCATAACGGATAGCATTGCTCAACAGATTTTGAACAACCTGCTCCATTCGTCTGGCATCTGCCTTTACCATCAGTTCCCCAGCCTCCTGAATCGTTACTCGAAGCTGCTTGCTTTCAAGCTGATAAGAGAAGGAGTCCGCCACGTTCTGAACAAGCTTTGCCAGCGATAGCTCTGTGAATTGCAGCCGGACCGCTTTCGCTTCGTATTTGGAAAGCTCCAGCATATCCATGATTAACGCATTCATTCGATCCGTTTCATTCACGATCAACTGCAGGTATCGCTCTCTTTTGTCAGCCGCCACATCATCCTGCAGACCCTCTGCGAACCCCTTTACGATGCCTAGCGGCGTTTTGAGCTCATGGGAGATATTCCCGATTAATTCTTTGCGCAGCTGCTCTAGCCTTTGTTTCTTGTCCATTTCCTCTTGAAGCTCTCTATTGGACTCGGTAAGCTGCTGCAATGCTGTATTTAAGTTTTCGGATAATGTATTCATGCTCCGCGACAAATCTCCAAATTCGTCCTTGGAATGGACCGTAGGCTGTATCGTAAAGTCCAGCTGCGCCATGCGCGTGGCCAACCGGCTAAGCTTAACTAACGGAAACGATATCAATCTCGAGAATGCCAAGGACAATAAGATCACAAGAACAAGAATAACTGGTGTCAAATAAATAAAGTATCGTTTCAAAATACTGACGGCTTCCCCCACCGGCTGCAGCGAAGTCATCGCAATGGCATAGCGGTCCTCAGCTTCCCCTCCCGGAAGCGAAAGCATAACGACCGCATATTGAATTCCGCTCCAATTGTCCGTCCACTCCATCTTTACAGGCAGGCCGTTATCCAATCGCTGCTCGTTCTGATCTACCACCTGCATCCAATCCGACAAGGAGCTTTGGATAAGATTATCTTGATAGAAAGGATTGAACGACCGCTGCTCTGGAAGCAAAAGATCGGTTATTTTACCCTTCACGCGCATTAATCCTTCCCCAAGCTCCGACTCTGACTGCTGCACCTTTACGAGCTGCATAATCGTATCCTTTTCATCCATAAAGAAGCCATCTACCACCAGGCTGTCACCGGTGCGAAGCCCCGAGGGGATATCTTTCATCATGGTGCCGTCCGATGACAAACGGATCGTAATCACTCGGGAATCTTGCACAAGCTGGATAAAATAAGGATCGACGCTCACTCGCTCGAACCGATGGTTAACGATGGAAATGCTAGCATCATGATGATTCATAAAATGGCCGAGCAGTCGTGATTCGTCGATGCCCCCAGCAGGTGTTGCGGCATACTCGCGTCCGAATTGTGCCACGCTGCTCTCCAGCCGGTCTATTTTGGATGCTCGGTAAAACCGTTCGAAAAACAGCCCCTCCGCCAGCATGACGAGAGTAAACACGACAAATATCATGGCAGCTGTGACCACGAATAGCTTAACTACAACACTGTTCCTTTTCATGGCTCAAGCTCGAATTTATAGCCAGAACGGATAACGGTTCGGATCAACCGTTCCTCGCTACCCAGCTTGGCCCGTAATTTTTTGATATGGGTATCCACGGTACGCAAATCGCCAAAATAATCGAATCCCCATACCGCATTCAAAATGTAGTCACGGGGCAGGACGGTTCCGTAATGCTTCATCATAAAAATAAGCAAATCGTACTCCTTAGGGGACAGATTGACCAGTTCTCCGCCAACCGTTACCGCATGGGCTCGTTTATTGACAGTCAAATCGCCGAATGAGAGGATATCGCCTTCACGGCCAAGTGTCCCTTCCATTCTCTTTAATAAGGCATTCGCTCTGGCGACTAACACCTTGGGGCTAAATGGCTTCGTTACATACTCGTCCGCTCCAAGCTCAAAGCCCATGATTTGATCGTCATCCTCGGCTCTCGCCGTGATGATAATAATCGGCACATCCGATTTCTGGCGTATACGCCTGCATACCGACCAGCCGTCCATCTCTGGCATCATGATGTCCAACACGACCAAATCGACGATCGTCTGCTCGAAGATTTCCAGCGCTTGTCTCCCGTTCTCCGCCTCGTGCACTTCCCATTGTTCCTTCTTGAAATAATCCGTTATAAACTCGCGCATTAACGTATCGTCTTCTACCAGCAAGATGTTTCTCTTCATTAATTAACACTCCACATCTATCTGACATCACGTTTACATCTGGAAATGAGACGTGTTTGCCTGTCAGCGTTTACGCCCTTATCGATTTACAGCATAAACTGCAATTTTATTATCAAACACGCTGATCCAGATTTCACCGTCGCCAATCATAATCCCCTTCCAATTGACAAAAACCTTATCCACGTCCTGGGCAAGCAGCTTTTTCTTCACTTGATCCGTTATGATTTGATTATACTTGGAGATAAATTGTTTTTTCGACGTAATTTCCACCGACTTTCCGTCATGGTTGACCCGGAGCGGATAAGCGATTAAATTGGCAACGGCCTTTTTGTCGTTTGCGGCAACGGCCTTCTGCAATTTATTGAAAAACTCGATAAACGCCTTCGGATCATCTATGCCGGCAATTTCGTATGGGTTAGCTGCCGAGTCAACAATAACCGAAGGGTTGGTGCCTTGCTGTTTGGCCGGGGCAATAACAGCGTGCTGTTTCATCGTAGTGCTTTTCTGATCGGCCCAAGCATGCCCCGTCAAAGTCGTTGCAGCAATCGTCAGGCTTGCTAAAAATATCGTTTTCTTCATATTTCATAACCTCCGTCTCTTGTTTACATTTCCAAGTATAAAGTTCTCTTATGTACGCCGTGTGTACTCCAAATGCCCATTTGGACCCAAGAGAGAAGCTAAGCAAGTAATGACTATGACTAAGTATTCTCTTGATCCTATGATTCCAACAAAAAAAAGCCTAAAGGATTAGATCCTTTAGGCTTTAACGTTTCATTATGGTGCCGATGAGAGGACTCGAACCTCCACGGTTTCCCTCACGATTTTGAGTCGCACACTCTATTGCGACATGAGCAGAAGTTAAGTCCAAGAAGAGGAATATAAAACCCGCGAAAAGCCTTGTAGAATCAAGGTTTTTCGCGGGTTTTTTCGTTGAATTCAGAGCCTATCTGACTTCCCGACAATCAGCGAAAAAGAAGCTGATTTTAGACGTTGGAAAGAACTCGGAAAGAACTAAAACAGAATCAGCCCGCTCCCTACCATTGACAAATTAACGGAGCGATTGCTCCAGGGAGGGTATATATTATGTCCAAAACAACCGTTATCACCATTGCTAATCAGAAAGGCGGCACAGGCAAAACGACCACTGCCTACAATCTGGCTTACGCCTTATCTAATGAAGGAAAAAAAGTGCTACTCGTCGATTTTGACCCACAAGGCAATCTGTCCATGTGCTTTGGCATTGAGCAGCCGGATCAACTTCCATTCTCAATGTTCAATGTCATGAACGCTATTATGAGCGATGAACCACTTCCTCCTACTGAGGAGTATATCCACTCGCACGGCAATATCGACCTCATTCCGAGCAACATTGAGTTGTCCGTTGCCGAGATTAACTTGCGGGATGAAATGGGCGGGGAAAAAACATTAGCTTCCCTACTTGAACCGATGAAGCCGAACTACGACTACATCATTATTGACACCAATCCTTCACTTGGATTGCTGACGATTAATGCTCTTGCAGCCAGCGATAGCGTGCTGATCCCCGTGAATCCGCAGCTATGGTCTGCTACAGGATTAACCCAGTTGCTCAGAATCATTGTAAAAGTCAAAAAACGCATCAACCCGCGCATTAGTATTGAAGGCATTCTCATGACTATGTGCAACACTCGCACCAACTTGTACAAGGAGGCTTTCCGTCTGGTTAAAGTTTACTACCGCGAAACCTTCCGCATCTTCGATGTGCAGATTCCTTTGTCCGTTAAAGTAGGCGAAGCAAACTTTTATAGTCAGAGTATTATACAGTTTGAACCCAAATCCAAGGTAGCCGCGGCGTATCAAGAACTAGCGAAGGAGCTGATGGAGAGTGACTGCTAAACGTCCCGTTCCCAAACTCTCTAGTATTGATGAGTTGTTGTTGCTATCGGAAAAAGACCAGCCATTGCTTGAACAGGCCAATGGAATTCAAACTATTCCCATAAATAAAATCAGAATGTACAAAGATCATCCTTTTCGCTTATATGAAGGTGAGCGCTTGGCGGATATGGTGAGCAGCATTGAGAGCAACGGCATTCTTGTCCCGGTCATTGTGCGAAAGAATGAAGTCGATGAGAACGGTTGTGACCACGAAATGCTGGCTGGACATAACCGAATGAACGCGGCGCAATTACTAGGGATTGAAAAACTGCCTGCTGTTGTAAAGGAAAATCTTACTGATGAAGAAGCCCTCATGTATGTGGTCGAAACCAATGTGTTGCAACGCTCTTTTACCGACATGCTCCCTTCTGAAAAGGCCAAGGTACTGAATCTTCGTCACTCTGAAATGTTCTCCCAGGGCAAACGAAACGATATTATTGAGGAGCTTAAAAGCCTGGAAAACCCGCAGTACATCAGCGAAAATACAACTTCTGCCCCAGTGGGGCAGAAGTCTACCAGTCGGGATAAAGTTGCTCAAGAATACGGTTTATCTAAAAATTCCGTCTCCCGATTGCTACGTATTGACAAGCTGATTCCTGAACTAAAGCAGCGTACCGATTTCGAGGAATTGCCTTTACGCTGCGCCGTCCATCTATCTTATCTGTCAGAAGATGAACAAAACTTGGTAGAACAAGCTGTAGCAGAAAATGGCTTCAAAGTGGACATGAAAAAGTCCGAACTTTTGCAAGGCTACTCTGGCAAGCTCACCGTCGATCAAGCCATTAAAATCTTATCCGGCGAAGCCACCCGCAAGCCGCGTAATAAAACACCAGGCCCATTTAAGCTCAAATATAAGGTTTATACAAAATATTTTTCCTCCGCTCAAAAAACTGCTGAGGTCGAAGTGATCATCGACAAGGCATTGGAGATGTATTTCACTAATCAGCAAAGAAAATCAAACTAATTACTCTAAAGAAGGGCTTTCACTTTGAAACTTATATTGTAATACTTTGGATGATTAGCTGTATCTTGACTAACAATAAAATCATTCTATCCTAAAGTTTCCCTTAATATCATTAACAATATGGTATGAAACTAAGTGGTTATACCTCGCTTCTTGAAGTAGTTTGTGAATATCATTGCCTCACTAATTCTAAACTCTAGGTAATCGCTTTTTTCTTCATCTAGGCTTCTTAAATATTCTTGAAAATCTAAAGAAAATGCACCAAACATTTGTAATCCATGTTCATGAAAAAATTTGCCTTTACTGGTATTTTCCTTTGAAGGGTTCAAAAAGAGGTAGTTACCACAATTACCCAAATTCCAAACATCATTCATTTCGACCTCATATCGTATATGACCACACATTGCATTTGAGAGCATTATTGCGTCTACATTTTTAAATTTGTCAGATTCAACATAAGATTTTTTGGTGAAGACTCCATCTTCCCCAAAAATATATGAATACCACTCATCAAGGTCTGATATTATATCGAGACTGACAACCAAAATATTTAAATCTTCCTCATGCGTCCCAATAAACTTCTCATTTGCACTTATAAGAAAATCCTTTAACTTATTATCTAGACGCTTTAATTCCTCAACGCCTGAGTAAACACTACTATCAATATTAGATTCAATACTCTGAACTACTGAATTCACCACTTCTTCACGTTTTGGAATTCTTTCATCTAAAAATATTTTCAATTTAGAGTTACTTTCAGCATCCCATCTATTACTTAAATCTGGCGTTTTTACTTCAATGTTAATTATCTGCTCTTTGTATTTAAAAGAACATTCAGGGTTTTTTCTTCCATTATAGCGAGGTTCGTATTTAAACTCATTTTTATAATGTTCAATTATATATGCTAGTACACTAATTTCAGAAGCACTCTGGAGATAAGTAAATTGGGAATATTCAGTTGTAAGCAATAATTTTCTCTCTAGTAGTTCTTTCATTTCTTTCTGTGTAAGGCAAGTATCAAGAAGTTCTATTGTTTTTCTAAAGTCACTATAATATCTCAAATTTTTAGATTGAGCAATTTTCAATGGGTTTTCCTTAACTGCCCTACTCATATACTTCTCTATCATATTATTAAATTCTGTCATTGAATGACCCCCAAGATTATTTTTAAGAGACTACTTATAAATAAGATTCGACAACATCCAATAATTCCTTCCAAAAATTTAGGAATCTTATAGAAAGAACTTCAAAATTATGCATATCTACAAGGAGGACGCCACTATGTTTCCAATCTTTAAAGACATCAATCATGAACAATTTTACGAGGGGAATATTCGCATGACCCACAGTCAGAATGACCCGTATCGTCAAGCTTTCTTTTACATTCTTGGTCTTACACCCCAAACCCGGCAGCATATCCATGATCTCTATAATTACGAAGAACAAGCCATTCGCCTTGAGGCACTAGAACAAGGATGGCAGACCAGCACCTCTGTCAAAATGACTCGTCTTGGCTTTAACCTGTACAACGGCTATACCGGAGATGCTGAAACCGGACGCGATCATCCGCGTAATTATAGTCCATATCAACTATTTGACACTGGACTGATGCCTTACTTTTTTGAAGCGATCAAACTTCGTTATACGGAATACGCTCAATCTCTGGACCTGCCGTACTTTTCCTTTCCACCAACAAAAACAGATCATCATTCTTCATATGAACACGAAGCCTGAATCATCTAGCACCTATCTAACTCCAAACAGAAAGGAGAGCCTGATATGAGCCGCATTCAGCCTTTGCGCCATCTGTACACAACCACTATTCATGACATCACATCCAGCGGAGACAACTGGCAACAATACCTGCACTTCGCTGCATCTATTTACAAATACTCATTTGATAACAGTCTGCTCATTTATGCCCAGCGTCCGGATGCGGCCATGTTGGCTCCCCTCTCGCTCTGGAATCAGCTAGGCCGTTATGTGAGAAAAGGAGAAAAGAGCATTGCCGTCTGTGATTTCCAGCAAAATAGTCCAACATTGAGCCATTTATTCGACGTTACCCAAACAACAGGTAAACAACCCCCTTCTCTCTGGAATCTGAAACAGCTTAATCCTGACGAACTAGCTGGACGATTGACCTCCTACGATACACTGAACCTTACCGAAGCCATCTCCCAACTCGTTCATTCCAAGATTCATTCATCTTGGAATGAATGGCTGCAAGACATTGAACATGATATTCACGATCATTTCTTAGGCAGAATCCCCGTGCTGGGACTTGAACAGCACATGGGTGATTTAATAGAAGATAGCGTTCGCTATCTCATCCACCACCGCTGTCAGTTGCCTGAACCAAATCTTACTGACTTTTCGACAATCACCCATTTTGATACGTTGCCGCTTGCTGCACGCTTGGGTTACCAAGTGAATACTCACGCCCGAAGCCTTCTCACGGACATTGCCCGTTACGTAAAAATAATGGAACAGGAAAGGAACCACGCTCATGAATCATCCCAACAAAACAACCCTGACATACCACGAAGTAGACGGATTGCTGTATCCGAACCTGCAAATCTCGAACGAAGCGACAACCGATCAACAGCCTTTGGGCAAATTTGGACGGCTGGCACTGAATCATTTGCGGAATCATCACCCGCAACGTTTTCAGATTCTTCAAATGGAAGGCAATCTGATGAAGAAAATGCATCAGGTCGAAAGGGAAGCACTGGAACGGATGGAACAATTGACCGATCAACTTCTACGCCCTCAGCCCCTGCCACAGACGGACGATACATTGGAACGGACACGCCACCTGAACCAGATCAAATCGACAGCGGAGGAACTGGTCATGAACGACATCATTCTGAAACCACGGTAACTAAAGCAAGTGTTCCTTCACCTACCTCAACTGAACCGCCATCAAGCGGTTCTTTTTTTATGCCCGAAAAAGAAGCGTCCACTTCCGAAATACGTAATGGAGAAGACATCCTTGCCTACTTAATCGTAAGCAATAAAAGCTCCTGGGCAACAAAGCAACGTATCTATCAATTTGTAGTAGATAATCATCCTGTTAAATCGACGGAGCTTATCTCCCTTCTAAAATCATTGTATGTCATCAGCGGGGCAAGAGGAGATTTTGAGAATGGTCTTGTCGGGTATGGCTTTGATGGCAAAGGAGTTACGGTGTCCTGGAAAGATACAAATGGCTCCCATGAAGAACATTTTAAATGGAAGAAATTTAGTGATACGTTGCTTCAGTTAATAGCAGAAGGACGTTATGACGAACACGCCGCTCCCTTTCCACCTGTAGAGCCAGAATGGACACTATTTAATTACGCCAACGAACAAGCAGAGTTTAAAGATGATTTTAAAGAACCCGAACTCCAAAACAATAACCCCGATCATGACAATGGCCGGCAGCAAAGTGTTCAATCACAGTCATCAAGCACCGAAAGCATGGATGCGAATGCAACATCTACGCCAGATATTCAACAGCCAATCCTTGCTGCGGCAAATTATCGCTTTCATGCCGAGCTATCGCCTTATGTATCAGGTCCAAAGAGCAAGTATAAACGGAACGTCGAAGCGATTCGCCTACTCAAGCAACTGGAATCAGAGCAGGGCCAAGCAACAGCGGATGAACAATATATTTTAGCCGGTTATGTGGGATGGGGAGGATTAGCGAATGCTTTTCATCCTACTGCAAATGGATGGGAAACTGAATATGCCGAGTTAAAGCAACTTTTGGATGAAGATGAATATGCAGCAGCCCGCAACTCTACCATTACAGCCTTCTATACCGAGCAGTCCTTAATTCAGAGCATCCATACAACCTTGCAGCGTTTTGGCCTGTCCAATGGTGCTGGACGCCGCCTGCTTGAGCCTTCGATGGGCAGCGGGAACTTCTTTTCTATTGTGCCGCCGGAGTGGGAGAATGCTGAACTTCACGGTGTAGAATTGGATTCGTTGACAGGAAGAATTTCACGACAGCTTTATCCCAAGGCGAACATTCATATTCAAGGTTTTGAAACCATAGACTGGCGTGAACAACGATTTGATGCTATGTTTTCCAACATTCCCTTTCATATCATACGTATCCATGACCGCCGCTACACTAGCAGCCACTACATTCACGACTACTTTTTTATCCGTTCGCTGGACTTGCTCAAGCCAGGGGGCATGTTAGCTTTTATCGTCAGTAAAGGCACAATGGACAAACGGGACTCTAGTGTGCGGCAGATCCTAGCTCAAAAGGCTGAATTAATTGGCATGGTTCGTTTACCAAACACGACCTTTCAATCTCTCGCTGGCGCTACAGTTACCACCGATATTGTATTTCTGCAAAAGCGAGAATCCCCGCTTCCTCTCACCCAAGCAGATATGCCTGAATGGATAGATGTTGGCGAAACACTAGATGGTGTACCTGTTAATCGCTATTACCTGTCCCATCCTGAAATGCTGCTCGGACAAATGCAATGGGATCGGGGCATGTATGGGGCAGAGAAAACAAGTGCTTGTATTCCACATGAAGGACTACCTTTGCTACCTGCCCTGGAGCAAGCACTCGGCACATTACAAGCTCGTTTTCCTGAGTTGCCTAATTCAGCACAAACCCAAAACAATAATACCTCCCTCTTACTGGATGAGGAAGAACAACAAGCCCGAGAAGCACCACCTGGTACAAAAAACTTTACATTTATCGTCGAACAGGAACGCATCTCTTTCTGTGAAAATGGTATTCTCCTCCCTCAAGACATCAAAGGTAAAAAAGCAGATCGTATCAAAGGCTTATGCGCCATACGTGCAGCGCTGCTGGATGTCATCGAAATTCAATCGCGTGAATACGGTTATGAGGTAAATGAACTTGAAGTAGCTCAATTTAGATTAAATCATAGTTATGACCGTTTTGTTCATCAGAATGGAGCCATTAACGATCGAGCCAATACTTCTGCTTTTGCTGATGATGACCAACTTCCTCTTTTGCGCTCTATTGAAGACTTCACAGCAGATAAAACCTGGATAAAAGCTGCTATTTTTAGTCGTCCAACCATTCGAGTCAACTCCTTGCCAGAACATACAGACAATCCGCTTGAAGCCTTGCAAATCTGCTTAAACCACCGATTACGCATCGACCTCCCATATATCGCCCATCTATGTGGAAAAACAACCGATGAAGCGCGGGAGGCGCTTGGCGAACGCATATTTCAAAATCCGCAATCCTATACAGGAGAGGTAGATGAAGGCTGGGAACTGGACGAGGAATACTTGTCAGGCAACGTCAAAGACAAGCTCGCCTATGCCACACTCAAAGCGCAAGAGTTCCCGGATGTATTCCAGCGAAACGTCGCCGCGCTCACTCGTGTCCAGCCTGCTCCGCTGTTGCCTGGAGACATCGACTTCCGCATTGGTAGCCCCTGGATTCCGGTCAAAGTATATCGGGCTTTTATGTATGAAACATTCGGAACAGCTAAAATTATGCAGGATTCACAGACCATTGATGTAGATTATCTCGAATACACCAATACTTGGCGTGTATCCGGCAAATCTGTGGAAAGAGGCTCCATTAAAGTTAACCAGACCTTCGGTACCGGGAGAGCCAACGCTTATGAGATTTTTGAAAGCAGCCTTAATCTGCAAAGTATCACGGTGCGTGATCCAGTCACATATCTGGATGCAAACGGTAATGAACAGATCAAGTATGTAGTCAATGCCAAGGAAACGATGATTGCCCGATCCAAACAACAACAGATGAAAGAAGCATTCGCCTCCTGGCTCTTTCAAGACAAGACAAGAGCCGATACACTGCTCTCTATTTATAATGATAAATTCAACACGATTCGTCCGCGCACCTATGAAGGCGAACATTTGGTATTTCAAGGCATGAATCAGGAAATGAGTCTACGCAAACACCAAAAAGATGTAGCTGCCCGCATTATTTACTCGGGTACAGCACTTATGGCTCATGAAGTCGGTGCTGGCAAAACGGCAGCTATGATTGCAGCCGGAATGTATTTGAAACGGATTGGTGCAGTTCACAAGCCATTATATTGCGTACCTAATCACTTGACGGAGCAATGGGCAAACGAATTTTTACGCTTTTTCCCCTCTGCTAATGTCTTAGTGACCACGAAAAAGGATTTTAGCTTAGCTAACCGGCAGCGTTTCGTTTCCAAAATTGCAATGGGCAATTACGATGCTGTTATTATCGGTCATTCACAGTTCGAGAAAATCCCCATTTCCCGTGATCGTCAAGAGCAGCTCCTGCAAGTTGAAATCCGCAATGTCTCCCATATGATTAACCAAATGAAAAAAGAAAAAGGCGATAACTGGAGCATTAAGCAAATGGTTGTGTTTGAAAACAACTTAAAATCCCGCCTGGAACGGTTGATGAATGAAAGCAAGAAGGACGACCTGCTTACCTTTGAACAGCTTGGCGTGGATATGCTATTTGTCGATGAAGCTCATGCCTATAAAAACTGCTTCACCTTTACCAAAATGCGTAATGTAGCCGGAATTGGCAAGTCCAGCAGCCAGCGAGCTACCGATATGCTGCTGAAATGCCAATACTTGCAGGAGATGAATCAAGGGCGCGGGGTCATATTTGCCACAGGAACACCTATTAGCAACAGCATGTCCGAGATGTATGTCATGCAGCGATTTCTACAACCTCATTTGCTCCAAAAGCTAGGACTCAACTTTTTCGATAATTGGGCGGCAACATTTGGCGAGGTTGTTTCCTCGCTGGAGATTACACCCGAAGGCAGCGGCTACCGTATGAAATCCCGTTTTGCCAAGTTTCATAATTTACCAGAACTGATGAGCATGTTTCGACTCGTTGCCGATATTCAAACTGCCGATATGCTAAAGCTCCCTGTTCCACGGCTAGAGGGCGATAAAGCTAGTGTAGTGGTCAGTAACCGCTCCCTCTACCAAGAGCAGATGATGGATGAGTTTGTTGAACGAGCCGAAAAAATTCGCAACAATGAGGTCGATGCCAAAGAAGACAACATGCTGAAGTTGACCAATGAAGCCAAACTGATGTCCATTGATCCACGTCTAGTACATGAGGATGCCCCTGCCGATCCGATGTCTAAATTGAATCTTTGCATTACTAACGTTTTTGATATTTGGCAGGAAACGCAGGCTAATCAACTAACTCAAGTAATTTTCAGTGATAGCGGCACTCCAAAACCAGGGCATTTCAATGTATATGATGAAATGAAATCCCAATTGGTGCTTCGTGGTATCCCGGAGCAGGAAATCGCCTTTATCCATGATGTAAATACAGACGCAGCACGAGAAGCTTTATTTGAGCAGGTACGCCGCGGCGAAGTCCGCATCCTGTTAGGCTCCACGCAAAAAATGGGAACTGGGACGAATATACAATCTAAACTTATCGCTGCTCATCATATTGACTGTCCATGGCGTCCTTCCGACATTATCCAGCGCGATGGCCGCATTCTACGGCAAGGCAACCAAAATGGAACAGTGCAAATTTTCCGCTATGTAACCAAAGGAACCTTTGACTCATATTTGTGGCAAATTCAAGAGCAAAAGCTGCGCTATATTTCGCAAGTCATGACAGGCAAAAGCATTTCTCGCTCCTGTCAGGATGCTGACGAAACCGTATTATCTGCAGCGGAGGTAAAAGCTGTTGCGGTGGGCAACCCGATGCTGGCCGAGAAGATGGAAGTAGACAACGAAGTCATACGCCTCAAGCTGCTTAAGACAAACTGGCATAACGAGCAAGTTATGCTGGAACGGCAGCTTAGTCAGCATTACCCGCAAGTGTTAGCTTCTTGCGCAGAAAAGCTGGAGAAATATCAGGCAGATTGGAAACTTGCTGAACTGCACCAGCTTCAGGAGTTCTCCATTACCTTGGATCGCACGGTTTATAGCGAACGTCCCCAAGCAGGAGAAGTGCTACTGCTCTTATCCAAAATCACTGAACTGGAACATCAGGCTGTAAAGGTTGGCCAATTCAAAGGATTTGATATTTCCCTGTCTCGCCCCGGTTTTGAACATGTAAATATCTATCTAGGGGGAGCAGCAACCTACATGGTTGAGCTTGGAGATTCAGCTCTGGGCAATATAAGCAGGCTGGAGAATCTGCTGGAGAAAATACCTAACAGGATCGAGGCAACCAAACAACAGCAGCAAGATACTTTCCATCAGATCGAAACAGCGAAGAAAGAAATTGGGAAGCCCTTTGAATTTGAAGGTCGACTGAATCAACATGTGGTGCGGCAGTCTGAGATTAATTCATCACTAGAGTTTCAGGAGTTGCAAGGACAGGATCAAATTGTAGAGGAGGTAGACACGGAAAAACAAGTCTCAATGAATGAAGAAGCGGTCAAATCGGAAAATGCGGGGCCAGAAGTTTAGGTGAAACAAGAATACGTATGTTATTTTTAAATGTATCAAGATAATATCTGGAATATTTTGAAAGGGTTGAGTGTTTCATAGAAACAAAGAATTGAAAAATTCAGAAAAAGAAAGTTATGTTGTTGAGATGGGAGAATCTGCGTTAGGAAATATCTCCCGAATAGAGAATATAATTGAGAAAATATCCACTTTTTTTAAATTAGTTGAAGAAAAAACATTTTAGACCAACTTAAAATAGCCAAAAATGAAGTCAAACAGTCTTTTGAATTTAACAACCAGTTACAAGCTTTGGTCTCGCGGCAATCTGAAATTAATTCCGCTCTAGAGTTTGAGGATTCATTGTACATTGAAGCGATTGTTGATGATCCGAATATTGAAAATGAGCAATCTTCCAATGAAATGAATAAAGAATTGGAAAGAGAAATATAAAACCCTTCTTAATGGGAAGGGTCTTTAGTACTCTTTAAATTGTATCCGTCCATCATTATCATGATACTACTTACCACGGGTTTACTCGTATCTAGATATTCTATCATTATTTTTGGGAGATGGTTTATTCCTCAAAATTAACTCTATTGTTTCTTCGTAGTCAACTCTTCTAGTCTCCTTAATTGACAAGAGAATTTCTTCATATGTTTGTAATTCATTTTTGTATTCTTGCAGCTTTAAGTATTGGATTTTATATGCGTATAGATAGTGTCTAATAAGTAAAAGATATATTCCGAACAATGCGTATCCTAAATAAACTAAACCGTCTTTGTAATTGATGTTAAGTCCTATGTAGGGGAGTTTTTCAGTTAACATTTTCAAATCATTATTACTTATTACTAATCCCCAAAAAAAGATAATGAAAGGAACAGGTGATGTATACTTAACAAACTCAATTTTTTTATCGCATAATTCTAGAAAAACCTCATTCATTCCAATAGCGTTCTTAAATTTAGCTATCGGATACTTCGAGCGTTCTTTTATAATTTGAATATGGTCTCCCTGATTTAGATAATCTAATAATCTTGAATAATCAATGTAAAAAGAGTAAGCAAGGTATAAAACTAATAACCATTTAAGATGTTTAGAATATTCAAATAGTACTACTGGAAGATAGTGATTACCAATGTAGTATATAATAATAAGGAGAATTACTGTTACCGACGTTGACTTTAACGTGGAAAAAAAAGCATACTTCCTATTTTGCGAAATACTTTTTAGACTCATATAATCCTCCTTGCAATATTGATATAGTTATCTTCTTAATAGCTTTTTTAAGGTTGTCTTAACATTCTTCACGACCTTACTTTCTCTTCTGTTTTTCTTAATAACCACTTCTTTAAACATCATCATTATAGCAAAGACAATAGTTGTCATACCTAGTAAAAACAAGCCATAATAAATATTCCACCATTTGGGCACCAATTCTAGAGGTACAATTAAATGCGCAATTGTAAAATAAAGAACAATCGCACTACTCCAAAACAAAAATACAGATAGATGGTATACGATTCTAAATAGACTTCCTAAAACTACAAAGATAGGATTATTAAATGTATCACTTACAAACTGTTTATGATCCTCATAGATAATATCATGAGCATCCCAGTATTCATTTTCGACCATAAGATAAAGTTCCTTAATCATATCCAACAATTCACGTTCGTTTACCCTGTTGTTTTCTTGTTTATAATTTAAATGAGCTCCTTTCAACTTATAAAAGTAATCTAATACAAACGATGAAGCAATATATCGAATTTTCGATTCTTTTCCTGAGTATTCTTGTACGAAGGAATCAATCAATGTCAGCTTCTGCGGTTTCTCGTCAATCATCATAATGTTAGACAGCAATTCAAACATTGGAGAATAAACTTCATTTTAGCTATTACTCAACTCTTTAAGAAATGCTTCTCTTTTTTTTGCACGACGATTAAATTGATAGCCTATATAGGCTGTTATTAATGCAATAATAATGACCGATATTTCTACTCCAAAAATCTCCAGAATGTATTACCTCACTTCATTAATTGGCATACAAATTCAATTTGTGTTTATATCTGCAATGTTTCTAACATCAAAATTAGCATTCTGCAGCAGTTGATAAAAATCAGAGATACTATTATTTGATTGAGGTCTTACCTGAATATTCCCTAAACGTAATAATTCTCTTGAAGCACTAAAGGTATAGAAACACTGTTTCTTTGCCCGCGATAGCGCAACAAAGAATGCACACATATCCGCGAGTATTTGGGTTTGAAAACTCCAGAAGGCATCATCTTCTAAACTTTGATATTTGCATAACAATTAACCTTCTCAGCATGATGTCTTCTTAAAACTACACTGGAATAACTTTATAAACATGAAACTTCCATACTAAATTATGAGACTAAAATACTAATTTCGACAAATCCTTGGTTATCCCTTTTTCAAATACTAAATATAATTAGGGATCGTTTAAAAGATTTTCTTGAATGCATCAAATCACATAACATAACTACTAAAAATGAACACCCGCCAAGCCCGTTATACGAATCGATGTGACAACAAGGTTGAAGTTCATTTTGATCCAAACGCTGCCAACCTCATACTTGTTGAGCCCCCTCAATATTGGTCAAAATTCAATCCATCAACTTTTATGGATCAACTGCCGCACACTCTGCTTGTATCAATTAAAAAGAACACCACCGCCTCCTTCCTATAGATAAAACGCCTAACTATAAGCGCACAGCATGGTAACTTATTCATATCCGGTCCAAAATTGCCTAGTAAATGATCTACCAAAAAATAATGTATCAGCAGGACATGATCGAAAATTGTACCTTTGTCAGAACGATCAAAGCAGAACAGCCAAATACTGCTCCCTACTGGGCACCAAATCAAACCGTCATTTCAAGTAGGATCGGACTATTCGGATAAAAGCTTTTCTCTTCAGACAGTCGGAAGCAGCCAAAAGGTTTACGTATGTGAAATTCCCATTGATGTAATGAATCACGTTTCCCTTTCGTAAGGATGGGAGAGCCAATAATAGAGTATCTCTTAACTTGCTTATCAAATGTATCCTCGAACATATTCTATGTCACCACAGCATCCATGAAATCATTTTCTACTTAGATTACTACCAAAATGTCACCTTAAAAGACGGCGGAAACGCAAAAAACTGCTCTGTCCAGAGCAGTTTTTGAAAAGCATATTTCTTTTTCTTATTCGACATATCACATGAGTGGTAATGGCGATATTTAAAATCTTCCTAAAGCACCCCTAAAATTAACATTCTAAATATAATTCTCATTCAAATTACATTATGCTAGACACTAAATTTTTATATATTTTGTAACGTGGAGCTAGTAATTACAGAGTTCTTTGTACAATCTTTATTTGATTCATCAGGTAGTTCGGTGCATTCAAATTTTCAACATTTAGATTTCTTAACCAATGGAGGCATACTTCTGAAGTATAAACTTCTAAAAAGCCGAGTTCTTTTGCTAAAACAATAGCTGCCTCCCTTGGAAGTCCAATAGCCATAAACTCAAGAGCTGGGATACTACATGCCCCATATTCTAAATATGCTGATAAATTTATAAGCTTGTCAGCTTCATCTTTCTTTCCTATTGATTGTAAATATGCTTTTAGAACCTCTGTATATACTTGAGTATACTTTACAATTTTATATCTAATCATATTATTTAAAAACTCAACTCTGGTTTTAACAAGACTCGTTAATTGTTTTCCTTTCTTCTCTTGTAAAGACTTATTATAAAATATTATTGATGACAAAGAATCTCCAAGCATCCACCTAAATCCATTCATAGAGATCATATTAATAAATTTTTCTTTCCAATCATCGTTCTCAAACAAAATACCGCTTATTGTAACTATCATTTTAAATCTTTGGTAACTAGCGCCGTAAGAAGGAACGGGATACAAAGGAAACAATTCTTCTATTTCAGCCGTTGATTCAAATAAACGCCATAAGTCATTGATTCGTTGAGGCATTATGCCAGGAATTCTATGTAATAAATCCAAAGGAGGAAGAAATTCATCTATCATCGTTTGAGCAATTCGATCAATCTCAATTAGGTTCTTCTCATTAAAATCATCTACATAAATAGAACTTTCTAACGTCTTCCCTCGCATTCTATCATTTAAAATTACTGATATCATTTGTTCATTATAATCATCCAATTTGGATTCTGAATCATAATTTAATAAATACTCTTTAAACTTATCGCTTTCTTTCGTTAGTATTTTCTCCGTAGCAGGAGTGATGGTTAATCCCCTAGATCCAGTTGTTGGATTTGTTTCCCACTCATCTAATTCAATACAGATGATATTTCCCGAAAAATCATTCCCCATCCTTCCAGCTCTACCTGCCAAATTCCAAAAATTTAGTTTGTCAATAGGTTCACTGTTTCCTTTTTCAGGTTTATACGCAAAAATGTTTTTTGCAGGCATGTTCATTCCTTCAAGGAGGGTTGATGTACAACTAACAATTTTTAAATCTCCAGATTTAAATAAGTCTTCAATACCTGATCTTATGATAGGGGGTAATGAACCAAAGTGGAAGGCTAAACCACATCGTATAAAATTAGCTAATTCAAAATCTTTCGAGATATATTCTTCTATAAAATCAGCAAATTCATCTAGTTTTTCATTGTTCAATTTATCAAATTTACCATTGTTACTAAGTGCTCTTATAACATCAGTTGATTTCATCGGTTCGCTTGCATATATAATGGATGTCTGATTATTCCATAATAGAGATGCAATATCAGCGAGCAATCTGTATTCTGTAGTTCCATTTCTAAAAAAATCAATTACTCCTATCTCTCTTTCATCTTCATCGTCTTCAAAATAAGTGTTTACTGATAGTTTATTTTGATTAACGTTAACTTTAATTAAATTTTGTCTCACAAGGGGGAGTTTTTCTTTTTCATCAGTTCCATTTGTGATTTCAAATGTTTCTAGCAATTTTTCTGGATTTTCCACTAATGGACTAGAGAATAGAATTTTTGCAGTGGGCCATAAAGATTGAGCAAATTTAATTGAGTTTTCTAGTAGAATCCCTCTACCACCACTTTGAATATTATGTGCCTCATCAATAACAATTATGTTTGTATTCAATTTTTTTGAGGATTCTAAATCAGCACATAAATGATATAGTCTCTCTTGTGTTAAAACAAGTATATTGGATCTGCCCTCATTTTTTATTAAATTCTCCGTTTCAGATGAACAACTTACATTAATATTTTTTAACTCTAGTTCTTGAATGTATGATAAAAGATCGTTCATAACCTGTCTAATTAAGGCTCTTGTCGGTACAATATAAATGGCCGTTGCTCCTGGTTGTTTCACGACTTGATCTAATAAAATTTTCAAAAAAATAAATGATTTTCCAGCTGAGGTAGGAGCCGAGACACTTAACCCGTCCACTTCTGTAATCAAATCTGATACATTTCTTTGAAAGTTAGTCAGTAAATAATCTTCATCTAAAAACTTCCTAGTATTAATACTCTCTAGAACAAAGGATTCAAGAGATGATAATCCACCTAAAAGTTTCTTGTAATCACGTATATCCTTTTTCTTTTGAAGCAACGATATAGCTGGATAATTACCCAATTTTCTTAATACAAAAAAAGAACTTAAACTGACACCTTTCGAAGGATTAATCAACGGTAGCGTAGTGGCAATTTGTAGAGCTTTTTTTCTATTATCAATACTCAGAGAATTCGCTAGAATATTTGCAGATTCTAGAAGTATTTTTATTTCATCCATTGTAACTTTTTGAGGTTCCTCATTCGTTTTATCAAAAAACTCATTATAAACCTCTATAGTTTTAATTTTTTTAAGCAGTTCATTCACTATTTCTCTAGAATGAATTCTATTAACTAAAGTCTCCATTTGGATCTCCTTTCTAAGCGAATTCTTCTATGATCAGACGCTCAAATGCTGAAATATCATTAAAAGGAAGAATAAACCAATTAACTTTCACATTATTATTTTTGAAAAATGAAATTATCTCATCGTGAATATAATCATGATTGCTTCCAGACTCTTTTATATAGAGCTGTTTTACTATTTCTTCTATTCTAGAATGACCACCATCTTCAATCCCCTTAATTCTTGAAGAATTATAACCAGTGAATATTGTAATTTCCAATATGACATCTTCCCAATTTCTGGTTTTATTATTAATAAAATTATCAAGTTGTTGCTTGAAATACCCGTAATTCATATGCTCATACATGCCTTCATCAGATATAAAAATGTCGTTCTGTATGTCGATATTACTTTCTAATAATTCAATTGAGTCCCTCACGCTTTGTTTAAAGTCTGTACTCAATTTACCTTCACCTAAATAAAATAGTAATTTACTTTCGCGCATCCCTAGATATACTTCATTAAATGAATCATTATTACCCTCTATACTAAATCTTGTGAAGTATTTTGAAACTCCAAGAACTCCCTCAAAAAGCATCCAAAGTAATATTGCCCCAAGCTTTCCTTGTTTATGAATTTCATGAATTGCAAGTTTCGTCTTTTTATGGATTTCTAAGATTTTCATAGGATCTTGTGATAGTTCAACAAGTTCATTCAAGTTGCATACGTATTGATTCAAAGCGGCAGCCAAATACTTTGCTAACTTCCCTATCTTACTCTTATCTTCATGATATTTTAAATAGTAGGGATCAATTGATATACTTAATCCTTGGTTATCTTTTTCAATGTTTACTTTTTCAAAGAATTCTTTACAACTCGCCTTTTGCGTCTCAATACGCCGTTTAAGGAGAGGACTATTACTTTGAAAAGAAGACATGATCTTTCTTGGATTATCTATAAAAAATGTTTCGCATTTTTTAAAACTAACGGCTTTAAGTTGAGATTTTATTGCACTATTCTCTTCATTAACGATGATCCCACATATTTTATTTTCAATAATTAAAGGTGATCCTGATAATCCCCCTAAAGTATAAGGCCAATCTTCTTTAATTAGATCACTCAGCAAATGAATATCATAAACAGTCTGTTTTTCGAAATTATCAATGTAGTGAATATCTCCATTTATATAACAATGCTTAGTACCTTCTTTAGCCTCATTCCAATTTTCAGGATAGCCAACAGTCTCCCAGTGATCTGTCTCACTTATTTCATCGACACAAATTTGCAGCCAATTTGTTATATGAGTTACTGATTCTTTTAGTTCTAACAATGCAATATCGGACTGATTGTCAAAACTGATAACCTTTGCTATACGTTCTCTAGCTACTCCTTCCTCATCAAAAAAAGATAATATTACTTCCTGGTCACTCTCAATATTTTTTTCCACACAGTGTTTCGCAGTAATAGCATATTTCTCTTCAATAAAAAAAGCTGTCCCCTTAGTGCCGCATAATAAACTGGCTGAGATATCATAAATTTGCTTGACCTTATTTATTGTAACTGCCCCCTTAAAGTGTAACTGTAGCGATAAACCCTTCTGTTCCTTCAGATAAATCATTTGTAATTTCAATGCTAAAATTATATTTTTCTTTCAATTCTTCATTGTCGATTATTTTTATGATATGAATTGGTTTATAGTTAAAAATCAGTGTTTTATATCTATCTCTATTAACGGAAATTATTCTAAAAATAGTTTCAATATCGGGATGTGTAAAACCCTTTCCTCTCCCATTCGTTGAGAATATATATTTATCTGTATCAATAAGTTCTAACAGTTCAATACTTGTATTATGCTTACTTCCATGATGGGAAACTTTAACGGCATTAAAAAACACTTTCTCCACTTTTTCTTTTTCAGCTATTTCCTTCAATTTTCCAATTATTATATCAGTGTGTGAATCAGCTAAAAATAGCACCCTTTTTTCTTCAAATTCTAAAATAAATGCTATCGAACTTCCATTTACCGTCGTACTATCAGGCTCAAAAGGCTCATTAGCTGTTCGCATTATGTCATTATCCGATGAAACATTATATAATTTTCTGTTTCTTGGATTGGATCCATGTATATTTGCGAAATAAACTTCAAAAGCATCATCCATTAACTTATCACTCGATATTTTACCTCTAAATCCTTCTGAAACTAACTTTTCTCTCCACAAATCATCTAACGCTTGTAGCTTATCTGTATCAGGCGATAAAATAGTGATTTTCACATCTTCATTTAACGCGATTTTTCTGAAACAAGAATTACTATTATCATGCAATCTCTCTACTGTCACTGCATTACTACTAAAGTGAGAA
This sequence comes from Paenibacillus luteus, assembly GCF_006542765.1. GTDB lineage: Bacteria > Bacillota > Bacilli > Paenibacillales > Paenibacillaceae > Pristimantibacillus > Pristimantibacillus luteus. The sequence continues at coordinate 181,241 of NZ_SKCD01000001.1, forward strand.
TTCCAAACATCTGAATATTTATAATAATATAATAACGAAGCTAGGGTTGATCCTTTTGAAACACCAATGCTATCTATAGTCTTATAACCTTGCTCTTTAGGACGCCCTTTATTTGTTATATCTTCCAGTATGAATTCATTTTTCTTATGTTCCGTTTTCTGAATTTCATTATCGAGCAGCCCACTTTTTTGTTTATCAAACTGCAAGTGCCTAAAGCTGTTATACCAAACGTTCTCCACTTTTATTATATTAGTTTTCTCAGACTGACCATTTTCACTGAAGAACTTTATCCCGCCCGAAATATGATCATCATCAACATGAGTAAAGATTATCAAAGATAAGCTCTCACCATTATTATTAATTTCTATTAGTTTCTCTTTAATGCTATTTGAATAGGTTGACATAAATCCCATGTCGATAAGAAGATAAGTATTTTCTTTGCCCATACAGGTTACCAAAAAACTATCACCATATGATGCTGGAAAAACCTCAATTTTTAGCAATCAATATTCACCCGCTCCGAGTATAGATTAACATGATGATCTTCGAATTTAAGTTATCCGTAATAATTGGAAATTTATCCACACTCCATTTTGCATATTCTTCCTAATTCGACACCCACTCCCTTTCCTCCTTCAAAAGACCTATTCTTATTTGTCTCTTTTATCTCAGAAATGCTTATGTGACGACATACTTAAATTTGAGGTGCTTAACATGAGAAGAGAAACGTCAATAAATCATTTTCAGATCACCCAGGCAAAAAACATTAACCTAATACAATTTGCTCGGTCTCAAGGTTACATCCTTCAAAGTGGCGGCCGCCGCGCGTTCCATGCGAAGCACAGTGGTGGCCTATACTTTTTCAAGAATAATAATAAGTATCATCATTTCTCCACAGGCAATAGTGGCGGTCCCATTGATTTTGTCATGCAATTTTGGAACCTAAATTTCAAGGAGGCTGTTACCCTACTCTTAGAAAATGAGATCCCCAATCCCCACTGCTCGCCGCTCTCTCCCGTTTCAAAAAAAGCCGAACAGCTCATTCTTCCGAATAAGGCACCCAATTATAGTAGGACCGCATGGTATCTCATTAATATTCGAGGAATTGACTCCGAAATCGTATCTCAACTCATGCATGAAAAAAAGCTCTACCAGCAAGCTGTAACCGGGAACTGTGTTTTCGTTGGATACGACCAAGATGAGACTCCAAAGTACTGTTCCATGAGGGGTACCAACCCAGAGCGCATGTTTAAACAGGACCGAGAATTCTCAGATAAAAGCTATCCCTTCTATATCTCAACCAACTCATCCAACAAACGCGTTTATGTATTCGAAAGCCCCATCGATGCAATGAGCCATGCTACTCTTACAAAGCTGGATGGCTTGGACTGGAGAGCCGATCACCGTATCTCTCTTGGTTGTTTATCCAATAATGCTCTTCAACACTTCCTCTCTCGCCATAGCATCCAGGAAATCATCTTCTGTCTGGACAATGACTATACTGCCACCTTTAAAGACGGCAGCCCTGCCCCCAATTGGGGACAAGAGGCTGCCTTTAAATTTACCCAAAAGTATGCGGAGCTGGGCTATCAGACTTCGACCCAAACGCCGCAAAATAAAGACTTTAACGAAGACTTAGTAGCCTTCCGACAAGCTGAGCGTGAAGCGAAGCTATCCCCCACAGAGGAGGAATGTGACCATGAGCCTTAAACTTTTTTCTCATTGGATAGGGTTACTGCCGATCCCCAGACAGAGAGGTCCACCCTCTGTCTGGGTGTAAAGGCAGGAATAGCCAAATGTCATTTGGCGTAAGAAACCGCGTGGAAGCAGAGCTTCCACCGACATTTTTGGGGTTCTTTCCCCGATGATCGAATGTCGCTGACGGAACTCCCTATAGCGAGGTGATGCCCTTGGCCCAACCTGAAAAGACCGTACAAATTACCGTCAAACTCCCCAAGAAACAGTATGATGCGCTGAAAAAATACGCAGCCTCCAAACACCTCACCATGGCAGATGTTGTAAGAGCCTTTGTTCAGAAGGGCATGTCTATCGAGTCGTATACCCAAGAGATCGACTTTATTACATCCATTATCCGTCAGGAAATCAACATCTCCATCGGCGGACTCAGCAACCGGCTGGCCGGACTTGCCAGCAAAGACCTCATCATGTCTGCTGCCGCGTACTATTCCACTATTGCCATCATTACGGATCTCATCGACACCAACCGCTATACCACCTTCCGAGAGATTGAAAAGAAAGCACGGCAATTAGCAGTGGAGTATACCAAGATGAAACTGACTGATGCCGAAAAGCTGTTTCTCTCTGGCGATGCCTTCGAGCAAAACATCGAGCACTTGCGCGGAGGTGATGCTACTGTCAGCCCTAATCTATAAACAGCGCTTCTTTCACCCCAACCACCACAAAACCCCTGTCAGCAACTACGTCCATATTGGCTACATTGCCACTCGCCCCGGCGCAGTCCGGCATGAGAACTTGCCTCATGGACTTTTTGGTAAAATACAGCCGGGCAGCTTACAAAGCTTTCAGTCTTGGCAAGAAGTCGCTCGAATTGCCAGAGAAATTTCCCAGCAAGGCAAAAACATGTATCGCAGTGTTATTTCCTTTCGCACCGAAACGGCGATGGAATTGGGCCTCCATGACTTTGCCGCATGGCAGCAGTACACCGAGCAGCATATGGCTACCCTTGCCGCTCAAAATGGAATCCGAATCGAAAACCTGTGCTGGGCAGCTGCCTTTCACAATGAGAAAGACCATCCTCATCTACATGTCGTCTTCTGGGACAAGGCGCAGGCGGTCATGAAAAACTTTACCCATCCCGAAGTTCCCAACCGAATTCGCAAACAACTCATTAAGGATACGTTTGCTTTTAAGATCAAAGCATTCTGCGAACAACGCGATCTGGCTAAGTTAGGCATAACAGGCGTCACAGATCAAGTTATTGAACAATTTGAAACCTATATGAAATCGCTGAATCCCAAAGCATTTCAATCCCTCCAGCAGCGTTTTGAACATGAGGATGAGGATTCTTTGCTTCGTTTGCCCAAGCATCATTTGGTGGACAAGCAGACCCTAGAACAGCTTGCTTCACGACTCATGGTGCTGCGTAATCAAATGCCCAAAACAGGCCGACTCGCATACAAGCTGCTGCCGCCGAATGCAAAGGAACAAGTAGACGAACTGGTTCAACATGTACTGAAGGACACCCCCTATTTATATCAAATGACACAAGCTTACGTGCAAGCCAAACTGGGATTAGCCAAGCTGTATACATCCGATCCAGAACAATTGGAAAAACAGCGATTCCGGTATCAGGCAGAAGCAGAAAAGCGCATTGCCAACCGTGTCCTCTCCACCATCCGAACGATCATCAAGCTGGAAAAAGACGCCGATTTCCACCTGCATCAAGCCAAGCGCCAGACAGCAATGGCAGAGCAACTTCTATTGGAACTGCTTCATGTGATGGAAGGAATGGCTATGACTGCTCAACTGGATTTTGACGAGAAAGTGAAAGTAATGGGAGGCGATTTATCCAAGCAAGCCAAGAAAGACTGGTTTTTACGGCATCAGGATCAGGGCTTAGGAAGATAAACCACGGTACTCGCTGCGAAAGGCGTGTTTTTTATGGGCAATGTCGTGGATAACTTGTGCATAATAATCATTTTTCTATGGATAACAACACTTAATCAGAAAGGACAGATCCTATGTTATTTACAAATGGTCGACTGCAATCCTTTGAGCAGATGATGAAGCAAGCTCCGCATCACCATCATCGCAGCCCAAAAAAACAGCCCCAATCGAAAACTAGCTCCTCCCCAAAGCCATCGGATTTAAAACCAAAAAATCGGGAAACACTTGGGGAACAAACGACTTCTCCTATTGATTTGTAGGAGTGACGCCCCATGAAAAGCAAACAAGAATTTTACAAAGCTTTTTTCGCTGCGCTTACCGTACAAGGCATGGATGTTCGCCGCTCCAACTCTGCCGACTACTTGGCCGACCTTTATCAAAATGACCAACTCATTGCCTTTTTTACTCGGACAGACAACATCGAGAAAAACCCATTTGTTACTGTGCCGGATCGGCTAATGAGCAGCATTCATGACCTAGCCAAAAAAACGGCATTTCAATTGGGTATTTGCTCAGAGAAGCCCTATCACGACAAGACCGAAAAAATTGCAAATGGTGTGTATAAGCTTTGCGAACACGGCGATGTCATTCTGGCTTGCAAGCATCATCCGCTATTTGAATACGTCTTCTCCACCTACCGTCTGGCCCCAGACAATCAAGCACCTGTACAGCGGCAATATTTTTACAACAAGGATGAGGCCATGGAAAGCTTCGCTGTTCGCAGCGGCTTGGTAGATGCCCGAAAACTGTTCAGCGAATCGGAACTGGTACTCATCCATGATGAAATGGTCAAGTTCCTTATTACCCCCAATGACAAAACGATGGAGCAATTCGAACAAGTGCAGATCCTGATTGATCGTCTGGAAGACCTTCTGCCCGCGCTGAAAGAACGGGACATTCATCTTAATTATGATGCCGAATTTGCCCATGACCTTGACGGCAACCCTGATGTACTGGATGCTGCTGAACCATCCCGTTAAGTCATACCCGTTATTTATTGTAGAAAGAGGGGATTCTCATGCCGCAACCGCAAACCTCCATTTGGGGAACCATCTTGACTTGCGTCGAAATCGGGCTGCATATTTATGCCCTGCAAACCGAACATAATCAAGGACTGGCAGTAGATGCCGATTTCGCCAAAGAAATGCTCAGTGAAGAAGCGCTGAAGCTAGGACAACAACACGGTGATCACCTCTATTTTGATGATACCAAAAGCATTGTCCCTACCTATGAATTGGCTCAGCAAGGGGCAATCAACCATCCGGAACTTAGCGAGGTGACAGCCAACCCGAACAAGCTGGCACAGGAAGGGCGCTATTTTGCACCTAAATACTTTGGGGAATTTGAAGCGCCACAAGACGCAGCAGGACAGGCACTAAGCCCGTCTCATCGCTGGGACAACGGTATTTACCTTACAGAACGGCAAGGTATCCAGCAGCTTGCTGTACATCAAACTGTCGGTAATCAAGTGTTATCGGATATAGCCCTCCACCATGCTTCCGGTCAAGGGGATTACTACTTTTACCCGCTGGGTGACTGTGCCATTCCGGTTTATGAATTGTCGGCTTCGCATCCTGGCGTACTCGTTCAGGTCATCAATGAAGACAGTCTACTGCATACGCTTTGCGACGATTACCCTGAATATGTCGGGATGCACAACCTGCATACGGAGGAATGGGGGCATATTCATGATAGCCCTGCTCCCAAGTCACTCTTTTTGCAAGCACAGCTTGATTATGCCGCTCAGCACGAGACATTTCCATCAGAGACAGAGGCTCAACTTCCGTCTGCCTATGCTCCGTTGAACGGTTCTCCTGCACTACAGGCTAGGGAATCTCCCGAAGATTTTTTTGAACCATGCGAGGAGATAGAGTGGTGACACTCAAAACCAAGCTGTGGCTTTCACTGCTGTTCCTTACACTTGGAGCCGTCTTCAATCTTTTTTTCACTACGGCCTTGCATAACCTTTTGTCTGGAACGACGAGAACGTTGGCTTTCCCTTCATTAAGCCTTAGCCTCAACAGTCTGCTGTACACCAAGGCTCATCTACTGCTTTTTCTATGCTTTCAGGGCATTGTAATGGTGTTGGCTGTCCTATTCTTCCTGGCGAACAGTCAGCCTTACCAAAGCAAGCTGAAGCGAGTTGCTCCGGGAATTGAAACACCGGTTCCAGTCGGACAGCATCAGCACGGTTCGGCACGTTGGATGCAGGAGAACGAAATGCCCCACTTATTTGAAAGTCAAACGGTTGACCTTGGACATCCATTCATCCGGCACTTAATGGACACTGGTTATGACGACCTGACCTTTATGAATTCCAAAGACAAGGAGGACGCTTTGCATGAAGTTCATTCACCTGAAGGGGATTCCTAGACGGATGAAAGCCATTAACTCCGATTCAACCCATGATGCTCCACCTTCCTTCTCTTCTGGCGGAATTGTCCTTGGGCTGCATCAGCAGCGCAATAAGGAGCGCTTATATTATATCGGTGACGATGTTCACAGTCTTTGCATAGGGGCAACCCGCAGCGGCAAATCTCGCTCCGTCGTGCTGCAATCCATTGGCCTTTTGGGACTTGCTGGAGAATCCATCGTCATTAGTGATCCCAAAGCGGAATTATTTCATTTCAGCCATGTTTTGTTGGAAAAGTTAGGTTACACCGTACGGACACTGGATTTTCGCCATCCTGAAAAAAGCCACCATTACAACCTGCTCCAACCCGTCATTGATGCTGCCTTGAAGGGAGATCAGGAACAAGCGGAAATGCTGGCCTGGGATATGACACAAGTGCTGGTTGGCAAAGCGGAAGGGGAAAAAATCTGGACGAACGGGGAAATGTCCGTCATTGCCGCTTCTATTCTCAGCGTGGTATGGGACAACATTAAACGTCCTGAATATCAAAACCTGACCAATGTTTACTGGTTCCTCGCAGAAATGAACCGACCAATCGGCAATAAAACACCCATGCAAGAATACGTCAAACGGTTGCCTCAACAGCACCCGGCCCGAGCCTTGCTCAGCATTTCGGATATTGCGCCCTCCCGCACCAAAGGCAGTTTCTATACCTCAGCACTCACCACGCTCCGGCTGTTCACCTCGAAATCCATCTATGCCATTACCCATAAAAGCGACTTTTCTCTGGCCGATCTGGGTCGTGAGAAACAGGCGCTTTTTATTATTTTGCCGGATGAAAAAACGACCTTCTACCCCGTCGCCTCCCTCATGGTGTCCCAGCTCTATGAACTGCTGACCGCTCAAGCCGATGAGCGCGGTGGGCGTTTACAGCAGCGAGTCAACTTTATTCTGGACGAGTTCGGCAACTTCACACCGATTGCAGACTTCACCAACAAACTCACCGTTGGCGGCGGACGTGGGATGCGCTTCAACTTGTTTTTACAGAGTTTTGAGCAACTGAAGGAAAAGTACGATGATCATGCCGCCAACACAATCAAGAGTAACTGCCAAACTTGGATTTATCTGCAGGCGGATGATCTGGAGACGCTTCGCGAAATTAGCGAAAAGCTGGGAACATACACAACCTCCAGCTACCAGCTCTCTGCTTCCCACGGCAAATACTCCACGCCAACCACCTCGCATTCGCTCAATCTACTGGAGCGCAAGCTGCTAACGGTAGATGAAGTACGCCGCATCTCCCGCCCTTACCAAATTGTCCTCTCCCGCTCTCATCCTGCCATGATGTTTTCCCCTGATCTGAGTCAGTGGGCATTCAACCGTATGATGGGCCTTGGAGACAAAGAGCATAACCGAAAGCTGCGGGAAGAACGTGAACAGCGGCGACCAATTCTCACGGATACGAGAGAGGAGGTGAAACTATGGAACATCTGGATTTACTATCAAAAGGACATTACGAGGCAACTAGCCGAACAGCGCCAGCAAGCAGCAGGAGCACATGGTGGGTTTATGACTCCTCCCTCAGACGATTAATCAGCGGTAAGAGACGCATTAGGCAATTTGCAACAAGTGCCTTTGCCACCTGCTGGCTGTTAGGAGTTGCCCCATCGGCCTCAGCATCAGACATTCAAAACAGCAAGCTGGTTAAAGGAACCGAGAAGCTAATTGGTGATGTAACCACCTGGCTAATGATCCTAGCTCCCGTTGTAGCGGGCCTACTCATTATTTATTTCTGTATTCGACGCTCAGCTGCTGACGAAATGGACACAAAGAAATGGAACAATCGGATTATTGTAGCGATCATCTCTTGCATCGGCGCTGTGCTAGGATCGGCTACGCTGAACCTTATTATCGGTTACTATAAATAAACCGAACTTGCCTCATACGGCTCACTCTTAATATTCCAACTTTATTTTTGGAGGTTTTGAACAATGAAAAGATGGATGAAGGCAATCAAAGAAAAAAGTGTATACACCGTGGTTTTGGCCAAACAAGCGCTTGGTAATCGACGTGGAGAAGGCTTTGTAGATAGTGCTGTGAAAATTCTGATGGCCGTCGTCATTGGTGCGTTGCTGTTGGCGGGGCTGTACCTGCTGTTTAATGGAACCATCCTGCCGACCCTAACACAGCGCATCAAAGACATGTTCAACTACAAGGGATAAATCTACTACCTTCAGTGAGGTGCGGCGACAACACCGCGCCTTGCAGAGAGGAGGAGGGCCAATGGATAAAATTCTGTTATTGCTCATCATTGCTATTTTAAACGGTTCACTGATCTATCTGGATACGCTTTTAAAAGAGATCATTCCCATTTCGTTGTATGCGGAGACATACATGACGATGACCACCGGTGCTAATTTGCTGGAAGACTTGTACGACATCATATTCTCCTTTGGAGTAGCTCTGATGATTCTCAAATTTCTCAAAAAAGGATTCGAGATTTATGTATTGTGGAGCGACGGCGATCCAGACGAAGAACCCCTGTTCCTTCTCACCAATTTCTTTCGCGCCATGGCTGTAGCCGTTTGTTTCCCAACCGTCTACTCCTGGCTTGGCAGTATCGTTGAAGATTTGACCGACCGTTTGCTCAGCGTAATTGGGCAATCTACCCAGTATAATTGGCAAGTTTGGGTTAGTGCGCTGGAATCGGCCGGACTGGTAACGGCTTTGTTCGGACTCATCTTCATTGTGTGTTTTTTCATTCTGTACTTTCAGTTTCTCATGCGGGGACTGGAGATGTTTATTTTACGGGTTGGCCTTCCACTGGCTTGTGTCGGGCTACTGGACAACGACAAAGGTGTTTTCCGGGCATATGCCCAAAAGTTCACCCAGTCCATGCTGGCTGTCGTCATTCAGATTGCGCTTGCCAAACTCGGTGTAGGGCTGATGCTGCAAAATCATGTATTTTGGGGTATGGCCTGCATGATGCTGGCGATTCGCACGCCTCGCTTCCTGTCCGACTTCCTCATCACAACTGGCGGTGGAGGCGGTGTCGTCAACAACGTCTATCACAGCATCAAGCTGGTTGGTATGGCACGCAAGCTGAGCAAGGCTGGTTAAGCTATGGTAACACTGGAGGAGTTGGCCCAGGCTTGTATCCTGCTCATTCGTGTAGGCTGCGTGTTCCGTTTCATCTACACGATGATTCGCTTATCCGGTGCAGATGAGGAATCCAGTAAATACAAAAAGCGTGCTCGTAATGTAGTCATCTTTTATATTTTGGCTGAAAGCATTTGGCAGGTGAAGGAGCTTATCTTATTTTACTATCAGTAAATCATCAACCGTTGCCGTTATCTCTCCCACTCTTCTTCCTCATCTTGCAACCCGCTATATGCAATGTTCTTCTTCACATCCGTGCGGTGATCATCCAACCAGGCTTGTGGATTTTGGGAGCGAATGATGTCCTCCAGACGCTCTATTCGTTGCCGCAAGGCCGTACAAAGCGCATTACAACGGGCCTCATCGACGAAGAGGGAACCACGGAAAATATCCCTGAGCTCTTCTTCTATGCCTTGCAGCACAGACAAATCCAGCCAGTCAAACGAAGTCACCAGTTTAATTTGTTCATCATGGTCAGGTTTGAATGGTTTACATGTCAGCTTGCCGTCTGCTCGTATTAAGCCTAACGGTTTAGAAAACCACATGGACGATCCGCTATCGTAAATGGGCGCTGGCCCAATCCATTCTAATGTCTCTGCATCACGGATCACGCCAAAATTGTTCTGATGCCGGTCTTCATTGGCAATCAAATAATCCACCACCATCATCCGATCAAGTGCCCCAGCGATACCAGAGATGCCCAGCTTCTCACAGCAGTTCACGTAATGCTGATACACCGATACATGATTAGGCTTTTGCTGGGTATGCATCACATACCAGGCCGTAATAAGTTCTGTCTGCGGGGTAATGAAATTTTCACACACACTGTAAGGATATTCCTCCTGCTCCATTAGAGTGTAAGGAACGTGAGGAATGCCTAACCGCTCCATGATCTTGCTGGCAATCACTTCATTGTATGGCTCCTGCTGGGTCGCGCCGCTGCCGCCTTTTACCAGACAACGCTTCTCGCTCACAATCACCCATTTCTTTTTCAACCAGCCATCCGATGTATTGTCCGGCGATATCAGACTAATGGCATCGGATGAACCTTGCCCGAACAAGACATTCCCAACATCATCCGAAAACGGATTTTCAAAAAAGTTAATAGATGACCAGTTTATAGTTGAACCTTTTGGCATGATCCAATATTGATCGGACAGGCTAAGCCCCAAGCTTTTATCCAGCAGTTTTTGCGTGGTCGATAAGTTTAATTCCAAGAGCGCTTCTTTAATCCCGTCCCGACTGGCTGGAATTGCACGCCCTCTCCACCATTCATTCAGGGCAGCACGATCCACTTTCCCTTTCTTGACAGGAACTCCTACTGGCACATGACGCTCGGCATAAACCTGTCCGATGACCGAAATGGAAACCGTCGCTTCATCCAATTCAAGCTCGGCAACAGGTTCGTTCTTATGCATGAGAACATAGTTCCTATGAAACGTTTTTGCCATACGATCTACTCCATTCTTAGCTTCCTTTCTTCCATTATAACAAGTCTGAATAGGCTCCGCAGAAAGAAATCAATGTTTTCCATATGTCCCCGTAGAGAGGAGACTTTCCCACAATGACTCAAGAACCGCTAAGCTTGTACATTCCTATGGGCGTTAAACCGGAGACGGAATGGTTTCCTGGTTTTGGAAGGCGGCAATTGCTGCAAGCAGCCCTCGGTTCCGCTCTAACGCTGGCTGTCGCCCTGCTCATTTGGCTGTTTAAGGGCAGTATCCCATTTATCATCGTCACGTTTTTAAGCGGTGTAGCAGCTTCCGTCATGATTACGACCAAGGATCGGCATAACCTGTCCGTATTGGATCAACTTCGCTTTATGGTTGCCTTCAAAAAAAGCCAAAAGCATTATGCTTACCGTGCATGGCCGGAATGGGAAGAGTGATCGGCATGAGTTTAACAACAGGAATAGGTATTTTGTTCACGCTGCTGCTTTTAATCGCCAGTATATACGATGTAAAGACACGGCAGATCCCAAATCGTCTGCCGCTGGCTATCGGCATACTTGGGCTATTTCAAAGTGCTCCCCTTCCTGCCTTTCTTGGTCTGCTTATGACCGGATTACCTTATTTTCTAGCTGCCGTATGCTCTGGCGGCAAAATAGGCGGCGGTGATATTAAGCTGATGTCTGCTTGCGGCATGGTGTTAGGACCTGTTTATGGCACGTTACAAAGTATTCTCGGTCTTATGCTGGTACTTCTGTTTGCCTTAGTATTCGGTTTACGTCATGGCTTCCAAGCGACAAAGCATACCGCCCTGCCGCTGGCTCCATTTCTGTCTGCTGGCGGTGCTTTGACCTATTTAGGTTCCGCCCTTTTCCATGTTGCCATTTAAAATTGATGAGGAGGTTATCGTTTGAAACCCTTTTTTCGCAATCGTACCGTTGTAGGTATTACTTGTATTGCCCTTTCACTCATACTTGCCCTCGGCATTGCTCCTTTGTTGAATCGTACAAGCAATGAACAAATGACTATCGTTCGGATTGCCAAAGACGTTTCCAAAGGAGTCACAGTTACAGCCGCACACGTCGAGACGGTTCAAGTAGGAGCCTTTCGTGTGCCTATCGATGTGTTGACTTCACCTGATGCGGTCATTGGTCAATACGCCACAGTGGATATGAAGCCAGGCGATTATATCATGCCTTCAAAGCTGTCGAGAACGCCACTGGATGCTTATATAGGCCGCTTGAATGGTCATAAGCAGGCCATTTCAGTAACCATTAAAAGCTTGGCCGCTGGTTTATCTGGCAAGTTGCAGCCTGGCGACATCATTACCTTGATTGCTTCCGATTATGGTGAACTGCGTACAACTACGCTGCCGCCGGAATTACAATATGTCGAAGTGTTGGCCGTAACCGCGAGCAGCGGCGTAGACGCTCAGACAAACCCTCCTTCATCTGACAATCAGGAAGACGAATATGAATTACCCTCTACGCTAACCTTGCTGGTGCTGCCTCAACAATCACAGCTGCTGGCTGATTTGGAAACAAAAGCAAAGCTGCACGCAACACTCGTATACCGGGGAACACCTGATTCCGCCAAAACCTTCATTGACAAGCAAGATGCGTTCCTCTCCTCAAGCACCGCGCCAAAGGAGGGCCAAGACGGTGAACAATAAATCCTTGATTGCCGTATGGGGCAGTCCGAGCAGCGGTAAAACACTCACGACTGTCAAACTGGCTCAAGCCTTTGCGGCACAAAAACAAAATGTGCTCATTCTCTGCTGCGATGCCCTTTGCCCTTCGATCTCAACCATTGCCCCGCAGGAAGCCGCCAAACACGCTTCGCTTGGGGAGTTGCTCAGCCTCCCGTCTCTATCGCAAGAAGATGTGCTTCGTTTTGCCATGCCGCTGGATGTCACACCGCACATCGCACTGCTCGGCTATAAAAAAGGGGACAACGCTTTTACGTATGCCGCTTACAATCGGGAACGAGTGGTTGACCTTTTGACTCTGGCTCGCCATTTGGCGGATGTGGTACTGGTGGATTGCTCCAGTTTTCTTTCCGCCGATCCGCTCTCCACCGTAGCGCTGGAGCTAGCAGATCATGTTGTGCGCCTGCATAGCTGTGACCTGAAAAGCTTGATGTTCTATGCCTCCTATTTGCCCCTTGTCGCCGATGCGAGATTTCGCCGCGCATCAGTACTGCCCGTACTCTCCAATGTGAAGCCGAGTCAGGACAGCCGGGAGTATCGTCACGTATTTGGCGGCATTCAGCTTACGCTGCCCCATGTAGCACAGCTTGAACAGCAGACTGCCGCTGCCAAGCTGCTGGAACATGGTTCTGGTAAAGAAGCGATTGCCTATCAAAAAGCGTTCAATCAACTATTAACCTTGCTTCAGCCACAAGAAGGAAAGGAAGCCCCAAAGTCCAAAGTACGTCTTCCATTTCAATCACTCTGTAAAGAGCTCGAACGCCTGAAACGATTATGGCCAAAACGTAGAGGTGAAGGACAATGAACAACGCTTCTCTCTTCTTTTCAGCGACAGAATCCAAAGTCTTTGCCGATGTCCTACAAGAAGTACAGAGCTATCTTTCTAGCAAATACGCCACCTTAATGAGCCGCAAGCCGGAGGAGCAGAAACAACAAATTCATGCCTATATGAGCCAGTACGTAACCGATCATCGGCTGCATGTAGCGGGACTTTCCTTCGATGAACTGCTGGATCGTTTGTACGCCGAAATGGTCGAGTATTCGTTCCTGACCCGTTACCTGTTTGCTCGTGAGGTAGAAGAAATTAATATTAACAGCTACAATGATGTCAAAATCAGCTATACGGATGGCCGCATCATTCCGGCGGACGAACAGTTTACGTCTGCGGAACATGCGATAGACGTGATTCGGCGACTGCTGCATCACTCCGGCATGATTCTGGACTACGCTCAACCTATTGTGCGCGGCCATCTGGCAAACAATATTCGCATTACCGTGTTTGGCCCACCCATTACCGATAAAGAGAAAGGCATCGCAGCATCTATTCGGATCATTAACCCTCAAAAGCTGGCGCGGGAAGACTTTGTTCGCAGCGGCACGGCAACGGCCGAGATGCTGGATTTTTTGAGCGTATGTCTGCGTTACGGCCTGTCTATGTGTGTCACTGGAGCTACAGGCAGCGGGAAAACAACCCTGATGAGCTGGTTGCTGTCCACCATTCCCTACGATAAACGAATTTTCACCATTGAGAACGGCGCACGAGAGTTTGACTTAATCGTTGAAGACGATGCCGGGCTTGTCGTGAATAACGTGGTGCATACCGTGACCCGTTCCAATGAAGACCCTCGCCAGCATATTGATCAGGAAAAGCTGCTGGAATTTGCCCTAACTGCTAATCCAGATGTCATTTGTGTGGGTGAGATGAAATCGGCCGAAGCCTTTGCTGCGCAAGAAGCAGCTCGCACTGGGCATACGGTCATTACAACGACTCATGCCAACTCTTGCCTGTCTACCTACTATCGTATGGTCACGCTTTGTACGCAAAAATACGAAATCAATGATACCACCTTGTACCATCTAGTAACGGAAGCCTTCCCTCTCATCCTGTTTGTCAAAAAACTGGAGGATAACTCCCGGCGAATCATGGAGATTACGGAATGCCGTATCCAGCCAGATGGCACACGCGACATTATTCCGCTCTATCGCTACGCCGTTCATTCCACAAGCGAAGTAGCTGGCAACATGGTGCTTGAAGGGGAGTATGAGAAGGTTAACGACATTTCTCCTGGCCTGCAAAAGCGTTTGCTGGAAAATGGGCTTCCCTTGCCGCGCTTACTGACACTGCTTGGAGGTGAGGCTTAATGACGATGTTATTTCTGATCTCTTTCCTAGGCTTGTCCGCTGGCAGCTTATTTCTGTTGAATCTTCCCCCGCGAACCCTACTCTCCGAGCTATCCAGCCTGTTCAACCAGCTCTCTTCTCGGAAGCAGCCGCTGACCAAACAAATTCGGGCGATTCACTATCCCAAAAAGCTCAAAGGCTGGAGAGCTGCGGTTCAAGAAGCACAAGCGATTCTTAAACAGACGGGAAACAGCCATCAGTGGGGATTACTGATTTCCGCTTCCTTACTACTGGCCATAGCAGGGGCAGGGCTGAGCCTGTTCCTGCATAACCTTTGGTTATTGCCGGTTTTATCCGGCGGTTTTGCCTTACTTCCGTTCTGGTTGGTCCTGTTCTCTGCAACCTTTTACCGGAAGCGATTGCACGGCGAACTGGAAACAGCACTCTCCATTATCACGACTTCCTATTTACGGAACGAAAACATTTTAGCCGCTATAGAGGAGAATGTACCTTATCTGAATCCTCCGGTAGCAGATGTGTTTCAGGCATTCCTGACCGAATCCAAGCTCATTCATGCCAATCTGCGACTGGCACTCCAGCAGCTCAAAGGTCGTGTCCATGACAGCGTATTTCAGGAATGGTGCGATGTACTGATTGCTTGCCAGGATGATCGGACACTGAAATCTACATTAATGCCTGTTGTGACCAAATTGTCCGATATGCGCGTAGTCTCGGCAGAACTGGATTATTTACTCTATGAACCGCTCAAGGAGTTTTTGACCATGGCCTTGCTGATGCTGGGCAATCTTCCACTGCTGTACTTCTTAAATCGGGAATGGTTTTTCACCCTCACCACCAGCACACCTGGACAAATGGTATTGGCCTTCTGCGGTGTAATATTGTTCGTCTCGTTTGCAGCGGTTATCCGTTTAACCCGACCATTGGCATATAAACGATAGGGGAGCGATCATATGTCTGCATCTGAAACCGCTCATTTGCTGAGCGAGTTACTGGAAGTTTCTCCTGAGGAACGTAATGAAGTATCTACACTGTTGCAACAACATGGAACAGTTGTTTTTTGGGCACGTTTGGAGGAATGGCCTTTGTCAAATGACTTACGCCAACATTTAAAAGTAGTCAAGCAACTTTTGCATAGCATTGCGCCGGAAAGGAGGGAAGCCGATGCTCCCGGCTTCGTTAGATGAACAAGTCACCGCTCACTTTGTTGAGTCCCTCCATCGGCTAACAGGCATTCCCATTAAGAAACTGCAACGATACGGAACGCAGAACAATCTGCTGAATGCGCTGGAGCATCCGCATTCATTGGAACTGACAACAGCGCAATTGCTCAAGGTAGAGCAGCTCAATGCCTTCCTCCAATCGCATCGTGTTCTGCAGTGGGAGGAAGGGAATACCAAAAGAGCTCTCTCTACCCCCGAACAGGCAAGCGGCTACTTTTTAGCCTATCTGAGTGGGCTGAAGGATCGAGAACGGTTTATGGTCGCCTTTCTGGATCAGAAAAACCAAATTATCGAAACACGCGTGATGTCCGAGGGTGGCTTAGCGGAAGCGCCTGTCTATCCCCGTAATATTTTGAAAGCTGCTCTTAATTGTGACAGCTCATCCATCATCATGGCTCATAATCATCCGAGCGGCATCCCAACCCCCTCCCCTGAAGACGTGTTGCTCACCGAACGAATGGTAGCCATTTTTGAACCCCTAAACATCCGCGTTCTGGATCATATCGTCATTGGCGGAACTACCTTCGCTTCACTCGCAGAATTGGGGCAAATGCCGAAAACCGCGCAGCATTCGCCTAACTATGAGCCAATCAATGGGAAAGCGAGTGAAGCAGCCGCGACTTACTCGATCACGCCACTGTTCCTTTCATATGCAGAAGCTGAATGTTCCACGGACGAATGGGAGCGATAAAGGAGATGTTTACGTAGATGATTGGATTATGGCTAGGCTTCAGTTTGCTGTTTGCAGTCGGCTCCTATTTTTTGATCGCCAACTGGCTCAAGCTGCCCACACTTGCCTCCACCCGCGCAATACTGCTGGTTGCCAAACAAGATAAGCTTAAAATGTCCATCCTTCAAGTCATTATTTTTCGATTATCTGCCTGGCTGGCAGGAAAACTACCGTTAAGCGACTACTATAAACGAAAAACAGCCGCCACGCTCCGTTCTGCTGGTATTCAAACGACACCAGAAGCGTATATAGCAGGGGCCATCGTCAAGGCAGGTCTCATTTGTTGTGGCGGCCTACTCCTCCTTCCGCTGCTTCCATTGCTGTTTCCTGTTTTTTTGTTTCTCTCTATCGCCGTATTTTTCAAAGAAGCCCAAACCGCCGATGCGATTGTCCGTAAGAAACGAGAACAAATTGAAATGGAGTTACCTCGGTTTGTCGCAACCATTGCTCAGGAATTAAAGGCCTCGCGGGATGTGCTTCGAATGCTTGAGGTTTACGCCAAACATGCTGACAGCGGCTTACAAAGCGAATTGCACATGACCATTGCAGACATGAAAAGCGGTAATCAGGAGACAGCGCTCCTGCGGTTGGAAGCCCGCATTGGCAGTACCATGCTGTCTGATACGGTTCGGGGCTTGCTCGCTGTAATGCGCGGCGACCAGGGCGGGGTCTATTTTGATAGGCTGGCGCATGATTTCAAGCTGATGGAAATTCAGAAGCTCAAGTTAATTGCCAGGAAACGTCCGGGGAAAATTCGCAAGTATTCCTTCTACATGCTGGTCTGTTTTATGCTCATGTATATGGTCATTTTGGGCTTGGAAATTATGAAGGCGATGGGAAAGCTCTTTTAGGTTCGGATCTCATCCCATGAAGAAAGGAGCAAGGCGATGTTCTACCTCTCCAATAAACGCGGCGAAGGCTATCTGGATGTTGTTGTGCTGGTGCTGGCCGTTATGCTATGCATGGCGCTCGTTCTCAAGGTTACGCCTGTATTTATGACCAAATCTCAGCTCGACACCTTTGCAACAGAGCTAGTGCGAGAGGCCGAAATTTCCGGCAGAGTTGGGCAGGAAACCACGCAGCAGACAGGAAAACTACAAGCTCAAACGGGACTGAACCCCGCCATTGCCTGGAGTAGAACCGGAAAACTTCAAATCAATGAGGAAGTGACGGTTACACTGAAAACAACCGTGAATATTGGCTTATTCGGCGACTTCGGCTCCTTCCCGATTGAGCTAACAGCCAAAGCTAGCGGCAAGAGCGAGGTGTACTGGAAGTGAAATGGATTTGGAAAAATCGTGCCGGTAGCGGATTCCCCTTGACGGTAGCCATTGTACTGGTCATTCTGCTCCTATCGTGTGCCATTTATGAATATTTAAGGCTCAGTATCATTGCCAGTGGGGTGCGGGATGCCGTCCAAAGCTCCATCATAGCAGTATCCACGGAAAATTACGCTCATGTGTATAACGGTCTTCGGGAAGGATATTCAGGCGGGTACTTGCTGAATGCCTCGAATGGCTGGAGAGAGCATGTCACTACCGGGGATGTCTTGGAGCGGCTTGATCAAACCTTGGGACTCACAGCAAAAGGCTCGGATCATATCAAATTCGCAGGATTAAACAAGGAATTTACAATCTCTGAATTACAGGTCCTGATTCATAACGCCCCCTTCGCTCCCTCTTCATCCGCTGAAGCGCCCAGGTTTGAAGCCACTGTAACACTCACGCTCGAAGTTCCTCTTTCCTTCGGTTGGACAAACCTTCCCCCCATGAAATCTACACTGACCGTCAAAGCAGGTTACACCCCGAAATTTTGACATTCTTGCACGCGATTTTCGTTGGTATTTACAGATTTATACAATATAATAGAGATAAGCGATGTTAGCTCCATCCCCTTTCTACACTATCATCCGTAGAGGAGTTGAAGTCTATGTCTGGTTTTTCAAAAAATAAACGTTGGCTTCTCATTGGCGTATCCTTGGTCTGCCTCACTGCTGTTATCATCATTTTTACAACCATGAAACCTGAAGAAAAACGTTCCGATCCACAGCCTACGGTTATAGAAACACCCCCTCTTGTCGTCGTTGAACCGAAAACAATAGAACCTACCACTACTACGCCTGTCGCATCAGAGCAGCCAGAAACCTCACCTTCTCCTAGTCCTTCATCTCCTGTAGTTATTCCTGAAATATCGGACAAGCCAACCACTACCGAGAAACCCACGCCTATACTTCAGCCTGAAAAACAAAACGAACAAGTGCAGGTTCCCATTACTAAACCAAAATCAAAACCAAAAGCTACGGAACCACCAAAGCCTATGCCCGAAACAAATCCTTCCGAAAAACCAAATCCATCCACGCCACCAACATATTCGCAGAAGGAAACGAATCCTGATAAAAAAGAGAGTACAGAACCGAAGTCGGGAGACAAGAATGACAAGGGTCAAGTATACTTGCCGGGGTTTGGCTGGATAGAACAAGGCGGGCCGAACCAAGGAGAAATCAGTAATTCTGACGGCGATTGGGACAAACAAGTCGGCACAATGGACTAACTAAATATTACAAATATCAGGAGAGCAACTTCGGTTGCCCTCTTTTTATTTTGGAGGTGAACAAAAAAATGAAGCAGGTTGGCTCGCTAATTTCTATTTTGATTCTACTGTTTTGCTTCCCTTTCACCGTATTCAGTGAGGGAGATGGAAACATTGATAATGGCGGCGGCGGTATGGGATCAGGTACATCGCAGAACAAATGGCGTCCTGGTGAAGAAGGAGTTCGGGTCACAGTAGTTCGCGCTTCAGATGAAATCGCAGTTTCACAATCGCTAGACTATACAAATAAAACGATGCCCAGCAATATGTTTCATTTTGGGAAGGTTAGCAAAATTCATTATCGGAATGGCTCTCCTCTAACTCCTCACAACAACAGCTATACATTCAAAAATCCCTCCATGGCACTTCCTAAAATTATCAGTTCCGGTAGCGAGAACATCAATATTGAGGTCATAAAGCAATACTTTTGTTCCGAAGGCGCTTTAAAAATGATTGCAGACGACCTTGGAGTAAGCTATGAAACACTCACTAGCGGTGATTACCGCTTACTGCTTGAACCTATTACCTACATTACCTTCCAAGGAAACTATATGGCGATGACCGCTCACGAAGCCGCCCTATATGACCAAATTCTAAGTGGCGAACTTCGAACAAAAATGGTCAGCTTAACCCATCAAAATTTACCCCTTTCAATGTTTCTGGAGAAGTCTGATCTGAGCTTTCCAGCATGGGCAGGCACTACTAACGGACGAGTAAGCAACTCGGAGATTATATCCTCGCTAGGACTTGGAGTCGTCCGCTTTACAGAATTGCCTCCACCAATGGAGAGCACAGCAGCCTATGAATATCGTACAGACACCGAAGTCATTACATCCGTTTTTCTATCTACTGGTCGGGAGATTACGCCAAAAGCACCCGCAAGTGTCACCTTCTCTTTACTTGGCAGCTCATACACGGTGACGAATATCGTCATTCCTGAGGGGGACAGCCAAATCGTTTGGTTCAAATGGCGAACTCCCTCCAAGCCACAAACTGTCACCATTCAAGTCAGCGCAAGCGAAGGCGTGCTGAGTCAGCAACGCATTACTGCCAAACTGGTCGACTTGAATCAGAATGTGCCACCCAACCCAACAGCTAAAGATCGCAATGATTCCTTCTCCATTCCAAGCCTACCCAAAAACAAAGAAAAGACGAATGATTCCTGGGGAGTTTGGTCTGCAAGCTGGCATTCCAATTGGGTATGGATTCCAAACTGGCAATGGTATGGAACCGGGAATGGCGGTGGATATTGGGTGGATAACGGACATTGGGAGGATCAAGGCTGGTGGGACTATCAATTTTCCCGTTATCAGGCTTCGTTGAGCGCTGCTCATTCCATTCAGCCAGATCGTAAAGTACCCACTGCAATCGGTCAAGAAATGAAATCCGGCTACGGGATTCAGATGAAGGTTAACACAAACCTCACTACAAATGCCCCCTCCTCTCATTTTAAAGGCGCGCAACACGCCGTCGCCTATTTCCCTGAATTTCAGTATAAAACGTACTGGCGACTGTATGACCGACTTCAGAGCGTAAACCAGGCTACCTTTGAACTCAAGCCAAATCCGTATTCCACCTACAATCAACGTGTCCATTTTACACCGATTTGGTATCCTGACGGCAGCTATATCCCACATACAACCATTATTGATGCCTGGACACCAAATGGAATGCTTCAACTCAACGTATCAGATCGCGTACAAATCAAAGGTAATCTATTTTCGGATTGGCATATCTCCCCGAAAAAATAACAAAAGAAGGGTGGGCATCTCCTTGCTGCTACCTATTATTGTACTGTTCCTCTGCCTAATTGGTGGAGGCGCAGTTCTTTTTTATCTTCGTACAGGCTCACGCATTAAACATGTATCACCCCCGGCTCACGAGCTAACCGCGCAGCATTTCATCAACGTTAAAGATGTTCGCGGACACTACTTATACACCTTGGATGGCTGGGTTCTTTGCTTTCTTAAAATCACACCAATCAGTATTGATCTGCTCAGCTCCAATGAAAAAAAACAACTGATTAACATGCTGACAACCGAGCTGTCTACTGTTCAGTCCCCCTTTAAATTTTTAGCAGTCAGCCGCCCTGTAGATATCTCCCCCCTTATTTCCCAACTGACAGGTTTACTTCAAACCGACGATCCTAAACAAAAAGAATTGCTCAAGCAGGAAATCGCAGAAATGCATACGTTGGCGGTTTCGGGCGAAGTAGTTGAGCGACAGTTTTATATGACGGTTTGGCAGAGACTGGAGCCTGACGGGGAGCGTGATGCACTACAACAAATTAAAAAGCTGGCTCAACATTTGGATGATTGTCATGTACATTCCCATGTGTTGAAGCAGCAGGAAATTGTGCGGCTGTGCAATTTGATTCATAACCCTGGCTACACCCATCTGGAGGATAGTGAATATTCAGCCTCGATCCCTTTTTGGAACGAGGTGTAGCCAGTGGCTGTTGATCCTGCTACCGCGAAGCTTCTAGCCCGATTAGCCGTTAAAATTGCTACTGACAAAAACGCTCGAAAGCGTGTTTTCTTTTTAGTCATCGCCCCCCTTGTTGCCTTTCTATTGCTGATTGCCATGATCCTGCAAATACTGACCTCTCCCTTTCAACTGATTTCAACCTATTTCCGACCCGATGAACTGACACATGTAAATGAGCTTCGTACAGATTACGGCTTTACACAAATGCTGCAAACCGATGAAGAAGGCTATCAGGAGAGCTTAGGGCAGCAATACGATGGAATTCACTTAAAGTCTGGTCACACCGAGGTCGTGTACTACAATCAATTGGACTCCCGATGGGCCGATACGATGTATGGCATCAGCGGTACGATTGGTGAAGCCGGGTGCGGTCCGACTTCATTAGCAATGGTCGTGTCCACATTGACGGATATGCTTATTGATCCCGTGTCGATGTCCGATTGGTCATACCAAAACGGATATCGTGCAGAAGGAAACGGTAGTTACCACAGTCTAATACCCGAAGGCGGCAAGCATTTTGGATTGCAAGTCGAAGGCGTACAGAAAAAGGATTCTCAAAAAATAATAGATGCCCTGAGTAGCGGAAAACTGGTCATTACCATAATGAGCAAAGGCCATTTCACCTCGTCAGGGCATTTTCTAGTTTTACGAGGCGTTACAGAAGATGGAAAGCTATTAGTTGCCGATTCTGCAAGCAAAAAGCGAAGTCAACAGGAATGGGACTTGTCGCTCATAGTGCGCGAAGCACGGGAGAATGCCGCTGCTGGCGGTCCCTTTTGGATTTTATCCAAGGAATAGGAGTTGAGTACTGGATGTCTACCTCTAAAGATCAATTTCATATTCCCATAAACCCCTCTCTATTGAACGTAATCTCGCCTGTTGGATTGGAATTTGAACGGAATCGCCTGATGCTTGGCGAAAATAGCGGCAAGATTTATGGTGTCATTCAATATCCGCAAAAAGTCGATATTGGATGGTTGTCCAAAATTACGAATATTCCCAGTACCATTGTATCTATCGGTTTTGAGCCTACAGATAACAGTGCGCTGATTTCGGCCATCTCCAAGTCCATTGTTCAGAATCGAAGCACGGCTGAAAGCGCCAAAGATCCGCTTACCCGACAAAGAGCCGAAAAAGCGGCTAGTGATGGTGAGCGTATTATGATGCAAATTGATCAGCATGGTGAAACGGTGGGGCTGATGAACATTGCGCTGATGCCTATAGCCGATGATGAGAAAAACTTTAGCCGAATCTGCCGACGCGCTGAACACACCTTAAGTATGCTGAAATGTAAAATTCGTTCCTTACCTAACCTCCAAAAGCAAGGATTACAGCATCTGTCCCCCACCTATCCAGCTAATGAAGAGATTAGCGGGATATTAAACCGGATTATTCCCATGAGTACCTTTGTTGGCGGCTTTCCTTTTGCCAGTAGCGGCTTCAGCGATGCCTCTGGTTACTATTTCGCCAAAGATAGTCAAGGTGGGCTGATTATTGTTGATACCTGGCTACGCGGCGCAGATCGAACAAATTCCAACATCGTCATTATGGGGATTGCTGGTGTGGGCAAGTCTACCGCCGTCAAACATATCGCGCTTAGCGAATATATGACAGGCACGAAAGTGATATTTATCGACCCGGAGTCTGAGTATCGGGAATTATGCCACAAACTCAACGGGGACTGGATTAATGCAGGCGGCGGCTCCAATGGCAAAATGAATCCGTTGCAGATTCGACCCGCTCCACGAGATGAGGAGAACGAAGAATATCCGCTTTATAAGGATGAGGGCTACGGTATGTCGGATATGGCGCTGCATCTGAAGAATCTTGAGATTTTTTTCAATCTTTATTTACCCGAATTATCCATGATGCACAAAGCGGTACTCAAGCAGTGCTTAATTGAATTGTATCATCAATTCAGCATTACATGGACAACAGACATCTCCACATTGTCCCCTCTAGATTTCCCCATTTTTTCAGACCTGTATGCGCTAATCAAAGAGAAAGAACCAACGCTGAAAGACGACATCTATAAGGAACTCGCACTACTTCTCTATGATATTGCACATGGTGGAGACTCATTTTTATGGAACGGTCATACCACGGTACAAACCTACTCGCGCTGTATTTGTCTGGATACTCATACGCTGCAAAATACAGCCGATCATATTAAACGAACCCAATATTTCAACCTGCTTTCCTGGTGCTGGGAGCAGATGTCGCAAGATCGATCTGAACGCGTATTGCTCATCTGTGATGAATCTTATCTTATGATTGATCCCCATGTGCCGCAAAGTCTTGTCTTTCTTCGCAATGTGGAGAAGCGTTCTAGAAAATATGAAGCTGGGCTTGCTATCGTCTCCCACAGTGTCGTGGATTTCCTTGCACCAGAAGTGAAAATGTATGGGCAGGCGCTCCTTGACATTCCTTGCATAAAAATTCTCATGGGAACAGACGGAAAGAATTTGCAGGAAACACGCGATTTGTACAACTTGACAGATGCCGAAGAAGAATTGTTAGCCAGCAAAAAACGGGAACATGCTCTGCTTATGATTGGCTCCAAGCGACTTCATGTCCACTTTGAAATTCCCGAATACAAATTTGCTTATATGGGTTCAGCGGGAGGACGCTAACATGGACAAGAAGAAGCAGCTCATTGAGCTTTTCTTCTATATCGGTCTGGTCATTGCAGGTATCATTTTGCTGCTCTTGGAAGGAGAATAGTTCATGATTCTATATTTGACCAGCAATGCCCGCATTAATTTGCTTGATTTTTTGGAAGAACAACAGGGGATACCTTTGAAAAAGTTAACCGGTTCCTTCTCCTTTCTATCCTTTGTCATTAAAGATATGCGACACTTTGCTCACGCACATTATGTGGTTTTGGATCGGGATGCTATAACAGAAAGCGATTCGGAACTGCTCGAAGCCTTGTTGTCGTATTTGACGATATATGATAGGCGTGTGCTGATTATCGCAGAAGGACTGCCTATAGGCAGTCCTTTTATATCACAGTTGGTGCAGGCTGGTATTTACAATATCGTGACCGCCACAGAAATCAAAGCGATTCGGGAAGAACTTCAAGAATGCTTTACTGAGGATGGAATGCAGAGGTTCAGTCCTGCTGCATTCATTCAACACGTCGAAAATGAGCCACAGATGGATATTCAAGAAGAAAATGTTCGCTATAACTTTACCTGCTCCAACCTTATCATTGCAGTTGCAGGGTGTGACCGCCGGGTTGGTGTAACAACAACCGCAATGAATCTGGTCTGTTGGATTAATGCACACGGTGGAACTGCTTGTTACGTGGAGGCAAATACAAATAATCACCTGGCTCACATCATTCAGTTGTTTGAACCAGAGAAGACAGGTAATGCTTACACACTAGCAGGCAGCGACTTTTACATGACAAAGGAGTTAAATCACGATTATAATTTCATTGTTTTGGATTGTGGTGTTCTTGGAGAGCAGCGTATCCAAGAGGATTTTAAATCGGCTAATTTAAGAATACTTTGCGGTTCCGCCATGCCATACGAATTGGTAAATTTATATCGGGCTATACAACGATGTAACCCTCTCTCTGTACAACCGATTGGATTATTCGTGCCGGAGAATTTGAAAAATTATCTTATTAACAACATCCGTCATGATATTCTTTTTGGAGAGAATTCACATGACTTGTTTAACATAACAACAAACAACAACTTACATGAAACATTACTACAGACTTCTATTTATTGCTAGCTGGGATAACACTCTAAACATGCAATTAAGCTTTGTGCCCAGAATAGACGACCACATTCCAGTGAGAGTGTGGTTGTCTACGTCTATTATTTATTGTTAATTCCTATGTTTCAAGTTACACATCCAATATTCAAAATGAGAAAATTGAATTAACCGCTTAAAAATTGAATTAATGAGTAGAATCAGACAACCAAACAGAGCGGAACAGAAGTTCCGCCTGTCTGAATTGTATTTTAATATGTTGCTTTTATTGATTTGAAGGCCAAGCGAACTTAATTCCCAGCTTCGTTTTTACTTCTTGGAACGCCTTGTTTTTATAATCAAACAATTGCTGGTAACCAAGCTTATCCTCTTGCGCAGGCATCTCTTGGAACAGCTTCTCTACTTCTGCTTCATTCTTGGCAAGTATAATTTTAGCTGTCATTTTTGCACGGTAATCTTTAACTTTTGCCTCAATACCTGCTTCGGTAGTTCCACCTTGTACGGTCGTGGCCTCGAATGCAAGATCATCATAAGCAAATTGTTCAAAGTATTTGTCATGCTCAACCTGTAGTTTTTCGAATTCATTGCTTGGAGCTGGCCAGGTACGCTTAATCGGCACCCAGTTTAATAACCACCCGAATGTGTCATTGCCATATTTACGTTTAGCTGCATCCGGATCAGCTTCGAAATCTTTAATGCGCTGCTCAGACAATTTGACCCTGCCGTCCTCATCATAATCCCATGCAACGCCTTTCGGTCCATAAAAAATATTAAGTGACATTTCATCCGTCGATAAATATTCGAACAATTGAACAATACGATCTTGATACTTGCTATCACGTCCGATCATCGACAGCATCCATCCGGAAAGTGGACTAGGTGTAAAATTAAATTCATTTCCTGCATCACCTTTTATCGGTCCAACCGGGACGTAAACGGCATTTTTGTCATTAGCATAAAGCGCCTCCCATTTAAGAAGCGATCCTGTCTTAGCGAAGACGCTCCCAGCGGCTACTTTCTCAACCTTCTGTTCGTCCGTCAACGTCAAGCTATCCTGTGGTAAAAGACCTTCCCTGTATAACTGGTTTAGGTACTTAAATGCTTCTAGTGACTCCGGCGTCCGAATCGTGTCCTGCCAATTACCATCCTTCGATTCGGGAGAAGCACCGAAAAACTCCGTGAGATTGTGGTGATCGAAATAGGACGGAATGATGTTAAAGCCATTATATTTAATGCCGGCTTCCTTTACTTTCTTTAAGGCATCTATCGTGCCTTGTTTGGTTTTGAAATCTTCGGCTCTAATACCTACTTGCTCCATAATGTCCTTACGGGCTACCATATCAATATGAGTCGCTAGCGTATCAATACCCTCCTGCATTTGTTCTTTAGCATAGAAGAAGTTAGGCAGCCCATAAAAGTGACCATTTTCATCCCCATACCATTCCTTTATAGACTGAGGAACTTTGAAATCGGGTGTGTATTTTGCAATCAATTCATCTAGTGGTACGACCAGACCTGATTTCTCCATTATCTTCCTCTGAGGAGCGATATTCCATACCGTCACAACATCCGGAATACTCCCGGAAGCAATCATCGCACTCAACTTTTCCTCATTCCCCGTACTGAATTCAACGGTAATACCTGTAGCATCTGTAACCATTTTATCGACGAGAACGTTCTCAGCGTCCCATTGTTTGGAGTACCAGTCTGCTGCCACGAACCATTTGATCTTTATCGGCTTTTTCGTATCCACATTTCCAGCAGTTTCTTCCTCTTGCTTTGTTTCATTTTTACCAACCATTGAATCCGAATTATCATTTCCTCCCGAGCATGCTGCCATTAACATTGTAAATAAGGCCAAAATCAGAAGCATTATCATTAAGTTTCTCATCTTGCGCATTCTTTTTCCTCCCCTTATGTGTAAGCAATATTGTTAATCCGCTTTCTTTCGTAGTTCGCGGAGACTAACCTTTGATTGATCCTATCATGATCCCTTTGACGAAAAAGCGCTGCAGGAAGGGATAAATCAACAATATCGGGGCTGTAGTTGCGATCATCATCGCAAGCTTAAGCGTCTCTGGACTGATTTTTTTAGCCTGTTGCGGCACGAGTTGCGCAGCCTGCGCACCCATGCCTTGGGCAAAAGTGGCATCTGTCACAACTCTCATGAGAAATAATTGGATTGTCTGGAGTGATTCGGATGTCGTAAACATCAAGGAATCGAAATATGAATTCCAGTGCCCAACACCATTGAACAACGAAATAGCTGCAAGCGCAGGCATCGCAAGTGGAATAATAAATCGTAAGAAGATTCGATACTCCCCGGCACCATCAATCTTTGCTGATTCTATTATCGACTCTGGGATAGAACGAAAGAATGACAATAAAATCATGAGATCCCACACACTGAACATCGACGGAATGATAAAGACTAAAAAGTTATCCAATAGTCCTAGATCCCTATAGAGCAAATAAGTAGGAACTAGGCCACCTGCGAAAAACATGGTCAACATAATATAAATCATGTAGACTGATTTTCCTTTTAAGTTAGGCCTTGATATGCCATAAGCAACCAGCGCTGTGAATAAGACATGTAGTACAGTGCCCAATATGGTTCGTGCTGCCGTTACGAAATAGGCACTGTAGATGGAGGGGTCAGAATACACGGCTATATAGTTACCCCAAGTAAATTCCCTTGGCCAGAAGTAGACTCCGCCTCTCATATAGTCCAATCCCTCGTTCAGCGAGCCTACCAGAGAAAACCAAAATGGAGCTACCGTCAGAAACATAATAATAAGCATAACGACTGTGTTAAATATGGAGAACACCATTTCCCCTCTGCTTTTTACAGACATCGACGTTCCCCCCTTTAGAATAAACCTTGGTTGGTAATTTTTTTAGAAAAGTAATTTGCACTGAGCAGAAGCAGCACCGCAACTATTGATTTGGCAACGCCAACCGCCGTTGAGTATGAATATCGCATCTGCTGTATACCGGTTTTGTATACGTAGGTATCAATTGTCTCACTTGTATCCAAGTTAAGTGGGTTCTGTAGTACCAAAATTTGCTCGAATCCTGTATTAAGTATTGCGCTGATTGCAAAAATCAACATGATGACAACCGTCCCCATAATACTAGGGAGCGTAACATACCACATCTTTTGCAGCCTACCAGCACCGTCGATAGTTGCCGCTTCATACATTTCTTGATCTACGCCAGAGATGGCCGCGATATAAATAATGGCTCCCCATCCAAGCCCCTTTAGCACTTCGCCAGAGACAAGAATGTACCAAAAATTATTTGCATCTCCAATAAAATTAATCGGCTCGGATATCAGACCCAACTGCATAAGCAAGTAGTTCAGTATCCCATTTGAAGGCGAAAGAATCGTGAGAATTAGCCCTCCAAAGACAACCCATGAGACGAAATGAGGCAAATAAGAGATCGTCTGTACAAACCGTTTGAACTTCATGGTGGAAATTTCATTCAGCAGCAGGGCGAAAATAATTGGGGCTGGAAATCCGATAATTAAGTTCAATCCATTAATGGCCAGCGTATTTCTCATGACTCTGAAGAAATTTGGGTCAAAGAAAAATTCGACGAAATGATCGAAACCTACCCATGGAGAACCCGTAACACCAAGAAACATGTCATAATCCTTAAAAGCTATCAAAATGCCGTACATAGGGATGTAAGCGAATACAAAAAGAAAAATCAATCCCGGCCATACCATGCTCTGTAGTTCAAATTGCGATATAATTCGAAACCATCTAATCGAATTTATTTCAATCTTTTCGGCGCCTTTTGTCGACTTAACTGTATTGTTCATTCTTTCCACCTTCCTGCTTGTCATTCCATTTCATGATGATGTTACCGCTTGCAAGCTTGTTAACATCATAGACTAGATGAGAGCTCCGAAAAATATCATTGTTTCAGTATTGTTACCTTAATTTCAGGTTTACTGTGAAAACGCTTTCGTTTCGTTGTATACTTTCAGTAAATCTATCTTGTGGAAGTTGGAGACCCTATCATGCGAATTAGAAAATGGGATCATCTTAGTATTAAGCAGAGACTCACCGTCTCTTACATTATTTTCATCCTTCTCCCCTTCTGTCTTCTATCCGTTCATTCCTATATTCAAAGTAGGACATTTCAGAAGGAACAGACGGCTGTCAATATGAAGCAAACGCTCTCCATCCTTAAAAACGGAATGGAAGGAAAGCTAAGTCTGGTGGAAAGTATTAGCCAGAGCATTACCTATAATGCTCGTTTGCATAACTTTCTTAGTGAACCGTTCGAAAATCAAAATGGCTCAATGGATGAGTATTTTCAATTTATCAATCCGATTGTATTTTATAGTCTTCAGTATAATCAGGTAGACATAAGAAGCATAAAAGTATACATGAATAATTACTCCATACCTGAAGGATTCGGGAGCTTCTATCATGATACTATTGTTCAAGGAAGAAAATGGTATGATTCCTTTATTAAATCAGATAAACGTTCCATTTGGATCTCCCTTCCCGAAGAAGGATCATATGATTACCTGCAGAAACTTGTTTCCTTGGAAGGTGAATTTCTTGGCGTCACCCGTGTAACGATTCTGAAACAAAACCTGCTTACTACCTTAGATGAGTCTTCCGTGGACGGATCCGGTGTTTATGTCATGGAGGCAGGCCAGCATTTGATTTATAGCAGTGAGGAAGATTTTCACTCATCAGTAACCGAAATGGACTCATTAATTGATAAACAATTCGAACAGAATGGCAAACTCTATGTTCAGGAGCATATTAATCGCCTGGCTATAACAGTCGGAATGACAAAAAGTCTCCCTCGATCCCTGCATTCATATCAGTTGTTAACTACAGCAGCGTTCATTACAGCGATTATTTTATCTATTTTTCTGTTCTATCAATTACTAAAAAAGACATTCGTTAAAATTAAAGGCAGCATCCGTGCTATGGATTATTCTATTCGTACTGGATTTATTGAAAAAATCCCAGTGGAAAGAAATGATGAAATCGGAGTGATTTCTGAGAAATTCAATACTTTGCTTGATCAAATCAACACCTTGGTCAACGACATGATCAAAAGGGAAACGGTACACAAAGACGCACAACTGAGAGCACTTCAGGCACAGATCAATCCTCATTTCATCTATAATACGATCAACCTGTTCAGTGCCAAAACTGAACTAGCTGGATTATATGACGTCTCAGACGCGTTTGCTGATTTCGGACAGATGCTGCGATACAATATGAACGATCAATCCGAGTATGTAACCATACAGGAAGAAATTAATCATGTGATAAATTACATTCAACTTCAGAAATTAAAATATACAGAGAACCTTAAGCTGGATTGGACATGCAGTCCTCAATTAATTAACCGTCAAATAATTCGTTTTATTCTGCAGCCAGTGGTTGAGAATAGTATTATCCACGGTATGGCAGGCCGTAAAGAATTAGCAATCTCACTTGATGTCAAATGGAATGATCTAGGAGAAATTGTAATTATTATTACGGATAATGGCGCCGGCGTCCCAGCGGAGAGATTATTAGAACTGAATCGCTTTTTCCAACGAGGTCAAGATGATATTCACCCCTTACTACATCTAGGTATGGGAACAGGAATTGCTCTAGGAAATATTAATGAACGGCTTAGACTTTTTTATGGAAACCAATCTGCAATTAGAATGGAGAGCGTAGAAGGATCCTACACTCGAACTGAGATTACAGTTCCATGTCAGAAAGAAGAGGAGGATTTCTCTGATGCTAAATCTCTTAATTGTTGATGATGAAGAGCTCATACGCGAAGAAATTAAATCTAAAGTTATTCGTATTTCCCATCCTGCTATTGGCAGAATCGAACTCGCAGGCAATGCCATGGAGGCGATG
The DNA here is from genome assembly GCF_006542765.1 of Paenibacillus luteus. Taxonomy (GTDB): domain Bacteria; phylum Bacillota; class Bacilli; order Paenibacillales; family Paenibacillaceae; genus Pristimantibacillus; species Pristimantibacillus luteus. The sequence goes on from NZ_SKCD01000001.1 coordinate 212,351, forward strand.
GAGCTTCTACGCGACCTTAAGCCAGGAATCGTTATCTCGGATATCCGGATGCCGAATATGGATGGATTGTCCCTTATTCGCGAGTGTTCACAAACAAATCCTGAGGTGAAGTTCATCGTGCTTAGCGGTTATGGAGATTATGCCTATGTCAGGGAAGCGTTTAATTATGGCATTGTCGACTATCTCCTTAAGCCCGTTCGGCTATCTGATCTTGAACTGCAATTGAATAAAGCAGTTCAATTATACAAGAATGGTGAAGCTGAAAAATTCAGTGTACCCTCTGTCATCTCTCCTAAAGACAATATTAAACAATTGCTTATTAATCTAGTTAATGGAAATGATTTGGAACAGTCTCTAACGAACAAGCTTTCAACCACATATCCAGAAGCCTGCTGGCGTATAAGCAGGTTCGTGTATGATTATAATGACTTTAGAAACTTTCCAAGCGTGGACAATATACAAGAGACGATTAACAACCTAATTAACGAGAGCGGAGAAAGTATGTTGATTAACGCGGTCACACTAAAAGCTGACAAAGAGGGTGGCACTATTGCGTTTAATCACAACGATTGCGTACTTACGGGACATTTAAAGTTCATTCTTGAAACGCTAGTGAAGCGCCTTACTCAAGTCAGCGGTGCTCGCGTCATGGCTTCCATAAGTGAACCGCAACTCTTATTGAATTTAAATGAGGCAGATAAAAATGCTGTACAAATCATCTCTTATCGTATTATGCATGAAGGTTCATTCGTCCTAGACGAAGAAGATACGAAAGGCAAAGAGATACAATTCCCACTTAACAACAAAGAGATTGATGTACTAATGGAAAACATTCGAATGCTCAATATTGAAGAAGTGAAACAGGGGGTCTACGACTGGTTCCATGTCAATCGGCTAAAAGCAATTGATACAGTTGCCATTCGCCAAATGTATTTGATGATCCTAACAGAGTTGTATAGGTGGCATAGTGAAAGACTACCAGCACATATGATATTCCGCGATGATGATTTCAACCGCCTTCATTCCCTTCAGGAAATTCGACTATATCTCCTCAAGCAGCTAAATTCTATTAAGCAGAATACACGCCAGTCTAGTATTCGATCCAAATCAGCAATCAGCATCGTCAAACAATATATTGATGAACACCCATATGGTGATGTTACTCTAGCTGAGGTTTCCAATTTGATTTCCATGAATTATACGTATTTTAGCTCATGGTTTAAAATGGAAACTGGAATTACGTTTTCTGCACATATTACTAGGCAGAGAATGGAGAAGGCAAAACAGTTGCTCGAAGATCCTACAATTCGTATCAACGAAGTTGCTCCACTGGTTGGATATGATAATATTTACCACTTTTCTAGGGCATTCAAGAACTATACAGGATTTTCCCCAAAAGAATACCGGAAGAGTGCTGACAACATTTAGAAACATATCTTAAATAATATCTAATATGTATATAAAAAAGTAACCTTCAGTTCCACTTTATAGTGGAGTTGAGGGTTACTTATAGATATATTTGAATTAGCCTACTGTTTTTCACATTGTATCATAACGTGACCTCTAACTAACTACATTTTCTTCTTTAATCTAGAGGTTTAAAGAAACAACTTCACTAGCTTTTCGTCAAAGACCAATCGTCCACTCGCAGCCATTGATTGGCATTTGCAATACTAAATACCCCAATTTCTGCATAACCATTCGTGACCACGATATTCGGAATGGTCACTTCCGTCCAAGAACTAATTGAGTTGTTAATCGAATAATTTTTCTCCGTACCGCCGTAGTTTTTCACGTAAATGTGAGCTGTTGGCTGACCTCCTCCGCTTCTCACCCAGGCTTTCAGGGTATAGGTACCATTAGGTAAGTTGATATACTGATACATACTTGCGTTATAAGCCGAGGAGCTCCATTGATTCATTGAATATTTCCCCGTTCGTCCAGGGGAAATGTTTGAATTCGGATCAGCGGAAACGTTAGTCCAGTTGTTCCAGCCAGTAAGTGTTGACAGGGCAATTCTATCTGCCTCATAGCTGGGATTCATTACATAATTATTGCCTTGTGCTACACTCCATGTACCTGCTGCTGAATCTAGATTGAACTGGCTTAATGAGTTCAGCACGGGAGTTGTGCCGTTGAAAGTAATCGGCATCCATTGATTGTAGCCAAGACCGTTCCCGGCAAAGTTACTCCACCTGTCTCCTGCCATGAGTATAGTCGTGCCTGCTGTTCCCTGAACTTTAATGAAGAACCCCGTTTGCGTCACATGAGAGTAATCTTTATCCGAGTTAGTCATTACGAATTCAGACGAATAAGGGCCTGTAATGGAACTTGACGAAATACAATAAGTTTTGGAAGAATTCCACCCATGTAGGTCGGAAGAGCACAAATAATATAGACCGTTATTTTTAAACATCGCATTGCCTTCCCGTCCACCTGCCTGACTAGTATATAGATATGTTGGAGGATTTATGTTTAGATAATCTGAAGGCCTTAGTTCCGCTACATACAGATGCTTTCGGCCATTAACGTTACTGAATACCAGATAAGCTTTACCGTTATCATCGACAAAGGTCGACTGGTCACCTGGTGCATTGTTTACAACATTAGGAAAAGAGGTTTGAACATGATGAAAAGTAAACGCTCCCGTTGGCGTACTGCTAGTAGCAAATGCAGTTCCTGAGCCCTCCGGTCCTGTGTATTGAGTCAGCAGTACATACTGCTGCGTGTTCTCGTTGTACACGACGCCCAATCTACCGAGCCAGTCTACATCCCATGTAGATCCATCCGTTGCACCAGTGATTACATTACCTCGGAAAGTCCAATTTACAAGATCTGTAGAGGAATAACAGGTGACTGCCAGAAACTGAGTGTCACCATTTTTGTTAGTCGGATTGTTGTAATAAGTCACAGCTCCGTTGTACTTCACTCCATACCAGTAATACGTATTTCCCACTTTCAAAATATTGCCGCCTTGCGAATAGATCGGATTACCTGAAGTGTCTTTCCAGAATATATCATTTGTTAAGGTCGCATTTGCCGCGTTCGCTTGCGGAATTGACAATGTTGACAGCATTAATGATGCAAAAACCAAGAGCAACGTGAATTTCAATGATCTAAAAACGTTTCTTTTACTCATTTTCCGAAACACCTCTCTCTTCGTAAATGGTTTGAAAGTTTAATCTTCGAAATTAACCGGGACTATCGTATTACAATTTTGATGCAATTTTTCACGAATTAACTTTACACTTTATAATGCCCCCTCCTTCTTATGGTTCCATTTCATCGTTATGTTAGCGCTTACAATTGATGCTTTTTCATCATAAACCACTTAAGGAATCTAAAAAATATCATTGTTTCAGAATCGTTACCCGCATTTCAGGTTCGAGTGAAAGCGTTCCCTTTTCCCTTTATACTTTCAATATAAAGTTCTATTGAACATTATATTAGAAACTGAGACTGGCGGTGCGCACTAACCTGGTATGTATTGTTTACTACTTGCATTTAGATAATGAACATCTAGTCTTTTCAAAATTTTTCGAAATGAGCGGGAATTTTGCTCCAAAGAGTTCATTCGCAAAGAATAATCACTTTAGCATCTTCAATATTAGCGTTCCGACCCGGAATTTTGTAATTTGCATACGTTCACTATATTTGAAACTAAACCTTTATAGTTTATTTGATTCAATAATAATAAAGCCACCCAACAGGGTGGCCCTTACTCATGATGAGCACTATAGGATTTGGATAGGAGTGGAGAGTCTTGTCTTGAACCCGTAGTTTTTATGACTAATAAGGAAAAAATATTCCTTACTCTTCTGTGGTATAGAAAGTATAGCTGCCGGAACTAATTTTTATGACGCCATAAAGCTGGTCATTTTCCCAAACGCTTTCGTAATCTATCATCGTACTTGCGTCTAGCACCTTAGCATTTGTGGAAGCAAGCGGAATCTTAACCTGTCCTGACGTATTCGCTGGCAAGCTTACCTGCAATCTCACGCCATCTTGCCCATGTGAGAAATCAACTTGGATGATGCCTCTTACGGAATGATAGCTTCCTCGCACAGAGCGCACCTTGTCTATACAAATTGGAGCAATCCCAATTTCTTGATAGGCATCCTTTATCGATGAAATACCGAGCATATGCTTATATAGCCACTCTAAGATATGTCCCATCATGTCATGATTACGAGATCTGGATTCGTCTGTCCAAAATTCCGGCAACGCCGTTTCGCCTTGCTCTACAAATCGGATATAGCTCGGATGCTCCGGCTGCATCATCATATCGAAAACGATATCGTTGCGTTTTATTTTAGCTAATGCGCCAAACAAATAACGAAGTCCAATCTCTCCCGAACGTAATTGATGGCTCGCTGCCGCCTGAAGCAATGCATTCTCTATATCTGGGAGCTGCTCCTCCGGCACCATGCCAAAATAAAGCGGCATCGCTTGCATGACTTGGTTTTCAGGGTCATATTCACCATTCAACTTGCAATAGGCGTACCGGGTCTCTCCAGGCACTTGCCTAAGCAGCCGTTCATTATAAAGCTGTTTAATTCGCTTCGCTTTTTCCTCGTAATGCACATGGTCCTCACTATATCCCAGCATTAGAGCATACTTTGCCATCAAGCGGAAGGCTTCGTAATAGAAGGCGGTTTCTACATTCTCAACATAATCTCCGCCTGTCTGCGGTGCAATGCCCCAATCGCCTAAACCATGTCCAATGAATCCGCCATGAATTTCTTTGGTATGCAAGTAAGCCATATAAGCCTTCATAGCCGGATATGCCTCAACTATAGCGGTCCTGTTTCCGTACGTCTGTAATAGCAGCTCCGGTACGAAGATGACCGCGCTTCCCCATGCGATGGAATCACGGAACCCATCCTCAAATCTTGAATACTCAGGCGCAATATCTGGGATGAGCCCCTTATCTGTCTGAGCCTCCATCATATCGCGTGTAATTTTCAACCAGAGCTCTTCTACCTGCTTAACGTACATAATGGAGGGTCCCATCAGACTAGCCGTCTCTACCCAGCCCAGCTTCTCAATCGTCGGACAATCCGAATGCACGCTCTGCAAATTACTCTCAATCGCTTTCAAAATAATTTGAGCAAGCTGTGTGATCCGCGGATCATCTGCCTCCAGTTCGCCAACCTTTTTTGCGGCAGATGTGACAAAGTAACCTTTAACATCGTGAATAACTGGCTTAGCAGGATCTGCGCCATCACGCGTGCAGCCTTCGATTTGCACCCATCTGGCTCCATAGCAGGAAAAATCAGGCTTCCATATCTCGATATCACCTGTACCAGCAAGGGTATATTCGGAAAAAGTAACAATATCCCATGGGGTAGCAACTGTATTATCCTTATTCCGCAGCTCGCCTGGCTTGATTGTCACTTTGCTGCCTGCCGGCCCGCTCACATGGATCTCAAACATACCGGACATGTTCTGACCAAGATCATAGACATAAACCTGTTCAAGCGGTTCTTCAATTCCAATGGTGTCATATATTTTTTGGACGGTTATCGGAGGTTGATTTTGGCGGACCAGTCTGCCTGAAGGAGCTGCCAGCACCACTGCCTGTTCCCAATTAGCAGCATCAAACGGAGCATTATACCAGCCTACTGGGTAACGTCTTGCATCAAAATTTTCAGAACCGTACACATTCGCAAGCGTCGTTGCACTATCTCTAACACTCCAGTAGTCGGTATCCGTAAGGATGAGCGCTTTGGAGCCGTCCACATATTCGATATGCCATTTTCCAATGGCGAGCAGGTTCTCTCCAAATGCTTCGTAACCTTTCCCTATCGTATAGAAATGCCTTCCACCCGCATCTCCCGCATAGAAGCCATTGCCTACTGACAATCCAATGACATTGGTTCCCGTGCAGATGTGATCTGTTACATCAAAGCACACATATTGCACGGACTTGTGATAATTCGTCCAACCGGGGTCCATTTCATGGTTGCCTACTTTGCTCCCATTCATAAACAACTTAAAATGGCCCAACCCGGATACGACAGCATATGCCCGTTTGACCTGCTTTACTACTTGAAATTCATGACGGGCATAAAAGGGCTGCTTTCTTCCGCTACCGATCCACTTTGCTTTCCAATCCGTTTCATGCAGGTACCCTGTCAACAGTATTTGCTGTTCGCTCCATACCTGCTTGTCCGCTTGATCCCAAACCGCTACTTTCCAGTAATAAACGGTAAGACTCTGGAGTTGTTGCCCCGAGTAACGTATATTCAACTGCTCGGAGGAACCCACTTTTCCGCTGTCCCAGCATAATTCCGCTTCATTTGATAAGTTCTCTTCCGTTTCAGCAACCACAATTCGGTAGCTTGTTTGCCGTTCTCCGCGATTCTCGCTCTTCAACTGCCAAGCAAAGATTGGACAATCCGTATCAATTGCCAGAGGGGAGTCATAGTTTTTAATTTGCAAGTGAATAGGCCGAATGATGCTCACTCTCCTGATGATTATTTTAGATCATACATTAGCTTTGGCGTTTCCATAAGTCCATAGGGCTTACCCTGATATCGAGGCGTATAATCCCCTTCCTCTGGATGGAATGACCACCAATCCATCCAGTTTGGCTGAGGATCGGCCTGATGGAGTGGGCCAAACAAATTGCGCGGACTGCCCACGACTTCGATGGCTATGGAGTTCAAGCCAGGGTTCAGTATGTTATCCAACTCTACAAACGCTTCGCTGCGCCAAGGAATCGTTTTTCCTTCAGCTTCATTCACCTTCACATCAAGCAGAACAGCTTCATAATGACCAAGCTCCAGTCTGTATCCTGTGCTATGCCCCGGCTGCCATTCCATCTCATAAAAGTACTTCATACTCCCGCAATAATAAGGATAGCCTTGGCTTCGCCAATCTCCATAAGCTAGCTTTAATGGCTCCTTAATTAGCTTTCTATGCTCATTAACAGCAAAGTCTCCGATAAGATAACCATTCTCAAGCTCCATATCATTCTGATATGAAATTAGAACGTCTACTGTGTTTACCCCTTGTGCAAGCGCGGGCAGCCTAATCTTCTTCATGCTGATATCCAAATAATAGCCTTCGGTTTCTACCTGCACTTCCTTGCCGTTCAGAATAAAGCTAAAGCGTTCCGCATCCTCGAACACAAAAAACACATCGCTGCTTGGCAAATCAGTTACAACAAAGGTAAAGCGAAGCGAGATTGGCGTTCCATTTCCCGGATGAGGCTCCTGAATCCAGAAATAGCGCTGCAAATTTCCGGAATGAAATACCTGCCGCATCCCAAGCTGTTCCCGGATTTGTCGCTGTGCTCTCCAGACTTCCATTGTCTCTGACCAATGCTCTTCTCCGAAGCGATACTGACATTGATCTAGTATCAACGCATTTGGCGCTGTGCGCTCGAAGGCCACTGGCTCCAAACGAATTTCCGACTTGCTGGCTGGAAGCGTCTTCATTTGCCCAGCATCCCCCTCTGGTTGTTCCGTAAATAAAACATACAGCTTCGAATCAGCGGGGCCAAAAGAAGCTCGAAAGCTTACCCCTTGCTCGGTCGCTTCGGTTTCTATCGTTTTGATCTTGCCCGTCCAAGCATCCCACTCCTGCAAGTAGCTGCCGCCTTCTAGTTCAATTTGAACCTCAAAGCCTCTTTTACGATCGTTATTGACGATAAAAGCAATCGCTTGCTTCTCAAGAGTACGATGCATATGAATAAAGGTAGTAGCTTCCGCTCCATGATGCTCCTGAATACGAATAGAACGTTTGGTTTCATTGCCGAGTATCCGCTCCAATTCCTTCAAATCCGCTACCATAGAATATCGCTCATGACTCAGCAGCGCAGCCAGTTTGCCTGACTTTTTACCATCGATTAGCGAAGGCTGTTCTCCATAGGAAGCTACTTTTCCTCCATTATCCATAAACGTAAGCAGCAATTCAACGGTAGAGGATAATAAATTCATTAGCGAGGGCAGCACGACAAAGCTGTAGCCGCACTCGCCTACAACAATGCTGTCTCCATTCACCTTGCCGAATTCCTTCATTATAAGCTCATCACCAAGATCATAATCATGGTGAAGCTGGACGAGCCAATTCACAAAATGATTGAATTCACGGTCATATTTTTGAAGCTCTTGCTCGTTGCCTGCACTATTTTTCCATTCTTCTATCTTCACATCATGCCCCAGCCTCGTCCACACCGATGTGGCCGGATGAATAACTAATAAATTACGAGTAAGCTTGCCTTCACTCAGCACAGCGCTTAATCTGGCATAATAATCCTCCATGCCGCGGTTATGCTCCCACCAGTTCGTATGATAATTAAAGGATGGCGGATAATCGCGCTTTCGGCACCCGCGCAGCGAATACCAGGATAAATGATGCGTCAATACATTGACACCCAGCGCAAATTGCCAATCGCCAATCCATCTGCGAGTCTCGAAGGTGAGGTCCCAGCCCGTCACACCATAAGTTTCCGTTATGACTCTCTTTTTTCCTAGCTGGTTTGCCACACTGGATACCTGCTTCATCGTAAGATGCTCATTGGTTTGCTCGCATAACGTATCGACACCGGGAATATCCAGATACCTATAATGCGGCATGACCGCTCCGCTATTTAAGGTAGAGCCGATTAGACTGCTCTCTGAATGAAAATGTCCAGTGAACTGGATGCCTTGCTCAGTGCACCAATCGCCAATTTGCTTCGTATACGATTCGCTAAACGTTTCTGTTATCGTGAGCCAGTAATCATGCCTGATCTGCGCGGAGCTCTCACCTTGAAAAAAAAGAAAGGGGAGCAGTTGGCCGATTGGATATCCCCGTCCTTGCTCAAAGGATTGCTCCAACACTTCACTCCAGGCCATCCAGGTCAGCTCTGGGTCATTCAAACGCTCTGAAAAGCCTTTTACCGTTGGCTCATCCGTAAAAATGCCAGGAATCGTTGTACCGAACTCTTCACCAACGACTTGGCGATAGGGCTCATAATTGGTTTCAATAAACAAGCGTGTCGTTTCCGGATTCATCAAATCAGTGTACGTATCGCCATGGCACCAGTCGTTTTTGGCAGCAATCTGCTGCTCGAACACGAGATAAATCTCGTTCTCTTCATGAAGTGGCTCGCTAGGCTCATCCAAGGATAGCTGTGTCAACTTGTGAAGATGGTTGCCCTTTATGATGGCTCGGTAAACAAAACGGAGGTCAGCGCCTAGACGATATTCACGGCAAATATGCAGCACTAGCGCCTTAGCTCGCACAGCATCGCCGCCAAGCCGCGGAACCAGACCTCCTCCCATGCCTGAGGAATAGCGGTCCTCATCATACAACCATGCCTTAATGCCGGTTGCCTTCGCTTTAGCGACGCTCGCTTTTACACGATCCATAAATGTCTCACTGAGATAAGGCGTCTCAAGACCTTCGCGAACATGCATCATAAATCCGCCCATCCCCTGCGCTTGAAACCCCTCGATCTGACGGTCCAATTCCTCCTGCTTCAGCTCGTCGTTCCAAGCCCAGAAAGGTACCGCCCGATAGTCGATACCCGGATTCTGAAATGCTTTTTTCAATTCGTTCCGTTTCATCTTACACCTCTATCGTTGTAAAATTGGCTAGCCTTTCACGCTTCCCAGAACAAGGCCTTTAACAAAGTATTTTTGCAGGAAAGGATAAATACAGAGTACCGGCAGCATGGAGACAAACAACTGTGCCGCGAGCACCGTCCGATTGGAAATATTGGCGATCAACGACAGATCGCTCGCATTCATATTCGTTAAATCTCTAGCGACGATGACCGTCCTTAAATACGTTTGCAGCGGATAGTTGGAAGGTGAATTCATATAAATCATGCCATCAAACCAGGAATTCCAATGAAAAATAATGGTAAACAATGCGATCGTAGCCAAAGAAGGCTTGGAGATCGGCAAATAGATGCTCCATAGCGTTCGCCATACGCCAGCTCCGTCCATTTGAGCCGATTCCTCCAGCTCAATTGGCTGCGTACGAAAGAAATTGAGCATGAGCACGATATTGAATACATTGACGGCGGATGGAATAACGAGCGCCCAAATGGAATCCATAAGTCCTGTCTCTTTGACGACCATAAAGGTCGGAATCAACCCTCCGTTAAAGATCATAGTGACAACAAAATACCAGGAATAAATCGTTCTAGAACGAAATTTCAAATTCGATTTAGACAAAGGATAAGCAGCTA
>NZ_SKCD01000002.1 GCF_006542765.1 Paenibacillus luteus
TGTTGGATTGAACATTCAACGTGATGTACATACTCATCTCTCCCTTGAGACCAGTATGTTTCATCTCGTCAAAGTTGTACATTATTATTCAAGCACTTCTGTACATGTTTAGATTAGCATTTACACAATTACCACAAAAACCCCACTCCCTTCTACCAGATTCATCAACTATTAACTTGCTTTGATCTTCAACTCTTTAAGTGCTTGAAATCATGGAAGTGCTCAAAACAAAACCCTTTTCATTATATTTGATTAAAACAGATTGAGCTGCAATTAAAAGCAATGGCAGGATGCAGCTCAATTGTTATATCTTTCATTGATAAAAGAAGTAAAATTCCAGTAGATCATTAATTGCTTGCTCATAACTCATTTGTAATATTTTCATGCAAAAAGAAATATGACAGCCTAACTCATATGTTTTCTCATTATAAAAATAATGTTTACCAATAAGTATGTTTGTTAATTCATTAATTCGCATCAAATCAGTTTCTACTTCTAAAAGTTGATAACCCTTAAACTCAAGGAACTTTTGCAAATCAACTTTTGGAATATTTTTCACCCCTAAGTCAACATCCTGCAACTATCCACCTCCAAATTAAACTTAACACATCCGATAACTTGGTTTAACGATAATGAAGACTCGTTATTATTACCATACTAACTGAACAATTGTCATTATTGCTTAAAGTCGTATGCAGTTTACTAATCGTAATATGTAATGCCTATTTTTTAAAATCAAGAAACTCTAATAACTCATATACAGCAGCAGCATCACTCATCTTAAAAAATGCACGACAGAATTGAATTGCAAATCCAAAATCATGCTCTACATTATCGAAATAAGCGTTTTTAAGCAGCAAAAGTTCTTTGAAACCTTCTACAGTGTACACGTTATTATTGTGTTTAATAACCTTTAGACCTTTAAATGCAAGAAATTCATGTAATATTACGTTATTCGCAGTATCATATTCCTCTTCAGAATACTCCTCCAACAATAATCACCTCGCCTTCAATAAGAACACTTTAAAGCATGTTTTTGATTATGGGAATAGTGACGATTTCCTCAAATGGATATCGGAGGAAATTATTCAATTGTCAATACTAAACTTAATAAAATACACTTGGTATCAAAGCTGAAATAATCACTACGTATCTTTTTAGTTGCTTAAACGCCTGTATACGTGGCTTTTGTTAATTAGCTATATGGAAAGAGGGATAAACCTTTAAGCTGTTCACTGAGGAAAGTAATGTGTTTAGAAACGATATGACGAAAATAGGCTGATGTCCATTAAAAAAATACGACTGCCCTGACACAAAAATGTCACACCTAGTCCGTACAGTAATCATTCGTAAAGAACATTTAAGGACTCCCCCTAGTAAGTAAATATTTTCTTGGAATTACGTTCCTATTATATTGTATAACGAGCTATTCATTAGAAAAGTCAAAATAGACCACTCAAAATTGAATGGTCTTTAATATTAAAACAGTCAATATAATTATCATTCCTTAATGACCAATGAAAATCATAAAACCACTTTACAATTCCAAGTGAACACTATATAGTATAAACAATTGAGATCAATAGTTTAGTGTGCTTTCTTCAAGTAAAGCGGTTGAACCCTTGAAAAACCTAGTATTTATGCGGTCGTGGCGGAATTGGCAGACGCGCTAGATTCAGGTTCTAGTGGTGTAACAGCCGTGGAGGTTCGAGTCCTCTCGACCGCATCCTTTTCTTAAAAATCATCATAAACTCAACGTTTTAGCAATAATTAAATAATTCGTCATTAAAGTATAGCACATTATCTTTCTGTTTTTAACTAACAGTTGGATGGGTGTTTTTTTGTTATAGTATCGGTGATTATAGCTTCCTATAAAATTCATGAAGCTTATAGTGACCGATGCTGCTATTGATTGCTTTATCAATGAATGGGATTTCAAACTTGGGGATTCAGTGCGTATTTTCGTTCGATATCGCAGTGGCGGAAAATACGCTTTTGCTTTTGGAATAATGATGATATTGTGTTTATTCGCAAGTGAATCGCCTCGGATAATTTCATGGCTAATACCTATTTTACAATATGAAAGGTCGGGGCGTGATGCCTCGACCTTTTTATAATAGATGTAGTGTTAAAATTATCGCGTTTTTAAAAACTCAAGTTAATACAATCGACGGGACAAACGTCTGCACAATCGGCTGCTTTTTCATGGATACAAGCATCTGTTATGACAAATGGCATTCTGTTCCCCTCCCCTATTCCTAATTGTCAGTGCTGTTATTTGATTGCAGCTTAATAACGCTTGGCTACTTCGGTCCAAGTCACTTATGATCAGTCACACTTTTTACGGCTTCCTTTATAGTTCGCAGTTCTGAAGCTCGCACCGCAACCGCAGGTGGCTTTAGCATTAGGATTATCGATTGTAAACCCGCCAGTCATGCCTTGGTTTTGATAGTCAATTTTGACACCGTCCAAAAAATCGAAGCTTCGTTTATCCCAAACGATGTTGAAGGTTTCTGTCGGCAATATTTCGTCTTCCTCCGTCAATAAATCATCCATTTTAATCGTATAAGATAATCCACTGCAACCTCCGTCTTCAACTCCTACTCGAAGAAACAGATCAGCAATATCTTTTTCCATGATCATTTGATGGATAACCGATTGGGCCTTCTTACTGATTTCTATCATCTTAGTCACTCCTCAACTTAAAATTGCCATGGTTTGAAATCCGAACTACTTTCCCTGAAATTCAGATCATAAATTCAAGGATTGGTAGCTCCTTTGTTATTCAAGTATCGAGATAACGAAGCTTGAATGGCTCGCGCTCGTTCATAGATCAGCATACCGGGAAGGTTATAAGGCGGATTACCACCATCCAACAATAATGCCCTTGTAGCTGCGATATATCTCTTGGCAGTTTTAATTTCAGCCCATTCACCAGATGAAGTGTCGGCTTCATCTGGTTCATTGTTGATGCGTATTTCAACTTGTTCGATTTTTCTTTCGAGGTCCCGTATAAACCCCATTTTCTTTTTCAGCCGTTTTTTTAGTTTGCGGTCTACGCAGTCTCTTGGTTTAGAGATATAGTGGTATTGGCAGTATTGGTATGGTAAACCCGGAAGCAAATCTTCAAAGGCCAAGCGAATACAATACTGACCATCGAACACTAAACCTACAACGGGGAAACCTAGTTCAATAACGGACAGAATGAGAGCTTGGAGTTCAGCAACCGTTTCATTTTTCATGCTTTTTGCAGCAATTATTGTACCAGTAAATACTTCACGTATAACGTAGAGCATCTCGTTTCCCTTTACTGGCTGCACACCTTCTATAGACAACAGAATACCGCCATTAAGCTCAGTCGTCTCATGCAGAACTTGGCGAACCCGCTCATTTGATTGAATCCCCACTTCTTGAACAGCTGTCGTGAGTTCACTTACCGGCATATGTTGCTTAAAATCCAACTCTCCTAAGAAGCTTTGCGCATCGTACCCATAGGATGACTGGTTCATGTTGAGCATTTCTGCTTCCGCTGATTTGTAAAAGATACCTTTGTGAGAGCAAATTATATTTTTGCATGTGTAGGCCGTACTCCATGCATCAATGACACCGTTTAACATCGTAATTTTTTTGTGCCAAACGGTGTCGGCACGCCGTAACTTTTTCTCACAATGCGGGCAATGAGTAAATTCAGGTCGGAAATATATTTTACGATTTTCCTTTTGTCGATTTTCCGAAAGCAATGCGAACACTCCTCAAAAAGGTCTGACAATATATTTCGGCACTCACTGCTTCATCTGTTTCTCTGACAAGCATAGGAAAATACTAGGAATGTCTCCAACAGTAGGTTGGTCTCAAACCGTTGCACTCCCTTTGAACCCTTAATAACAAGCTTGTTGATCTCTTCTTGCATTAACAAAAACCCGGACAAACGCGCTCCTACTAAAAAGAGACTACACCTGAATCGCTTACCCGTCAGCAGTGACAATACTCGCCGCAATGATATTATCGCTTGTTATGCCGTACATGCCTCTTAAGTAACCAAGACCACCTCATAAAGCGAGTCCCGCAACGCCTGTTTCCGAAACCGTTCCTGTTGGGGTTGCTAGGCCGTATTTCTGCGTCTCCGTATCTACATCTCCTAGAGTTGCACCTGCTTCTACAACAGCTATACGCCGCACTGTATCAACGGAAACCTTAACCATATCGGATAAATCAATCATAAGGCCCTTGTTGCATACCGCTGTTCCAGCGACATGATGACCGCCACTCCGGATCGAGACCGCCTATTCGTAAAGGAAGCGTTTCAAGGATTTATGTATACACCGTATCCGGACACTTAGTAAACATAATACTTTATAAAGTATAAGGTACAGTTTAAGCCTGACTTTGTCAACATTTTCATTTATAAAGTAGATAGTGATGGAGCAGGTAAATTTATAATCAATTCTCTTCGCGTTCTCGCAACAGCCCAAAAATGGCTGTGCTTGAAAAAAAACAGCAAAAACCTTGATTTCACAAGTTTTTTGCTGTTTGCAAAATAGACTATTTTAGACATTTCAAAATTACTGTTTCAATACTATTTTTAGTTATCGATTCTAATTGATTTAGTGTTATTCAATGCTGGCTCCTCTCTCACAAAAAAAGCCGCCACCCTGGCGACTTTTTCACACACCTTTATCGACTATTCATTATTGCTTCGTTAGCTCGAAATGATCAAAAGCTGCCCAATTCCCCGCATTTCCATCAGACCATATTCCAACTTCAACCTGCCCGCTAGTCACCGGTATACTATTAATTGAGTATTGTGTCCAACTGCCTACTGATCCGGTAATCTGTGTATTCAGCTCCGCTCCTCCATATCCTCTCACCACAAGTTGAATTGAGTTGAAACCGCCGCTTGAACGAACCCATACACTGTACTTGTAGGTTCCATTTG
This sequence comes from Paenibacillus luteus, assembly GCF_006542765.1. GTDB lineage: Bacteria > Bacillota > Bacilli > Paenibacillales > Paenibacillaceae > Pristimantibacillus > Pristimantibacillus luteus. The sequence goes on from NZ_SKCD01000002.1 coordinate 4,937, forward strand.
GAACCGCCATGTTCTGGCTCGTTAATTGTGTATAGGCGGAAGAGGCATAATGCGACAGTTTGTAGCTGCCATTGAATGTTTGATCTTTATCAATAATTTGTGCTTCTGGTCCGCCATGCCAATCCGTCCACCCGGATGCATTTCCCCATTCAAAACCGCCATTGCTCAGCAGATTCGCAGGAACCAGTTCAAAATCATCGAATACAGCCCAATTGTTTGCATTCGCATCCGCCCAGACGCCTATTTCAATTTGGCCGTTCGTTATTTTGATATTGTCGATCGTATACTTTGTCCAACCATCACTTGCGTTAGAGGCGATAATCGCAGAATGCTCCGTGACAGCACCTGTCTGTTTGGCGAACAGATTTAACTTCTTTTGACCGCCGCTGCTTCTTGCCCACCCACTGAGCTTGTAAGTGCCATTCGGAACGCTCAGCGACTGTTTCGTTAATTGCTGATAAGCAGTAGCAGCCCAATAGACCATTTTGTAAGAACCGCTGCGTGGAGCGTCCGTATCTACATTTTGAGCGCTTGTTCCATTATTCCAAGAGGTCCAATTCGCTGCACTGCCTGTTTCAAAACCCGAATTTGCAAGCAGATTCCCACTTGTCAAGGCTGTTGAAGGAATGAGCTCCAGCCAGTTCAAGTTCCAACCGCTTGCAGCAGCTTGCAGGCGAAGCGTCTGAACACCTGCACTAAGTGTGACATTTTGCGAAAGCGTCGTCCATGTCTGCCATCCGCCTGTGCTGGGTACGGAATAGGTAGCGAGTGTTGTTGAACCGTTCTTCAGAAGAATCGCATTAGCGGAACCCGTTTGGCTTGCGACCCTGAGACGTACTTTGTATGTGCCAGTGACCGGAACATTTACTCTGTAATCCATCCAATCTCCCGCATCAATATAACCGACATTTAAACCGCTATTACTGTCAAGCGCGGCTTCTGTTTGAACGCCGAAAGAAGCATTATGGTTCTCAGCCTCAATGACGCCAGATGAATCCTTTGTATGCATGGCGGAACTACTCAAGCCAAATCCGTATGGGAATAAAGGTGAATAGTTCGAATCATTCGAGTTATTCGGAATTTGTGACATGCTTCTAGGCCATGTCAACGGCAGTTTGCCTGTGAAATCATAATCGCCGAACAGCACATCCGCAAGCCCATTTCCTTCCGTGCCTGGAAGCCAGCCGGCTATGAATCCCTTCCAATCGGAAAGCTGATTGGTCACGATCATTGGCCTGCCAGACAGCATGATTACGACCATCGGAACGCCGGAGCTCTTCACATTATTAAGCAATGTAATATCCTCCGTACTGAGTTCCAGATCTGCTCGAGGCTGCCCTGGACCAACATCACCGACCATCTCAGCAGAAGGATACTCACCAATGACAACAACAGCTACATCATTCCCAGCAGCACCTGTACCTGATGCAGAATACGTTACATTGGATGAATTCGTAACAGCGCTTTGAATGCCCTGAAGAATAGTTGTTCCCGGTGTTATGTTTCCTGGGGAGCCTTGCCAAGTAATCGTCCAGCCGCCGGATTGATAGCCGATATTGTTAGCTTTGGTACCAGCTACGAATACCTTTGAAGCTTTGGATAATGGCAAAATATGAGCTTCGTTCTTGAGCAAAGTCGCTGATTTGCGGACAGCCTCACGGGCAATCGCACGATGCTCTAAACCACCGAACGTACCGCTGTTGATTAAGCTTCTATCCGTATAGGGAGCCTCAAAGATCCCTGTCTCGAACTTAACTCGCAAAATCCGACTTACAGCATCGTCAATTCTAGCTTGTGTAACTTGTCCGGTGTTGACTAAGTTTTTGAGCGTTGGGATAAACGACTGCCAACTATCCGGCTCCATGAACATATCAATGCCCGCATTGACGGTAGCTTTGAGCGCATCGGAATAATTCGAATAGTAGCCTTGGTTGACTAGCGAATAAGTGCCATTCCAATCCGATACGACCATGCCTGTAAAACCAAGACCTTGCTTCAGCATCTCCGTAATCATATGATAATCCGTATGAGCCTTTATATTATTCCACGTAGTAAGGGAGATCATAACCGTTCTCGCACCTGCATCAATCGCTTCACGATATGGCTGAATGTATGGATCCAGCTCCTGCTCGCTCAAGGTAACATTGCCCTGATCATCGCCATTCGTCGTCGAGCCGTCTCCAACCCAATGCTTAATACTGCCAGCTACCTTCGTCCCTTTCAGAAACCCGCTGTCTGTCGCAAGCCCCTGTAACCCTTGTGTATAGGCGACGCCCAATTGACTAACTAATGAAGCATTCTCCGAGAAGCCTTCATACGTCCTTCCCCATCTCATATCCTGCGGTGCGCACAAGCACGGAGAGAAGTTCCACTGAATGCCTGTTGTCCTTACTTCCTTTGCAGTTGCAGCGCCAATTCTCTTCACCAGATCACTGTCCCTAGTAGCGCCAAGCCCTACGTTATGCGGGAAAATCGTAGCCCCATAGACGTTATTATGACCATGAACCGCGTCCACACCGTATATGATTGGAATCTGTAGACGGGTTTGCATCGCAGCATACTGGAACGCATCGATGGTATCCGCCCATGCAGTTGGTGTATTCGGTGTCGGATTTGATCCGCCTCCGCTAAGTACGGAGCCGATTAACTGATCCTTCACCTGCGTTGTAGTCGCGGATAATCGCTCTACTTGGAGCATTTGCCCCACTTTCTCGTCCAGTGTCATCCGCGATAATAAGTCCGCAACTCTTGCATTAACCGAAATGGCGGGATCTTGATATGGAAGAGGCGCAGCTGAAACACGCGTCGGCATTACCGATGCCATTGATACAAAGATGCAGCTTAAGAGAGCGATGGATATACATTTACGCAGTAGATAATCCGTATTTAATAATTTCATGGCAGCCTCCTATAATGGAAATGCCACCCCGGAGACAGCGTTATGTCTAAACGGGATGGCTTTTCGAAACTGAAATAACGTTTATTGAATCTTATTCATATACCTTGAATTCCGAAATCGACCACCAGCTACCAGAGCTTTGCTTCAATGTAACCTTGATATAACGGCCTTCCGTTAATGGGAAATTAGAGGTAACGACAGCTCCTGTCCCTTCACCATTGCCTACTGTCCTCCAATTGGTATTGTCGTAGGACATCTCCACAGTAAATTCTCTTGCATAGTCACTTGTGCTCGCTCCTGAATCCATAACAATATGATTAATCCATTGATTGGAGCCCATGTCAACTGTGAACGATTGACCACTTGCTTGAGCTGCCCCGCTGCTCCAACGGTTCGTTGTGTTGCCATCCAGTACGTTCGCTGCTGAGCTACCTGCTTCGGTCGAAGATGCAGCAGCTGTCCAGCCCGTTCTGCTCTTCTCAAGTTCACCGTACACGTTCAGTTCAGAAACCGACCACCAGTTGGATGCTGTGCCTGTTTGAACGACCTTGAGGTAACGAGCAGTTTGCGGTGCGAAAGTAACAAGAACCGCAGCGCTGCTGCCGGTGCCGCTCGCAACCGTTAACCAAGCTGTGCCGTTCGTTGAAACTTGAATCTGGTATCCTCTCGGATAATCAGTCGAATTCGGATCCGCATCGATTAATACGCGATTGAACGTCTCGTTCTTACCGAAATCCACTTGATAATATTGACCACTTGCCTGTGATACGCCGCTAGCCCACCATGTAGCATGACTTCCATCAATCGCTCTTGCTGGTACATTACCCGTTGCATCAGATGAGGATGCCGTTGCCGTCCAACCATTTTTATTCAGCATCGGTTCGGAATACACATGAAACTCGGCGATCGACCACCAATCCGGTCCGCTGCCAGTTTGTACGACGCGCACATATTGAGCATATTGCGGTGCGAAGGTAATCGCTTGCTTCCATCCGAAGCCTTGACCGCTCTTCACTGTCGTCCAAGTGGTTCCGTTGTTAGAGACCTGAACCTGATAGCCTCTCGGATAATCCCACTTATCGGTAGACTTTGTTTCGAATGAAATCTGATCAAATACTTTCTTTGCACCCATATTCACTTGGAACCATTGACCGCTTGATTGCGCAGTACCGCTGCTCCAACGAGTCGCTGTGTTCCAATCGAGCGCGTTCGAAGCCGAGCTGCCTGATTCGGAAGATGAAGCAGTTGCCGTCCAGCCCGTTTGAGCAAGAGGAACGGTCGCCATCCAAGGCTCGCCCTTCGCAAACTTCTTGACCGTATTGATAAAGCTGGTGTTTGGTTGAAAATTACTCGTTCCGAACTGTTGAAGCTTAGCAGTTATCGTCGATGCAGTATCATTGTTAATTACTGGAATTGGAGCTGAGTTGCTGTTGTATAAGCCCCAGTATCCGCCAACACCTTCATTCATATCACCTTTGACCTTGTAGGTCCAATTCGTCCATGAGGCATGAATCGCATTAAGCCCGCCCATCCATTTGGACCATACATCATCATAATGATAGAGCGAATATTCACCAAGCAGCACAGGAATATCCCACTCTTGCTGCTTGGACGCCATCGATTGGAGCTTATCCTCAACCAATGCGTTTTGCGCATTCCAATCTTTTCCGTTCGGCATATCATAAGGATGCACTTCATATATGACATTGGTCCAGCCTTTGGTGCTCGGTGCAGCTATATTGCCCCAATCGAAGAACGCAGCGATATAAATCGTATGATCAGGGTCAATAGCGCGAACAGCGCCATACAATCGGTCGTAATAATCCGATTTCTGGTTCACATCATCCGTGTCCTCGCCATAGTCAATCAACGGCTCGTTCATCAGATCGTAGCCAGCAACAGTCGGGTTGTTCTTGAAACGTGTTGCTATCTTCTGCCAGATGTCCACGACCCAATCCTGATAGGTCGTATTTGTCCAGAACTCATTAGGGTTCGGACCGAAGCGTCCGCAGCTGCCGAACGGGCAATTGCCACCAGGCAGAATATGCAAATCAAGCAGTACATAGAGGTTTCTGGAAGCTGCTTCACTAATAAGCCAGTCGATTTTGGTCCAGGCATTGGATTTCCATGTACCATCATCGTTCAACAGCTCATTCCAGCCAATCGGCAAGCGAATCAAGTTCAACCCCATATCAGCAATGTTATCAAGGTCACTCGTTTGAATCCATGTATCCTGATGTGTCGTAACGAGACTTTCAGCCATTGCTGCACCAAATCGCTGTTTGTATGCCGAGTTCATAGAGAGATCATCGTTATTGAGATATACATTCATTTCCCCGATCGTCCACCAGCTTGTGGCGATGCCCGTTTGCGTTATTTTCAAATAACGTGCAGTTACGGCAGGGAAATTAATTGGTGTTGCCTTACGTCTGCCTTGGCCAGTTGCAACCGTTGACCAATTCGTCCCATCCTTGGATACTTGAACGTTATAGCCCCGAGGGTAGTCCTGCTCAGACGTAGAATTTTTCTCTGTATCAAGAATGATTTGGTTGAATGGAATATTGGCGCCCATATCGACTTGGAACCACTGACCATTAGCTTGTGCTGCACCTGTTGTCCAGCGAGAGCTTACACTGCCGTCCTTCACATTATTAGGTCCCGCGCTAGCAGCGCTTGAAGACGCCGTCACTGTCCAGCCTGTCCGCTCTAATGCATTGCTTGAGAAGAGAGAAATATCTGCGATCGACCACCAGCTGGTAGTGCTTCCTGTTTGTGCGATCCGCACATAACGCATATAGGATGACCACCAGAATTCCGCAACGACAATACGGGAACTCCCGTAAGCGCTTGCATACTTTGTCCAATTCACACCATCTGTAGAGCCCAACACCTCATAGCCGCGTGGATAATCGCCAGCAGATGAAGGTCCAGCATCAATGACCACCTTGGAAACATCCTGCCCCGCACCCAGATCGATCTGGAACCATTGGCCATAGGCTTGTGCCGTTCCACTCGTCCAACGAGTGTTTACATCACCATCTAGCGCATTAGCAGTCGAAGATCCTGAGCCGGTGGATGAGGCTGTTGCCGTAAAACCGCTGTTATTCATCGTAGGATCAGAAAATACGTTGAATTCGGCGACTGACCACCACTTAGCAGCATTCGTTCCCGTTTGAACAACTCGGATATATTGTCCTACCTGTGGAGTGAACCGAATAACGGTGTTTTGCACAGTACCCGTACCACTCGCAACATCCTTCCAGGCTACACCATCACTTGATACCTGTACCTGATAGCTTACGGGATAGTCACCACTGAAGCCTGCCGCATTCACATAGATTCTGTTGAAGTAACCGACATAGCCCATATTCACCTGAAACCATTGCCCGCTTGTTTGACCGACACCAGTATTCCAACTTGTCGTATTGTCACCGTCGATCGCATTTCCTGCGCTAGTGCTGTTGACTGATGAAGTTGCGATCCATCCCGTTCGATCAAATGCAAACTCACCTGTTGGAGACATCCAGTCCTCAAAACTTAGCCAGCCACCCAAATTCGTGCCGCGGAGATTCACAATATCCCCCGTACCGGAATTTTTCTTAATAAATTTCCCATCTGTTTTCAGGAAGTCACTAGATGTGAATGCGGCATTAGCCGCTTGCGGTTTCGGGAGAGTGATCAAGAGCTCCATCATGACAGCCAAAGCCAGTACAAGTGACAGCAACCGTTTCTTCTTCATCATTTTGTCTCCTTTTCATTATGCTAAGTAGTACAAATCAACCACAACTCTTATAAAGCGTTTACATTTAATTGAACATATATAATCCCCTTTCTTTAATATGCTACTATTCTATCGAATACCGAAGGCTAAAATCTATTTAGTATATTAGCAATTTTTTATGCACTTTATTGACATTCCTTTCCAATATCCGTAAGAGACTATGCCTTGCTAAAGTTGAAACTTTAGAACATATTGCTACGGTCACGACATCTCTTTCTATATTTACAATCTTATTGCATATTTTTTATTTTGAAATTAAATATTAAACAGCCCCTCAACCAAGTTCGTTGAAGGGCTATTTGAATTTTTATCGAGGTTAATCAGCAAACGGAATGACGATTATACTCTCCACATTCAGTTCGCCATGACCACCTGTAAAACGAATGCGATTGTCCTTCCCAGGCTTTAACACAACGGTGATACTGGCATTTCCAATATTGTCCTGCGCGCTTCCAGTAGATAATGCATTAATGAAGGAGTGATCCTCACCGTTTACCTTCAAATTTAGCTTAGCTAGACGCTCTTCTGTTGCATACTTAATATGAATGGCAGCTCGGCCTCCTTGTCCGCCGTCAATCCATTCAAACTCGCAATAGGAGCCTTCGGTGTGCAAGCCTGCTACGATATGCGTACCGTGCTCATTCGTGTCGAGCTTCGCCCCACCGCCCACGCTGCAAGCTGCAGCCGGATAGTTATGTGAATTTAATTCGGGCGAGAGTGCCGCTCCGACAGGATGAACGCCCTCCTTGGTCTGAACGACGGTGCGGATTGTTCCATCCTCATTGAAATACAAATAATCGATACAAATGCTTCTTAAATTTCCTTCGCCGGAAATGTCCTGATTATGATAGAACAGATACCATTGCCCCTTGAACTGAGCCACAGAGCCGTGAGTGGTTGAACAGCCAGTCGGCTCCAGAAAGATACCACGGTACGTCCAAGGACCAAGCGGATGCTCGCTCGTAGCGTATCTCATCCGGTTATTCCCTTCCAAATTATCCGCATACGTAAGATAGTACAATCCTTCTCTCTTAAAAACCCATGCCGCCTCATGAAAGTCTTCAAGCCCCACAATTTCCCGCATTTCTCCGTTAATCGATACCATATCATCATTCAACTCGCCGCCCTCGCATCTGCTGCCGCCCCCATAATACATATAAGCACGATCATCTTCATCTACGAACACGCAAGGATCAATGAGAGCAAAGCCGCCAAGTCCCGGGACATAGCCCTGATCAGTAAAGCCGCTGGCTGGTTTCTGACTGGTCGCCACACCAATTTTCCAAGTGTCGTTCCAATTCGATCCGCTCGGATGCGGATAATAGAAATAATAGATCCCATTCTTATAAGCACAATCAGGCGCCCACATAAAACCGCCCTCCGGTCTGCCCCACGACACATCCTCCGAGCGAAGAATTTCACCTTCATCGACCCAGTTGACCATGTCTTCAGAGGAGAACACATGATATCTGTCCATATAATCACAGCCTCTGGCTGGATCCATATCATGAGATGCATAAATATAAACCTTTCCATCTTTCCAAACATGGGCAGATGGATCAGCGGTAAATATCGTTGTAATCAAAGGATTCCTTGAGGTTGCCTTCGCAATACTTGCTGGTATGCTTTCATTTCTCATCATCATAATCCTCCTGGATTCATAAATTTCATGGTTAAACAAAAAATAACGGAATAGCTCTCATCAGCATAACCCGACCGACCAATCGTTCACCATGAGACGATATTAAATATTCTAGGCGTTTCAAAAACTCAATCTACTTCTCAAGCCCTTTGAACCGGCAATCAACTATACTTACGAAAAAAAGAGCCCAATTCCATAGTGGAATTAAGCCCTTGATGAGTTAAACTATTTTAAAAAGCATTTGGAAGTTTGTCCAGTATAAATTTAACCGTTATTTTCAAATTACCATCAATCACTGCTACACTAAATACGATGATGATAACAATGGATGTCACTCCCTTCGGATCCCCAAGATCACAAACGATCCTACAATTCAGCGAAGTAATATTCCGTATATTTTACCATCTATATAAGTTCAACTAATGATTTTAGACTCAATGAGCTTCTGGAAGGAAGATTCCATACGGAAGCACAGTCGGTCAATGATAGTCCATTTATAATTTGGAATTTCCTCCATAAATAATCGTGGTTCGTACTCCCGTCTTCAAACTGCAATTGGTGGATTTCGACGTTCATTACTCTTTTTTCAAGTGAGGTAACCGTTCGCGCACAAACTTCGTTTGCTTTCCCTCATCGGCAGCTTCGAGCTTATACATCGGTCTGGTAAACCAGAGATCCGATCGGTGAAGCCATTTGGCCATACTCGTGATGGTGCAGCTTCGTTCAAAATCACGCTTGACATAAGCCGTAGCCAGAGCAGCGTCCAATTGTGCTTGTCGGGAAGCACAACTTTATGTGGAAGTTTCGATATCATCGTCTGCTCGGGAGTCAACTGTTCAGGAGTGCCTGTAGAGACATCATCATGAAGCCATCCAACCCTTATATTTATAAAATTGGTTGGAAGTTCTCACCGTTACAGGGTTTTTACAAATCATCTCCGCAATTTCGGTCACTGCATTAGCTTCACAGCATGTAAGTAAATCGTTTGATCGCGTTCATATATCCGGCAGCTTTTCTGTTATCTCAGCCGTTTTCCAGTTCCAGTTAATCTGCTGTTCGTTTTCCATGGTCATCACTTGTCACGAAAATTCAACAGAAATAGCAAAAACGGATGAAACGGATGAAATAGATGTGATAGATGAGATAGGTCTAAAAATAGATCTAATCTAGCCCAGCGACCCCAAATCAACTGGATATGGCTGGGTTATGGAGAAATAGATCTAATTTTTAGATCTAATCTGGTGAAAATAGCCAAAATCAATGAAATAGGTCTAAAAAATAGATCTAATCTAGTCCAGTGGACCCAAATCAACTGGATATGGCTGGGTTATGGAGAAATAGATCTAATTTTTAGATCTAATCTGGTGAAAATAGCCAAAATCGATGAAATAGGTCTAAAAAATAGATCTAATCTAGTCCAGCGGCCCCAAATCAACTGGATATGGCTGTGTTTTGGAGACATAGATAAGTTGAACGAAAGAAATGAAGGATATGCGAAGCGAGAAGATCGATCTGGAGAAATGAAGTGTTCGCCTTAGTAGCCGGATTCTTACCTTTACATGTCTTAGTCATTCTAAGAATCTGGGTGCAACAACGACCCCATAGAATGATTTACTCGCGCAGCGACCACAACGAGAAATTTTAGTGCAACTTATCTAATACTAATATTAGAAAATAGTTTCATAAGCAGCCAAATCGTTTATGTACATTTAAAAAACATGCTTATGAGAGGTGCTGTTGTTATGAATTCAACTGTCATTACCTTTAGATTTGACGATGATGGAATTATTCCGAATAACCACCAGCTACCGGTACTCCTTTATCTAGGTGCTGCTAAAGACAAGCCTAGTCAAATGGAAGCTTTGTTTAACTACCACAATTGGAGAAACAGCTGGACCAACGGTGTGTACGATTTTCATCACTATCACAGCAACTCTCATGAGGTGCTTGGCGTAAAAAGCGGTTCCTCCACCATTCAAGTTGGCGGTGAACTGGGAAAGGCGATCGAGCTCCATGCCGGAGATATTATTTTGCTTCCTGCTGGTACAGGACATAGACGGCTCAGCGCCAGTCAGGACTTCCAGATCGTCGGCGCATATCCGGATGGCATGGATTATAACCTTAGACGCGGCAAGGAGAGTGAGCTTCCGCTGGCGTTAGAGGAGATCAGCCAAGTTCCGATTCCCGAGACCGATCCGGTATATGGCTTTGACGGGCCAATGCGCTCTTTGTGGAAATAATCCGAATGAAGAAGAACCCCTGATTTCCATGAAGGAAACCAAGGGTTCTTCTCATCTGCATCTATCCAATTAAGCCTGAGCTAGCTTTACAAGCAGATGAGACAGCTTATGCTGCTCCTGCTCGTTCCCAACCTTCCAAAGCTCCTGCAGCAGCTTTTCTTCGCTATTGCGCGGCTCTTCATTTTCCGCTAGATAACCCGCAACCTTCTGTGCAATAAGCGCAAGCTGCTCCTCATTTAAACCGATATTTTCAGCCAGCTCGATCCGCTTGGCAAGATAACCTTTAAATTCCTGAAAATTTTGCAGGATCTCGTCTTTTTTCCCCTCGTCCATTTTGTCGAGTGCCTGATCGATTTTCCCGAGCTTCAGCTCACCGTCTTTATCCACCACATGATTGATTTCTGTCATGCTCATTCCTCCTTCACAAAATGCTTTACTTGATATACTTATACCCTTTCCACCGCTTAAATAAACAAAGGACTAGGGAAGCTGCGCGTCATTCTCCCGAATGACGCACCACGCCACACAATGAAATTCCGTGTGATCAAAAAAAGCCACCGTTCACAAATAAGTGAAGGAGGCTTCGGATTTAGGAATGATTCGGTTCGGTATCCTCGAGAGGGTTTACTCTTTCCTCTGATACAGGAGCGTAACTATAGATTCGGCTTAATTTAACAACCCTACGATTCGGACGGCGAATGACGACGGAGCTTTCATCCCAAGCAACGACGATGCCATGAACATCATTAACTTCCATCCCGTCCCTAACCACCCGAATGGTCTCGCCGCTAACGCGGAACTTGTCCAACTGCTCTTCGCTAATCAATTCCATTCCTCCTGTTGTTATGTAAAAACCCCAATGCCTGCTCTCGCAACGCATTGAGGTTCCTCCAACTATCATGATTAATGATGCTCCATTGAGACTACCTGCTCGCTCAATTAACCCGCATGCTCTTTTGCATCATTCGTTTCATACCATTCATCCAGAACGCGCGATGACATCACGCGCTTTCCGATATAATCGCCCTGGCGGTCCGTGAATTGTTCTTTCCATTCAATGGACAACTCGTCACACAGCTTCACAATAGTTAGCAGCTCCGACCACGCGACATAGCGCTTGTACCAGAAAAACTGCGGATGCTCAATCATATAAGGATACAAATCATCAAATTCCGTATGTTTACAATCTAGTGCACGCTCAAAGTGGACTTTCGCGTCAGTAAGCTTCGCATACATAAACTCTGCAGACATTTCCCCCATAATTTGTGCCTCCCCTCGATCACTTCTGTATCATTATAAGCGATAATGCCGGATGCGAAAAGAGCAATTGTACTGGAACATTCTACTCAAACTTTATTTCACCGTTATCAAGCGATGAAATTCGAACGAGCGGCTCCACCCGGATGCCCTGTTCCCGCAATGTTCTTCCGCCGGCTTGAAACGACTTCTCGACAACGACGCCAAGACCGATTAAGGTAGCTCCGGAGCGTTGAATAATTTTGATCAATCCGCGTGCGGCATCGCCGTTGGCGATAATGTCATCAATAAAGAGTACCCGATCTTCAGCGGTTAGAAACTGCTTTGATACCATAATGTCGGTAACCATCCCTTTGGTAAAGGAAGGCACTCTCTCCACATAAGCGTCAGGATCGGCGATCAGCGTTTTTTTGCGACGTGCAAATACAAGCGGAACACCAAGCGTATACGCCGTTGCGTACGCCGCAGGGATACCAGAGGATTCGACTGTAATCACCTTCGTAATATGCTCCTCAGCGAAGCGCCTTGCGAATTCTTGCCCCATCTCCATTGTGAGTGCAGGGTCGACCTGGTGGTTGATCAAAGCATCCATCCGCAGCACATTACTCGACAATACGGATGATTCTGCTAAAATACGTTGTTTTAAGCTTTCCATCTTTCATTACCTCCACCAAAATCCTTTTCGTTAACGTACCATAGGTCAGGCGAAATGTGCAACCCTCTCTGAAGCTTCAGCCAAAAACTAAACAAAAAGGGAGTATTTCTAAGGAATAATTTCAAATCTACGGAAAAAACGAGCAACTTTTTCCACCTCTACACGTCTAATTAAATATAGATTCTTAAGCATAATAGCTAACTTATCTAACACTCATCAAATGCTATTATAAATCCGATTAATGTTTTATACAGAAAGGAGTGCAGTGCATGATTCCAACTAGAAAAGATACCAATAAAGCAGCAATGCTTGCAGCAGCATCTGCGCTTGTCGTCCTCCTAGCCGGCTGCCAAAGTGCAGTATCAACTCCGCCAGCTACGTATACGGGCAGTACGCTTCCTGTCCAAACGGAGAAAATCAAAGAACCTGATAGTCCACAAAAAACGTATTCGGAACAAGAAGGCAATGAGCTCCCTATAGAAGAGCCGTATCTCAACCATGCAGATACGACGAATGACACAAATGCTGAGACGTCGACAGTTCGGAAGAAAGAGGATACCAAAGCTACGGTTAAAACCGAAAGTGAGGATGCTGCCTGGTCTGCCAATGCCCCTTTGCTTCACGGCATAGCCATTGGCGATAATGAATCATCCGTGACCAAGCTCTACGGCAAGCCTCAAGACACCTATAAGCTTGATGAAGAAACAGAAACTATTAACGTCTTGGAGTACGACGGCTTTGCCGTAGGCATCAACCCAGCGAAAAAAGTTCAATTCGTGGAAGTTTACGGAAAGCTCATCTCGACCGGATTAAACGGACTACATATCGGCGATAACCAAGAAGATGCGTTAAAGTTACTGGGCAAGCCAAACAAGCAAACCACCTATCTGTTAACTTATGAAGCCAAAAAAGCACTACTAAAGCTCGACTTGGACCCCGTACATAATCAAATCGTATCCATAAAGCTGCTTACCGCCAATTCCTAAATCAGGACCAATCCAGCAGCCATAAGGCAAGAAGCGCGAGCAGCAATATTGGAAATGTAAGCAGCAACCCATATTTTGTATATTCACGCCAACCAATAGAGACGCCTCCTTGCCGAACAAGCTGTATCCATAGCAAAGTGGCAAGAGAGCCGATCGGCGTGAGCTTCGCTCCAATTGAGGTACCAAGCAAGCTAGCAAACGGCAAATAATCCGGGCCATTCACCTGAACGATTGCGAGTGATGAGATGAGCACGGCAGGCAGGTTATTAATTGCGGCTGCAAGCAAGGCAAACAATATCCCTGATCCGAAGATCCCCATAAAATCATTACTGCTCGCTATTGGCCTTAGTATTTCTGGCAGCCATGCCGTTGCGCCATGAATATGCAAGCTGTATACAATTAAGTTCATCGATAAAGCAAACACAATGATTAGCCAAGGTGCCCGTGCAATCGTTTCTTTTATAGGCGCCTTTCCCACTGCAGCCGAAGCCCCCCATTGCAGCATCGCGCAGCCAAGCGCGACAGCGGCTACCGGAATTCCCAATCTCTCCGAACCCAAATAACCAATCATCATCAATACAATGTTAAGCCAGGACAAATAAAACAAATGCCTATTTTGGATTGCAGATGCTGGCTGTGGGAACAAATGCGGTGCAAGCGCCCTTTTCCTCTCGCTTAAGATGGAGCGCCCAAAGTAAGCCACAGTGACAGCAATGGTAGCTGCGATTCCAATTAAACCAGGCCAGACCATACGGGAAGCATATTGCCCAAAAGAAAGATCGAAAAAATCAGCCGTTAGTATATTGGTCAAATTGCTCATCATTAAAGGCGCACTTGCCGTATCTGCCATGAAGCCTATTCCCAATAGGAAAATGAGCCTTCCGCTTCTGGAGAGCTTAAGCAATGCCGTGATTTCAAGTACGATCGGGACCATAATTAGAATGGTTCCATCGTTATTGAAAAACACGGTAATCAAGGCAGCCAAAAGCGATAACCCGATAAATAAAACCAGTTGGCGGTTATGGAAGCGATGAACGATATGCAGCGCAGCCCAGCGAAAGAAGCCGTTATAATCAAGCAAAGCAGTGAAAATCATAATGCCAATTAACGAAAATGTGGCATTCCACACAAAACTCCAAATATACGCCGCATCCCCCGGCTTAAGAAGCTGTGCTGCGAATAACAAGCCCGCTCCAGCCAATGCGACAAAAGCCTCATTTACTCCTTTTGGTTTAATTAAGATAATGGCTAATGCTGCAATAAAAACAGCAATGGTCAAAAGCATGGACATGTTAAGTGCTCCTTCAGCTGACAACGATGACTGATAAAATTTTGAAAAAAGTCATGCCTGTCCCCGATAGGACATACCTTCTAATTATAGAGGGTCATCGAACGGAGGACGGTAGACAATGTGGAAACGTATCGGAAAGGTGCTGCAAATCGCTTCAACCTACATGGGCACTATCGTAGGAGCTGGTTTTGCCACCGGTCAGGAAATTTTACAATTCTTTACCCGGTTTGGCTATTGGGGAACCATTACCATTGCACTCTCTACCGTGTTGTTTATCTGGTTAGGAACAAAGATGATGCTCATTGCAAGCGAAATCAAGGCAAAATCCTATGAGGATCTGAATAAAGCCTTATTCGGAGACACTTATGGAAGGCTCATCAGCCACTTTATGCTGGTCGTTTTGCTCGGCGTAACAGCTGTTATGCTAGCAGGTGCGGGCACGATCTTTTATGAGCATTGGAACATTTCCTATCAATCCGGATTGCTTATTACGATAGCGGCCTGTTATTTCTTGCTGCGTAAAGGGATGAATGCCATCCTGACGGTAAACGCTATTGTAGTCCCTATCATGCTCTTGTTTACGGTGCTTATTGTGATCGATACCTTTAGAACGCCCGGCGCTGATAAGTTTCTCACCTTATCCAGTGACCACTCGATATGGGCGGCATGGGCTTCACCGTTCCTTTACACCGCCTTCAACCTGTCCATGTCACAAGCCGTACTTGTCCCGCTTGGCGCAGAAATTAATGATCGCAAAGTCATCATTGCCGGCTCCTGGGTCGGCGGAATTGGCATCGGATTTATGCTGCTGGCGGGACATGTCGCTCTTTCCGTACATATGCCCGGCATCCAGCAGTTTGCCATTCCGATGGGCGGCATCGCCCGCCAGCTTGGCCCAAGCGTGCAGTTCATTTATATTTTTATTATTTTCGCAGAAATTTTCACAACGCTTATCGCTGATATTTACGGGCTGACTCTTCAACTGCACGAGCGGCTGAAATGGGCGCGCAGCTTAATTGTTCTGCTCATTCTTGCCATTTGTTATGTCGCCAGCCAAATCGGCTTCGGCATGCTGTTATCTACTCTCTATCCGATTTTCGGATTAATCAGCTTCGGCTGGCTCATATTGATCATACGCAAGCGGGTAGCATCCAGCTAGATCTAAGCCTCTGCTACTGCCATCATTACAATTGCACAAGCACTGCTTCCGCACAATGATGCTGCAAGGCATCCCGGACATGCTCATGGCAGGTCATAACGATGATCTGACGTTCACAAGATAGCTCTTCCAGAAGCTTGGCCACGGCATGCAGGCGGTCTTTGTCAAAGTTAACAAACACATCATCCAGCATAAGGGGTAGCTTGGCTCCATGCGAAGCTTCCTCTGCCAACGCGAAGCGCATGGCCAAATAGACCTGCTCCGCTGTGCCCCTGCTCAGAACCTCGCTGTCAATCAAACGCCTATCCGACGTTTCTAGCTTAATTCCCGATTCTCCTGGTACCGTCAATACTCGTATGTATTTTCCTTCCGTCAGCTTCTCGATAAACCGCGAGGCGTTGCGAAGCACAACGGGCTGCCGCTCTTCTTCATAAATTCGTTTCGTTCGGCTAATCAGTGCCGCACTGACCGAGAGAACCGCGTAGCGTTCTGCGGATGACTCCAATTGAGCCAAAGTCATTTCTTTCTCAGCTAGCAGTCTCTGCTGCTCCGCTTCCTGCAGCAAATGCTCCATGGATTGCCGAAACCGTCCCATCTTCTCTAGCGCTTCCCGTTTCTCCCTCTCCAGCTCCTCAAGCTCTGTCAAAGAAGATGACTGCATGGCTTGCAATTGCTCTTCATCATAGCCTTCGAACAGCAGCTCCAATTCCCTTAGCCTCTCTTCGGAAAGTCCGGCAGCAATCTCCAGCTCTGCCTTCGAGAGCTCTAAATGAATGAACTGAAGGGTACGGCGATGCTCTAGCGCCAGCGTATATTCAGCTTCGCCCGCCAGGCCAGCGGCAGCAAGCTGCGCAGCAATCTCCGCATCCAGCTCCTGCAAACGGAGATCGGCGGCATGCTTCGCCATATGCAGTTCTTCACGGCGCGCGATGATGCCGAGCGCGTCCTGTTTGGCAGCAGCATGGCGGCGAATCTCGGCATGCAGCAGCCGCAAGGCAAGCGCGGGGTCTGCAGCGTGCTGAGCGGCAGCTTCTTCGAAATGCTCGCACAGCTCGGCCGCCTGCTTAGCGAACGCGGCCAGCGTACTGCCTGCGGCGGCGTGCTTCGCCGACAGCCGGTCATATTGCTGCAGCCGCTGTAAAGCTTGCTCGGCCAGCTCGAATGCTTCGAGAACGGCGGTCGGAGACATATCCGCCGGAAGCGAGCGGACTGCCAGCCAGCCGGCCCATTGCCGGGCAGCTGCTTGTTTGGTTTGTGCAGCAGCGGCGGCAGCCTCGCGGCGGCCTGCAGCATGCGCGCGCAGCCGGTCGAGGCGCTGGGCGAGCTCGCTGCAATGGTCGAGGAGGCGCTCGCTCGTTAGCAGCGCCTCGAGAGTGGTTTCAACTGCGGCGCGCAGCTGTACGCGTGCCTGCTCAGCCGCGAGCATGTGCTCGGGCGAGCGATAATGTTTCGCTGCGAGTAGTGCGGCAGCGGCTTCTCTGGGCTCCCGCACTATTACCTCCAGTGCTTTCATCACACGTTCTTCGCGCGATTCAAGTGTTGCCGCACTCGAATTGCCTGCATTTGCAGCTGTGCTGCGGCTTCCGCGCCCTTGTCCTCTGCCGTGCTGCTGCCCCGCGAGTTCCCTGCCAGACGCAGCTCCGCTGCGGCCGCGAACTAGGGCAGCAGCCGCAAGCAAGATAGCCGCTCCAGCAAGCACAAGAACAGCGAGGCTGACCTCGCCAGCCCCGACTGCAAGCGCCAGCGCCGCTCCCCCGGCTCCAGCGGCAGCTGCCCACAGCATGCCAGCTCCGCTTCCGCCCGCTGGCTGCCTGGTTTCCGCCGCCTCGCCAGCGCTGCCGGCTGCACGCACCCGCTCGAGCTCCCACTCGCGGAGCGCAAGATCCAGGGCGTTCCACGCCCCCTTCAGCGCTTCCCGCGTGCCTGGAAGCACCTCAAACCCCTCGCCGCCACTCTTCTCGCGGCGAGCCTGCTCACGTTCGGCGGCTGACCTCGCCTCCTCCAAAGCTAGCGACGCTTCCAGCTCCTGCTGGCTCAGCGTCTCCAGTTCAGCCGCGATCCGCTCCTCCGACCGCGACAGCTCCAGCGCCTGCTGCCGTTCATTCCGTACCAAATCACGGTCCGCCACGGTCACTTGCAGCTCCCGCAGCTGCCGCTCCGTCCACTCCGGCGCAATGCTGCTTACTAAACGAGCGATCATTTCATCATGCTCTCGCAGTTCTGACGCAAGCTCGGCGCGATCCTGCTCCAGCTTGCGCATGCTGTCCGAGGCTTGCAGCAAAGCCTCCGTTTCAGTTCCTAGCCGGATCAGCTCTTCGTCGTAGCTAATCGCCTCAAGCTGAAGCTCGATCAGCATCCCTTTTTGCCTATGCTTCTCCCATTCCTCGCGCCGCTCCGCTCGCTGCCTGAGCAGCTCCGACCAGCTTCTCTCAGTCGCCTCAGAGATTTTCCCTGCATAAGCGACTGACTCCCGCTCCACAAGCAGCTTTTGTTTCCTCATCCATAAGGGCCGAGCTGAGCAGGCTTTACTCATTAAACGATGTCGAGCCGCTTTCTCTGGAAGCTCCGATTCCATACGAACAATCGAAGCCTCTAGCTTCGTGGTCTGAGCTGTCAGCTCATTGTAGATCCCAATCGAATCTTCCCGCTTACGTAGAGTTGCTTCAAGCTGCTCTAACGATTTGAGCTGCTGGTTCATCGGTTGCAGCGAACCTCGAGGCTTAAAGAGTGATTCCATCTCCTGAAGAAGACGTTTTTCAGCTGCAGCGATCGTTTTGCCATTATCCCAGCCGGCTTGATACAAGTACCGGCCCAGCTCATCGCCTGACAGCGCTCCAACCTCTTGCAGCTCAGATAGGGTAATTGCAAATAGTTGGCGATAAAGCCTTTCGGTAACGCCGCCAAGGAACAGACGCTCCCAATCCGTTTGCAATAGCAATGTCCCCTCTGCATATCGCGCATCTGCTTCGCTATTTGTCTCTTGTGTGGCTCGGTCCGTTTGGCCCTCTCCAATGCCAAGCTCTTCCCCCAACCCGCGCAGCTTAAGCTTACCGGCATGATCTGAGGCATAGCGTTCCAGTACGAAGAGCTCATTCTCCGCATTGCTAAAGAACAATCGGCCCCCATGCTTGCCGCCGTTCACCGGCTCCTGCCGCTCAAGTGGCTGCCCTCGTCTCGCGAACCCAAACAGCATGGTGCGTATAAAACCAAACATCGTGCTCTTGCCTGCTTCGTTAGGTCCATATACGATAACAACAGGCGCATTCAGCGGAATCTGCCGCGCATTCAACTGCCCATATCCGTTAATTTCAGCCTTCACAAGCTTCACGCTATTCTTCATCTCCTAAAGGGCTCACGACTACCGCCCACAGCCGCAAGCCCTAACATTATCCATAGCTCTATAACTGCCGTTCTTGGCTCCAAGCGTCAGCACTCTCGCCTATTCCAGCCAGCGCTCAGGAAGCTCGTCCCTTTAGTCAGCCAACCACATTCCTTCTATGTTCCATCCCTCTCATTGCCGCCATAAATAGCTCCCAGCGTCAGCTCTCTTGCCTGTTCTAGCCAGCGCTCCGGAAGCTCGTCCCATTTGTCCCGCAGCAAGCGACCCAGCTTCGCATGACCAGCCATGCTACTCACGGCATCCTTCGCAAAATCATGCCATAACGTTTGGTCCGCTTCCAATAATGCGCTTAAGCGATAAAGCTCGCCTGCAAAGCTGTCCTCCGCTTCCAGCTCTTCCCAATCCAGCTCAGCACCTGTAGCAGCTTCCATGCTATATAGATGAATCCATGTCTCGCCTGTGGCAAAAGACTGCCTTTCTTGCAGCTGCTCCAGCAGCGTCCGCATAATAAGCGGTTCCGACAATTTCTGGTGCAGCACTCCGCGGCCAACCAGATTCACGCGCAGCATGATAGAACGCCCGGCTGACTCCAGCAAATGCTCATCCATTAACGACTCTAGCTGCTGCAAAAGCTCTTGCTCCGTGCTAGCCTCGGCGATCGAATGACTAATTTCAAGCCAGCGGACCGAGTCAAGCGGCAAAAAAGTCATTTTTACCGCTTTAGCAGTCGACACCTCAACCAGAAAGCAGCCTTTAGCTCCCGTTTCCCGTGGATTTCGGCCTTGTACATTGCCTGCATAAACCACATGTGGATATTCATGAAGCACTCTTCGATGGTGAATATGTCCAAGCGCCCAATAATCAAATCCGTTGCTCCCTGTCAACTCGCTCAGCGAACAAGGTGCATAAGGATCATGGGAAGCGTCTCCATCAACATTGCCATGCAGCAGCGCGATATGGAAAGGAGCTTCTGGCTCGATGCGATAAGCAGCCGCTATATTTTCTGTCATGATGCGCGTACCGTACGATCTGCCGTAAACAAAAGCAGCCAGCTCACCGCTCTTGCGATAAGCCGGCCGATATTCCATCTGCTCTGCTCCAAATACATGCACATTAGGCGGCAGCTGCAGGGCTGCCCGCTTACCGCTCAGCGGATCATGGTTTCCGTGAATGACGTATATGGCAATGCCATGCTCATGAAGCTTCTCCCACTCTCTTGCTAGCATAAGCTGTGCCCGCAAGGAACGGTCTGCCTCGTCAAACAAATCACCCGCAAGCACGATAAAATCCACCTGCTCATGGATCGCTGCCTTCGTCAATTGTCGCAGCGCGGCAAAGGTCGAATCGCCTAATGTCGCCCGCACCTGCTCCGGTGCCTTCGCTAGGCCGCGGAACGGACTATCCAGATGCAGGTCTGCCGCATGAATGAAACGAAAAGAAACCGTCATGTGATAACCGCCTATTCCCTTAAAATCTGCCGTTACTCCGGCTTCATGCTGAGGTAAACCTTTTTTAATTGCGCGATGACACGCTGCAGAGAATATACCTTTTTCGCTTTGTCCCAGCCTGCTCTTGCCAGATTATACCGATAGGTAGGATCGGTAACGACCTTCTCAAGCGCGTCAGCAAGCGCTGATGGATTCTCCGGCGGTACTAGCAGCCCGTTAACGCCATCATCAATCTGTTCGGCAATGCCGCCTACATTCGTACCGATTAAAGCAAGCCAGCATAATGCGGCCTCCGCAAACACCGAACCAAATGCCTCTGCTCGCGACGGGAGCACGAATACATCAAAAAACGGCATAAACTCCTCTGGATGCAGCATATATCCGTAAAAAATAATGTCATCATAAAGATCAAGCTCCACCGCCAAAGCCTCCAGCTCCTCGCGTATCGGTCCATCGCCGATAATATGGAGAACAAACGGATGGCCTTTTTTCTTAAGCTCCGCGCATGCGTGCAGCAGTACATCAAGGCCCTTAGCCGGAACCAAGCGGCATACCGTGATCAGCTGCGTAACTTCGTTCTCATGGGCAATCGGCTTGAATCTTTTCTCATCAAAGCCATTTGGAATGACCTTGATGCTTTCAGGATGCTTAATGTACGGAGCAATGTAGGAACGGAATGATTCCGAAACGGTCAGCAGATGATCCGCCTTCGCTTCAAGCTCGCCATAAATGCTCATCAAAAATTGATGTTCTTGGCCGCCTTCTTCAATTTTACCGTTCAAAATGAGCTCTCGCTCATAACTGGAGTGGATCGTTACGGCAAGCGGCGTTTCCGGGAAAAGCTGCTTCATGACGAGTGCGGCAATCGGATGATGAGCATGGATAATATCGTATGGCTTTTGAATCCGCATCTTGGTCCACCATACGTAATCCTTGTAGGTTTGTATATATTTATCTACCATTGCATTGCCTTTGTAGACGGTATGGTCAAAGGTCTCAAACACGACCTCCTCTTGTCCTTTGCTTCTAACCCGCTTAGGCAGCGAGAATAATTCCATTTGCCAGCCCAGCTTAATAAATCTATCTTGAATGTACGGGATCATGGAAGAAACTCCCCCCGGCTGCTCCGGCGGAAAAAACAAGGCTTGTAAAATATTCATGTGTCCCATCCTTTCAACGTAAAACATCTAAATCAACTTTTCGTTCATCGTAAAACATGATATAGTAGAACGTATGTTTCTGTAAAGTTAGCAAACATAATACTATACGACGGTGGTTAACTTATGTCCATGACAGAATGGCTCTCAGGTCCAACCGGTCAGCTGCTATCTTCATCGGCAGTGATCGTTATCCTCATCTTAATGCTTCTTATGTCGGTTAAGCTTTATGCCAGCTACCGAAATAAACGGATTTATCGCTTGCTTATTACTGCCATCCCACTCATTGTAGCCAAGCAATGTTTGCTCGTTGTGCTGGCCTATCCGGGGCATGCTTTCTCCTCGTGGCTTTATTTAGCGTTTACCGTTTTGCAAATCATCTCTTTTATTATTATAAACTTTGTTTTCATGAAATTATATACTCATCGTTCCGCACAGCTGAAAGTCACACCCTTTATCATTATGAGTATGCCTGCAATCGTCATTGCAGGCATACAATTTGCCTTTACACCTTTTACGATGGAGACGGTTGTCGGCTCGCAAGCTTTCACCTTCCCTGCGCTGGACTTTTATGGACTTATCGTTATTTTCATGATTATGCTCGACACTAGAAGCGCGCATATGAGCTCCAAATATTATGCCAGCTTAATCGTTTTCTTTGCAAGCGAGGTTGCAAGACTTGCCAATGCTTATGTATTTCACGACTCGCTCTCTTGGCTCGTTATCGTCAGTCAACTGCTGCCAATCGTTTATTACTCCTTACTGTTTATCCTACTGTTCGAATGGGTGATTGACCGGCTTATGCAAACCTATCAGTCCTCCATTGTCGATGGCCTGACCGGCCTATATAATCGCCGTCATTTCTATTCCAAAGCCCAACAGCTTCTTCAATCGAGCAAGTCCATCGCGATTATTTTTTGTGATATCGATAATTTCAAGAAATTAAACGATACCCATGGACATCACAAAGCCGATGGCGTATTGAAACAGGTAGCCGAAATTATGAAAGAGGAATCGAGCGGTATTGGCTCGGCAGGGCGCTACGGCGGTGAAGAGCTGCTTAGCTGTATCAGCACGGAGCAGGTTAAACCCGAAATCGTAGCCGAATCCATCCGTCGCAGAGTGGAGCAGGAGACGATGGTAACTGTCAGCGTAGGCTTCAGCACCACCAAGGACAGCAAGGATGTGCAAGAAATGATCAAGCAAGCGGATGAGGCGATGTACGTTTCGAAAACAACGGGGAAAAACAAAGTCAGCCCGTTTAAATCAGCCGCTGCTTACAAAAAATCAAAAACATAGAGGCCTGTTACGTCCCCTGTTCTTCCGGAGTTCCATCTGGATCAACAGGGGATTATTTGTATATGGAGGTTGATATCCTAAGCTTGATGGCTTCCACTAACCGCTACCCTCTTCAAAAAATTATTCATTAATAGCGGAAGAGATATCAATATGGGGGGATCATCCGTTCTCGGGGCATAAAGCATCACTTGCTGGTGAGAGGCTCCATAGTAAGGAGTAACGATGATTGGCTCTTTGGAACGTGTACGGAGCGTTTTGTGAGGCAATAGAAAATCTTTCGCTGCTGTTCCCCACGCGACCGAAGTTGCCATTAAATAATACGTCCCAGGCTTGACACCTGTCAGGCTGAAATGGCCCAATGAAGATACAAGCGTGCCGTATAAGGGCAGCCCTTCCGGAATTGGTCTGGCAAATAATCCGATCAGTATGACGCCTTCAAACGGAACCTCCGCATGGATAGTCCCTTGTACCGTATCCGGCTGTGCTGAAGGCAGAGTCAATGTGCTCCAGTGCTTAAGTTCCTGCAAGGAGCGCAATTGAACGTCGGCCTGCTGCGCCGAGTTGCGAAATTCAGACGGCGTTACCCCCACCCGTTCTGTGAACCGTGAGGTGAAGGTTCCGAGACTCTGCTGCCCAATCTCAAGTGCGATATCACGAATGCTTAACTGCGTATGCAGCAGCAAATCCTTGGCCTTCTGCAATCGGTGCGAGGAAGCGTAATATAGCGGAGAGAGTCCGGTCTTCTCTTTGAAAATCCTTGTAAAATGAAAATTGCTATAACCTGCGTAACCCGCTAGCCTCGATAGGGGCATCGGTTCATAAATATTCTCATGAATATAGGCGATAACCTCATCCATTTCTGAATAGCGATTCGTAGTCATTACGAATTTCCCCTCCCGCCGGAATTCAAGCGCCACAATACACACAATGAGAACTAATGTTCGTATTTATAATATCACATAGAACAAGAATAGGGAACCGGATTTTTGTAAAAAAAGAAAAAACACGGCAGCTTTAGTATTCCTCTGCTGCCGTGTTTTCGATTTGATAAGCTCAATATTTCTCCACCGGATATAACGTCAAGCTATAAAGCAGCTTGTGCTGCTTCAAGAATTGCCGAAGCCTTTGCTTCGCGGTCGAACATAGCGGTTATGATGATGATGATGATGATGACCAGCTCCTTACCGTTGCCATTCACCATCCGTTTTAAAAATGTAGTATAGCTTATCGTTTGGTTATGATTGGCTTCTCTAATGCATATAGCTCGTCCTCGAGCGTCTGCATGCGCTCGAGGACTGATTTACGAGCCTCGTTAAGGGCATGATTATATACGTGCGGGCCAATTTCCTGCAAAACAAAATCAAGCAGCTGCTCCGCAGCAATCGATCCGATCGTCTCTGAGCGTTCCGACTCGAAGAAATACTGTATCCTCTCGGTTAATTGCTCCTTCTGTTCCTTTGGCAATTTCATTATTAACATGGTCTCATGCCTCCAATTGTCCCTTCAATACGGTTACTGCTTGTCCATATAAATAGACGCGGTCACCCTCCGGCTTCACTTTGACAACTCCGCCTCGCTCCGATGCTTGATAGCCTGTTAATTCTTCTTTCCGCAGTCGTTTCGCCCAATAAGGGGCAAGCGCGCAATGGGCAGAACCGGTTACGGGATCCTCGTCTACGCCTGTACCGGGATAAAACGCACGAGAAACAAAGTCATAAGGCTTTCCGTTACTGCGGCTTGTAACGATGACGCCGCGGGCTTCGACTTTTGCCAGCAGCGCAAAGTCTGGACGCAGCGTACGAAGCGTTTCCTCGCTGTCTACTTCCACAAAAAAATCCATTCGGTTCCGTCCAACATATCTAGGAATAAGCCCGAGTCCCTGGACAAGCTCCTCCGGTGCAATAGCGCCTTCAGGCGGCTCGGCAGGAAAATTCATCTCGATCCATTCTCCGTTTAGCTTTGCAGTGAGAAGTCCGCTTCTCGTATGGAATCGAGCTTGCTCGGTATGCGGCAATCTGCCGGATTCCCATAGGATATGAGCAGTCGCAAGCGTAGCGTGGCCGCATAGATCGACCTCCCCGACTGGCGTAAACCAGCGCAAGCCCATGCTCTCCTCACCCGGAGTCACAAAGGCTGTCTCCGACAAGTTCATTTCCGCTGCTACCTGCTGCATCCAGCTCTCTGTCTGCGGCACTTCCAAGAAACATACAGCTGCCGGATTCCCTTTAAAACGTTCATTGGTAAAAGCATCTGCAATATATAAAGGTATACTCATCTTGTATTCCATCCTCTCTTCAACCATATCGTACCAAAACATGCCAACAACATTCCGTAAACAAGATGACCGGTTACCCACCATAATAAAGCTTCGGCATCCCACGTATCCGGAGTCCTGCTCGAGAGCTGGGTAAGTGGAACCCATGTACAGCATGCAATTGCCGTCCCAAACCCCAGGCCGAGTGCTATCGGAGAGTTCCAGAAGCGCATTAAGCCCAGAAAAAGAATGCCCACTGGCATAGCAACGGACAAATGCAGCGCAAATTCGGCGAGCTCAGGCATCGGATTCGGCAACCAACTAACAAAATCAACGTTCAGTAGCAGAATATACACGTGAGTTCCGGTTATTTTTTCGAGCAGCTTCATCACTAGACCTAGTCCACTCCCGCTAAGCAACCCAGTGATTCCTCCATATACGAGCAGCAGTACGAAACGCCTGTTCGTAATCACTCCAGAACTGCGCCCACGCTCCATCTTGCTCCCCCTTCTCGTACCTACAAGCAAAAACGCCTTCGGCGTCCTTAGACGCTAAAGTAGCTTTGACGGTGAAATATAAACCCTTTGTAAGCTAACAAACTTATAAATTCTTATATTTTGAAATAAAAAAGTGCCTGCCTTCGCAAAAGAGCCGAAGCGTTTGGCAGCTCTGCCATGCCCCGTTCCAATGCGCGCAAACACTACACAATCTATACATTATCCATTGAGTGGAATCAGTAGTTCTACTGGCTCTTCCTCCAAATGATGCTCGTCAATATAAAACAGCTCCAGCGATACGGCGTTTTCCTGCTTCTCCAGTCGCATCTCGTTGATCCATGCGTGAAGCTGCTCGTATCCTTCACCGATTCGTTTGTTGGAGCAAGCAACCATGGCGTAACGATGCTCAGGAATCGTGAACTGTACCATGCCAGGCGGAACCTCCTCCAAATGCTGAACCTCATAACAAGCCCAGTAGGTGGCGAACGCTTCATTTCCAAAATACGGGCTATACAGCACCGTAGATTTGACTGCATCGTTCAGTTCATGCTTGCGTGTCAAAAACTCGGTTTGCAGTCTGATCGCTTCATCCGGAAAGGATGAATAGGGACCGCAATAACTGATTCCTGCCAAATGGAGCGCAGGCTTTGTTACGATTGAGCAGTTTTCCACGCGATTTCCTCCTTCGAATCTGTCAGGACTTGTGCGCTAGGATGAGCTTTCTCTGCCCATAGTGTATCATGTTTTACTAGCAAATGGATAGTCGTTTACGCTTTAAACATGTTGCCTGTTAAAATTCCAGCCGCTTCATAAATTCTTCAACGGCGCTGTAACCTTGCTGCTTCAAATACCAGTTATTAGCCGCCGCTTCGATTAAGCCTGCAACATCTCTTCCCGGCTGCAGCTGAATTTCAATATGAGGGATTTGGACGCCCATATATTCCGTAAACTTAGGCTCCAGCTCCAAATCATTGTTCAGCTCGTTGTCCCGCCATTTGGTCAGTTCGATGTCAAGCACGATGCGGGTCTCGTCCTGAAACGCCTGCCTGCCATACAGCCTGACTACATTGATCAGACCGATGCTGCGAAGCGCGAGAAATTCCTTTGTCTTTCCATTGTGGCTTCCCAGCAACGTTTGCGAGCTCAGCTTCTTCAGTACGACGATGTCATCCGCAACAAGCCTCGACCCGCGCCTGATCAGCGTGTGGGCCGTCTCGCTTTTGCCTATTCCTGATTTTCCCCGCAGCAAAATGCCGATTCCCGATACGTTCAGGCATATGCCGTGAATCGAAATTTCAGGAGCAAGCGTCTTGAGAAGATACGAATCAAGCATCCCGAGAAATTGAGCGGTAGGCACCTTCGTGCGAAGCAACGGAATGCCCTCCTGATCGCAATATTTCGTTAAGTACTTCAAACCTTCTTGACCGGCAGTAACGACAAAGCACGGCGGATGATACTTAACGATATTGCCGATATGATGATTCCGCTCTTCCTCGCTCAAGGAGTGTAAATACGTAATTTCTTTTTTACCTAAAATCTGAACATGCTCCTGCGGAAAATAATCAAAGTAACCAACAAACTCCAGCCCCGGGCGGTAAGCCCTGGCTTTCACTATTTGCCGATCAAGCTGTTCTGCTCCCGCCAGCACCTCCAATGAAAATCGCTCTGCAAGCTCGCGTATCGCTATTGATTTCAAAGCATTTCCCCCTTAGCGGTTTCTCCAACTTCCCATTTTGTTTAACCATCAGTATACCACATCGTTTTGCCCTACCTTACGGCTGTAACCAAATCGTCATCAACTAAGAACCTGTTGAGCGATAATGCCGAACACCGTGGCTCCACATCAATAGGCAAGGCACTAGAAAAGCAATGCCTGCCAGCGGTGCCAACATATAAGGCAGATCATTTCCCGTTGATTTGCCGAGCAGATACAGCAGAGGCAAATAATTCACGCAGCCAAACGGGATAATGAACGTAAAGAAGCGGACCACCCATTTTTGATAGATATTAAGCGGATACTGGGCCATCTCTCGGCCACCGTCCGTAAAGATGTTAGCGATCTCTAGGCCCTGCACGGTCCAAAAGCACATCGTTGCAGCGAGAATGAAAATGCCGGTGAATATACAAACGCCGCTTACGATCATAAATAAAAGGACAAGCACCTTTAACATCGACCAATCCATGACCAATTGGCTAATCGCCCAACCAAGCACAAACAAGCTTTGCGCCAGCTTTCCTACACGGGAAAACTCGAACTTTGAGCCAAGCACCTGAAGCACCGTGCTGCGCGGGCGGACCAAAACACGGTCAAAATCCCCATTTCCAACCAAAGTCGAGAAAGAATCAAAGCCTCGGGCAAAACACTCGCTTAACGCATAAGACATATGGATGATGGAGAAGCATAACGCGACCTCCTGAAATTCCCAACCCCTGATTTGTCCAAACCGTTCAAACAAAAAATACAAGCCGGCGAAAACTGAGAACGGCACAAGAAATTGGCCGAGCGTGAGCAGCCAGAAGGAAGCGCGATATTGCATTTGCGATTTAAATAACATAGCTATATATTTTCCGTACAATTTCATTTGTTTTACCCTCCATTTACAACGACATTACGCAGTGCCTTCGCCATTGCCATTTTTCCCATAGCGACCAGTACAAACAGCCAGACTAGCTGTATGCCGATTCCGATAAGCGCCTCTTCCTTCGTAATATGGCCGGAATAGACACGGAAAGGAAAATCCGCTGTCCAGCGGAAGGGAAGCACATAGACAATGCGCTGCAACCATTCGGGCATCAGTGGTACAGGAATAACCATGCCCGCGAGAAATTCACCGATGACGCCAAACATAAGCAGCGAACCCGCTGGCGACAACGTGACGAACACAGAAATGTACATCAGCATGGAGAGCGAGACGATCATCAGCAATCCAAATAGTAAAGCAGACAGAAATAATAGGAAAGCCGCGGGATCTAACGGAAGCGGCATGCGGTAAGGCTCTGGCAGGAAAAGAGCGACGAGCAAAATCGGAAAGCATCTCAGCAGCGCGCTAGCCAATCGCTGTGCAAGCAGCTTGGCGAACCATAAGCCGTATATGCCGCTTGGCCTGCAAAGCTCGTAGGCGATATTGCCGGTCGTAATGAGCTGAAACAGCTCGTTATCCCGAAACCACAGCATCACAAAAGCAAGAAAGGCTTGCTGCAGCCACACGTAAGTAATAAGCTGCTTCAGCGAGATCGGCAGCTCGGTAGCCGCTCCGCTGTAGAACGCTTCAAAAACCATAATAATAATGAAGCCCCAGAAAAATTGCGTAGCCACTCCCGCAAGCGCAGCTGTGCGGTATTGCATGCCATTAGTCAACCGCAGCCTGAACACCGATAAGTAAGCTTTCATTATATTTGATGCTCCTTATAAAGTTGGACGATCATATCCTCAATCGGAAGCGTATCAATCGTAACATCGAGCAGCTCCACCTGCTGCGACAACCGAATCAGTACTTCACTTATGACGACCTGCGAGGTATCTACGCTTAGCACGGCTCGTTCTGCTGACCAAGATTCAACAACTGCCCCTTCCACCTGAAGCGGCTCGTTGTGGTGACTATATACGACAGTGATCGTTTTTCCTGTCCCGAACCGGTTGCGAATCGCGTTCAAGCTTCCGTCATATAGCAGCTTTCCTTTCCCAATTAGAATGATACGATTAGCTAGCGCTTCAATGTCATTCATATCATGCGTGGTCAAAATAATCGTAACACCCTTCTCTTCATTAATCCTTCGGATAAAACGCCGCACTGCTATTTTGGACACTGCATCAAGGCCAATTGTTGGCTCGTCCAAGAAGAGAACGCTTGGGCTATGCAGGAGCGATGCAGCAATCTCGCAGCGCATCCGCTGTCCCAAGCTGAGCTGTCTGACAGGCATCTGGATGATCTCCTCGAGCTCCAGCGTTTCCGTCAGCAGCGCTAACGTGCTCCTGTATTCCTCCTCAGGCACCTTATAAATATCCCGAAGCAAATCAAAGGAATCCAACACTGGCACATCCCACCAAAGCTGTGAGCGTTGTCCGAATACCACGCCGATATGCTTAACGTAATTCACCCGATCCTTCCACGGCGTATAACCCATAACGGTACATGTGCCGTGATCGGGTACAAGAATGCCGCTCATTACTTTAATCGTGGTTGACTTTCCTGCCCCATTCGGTCCAATATAACCGACGATCTCCCCTTGCTCGATAGTGAAGGAAATATCGTTAAGCGCTTCCACAATCTTATACTCTCTTTTGAATAAAGCCTTCATCGCTTGCTTTACCCCTGATGAACGCTTAGCAACTTGATAGGCTTTGCTTAAGCCTTGAACTTTTATCACTGCTTATACCTCCGCGCAAGATTTGAGAGGAAGATATTAACATCCTCTATATGATAGTGTCAATCCTTTATTCGCTTAAAACATAGCTTAAATTCCAGTACGAGAACGCATACTAACCAAAAAGGAGTGATGAATATGGAAAAGAATAATGAGAAAACAAAAAACGACTACCAACCGGATATGACAAACTATGACTTTGTCTGGGGCAGCGATCAGGACGAATACGTCAAGGACGAGCAATCAGCCGTTGAAGCTCCCGAGCAAAAAAACAAGCAATCCAAACAATAATTTAAACACCTCCATAGGTAATAAGAAAATTCAGCTTCCCAACCGCCGTGCCGGATGCTAGCCGATTGGCGTGAGACAGACAAGAAAATCGCTCTTATTTTGCCAGCGGGGCAAAATAAAGAGCGATTTTCTTATTTATAGCTATGTGATTGGATTAAAAGTTGAAAACAAAATCATCGTCATTCAGTGGCTCTACGTGAATCGTACGCACATAACCGTTTCCTTTTTTCGAGAAAAAGTCATGCTGCTTCGTATGCGTGCTAATTCCGTTGAACACGATCGGGTTAACCGGCTCTTCAGGGAAATGAGGCTCCATGCCAAGGTTCATCAGCGCTTTGTTCGCATTGTAGCGGACATAAACGTTCACTTCCTCCGCAAGGCCCAGTGGTGCATACAGATGCTCGGTATAGATCACTTCATTCTCATAAAGCTCGTTAAGCAGAGCATAAAGCTCGATTTGCAGTTGAGCTTGATCTTCGGCACTGAACGTTTGGAACAGCTCCTGCGCAAGAACGCCGACGTATAGGCCATGGATGCTCTCATCACGAAGGATCAAATCGATAATTTCGCCGCTGCTCGTCATTTTACCTTGGCCAGCCAGATAAAGCGGGTAGAAGAAGCCGCTATAGAACAGGTAACTCTCCAGGAATACGGATGCTGCCATCGCCTTGTAAAGCTCTTTCGGGCCCGTAATGTTCGAGTACCAGGAAGAGATTAATGTCGCTTTCTTCTGCAGCTGTTCATTTTGCTCGACCCATCGGAAAATTTCATCAATTTCTTCTCCCGATGCGAGTGTTGTGAAGATGCTGCTGTACGATTTAGCATGAATTTGCTCCATCATGGACATAAACGACAGTACCGCTTTACGCTGCAAGCCATCAACATGCTCCAATATTTTCGGCATGCCGATGCCGCCTTGAATCGTATCGAGCAAAGTCAGACCGCCGAGCACGTTCTTGTAGAGCGTGCGCTCAGCGTCCGTCATTTCCATCCAATCCATTTTATCATCTGATAAAGGAATTTCTTCATCCGTCCAAAATTGCATTACATTTTGCTGCCAGAATGTTAGGGTGAAATCGTCATCCGGGCGGTTCCAGTTCACTGCTTTCATTTGGTGAGCTCCTTCTTTGCTACGTAAGCGTCTATTAAATTAAACCTTAAACGGCGCAGCTCGTGCATTCCTCAACGGAAAGCCGCTTCGTTCTTGTGTAATATAGCGATTTGAGTCCTTTTTGTGCGGCGTAAACATAGAAACGTGCCAACTCGCGAGTCGTTACATTACTATTTACATGCAATACGGACGAGATGCCTTGATCTATGTGCTGACCAATTTCTGCAATGAGATCAATAAGCTTGAATTGATCAATATTGTAAGCCGATTTGTAGTAGAAGTAATTCTCTTGCGCTAAATACGGCATTGGGTAATACGTTGTTGAGTTCGCGTAGGTACGCGTTTCAATATGCTCTACGATAGGCATGACGCTCGAAGTCGCATTTTGGATATACGAAATACTTTGTGTCGGTGCAATCGCAAGACGGTAAGCATGGTACAGGCCGTGCTCTTGTACTTTAGCTTTAAGCGCAGACCAGTCTTCTGGTGAAGGAATTTCCATCCCTTCGAACAATTCCTTAACGCGGTCGGTTTTCGGACGGTAATCCGTCTCTTCATAGCGAGTGAAATAAGTTCCTTTGGCATACTCGGAGCGCTCGAAATCCTTGAACGTAATGCCGCGTTCTTTGGCGATTTCCATACTTTGCTCAAGGGAATAGTAGTTCATCATCATAAAGAATACGCCGGCAAAATCCTTCGCTTCTTCACTTTCATAAGCGATTTTGTTTTTAGCCAAGTAACCGTTAAGGTTCATTGCGCCAAGACCAACAGAATGCAGCTCTTCATTCGCTTTGCGAACGCCCGGTGCATTGTCGATATTAGACAAGTCGCTGACAGTCGTCAAGGCTTCGATGCCAACATGAACGGATTCTTTCACTTTTTTGTGTTCCATGACGTTCACGATGTTAAGGGACGCAAGGTTGCAGCTAATATCGCGTTGAATGACATCTTCAAAGCCATAGTCCTTAATTTCGGAAGTCTCTTGCAGTTGGAAGATTTCCGTACACAGATTGGACATTTTGATCGAACCGATATCTTTCAATGCGTGAACGCTGTTCGCATTCGATTTATTCATAATATATGGGTAGCCGGATTCTAGCTGAATCGAGGCGATTTTTGTCAACATGTCACGTGCATTCATTACTTTTTTCTTCGTTACAAGCTCGTTAGCAAGCAGTTCCTCGTACATTTCATCCATATCCATGTCATCTAGATGTTTACCGTATGCTTTCTGAACGGAATGCGGGCCAAACACAAATAACGGTTTGTTTTGAGCAGCAAGCTCATAAAATTTATTCGGAATGATCAGACCAATCGACAACGTTTTGATCCGCGCCTTCTCGTCTGCGTTAATTTTTTTGCAATCCAAGAACTCGATAATATCCCAGCCGAAAATGTTGTAGTAGCCTGCTCCTGAGCCTTTACGTTGACCCATTTGGTCTGCATAGGAGAAAGCATCCTCCATAAGCTTCAGTACTGGCATGATGCCTTTTGCAGCGCCTTCTACGCCTTTAATCGGCTCACCGCGTCCACGAAGCTTCGAAAGGTTAACAGCAACGCCGCCGCCGATTTTCGAGAGCTGCATACATGTTCCAAGTACATAGTTGATCGAGTTAAGAGAATCATCCATCTCCAATAGGAAACAGGAAACCATCTCGCCGCGACGGCTCTTACCGGCATTCAAGAACGTCGGTGTTGCAGGCTGCAAACGTTGATCGATCATCGCTTCAGCGATGCGGAGTGCTCTGGCTGCGTCGCCTTCGCCTAGATGTAAGGCAACAATCGCTACACGATCGGAGTATTGCTCAAGATATTGTGATTTGTTGTTGGTTTTCATCGCGTAGTCCTTATAGAACTTCGATGCTGCCATGTAGGATTGGAATTCGAAGCCGCTGTTCGCGGTCAGGGTGAATACTGCTTCCACCTGATCGTATGTATACTTGTCGTATACATTATCGTAGTAGTCGTTTTCGATGAGGTATTCTAGCTTATGCTTGAGGGAGTCGAACTTCACGCTTTTCTCGTCTACTTCTTCCATAAATGCAGCTACTGCCTCTTTATCTTTATCCAGCTGGTAAAATCCGTCAGCACCGCGCTGCATCAATTCGTTGTTCAATTCAATATGTTTCAATGGTTCGCACCCTTTCGACAAAATGTTGCCTATCTTGATTGGTACCGGACAGCTCAAACTTTAAAATAACGGGAACATCGTACATTTGTGAAATCGTGTCCGCGCTTTTGGCGAATCCGTTTCCCCAGTTTCGGTTGCCGCTGGCAGAAACGCCGCGAAGCATTCCGGAGTGGCTCGCAAGAAACGAAGTCACTTTCTCCGGTACCTGACCGAACCCTGTTGTGTACGTAACCAGCACGAACGGCTCGTCCACTTCATCCTTCTCATCAATAGGCACTGCCCGCATGTTCAATTTATTGATGAAACGCTTGACATTACCTGTTTTGGAATCATAGACAACTAGCATAGCACGTTCGCTCCCTTACTGATTTTAAGCAATTAAAAAGCGCTTCTGACTAGCAATTCCGTCAGTTGCGCTTGTTCATGATAACTTAACGTTTATCATTGAAGGCACCTATCAACATCAATATGTAGTTGATGTTTTTGATTCTACATCAATATATAGGAGTAGTCAATGAAAATTATGGAGAAAATATTAATCTATTTTTTCGGCGCACTCGACTATTTTACCAGATGCGGATATGATGGGATAGTGACATTTTATTGCTATTTTGGAGGCTAGGATGAACTCAAAAACAACCGCAGAACAAATACGGGAAACGATCGAGAAACTGTTCAAGGATGCCGGATATACCGCGCCTGAGCTGCTGAATTACATCGAAAATCTTGAGAAAGAGCAGGAAGAAATGACTCAATTGATCAAAAAATTGAAGCTCGATTCGGTACGAAAAGCATCTGCTGCTGCAGGTATGAACAGTCGGCTTAAGGATGCATTACGCGAGTAACAGGAATCTTGAGTCACAACATCTAGATATATGCAATAGTCTGATCGCATTTTTTGATAACAGTTGTCGTTCAACAAGGCGTCCCTGATAAAATAATGCAATCAGACTTGTATTCCAACAATTCTTCTATATAGCACTATATGTTGATACCAGATAGAAGGTTACATCTACGAGACACACAACCAAGCAACCGTCAATCCACTCCGAATTAACTTTCATCCTGCATCGTTAGCGCATGATTTCATTCTACTAGCTATTCTTCTCCCATCTACTAGCAACCGTATATGCTTCATAACCTCCGACCGCTAAAGCTGGTGTACTATAAAAGCAGATTTGCACCTACCTCCAACGTACACTGAATGACATTACGCCAACGTTTCTCCATCTGCACTCGACAAACTCTGCTATTAATCACTATATGTGCTTACAGACCTTACTTCTACTTCTAGCGCACCTAAACCTCCCCAGAGGCTGAATGCTGCTTTATGTGACAGGACTGGAAGGCAGACAACAAAGAGAGTCCTGAGGGGTCTGAGCAGACCTCTTAGGACTCTCTTTTGCTGGCTAGCGCATCGTGTGCAGCGTAGCTTATTTGACGGCTGCGAAGAACAAACGCTCCGATTCATGATCCGCAGGCGTGAATTCGAAATCCGCATAGCGGTCAACCGTCTGGAAGCCTGCACGGCGCAATGCTGCTTCAATCCAGTCAGGATCGTAAGCACGCTGTACATGGGATTCCTCAAACCGATAAAACCTAGAATCCTCCTCGCGGGAGAAAATAGTAAGATGATGCTCAATCTCGCAGCGCTCTTCTTCGAAATCGCATGTCCATATATAGGCGACATCACGCTCATCAAGCGTAAACGGCTGCTCCTCGGCGTAACGAATCAATTGGCTGGGGGGATGCATATCGAACAGAAAGGTTCCTCCCGTTCGCAGACCCGCATATGTGGCTCGGAAGGCAGCTTCAATATCCGCTTCCTCCGTGAGGTAGTTTAGGCAATCGCAAAACGATATAACCGCATCTACGGGCTCTTGAAGCTCCCATTCGCGCATGTCCTGTTGAAGCCATTGAATCGAACCCGAACGAGGTTTAACAAGCTGCTGAGGCAGCTCATCCCATTTGCTTCTGGCAACAGTTAGCATATCTGAGGAAAGATCGATGCCATAGACATGGCAACCCGAGCGGGCAAGCGGGATAGATAAACTCCCCGTGCCGCACCCCAGATCGACAACCGTTGAAGGCATGCCGCCATAATGCGACCAGCCGGCTCTTGCAAATCCCAGCCAATCCGCGTAGGGCATATCCTCCATTAGCTGGTCATAGACAGTAGCGAACTGTCCATAGGAACGAGTCATTGTCCATCCGCTCCTTCAGCATCAGAGCCTATTGCAGCCGAAGGGTCTTCAGACTGCTCGGCCGCAGGCTCAACAGCCAAATAAGTCCAGCTGCCCTTCTGGGTGACTAACCTCTCTCTCATTAGCTTACCCACGGCACGCTTGAAAGCACCTTTGCTAATTCCGAATTTTTGCTTGATAATATCCGCGTCAGTCTGATCAGAATAAGGCATTCCGCCACCTGGGCGCTCTTTAATAAATGCAAGAATACGGTCCGCATCTTCTACGCGTCCCACTTCTTTCCGCTGTGCCATCGAGAGATTGGCTCTGCCGTCTTCCCGAATAAAGGTGACACGTGCGCTAACGCGCTCACCTAGACGGAGCGGCCGAATGCGCTCAGCACTAGGAATTAGTCCGTAAACTCCAAACCCGACGACGCCGCCGTCGATCATCACAAACGAACCGAGCTGAAGCGTCTTCGTCACCCAGCCTTCAACCCATTGGTTGTTCCAGCTCTCAGGAGCCGCGAATACGAGCTCCGATAGCTCTTCCTCAAATGCGATCTTGGCGACCAGCCTCCCGATTTTGTCATGCTTCATCACAACAAACACTTCATCGCCTGGAAGCGGTCTGTACTCAATGCTCTCTGGCAGCTCGGAAAGCGGAAGCAACAGCTGCCTGCCTAACCCCATCTCCAGAAAACAGCCAAGTCTCGGATGTACGTCCGCCACCTTCAAACGTGCCAGCTCACCAAGCTGCAGCAGCGGCTTCTTCATCGTAGCGGCCAAACGGTCCTCCGAATCATAAAAGATAAAGGCCTCCACTTGATCGCCAATTTTAGGCTTAGAGCCGACGAGCTCGGTATAATGCATTAGGACATCCGACTCGTCATCCGTCAAGAAATACCCATAGGGCGATACTTCTCGTGCCACCCTTAGGATTTGAGTCGTGCCGGCTTCAAAAGTCATGCGAACTCCACAACCTTCGCATCCGACCAGAGACGCTCAATATTGTAATATTCGCGTTCTTCCCGGTGAAACACGTGAACGATAACATCGCCTAAATCGATAAGAACCCATCTCGCCGAATCCATGCCTTCGATCCCGCGTACCCGCGTACCGCTTTTATCTGCTTGCTTGCGAATTTCAGTCGCGATAGCCTGTACCTGAGTATCCGAGTTACCGCTGCAAATCACAAAATAGTCTGCTACCAAGGATACCTCTTTCAAATTTAAAGCAACAACGTTCACCGCTTTTTTGTCTTCTGCTGCCGCGACCGTTATTTGTAACAATTCATCCGAATGCACTGCCATAGTTCAGCCTCCTATTAATCATTATTCTAATAAACCGTTTCGTGCCTCTACCGTCAACGGAAAAATCCGTTTTTTCTTTTCTAATAAGAAGGAAATCGTTGAATTGAAGCCAGCAACCAACGCTTGGTTCAAATCCTGCTCACTCAACTCGCGGATGAGCGATACTCCGGGGAAATCTCTGCCTGGCTCCATATAGTCAGCCAAGCATACGATTTTCTCCAGCTTGCTCATGCCTCTACGCCCTGATGTATGATACCGAATCGCATCCAGCACTTCCTGATCCGACACCCCATATTCATGCTCAGCCACCCAAGCTCCAACAGGAGCATGCCAGAGCTCTTTATCATATAATAACAACTCTGAAGGCAAAGCTCGCTCGCGAATAATCTGAGCCATTTTCTCCGTAGGCCAGTACTTGGCAACATCATGCAAAATAGCGGCAAGCTCGGCTCGAACGGGATCTTCGTCGTATCGTTTAGCCAAAATCACTGCAGTCTCCATAACGCCTTGCGTATGGAGCCATCTCCGCTCCGGCATTTCTGCCTTTACTTTAGCGATCATTTCATCACGATTCATATAGCCTGTGCCTCCTCAAATAGCTGTTTACCGAGTCCGGCACTAAATATTGAATAGATTGCCCTGAACTCGCCCTGCTTCTAATGACAGTTGAAGAGATTTCAATAGCCGGCATATGAATCAGCTTGATCCTCTCCTGTAAGTAGCCAGGAAGAGCATTGAAGTCAATTGGAGTTTCCGGACGTGACAAGCCGATAAAGGTCACATGAGCAGCGAGAAGCTCAATTTTGTACCACTGCGGCAGATCATTGATCCGATCCGAGCCGATAATATAGGAAAACGTGTGCTCCGGATAACGTTTCCGGAGTTCCATCACCGTATCGTAAGAGTAGCTTATCCCTCCGCGCTGAAGTTCAAGATCTAACGCGCGAAAAGCCGCATTGCTTTCAATCGCGCTGCAAACCATTTCATAGCGGTGCTGTCCATTCACTCCAGGTTCATTCGGTTTGAGCGGTGGACCATAAGACGGAATAAACCATACCTCATCAAGGCCGCACTGTTCATGGGCCGCTTCTGCCGCTATCAAATGACCGATATGGATGGGGTCAAAGGTTCCGCCCATAATACCAATCTTACTCACTTGTAGAACCCCTCTCTACCTAAAACCATACTGGGTTCATCATCAACTGCAAGCAAATCGTTGCTCTAAACGCAGGATGAAGGATGCTTGCTCTAAACTTCATGAAATACAACGATTAACGAGCTGCCCTAGGAAGCTCGATTTGTTTATTGTCCTTGGATTCCTTGTACAAAACGATCGTTTTGCCAATGACTTGAACAAGCTCTGCTCCAGCTGCCGCTGCAACCTCGGCACCAATTTCCCGAGGATCATCGAGGCAGTTGTTAAGCACGGAAACTTTAATCAGCTCACGCGACTCGATAGCTTCTTCAATATGACGAACCAAATGATCGTTCGTCCCGCCCTTGCCAACCTGGAAGATTGGAGTCAAATGATGAGCGAGTGATCTTAAATAACGTTTTTGTTTTCCTGTAAGCATGATAGGTGTTCCTTCTTTCATCTCAATAATTCGTTAGTCCGTTCTAAAACAAAAAAATGATATTAATTTTGCAGTGCGGCGAGAACAGTCTCCCGCATCGCTGCAACTGGAGCTGGCTGGCCCGTCCAATATTCAAAGGCATATGCCCCTTGATTGATAAACATGCCCAGACCGCCGTGAATCCGGCAGCCGCGCTGCTCGGCCTGTTGCAAAAACTTTGTTTTCAGCGGGTTATAAATGAGATCGCTCGCTACCGCGCCTGGCTTTAACCAATCCGCATTCATAGGCGTCTCGTCCACATGGGGGAACATCCCGACCGATGTCGTATTGATAACAATATCCGCATGCAAGCAAGCGGCCTGAAGTTGTTCATTCGAAATGGCTTCAACATCAGCTTTATCTTTAAACGATTCGGCAATCGCTTTCGCCCGATCTACAGATCGATTGGCTATGGCAATATGAGCAGGCTTCTCGCTTGCAAGGGCATATACGATACCTCTAGCCGCCCCGCCCGCACCAATGACAACAATTCGTTTGCCTGCAAGCTCGCTTTCCGCTTCTTCCTTCAATGAACGGACATAACCGATCCCGTCGGTATTATAACCGATAAGCTTTCCATCCTCGTTCACGATCGTATTAACCGCACCAATCGCCTGTGCACCCGGGTCAATTTCATCGAGCACAGACATAATATCCAGCTTATGTGGGATCGTAACATTAATGCCGCGAATGCCCATTGCCCGAACACCAGCAGCAAAATCCTGTATACGTTCGCTTGTAATATGATAAGCCGTATAAACGCCGTTAATGCCCGTTTCCCGAAAGGCACGGTTCATCATGATTGGTGATTTCGAATGGCGGATCGGATCCCCGATCACACCAAACAAAATCGTATTGCTGTCGATCCGATTTCCTGCTCCCGCAATTGTCACAGCGGATTCCCCTTCCAAGCGCTATCAGTTTAAATCATGGAGTCGCGAAGCATAACCTTAACGCCTTTAGGTGCATAAATATCAATAACGGCTCCGCCGGTTCCATTCACTTGAATCCAGCCAAGGCCCGATATGAATACGTCTTTGTTAAGTCCACGTTTTACGCGAAGAGAATGCCTTGTCCATGCCGGAATGGTCTCCAGCTCCTCGAGCGATGGACCGCCGAGCAATTGGCCGCGGTGATCGGCATATAGCTCATCAGCCCGCTCCAGCTTCGTGCGATGCATATTCAAAGCATTCGATACATAGAACGTGAAGGACTGGCGGTCACCTTCGACAAAATCGAACCGAACAAGGCTGCCGATAAACAAAGTCTGGCCAGAGTTCAATTGATATACAAGCGGTTTGATTGGCTTGTCCGGCAATAGAGAGCCCAGGAAGCTGCGCGGAACAACCTCAGTCATACGCGTAGAATACACAATTCCTGGCGTATCAATAATAGCCTTGCCATCCTCAAGCGGGATATGAACGGCATCAAGCGTCGTTCCCGGATAACGGGAAGTCGTTAGCTCTCGTTCCATGTCGCTGTAATCGCGAATAAGTCGGTTAATCAGCGTAGACTTTCCAACATTTGTTGCGCCTACCACATAGACGTCACGGTCATTGCGGTAATGCTCCAATGCCTCGATCACACGCTCAAAGCCCATATTCCGCTTGGCGCTGCATAATACGACATCCACAGTGCGCAGTCCTTCTGCCTTTGCCTGCTGCTGCACCCAGTTGCGAAGCCGGTTGACGTTCATCGCTTTCGGCAGCAGATCAATTTTGTTGACAACAAGCAGCACCGGATTATTGCCCACGAAGCGTTGAAGCCCAGAAATCAAACTTCCTTCAAAATCATACAAATCGACGATATGGACAACCAGACTATCCGTATTCCCAATGCTGCCGAGCAGCTTCAAGAAATCATCCTGATCTACGGCAACAGATGAAGCTTCATTATAGTTGCGAATACGGAAGCATCTCTGGCAAATAACCGGATCCCGTTCCATTGCACCTTCCGGCAAATAACCTGGCAGCTCAGGACTATTCGTCTGTAGTGCCACGCCGCAGCCCGCACACGAACGTGTTGCCTGACTAAGCTGTTGTTCCATCACTTTGTTTCCCCCTCATACCATAACCCTTTTTTTCTTAAACGCACCAAAGCAAACCGTTCAATTCGGCGGTTAACCCTTGTCATGATCCCTTCGTCAGCTGGAGAGATCGGTGTAACAAGAATCGTGTACAGTCCCATTCGATTTCCGCCCAGCACATCGGTCAACATTTGATCGCCAATGACGACCGACTGCTCTGCAGCCAGTCCAAGTACGCCAAGGGCTTTACGGAACGATTTAGCCGCCGGCTTGCGCGCAGCATGAATAAAAGGAATATTCAGCGGTGCGGAAAATTTACTTACCCGTGTTTCATTATTATTAGAAACGATAACAACCTGAAAGCCCCGTGAGCGCACATAATCCAGCCACTGCACCAGCTCAGGCGTAGCTAACGCCTCCTTAGCACCAACGAGCGTATTATCCAAATCCGTAATGATGCCGCGTACGCCTCTTGCATGCAGCTCATCTAAGTTAATTTCATACACTGTATTGACGCGCATATGCGGCAACAGCCGTTCAAACATAATGGATATCCCTCTGCTTTCTGCTTGCTATCTTACGAAACTATACCATAGAAACCAAATTTGTTGCAAAAAATACCGCCGCCAATTTCTTTGGCAGGCGGTATTGGTACTGAAATTAAGGAGCCCAGCTTGCTCTAACGCTATATCATCGCCTGCTGATGAGCCAACAATGAAAATAGCGACCAGCATTTCAGCCAGTTACCTTAATTGATCGATTAATGATTTCACTCTGACTACAAAGCGATCCGCATCCTCAGTGGTTGCCATAGCCGGGCTGTATTTCGCTTGCTCAAAACCATCGAGCACTACTCGGAAATCGTCCCGCAGCCTCTTTTGGTTCTGTGACCAACGAAACACGGCTTCTCGCAGTGTCTCATGCTCCTGACGCTCCATCCCGCGCTTCTTACAAACACGAAGCAACTTGTTCGTCTCAAGCACGATCCGATCATTTGCCGTGTATGAACCATGACGCAGCTTCCGCCAAGTGAATACCAGCTTATCTCGGCGAATGAACGCCCACACAGCCGCAACTGCCACGAGCAGCGAAATTGAAAGCCATATCCATAGCTTAGCATTCGAGGAGCTTTCCGTTTTCTCGACGGTTGCCGGATCACTTTCGCCTTCATCGATTTCCGGCAGCGGTGCTACCTCTTCCTCTGCTATCGTATAGGGAAACGAAAAACCAGACGTTGCTTCAAATGGAATCCAGCCAAACCCTTCAAAATAAATTTCCACCCAGGAATGAGCATCCGAATTTCGTACCGTATAGGTACCTGAACCGTTTGGATTGATACTAGGATCCATAAATTCACCAGGAGGCCCAAAATCGCTAGCCGGCAGCACGCCAGGCGCAAAGCCTTTTACCCATCTCGTAGGCAGACCCAAGCTCCGAGCCATCACAGCCATTGATGTCGAGAAATAATCGCAATAGCCTTCTCTCAGCTCAAACAAAAATTTATCAACAAAATCAGTTGTTGTACCAGTCAGCCTAGATTCATCAGGCAAATTATTGTAATTATAAGTAAGCCTCAAATACGTTTCCAGCAATTTTGCCCGGTCGTAATCATTGGTAGCGTCTGCAGTTACCTGCTTGGCCAACTGTTTTACGCGGTCAGGCAGTGAATCGGGCAATTGTAAATAGTATTTATTGCGTGACGCTTCCGCCTGGTCAGACCAGCCTGCCTTGGATTCTCTGAGCTTTACTTCATCCAGAACAGGAACGGAGGAGGTTACCGAATACGTTTGTGGATATTTACGGTTTTTCATCGACCAGTTCAACAACCGAAGCTCTCCTGAGCTTGGCTCCCATACTAATCCTGTAGGCAGTACAGCTTCTTCATCATCGATCCAGTTAAGCTTGGTGACTGGCGCAGCTGCGAACAGAATCGGATAAACATCCTTGCGGATCATCGTAACGATTTGGCTGATTTCTGTCGTTCCCGCAGCTGGAGGCTCATCCAAAGATAATAGCGCAGTCTCCTTTGCGATGCGGGTGGCGGCTTCGACGTCTTGCTCAGCCTTACCTTCAATCCATCCGTCTCCTGTATATTCGGCCTTTGACTCGCCGCGCCAGTAGCTGCGGTGCGAAGTTGATACAGTCATCATAGGTGAATAGTCAAATTGAAAGCCACCGCCGAGCTTCTCATCGTTCCGACTATAGCCGGAGCTCGCATTGCCGGAACTGCTAGGTGATTGAGCATCCGTACCTTTATCCCCAAGGAATACTTTGACGGTTTCCCCCTTTGATTCTCTCCAAATCGTATAGGGGTCCTGCAGGATCGGAGAAAGCGACGGCATATTCAGCCCGACAATCATCAGCACCGATAGGACAAGCGCAATCGGTACTATTAATTGAAGCGGATATTCGATAAGCTCTTTCCAGCTTCTTGGATGTTCGCGCTGCAGCCTCGATAAATGACTAACAACGAGCCAGAGCAAACCGATAAACACAACCATAGCGACTTCGTCCCATAACCATATCGGTGTAAAAGAGTCCGCGATCGTTAATACCAGAATACTTGCGCCTACCAACCCGAACATTCGAATTCGTGTTGTCGTCCATAAGCCAAACAAATTATGAAGCAACAAAAGGGCAATACTTATCCAAATAAAGGGGTTCAACTGCATCATATGAGCTTGCAGCCACCAGATCCACTCTTGCCAACGTTCAGGAGTCGCAATGATCCAGTTCATCTCCACAAGCCTTGTCGTAATCCATATAGCAGCTGCAATTTTGAGGAAAAACTTTAGAAAACGACTCTTCTGTGGCAGAAACAGTTCAATCGCAGCCGCTGCGTACAGAGTGTAATGCCCGATCGCAATCGTCTCTTCCCACCAGTAATCTTCAAAAATAATAATCGTATTGGATAAAATAATAGCAACAAATAAAAACCTTAGCTTCTCATACCAATTGGCTGTCAAATAGGTGAACAAAGAGTTCAACGCCTGCTTCATGCAATTCCACTCCCTTCAAGCACCGTAGGAAGCTCCTGCAACTGGCGAATTTCAAAAACAGGCCATCCTCGTTCTCTCATCACTTGCTTCCATGACGTGTTATGGCTCAGCAAATCAACGGACGATGAAATATGAAGCAAGCAAGGGGTAATCCCCTTGCGCGACAGCCATTCCATGCTTCGAATGACATCAGTGCCGGTATCAGGCGATACGACTACGGCAAAGCTTCCTGGCTCAAGCAAGGAATCCGCACGTTGCAATGAGGCATATAAAGGATGCGACGCGTCTGCATCAACAAAGGTCAAGTGCTTCAGCATGACGTTTCGCTGCTCTAGTCCCGCCTTCGGAGCAACCATCGTCACCGTTTCCCCTATGGAGAGCAAGCCCATCGCTGTATCGCCTTTTAATCCGTTTTCGAGCAGCGAAGCGGCTGTTGATACTGCCAACTCAAAGCGTGTCGCAAGCTCATTCTGATAACCTCCCGGATTACGGTCAAGAATCACAACCGTGCGTGGCAGAGATTCACGCTCGAAAGCCTTAGATTTCCATTCCCCCGTCTTCGCAGTGGCATTCCAGTGCACACGTGATAAGCGATCCCCATACAAATATTCCCTAACACCGTTGATTTGGGTTGTCTCCTTCGCTGAGCGGGAAGCAATCGCATGGGAATAGGGACCCCGAATTCCCCTCTGAATGCCGCTC
Source organism: Paenibacillus luteus (assembly GCF_006542765.1). Classification (GTDB taxonomy): domain Bacteria; phylum Bacillota; class Bacilli; order Paenibacillales; family Paenibacillaceae; genus Pristimantibacillus; species Pristimantibacillus luteus. Next base: position 49,575 of record NZ_SKCD01000002.1, read on the forward strand.
CACTGCCTAAGCGGTACCGTTTGAGGCAGCACGCTAAACACGGTTTCTGTTCCGAATTGACCGGCATGCTCAAACAAACCAAATACGTCATAAGACAAACACTTCGTATGCGTAAAACGGTATTCGCCCCGTTGGAGCGGGGGCGTCTGATAAGTAACTTGGCCGCTGCGCTTCCAATTCGGTACGAAGGAGGTCTCGAAAGCCAGTTTCTGACCATTATGGCGCTGCAATTGGTCTCTGATAATTACATAAGGAAGCGGATAATAACCTGGAATCTTGACTTGCAAATTCACTTCAAGCGCACTCCCGGCTGATAGAGAGTGATCGTGGGATGCAGCGCCAGGCATCGCATAGCTGCGACTTCCAGTCACTTTGCTTATCCCGCTCCATCTGCCTAGCACTAAATATACAAGTAATAGATTCAAGATCATAAATAGCATAAATGCGGTTTTTCCGCCTTGAAATAAAAAATAAAAAAGACTGGTCGTATAGATCACTGCGACAAGCTGCCAGCGCAGCCTCTTAGATTTAGTCGCTGCCATCCGCTTAGCGCTCTAGCCGAACCGGCACTTTCGTGGATTGAATCACCTGTGCGATGATATCCTCCGCCTTAAGTCCGTTCATTCTGGCTTCCGTCCGAAGAAGCAGGCGGTGAGCTATGACAAACGGAGCGAGCTCCTTCACATCATCTGGCGTTACGAACTGGCGCTGCTGGATATAAGCGCTCGCTTTCGCTGCTCTCGCAAGCGCCAGAGCAGCGCGAGGGCTTGCTCCCAGCATTACATTGGCATGCTCCCGTGTTCCTCTGATCAAACCGACCAGATATTTGCCGACAGCCTCGTCAATGTGAACCTTTAGCACTTGATCCTGGATATGAAGCATATCCGAAATATTAATCATCGGTTCGATCCGATCCGATGGATGTATTCCTTCATTAGATAATACCATGCGGTGTTCGTCGGATTCACTAGGATAACCAAGCGACAGCTTCATCATGAATCGGTCAAGCTGCGCTTCCGGCAGTGTGTAGGTACCTTCAAACTCTATTGGATTTTGCGTGGCTAGCAAAACGAACGGGCGAGGAAGCTCATACGTATCTCCGTCAACCGTCACATGGCCTTCCTCCATCGCCTCTAGCAGTGCGGATTGCGTCTTCGTCGTTGCACGGTTAATTTCATCGGCTAATAGAATATTAGCCATGACGGGACCTGGACGAAATAAGAAAGTCTCCTGTTTTGGATGATAAATGGATACGCCAGTAATATCGGTAGGAAGCAAGTCAGGATTACATTGAATGCGGCGAAATTGGCCGCCGATAGATTTTGCCAACGCTTTCACTAGTTGTGTCTTGCCTGTGCCGGGCACATCTTCAAGCAAGACATGACCGCCTGCGATTACAGCGATCAATAATCTTTGGATTTCTTCCTGTTTGCCAAGGATACAAGTTTCTAAGTTTCGTAGAATAGTAGCGCATAATTGCATGTCTGCAGGACGAATATCCATTTCATTACCTCCCGAAATAATGCCTTAGTTCATGTTCAATACTACTATTTTACAGTACATCCATTCGGGTATACAAATTTTTTCGCTACAAAAAAAATTGGAAGATCCCACAGGATCCTCCAGCTTGTGTCTTTCTATATTATCCTTTGGGTCTAACGACAAGTGCTGCCAGAAAAGAAAAAATAATGGCAGACGAAATACCTGCGCTTGTTACTTTGAATATGCCGGATATGACCCCTATCCAGCCTTGATCATGCAGCTCTGTCAACGCCCCATGAACGAGCGCGTTGCCAAAGCTGGTGATCGGGACCGTTGCCCCCGCCCCCGCGAATTTTACCAAAGGTTCATATAATCCTACTCCATCGACGATGGCGCCAATAACGACCAAGGTTGACATCGTGTGAGCAGGCGTTAGTTTAAATACATCGAACATGATTTGTCCAAGGACGCAAATGCCCCCGCCTATCAAAAAAGCCCATAAAAAAATCATAACCGCTTACCCCTTTCCTGCACTAATGGCTACTGCGTGCGCAATGCACGGGATACTCTCCCCTTGCTGGAAAGAAAGCGGAGAAAGCAAAGCACCTGTAGCAACAACGAGAATTTTTTTCAATTCACCTTTCTTGATTCGCTTCAGCAGATGTCCATAAGTGACTACTGCCGAGCAGCCGCAGCCGCTGCCCCCAGCCTGTACCTTTTGTTTCTGCACGTCATAAACCATAAGCCCACAATCCCCAAAAATCGTCTCATCCATTGGAACGCCGTTTTGCAGCAGCAGCTCCTTTGCAATCGGATGGCCAACCCCAGCCAAATCTCCGGTAACGATTAAATCGTAGTCGCTTGGCTTACGTCCGGTATCATTGAAATGTGCCTGTATTGTATCGACTGCCGCGGGCGCCATAGCTGCTCCCATATTAAACGGATCGGTAATGCCTAAATCAATAACCTTGCCAATTGTGGCGCACTCAACAACGGGGCCATCACCCGATGCAGCTACAACTGCCGCTCCTGCCCCTGTAACTGTAAACTGAGCCGTTGGCGGCTTCTGCGAGCCATATTCAGTTGGATAGCGAAACTGCTTCTCTACGGTACAGTTGTGGCTGCAGGTGCCTGCTAATACGTAACTTGCTGATCCGGAATTCACAAGCATGGATGCAAGTGCCAGCGATTCCATGGATGTGGAACAAGCACCAAAAACTCCGATATAGGGAACGCCCAGCGAACGTGCTGCGAAGCTATTGCTAATAATCTGGTTCAATAAATCTCCGCCAATATAAAATTGTAGCTGGTCGCGTTCAATGCCAGCATTTTGAATAGCGAATTCAGAAGCTTGCTCCAGCAGCAGCCGCTCCGCCTTTTCCCAGCTTTTTTGCTGCATATCAAGCTCAGGATGGACCAGATCGAAATCTGCAGCGAGCGGCCCTTCTCCCTCATCTGGACCGACAACGGTCGCCTCGCCTATGATGACCGGGCGCTTCTCAAACCACCACGTCTGTTTTCCGCGCAGCATATTACTGACCCCCAGTACCGAGAATAAGATGAGCGATACCGACGAAAAAGGCCGCAACTGTACCAAAGACAATAACGGAGCCTGCCAGCTTGAACATATTGGCGCCGACTCCAAGCACGAGCCCTTCGCTACGATGCTCCAAAGCCGCCGAGCACATGGAGTTGGCAAAACCCGTCACAGGGACAGCTGATCCTGCACCTGCCCATTGCGCGATCTTGTCGTAAACGCCGAGGCTCGTCACGATGACCGACATCAGGATCAATGTTGCTACGGTTGGATTGCTGGCTGCCTCCTCGGTCATACCCATTCCGTGGACGTATAGCTCCTGAATAGCTTGTCCAAGCACGCATAAAGCTCCGCCAAAGACAAACGCTTTTAAGCAATTCCCAAGAATGGACCGAGGCGGCTCCATCGTTTTAGCGAAGGATTGGTATTCCTTTGGCGACATCGCCATTTTTTTATAATTACTTTTGCTTTTTGTGGCCAATGCTGCATCCTCCTTTTCCGGCACGGTTCTTCAGTTGCACGATAGTGAAAGAACGTTGCCGTTTTTCTTTCTTCACGTTCATTATTTGTAATAGAAGGAAGCAATATTCCAGCAAAAAAAGGATTGCCCCCGGACTAAGTAGTTAGTCAGGAACAATCCTTTTCTCAAAGAATTAAAGCAAACAATAAAAGCACAAGCAGGACAAACAATGCGAGCACAAGAATGCTCATGTGATGACGCTGCCGCTTTGTCGACATAGGTACGGTGCTCCCCTCATACCGGGCTTATAACTACAGCATATGCCAAACACCCAGGATGGAAGCTGGTCCAAATCGATTCAGCTGAATAAACACTATTCCTCGATAATCATAACGCCTTTGGCAGCCAAACTGTACAATCCGCTTACAGGCTCACCTGACAGGAGATCCGGACGCGGCTGCGCACCAAGCTGCACTTCGGCAGCATCCGCATTGTGATTCAAAATAAACAAATACGATTTGCCGTCTTTGCTTCTGCGGGTAACTTCTACACCGGAAGGAGCGGCAAGCAGCGGCTCGATTCCTTTATCTTTGCATAGATTTGCAAGCAAAGCTTGCAGGAAATGCTGGTCCGGACTCGTGGCGATATACCATGCTTCACCTTCACCGAATTTGTTAACCGTCACAGCAGGCATGCCTTTATAGAAGTCAGAGCCATACTCGGCGACTACTTCGGCACCTTCCGAGTGAATCAAATCGCATAGAAGGCTGCAGGTATATGTGCCGCTAAGTGCATCGTCTACCTTTTTCATGACCATCTGATTTTGTTGACCAGGCAGCAGCGAATCAATTTCCTCCGCCCAAATGCCAAGTACTTTGCGCAGCTTGCCTGGGTAACCACCCGTTGTGACCAAATCATTCTCATTTACGATACCACTGAAGAAAGTCGTAATGAACGTGCCGCCACGAGCGACAAAAGCTTCAACCTTCTCCGCAAAGCCGGGCTTGATCATATACATCACAGGTGCAATAACCAAATCATACTGATCCAACTGTTCTTCAACACTAATCATATCCGTCTGGATATTCAGCTCAAACAGGGCATCATAATATTTATGGACTTCATCCACATATTTCAAAGCGACGCTTGGTCCGCTCGAAAGCTCAACAGCCCAACGGTTTTCCCAATCAAATACGATAGCCGCTTTCGCATCTATTCGCGAATCAAGCAATTTGTCCGAAAGCGCCGTCAGTTCATGCCCAAGCTCCGCGCATTCACGGAAAACACGGGTATGCTCGTGGCCAACATGCTCAATGACAGCGCCGTGGTACTTCTCGCACGCGCCGATTGAGCGGCGAAGCTGGAAGAACATTACGGTGTCTGCACCATGCGCAACGGCCTGATAGCTCCACAGGCGCATGACGCCAGGACGTTTGAGAGCGTTGTAAGCCTGCCAGTTTTGCTGGCTTGGCGTTTGCTCCATCAGCATGAAAGGCTGGCCGCTCTTTAAGCCGCGCATCAATGCATGGGTCATTGCCGTGTAGCTTACAGGCGTGTCAATGGACGGATAGTTGTCCCAAGAAACGACGTCCAGATGCTTTGCCCATTTGAAATAATCAAGCTCAGGGTATGTCCCCATCAGGTTGGTTGTAATTTGAATATTTGGCGAATGCTTGCGGACCTCATCGTATTCAATCAAATAACATTCCAGCAAGGCATCCGATTGGAATCTACGGTAATCGAGCGAAATGCTTTGGAAATTCGTCCGGTTGCCGCCCCACTCCTCGCTGAGCGCATTTGGAGGTACGATCTCATCCCAATCGTAGAACGTATGCCCCCAGAAGCTTGTATACCACGCTTTGTTCAGCTTCTCAATGGTGACGTAACGTTTTTGCAGCCATGCCTGGAATGCATCGGCACAGTTATCGCAGTAGCAATACCCGCCATATTCGTTGGAAATATGCCAAGCAACAAGCGCAGGATGATCCTTATAGCGCTCCGCCAGCTTTCCTGCAATCAGCTTCGAATATTTGCGGTATGCCGGACTGCTTGGACAAGAATTGTGGCGTCCACCGAATTTCCGTTTGCGTCCTTCGTAATCTACACGAGTCACATCAGGATATCTTTTTGCCATCCATGCGGGATGAGCACCGGTACTCGTTGCTAAGCAGACCGAGATATTATCCCCATGCAGACGATCTATAATTTTGTCCAACTCTTCAAAGTCATAGTGTTCTTCGCTCGGCTGAATACGAGCCCATGAGAATACGTTCACCGTTGCGACATCGATATCCGCAAGCTTGAACATGCGAAGATCCTCCGACATCGTCTCGTCATCCCATTGTTCCGGATTATAATCGCCGCCGTACCATATTTTTGGAAGCTTGTTATGTATCATAATAGCCCTATCTCCCTTCGATTTTGAGAAATAACAACAAGGGAAGAGAGCCCATGAAATGAGCCCTCTCCTTCTTTGTTTATTTTAAACTTATTTGGACCAAAGTTCTACACGATCCTTTACCATTTTTGTGAATTCAGCGTTCAGCTTCGCTACGCCTGCATCATCCAGATCCTTAAGGAAGGCATCGTATACTTTGTCGAAATCAGCTGGTTTAGCAAGAATCGCTTCTGGAATGCGTTTTTTCATAATATCTTGCGATTTTTGGAAAATAACATTAGCTTGAGAGCCGGTTTCGAATGGAAGTGTCCAAGCTGCGCCGTATTTGCGCTCTGGGAATGCATCTGCTGCTGGCCATAGATCTCTATACGTAGTTACATTGTATTTGGCAAGCGTCTTTTTGTCTTCTTCGGAGTACGCCACTTGAATTTGCTCTGGGAATATTGTCGTGTAGTAGTTGCCGGAAGGATCCTTTACTCCATCTCCGTAACGAGCGGATAGCAAGTAGTTGTCAATACCCGTTGTTTTCTTGAATGTGTTGTTGTCGTTCGACTTCTGAGCTTGTACTTCCGCAGGAATGACACGCTTGCCATCTACTATGTTGTAATGTTTGCCTTCAATCCCCCAGTTAACAAGCACTTGACCTTCATCAGAAGCAAGGTAATCAAGGAATTTAATCAAACGAACCGGATCTTGAGCATCCTTCGTAATACCAAGCCCGTTGCCGCCAACGTAACCAGTACCCTGGAAGGAGTGATCTTGGAATGTGTCATTCAACGTTACAGGGAAACGTGCGTATGTCGCTTTAAAGTTACCTGCAGCTTTCAGCGCGTTTTGCGCGTCGGCATAATCCCAATCTTGATCGATTAGACCAAGAACGCGGCCAGATGCGACTTTTGCTTTATACTGGTCGTATTTTTGAACGAAGCTTTCTTTATCAAGCAATCCGATGTCATTCATATGATTGAGCCAACGGAAATATTCTCTTTCTTCTGGACGCTGGTAGTGCATGATCGACTCATACGTGTCTTGATTCACATAAAACTCACCGTCATCCGGAGCGCCTGTTGCATAGAAAGCAGGATTCGTCACGGAGATCAGGATTTGCCATTCGCCACCATTAAGCGACAAACCGATTGTCGGTTGGCCGTCAGCCGTTTTCGGATTTTTTTCAATGTATGCTTTAATCGCCGCTTCGTAATCTTGAACGGTTTTGATTTCCGGGTAACCAGCTGCTTCAAGCACTTGGTGCTGCAGTTGGAAACCGCCTCCTGATTCGAAATAAGTATGACCTACGCCGCTAGAAGGTAGTATATAAATCGCATCATCGTCTTCACTCCAGCGAAGACGGTTGAAATATTCGCCGTATACTTTTTTGATGTTCGGACCGTACTCCTCGATTATAGGACGAAGGTCGATTAATGCGCCGGCATCAACTAATTTTCCTGCGCTGCCTTTTGGCATAACAAGGTCTGGGTATTCATCGCTTGCTACCATAAGTGCGAACATTTCTTCGTCAGAACCGCCTACAGGAAATTCCTGTTTCATCGTAATACCTGTTTTTTCTTGAATAACTTTACCGACTTCGGATTGCATGTCATCCCAGTTAGCGTTGACGTCGCCTGAAGCTAACCGGATCGTAATCGGTTCAGCCGCTGCACCTTCGTTGGCAGAATTGGTTGCTTCATTTGTTGTACCCTTGTTCGTGCTGCCATCATTATTCGAGTTGCCGCATGCTGTGATAAATACGAATACAAGTGCCAACATCAAGCTTAAAGTGATTTGCATCTTTCTTTTCATTGCTGGAAAGCCTCCCTTTTTTTCTGTTGCTGATGTACATGTATATAACAGGAAACCTGCTATTACCAAGATTAACTTTTTACTGCTCCAAGAGTCATGCCCTTCACGAAATACTTTTGAAGGAACGGATACACCATAAGAATCGGTATGGTAACAACAATCGTGATCGCCATCTTAATCGATTCCGGTGAAACGGAAACAATCGATTGCTGCGCATTAGGATCGCGATAGTTGTTGCCTGATTGCGTGGACTGCAGTACCTTCATAAGCTCGTACTGAAGCGTCGTATTCTCCGGATTCCGATTGTTAAACAGATAAGTGTCAAACCATGCGTTCCAATGACTGACTGCAATAAACAAAGCAATGGTTGCAAGAACCGGTTGGCACAGCGGAAGAATGACCTTCCAGAAAATCGTCCAGTCGTTCGCTCCGTCGATTTTGGCGGATTCCTGCAGAGCATACGGAAGTCCGTCAATATAAGAACGAACAACGAACACGTTCCAGACACTGAGAAGCGCAGGGATAATGTACACCGAGAATGTGCCCATCAAACCAAGGTTTTTCATAAGAAGGAAGCCTGGAATGAGTCCGCCTGTGAAGTACATCGTAAGAGCGAATCCGACCGACATCCATCTTCTTGACTGGAAATCTGGACGGCTAAGCGTGTAAGCCATCATAGAAGCAGATAATACGCCGACTGCTGTACCGATTACGGTACGCAGTACCGAGTTTTTAAAGCCAACTAACAACCCATCGAAACCGAATATCGTCTCATAGTTTTTGAGAGTAAATTCACGAGGGTATATGGTTAAACCGCCTCTTACCGTATCTACCGAATCATTGAATGATATCGCTAGTACGTTAAGGAAAGGATATAACGTCACTATAGCAACAATAGCCATGAAAATATAAACGAAGGTATCGAATATCTTATCGCCTGTACTTCTTCTCATCGTTCCTTGCATATGCGGTTCCTCCTATATGATTGATTCTTTGGTGACTCGTTTGTATATGCCGTTCGCGATAAACACGAGCAGAATGCTGACGACGGAGTTGAATATGCCGATTGCCGTACCATACGAATATCGACTCAACTGAATACCGTACTTGAGCGCATATAAATCGAGAACCTCTGAGTAATCAGACACGAGAGGATTGCCTAGCAGGAATTGCTTCTCGAAACCAATGCTGACCAAATGTCCAATCGAAAGGATGAAAAGCACCATAAAGGTTGTCCGAATGCCTGGCAGCGTAATATGCCACATTTTGCGGAAGCGTCCTGCACCGTCGACCGTTGAAGCCTCATAAAGCTCCGGATCAATGCCTGACATGGCTGCAAGGAAAATAATCGAGTTCCAGCCCATTTCTTTCCACAAGTCAGACAAAGTAACGATACCCCAGAACCATTCGCCCTTAGCCATGAATTGGATTGGCGTTTCAATAATGTTCAAATACATAAGCAATTGATTGACAGCGCCGCCATCGGTAGAAAGCATCTTGGTTACGAGCCCGGCAACAACAACCCAGGAAACGAAGTGAGGCAGGTAAGAAATCGTTTGGACGGAACGTTTGAAGAACTGTCCTCTCATCTCATTTAATAATAGTGCGAATATAACAGGAATAGTAAAGCTGATAATTAAGCCCATCGTACTCATTGCCAATGTATTTCTTAAGACAATATAAAATCTCTCGTCCTGAAACAGCTCAATGAAATTGTCTAAGCCCACCCATTTTTGATCGAATATTCCGTTTTTCGGTTTGTAGTTTTGAAAGGCGGTTAACCATCCCCATACCGGTACATAGCTGAATATGAAAATCCAAATGACGAACGGCAAAGACATCATGTACAAGTAGCGCTGTTGAAAAGCTCTGGACCAAAATCGGTTTTTTTTGTTTGACAAGCCTGTTTGCGGATTACCTTCTGTTAGCGGTTTCATCGCTGCTCCTCCTATTGTTTTTGCTCCGGGCAAAAACATCTTTCGTAAGCTTCTCTTTGTTTGTGTAGCTTACCCTCTCTTATCTGTACTAATCATATACGATGGGTGTACTTCCCTTGCACCCGATAAATTAGACTTAAAATCATATCAAAATACGTACTTTCAAACGCTTTCATAACCATTGGTTACTATGGAATAAAAAAATAACGCCTGCATCGGAAATGGCTTAGTTGGCCAATCGATTCAGGCGTAACGTACATGATGCAGCAGGATATTACTGCTTATAATCAGTCCGAAACTGATTTACCCGAGCTGCCTTTAAAGGAAGAAGGGGAAACCCCTTTATATTTTTTGAATTTACTATGGAAGTAGTCCACATTCGCATAGCCGACTCGTTCCGATACCTGATGAACCTTAAGCCCTTCTTGAAGCAGCTCTATCGCATGCTGGATCCGAACCTGATCCAGGTAGGTGTTGAAATGCTCGCCAGTATAGTTTTTGAACATTTTCCCCAAATAACCGCTATTATAATTAAACAGATCGGCAAGCGTTTCAAGCTTAATATTTTCACTATAATGCCTTTCAATGAAATCGGTCATTTGCTTCATAACCGATAGGCTGTCCGACTTGCCTAGCTTTTCGGTTAAATCCTGCAGCCGTTTCTGAAGCTGGACCATCATTTCATCATAGTGATGCGCAAGGTAGAGAGCAGTAATGATCGATAAGTCCTCCTGAACGGATACCTGTTGACTTGAAATCGCTGCTTTGTTCAATACAATGGAAAGCAGCTGGGCCCAGCTTGATTTGACGAATTGCTCGGCTGTATCGACAGAACAAATATGGTCTGACGCTTCTTGCAGTGCTTTGTCCACTCCGTCCTTGCTCCCGATATCCAGCATATAATAGAGCTTCTGGGCAAAGGCGTCGATGGACAGCTCCTCATGCTTCGCCGGCCCTGCTTGCATGCTGGTGGCTGATAAAGAAGCCAGATGAATTTGCTGGCCTTGCAGCATAAACCTTTGCTTCAGCATACCGCGTACGGCTGGCGCCCATTGCTGCAGCACCAGTAGCTCGCGGACAGGCTCGCTGGCTGCCCCGGCAAATCTGACTCGCGTCCCACAGCAATCCTCGATCCACTGCCTCATTTGCTCGCGGGAACCATTTTGCAACAAATAATCCTTAAGCAGCACACCGACGTAAGGCTCAGCAGAAAACACCCAGCCCAGCTGCTTCTGCTCTATAATCTCGCCGAGCTTCTTCTTAAGGGTAGCATTCATCGTAAGGGAATGCTCCTTGCTATACAGCTCGATCAGCAGAAGCTGATAATATTTCGCTGGCGGGCCGAGCAGTGTCCCCGGATCATTCGTGCCAAATGTCTCAGCCAGCTGCTTTCCAGTCGCAAGCTGCTGGAGCATCTCCTCACGTAAAAGTTGAGACGTCTGTTCCGTACTAAGCTGCTGCTCGGATTTTTGCTTCAGCTGTGAGCTGATGCGCTCAACATAGGTCTCAAGCTCGTCCTCATCGATCGGCTTTAAGATATACCCATCCACCTGATGGGCAATTGCCTGCTTCGCATAATTAAATTCGGCGTAGCCGCTCAAAATGAGGAAATGGCAGACTTGATCCGTTTTTCTAATTTCTTCAATCGCTTGGAGACCATCCATACCAGGCATCCGAATATCGATTAAAATTAAATCAGGCAAGAGCAATGCATGTTTTTCAACAGCCTCGCGGCCATTGGATGCGACTCCCACCACGTTAAAATCGTACTTTTGCCAATCGACAAGGGTTTGCAGCCCTTCCCGAATCATTGGTTCATCGTCGACAATTAATACTTTATGCAAATGGATGACCCCCTGTCGGTATTTCAAAAACAATACGTGTACCCGCGCCGGGCTCGCTCATGATTTGCAAGCCGCAGCCCTCTCCGTAAATCATCACAATCCGTTGATGCACATTGCGCAGTCCGATACGGTATTCTCCCTCTTCCTCCATATCATGAAGAGCTTCGTTTATCTGTTTCATTTTATCCTCATGAATACCTACCCCGTTATCTGCAACTTCTACTCGGAGCATGTGATCTTTGATTTGCGTCGTTAAGCGAACGAGGCCACCTTCCGCTACATTCTCGAGCCCATGAACGACTGCGTTCTCGATCAGGGGCTGAATGATAAGCGGTGGAATCTCGATGTTCTGACCCGCTTCATCAATATCAAGCGAGAAGGTTAAACGCTCATTTCCGTACCTGAATTTTTGGATTTCCAAGTAGCAGCGTACCATTTCCAGTTCGTCCTTTAATGCAACCATGCGCGAGCCTACTTCCAGATTTCGGCGAATCATCTTCCCAAGCATTCGGACGATCGAGGAAATTTCGGTTTCACCTTTGATATGAGCCTTCATTCGAATGGACTCAAGCGCATTAAAGAGAAAATGAGGATTGATCTGGCTTGCCATCATCTTCAGCTTGATCTCTTTTTGCCTGAGCTGCAGCAGCGCCTGCTGCTTGTGTGATTCCGATACTTCGTCCATTAGTCCGCGTATGCTTACGACCATGTTGTTAAACTGCTTGGACAGTAATCCAATCTCATCATTACCGGTCACATGAGAGATGACGTTCAGATCCCCCATCGCAACCTTGTTTAAATCCTTGTTTAGCAGCAGCATCCGTTTGGCTAAAATGACGGAAAAGATATAAATCAACACAAACGCAATCACAAGGCTCAGCATAATAATGCCGAAGCCCAGCAGACTAATCCGGTTGGCTCCGCTCACGATGCTATCAATTGAAAAAACCGACACAATCTTAAGGCCATTACGGCTGGAATCCGGATGCAAATCCTCTACGACGATTTTCGAGGGCTTGTCCTCAAATTTAAACTCATAAGTGCCTTCCGCTTTATTCGTAAGCTTACTGGCAAAGTCCAGCTCCGAAATATTCTTGCTTACCCAATTCGGGTTTTTCGCTGCGATGATATATCCGCTTTCATCAATGATCATCGTATCGAACGGTTCTTGGCTAACCATATTATTTAGCTCGACCGGGTTTAGCCCAATAACCAGCACACCGCTCGTCCGATAGGTAGGGAAAGAGATTTTACGGACCAGACTTAAGTAGTTGCGATTGCCTTTGGTCTCATCTGAGATATAGCTCCAATGAATCCCATCCTGCTTCATCGCATCCTTATACCAATCCTCAGCTTCAATGGCAGGGGTGACCTTAAGAAACTCCCAATTGTCCAATATCGTCATGTTCGTTGTATAAAACCGGATATTGTATACTTCGCTGTAAAGCTTAATATAATCGCGGAAATCATTAAACTCCCGATAAGCTTTGACTACCTCAAAGGTAGAATTATATTGTGTGTTGACGATATTCGTTAATCGGCTGTCTACGAGCAGCTTGTCCGATATTTCAATCGGCATCCGGATGATATCAAGTGTCTGCTTCTTGATTCGCTCCACATTGTTTGTAATTTGCTGCGTCGCCTGATCAAGCACATTTTGGCGAAAAGCGACCGTCAAAAAGATGCCGACGATCAGCACAGGTACAAACACGACCAGAATAAACGAGAGAATCAGCTTTTTTTTGATTCGAATATTGTTAATTCCTTGCATAAGCGCACTGATGCGTCTCACCATATAGGCAGCTCCCTCCCACTCAGGAAAGCGTTTACTTTTCACGTTACGTTTTGAAGCATCCTATATTATAAAGCTGGTATGCACACATTCATACCTAGTATATTCATTATTTTATCATGTGGAAATTAGACAATTAAATCCGTTTTCTTGCTCCTAACCAGCATCCTGCTCAAGCTAGAGCGGGATGCGGTACTTGGAATGCTGCTCTACAACATGCTCCCCTTGGTTATATACCCATTTAAAAACAAAGCGATCACCCGTATAGCTCGTTCTGTTGCGGATATCTGGTAAAATAACCGTCTCAAAATGATCTTCGATGAGCTTCTGAACGGTCGCTAACCGCTCCTGATTAGCTTCAAGCTGAAGCGCAGCGTCTGCCTCGGATTCTGCCGTTTGCAAAAAATAAGACATGGCAACATCCCTATCGTCCATATCCTCAGGCAATGGATAGCCAGAGCCGCGAAAAATTTCCTTAACGGTGTCCAGCCAATCGGTGCACAAATCGATCTTCATAGCGTTCATTCGTCTGACAAGCTCCTCTGTTCATGTTAATAGTCAATCTAAAGAATAAAACGGAGAACATGAAAATGCAACCTATGCCCCAATGAGACAGTTAAGCATCTTTGCTCCATCACCATATCTACGGCAGGCTACTGAAGTGATAAAAAAGCTGACTCCGCAGCTGCAAATGCAGCCAAGAAGACAGCTCTGATTATCGTTTATACGTCTCAAGCAAAATTATTGAATACTGAAAAAGCTAAGTTTGATGCTTCCGTTAAGACTAATAAAAAGGTCGCCCTCAGGTTGAATGCCAGGAAGATCAATCCGTATGCTCTGCCATTCCTGGTCACCGCTTGCAGACACTGTACATGATCCGATAACAGCACCAGCCGGACTTCCAATCAGAATGGACAGCTCGCCACCAGCTTCTCCGCCGCTCACGCGCGCTTCAAAGCTTGCCGAGCCATGCATCCAATCGATATCAGCGAATTTGATCCAGCCTTCCGATTGGGAGAGGCGCACTGCCGTTCCGCCCTCTTTGCTCTCGTCCAGATAAACCTGTGCGTAATCATCGTAATTTTCTGCACGGGTTGGAAGTGAGAGGTTGCGCTTTGGAATCTTTTCCCCCGTAATCGTAATCGTAGACGAAGATTTCACATCTGCCGAAGAGCCGCCTGCCACGAATGTATACTGAGCCGTCTCCAAGCAGAAACGGCCCTGTGTAACGTCCCAAATAGCCAACTCTTCCGCCGGTACAAGCAACTGCACATCCACCGTTTCTCCCGCCTGCAGCGTAATCCGCGTAAAACCAACCAGCTTCTTAAGCGGACGCTCGACTCTCGAGCCTTCCACGCGTACATACAATTGAACAACTTCATCTGCTGTCCGCTCAGATTCATTCGTTACCTGAATCTGAACCTTCACATGCCCCTCCAGGCTAGTCGCATGATTCGTAATTTCAAGCGGGCTGTAGCGGAATGAGCCATAGCTCAGACCATAACCGAATGGATAAAGGGGCTCCCCATCGAAATACAAATACGTTCGTTTGCCCTTCAAGATATCGTAATCCATCAAATCTGTTAACTGGTCCTCGGATTGGTACCAAGTCATATTGAGACGTCCTGCAGGCGAGAAATCGCCAAAAAGCACATCGGCTATCGCATTTCCCAGCTCCTGCCCTGCGTGGGACAAATACACGATGGCTGGTATTTGAGCATTCACGGCATTTAACGTGAACGGGTAGCTGCCAATGACGACAACGATTGTATTGGGATTGGCCTCGAATACCGCACTGATCAGTTCGTTTTGCGATGCAGCTAGATCAAGACCCGGACGGTCGATTTCTTCTTTGCCGTTAATCAGCGGATTGTTGCCGACAAAGACGATGGCAGTCTCTGCTGCCTTGGCAGCGGCTACTGCTTCCTCGATGCCTTTCGTCACAATATCCTTCGTATACCGCTCATTTATGCTGACTTCTAGGGCATCTGTGACTTGCAGCGGATCAGCACCGCCATTTGGCGCCGATACCAGCTTGCCGTTCCACGTGCGAATCGCAAACTGATCGTTTGACTGTTCATCCAGCTGGAATACTTCCTTCACATACCAACCAAATGCTTCGCTTGCTGCAGCTGCGATATTCAAATCGTCAGCGCTAGTAAGCAGCTTGCCGTTCGTTTTGCTCTCCAGCGTATAGCTGCCCCAGCCCCAATCCGTAACCTCAAACGTTTCACCTGCGTCCGCAGAATCCGCTGCTTGCAGCCGGCTCTCATTTTGCTCGGCAGCATGCAGCACCTTGCCGTTGGCAGCTGATTTCAACCGAATTTGGTCATTGCCGCTGCTGTACGACACTTGTTTACCAGCAAGCTTGCTTACAATCCCTTCAAGCGGCGTTACTTTATAAGGCAGCGAGCCCGAATACCAGTCCCGGTATACGACATCTGCAAGCGGACCAATGACAGCTACGCTGCTAAGCTTCTCCTTATCCAGCGGGAGAGCGTTATTTTCATTTTTCAGCAAAACGATTGATTCACGCGCAGCTTGCAGCGATAACTCACGGTGCTCCGGTGCGCATAGTTTGGATTCCGGCACGTTTGCGTATGGGTTTTGCTCAGAAGGATCAAATTCACCTAAGCGGAAGCGAACGCGGAACGTATTGATCAGCGCTTTATCTAGATCTTGCTCGGTCAGCAGCCCCTCCGCCAGTGCCTCGCGGATAGCTGTGCAAGATTTCTCCTTGTCATCGGTAATGCTGTCAATGCCGGCTTTAATCGAATGTGCCACGGCATTCTTATAGTTGTCATAATACTTATGGTCATTTACAATACCAAGCAGGTCGCCCGCGTCGCTGACGACAAAGCCATTCATGCCCCACTCTTCTTTTACCACTTTATTCACATCTTCGTGCAAAATAGTAGGCGTCCCGTTGACGGAATTGTAAGATGTCATCATCGAATGAGCGCCGCCCTTAACGAAGGCTGGCTTAAATGCCGCTTGGTAATATTCCTTCATATTGCGCGGGTCGATGCTTGCGGAACAGCTTCCTCGATTGATTTCGTTATTGTTGCCGATAAAATGCTTCAAGGTTGCTACCGCTTTGAAATAAAGCGGGTGGTCGCCCTGAATGCCCTGCACCAGAGAAGCCGTCAGCTCTCCTGTCAGCTTTGGATCTTCGCCATATGCCTCTTCCGTACGTCCCCAGCGCGGATCGCGCTCCATATCCACGGTTGGCGCCCATAGGGTCAAGCCGTTTATGGCCGGATTGCGCTGAAAATAAACACGTGCCTCGTCCCCAATGACGCTTCCCACTTCCTTGAGAAGAACAGGGTTCCATGTACAGCCTAGGCCTATCGGTTGCGGGAATGTCGTGGCCTCTCCCAGCCAAGCCATCCCATGGGCAGCCTCCGTTCCATGCTTGTACGGCTTTACGCCTAAACGCTCAATTTCAGGCTGGTATTGGACCATCGAGTCAATCTTCTCGTCAAGCGTGAAGCGGGAGACCAGATCGGTCACTCGCTCTTCCAGTGGAAGTTCAATATTTTCAAAAGGATAACGTGTATTCGTCGTCATGGATCATTACTCTCCTTTATTTGTTGCAGATTTAATCGTATACCATTCATTTTTCTTCGTCGCAAATGGCCGTGCGGCATCAATCGGCGTGCCATCTGCCGAGTGAACCAACAACGTCTCCTTGGCGTGCAGCGTACAGGTTGAGCCATGGGTAGAATAAATACGGCCTTCCGTAAGCTTGCTGTCCTTCCATTCCATCTCGACGATAAAGCCGCCTCTTGCTTTGATCCCCTTTACATAGCCAGTCGGCCAAGCAGGTGGAAGCGCAGGCAGGAGTTCGATCCCATCCAGATGACTTTGAAGCAGCAGCTCGGCTATGCCTGCAGCTCCTCCAAAGTTTCCGTCGATTTGAAACGGAGGATGGTCATCAAATAGATTCGGATGAGTAGACCTTGCAAGCAGCGTATGGATGAAACGGTATGAAGCTTCCGCGTCCTTCAAACGCGCGTATAGATTGATCAGCCAAGCACAGCTCCAACCCGTATGCCCCCCGCCGCTCTTAATCCTGCTCTCTAACGACAGCCTTCCCGCTTCCACGAGCTCAGGCGATGCAGTCTGGTTAATCGTGGTTCCCGGATATAACCCGTATAGATGGGAAACATGGCGATGGCCCGGCTCATGCTCTTTGAAATGATCATGCCACTCCTGCAATAAACCATCGGGCGAGATTTGCAGCGGCGGAAGCTTTTGCAAGGCAGCAGCTACCCGCTCTGCGAATGCCTCATCCGTATGCAGCAAGGAAGCAGCTAGGCTGCAATGCTCAAACAGCTCGCGAACCAAAGTCATGTCCATAGCGGACGACTCTGCCACGCTGCTTGCCTCCCCTTCAGCTGTCAAAAATTTATTTTCCGGCGAGGTGGATGGCGATGTCATCAGCTGGCCGTCACCATTTTCCTGAAGCCAATCCAGGCAAAACAACGCTGCACCCTTCATGAGCGGATAAGCTTTTTCACGCAAAAAGGATTCATCGGGATTGTACAAATAATGCTCCCACAAATGCTGTGTCAGCCACACGCCGCCAAGCGGCCAGAACGCCCAGCTTGGATGTCCAGCCGTAGGCGTCGATGAGCGCCACAGATCAACATTATGGTGCGTCACCCATCCCGAACTATTGTAATGAATAGCTGCCGTTCTCGCGCCTGACTCGCTAAGCTCCTCAATCATTTGAAACAATGGTTCATGACACTCGCTCAAATTGCCAAGCTCGGCTGGCCAATAATTCATTTGCGTATTGATATTCGTCGTGTAATCGCTATTCCAAGGCGGCTGTACCCGATCATTCCATATGCCTTGCAGGTTCGCTGGCTGCGTACCTGGACGGGAGCTTGCCATAAGCAAGTACCTGCCATATTGAAAATATAGAGCTTCCAGCTGCGGGTCCTGTTCGCCTAATTTATAGGCTTCGAGCCGCTCGTCGGTAGGCAGTAGGGAATTCGGCGTATAGCCCAAATCAATCTGCACCCGTTGGAACAATTGGCGGTGATCCTGCACATGACGTTCTCGCAGCTTCTCATAGCTATGCGCTGAAGCTGCCGCGAGTACCGTATCATTTTGCTTGCTTAGCTCGGCTTTGCTTGCGGTTGGGTGAAGGTTATACCGCTCGAAGCTCGTAGCTGCACTTAGCAGAAAAGTAACGGCACGCGCTCCGACTACCGTTATTTTCTTCTCGCCATCGACAGACACATTGCCACCTTCAGCCGTTACGATCAGCTTGGTTTGGAACGTGATGCCTCGATCAACCTCGTATTGCACCGCCTTCGGATGATCACCCAAATAGTTGTCCGCGACGTGGCTTGGGCATTGACCATACAACACAATCGCATGGCCGCCCTCAGCAGCAACCTCGTATTGCACAGATGACTGCAGATACGACGTCAACTCCAGTAGTCCTTCTCCATGCGCCTCATATCTGGTGCAAAGCACTTGATCGATTGCGCTTACAAAAGTCTCGCGGAAAAAATCCGCTTGTCCGATTTGCCAACGGGTGGCGGCGATCCCTGCATCGATATCCAGTGTTCGATTATAATGGCACAGCTCGGCGCTGCCTGGTGCAAAATGCTGCTCCACATACCAATCGCCCATTGGCTGATACGATTCCGTATTTTTCCCTAGCATTTTCGCCTCGATGAGCTGCTCTGCTTCGACATATTGTTTCTCTGCAATGAGCTCACGGGCTCGCTTCAAGTAGCGCAAAGCCTCGTAATTGTTCGTATCCCGCGGAAAGCCTGACCAAAGCGTATCTTCATTTAATTGAATTCGTTCCTTAGTCACACCGCCAAACACCATGCCGCCTAGCCGCCCATTTCCGATCGGCAGCGCCTCTTCCCATCTGGAAGCCGGCTGCTTATACCAGAGGTTCAGTGAGTGATTTTGCTCTGTTCTATTTGTCATCTATTAATCTCCTATGTTCGCATTCATTCTCGAATCAGTAAAAACAGTTATTATTCATCATAACGGAATAGCCTTCCTGCACAGTACCCACCGAATTTCATTAAAATTCATATCAAAATTAGGGCTTGCTCGTAGTATGGAGGAAGTTACCATATTTTTCAAGGGGTACAATTTTATGATCGTTTCTCAGGCTTCATTAAACTAACGGGCATGTTCGTTATGGTTAAAACAGCTAATACCCGAATCAACAAAATTCATGTACAATAAATGTATTCTTTTGAAAGTGAGCTGAAACTTTATGATGTGGTCACCACGATTTGAAAATGATGTACCTGTAGTTATTCTCCCTTAACGGTAGAAAAACTACATCTCCGTTAAGGACAGGAGTTGTCTAGAAAAACGGAGGGTACAAAATGAAAAACACCTTATTAGGTTCTTTATATTTATCAATCGCTGCTAGTATTTGGGGCGGGATGTATGTTGTAGTAAAACATGTGGTAGACGTTGTGCCACCACTTGAACTAGTTTGGATTCGTTATGTAATTGCTTTGTTTGCATTGCTAATGATCGGCGCTGTAACAAAACAATCATGGCGCATTGAAAAACGAGACTTGTTATTAATTTTCATGGTTGGATTCATTGGAAATACTATTTCGATTATCACCCAAGAAGTGGGTACGCTGTTTTCTACTGCACAAATGGGAGCCATTATTACCTCAACGACACCCGCATTTATGGTGCTATTTGCGCGTATCATCCTAAAAGAAAAAATTACTTTTAAAAAAGCAATTTCTATTATTTTAGCAACAATCGGTGTTGGCGTTATTGTCGGAAATGGTGGTATGGATTCATCTCTTCAACTCGGCGGGGTATCCCTGCTTATTGCTGCACTTACTTGGGCGCTTATGTCTGTCCTTATTAAGCGGGTACCAGGACAATATTCGCAAATTGTCGTAACCTGCTATACAACACTGGTAGCGATCATTTTACTTACGCCTTTTACAATTAGTCGATTACCCAAGCTTGATGTTCAAGCCATGATGCACCCATCTATTTGGGGCGGTCTTTTGTACTTGGGAATTATTTCGACAGCATGTGCCTTTTTACTGTGGAATCGCGGCCTACAAATGCTTAACGCTTCAAGTGGCGGATTATTTTTCTTTTTCCAGCCTATCGTGGGTACTTTTTTAGGCTGGTTATTGCTTGGTGAGCAAATTGGCTTGTCTTTTTGGATAGGTACTATATTCATCTTTATTGGTGTGTTATTAGTCATTCGAGAAAAATGAGCATAGAAAAAAAGCTGATCGTTATTTGCCGATCAGCTTTTTGACGTTAACAGGAAACGAACGTTTATCGCGCTTTTTTGTTCATAACGAGCTTTAAAGATTTAATTACAGGCCAGCGGCGCCAAATACTTTATCGAAGCCTGCCTTAGTGCGCACGATGAGCTCCTCTGGCGATTGCGTTGGCGCTTCAGCGGTCAAAATTTCCTGAGATACCGCTCCTTTGTAGCCAATGCGATGAAGTGCTTGCAAGAAACCTGCGAGATCGATAACTCCCTCGCCCGGGTAGATGCGGCCATTATCAAGCGCTTCCTCGACCGGTACGTTCGGAGCATCGTTAATATGCACATGCACGATTTGATCCGCACGAAGTGCATCAATATCAGCAACCGACAATTCGTTGGTGTACCAGTGGTATGCATCAAACAACAAACCCACATTGCTCTCGCCAATGGCATCGATCCACTCCAGCGTCTCCTCAAGCGTCCAAATAAATGGATTAGCCCAGCGAGTACGCAAGTGGTGAGGGCCTACGAATTCAAGCCCCAAACGGATACCGTAAGCGCCCAGAATTTGCGCGCAAGTACGCAGTCTGCGGGTAGCGAGCGCCATAAAGCGGGCTGCTTTCAAATCCGTGGACGGCAGAATATACGTGCAGCAGCTTGTACAGCCAAGCGCCGCTGCGGCCGCTGCGGAAGAAGCCAGCTTCTGCAACCCTTCAAGAAAAGCCTCTTCCGTGGTTCTCCATTCTACTGGCAATCCAATGGAACCGATCACTACGCCGCTGCTTGCGAGCAGATCGCGTGCTTTCTCAATGCCATGACGGGCAATCAATGATTCCGCATCAATATCTACAGCCTGAAATCCATGTGCTCCAGCCAGCTCAATCAGTTTCTCATCGCTCTCAATACGGCCCAAACCAGCACCGGTTAATCCTCTTAACATGAATGATGCCTCCTTCTAGTAACGCTTATTTGATTTAATCCAAATTCCAATCCAGTTTCACTTCGCTGCCTGTACGTGAGGATTCATAAATCGCATCAAGAACAAGATTATTCGTAAAGCCGGTAAGCGCTGAAGTAATCGGCTGTTTGCCTTCCCGAATACAACTCAGGAAATGACGGCTTAAACGAGCTCGTTCTCCCTCTTCATTCTGAGCCTTAAGCAATTCAGTTTCTATCGGACGGTCGAACTTTTCCGTAAGCAGCTTGCCTTTCGCTCCGCGGAAGCTAGCCCCGCCTTCCGAACCCATCAAGTGGATGAACTCTGAATTATCAGTGTCCATATGGACAGCCCAGCTTACTTCCAGAGACAGCGTGCTTCCATTCTCCATCTTGATCAAAGCAGTTGCCAAATCCTCAACATCATAAGTCCCGTTCCAATCTGGCGTTCCCCAGGTGCCAATTCCTTTGCGCTTTGGTCCAAACTCCGCATAGGTAGCTCCATATACTGACACCGGTTTAGGGTTGCCCATCAAATATAACGCAAGATCAAGCATATGAACACCAATATCGATAAGCGGTCCGCCGCCGGATTGCTCCGTCTGAGTAAACCAGGTGCCCCAGCCCGGAATGCCTTTCCGGCGGAACCAGCCTGCTTTTGCCGTATAAATGTTGCCCAGCTCGCCGCGATCAATCTGCTCTTTAATTTGCATCGCAACGGATTCCCAGCGCATCTGATGGGCAACCATCACGACACGGTCGGAAGCCTTGCTTGCTTTCAAAATTTGACGTGCCGCATCGCTGTTAATACCCATTGGCTTCTCCAGCAGCACATGCTTACCCGCAGCAAGCGCTTGGATTGCAAGCGGAGCATGGAACTGGTTCGGAACTCCAATAATGACAGCATCAATATCGGGACGGGCGATCAGCTCTTCATTTGAAGCAATGACATGCTCGATCCCATATTGCTTCGCCTTCTCCTCTGCCCGCGAAATAAGCAAATCGGTAATCGCTGTTACTACACATTCATCGCCTAGCTTTGTAAATTCATTCGCGTGCACATTACCGATGTTTCCCGCTCCGATAATGCCTATTCTAATTTTATTGTCATTTGCCATGAGTAAGCCTCCCATAATGTATTCCTATCTTCAAATCCAACCGTCAAGCATCCGCTTTCATTAGCGCCTGATCACGTTATTTATGTTAGAATAAACGGGACGGGAAATCGTGCTTGTTTTTCGATAAAAGTCTCAGTTTTTCGGAGGAATCTATTATTTCATGACCTACAT
Organism: Paenibacillus luteus; assembly: GCF_006542765.1. Classification (GTDB taxonomy): domain Bacteria; phylum Bacillota; class Bacilli; order Paenibacillales; family Paenibacillaceae; genus Pristimantibacillus; species Pristimantibacillus luteus. Next base: position 72,299 of record NZ_SKCD01000002.1, read on the forward strand.
ACCTGATTATTTGAAAACGTATCCAAATATGAATACCTCTTCGCCGCTTCATATCAGCCTAAATCGGCTGTATCACGGCTTCCGGCCGCATCGGCATGATTTTCTGGAGTTTTCCTATGTGGTAGACGGAAGAGGCTCTGAATCCATTAATGACGCTCGGCACCAGATGCTGCCCGGGACCTTCACCTTCGTTTTGCCTTATCAGGTGCATGAAATATTTACGGAGCCCGGCAGTACACTGGTCCTTTATAATTGTATGTTCAGCATGGATTTGTTAATGGAGCCTGGGCAAGAAGGCGGCTTAATGGACTTAATCGAACAAAATGCCATGCCTCCCTTCGTTCAGCTAAGCGGTAGTGAGAATGAAAAAATGAAGCTTTTAATCGAAGATATGTACCAAGAATACAAGGGAAATGAGCCCTGGAGGCGAACGATGCTTCAGGTAAGGCTGAAGGAAATACTAGCCTTCTTTGACCGCTATCGTCGAAAGGGCGTTCACTCGGCTGAAACTGCCAAGCAATCATCCAAATCAAGTGCCTCGGTATGGCCGATCATCCATTACATTCACCGCCATTATCAAGATGAGCTTGCCCTATCTGATCTTGCAAGCCGCTTCTCGCTAAGCGTCTCCCGCATCAGCGAAGTCATTAAGCAAACGACCGGACAAACCTTTGTCCACTTCCTGCATGATTTGCGGCTGCGCCATGCGTGCAGCTTGCTTGTATCGACAGATATGAATGTCTCCGAAATTGCGCTGGAAGTCGGCTACGGCTCTTACAAAACTTTTTCGCGCATTTTTAGAGAAACGAAAGGAATCGTACCCAAGGATTACCGTAAAATGAAGTTAAATCAGGATACGCTTAGGCAATAACCGTCCCTTCAACAAGCAAGGGCTGCCCGTAGTAGAAAATTCTACACGCATGGCAGCCCTTGTTTTATTAAAATATAAGGATTTATAAGTTTGTTAGCTTATAAAAGGGCTTATATTTCACCGTCAAAGCTACTTCAGCGTCTAAAGGACACCGAAGGCATTTTTGCTTGAGTGTTTTAAGCGCAAACGGTTGTCTCCGTCCTATGGCGGTACAAGCACCCTTCACGATGAAAGGTAAAAGTCCCGCTAAAATCGGACAACTTATCCATTCTTATATTTTACATAAGGTCAAAACTAGGAATAAGATGGCTAGCAAAGCGTAGATGACCAATGATAAGATCATTAAACTCCGCTTACTCATGCACAACTCCCCCTCCAGCACCAAGTAGGCTATACACCATCATTGTATGTGCATGGGGAGATCGCGCAAATTGTCCTAACGAGAAATTCTTTCTTTCCGGTCCGATGGAAGTAAGATCGTCAGCATCCCAAGCAATGGCAAATAAGAAGTACAGCGGATGACAAATTCAATACCCATGGAATCCGCAAGATTGCCAAGTATGGCAGAGCCAATGCCTGCGAGACCGAAAGCCACTCCAAAAAACACCCCTGATACGAGTCCCACTCTTCCTGGCAGCAGCTCATTCGCGTATACCAATATAACAGAGAAAGCGGATGCCAATATTAATCCGGCAAAGAAGATTAAAATAATTGAAAAAGTTAAGTTGGCATAAGGAAGCAGCAGAGCAAACGGAGCTGTCCCCAAAATTGAAAACCAAATCAAGCTGCGGCGGCTGAATTTATCCGCCAATATCCCGCCAAGAAGCAGACCGATTACATTAGCCCCTAGAAAAACAAACAGCACCATTTGCGCCTGACTTACCGTAAGACCAAAATGTTCAATGGCATAGAAGGAATAGTAACTGCTAATTGCAGCAATATAGACGTTTTTGGAAAAAACAAGCAGCATGAGAATGGTGATCGCAAATATGACCTTGCCTTTCGTTACATTCAGCTTCGAAACGGGCTTTGCCGCCTTCTTAGCATTGGAGGCTGGCACCAGCGCAAGCTGGTTTCCGTACCATTTGGCAACATTATATTGAATGACAACGCCAATCGTTACGAATAAGACAAACCAGATGACCCCTCGTTGACCTGTATGCACGAATAACACCGCTGTCATGATAGGCGCAAGAGACTGTCCGATATTGCCGCCGAATTGGAAGATCGATTGTCCCGTTCCCTTCCGTTCCCCTGCAGCCAAGTACGCTACGCGGGCAGAAACAGGATGGAACACGGCAGAACCGATGCCGATGCACATCACAGCGGCCATCACCATCCAGAAATGGGTAGCATACGAAAGCGCAGCGACCCCTGCCATTGTAAAGAGCATGCCTACAGGAAGCATCATCGGCTTCGGATGCGAATCGGAGAAAATACCGATGATCGGCTGCAGCAGCGCTGCGGTCAAATTGATCATTAATGATATTAGGCCGATTTGCGCGAAGGTGAGTGATAAGGAATCTTTTAAAATAGGAAATAGAGCTGGTACGACCGATTGAATCGTATCATTGATCAAATGAACAAAGCTAATGGCAAATAATAAAGGAAATAACGTTTTTACTGCGGTTGTGGATGCTGAAGCTGCAACAGATGCTTGATTAGTGGACATTCTAATTTCCCCTTACTTCAAACGGTAGTGTGATATGCGATATATTGCATATTATATTCCGCCTAATACATAAAAGCAATATATCTTTTGGGGCATTACTATACCATTTGCTTCGACTCCGTATCCTGCGATATATTATATATGGTTATTCTCAATCTCACTTCCACCCAGAATCATATATAAAGGAGGGCGCAAATTGCCTATTCCAACCAATTATTCGACCCCCGTCAGAATGTCTGCCAAAGAGCGTACCTTGAGCCAGTTGCAAAAATGGATCATTGACGGCACACTTCAGCCAGGCGAAAAGTTAAATGACGTAGAACTTGCAGAAGCACTCGGTGTAAGCCGGACTCCGATAAGAGAAGCGTTCCAGCTATTAGAAGTACAAGGACTGATTCAGACTTTTCCTGGGAAGGAGACAAGAGTCTCTCCACTTGAGAAGGAGGATATCGTCAAGCTGTACGCACCGCTTACCGCACTGCAAGCACTGGCAGCAGAACTTGCTGTTGTTCATATTCAGCCCGAAGATGTAGAGCAGCTAAGAGGAATTAATGCTAGCTTTGCCGATTGCGTAAACCGAGGCGAGTTATATGAAGCCATGGAGTTTGACGAGAGCTTTCATGAGGCGATCTTGCATATTGCAAACAACCAGCATATCCTCTCCTTCTGCTCTTCCCTTCAAATGCATATCAGACGGTACAAATATATCTTTTTCAAACGTCCGAACTGGGAGTCGCAATTGGCTGCTATGGACCACGAGGCTATTATCGACGCCCTGGAGGCACGCAACCCGGAAGAAGCTGCCCGTCTGATGAAGCATAACCTCATAAGGCCACTTGAGCATTTGGATACGATGCTCCAAGCCACGGTAGTGCGATAAAACAAGAAGAAACGGCTTCGCCGTCCTCTGCAAGAGGAAGGTATCCGTTTCTCGTAGAAATAGAAGAATACTTTATCGCGTGGAACCTATAAAGTCTTATATTTTGAAAAAAGTGATAAAGCTGCTTCCACAGCAGCTCAATCACTTTTTTTGATTTTCACCATTACCTCAGCTATAGATCAGAAACAATAACCTGTAGTACTAACGAGTATGCCTGCTTAGTCTATGATTGTCAGCGTAAAGCTCATTCGGTTAGGCGTCTCCCCAGGCTGATAAATATAAATCACCTCTACCAGCTCTTCGTTGGAATGAATGGAAGCAAGCGGCGCTTGACTATCTACAGCCAAAGCAAGACCTGGCAATGACCAATGTTCCTGTGATAGCAGCTGTGCATCCAGAGGCCCTCCGCTAATCTCAAAATAGATCTCAACGGGAGCTGCCGTATCCAAATAAACCTCAACCGAAAGCTGCTTCCGTTTCACATCGGCTTCAAAAATAATGCCTCGCTCATGTGTATTCCAATGCCCGCCTACTTCACGCCTAAGCAGCCGCAAATAATACTTTTGACCTTCCTTCGTTATCCAGTGAATGGTTGCCGGATGCATTTGCCCATTCGTATTTTTACTGCCGGACATCCCGCCGAGCATAACATCCTTTTCAATCCACGCCTTGGCTGTGCACAAATTCGAGTTTTCTCCAAGCAAGTCCTGCTCGCAAAGCTCACGAAACTTCTTAACAGCCAGCCTCTCCCCTTGGGGAATTGCAAGTGACGGCTTCACATATTCCGGTATATCGATGCCTACGAGCGCAATAATCGGGTCATGCTCAGATTCACAGTTAATAGCTGCGAGATGTTCAAACCCTTTCCCGAGTAAAAGATATAGAAATACCCCCATCGAGCTATGTGCCAGCATCTCCATTTCATATGCACGTGCAAACGGGCCACTCAAGTTTTGCAATACGGGGTTATAAAATAAAGCGATGCTCTCCCACAGCCCTTTCTCCACGTCATGGCCAATTCGCTTCAGTTCATCACATTTTGCATAACAGCGCCAAAGACCAAGCACCGTAATATCAACGCCATAATAGGTTGTCGTGTTAAACTCCGCAAGCGAGCCAAACTCCATAAATGCGGCATGAAACTTGTAGCTCTCTTGCTTGGCATGCTCAAGCCAATCCTTGTTTCCAAAGCGTTGACCAAAATAATGGGCGATGAAAATATGCATAAGCTCAATATTCGAATTCATCGGTACCGCTTCCGTTAACCGGCGATCAATGGAGCCAGTAACCGCCATAACCATGGAATCATCCATGCGAGCGACAAGCCCGGCTGGCAGCACCGATTCAAAGTTTTCTAAAATAACCGCAAACGTACAGGCTACAAATTCGCGCCAATTCGGATCGTAGCTCCTCCATACAGGAGGAAGCACATCTTCTCCATATCTATACGCGCTGCCAGCGCCAAGCGTTTGCCATGGCACCTTTCCCTTTGGAGGCGGGGATGCCTGAGGCGATGCCCGGAATGTGCCGAAATAAATTTCGTCTGCATCATTTAGCTGCATATCTATCACCTTGTTTAATACAACAGCCGCCCTCTCCCAGTCACCCGGCTCGTTACGTAGCAGCAGTCCCACTGCATAATGGCCGCTACCGCGTGTGTTATGCCGATCAAGCTGCTCGGCATCCCGGAGCATTCTCGCATCTTCGTCGAATAATTGATCCATATATTCCATGGCATGATCAACCAAATAGCGCTGCTCCTCCGCCATCCGATTTCGTATGCTTTGACTCATAAAGCCAATTCCCCTCTCCGTGTTCTAGCCTTTAACCGCTCCTACCATAACCCCACTTATAAAATAACGCTGCAGCCAAGGATACACGATAAGGATCGGCAATGTTGAGAAAACGACGCTAGCCGCCTTAAGGCTCTCCGGTAATACTGTCGCAGCCGTCATCCCTTCCATTTGCATTAGATCATGTACCTGATTTTGCTGAATCATTTGGTACAGCTTCAGCTGCAGTGGGTAAAGCTCAGGGTTTGTTATATACATTAACGCATCCTGGAAGCCATTCCAACGGCCAACCGCATAAAACAAGCTAAGCGTTGCCATAACCGGCAGCGATAATGGAAGGATAATTCGGAACAAAGTACCGATATGGCTGCTTCCGTCAATATCCGCCGCTTCCTCCAGGCTCTTCGGAATGTTATTGAAGAAGGAGATCAGAATAATCATATAGAACGGGCTGATCAAGCCTGGAAGAACAAGCGCCCACATTTTGTCCAATAGATGAAAATCACGGATTAGAATATACTCCGGTATCATTCCGCCTGTGAAAAACATTGTAATTACGATGATGAGCATAAATATTTTGCGTCCTTTAAGCTCTTTCTTAGAAAGTGGGTAAGCAACCGCAATGGTCATCACCATCGAGAGCACTGTCGTCAACACGGTCAACAATACCGTAAAACCCAGCGATCGGATCATCGACATATCGGAGAATACTTTGCTGTAAGCCTCAAAGGTCAATTCGATGGGGTAAAAAGAAACCTCGCCCGACATAATGGGACGGTTGGCACTTAATGAAATCGCAATGATGTGAATAAAAGGCGCTAGGCAAAGCAGCATGGTGATGATAACAAAAATAACGTTAGCTGTATCAATCGCTCGGTTGGATGCACGTTCGCTCATCGTAGTTGTCCCCCATTTCTTCATCTTCTGGAATCTGAATTATAAAATGCTCTCGTCTGCCAGCTTCTTCGAAGCATAATTGGCGCCAAGCAGAAACACGAGTCCGACAAGCGCTTGAAATAGCCCAACCGCCGTAGCTAACGTAATCTGACCGGATTCCATCCCTATTCGGTAGACGAATGTACTCAGCACATCCGAGTAATCACGCACAGCAACGTTACCGATAATAAAAGGACGATCAAAGCCGATTGAAATCATGTTGCCGAGATTAATAATAAGCAGCGTGGCGATCGTTGTCTTGAGGCCAGGCAAGGAGATATGCAATATTCGTTTAAAGCGGTTGGCGCCATCTACTTCCGCAGCTTCAAACAACTCCTTATTAATGCCCGTCAGAGCAGCAAGATACAAGATCGTTCCCCAACCTGCACTTTGCCATACGCCCACCGTCAAATACGTAATGAGCCAGTATTTTTTGTCGGTCAAAAAAGGAATTTCACCGATTCCAAAACCCGACAGCACATTGTTGATAAATCCTGATTGTGTTCCAAACACCTGCAACACGATCCCACCGATAATGACCCAAGAAATAAAGTGAGGAATATATAATACCGTTTGCGCCATCTTCTTAAACCACGATGTCTTAAGCTCATATATCATAATGGCGAGAATGAGCGGAGCGGGAAAGGAGACGAGCAGATCGAGAAAATTCAATAAAATAGTGTTGCGCAGCGCATCGAAAAAATCCTGATTCTGAAAAACTTCCTTAAACGCATCGAAGCCGATCCATTTACTTCCAGAAATGCCTTGGAAGAAATTAAAATCCTTAAACGCGATTTGAACCCCATACATCGGGCCGTATTTGAACAGGAAAAAATAAGCTAGGGGCAATACAAGTAAAATATATAGATGCCAGTTTCTTCGTAAGTACATGTTCATTCTCATGGCCACTAGTCCTCCTTTTTACTGAAACACGTGGCCGGAAGGAATGATCGGCTCATTCCTTCCACCTCGTTTCCTACGTGTATGATTATTTCGAGCTCATTTCCTTGTAAGCAGCCGTACGCTCATCCAATATCGCTTGACCGCCGCTTGCCATGTAATCTTTCATCATTGCCGCATACGTTGATTCGAATTGCTCCGTTTTCACCATCGTTGCCTTCACGATAAATTCTTGGAATTTATCAGCCAAACCGTTGCCGTACTTTGCTTCAGCAGCGATAGGATGGTCAAAGCGCACCGGGGTAATCGGATCGGTATTCGAAATCTCAACCGATTTGCGCATATCCGCTTGGTACTCTGCAGGCGTTTGTGCGATATAAGCGTCCGTGTTCTTCTTGTCATCCCCTGCAAACTTGCCGTTAACGATGACGGCAAAGTCACCGAAGTTGTAGATTTTATCGATCGCTGCCTGCGCCGCATCCGGCTTTACGATTGGAACGCCGTCTACAAGCGTGAAGTTTTCACCTTCAACTCCGAATTGAATATCGAATAGGTTTGTCCCGGATGCCATCCAGTCCAAGTATTTAATCGCTTCAACCGCATGCTTGCTCGATTTCGGAATCATGACATACAATCCGTTAGGCGCATAGGTTGGCTTGGCAAACTTGCCTTCTGAGTTCGCAAATGCGTCTAGCGGAGTCATGACTGCGCCAGCTACATTCGTTTGCAGGTTTTTGTACGTATTGTTTTGCGTAAAGTATAATTCACCCGCGTCTTCACTGTAGAAGCCGACACGGCCGCTCTGAACATCTTCCCATAGCTGCTTCTTGTCCTTGTCCAAGCCAAAGTCCTTGCTGATCAGACCTTCGTTGTACAATTTATTCATATATTGCAGTGCATTCTTAAAACCTGGCAGCAGCGCTGGAAAGTCATTCGATCCGAGTTGCTGAGTGAGGGTATAGCGTTGTTCCTGGGTCATAGGTTCAATAAACGACCACAAAAGCGACTCATATTGCGCAGAAGCAATCGTCATCCCAAAAGGAATGACCTTCCCGCCAGTGCTGCCTGGGTCCTTTTCTTTAAATGCTTTTAGCGTCTCATAAAGCTGCTCCGTATTTTGTGGAGCTGGCAAGCCTAGTTTATCAAGCCAGTCCTGACGAACATAAGAAGCATATTTGCCTAGTACCAAACGTCTGCCCGGCACAGCGAATTGCTCTCCGTTATAACTTCCGTATGCCAGCGTATCTTCTCCGAGAAACTTTTTCAGATTTGGCCCGTATTCATCAATGAGTTCAGTCAGCTCCGTTAACCCGCCTTGCTCCGCGTAACGATTAAAGGTGCCTGAATCATAAGTGAAGACAATATCCGGCACTTCCGTCCCACTTGCCATTAGTACGTTAAGCTTCTGAATCTCTTCCGAACGAGGAACGGGGACAAATTGAACATCAATATTGCTTGGCTTGCCAAATCTCTCTTTCACGAGGTTAGTTAAGTAACTGTTAGTAATGGTATAACCTGCTGGCGTGTTGCCGCGATCGAACAGCTCTACCTTTAGGGAAGAAGGCTTAGTTGCTGCGTTCCCGCCTTCTGCATTTGGTGAAGCATTGTTAGAAGAACATGCCGTTACGAATACGGTAGAGATTAATGTGACTGCGACCCCTAGACGTGCCATTTTTGCAAAGCGGTTTCTCTCCATTACCCTTCACCCAAACCCTTCTCTATGTGCGTATTTTTTATCGTCAGCGCCTTGATGTCACTTATTATTACATGAATGTCGAAAATGTGACAATAAACTAGTTTCGTACAATAAACTCCGTGATTTAACGTAATATTATGTAACATAACAAACTTTTTTCGTATAAGTAAACGATTTTCACACTTGTTTTACATGGAAAAAACGCCCTTTACCTTACTAGAAGCAGTAAGATAACGAGCGTTTATGATGGGTATTGCTGTTACTGTTCAGGCTTCATCTTGAGCTTGCGGTAATCGCCTGGCGTAACGCCTACGATTCTTTTAAAAACTCGGCCGAACGTGATTGAGTTGGCATATCCAACTTTTAATGCGATATCTTGAATGTTCTCACTCGTGCCTGCAAGCAAAAATTCTGCCCTTTGCATTCTGAGCTGCATGAGAAAATCAACAAACTTCATATCGAATTCTTCCTTGAACAGATAACTGGCATACTTGCCGGAGATTTGAAACCGATCACTCAAGTGCTTAAGAGACAAATCCGGATTCGCAAAGTTCTCTTCAATATACACTTTCATTTCACTGATCATGGCTTTGTAGCTTTTGGTCTCATTGACGGATACATAGATACGATACAGCTCCGTTAGCCAATGCAACAAGACGAGCTGCACGTGATGCAGCGTCGATGCCTCTTCTAATTCTGCATAAAAAACCCGAAGGCTTGAGGCATCAAAGGTTTTGCGCAAACGGTCCGACATATCGCCAATTTCTCGATCCAGCATTTGCATGAGCGCATGAAGCAGCATCCGGATCTGCTCATCCTTAATGGAATCATTGCGAAACGTTTCAAACAAGCCGTCCAGCTTAGCGCGCCAGCCCTCGTCCGCAATTCGAAAATCTCTTACGATATCACTAAACGTTTGTAAATACTTATACGATTGAAGAGCTGACTTGTCAGGCAGCTCCTCACTCATCACAACCATATCCTGTCCCAAAGACAGCTTATGTTGAAGAGCGGTATCCGCAGCGTGGCAGGAAGCCGGCACTTGTTCCCAACTGTCGACAATCGTTCCAACACCAATGGCCAGAGAAAGTCCCAGATTATCGCTGACCCATCTTAATCCATTGTCCGCCAATGTCTTGAGTGTTTCTTTGCCTACTGCGGAGGTTTGCTCCCAGCCGATTAATACGCCCATGCGGCTGCCGCTGATCCACTCCGACCATCCATACATCCGCTCCTCCTCCATAAATTCCTGGAACAAATTCATGAGGGTGAATTTCAGCATATTTTGATCGTTTGCCGCGTAATTTTTGCGAAACTCGCCATATTGATTAATTTCCACTGCGATAAAGACAAGTTTGTCTGGTTCCATAGGCAAAGGCTGGAATTGATGCAGCCTCTCCGCTATCGCTTCTATCCGCTCCCCTTCTATAATATCCAGAAAGAGCTGACGCCGATGCACGAGCAAATTTTCATGATGCCGCTGCTCATAATGCATCGTTTGCTCAATTAAACTCTCGAGAGCATGATCAATAACGACTAGCTCGCTGTTCTCTAACAGCTGGCCACCCTGAAGCTGCAGCGCTTGAATCCGGTTCATCATCACTTGAATCGGTCGATAGTTTTTGCGAGTAATGTAGAAAATATAGACCATGCCCAAAATAACGGTCAAAACGCCAATGGCGATCCATATGTAGGATACAACAGATACCCAAGCGAATAGTTGTCCAGCGCGAATGCCGCTTTGAAACGTCCAGCCAGTATTTTCCGAGCGTATGCTTGTGAGCACCTCACCCCTCGATTCCGCTTCGCCATGAGCAGCATATAAGAGCTCGCCCTCATCATTTATAATGCGCATAAAGGAGATTTGGCTATTCGTCATATCGTCAATCATTCGCTCAATGCCATACATATTAATATTGATGACTACCATGCCTTCAGCGCCAAAAGGAATCGGAAGCTGCTTGTAAAGGCTAATGACCTTGCTTGTACGGTCGGTTATTTTTTGCGGATAGTCGCGGGGCGCACTCCAGCTCGAAGATTTCTTGTCGAGCAGCGCCTGCTCCAGAAACCTGCGGTCAACAAAGGCATCAAGCGTCTTCAGCCCATTCAAAGTCAACACCGTCTGGTCAGAGCTGCGATATAAATAAATCGAGTCGATTAGCTGATTGCGGTAAAGCATCCCGTTCATTTGCCTGACCGTGTCATAGATGCGAGTACTGTCCTCCTCCTGCTTAAAACTGCCTAAAAAATCATTATAAACAGGATTGGTCTCCATTTCCTGAAGCATAGACAGCTCTATCTCGCCTAATGAGCGCTGAATCGTATCCACAATATACCCGGTCGATATTTCATTGGCCTTATTCGTTTCGCTGCGCGATAGCTCGCCAACGATAAGAAAGGATAAGAAAATTAAAATGGAGACCGTTAATAAAAATATGGGGAAATAAGAAAACATCATTCTGCTGGACCAATTTCTTCTCATCTTATCCCCCACCTGTCGTTTCTCGGATGCTGAGAACCGTCGCCGCGCATGTCCTTGCCCTGTTAAAGGAAGCTACTAGGCTGATAATGCTGTTCTCTTGTTCACCCAATATAGCATGACAACACCGATTAACGCACTAAGCGTGCATGCCATATACATCATTTCCGGCCCGCCTGCATGATAGAGGTAACCATTAAGCAGATTTCCGACGATGCCCCCCAAGCCTACAAATACCATATTGAAAAGACTCTGGCCCGTTGCCTGCATCTGCTTGCCCGAAGCGACTGCGACATACTCCACGGCCGCCACATAAAATAAACCAAAGGACAAACCGTGCAGCGCTTGAATTCCGATCATGACCGAAGGAATCGGATACAGCCACTGGATCGCCCAGCGCAGCGCGTAGGCGAAAGCTGCCAGCACTAATGTCTTCTCGCGTCCGATTTTGCCCACGACCTTGGCCGCAAGCAGCATAGACGGAACGTTCGTCATGGACGCCAGCAGCAGCGCGACGCCAACTAAAGAATAGCTCCCTCCCGCCTCCTGAAAGGACAGAACGAAAAACGAGTTATAAGCGGTCAAGGTCTGGTTAACAAAAAAACAAGCCACGAGGAAAATGACAAAATCACGGTTGCTTAGCAGTTTTTTGAAACCTTCACTTAGTGAAACAGCCGATTTATACGAATCATTCTGGTTGGATAAGGACAATACCGTGATTGCCCCTGCCGCACTAAATAGGAAAAATGGCATCCATAGCTGTGTAATGGCAAAATGAGATAAATAAAGTCCGCCCGCGTATCCGCCAAGCGCTGTTCCTAAACTGCCCAAGCTGCGAATCGTCCCGTAGGAGGTACGGGCATGGCGTGCGGCCGAGACCGCATAAGAATCGGCGATCGGGCTTTGTGTCACCTGAAAAATAATCGAAATCGTGTAGACAAGTACCATGATCGCAAATAGTTTGACACTGTAGAAGTAGGCCAAAATGGACGGAACAGCTATGCTGAGCACCAGCACCAGCTTCGTCTGGCGAAAGCGGTCTACCATGAGTCCCCACAAAGGCTGTACTAAGATAGACAACAGCGTGCCTACCGCCATCATGATACCAACGCTGCTCGAAGACATCCCTTGATGTACAAATAGTGTTGTCAAATAGGGATTAAACATGCCTCCAGCCAATCCCGTAAATAAATACAATATGCGGAGCTTGTACAATACAGCTCTCGCCTCTCCTGTTATAGCCGACGAATCCAATGCCGTTGCCTTTTCCATGAAGTTAATCTTCCTTTGCTGAGTATTGGCTTTGACCCCCGTCGAGCTTTCTCTATAGGTTATAGGTTTGCAAGTTCGTTTCTGATTTGTTCGTAAGCATGGCGGGCAGCCAGATTCACAGCTCCGAGGACAACTGCTGTCTCTCCCAAAATAGAGCCCGTTAGCAGTGGTCGAATGGGAAAGCGGAGATCTGCATGCTTGTCTAATACCGGTATTAATACGTCTGCATGGCTTCCAATCTCACCGCCGAGCACAATGAGCTCCGGGGCTATCATTACGCTTAAATTATGAATAACAGCCGCCAGCAGCTCCCCGTACGCTTCTATAATTGAAATGGCCAGTTCATCCCCCATACGTGTCGCTTCAAAAAGAATAGCAGGCGTCATCTCCAAGTATTCCCGAAGCAAAGATGGTTGGCTGCTGTCTGCCAGACTTTTATACGCTATCCGCTGCAGGCCCTCTGAGGAAAGCAGTTCCTCTACACTACCCTCTCGGCCAAGCCGCATATGACCGATTTCTCCAGCAACCCCTCCAAGCCCCCGTACCAGCCTACCATCGACAACTAGACCAGCTCCGACACCCGTACCAACAGATAAATATACGAATAACGGGTTCTCCTTAGCTGCTCCGCTGCTTTGCTCCGCCATCGTCGCTAAATTCACGTCATTTTCAACAAGTACCCGCGTCGCAAACTGCTTCTCTAGGGATTCCCGAGTAAAGCTATGTTCATATTTTTTCAGCTCGTTAAGCATAAGCGAAGCCTGTCCCGTCTCCGGAACGACAACGGAGGGCATTGCGACCGCTATATAGGGAACCATCCCCCCATGCGCGCCGTGTCTGCCAAGCAGCCTAATCATGACCTCTTGCAGCTTGGGCATAAAAATATGAGGCTCATCCCCCTGCGTTTCAAGCTCTTCGTAATCAAGCAGCGAGCTATCCGGCCGCGATAAGGCGATCCGTGCCCGCTTCGCGCCAACATCGATTCCACAAACGCAATAGGCGGAGTGGTTAAATTCCAACAGAGTTGCTTTTCTTCCCTGGGCATTTTCCCCTCTGCCCACCTCGCGTACCAGACCTTTATCCATCAGCCTCTGAACGGATGAGGAAACGGTTGGTTTGCTTAGTTCCGCTAATCGGCTTACTTCCGCACGCGAAATTCTGCCTTGCCGGAAGATGAAGTCCAATATCAATTGCTCGTTTAAGCCGCGTATATAGTTAGAATCTCCTTTTTGCATGAAAAAGCGTTACCTCTCTTTCAAGTTAGTTAGTAAGTTAGTTTAACTAATTATATAAATGATTATAATCAACCCTGTTAATTCTCGTCAATTGCAAATATGAGGCCAAAACAAAAGACCCTCCTATTTGCATAGAAGGGTCTTCATTGTTGCATTTAAATGCTAACGGCTGCCTCAAAGTGCGCAGCTTCTTACCGACCTAATTGATTTGCTTAAACTTGCCGTTGACTAGCCTGCTCATAGTAGCGGCCGATCTCGATAATCAAAGCGCCCATTCTCTCCAATTCCGGCACAACCATTTGTTTGACGCCATATTGCCGCAGCGCTTCCGCCGTCACTTTGCCGACTGCTGCTGCGAGAACCGAACCGTCAAATGCTTGAAGAAGCAGCTCTTCGCACTTCGTTTCCTTCGCATATCGGAACAAATAATGCACTTGCACGGCTGTTGTAAAACAAACCGCATCCACTGCGCCTTCGGCAAGCTCCGTAAGCAGCTTTTCTACCGTATCCGATTCTGGCGGCACATGCCGGTAAGGCAGAACGGCTTCGACTTGAGAAGCTCCCTTTGCTCTCAAGAAGTCTACCAGTTCCGGCGCCGACTCACCGTGCAGTTGGATCCAAATGCGCTGGCCGCTAAAATCAAAAGCATTCAAGTTGTCTATCAATCCCTGCATGGTACCATCATCATCGCTGACAACTGCTTTCAAGCCGTTTCTCTTTAGGAACGCTGAGGTTTTGTATCCTCTCGTAGCGATTTTGGCTTCCGCCAACCGCATCCGTACAGCTTCCCCGACGCCCAGCTTATCGGCCGCTGCAACGAGACTGTCCGATCCCATGCCCGTCGTCAAGATGACCCAATGCGCGCCCTGCTCCGCAAAACTGTGAAGCGGCTCGGCGAGCAGCTCCTCTTCGAACATCGTTAAACCTTGAAGTGAGCGAATGATCGGCGTCCCTCCTTGTTTCTCCACAATCAGGCACATCTCGTCCGTTTTGCGGGAACCAGCGATAACAATCCGTTTATTTTCCAAAGCATCTATCCCCATAGTCTTCCAGCCACCGTACTTTCGGTAAATTTGTCTTAGTCGACGTCATTATACCAAATGCTGCCGGATTCTGCATCCCAAATGGAAGCTTAGTGTCAGGCATTTTCCCATTGCTGCTTGAAAAACAGCTCGTACACGCGTCGATATACGATTTTTAATATCATATAAATCGGAATAATGAGCAGTATGCCTAGTATGCCTGCAATATCGCCACCAACGAGTACCAGAATAATCGTCGTCAGCGGATGAATATCCAGCTGTTTGCCAAAGACATAAGGCGCGATCAAATTATCCTGTATTTGCTGTGCGATCGTAATGATCACCACGGACCAGATCGCGGTAGACGGCGACTCAATAAAACCAATAATGACAATGGGGACGGAGGATAAAAACGATCCGATAAATGGGATAAAGTTAAGAATGATCGCTACAACCGTCAACAAAAGGGCATAGGGTAAATCAATGATTAGAAACCCAACGTACATTAATACGCCGAGTGCAACATTAACAATAACCCGTCCGACGATAAAGCTGCTGAGCATATGGTCAATATCAGCTAGAGCCGCGTTAGCATCCACTCGGAAGCGCTTCGGAATGAAGCTGACGACCTGCTCGCCAAATTTCCCGCCTTCCTTCAGCATATAAAACAGCAGAATCGGAAACGTAATCAACACTATCGCGAAATTGGAGAAAAAAACGAACAGTCCCGACAAATATTCGGTCAGTACGGTAAAGCCTTTATTTAAATACTCCGTCAGCTTGGAAAGCGGATTGGAATCCTGCGGCAAGAAGGACGATAAAAAGCCGTTATGCTCTAGCTCTTCCACCTGCTTGCTGAGCGCCGTGAATAGCGTGGGGGCGTTCTCGACTAAATTGATTAATTGCGTCCGCAAAGACGGCCATACCCAAAGGCAGAAACCGACCATGATAAGGGCAAACACCAAATAAATAAGCAAAATGGACAACGTACGGTTCACCTTGCGGCGCTCCATGACGTTCACGAGCGGACGCAAAAGATAATAAAAGAACCCCGAGAGCATCAGCGGAACAATAATCATGCTGAATAACGATAAAATCGGCTTAAAAATAAAATTAACCCGCGAGCCCAAATAAATAATGACAAGCACCAAAATAATCGAAATGCACCATCGGATAAAACGATTATGCTTGGCCATGCGATCACCTTCTTCTCTTTTTAGATGAATATTTAGCCAAGCTGCACAGCCCTGAAGCTGCAGCAGTCGGTCATCCCCTCAAATCGGTTATGTACCTTATACCCGCTGTCTCATCAGGTGAATCTACCAATACAAAAAAAACCGAAGCAAGAGAGCTGTTCCGCCCCCGCTTCAGTCTTTCCTCATTTATTCTTGCGCTCTATTTCGTGAACAGCTGCTTAGCGTCATCCAGTGCCATACTGTGTCCGATAGAAGAATAATCGAGCCACTTTTGTCCGTCCAGCATATAAACATGGTTGTTCTTTACAGCTTTCAAGTTTTGCCATACGAGGTTTTTCTCCAGCTCATCGAAATTAGCCTTGGCTTCGTTGCCTTTGCTTATAATGACGAATATCGCATCTGCATCGAAATCAGGCAGTACTTCCTGAGAAATAACTGCATACGGCTCATCGGTAATTTTCTCTACACCAGAAGCCGGATTTAAAGCCAAGTCTTCAAACATAATGGGTCCTACCGGCCGCTTCATGCCCATGACCCGAAGCTCTTTCGCTGTCATGCGGATGGCCATGACCTTCGCGTCTTGCCCGAGCTCTGCGCTTATCAAGCCTTTGACACGCTCGGCTTTCGCCTCATAGTCTTTAATGAAGGCTTCGGCTTCCTTCTCTTTGCCTACATGCTGTGCGATCCGGTTTAAATGATCGCGCCATGTCCCGTTATCCATATCGATGCCAATCGTCGGAGCAATCTTCTCAAACTTCGCCAGATCATCACCCGTATAAACCTCATCGATATAAATGACATCCGGTTTAAGCGCGAGGACAGATTCCATGTCCGGGTCAGTTACGACACCGAGCTTAGATACTCCCTCTAGTTGATTAGCGACATGCGGCAAAAAGTCCTTCACATCTCCGCCAACGACCGAACCGGCAGGCTTAATCCCAAGCGCGAGCAGGTTATTGGTAATGTGGATCGACATGGAAGCAATCTTGGCATTCGCATCATGCGTCATCACATCCGGTGACGATTCCGGAGCTTCCGAAGCCGCGTTTGTTGGTGTGTTCGTACTGGATGAAGCCCCATTTGAAGTCGTAGACTGTCCACAAGCAGATAGCGCCCCTACAATCATTAGTGAGACCAGCGCGGTAAGCATTCGTTTCATCATGTTAAGAATTCCTCCGTGAGTTAGGTTTTGTGCTTAATAGCAAATATAAGAAATACGGACCGCCAATCGCCGCAACTACGACGCCGGCGGGAATAGCGTTAGGCTGGAAGATGGAACGGCCGACCGTATCCGCGGTTACCAGAATAACAAGGCCGACAAGAGCGGCTATCGGCAGATAATAGCGATGCTGCGGTCCTGCAAGCCGTCTAGCAATGTGAGGCGCAACAAGACCGATAAAGCCAATGCCGCCGGCCATCGAGACGCTTGCGCAGGATAAGGCTACTGCCAGACCTAGCATAATGACACGGTTTCGCGTCACGTGGCTGCCTACCCCTGCGGCCGTCTCGTCACCGAGCGCGAATAAATCAAGCGCTCGGGACCTCAGATAAACGATCGGAACCAGCAGCACAATCCAAGGCAGCAGCGCCCACACATTCACCCACTCCCTGCCCCATACGCTGCCCGCCAGCCAGCGGGCGGCAAAGGAATAGTTATCCTCGTCCAGACGCAGCGAGAGGAAGAGCGTGAGCGCACTTACACCTGCCTCAACCGCGATGCCGACCAATATCAATCGGATCGGAATCATGCCTTTGAAGCGATCATAAGCCAGCATGAAAATAAGGATAGAAATGACCGCACCACCAGCAAAGGTGAACATTGGAATCAACAATGCCGTCGGCCCCTCCATATTGCGAAAGAAAGAAACAAACAAGATCAATCCAAGGGCTGCTCCAGCATGTATGCCCAGAATGCCGGGATCAGCAAGCGAATTTCGGGAAACACCTTGCAGCACCGCACCGGAAATGCCCAGTCCAATCCCCGCCAAAATGGTAATGATAATCCGAGGCATACGGTAATCAAATAGAATTAACTGTTCATCAGAAGTGCCGCCGCCAAGCAGCGTCCGCCATATGGAAGCTGGTGACAGCCGAATGGTTCCGGTATTTAAGCTAACCAAGATTACAACAGCCGCAACCGCTATTAAAATAATGCCGACAATAATCGCTCTCGCTGTCCTTTTTTGCTCCAGGCTCGCCATCCTACAGCTCCCTCCTTTCTTTACGGGCTAGATAAAGAAAGAACGGTACGCCAACCAAAGCAACCATAGCTCCGATAGCGAACTCCCGTGGAGGGTTGACCATGCGTGAAGCGAAATCCGCCCATACGAGCAAAATGGCTCCAAGCAGGGCAGAGAACGGAATGATTTTGCGATAATCAACGCCGAT
Organism: Paenibacillus luteus; assembly: GCF_006542765.1. Classification (GTDB taxonomy): domain Bacteria; phylum Bacillota; class Bacilli; order Paenibacillales; family Paenibacillaceae; genus Pristimantibacillus; species Pristimantibacillus luteus. The sequence goes on from NZ_SKCD01000002.1 coordinate 90,639, forward strand.
CAGCCGCCGAGCGATATGTGGAACAACCAAACCAACAAATCCGATCGACCCCGCAACGGAAACGGATGCTCCTGCAAGCACAACCGCAGCAGTCATGCCAAGCACCTTAATTTTACCCGTATGTATGCCAAGGCTTGCTGCCGACTCGTCGCCGAGCGACAGGAAGGTAATCGAGCGGCCCATTGTCGAAGCCCAAGCGATAACAATAAACACGATCGGAGCAAGGAGTTTCAAATGCTCCCACTTCACGCCTGCTACTCCGCCCGCATACCAGAATGCAAGATCCTGGCTCAAATCATAATATATCGCGATGCCGCTGCTGAAGGAGTGAAGAATTGCAGCGACGACAGCACCTGCGATCGTTAGCCTCAAAGAATGAAGACCACCTTGCGTTGCTGACCCTAACAGTACGATAAACAACGTACTGAGCGCCGCTCCTAGGAAAGACATTAGAATGAGCTGGGAATAGGAAAGTCCAGGCCAGAAGGCAAAGCACAGAGCAACAACAAAGGCCGCACCTGCATTAACGCCCAAAATGCCGGTATCCGCCATCGGATTGCGCGTCACTCCCTGCATGAGCGCTCCGGCTGTGGCAAAGGCCATACCTGTGACGACAGCTCCCAGCACGCGAGGCAGCCTGTATTCATGCATAATTTGATGGGCCGTCAGCTCAGGATCATAATGAAAGACCGCTGACCATACCATTGCGAAGCTAAGGTCCTTCGCTCCGTAGGATATCGCCAAAAATATAGACATCAACAGCGCTGTGATTGCCGCTGCAAACCATAAGCCTGTTTTCCATGTTGTATGCCCGCTCATAAGCTTGTGATCTAATAAGCCTCCTTCATCCGATAATATTGATAATCATTATCATTAGTTCATTATAGCTTACCCGCAGCTCCCGTACATGACATAAATCAAGATTCATTCATGGATTATTTCAAGGTGAAGCGGCTATCGCCGTCCTTTGACGGCGCGGCGCGTTTCATTCCGAGAAATAGAGAGAAAGGATGAGCAAACTCATATCCTTACCTATATTTCAAGATAGGCAAGGGCCTGAGCTGCTACCTGCACAGCAGCAGCTCAATCTCCTCTAATTGTCGGTCAATTCCGTACGGCGCATACACGATCCACTTCTCCCACTCCAAATAAAATACCCGCTTGCTTCGAACAGCCGGATGGTTCATCCAATTGGGATTGGTTCCTATATAGCAATTCACACGCTCACGGTCTGCTTCTGTCTCACATACCAGAAATAAATAATCGGCTTCATAGCCTTTCATCTCATCGGGCTGAATCGACAGCCAATTAAAACCCGTTCCGATGGGGTGAGCAGCCTGTGCAGCCACAATCTTCTCAGGAAGATGCAGCTGCAGCGAGCGATAAAAAACATGGCCAATATTGCGGGTTCCATACATGCGGAGGTCATTTTTCCTTGCTACGCATATCGCAATCGTGGATTCTCCAATGGCCTTACGAACCTTTTTGCGCAGACGTTCTGATTGGCGCTCATGGTTGTCCATCCAGCTCTGTGCCTCTTGCTCCCTATCCACCAATTCGGCGATATCGAGCATATGCTCATAAATATCCTTGCTTGCCCAAGGAATCGGAAGGATTGGGGCGATATCATTAATATGTGCTTTTGCCTTTGCCAAAACATTATCCTTGCATACGATTAAATCCGGTTTCATATCACTGAACGCTTGCCGGCTAACCTCCCATGCATCGGTTGCATGCTTGGGCAGCTTTAGCTCCTTCGTAACCAATGGCAGAAAGCGGTGCATCTGTGCGGCGCAAGGCCGCAGCCCGAGCGTAAACAAATGGTCGGTGTAAGGCGATGAGAGCGAAATAATGTTTAAATCCTGCTTTTTCGTAAAAATCGAAGGCGAATAACCGCTCGTTTCCTTGAAGCGGCGGCTGAAATAAAATTCATCCTCGTAACCCACATCTGCCGCAATATCGCTAACGGGTTTATCCGTCATCAGCAGCAGTTCCTTGGCTTTATTCATCCGCAAATGAGTGAGGTACGATACGGGGGTTTTGTCCATGGAGCGCTTAAATACCTGCGAGTAATAGGACGGATGAAGCTGGGCCAGCTCGGCAAGCTTGTTCACCCGGATTTCTTCCTGATAATGGTTTTGCATATAATCAAGCGTAAGCCTGAGCCGATCCTCCGCTTCATCCTGTTCAGCCGGCTCAGCCTGCCGCAGCAGACCTTCAAGCAAATCATACAAATAGTGCTGGCCTAGCAGGCGGCTCTGGCCTTTGCCCTGTTTTTCTTCCAAGATCAGCATATAAAAATAACGTTTAAACAAACTGCCGTTTACGCGCAGCTTCCCTTCCAGCGGAAAATGGAGCTCACGGCTATAGGCTCTTCCCGTCTCGGACTGCTCCTTTAAGCGATACCCGTCAAAGGCAATCCAGTACAGCTCAGGGGCAGTAGCGGCCTCAAGCTCTAGCTGAACGGTCGAACCTAAAGCAAGCGCATAAATAGAGTCCCGCCGCAGACTGATTTCCTGACCGTTGATCCTAAGCATCCCTTCCCCTTTAACCATATAAATGATAAAATGCCGGGCCAATGGTATTTTCCCCTCAGCCCAGCCAGGCGCTGCTGTACTTTTTTCTGCATGTCCAATTTCCAATATAACGTCTTGCAACCATTGATGATGCTCAAGCGTGCTCATTCCAGCCGCGCTCCTCCCAGCTTCCTCCTTGCTGCCCTCGACAGCAAGCGTTGAAAATCATTATCAATTGTAATGAAAATCAGCTGTGATTTCAATCCTTTTAAACGTTATATTTTTGCAAAATAATAACAGCATTATGTCCGCCGAACCCAAACGAATTGGACATTCCAATTTCTAGGGCCGCCGTGCGTGCCTCGTTCGGAACATAATCCAGATCGCAATAATCGTCCTTCACTTCCTGGTTGATGGTCGGAGGAATGATTCCCTCTTGCAAGCTCTTCACCAGCGCGATCGCCTCCACGCCCCCAGCTGCACCCAGCATGTGGCCGGTCATCGACTTATTCGCTGTTATCGGAATGCGATACGCTTGCTCGCCGAACAGCTTTTTGATGGCTGCCGTTTCTGAGCGGTCTCCGATTTCCGTGCTGGTGGCGTGAGCGCTAATCACATCAATCTGATCTGCCTGCAAGTTCGCTTCTCGCAAAGCATGCTTCATCGCCTGATAAGCTCCTATTCCTTCCGGGTGCGTTGCGACCATATGGTAAGCATCCGAGCTTGCGCCATAGCCAATAACCTCGGCATGAATACGAGCCCCGCGGGCAATGGCATGAGAGAGGGTTTCCAAAATAAGAATGCCTGCGCCTTCAGCCATCACAAATCCGTCCCGCCCCGCATCGAACGGGCGGCTTGCTTTGGCAGGCTCATCATTTCTAGTTGAAACTGAGGTAGCATTGCCGAAACTCGCTACGGAGATATCCGTAATCGCCGCTTCCGTCCCGCCCGCGATAACCACATCCGCACTACCGGATCGCAGCAGCCGCCACGCTTCGCCGATCGCCGTATTCCCGATCGAGCATGCCGTAACCGGCGCAAGCGATGGTCCCTGCGTTCCGTAGCGAATACTGATCATAGCTGCTGCCATATTCGCAATCATCATCGGCACTAGCGTTGGACTTACCCGATCTGATCCCCGCTCATGAAGCACCTCAGCCTGGCTAAGCAGCGTTTGAATGCCGCCAATGCCCGAGCCTACATAGACGCCAACCCGCTCGCGATCTGTATTTTCGATAGAAAGACTTGCATCGTTTAGCGCTTGCTCCGCTGCAGCCAATGCAAATTGAGTAAACCGGTCCATCCGGCGTGCTTCTTTCCTTCCGAACAATGCCTCTGCATCAAAATCCTTTACGAGACCTGCAATTTTTGTTTTATGTCTGCTTGCATCGAAAGAATCAATTTGCGAGATTCCGGATGCACCATGAACCAAACTGTCCCAAAAACGCTCCACGCTATTTCCTAAAGGCGACACGACGCCCATCCCTGTAATCACTACTCGTTCCATCCTGCAGCCTCCTTCATGAATACCTTGATTGATTGTAGTTTGTCATATCGGTTATCCTATTACAAGTTGTAGTTTATTATAGTATAATCACTACTACTCTAACTATGGATCGACTAAGGATGGTTGCTATGATTAATCAAGAAACAAGGCTGCAAGCCTTGTCCTCCTTTTTAAAATCGAAACGCGCAAAAATCATGCCAGAAGCAGCTGGCTTTCCGTCTGGCAGCCGGCGGCGGACGCCTGGCCTCAGAAGAGAAGAAGTCGCTCAGTTAGCTGGCGTCAGCCCTACCTGGTATACGTGGCTGGAACAAGGCCGGGATATTAAGGTATCCGGTTCTGTGCTCGATTGCGTGGCAACGGCGCTGCAGCTCAATGATGATGAACGAAAATACTTGTATGCGCTCGCCCTAGGTTCCGGCCCCAGCGCTGCGCCTACGGACGAGAAACACTCTGAAATCACGCCATCCTTGAATCGAATCTTGCAGGAGCTTCGTTTCTGCCCGACTATAATATCGGATCGCCGATGCCAAATCGTCGGCTGGAACCAAGCGGCCGCGCATGTATTTATGGACTTTGAGCAAATACCCGCCGAACAGCGGAATATGATTCAGCTGCTATTTACCCGCAAGGAGTTCCGCAGGCTCGCAGGGAATTGGGAGCATTTTGTAGGCGGGTACCTCGCTATCTTTCGCGCTTATTACGGCCAATATGTACAGGACGAGTGGTACGAGCGGTTTATTGAAGAAATGAAGGGGAGCCATCCAGAGTTTCAATACCTGTGGGAACAAAGCCAGGTGAGCTCGGCCCCCGATGTTTTGCTCGAGTTTCGGCATGCCAAGGTTGGGAAAATGCTGTTTCATCTAACCTCCTTCCAAGTCCAAGGAAATACGGATCTGAGGTGCAGCGTCTATACGCCCGCTCCTGAGTCTTCGACTGAGCTAAAGCTGGGCCGACTACTGGAGCGGCAGGATTAACTGGATGCGGATGGATGGCATGGGTTGGATACCATTCACAGCGAAAATATCGGCTTTTGATGCTCATGCGAGGCCGTGGACAGAGAAATAAGAGAAAACCCGGCAGCTGCCGCCACCGGGTTGTTCATCAAGCTTGATGAAGATTTAGTAAGGAATGCTGACCATTGTTCTTTCTTAAGCAAAATTCACGGTTCGTTCGCAAATTTTGTTCACCAACGCATGGTCATGGCTAATGACGAGCAGACCAATTTGCCGCGTATGAACGATATCTAGCACCGTATGCCAAATTTGTGCCTGAGTAATGGCATCCAGCATCGTCGTCATTTCGTCCGCGATTAAAAATTTCGTGTCCGGTCCGAGCGCCCTCGCGATGCAGCAGCGCTGAAGCTCGCCACCCGACAGTTCATTCGGGTACCTTTGCAGCCAATGCTTCTGTATGCCAAGCGCTTCAAGAAGCGCTTCGTCGGGTGTCCAGCCTTCTGTCACTGTCTTGGATAAGCGCCACCTCGGATTAACCGCCCGCTCAGGATGCTGAAAGATCATCTGAACGGGATGATAGCTGCCCTTGTGCTGATTATCACCGCTTAAAATGACCGTACCCGTGATTGGCTTCATGTAACCTGCCAAAAGGCGGCCAAGCGATGTTTTGCCGCTTCCGCTAGGACCGACTAGTCCGACGACTTCTCCAGAATGTAGTGCTATCGAGAAATCATTAAACAGCCAAGCTCCATCCGCATATCGCCATCCCAGCTGACTTCCTTCAAGTCGCATGCAAGCACCTCACCATTCCCCCGCGAACCTCACGCGAATCTGGCCGTTTGGCTTTGCACTCCTCCGCATAGGAGCTGCAGCGGGCAGCGAAGAGGCAGCCTTGCACATCCGAGCTTCTTGCCGGCTGCGTGCCTGTGATCGGCTCAAAGCTATTTTGCGGCAGTGCGCGCCATAGCGCCTTGGTGTAGGGATGCCTAAGCCGTTCACCTTGCCCCTGGAAATCTTCTGCTGCTGCAAGCTCAATAGCCTCTCCCGCATAAAACACGGCTACTTTATCCGCAATCTGCAAGGCAGCCTCTATATCATGCGTGATGAACAACACGGCGCAGCCGCCTTCTGCCAGCTGCTTGAAGCGTCCTAATGCCTCAGCTACATCATCGGGATGCATGCCAGGTGTGGGCTCGTCCGCAATAATGAGCCTTGTTCTGCCTAGTGCAGCGGTGGACACAAGCACCTTGCGCGCCATCCCGCCAGAGAGCTGGAACGGAAACATCCGCGCTACATGCTTGCCCAACTGAAAGCGCTCAAACAGGCTTTCACGCTCCTTATCCTGAACTTCGCCATCCGCTCTAGTATGCAGCTGCTTGCCTACTCGCATTAACGGGTCCAGAAAGCTAACCGATTGAGGCACAAGCGCGATTTCCCGGCCACGATGCCGCTGGAGCAGCTTCTCATCGAGCAGCTCTCCGCCATACGAGATACTCCCGGTTGTCTCCACATTTTTGGGTAAAATACCCATAATGGCATGGGCGAGCAAGCTTTTTCCAGAGCCGCTCGCTCCGACAACCGCTACAATCTCGCCTTCGTTAATGGCAAAGTCCAGCTCCTCAACAACCGTAATCCTTTGCTGTACGCTGCCATTCACGTACTGAACGAAGGAAATCGATAATTTATTCACCTCGAGAAGAGGCATAGCTCCTCCTCCTTCCCATGCTATCGTTGTATCGTTGCTTATAAATGTGCGTTCCGCGGATCAACTAGCTGCCGCAAATAATGGCCAAGCTTATCGAATGCTCGAACCGTTGCCAGTAAACCGAGGCCTGGAAAGACAGCAAGCCACCACATGCCCGTCGATAAATACCGCATCGATTCCGAAAGAATGATGCCAATCGCCGGTTGATGGGGCGACATGCCAAGACCAAGAAAGGTGACCGCTGCCTCGTGCAATACCGCATGCGGAAAGAGCAGCAGAAAACCAACCAACAGCTGCGGAAGCAAATGAGGAGCAAGATGACGGGTGGCCACCCAATAGCTGGACCTACCCAGCTTCCTCGATACAAGCACGTATTCCGCCGACATGAGCTGGAGAGCCTCGGCACGTATGAGCCTTGCCAAGCTTGGCCAATGCGTCAGCATAATGCCTATGGCCACTCCCTTCAAGCCGCCTCCGCATACAAAGGCAATCAGAATCAGCATAACGAGATGTGGGACGCTTAGAAAAACATCGATCAGCCAAGTGATGATGCGGTCAGCCGTCTTCCCAAGCGTAGCAGCCATGAGCCCCATAACCGCTGCGATAATCACGCTGCATGCTGCACCGAGCATGCCAACTTGAATGCTCAATGCAAGACCCTTCACCGTACGCGAGAGCATATCCCTCCCTAGCCAATCAGTACCGAACAAGTGAGCAAGCGACGGTGGCAGGTTCCTGTTGTCAAGCTGTACGGAGAGCCCTGCTGAGCCAAGCAGCCAGCTCCCAATCCCAATGGCAACGAGGAGCAGACCCGCTCCTGTTGCGGAGACATAAGCCCGCTTCCTTACGTTCCATCCGTTTCTGGTCTTCCCTTGTTGAACTGCCGCAAGCTGACTCATGCCCTCTCCTCCTTCCGGTACCGCAGCCTGGGATCTACCATGCGGTAAAAGTAATCAGCCAGCGCGTTTCCTGTAAAGACAAACAGCGTGCTGCATAAAACGAGCCCCATCAGCAGCGGCACATCGCCTCGAAGCCCAGCTTCTACGGTCGCTTGCCCAAGACCAGGGTACGAGAATACCTGCTCAGCGAGGACTGCGCCGCCAAACAGCTCCCCGAAGGACGCAAATTGAAGCGTAATCGCAGGCAAAGCAATATTTCGCAAGCCATGCCTCAGCAGTAAGCCAATTCCTCTTTCCCCTCTTGCCTTAGCAAACAAAATAAAATCGCTATCCATCACATCGATAAGCTTCTGACGGGTATGCAGCGCGATAGGCGCAATGCCTACGACGCTAAGCGTTAGAACGGGCATGACCATATGGCGGAGCCGATCAGCCCAAGTTACATTTTCAGCTAGCACGCCTGCCGGAACACCCATCCCAACCGGAAGCCAGCCGAGCCATACCGCAAAAACCATCATAAGCAGCAAACCAATCCAAAAGGAAGGCGTAGAGGCAAGCGTGTAACAATAGCTTTTGATTAGTCGGTCCAACCATGAATCTTTCCGCAAAGCCGCCGCTACTCCCGCAATAAAGCCAATGGCGCCAGAGAGCAGCCAAGCGAAAGCCATGAGCAACGCGGAATGCATAAACCGTTCAGCAATGACATGGGTTACAGGCTCGCGGTAAATCATAGACGTCCCCATATCCCCTTGAAGCAAGGCTGCTGCCCATTTCATAAAACGCTCCAGAAACGGCCGGTCAAGTCCCCAGTAAGCTGCAATTTCCTGTCGCTGTTCCGCACCGACACGCATGACATCCGCACCGATATAAGATTGTACAGGATCAATCGGCGACATCGCGACGAGCGCAAATGTAATGATGCTGACCGAAGCCAGCAGCGCGGCCAAGCGAATGAGCTTTTTGCCCGCAAATACCATGATGCCATTGAGCATACGATAACCTCTTCCCGCTCGTTACTCTTTCCAAATCCAGCTCTCAATGTTGTCCGTTACCGGCCATCCGTGACCATGCGGTTGAATACGCTGTTTTCCGATGCTTAGCCCATTCTTGATCAAGTAAAGATGATCAATATTCACAAGCCACGCCCAAGGCGCATCGCCCTTAACACTAAGACCTGTCTGTCCGTCCCATTGCGCTTTCTTCCAATAAGAGAGGGATTCTTCCTCTGTGCGAGCCTCCAGCGCCTGCTCGAACAGCTTATCCACGGTCGGATTGCTGTAAAATCCAGTATTATAATAATCAACACCGCCGAAGGCACTGCTGTAAAGATTGAACATTTCAAGCGGATCATGGCTGCCCCACCCTAATAGGATCGCATTGGCATGCATCAGCTTTTCAATTTCATCCCAGCTCTTGCCTTCCACCTGGATATGGATGCCGATGGCTTGTACCATATCTGCAGCAGCCAGTGCCAGTGATTGGCGCGTCACGTCTCCAGAAGGATAAATCAGCGTAAATTCCGCTTTTAAACCTTCTTTTTCCACGATTCCGTCCTTATCGCTATCCGACCAGCCGCCAGCTTCCAAAATTTTTGCCGCAGCCCCAGCGTCATGATCTGGAATGACCGTCTCTTCGTTCCACCACGGGAGTCCATCGTTCGCTGTATAAGCCGGCGAGCCATGCCCTTCTAAAATACCATCCACCAGTTGCTGGCGATTGATCACCGTATTAATCGCCTTACGGATGGCCACATCTGCGGTTACGTCGTTGCCGATGGGGTAACCTTCTTCGGTCTTGCCACCCGCTTTGACGTAAGGAAAAGCAATTCCTCGGTTATCGACGCTCTTTACCGCCTCAAGACCCATGCCAGTCACGCTTTGGTTACTGAAGGCAGATGGAATATAAGCAACATCGACGCTGCCTGCTTTTGCAGCTGCAAAAGCGGCATCCTCATTCAAAAATAAGAACGTGAGCTTATGGAAGTAGGGCTTTTTGCCATAGTAGTTTTCATTCGATTCTACGATAAGCTGTTGACCCCGGTCCCATTGCACAAATTGATAAGGACCTGATCCGATCGGATGCTCGGAATAGCTGCTGTTGTAGGCGTGCTTAGGTACGATTCCCGTGGTAATAAGGTAATAAACGAAAGTAGATTGCGGCTTGTTGAGCTGAAAGACCACTTCGTTATCTGCTATTTCTACACTCGCTAAGTTCGTAAGGTCGATTGACGCCCCACTTGCCGCAGCCGTATCAAAAGTAAATTTGACATCCTCAGCCGTTAGCGGCTTGCCATCGGAGAACGTAACATCGTTCCGAAGCGAAACCGTCCATGTCTTGCCGTCTTCGCTTATGTCGTAGCCCGTTGCCAGATCGTTCACAATCTTCAAATCATCATCACGTTTAAGCAATGTGCTCTGAAACAATGGTGAACCATAGCGGCCCCAGCCTTTGATTGGATCGAAACCCGTATCAGGCTCCGCGCCTATCGCCACTACTAGCTCATCCGATTTTTCCGATTGGCTTGACGGTTCGGATTCCGGGTTTACTGTACTGCACCCGGATACGAGCAGCACGAATACCAATGCGTACGTTATCCTTTTTAAAATTCCTATCAAAATAGTCCACCCCATTAATGCGTTAAGTTTAGTGACACGAATATGGGATATTGTAACACGATTTTAGAAGAATATCATCATTTTTTCTCTAAAAATTCTAATAAAAGACAATAAAAAAGAGACTTTCTCACATGATCGAAAGCAATCAAGCAGAAAGTCTCTTGTATCGAGGCGTTGGTATCTATGTATGCGTCTGTGCGAACGTAAGAACACTGGTGTACTTACAAAAATTCAAATAAACGTAGTGAGCGCCAACATTAATTCGTTTATCCACTAGTTATGATTATGTTCTTTAGCAGGGTCATGTTTGTCTGCATAGGTGACGGAAAGCTCAGCATAAATGACCCCTTTCTGCGTCTGGATCTGCTGATGGAGGGAGCGAAGACGGGACAGCTCTCCCCTAACCACAATTACTTCCAGACATTGGTCGTGATTCAAATGAACATGCATATTCGAAATAATATCATGGTGAAAACGATGCTGAACCTCCATGAGAACGATCGGAAGATCGCTTACGTGATGATCATATACGAGGACGATCGTGCCAGCTACATACTCTTGTCCATTCATCCGAGCAGGCTCCAGCAAGGCTCTGCGGGCCAAGTCACGAATCGCCTCCGAGCGATTCGTATAACCTTGCTCATCAAGATAACGGTCAAACTGATCGATTAACGGTGCCGGGAAAGATACTCCGAAACGAACCAGCTCATCTTTTTCTGCCATAAGCTCACCCTGCCTGTATCTTTTATTATCTGATTGATTCATCAAAAAAGCCACGCAGATATGTACACGCTCGGTTATCTGCTAATAATCTCCACATTAACACTCACCTACGACTATTGCTTCCCGGAGATTGGGTAATCGATGACAATGACATTCTCGATAAGTCCATCCAGCATGCTCACAAAGCGTTGATGAGCCGGATGAGGTCCATAAGCCAGCAACGATTGCTGATCAGTGAAAGTTACTCGCAAACCTAATGTATATCCTTGGATATTCCCTGTTTCCGTCGTTTCGTTACGGCCAGCCGTCAGCTCTACAATGCCCGAAATCGCGGTTGGAAGATCATAAAGTGCATCTAGCAGCTCTTTTTCCTTGCTTGCGGTCAGCGCTTCTTTAAATTTAAATGATACCAAATGCTCTACCATTATAGCCAAATCTCCCCTCATTCTGTTCAAGTCTCATTTCTCCCTATCATATCATGGACAATGATCATCGTGTTATAATGACTGCAATTATAGTGAAACTTCGACCGCAAGGAGACAAGTAACCATGAACATCCAAGTAGAGCAAGCTCTAGGAACCGTATTGAAAAATTGGAGAGCGATGACCGTCGCGGACATGGATGAAGCGGAGGGCTCTGCCGATCAATTTGAAGCTTCTTTTTATAGCTTTATTGATACGGTTCGAGAGTGGGCCACTGCGGAGCTAAAACCATTTCCTCAGACCATTGAGCAATTTCTCGCGCTGCCGCCTATCCTTTCCATTATGGATAAGCTTCCAGCACCGCTTCATATTAATTTTGAGACGGAGGCTGAACTAATCATTGACAACATTATTCGAGTCGATGATGAGAAATACGATTAGTATACTTCTTGAGAAAAGCCGTCGTTTTATATCCCCTTGTTGCTATTTGCGCTTGTGACAACGCTGCCAGAAGCGGTTCCTGCAACCCTAGTGCCTCTGACGATTGAACCATCCGCTCAGCCCCTAATCCCGTGGTCAAAATAACCCAATCCGCGCCTTCAGCAGCACATTTCCATAAAGGCTCCGCTTTGAAATTTTCATTAACAACCGTTAAGCCTTGCAAAGACCGCACTCGCGGCAGCCCTCCTTGTTTCTCCATGATCATGCTCATTTCTTGTGTTTTTTGTGAACCGGCGATAACGATCCTTTTTCCGCTTAAGGCTGATTTCCTCATAGGATGTGCACTCCATCCGTTAATGATAATGGATTAATGATAGTTGCCCGGTTATCATTTGTGACCCTCCAATCCTGCTAGCATTAAACCATCCATTCGCAGCAAAATCTGTGTCCCCTTCAAAATTGGAGGGGCAATCATACTTCCAATTGGATCTGTACATCTTATACAATATCCGTTACGGTTAATAAAGAAATCAAACACAGTATTCATCATTCGCAGAGGGTGTCGGTAGGCTATGTGGAAACCAGATCGTTCAGCTCAAACTCCCCTATACCAGCAAATAGTCGACCATATTGAGCGTGCGATCTCCTATGCGGAGCTGCCCCCGGGAAGTTCACTTCCCTCCGAGCGCAAAATGGCAGAGCAGCTTGGTGTCAATCGGAGCACCATCATCCAAGCCTATGAGGAGCTGCGCGCTTCTGGACTCGTGGAGAGTGTCGTTGGCAGCGGTACTCGCGTTAGCTTAACCAAATGGGGTATATCGCCCACCCACACCCCAAATTGGCGCCAATATACAGAAGGCGGAACATTTTTGCCGAATCTTCCGCTCATGAGGCGCATCCGGGAAGTTACGCTGAACAGCCCTACGGTCATTAATATGGCAAGCGGAGAGCTATCGTCCGATTTATTTCCCAATGGGACGGTAAGCAGCATTTTACGTGAGCAGCCCTTTCATGAGCATCTGGGCTATGATGACCCTCAGGGCTTCGAACCATTAAGAAAATCGCTCGTTCATATGCTAAAGCAACATAACGGTATCCAAACCACGGAATCAGCGATGCTCATTACATCCGGTTCACAGCAGTCCTTGTATTTGATTACGCAATGCCTGCTCTCTCCAGGCGATGCGGTTGCTATTGAAGACCCCTCTTACAGCTACTCCTTGCCAATGTTCCAATCTGCCGGGTTGCGGATTTACCGCCTTCCTGTTTACGAGGATGGCATTGATCCCGATGATATTACGGATTTGTACCGAAAACACCGTATTCGCATGGTGTTCTTGAATCCTAACTATCAGAATCCAACCGGAACCACGCTGAGCGTAGCAAAAAGAAAAAAGCTGCTGAACATTGCTGCCGAGCTGCGCGTGCCTATTGTAGAGGATGATCCTTTCAGCCTCACTGCTTTTGACGGAAACGTTCCACTCCCTCTGAAAGCAATAGATGCGGACGGAATCGTGCTCTATATCGGGTCACTGTCCAAAATAGCCGCCTCCGGCCTGCGGATTGGCTGGATGGTCGCCCCGCAATCCGTGATCGAGCGGCTAACCGATGCCCGGCAGCAAATGGATTTTGGCTTAAGCATTATGTCGCAATGGGTAGCGGAGCGGCTGCTGACGTCTAGGCAGTTCGAGCCGCATCTTGCACAATTGCGTCACTCCTTATTTCAGAAGCAGCAAATAATGGTCCAAACCTTGCAGGAAGTGCTTCAGGAGAAAGTCACCTTCGTCCCTCCGCTCGGCGGCCTGAATCTATGGTGCAAAATTAATCAACGCATCGATGATGGCAAACTGCTGGAGGAAGCGATAAAACGAGGCGTAACTTTCGTGCCCGGCAGCGTCTATGGTTCAGAGCCCGGGTATGTTCGACTCAGCTATGCAAAGCCGCATTTAGAGGAGATTCGGCCAGGCATCCTGGCTTTCTCGGAAGCTTTGAAGCAGCTTTGATTATTTGGGGAAGGAGGCTACTACGATGACTTATATTATTATCTTAAGCGCGTTGTTCTTTGGAGGTATTATCTACATTATGATGGCTGGCGCAGGCATTATTAGAGACGATGAGCATATTCAGGATCAATATTTGAAGCAGTTAAATGATACGCAATCCTAAAATGGAACATGATGAACTCCGATAGGGATTAGGAATATCTTAAATCTTTCAATAAAAATAAGTTGTAAGATGAATAGCTAAGCAGCAGACTCGTTAGTAAAACAACTCCGTCTACTGCTTAGCTTTCCTACTAGCATGGCTATACCACTTTACCCCATTGAAGTTTGCGATCATTGTTTTCTTTGATTTACCTTCGCTATTAAGGTTAAGCGTAATTTTTCAAAATCAATATTGGAGAATGTGGAAACGACGATACTTACAGAGTAGTTCCTGCCCAGCATTCGATCTGTAGCTTCAAAAAAAGACAGCTTTCCGTGTTCGATAGCTCCGATCCCCAACCTAGTAACGCCACTTTCCGAATAAAACTCAATCTGATTAATGGTACCCAAATCAATACGTTTGCGACCGAATAACCACTTGTATTCAAGGTATTCATCATTAATAATGAGGTATGGTTTCTTAAAGAAGGCTAGCGCAAGCCAACCGTATAAGATAAAGATCATAAACACACTAAAAATAAGGTTTAGAATGAATTTTTCACTATCATCACCCGGAATCAGAATGAAACCTAACAACAAGGTTACCGAAAATCCAAATAAGAGATGGAATGACCATTTCAGATTGGCCTGTTTATGTAGCGGCAAAGAGTATAAGTCATTTTTCTCGGTTATTAAATCTTCCATTGGACTTCTCCACCCTCTTTTAACGGTCGCATTTTTCCTTTTTAGAACTAGATTTCAAATATTCCATTGCGAAAAAGAGTAATCCTGCGATATAGAATGAGTGCATGCTATATATTTTCATCTATGTTATAGGTTATCATAGGTCCTTTGTTTTTTGGTGTCCAGCCCCGGAACAGAGCTTCCTCAATGATCAACGATATTTCTGATGGCTTAATGAGCTTCAAATTTAAATCTTCTACATAAGGAAACTCCACCCAAAATTCGTTGATTTCTGATTTTATGTACAATCTAATTTTTTGTCCCTTAACCTCTTCATGTTCTATAGTAAGGGCTAGTAGACCTTTTGCTGCTGGGGAGATAACATAGGTGTATCTTTCCTCTCCCACCGTGATCTCCCTTGAGCTTTTTTTATTCATAGTCACTTTATCACCGCCTGTTTTATCATAATTCTTAGAAATAGGATTGTACATCACAGATTGTTGTAAAAGATAACTTGTCAGATGATTAGAACATGAGTTGATGTTTGGAGAAAATAAAGTATTAGACTGCTTCATAAAAGAAACAGCGGCAAACGAAGACTTGAAAAATAAAGTCTTAGATTGCCGCTGTTGTTATTCAACTAACGTACCCGTTCAATGACCAAGCTTCTCTCTGTGATACGGTTCAGCGCGCTGTCTGTAACGACAAGTTTTAGGGCCATCCATCTGCGTCAAGTATCTTTTTTAATTTCGCCTTGTTCAATTCACTCGTAAACGTTAGCGTAAGTAGGCCGCCAATCAAGCTAGCAGCCTTCTCATGATTACACAAAATTATTAATTCGTTAACGATCTATTTCTGATTTTCAATTATGACTATTGACGATTCAATGATCGAATTCTTGGATAATTTGTTCTGCATTTTCGTATTCAGGTTGTAGTTCAGCCTGCAGATTCTTCACTTGCACTGGACCAGTGCTCAGGTTCACTCCAACTTTCTTTCAAGGATGTGACTGTATCTAACCCTCAATCCCCGGCTCGATAAGCTTCCAGACCGCTTCAAACTCTGCTTTGAAATCCATACGCATCCAATTGTCTGCATAAGCTGGCGCTGAGAAATAAGAAAATGCCATTAAGATGGCGTACAGTCGCTCAACTTCCTCAATGCCGCTCGCGGCCTTTAAGCTGTCCACCAAATCGCCGATGTGCCGAGCGACGACCGCCGGATTTTGATCGATATAGGCTGTATACAGCTTAAACATTTCAGGCTCACGTACATAAGCATCATATTTCGATCCACTTAATACCCATAACCATTCATGTACGACGTCCTTCTTAGATGAGCACTTGTCCTTATCAAATGGAAAAAGCCTCGCCAGTTCACAGTCCAGCCACGACAACGCAAGCTCGGTCCATAACTCTTCCTTGCCTGTAAAATACTTATAGATCGCAGCATGAGAAGTCCCCAACTGAGAGCCGACCTTTGACAGATTGACTTTTTCCATCCCTTGTTCGACAACCATTCGATGTGCGGTTTCCATTATTAGTTCTCTGCTTAAATTTTTCATAATTTTATTATACCTTTAGACGCCACGGGTTACAACTATTGACTCTTGTAACTTGCCGTAGTATGCTTAGGTCGTTCACATGTTACAAATTTAAAAAAATGTAACTAAAAAAGGAGAATTAGTCATGAAGCTTTTAAATCATACAATTGTCGTTACAGGCGGCACTTCTGGCATCGGTCTTGCATTCGCTTTAAACTTGTTGAATCGCGGCAATAAAGTAATCGTCATTGGACGAAATCAAGCAACCCTTGATCAAGTGACGCACAAACATACAGGGCTCATCGGGCTGCGAGGCGACGTATCCAACGCGAACTCCGTTCGCGAAATGGCAGCTATACTTCGTGACCGCTACCCTGAAGTTTCGATCCTGTTCAACTCTGCAGGTATTATGCGCGCATTCGAATTGCTGGACGATAACCTCGATTTGGAGCGGACTACCGCAGAGGTGGAAACGAATTTAAACGGGACTATCTGGATGACGGAAGCGCTGCTCCCGCAATTGGCAAGACAAAATGAAGCTATGATCGTAACCGTAAGCTCTGGTCTTTCCTACGTCACTTCACCCCTGCATCCCGTTTATTCTGCTACAAAGGCAGGCGTGCATATGTTTACCGACGCGCTTCGAATCCAACTCAGGAAATCGAAAACAAACATACACGTGATGGAGCTTGTCCCCCCCCTCGTTGCAGAAACCAATCTGCTCCCTGACATGCAAAACGGCGGCATTCCCAGTATGAGTTTGAATACACTCGTAAAGCTCGGGATCCATGGGATGGAGCAAAACAAAACGAGGGTCGTTCCGGGCTTCTCCAAAATATTGCGCATTGCGGGAAAATACTTTCCGGACATTCTTTCAAATCTGATGGCGCGGGGCTGAAGGGTTTATTTATAGTTCAATTTCCTGCTGTTCAAACAAGTAAAATAAATCGCTTCCATGAAGCCATAATCATCCCTTAGGGAGTTTGTATCTATGAAAATGACGCTGTGGATTGTAGCCTTTGGCTGGATTATTATTTCGGGTGTAATGATTTTTATAATAGATGTGCTTTCCCAGTATGTAAGAGGCAAACGCGCTCCCAGTACGGAGACCACCTATTATTATGGAATGAATACTGCATTCGCATTGGGGGAAATTTTAGTTGGTTTGTTCGGCCTGATCCTTGTCCTACAGGCACCCAAACTGATGGACCAATGGCCAATCTCAGTCTAATACTTTATTTTCAGTCTAACACTTTATTTTCTTCTGACAGTTGAATGAAAAAACGGAATTTTGTCCCGTTATCATAATCATTTCGAAACACTTAGAACTTATATACAAAAATGCACCAAAAAAAGAAGCAGAGGCTATCCTCTGCTTCTTTCGTATGCTGCTGTTCCTTTAACTGCTCTCGCCCTTACTACAGTCCGAGCACTCGCTTTCGCTTACAAGCGTGCAATATTGAACTCAAACGCTAGCGTCTGATTGGCGGGAATGAGATATTCGCCGTGGACTGGAGCGCCCCAACTGTCGTCGCCGCCGACGCCCATTTGTCTGCCCGCTACCGTTACGACAGTGTAATGCACGTTCGGAAGCTCATAGTGGTGATTTGCGCTTTCCAGCTCAAATGCCGTATATGGAGAAATATTGCACTCGACTGGCTGCGTTGCAGGAGCCGAGATCCGAATGCCCTGCGCATAATCGTTGCTAATGCTCACGCGGCGAACTCCGGTACGGTTTCCGGACTCCTGCGGAACGACATATCCCGATACGTTATCGGCTGCATCATTTTGGAATTCACCAAGTCTCGCCCCAAACGCACGATCAATATAGTTCTCGTTTGGCCCCATCGCATACCAATCCAAATGGTGATAATCCGCTGGTACCTTGAACGATAATGCAAAAATCGGAAGCTTCGGAAGGTCTTCTGCCCCTTCATAGCGCACTTTCACATTTAAGCTGCCATCTGCAAACACGGTATAAGCAGCCGTGACGAGAACTTCTGCGCTAATGCTCAGCTTATAACTGAACGTGACTGTTGCGCTCCCCTCTTGTTTGGTTAACTCAACGGAAACACATTTGCGCGTCAAGCTAGCTGCAAACCAAGCGCCTGAATCAAATCCGAGAGCGAAACCTTTATCATTGTCTGTCGTCGCCCGCCAGAACAGCGGAGCCGGAGGAATCGCAATCATTTCGCGTCCGGAGTAATTCACAGATGTCAGCGTTCCTGCTTGCTTCGAGAACATGATGCTGAAATCACGGCCATGTACGCCGATATTAACGTCACCTTCAACTACTCTTACATCGCCCTCAGGCTGAACAGCCGCACTGGTTTCCTCTACTAGGAATACATGCTGACCGAACGAAATCTCATGGCCGGCATCTGCCCATAGGGTAGCTTCCTTCAGGTTCAATGACACATGCAGCGCGAACTCACCAGACTCTGTAACAGTTGGAAGCTCAAACGACACGTAAGCTTCACTTTGTGCAGCTACAGCAGCCTTCAGTGATTTCTTGAAAATCTCGCGTCCTTCATGATGAAGCTTAACGACCAAGTCATAAGCATCCGTACCTTCAAACAAATTCTCGTTAATCACTTTTACGCCAGTACGATCAGGAATCAGCTTAATGTTTTGGTAAAGGAATTTAACCTCCTGCATTTTCGGAGATTCCTTGCGGTCTGCATAAACGATTCCGTTCGTACAGAAATTGTAATCGGTCGCTCTATCGTCGAAATCGCCGCCATACGCCAAAAACTCTTTGCCGTAACGGTCTTTCTTCACGATGACCTGATCAATATAATCCCAAATGAAGCCGCCTTGGTACATCGCGTATTTCTGTTCCAGCTCCGTATACTTGTGCATGCCCCCAACCGAGTTCCCCATCGCATGCATATATTCGCAGCTGATGTAAGGCTTTTGCGGGTTCTCATTCAAATATTGCTCGATATCGGCCGGCTTTGCATACATGCGGCTCTCCATATCGCTTGTCGCATCATAGGTCCGGTTATGGAATACACCCTCGTAATGAACAAGTCTGCTTGGATCTGTCTCCCGGAAATAATTCGATACATTAAGCAGCACTTCACCAGCATAGGCTTCATTGCCGACAGACCAGATCAGAATCGATGGATGGTTTTTGTCCCGTTCTACCATTGAAATCGCACGATCCATGACGATCGGCTGCCATTCCGGCTTGTTCTCAGGGATGTTCCAGGATGGCTCAACCGCGCCCATCTTCTGCCATGAGCCATGGGTTTCAAGGTTCATTTCGTCAATGACATAGACACCGTAAATATCACACAGCTCGTACCAAAGTGATTGATTCGGATAATGAGAGGTTCTCACCGCATTCAAATTATTGCGTTTGATTGTGCGGATATCCCACAGCATATCTTCCTTCGTAATCGATCGACCTCTGCGGCTGTTGAATTCATGACGGTTCACGCCTTTGAACACAATGCGCTTGCCATTGATATGCATAACTTTATCGATCATTTCGAAGGACCGGAATCCTACTCTTTGAGGGACCGCTTCAACCACATGGCCCTCTTGATCATAAAGCGTAACATAAAGCATATACAGGTAAGGCTTCTCTGCACTCCACGGCGTTACTGTCCCTGCATTTACGGATAAAGAATAATGGTCACTGCCATCCGGCACTGCGGCAGTCTCAGCGATCGTCAAGCCAGCAGCGTCCTTAAGCTCCAGCTTGATGCTCGATGGCTTAGCGCCAGAGAGCTTCAAATCTACGCCGAGCGTCCCCTTCGTGTAAGAGGAGTCAAGCTCGGCATGTACAAACAGGTCCCGCACATGGCTGCTAGGAACCGTATATAAGTATACATCGCGGAAGATTCCTGAAAAACGCCAAAAATCCTGATCCTCCAGCCAGCTGCCTGTGCTCCGTTGATAGACTTCAACGGCAAGCTTATTTTCCCCCTCTACCAAATAAGGGGTCAAGTCGAATTCAGAAGGCGTAAAGCTGTCTTCGCTGTAGCCGACAAATGTTCCGTTTAACCATAAATAAAAGGCAGATTCTACACCTTGGAAAGAGATATAGACTGGCTTGCCCTGCATTTGTGCAGGTGCTTGAAAATATTTCACATAGCTTCCGACTGGATTATGATCCTCCGGAATAGCTGGCGGACGAATATCATTATGACCGTCCCATGGATACATGGTGTTTACGTATTGAGGCTTGCCAAAGCCCTGCAGTTGAATATGACCAGGTACTTCAATGTTATTCCAGCCATCAACCGGGTGCTCTACCTCGTAAAAGTGTTTTGGCCGGTCAGCTGGTTTAACGGAATAGTTGAATTTCCAACTTCCGTTCAGTGAATGACGAAGCGACATTGGCGCTTCTGCCACAGCTCCATCGATTGATTCGTAATAACGGTGATCAGAGTGTGCCGGCAGCCGGTTCACGGCAAATACGCTTACATCGGTAAGCCAGCTAATAGTAGGCTTCATTTCATTCATTGCATTTTCCCCTTAAAGTTATTTAAAAGTCAGGCGGCTGCACTACATGTGCACAGCCACCTGACTCTTTTCCATGCTTATTTGACTGAACCTGTCATTCCCGCTACAAAATGCTTCTGCATTAGGAAAAAGACAAGTGCAGTTGGGATTGTCGAAATGACGATCGCTGTCATGATGATACCATAATCTGGCGTGTAGCTCGACCCCAAATTGGATATGAGCATAGGAATCGTTCTTTTCTCCGGTGATTGCAGCACGATGAGCGGCCACAGATAGTTATTCCAGCTCGACATAAAGGTAATGATGCCGGCTGCGGCATATGTGGTCTTCATCGTAGGCATGAAAATCCGGAAAAACAGATTAATCTCATTCAAACCGTCGATACGCCCTGCTTCCAGCAGCTCACGCGGAAACATCTTCGTATTTTGACGGAAGAAGAAAATAAGAAAAGCGGTCGTAAACGTTGGCAGCACAACACCCGAAAGTGTATCCAGCCCGATAAACGGGATGGCTTGCGAAATACCTGCAAACATTTGGTACAACGGCACCATGATTGCTGCGAACGGAATCATCATGGACAGAAGCAAAATAGTGAAAACTACATCCTTTGCTTTGCTACGGTAAATTTCAAACCCATAACCAGCAAGCGAAGCAATAACCATCGCAAGGATCGTAGTGGTGACTGAAATTTTAGCCGAGTTCAGCAAGGCAGGAACGATGTCCACTGTGCTAAACAAATTATTAAGATTTTCCAACAGCTGACTGCCTGGCAGCAGCCTTCCTTTGGTTACGTCAGCCGATTTATTGGTGGCGCTGATTATCATCCAAAGAAATGGGAAGATGGATATGAACGCAGCGACGCTTAGAAATATATAAACGAATACCCGTTTTAGTTTATCCATTTTTATCACCTGCCGCTTTAAACTGAATAAATGCCAATATGATGATCATAATCACGATAGAATAAGAAACGGTTGCTGCATAACCGAAATCCGCTGAATATTTGAACGAAAGGTTGTAAATATATTGAGAAATGGACATGGATGCATTACCCGGTCCACCCTTAGTGATATTGACGACCTCGTCGAACAACTGCAAGGTACCAATCGTAGAGGTAATGGAAGTAAACAAAATGATTGGTTTCAGCAGCGGGATGGTAATGCCAAAAAATTGTCTCGTGGACGAGGCGCCGTCAATTTTTGCGGCTTCGTAGATCGAGTGATCAATATTTTGAAGCGCAGACAAGTAGAAGATCATGTTGTAGCCTGTCCAGCGCCATGTGATTGCAATAATAACCGTCACCTTTGCCCAAAACGGATCTGTAATCCACTGAATCGGTGTACCGATCAGATGAAGATTGGTTAGCATTTTGTTAACCAGACCTTCGGTAGCAAACAGGTATTTGAAAATAACTGAATACGCTACAAGCGAGGTAACAGCCGGCAGGAAGATTGCCGTACGGAAAAACCCTTTGAATTTCAATTTGCTGTCATTAAGCAATACAGAGATAAACATAGCCAAAACAATCATGACTGGCACTTGGATAATTAAGTAAATAAACGTATTTTTAACTGCAGTTAGAAACGTCTTATCGCTAAACAAACGAACGTAGTTATCAATGCCGACATACGATAAATTCATGCCCTTGCCGGATTTGAATGATAGCAAGAGCGCTTGGATCATCGGATAAAAATAGAACGCCGCAATCAAAACGACTGCCAATATGACGAACATCCACCCGGTAATGTTAGCTCTTCTGCGAATATTCACGCCAGGCCTCGCTGCTTTCACGTTAGCCTAACCCCTTTCTTTACGGAAATAAAACCTCGCAGACTTCTCCAGCCCCCGCCCCCGTCCAACATATACGCTTGGGTACAAGAGAAGGAGAAGCCCCAGGTTTTATTTAATTGCCGTATGGTGTAATTTATTTTACTTGTGTTTCTGCTTGCGATTGAGCGTCGTTTAGAACCTTATCAATATCTTTGCCGCCCATGTAATTTTGCATCTCAACAACTAGGATATCTTCAATCGCATACGTGTGCATGCCGTAGTTAACGCTTGGAATTTGCTCCGTCCATTTCGCGAAGTCCTGAATCACGTTTTGACCGCCGAAAAACTCATCCGCTTGCTTATAAGCATCGCCAGCCGCTGCCGCTTTCAGTGTGCCAATCGCGCCAATTTCCGTTACAAGCTTTTGGTATAGATCAACGTCTGAACCAAAAGTTGCCTTCAAGAATTCTGCTGCTGCTTCTTTGCCATCTACATTCATGACATACCATGAGCTGCCGCCTAGGTTGGAAGCATGAACGGAGTTCGGGTTGCCGCCAAGTTTAGGGAAAGGAACAACCGCCCACTTGCCGGATTGTGATGCTTCCGCTTTTACTGAAGCTGTAATCCAGTTGCCTGTAGGAACTGATGCTACTTCGCCACTGTTGAATGCACCTACGAATTGGCTCCAATCCGAAGTTACTTTCACGATATCAGCATTCATTAGCTCTTTGTACGTTTCAAATGCTTCCTTCAGAGCTGCATTACCTGAAAGATTTGGCGTTGTGCCGTCTTCTTTCAAATACCATGAGCCTGCGGATTGAATCATCATCCGGATAAGACCTAGATCGTTAGGATCTTGGGTTAGAAGTGATTTTCCGGTTTTGGCTTTCACTTCTTTACCGATTTCGATAAGTTTCTTCCAGTCGATATCCTGCAGGTCAGCCACTTTAAAACCTGCTTGCTCCAAATAGTCGCTTCTTACATAAAGACCAGCAACACCGGAATCGAAAGGTACGCCGTATTGTTTGCCGTCAAAGCTTGTAGGCCCGATTTTGTAATCGGCAAAGTCGCTAGGCGTAATGAAATCATTTAAAGCAAAAAATGCATCCGGGTACGCTTGCAGGAAGCTTTGCGCACGGTAATCTTCAATCAATACGATTGTCGGCAAGCTTTTAGTTGTACCCGCATTCAAGCCTGCGTTCAGTTTTTGAATAATATCAGCCTGTGCGTTCTCCACGATGTTGACTTTAAGATCAGGATTTTTTGTTTTATAGGCTTCGCTTGCACGTTCCATGGCACCAACGTTAAACGCTTTGTCCCACGCCCATACTGTGATTTCTTTCGTGCCTGTAGCAGGTGTTTCACCGTTATTTGGTGCATTGTTTTCTTTGCTCGAACATGCCGTAAGAAGCACAAAGCTTGCGAGCACAACAGCTAGTAATTTCTTCACATTATTCAACCCCTTTTTGATAACTGAAAGCTATTTCTGAAAGCGTTTGCCGGCTAACGATATTCATTATAGCAATTCGTTAAAATGACTCGTTAGCAATATATTTGTGTGGATTTGTCATTCTATTGTTACCTTTCCAGAGGTTATTATGTAATTAGAAATTAATTTGTTTATTGGTACTTTTTTTAGGTCTTATGGAGGGGTAGCCTTATTTTCACCCTGGTACCTTGACCTATATCACTGACGATCGAGACGCCAAAATCTTCTCCGTACAGCAAAGCGATCCGATCATGCACATTACGGATGCCAATTCCTGAGAAAAAATGACTAGTACTTATGGAGCTGTGGACCGGATTTTCATGGTCATAACCTTCCATACCTACCCCATTGTCCACGACTTCGCAAACGAGTGCCTGTTCCTCCCGCGAGATAAGCACATAAATATGGCCATCACTGCGCTCTTGGAAAGCGTGAAAAAACGCATTTTCGATAAATGGCTGGATAATAAGCTTTGGAATATGATAGCCGTAACAATCGTCTGCGACAAAATAATTGACGACGATCTGCTCGCCATAGCGCACATGGTTAATGAATACATAGTTTTTTAAATTAACGAGCTCTTGCGCCACACTGATGGTCTCGCTAATATTGCTGACCGTATTTTGCAGCAGAGAAATCAAGGAGTTAATCGTAGCGGCAGCCTTCTCCTTGTTCCCCTGTTGAACCAAAATTTTGATGGATGCAAGCGTATTGTATAGAAAATGAGGATTGATTTGCATTTGCAAAGCGGATAGCTCTGCGTTGCGTTGATCCTTCTGCGTCTGAATCAGCTTCTTGATGTAATCATTCAGTTCATCAAGCATATAGTTGTAAGCCCGGCCAAGTTCCTTAATCTCATAGCTCCCGGAAACCTCGATATAATTGTCAAAATGATTCGTCGTAATGCCCGACATTTGTCTAGCAAGCATCGTTAATGATTTAGTCAACCTTCTGGATATAAGAAAAACAATGATAAGAGCCACAAAAACAATCGCAATGCTGATCAAAGCAATCATTTTAAAATCTACGATTCCTTTAAGCACTTCCTGCTTATTGATCAGGTTAACCAGATAAAAGTCATACACCGGCAAATATTCAGATAACACAAGGCTGCTGCTTCCCAGTACCTTCACGTCCTTGAAGCTTAGCTTTTGCTGCTCGATCTCCTTGGCGTAGCTCAGCATTTCCTGTTCCTCTTGCCCGATTAAGTCATGGCGGTTGCTGGAGACGACCATGCCTTTGCGATCCAGAATCACAACATCATTGCCCTTGCTTGTAAAACTTGAATAAAATCCCTTAAAATCGCTTTCTTTGATCGCGAAATAAAGCACACCATATTGATTGCCGCTCGTTCTCTCCATTAAAGCTCTGGACGCAACAATAACCGGATCATCAACAGATGAACCGGGCACATTTTCAGTATCCAATTGATAGATCAGCTTCTTTGGCTGGATAAGGGTATTGACGGTCAGGATGCTATTTCTAAGCTTTTCGAGCGAGCTTGGCCAATAATAGCTGTCTGTAGAGTGAAATTTTTTATTTACGCCAGAGATGGTCATCGTAACCGGATAAGCGGCAACACTCGATTGAATCCGATCCATCTGTTGGCTAGCCAGATAGTAACTTTCTAAGGAAGAGACCGTGTCCATTTCCGGCTTCGTCAGAAAGCCTTTGATGGCTCCGTTTTGCATTACATTGTTCGACGCAGTCACAACTGAATAGTTAAAGGACTCGAAATTGGCCTGAATCTGGTTAATGATTTTGGAATTTGTAATGCTAAAGGTGTTCATGAACAGCCGCTCGGACATTTGTATCATAAAGATGGAGGTCAGGAGCGACACCGATATAATGCTAACCAGCGTAACCATAAACATTTTGATAAACAAGCCGTGGAATTTAAATTTGTCCAAAAAAGCTCTCATCTGCTAATCCCTCTTCTTGCCCATGTATTGTTTTCGATAATGACTTGGCGATAAACCCGTCAGCTTCTTAAATACCTTAGTGAAATAACTATGGTCCGAATACCCAACCATGCCGCTTATTTCCGAAATAGATGCGGAATCATGCCGCAATAGGTCCGCTGCCTTCTCAACCCTGATCCTGTTCAAATATTCACTAAACCCTTCTTTATTATGCGAGGTGAAATAACTCGACAGGTAAGAGGGGTTAAAATGAAAATGTTTGGCCAATTCCGTCAAACTAAGCGGCTCAGCATAATGCTCGCGTATAAAATGCAGCAGCTGCGTCATATTCGCGTTGCTCCCCGCAGTTCCCCTTTTCTGAATAACCTCATCGGCTTTCGCAATAAAGCTTTGGAGCTGCTTGATCGCGTCGCTGGCATGCATCGTTTCTCCAATGGATTTGAAGTAGGCATATTTCGCTTCTTCCAAATTTTTCACATCGGAGTCCTGGCGACCGAGTAAAATCGTAATGTTAAAAATAACATTGCCTAAAAAAGACTTAAATTCAAATACATCGGTGGAATAGCGCGAAGCCTTGGCATGCACATCAGCAAGCAGTTCGCTAAATGCTTCTTCGTACTGTCTTCGGTTCATCCGTTCAGTGAAGTCGTTCATATTGAACTGAACCGCTTCCTCTGCGATGGGCGGTAGCTCGCTTTGAAAAATTAAATGTTGGGATGGCGGTAGGAAGAAACGATAGGCATTCAGCTTAAGAAAGCCTTCTTTATAGCACGTTCCGAGTTGACTGAGCTCGGAGAATGGCTCACCAAGCATCCAAGCAAGCTCTGGCAGTTGCTCGCCTGTGCCCGCCGCAAGCTTGCGCGCGATGCCAATCATTCTATGCTGGTCACGGTTATCCAAATTAACGAGCATCACAGCCATGCTTGCTTCGATTGGCAGATGATAATAAGCTGCATTCGGCAATTCCGAAGCGATCTCTACTGTCATTTTGTCATGCCAATAGGCAGCTTCCTGTATCTCCCTGCCCCTACCTTGCAGTTGCTTCAAATCAACACCGATCAGTCGAAAGGCCGCATGCGGGAAAGCTTCATTAATGACGGAGCTGTTCGTCTCCGCCTCATAGCCTGAAATAAGCTTATCAAGCACGACTTTCACAGACATGCCGCCTTCCTCCTCTGTCTGTACAAGCTTTAAGGAAGGAATTTTACGCGCGGTCCGCTTTACGATATCCAGCAGTTGGAAGGCTTCCAGCTTTGGTTTTAAAATATAATCGGCAACGCCGCTTTGAAACGTGGATCTCACATAATCAAATTCACCGAAGCTGCTCAAAATAATAACCTCAATCTCGGGGAATCGCGCCTTTATCACACGAGTCAGCTCCTCGCCGCCCATGACGGGCATGACGATGTCCGTAATGACGATATGGGGCGCAACGCGATCAATCAGCTCCAGCGCTTCCTTGCCATTGGAAGCCTCACCCACGATTTGAAAACCTTCATGTTCCCAATTGAGCAGGTGCTTGATCCCCTGTCTCACTAATAGTTCATCATCTACGATAAGTACGCGACAAGAAATCAAAGTTCCTCAACCCCCACATTCAATATCCGTTTGCTTGTTAGTGTAGCAGCAAATCATTCCTTATAATAGCTGCGGATAACAATATCCTGATCATAATTGCCAAAGCCTTTCCCATACAGCGTCAGTCCCCCGCGTCCGCGCGATACATCCTCTGCGCTAATCCGGAACGTCCACTGCGAACGATCCCATGATACATCCTCTATGGTCAGCTCCGAAATTTGCTGCCCATCGACGAAGCTGCCGCTCTCATTAATGCGCAAAACCTTCATTAACCCATATTGGTTGACATCCGAGTGCCACCACTCCGGCGAGAGCCTGCCTCTAAAGCTGCCAAAGTCGCCAGGGCTTGTCCATATGCCCATGGATTTGTCATTAATCGTAAACTCAATATCCGAGGGCCAGTTTTCATTGATGTGAGGAGCTTCAGAGCCGATCTCAAGAGAAATCTCAATTTCATTCACCACTTGGTCCTTGAAAAGGTAATTCGGGATTTTATATTCGACAAAACCTCTTGCAAACCATAGAATGCCTGCCTGAACACGTTCCGGATCTAAAAAGTAAGTCGGGTTATCGTACTGCCCGATCATTTTGTCTTTTGTCGCTATGCCACAGGTTGGCGCAGCCTCAAAATCGGTGTAATGACCAACCGGAATCGAAACTTCCGTAAATTTTCTAGCTTCAGGCTTCGATTGTGATAAGCGGATTTGCAGATACTCTGTAGATAGCGAGCAATATTTATAGGTACCGCCATTCACTCTTCTCATGCGATAACCAACTAGCCCTGCCTTTTGAAGCTTGTTGACATGGGTGCTCACGATTGCACTGCTTAAATACAGCGTAGCGGCCAGTTCTTTAATATGCATCTCTTTTGTATATAATAAATCGATAATTTGCAAGCGTACTTCACTGGCTAATGCTTCATACACACGAAGCGACTGGGCGTCGGTCGTTAAATACATCGTTAATCTCCCATCTTTAGAATTAGCAATTTAGCTAATCCTATTCCATTTCAATTGCTGCGTATTGATTGTATTTCTATATTATGATAAATATGATATAAGAAATCAACAAATTAAGAATTAATCATTTAATTAATTCAATTATAGGAGGATTGCATGATATGTCTATGAAATCAACCATGCTTATCGATAAAAACTTTACGGTGTCCAAAGTTGACCCACGGCTCTATGGCTCGTTTATTGAGCATCTTGGCCGCGCTGTTTATGGAGGCATTTATGAGCCAGGCCACAAGACAGCTGATGAGAACGGCTTCCGCCGCGATGCACTTGAAGCCATCCGTTCTTTGCAGGTTCCTATCATACGCTACCCAGGAGGAAACTTCGTATCCGGCTACAATTGGGAAGATGGCGTTGGCCCGAAGGCAGAGCGGCGACGGCTGCTTGACCTTGCTTGGTGGACGACGGAAACCAATGAAATGGGTACCAATGAATTTGCGGATTGGGCAAAGCTCGTTGGCTCAGAGGTCATGATGGCTGTCAATCTAGGTACTCGCGGGGTCGATGCCGCTCGAAATCTCGTTGAATATTGCAACCATCCATCCGGCTCTTATTACAGCGATCTCCGGATCTCGCATGGTTATAAAGATCCGCATAAATTCAAAACCTGGTGTTTAGGCAATGAGATGGATGGCCCGTGGCAAATCGGAGCAAAAACAGCCGTAGAATACGGACGGCTTGCAAATGAGACTGCCAAAGCCATGCGCTGGGTCGATCCAACGATTGAGCTTGTTGCTTGCGGCAGCTCATCCAGCGGTATGAGCACCTTTGCCGATTGGGAAGCAACTGTGCTTGATCTCACATATGAGCAAGTCGATTTCCTCTCCCTGCATACCTATTACAACAATAATGAGCAGGATTCGTCTAACTTCCTTGCCAAATCGCTAGACATGGATCAATTCATTTACAGCGTAACCGCTATTTGCGATTATGTGAAGGCTAAGAAACGGAGCAAGAAAAAGCTCATGCTCTCACTCGATGAGTGGAATGTCTGGAACTCCATCGGCAGCAGCCGTGCAGACGAGCGCTGGCAAATCGCTCCACCTGAATTCGAGGATGTGTATACCTTAGAGGATGCGCTAGCAGTAGGTTGCTTTATCATTACCTTGCTGAAACATGCTGATCGTGTAAAAATGGCTTGTATTGCGCAGTTAATTAACGTTATTGCGCCGATCATGACTGAAAACGGCGGCCCGCTTTGGCTGCAGACGACTTATTATCCTTATATGCATGCTTCCATTTATGGCAGAGGAACCGTGCTTCACCCGATTACCTCTTCGCCGAAATACGACTCGAAGGATTTCACAGATGTCCCTTACCTCGAAGCGATCAGCGTATTTAATGAGGAGCAAGGCGAAATTACCGTCTTTGCTGTCAACCGCCATTTAACGGAAGGCCTGGACCTAGACGTTGACGTTCGCAGCTTCGGCGAGGTTAGCATCATTGAGCATTTGGTGCTGGAACATTCGGATCTGAAAGCCGTGAACACAAAATCAAATCCCAATGAGGTTACGCCTCATAATCGCGGTAATGCGAAAGCCGATAACGGATCAGTGAAAGCCGTGCTAGGCAAAGCATCTTGGAACGTCATCCGGCTGCAAATCAAAAAAAGCTAAACCAATTCAATGCGGGAGCATATTGAATGAGCAAAAACCGCAGGAGCACATGCTCCTGCGGTTTTTTTCTTTTCATACGCCATGCTTAATTATGATATAGCGGCAATTCGAATCCACTGTATCGCTACCGGGTGCTCCTCCGCACGGAGAATGAGCTTTTGCAGGCCTTCTGCCTGGATTTGGACTTGTATGCGCACGTTCTGCCAATGGTCGCTCTCCAACTGCCGAGCTCCAATAAATGTATCATTCATCGAAGCCATCACTCTTGCGATGCCCGGTCCTCGAACGAGCAGCTCAAGCTCAATTGTTATCGGAGCACTAGCTACCGTAAATTCGTAAGCAACCCAATCGGACGGAGCGAGCTGAACATAAAGCCGCTCATCCGTTTGCCATTCCTCTCCCTTCATATGCTGAAAGTTCGGCGTTTCTCTCGCACTGTCCACAAATCGGATATCCACACCGTCCCCGCTGCGATATTCAATATTTTTATCCGCACGCCTGCTAATGCCGTAACTGATTCCTTCTCCTTTATAACCGTAAAAAATAGCCGGTATCGTCACTGTCGCCCTACGGAACAACGCATTGACAACTTCAGGACGATAGGTACAGTTCTCGATTCGTATATTGTCTAGATAGGCCCACAAAATGTGTTCCACCGCTTCCGCGCTTGGCCTCGCCCCGCCCTGCATATAATCGATAAGCTGCTGCCAGTTCTCTGGCATATTAACCGAACACGGGGAGTTCGTACAATCGAGCTTCTTCCACGTCCAGAAGTTCCACGAAATATCGTGATCCTCATACAAGCGGAAAGCTCCCGTAAACCAATCACAGTTGTTTTCCCCGCCCTCACCCATAAAGATCGGAAAGTCCAGCTCCTCGCGCTTGTCCAAAAACGGCTGGATACTCTCCGTATCCGGATTGTTCCAATACTTGTGGAATTGCAGCATCAGATTATCATCGAGCCGCTCGTCGAAGATGGACCAATCCGTCGCCCAATGCGCACCTTCCAATATGATCATATGCTGCTGGTCCACTTCCCGAATGGCCGAGATGATGTCCTTGTACAGCGGCATAATTTGCCCGTTATATTGCGCGAACCAATTGGGAAGCGGCTCATTCAGCAGATCATAACCCGCAACAATCCATTCATCTTTGTAACGATTGGCAAGCGCTCTCCATAAATCAACCGTCAATTGCTTATTTTGTTCGTTTAGAAACAGCTCCGGCAGATCATTCGCGGAATCGTCTATATTCGTCCCCGTCTGCCCCCCAGGTGCCCCATGTAAATCCAGAATGACATAAAGGGAATGAATCCGGCACCAATCAATTACACGGTCAATAAGCGCCAAACGATTTTCTTTGATTTGCAAAACAGCGTCGTCCTCGATTAGAAATCTGGCGTTAATCGGCACGCGCACCGAATTAAAGCCTTCGGCCGCAATTTTCTCAATGTCCGCTTCCGCTGTATAACGATCATAATAAAGCTCCCAGAATTCATCAGCTTTCTTGTCGCCGATTAATTCACTAATCATTCGCTCGATCCGTCTCGGGCGGTCGCCTTCATCAGGAAATCGCCACATGTAGCCCTCAGGCAGCAGCCAGCTCCCAAAACCGACACCTCGCAGCAAAATTTCTTTCCCGTCTCCATTGACCACTTTTTTGCCCGATGCTTTTAGAAATCCAGATACATCTTGATTTTTCTCCATCTCCGTCTCAAACCACCCTTTCTCTATTAGCCTTTAATCGCGCCTTCGGCAATTCCGCTTAAAATATATTTTTGCAGCAGCAAGTATACAAGCAAGATCGGCAGCATCGTCAATACCAAAGAGGACAAGATCGCTGACCAATCGTTATTGTACTCGCCAAACAGCATATTCGTGGAAATAAGCAGTGTATAATACTGTGATTTGGTCAGCATCAGAAGCGGCAGCAGAAAGTCGTTCCACATCCAAAGTGCGTTCAAAATTGCAACCGTCGCCGTAATTGGCATAAGCAATGGTAAAATGATAGCCGCATACAATCGAAATTCCCCGCAGCCGTCCATGACGGCCGCTTCATCCAAATCCCGCGGTATCGACTTGACGAAGCCATGATATAAGAAAATCGCAAGCGCGACGCCTAATCCGATATAAATAAAGCCCAACCCGTAAGTAGTGCCCTGCACCTTCAGTTCTTTGGCAATTTTGACAAGCGTAATTAAAATAGAATGGAAGGGTATCAACGAAGACAGCACGAACAAGGAAAACAAAAATCGGCTGAGCCTTCCTGGCGTTCTCGACATTTTGTAACCAGCCATAGATGCGAACAAGATGATGCCTGTTACACCGATCAGCGTGACTACAATCGTGTTCCAGAAGCTTCTTAAAAAGTCGATTTTATGATATGCGTCAGCATAATTTCCAAACGTTATGGAAGTAGGGAATGAGAGCACCCGATTCAGCATTTCTCCATCTGACTTCAGTGAATTGAGAACAGCCATGTAAATGGGAAACAACGTGATAACCGCTGCAACAAACAAGAAAAGCAGGATAAAGGCATGACCGGTTTTGTTCCCCGTCGCTGCTAGCATCGATTTACGCTTTGCCACTATGCCTCCACCTCTCTTCTTTTCATGATCCAAAGCTGTATAACCGTCAGAATCAGCACAATGACAAACAATATGATTGCTTTCGCGCTAGCATAGCCGTACCTCTGATTAAATTTAAACGCTTCCTCCACGATGTTAAGAGCAATGACCTGCGTTGATCTGCCGGGTCCTCCGCCTGTCAAGGAATAAACGGCATCAAACACTTTGAATGAGGAGCTGAGCGTCAAGAAGATGCCGATTGTCACTGCAGGATAAATCATCGGCAGCGTAACATAACGGAAAGTTTGCAGGCTGCTAGCGCCGTCAATGGCGGCTGCTTCTCGCAAAGAAGCCGGAACTCCTTGCAGAGCAGCGATATAAATGACCATTTGGTAGCCGACCCCGCCCCATAGAGAAAGAATAACAATCGAATAAAAGGAGAAAGCCGGATCTCCGATCCATGATTGATCCAGGATAAGAAGCCCCGTTTTCTCGGCTATAATCGGAAGCACCTTCGTAAAGATAAACATCCACATAAAACCGCCAATAATTAAGCTGAGCATATTAGGCATAAAGAAAATCGTACGGAACAGCACCTTGCTCTTTCTTCGTGATTCTACGAATACCGCGAGCAGCAAGGCAATTACATTTTGCAAAACAACCATGTACAGTACGTATTTAAAGGTGAACCAAACCGACTTTATAAAATAAGGGTCATTCGTCAGCGCTTCGGTATAATTGGCGAATCCCACCATATCGTAGGTGGGATTCAAACCGTTCCAATTCGTTAAGCTGTACCAAACGCCCCCAAAGGCAGGAGCGATGGTAAACACAGCATAAAATAATAAGGCCGGCAGTACGAAGGCTAGAAGGATGACTGTTTGCTTGTTTTTTCTGAGAACGCTCATCTTCGTCACTCCTAATCAGTCATTGGCCCTCGTTATTTCGCACTTTGAACCGCAGTAGCCCACGCCTTATCCATGCTGCTGATAAACTGGTCCTTCGTCACTTCTTTGGCAAAATAGCTCTGAAGCAGCTTCGCCTGCTCGTCAGTTACGCCATTAGGCAGCTTCAAATCTTGATAGGCCTTGCCTTGTGCCACATATTCCGATGCTTCATTAACCCATGGGAATACCTCATACTGATGCACGCTGGAAACAGGGTTGAATTTCAATTCTTGGAACAACGTGGAGGAATCCTTCTCGTCATAGAAGTAGTTGAGCAAATCCAGCGCGACTTCTTTGTTTTTGCTCGTTTTGGATACAGCTAGCGTAGTGGAAGTAGACAAATTGATCATCGTACCTGCTGCATTATTGCTGACAGGAAGCGGGGCAACCCCAAATTCCATCTCAGGGTTAACCTTTAGAATCGTCTCCGCATTCCAAGGCCCCTGTACCCACATGGCCGCCTTGCCATTCGCAAAATCAGTAGAGCCCGCTTCGTTTCCAACCTCGAACGGTTTTGCGGTGCCATTTTCCATAATGAGATCGATGATATTAAAAATGTCTGACACATCGGCGTAGGAAGCCTCGCCTTTGTTCATCTTCTCAATCCAGTCCTTATGCTCGGATGACACGATTCCGCCTAGCGACAAAGCAGTCATCAGCTGCGGAACCCATGATTCCTGGAAGGCCAGCAGAAACGGCTTCTTATCCGCCTGCTTCAGCTTCTCCACAACCGCTTTCATTTCATCAAGCGTTTGCGGCGGTGTCAAGCCAAGCTCACTGAACATCTTCTTGTTGTACAGATATCCCCATGACAAGCTCTCCAACGGCAGCGCTATAATGCGTCCCTCATTCATCACCGTATTTTTTACCGTATCGTATAAGGTTTCCGTTGCCGGCTGGCCCGTAAGGTCCTCCAAATACCCGGCTTTGTCATACGTGCTCAAATCATTCGCATGAACGTCAAAGATGTCAGGCGCATCGTTCGACGCCAGTCTTGCTTGCAGCACCTGCTTAGCCTGATCAGGATTCGGCATTTCCAAGTCAATGGTGACTTCAATATTTTTCTCCGCAAGCTCCTTCGCTTTGAACTGCTCGAAGTATTTCTCGAATTGATCCTTGAATCTTGGCGAACCGATCTGAACCTTCAATTCCACCTTCTGTACTTTCGATCCTTTAGGATTGTTACCTTCATCATTCGAGCCGCAAGCAGCAAGCGACGTGACCAGCAGTGCACTAGCTAGACCAAGATAAAGCGTTTTCTTCATGTTGAGTCCCCCCTGTTTGTTTGGTAGCCTCTTCAGTATAGTCAGGCAGGAAGCAGGAAGCATTACAACCGATTAGCGGCTTTTATTGCACAATATTGATAGCGCTTTAATCCTCTTTTCCCGCTTTCTTGGCCTCGCCTGGCGTCACGCCAAAATGTTTTTTGAACACTCGGTGGAAATACGGAAGCTCCGGGTATCCGGTCAGTTGTGCGACTTCTTTGATCGATATATGAGGCTGAAGCAGTAATTCTCCAGCCTTCTCCATGCGCTTACGGATGATATATTCCGTCAGATTCTCTCCGACTGCCGCTTTGAATGTACGGCTCAGATGCTCCTTGCTGACATAAAATTGCAGGGCAACGCTTTCAAGCGCGATGGGATCTAAAAAGTGGCAGTCCAAGTAGTTTTTCACCTCGGCAATAACAAGGCTCCCTTTCGTTTTCTGGATTGCCTCGATTTTATCTATTGCTTCGCACCAGAGAGTGCCTATATTCCTTAATGCCTCCGCTATTCCTGCGTAAGGGACGCTTATCTTTTGCCGAGTAGTTAGCAACAGGTTATCGGATTCGTATTGGATTAGAAAGTGTCCAAGCAAAGCTTCAAAATCAGCGACCAGCCTCTCCAATTGCTCCCCGCTAAGCCCTTCAGGATACGCCTCGTTTATAAAGCGTTCCATTTTGCCCAATGCCTGCAGCACCGCTGGTTTGTTCAGCTCAAATAAACCGGCAAGCGCACGCTGCTTAAGCGCTGAGTAACGATCTGTTTCAGGCACGCTTGAGAACTGAAGCAACGGCTGCAGCAGCATGACTGCCGGCTTGCTCTCCGCACCAAGCTCCTCGACACATTTTTGCAAAGCACTATTTAGCTCCATAGGATCAACCGGCTTCAGCAAATACTCCACGGCCCTGGATCGAATGGCCTGCTTGAGATAGATGAAATCGTCATACCCACTCATCACAATGATCTTCAATAACGGGAACTGATCATTGATTTGTTTTAGCAGTTCCACCCCGTCCACGCCTGGCATGCGCATATCCGTAATGATAATTTGGGGAGCAAGCTCGTGAATAAGACGCAGCCCAGACTTGCCATCCTCTGCCTCCCCTGCGATGAAAAGCTGCAGGCGTTCCCATTCTCCTAACGCTTTAATGACCTCTCTAGCCCAAGGCTCGTCATCGATAATTAATACTTTATTCATGCTGTTCCCCCTTCCATGGCAAAGGCAGCTTAAGTGCTAGCAAAGTTCCTTGTCCAGGCCTGCTGAATATCCGTAGTGAAGTACTCTCGCCAAAATGCAGCTTCAGCCTTGAGTTGACGTTTTGCAAACCAATTCCTTTGCGGATTTGCGGCTTCTCCTTCTCCAGCACTGTCCGGTCAAATTTAAGTGCGCCACCTTCCTTTAACCCCGCACGCAGCATGCTGAGGCGCTCCTTATCCATCCCTGCCCCGTTGTCCAAAATAAAGATAGCCATATGGTTCTTGATCGCCTTCACCCTAATTTTAATTTCCCAGCTTCCTTCCTTCGGCTGCAGTCCATGCTCGAAAGCATTTTCGACGAGCGGCTGCAGCGTAAATCTAGGCAAATGGACACCGCGTCCTGAACCATCGTACTCGATGGTAACCGTACAGCGTCCGGTAAAACGCTGCTCTTGAATGAACAAATAATTACGAATATGCTTCAACTCATCTTCCAGGGTGGCTGCATCATATCCGGAGCTTATCGAGTATCGCAGCAAATCGCCAATCACTTGCGTTATTTTATAAATTTCAGGAGCTCCTTTGACTAGTGCTATGCCCCCGATCAGATTCAGCGTATTATTCAAAAAATGAGGGTTAATCTGTGCTTGAAGAGCCATCAACTGCGCGTTCTTCACCTCTATCTCCTTCTGGTATTCGTTCTCAACGAGCTCCTTCATCCGCTGCATCATGGAATTGTAACCTCTCTCCAGCAGCCCGATTTCATCCTGGCTTTGGACTGAGGTTAGCTCAAACTGCTGGATTGGCGTTAGCCGCATCGTCCTTGCTAACGAGACAATCGGCCTTGTAATGCGAAGCGATACCATAATGGAAAGGATAATCGATGCAAGCGCAAAGAGGAGACCTGTAATAATACCCGCTCTAACCGTATTGTTAGCGCTCTCAGTAATCGTCGTAATCGGCAGCGCTTTAATAAGCGTTAGTTCCCCATCATCGACACGTTTGCTGAAAATATAGTAGCTGTCTGTTTTCTTGATTTCCAATTCTTTATTCAATAATGGACCATAGCTCAAAATATCGTTGAGTGGCGACAAGCTCTGTTCCATCGTGGAGCCCGAAAGCAGTTCCCCCTCATCGTTGATTAGGAATACCGAGCTGTCATCCTCCGATTTCAAAATCGTGCTCACTTCCTTCCAAACATCCTTATTGATACGGATAGAAAGTCCACCAAGCAAATGCTGATCCGCAAATTGGTTCATGCTGTGAAAGGCATAGATTCCGGTACCGGATTGTTTGAAATAAAGGTTGATCGGCGCTTGCAGCAGCCGGTTCCAATTCCCTTTCTGAATATCAAGCGAATAAATAAGTCCGCTGCTTGCATAATTAACGGAATAAACCTTGTGGCTCTGGTGAGTATAGAGTGCCAGCTCATCTATTTTTTTGGAGTTTGCATAAAAGGCCTTTGTTAAAGTTTCCTGAATATACTTTTGCGTTCGAAATTGTCCACCTCCGTTCTGAGCATCGACCGTATTTAAACCTTCAATCAAGGACTCATTCACTTGAAGCGAATAAAACAAAACATCAATTTGCCGAATCAACTCATCCAAATATTGATCCGCCCACATCATGCGAGAACGATTGGCGTCAATAATTTCCTTCTCCACCGAATTGCGAGTATTGTTGGTCGCAATCCAGGTGACTGTCAGCACAGGCAGCGTAGTCAGACAAATCATAAGCAGCATTAGCCTATATCGGATGCTGGTGCGTTTCATTTTCCTCACCCCTCTCTATCACGCGCACATTGATCTGATCCCAGTGTACCAAATCAATAAGCTGAATCATTGGATTGATTTAGCCATTAGTATTGCACAATATTGATACCTAGCATTCTTATCTTATTTGCCTATTCGAAACCTCTCAACATCTGTCTCGCAAGGCACTAGCACAAGCATATTATAAGGGAGATTCATATTGTATAGAAGACTACTAGGGAAAGGAGCTGACAACATTGTCTTGCAGACCATTTTGTCCGACAGTCCGAGTATACGATCCGCCAGTAACGGTAATTAATGATGTTTTCCATCCACAAATCGTAGAGGTTGTTCATCAAGTAAACGTTGTATCCCGCCATCACTGCGTCCCTGTTGAAAAACATTTCTATCAATATTGCTATCAAAACGAAAATGCATCTGAACAAGAGCACCGCTCTAACCGCTCTAACCGTTCAAATCGTTCGAATCGTTCCCATAAACATCACAAAAGCGGTAAATCTCATATCTCCAAAATTGCCAAAGCAAAAAAGAGATCAAGTAAATAGCAACTTTTGCTTCTGGTATGCATGCGAAAGAGAGCACTGCCTTTCAGTGCTCTCTTTCTACTTTTCTAGATTGTTTTTTACCCCACCGTTGTACACAAAAAAAAGACCCATTCCGGTCTCTTTTCTTTGAAATCAACGTTGAAACGAACCATTGATTAATAATAGGATTCCTTCCGCATTTCTGTAAAATGAAATAGTCCCGAACGATGATTGGAAGATCTGATTTTCTCGATGATTTCGCATAAATAAACCATCGCGTCAGTATCTCTCGTCGACGAGGCGATCTGATATAGGGTGTTAAAGCTTCCAAGGGCATTTTCTTTGTTAAC
This sequence comes from Paenibacillus luteus, assembly GCF_006542765.1. Classification (GTDB taxonomy): domain Bacteria; phylum Bacillota; class Bacilli; order Paenibacillales; family Paenibacillaceae; genus Pristimantibacillus; species Pristimantibacillus luteus. The sequence continues at coordinate 129,280 of NZ_SKCD01000002.1, forward strand.
AGCCCCTGTCTTCAGGTTCATTAAGACGCGCTCGATTTCGCTGTTAACGAACCATACAATTCTTTTTTTCAGATTTGAATTAATCATGAGCAACCCTCCGCTGTCAATGAAATAGTACCTGTTAAGTATAGCTCGTTGACAACTAAAACTCTGTCGAAGCACGTAGTCGAATAAAATTTTTTTCATCCAAATTCATGTCGATTAATTTATACAGATCACCCCGATCAGAGGGACCATCGTAGAGTTAAAGGACAACTTCCAGCTTATTGACATCTACCGCACAGCCAGTAATTTCAATATTCAATTGCCCTGCAGTTCTTTTCACCGTCAACTAATGGTACACAATTACTGTTCTCATAAATGTACCTCCCCATTTTAGTCCGATAGCGATATCTTAAAAACGATGGCCCATTTTACATCTTTGAGCATTTCCTGCGTGAATGAGACGGTTTGCATGCCATTCTCAGATGCTTGCATCCCCCATACGGCAGCCTCTTCCGCTTCATCGATGACCAATTCATTATTGCCCAGCACGATTGGCATACTTGAGCTCACCGCAATGTCAGCTGTAACCTCATATTCCGTGCTTGATGTTCCACCTTGATCATTTAATGCCACCGTCACATTGTATTTGGTCTTTTTGGGGGTAATCTCATCCGTCTGTTGTTTGACAGAAACGACTAATTCACCATCCATAACTCTATCCCCGTTTTGGGATTGTTGAAGGGCAGAGCTTAATGAAGATTGCTCTGGCTCTTTTAGCGCTCCGTTTTCCCATACTTCCATACTTACCCGAACGTTTGACTTTGTCCCTTTATAGTTCAGTTTAACGGCTCCCGACATCGACCCTAGAAACGGCTGATACCGCTTGGCATCCCCTTCAAACAATTCAAAGGGTTTAACGGTCAAGACCCCACTTTTTTCGGAGCTTGCCTCCGAGCACCCTGATAAAACCACCAATAACATAATGACGGAACAGACCATTCGTAAAAATTTCAATTCTTCATCCCCTTAATCCAAATCGATGCTATATATTTGAAGTACATAACTTAAAATACAAATTTTTCCGCTGCATGAGTTCATCATGGGTTCCCTCTTCAACGATCCTTCCGCTTTCCATCACAACTATGCGGTTAGCGAGCCTCGCTAATTCCATTTTATAGGTAATATTGTTTGCTCCGTTTATGTTAGAAAACCAGTCTTTAAGCTGATCGGAAGACGGAGTACCATCCGTTATTGCGATAACTTTTGGCAGCTGCACTCGGGCTATACGAAGTCGGAGCCCTATTATTTTGAATGGATTGACGGTGATTTGGCGCAAGAGGATTATGGAGAAATGGATCTCTATAACCCTGTCACTTCTTCGCAGCAATGATTAATCCTGTAGACCAATTGATCTTGGTGAGGATAAGATCTTCCCTGCTATCCAAGTATTGAATCAGATGCTCCACTTTGCCAGCATGCCCCTCCGACCAGGTAGATACCGGGATTAAATCATCAATAATATACAATCCACCTGGGCTGAGCAATGCTAATGTCTCGTCGAGCGTATTGTATTTTCCTGGCCAAGTATCTGCAAAAATAAAATCAAATGTATGGCCTTTAAATTCTTTTATAAATACGGTCCCATCCATAGTGAAAAACTGCACTCTTGAATCGCTGCCTAGATGCGTTCTAGCTATATTATGCAGCGATTCATCAAGCTCCACCGTCAATAACGAGGATGCGGCGTCCATGCCGTCCAAAATCCAACTCGTTGATAACCCCGCACCGGTCCCTAGTTCCAGTAATCTCCCACGCTCACATGATCCTGCTAAAGTTCTTAATAAACTACCCGTCTCCAGATCGCAGGACATCTTAAAGCCAGCCGCTTCAGCATCCGCAGCAATGGCTTCCGCTTTCATCGGTTTCTTTATGTTTTGAGTCCATAACATGATTTAATACCGCCTTTTCTAATAGATATTAGCTTAAAATGATATGGTTTATATATTACCACATTCATACAAAAAAGGAGATTACTATTTGCTTCAAACAAAAGATTTGTAGATCAATCATGTTTATGAATTGAAGAGTCATCTATACAAAAGGTTTAAAAACACTCCCCCATTTTAGCCATTTCGTACAATAGATCCTTTACATCCTTTCTTTTTCATGTTAATTTTACTGACATAAACGTGAGTGATCACTTTCTACCTTGACGGTTAACGCTTATTTCACAGTGAAATATAAGAATTATATTACGTTAACTAACTTAAAAGGACTTATATAGCGAAAAAGAAAGGTGCTGGTATCTATGCTTCTAAATGATTTGCTTACTTCCTCCATTTTCTTGAATGCAGAAGTTATAGCCGGCCGCGACGGTCTCCTTACACGTGACGTGTCATCTATTAATATTATGGACGCACCTGATATTGTCACCTTTCTTAAGCAAGGGGACCTTCTATTAACGAACGGTTATATTTTGAAAGACCGTCAGGAAAACCTGACGGAATTTATTATCGGCATGCACAGCAAAGGCTGCGCCGGGCTCGCGATCAAAACCAAACGTTTTGCCATAAGCATTCCTCAGGAGGTTCTAGAGGAAGCGGACCGCCTGCGTTTTCCCATTATCGAGCTATCCATGATTGAAACTACGCTGGGCGAGCTCTTTCAGCAATCCATCAGTCTTATTCTTGAAAACAAAACGCATGAGCTTCATTATGCTTTAACCATCCACAAGCAGTTCTCCGATATGATTATGCAAGGAAACGGGCTTGAGCGAATTGTAGACAAGCTTGCTGACCTTCTTGCTGCGCCTGTTCTTCTGTTCAATAGGAAGCATCAAGTATCGGCCTCTTCCCATCATTTTGACAGTGTCCATATGGAGCAGTTGCCCGTAATAGCCGCCAAAGCGCTAGCTGAACTTTCTGGCCCGCTTTCCGCGATGTCCCTTTGTTTTCCCCCTATCCTAACCTCCCAACATCGCCAAGCAGAACTCTTCCCTATTCAAACGTATCGGCATGATGGCTGTTTGCTTGCCTTCATTCCCACCTATCCGCCATCCAGCTTGTCCTCACTCGCTTTAGAGCAAGCTGCGCATGTCATAGGCCTTGAAATGACGAAAAAGCAGGCTGTCAAAGAACGCTCTAGACGTTACAAAAACGAGTTTTTCTCCGACTTAATTGAAGGTTATATTGCTACAGAACAAGAAGCGCTGCACCGCGGCAGCAAATATGGCTTGCAAGCGGACGCTGCTTCCTTGTTGATTGTAGCAAGGCCCGACCAACCGCCCTCTCAGGGACAACGAATGCTTGAAACCGTTATGGAGGAGCGACTGAGCGCCGATCGTGATGCCCTATACGAAATCTTAAAGGCCGAATTTTTGGGGCTAGATGTCACTTTTGTCATGTTTACCAAAAATGACGGATTTGGCGTGCTGGTAAAGCAGCCTTCAGCATGCTGGAATGAAGTCCTTTTTGTTAAGCAGCTGGAACGAGCGGCGGAACGCATGTACGAAAGCGATCAGATCAGCTTCTCCTTCGGTATCGGTAATCCGTTCAACAACGTACTCGATATAGGCATGTCCTATAAAGAAGCCCAGAAAGCACTGCAAGCAGGCTATCAGTTAAAAAAGCAGCGCTTTGTGCAATCGTACCAAACGATGGATGTCAGTCGGCTGCTGCGGATGCTTCCCCAAGAGGAGCTAAGGTTGTTTTATGATGAAGTGTTCAAAGCTCTGTTCAATAAAGAAGAGAATGACCAGAACGAGCTTTTGCGCACGCTGAGGGCCTTTTATGATCACCACTGCCAAATTATTGATACCGCAAAGGCTCTGTTTGTGCACCGCAACACCGTTATTTACCGTCTAGAAAAATGTGAGAAACTCACCGGCCGCAGACTAAAAGACCCTCTAGAAAGCCTTCGTTTTCGAATGGCTTTCGCGATAGAGCCGATGTTAAAAACACTTCCCTTGTAAAAGTAAGTAAAGCATTATTTACTGAAAACGCTAGTTTTTAGTCAAAACGGCTAAATTAACAATTCGTTTATAGTTTTTTTGACCAATGACAGATGCTCTTGAAATCATTATGATAGACACATAGAACACATGTTATAAAAACTAACATAAAGTTTGTATTGGAGAGAAGGGAGTTGGAACATATGAGCAGTGCAGCCTATCCCGCTACAACTGAAACACCTGCCATTCAAGTACAGGACATAACCAAATCCTTTTTGAATGCGGAGGGTGATGAAATTCATGTATTAGCCGGCATTACGATGGATATTCCGCAAAAGGAATTCGTTAGCATCGTTGGTCCCAGCGGCTGTGGCAAAAGTACGATATTTAACATTGTCGCTGGCTTGCTGGAGCCCACCACAGGCAAAGTTCTGGTAGGAGGCGACGAGATAGGCCGCAAAACCGGCCATGTCGGTTATATGATGCAGCGTGATCTGCTGTTGCCTTGGCGAACGATTCTGGATAATGTCACGATCGGGCTTGAAGTAAAAGGATTGCCGCGAAATGAGCGGCGCGATCTGGCAATGACCTATTTAGAGCGCTACGGTCTCGACTCTTTCGCCAAGTCCTACCCCTCTACGCTGTCCGGAGGCATGCGGCAAAGGGTTGCACTCATCAGAACGCTCGTTACTCAGCCTGATATTATTTTGCTCGACGAGCCGTTCTCAGCCCTTGATTACCAGACCCGGCTTGTGCTGGAGGACGAAATTCTCTCTATCTTAAAAAACGAAGGAAAAACTGGCGTGCTGATCACGCATGATATTGAGGAAGCTATCTCTGTCTCCGACCGCGTCTTCGTTATGAGCAAGCGTCCTACCTATGTGAAGAAGACTTATCAGGTTGGGCTTGCCGCGGAGCACGGCTCAGCGATGAAAGCAAGAACTGATGCCCGATTCAAGCAGTTTTTTGAAACCATTTGGTCGGAGCTTGATATTCAAATGGGGAGGTCAAGCTGATGGAAAACGCATCGCAAGGCATGAAGCTGCAAGACTCAAAAACGGTTTCCGCTGGTCAGAAACGGCGGTTAAAACCGCATCAAGCAGCCGCTATGAAGCAATGGTCCTCCGCAATGGCCTGGCGCTTCGTCATCATAGCCGTTATTATCGCAGTCTGGGAAACGGCCGTACGCATGGAGCTTGTTAATGCTTTTCTGCTCGGCTCCCCTACCGCCATTATCCAGACAGCCGCCTCTATGCTGCAATCCGGCCAACTGGTCAGTGATGCATTTGCAACGGTAAATGCTACCGTTATCGGCTTCGTGGCGGGCAGCCTTCTCGGCTCCCTTGTCGGACTTCTGCTTTGGTTCTCCAGCAAACTGTCGCGAATTATTGATCCCTTTGTTGTCGCCTTGAACGGCGTGCCGAAAATCGCGCTTGCGCCTATGATCATTATTTGGTTCGGCTCAGGTATTTTCTCCAAAATCGCGCTTGCGTCCGTCGCTACCTTGATCGTAGCTCTATTGTCCGCCTATCAGGCGACACATCAAATCGACCAATCGCAGATTCATTTGATGAAATCATTTGGTGCAAACCGGTCACAAATTTTCACAAAAATCATTGTTCCCTCGTCGCTTCCATGGATTATCTCCGCATTCCGCATCAACATCGGCCTTGCCCTTGTCTCGGTAGTTGGCGGCGAATTCATCTCGTCAAACAAGGGACTCGGCCACATGATATTCGTGGAAGGCAACCTGTTTAATTTGCCCGCGGTGTGGGTTGGGGTATTTACCCTGATGCTCGTAGCGACCTGCCTCTACACCTGTGTCAGCTTTATCGAGAAAAAATTATTGCCGTGGAACGATAGTACGCAGGCATCAAATAAATCTGCCGGGGTCTAATGTGTCGAACCAGCTAATTGAATCATAAAGGAGATCACAACAATGAAAAAAACAGCGGCAAAACTGATGGGACTTTTACTTATTAGCACCTTATTCCTAAGCGCATGTGGTACAGAATCGGCAACCCCAGATGTTGAAGCGGCAAGTGATACCAAAAAAGACGTCATCATGGTTTCAGAGGTTTATCACAACTTGCTTTATCTCCCGCTATACGTAGCCAAAGAAAAAGGCTTCCTTGAGCAAAACCAGATTGAGCTCTCGTCGATTACGGCAGCTGGAAGCGGCCCTACTGCTCTTGCCTCCGTTATTTCAGGGGAATCCACTTTCTCCTTCCACGGACCTGAGCATGTCGCCTTCGCCAAGGCAAAGGGCGGCGATGCCCGCTCCTTAAGCATACTATCCGGCAGCGCCCCGGTATGGGCTGTCGCCAATGCAGGTACATCGATTGAAACGGCAGAGGATTTCAAAGGAAAAACGATTGTAACCGGCATTGCGCCGACCAGCTCCAACAGCCTGCTTCGTAAGCTGTTCGCCGATCATAACATTAGCTTGGAGAAGGATGTCACCATCGTCGAAGTTCAAAACGGCTCTGAGCTAGGCACATTGTTGGCAGGCAAAGCGGATATCGCTGTTGTCTATGAGCCGCAGCTCGATCAAGGCTTGCTGCAAGGACTAGAAATCGTATATGACTTTACGAAAGATTACCCGGACTTTGCTTTTGCAACCTTGAACACATCCTCTAAAGTGATCAAAGAAAATCCGGATCTGGTCCGGCGAATGGTCAATGCCATTGAGCTTGCGCTTGATTACATTCACTCCGACGCAGAGGGAACAAAGGAAGTTGCCAAAAAAGAGTTTCCGAACCTCGACAGCGCGATTGTTGAAAATGCGGTACAGCGCATGATTGACAGCAAGGTTTATCCGCAGGATGGCACGCTCACACCATCAGCGTTCCAAGCGGCAATCGATATGCAAAAGTTTATCGGCAATTTGAAGGTTGATGTCAAATACGAGGATATGGTCGATACAAGCTTCATGCCTTAAGAGAAAGGAGCCTGCCTGCTATGGAAGCCGAACATCGAGATGAATACCTTGCGTTTATCGCACAGGAGAAAAACAAATATAAGGACGGATATGTGACGAGCGAGGAAAGGCAAAGCTTCGAACAAGAGCGCCTTCTTCTCCGCTCCTTCCGGCTCCCCAATGACATCATGCCAATATCCGCCGCCAGAGGAGTGCTTGCCTGATGATATCTACCCAACTGCATGAACTGACATTGGCCGAGGCCGGATCGCTTATCCGAAGCAAACGCTTGTCGCCAACAGAGCTTACCGAAGCCTATATTGACCGCATTGAATCGAAAAACAACCGTGTACAAGCTTGGGCGGCGATTACGGCTGACGCTGCCAGGAAAGCAGCCTTGACCGCTGAGAAGCAGATCATGAATGGTCATTACCACGGACCGCTTCATGGCATTCCATACGGGGCCAAAGACATCATATGTACCGAAGGGGTGCGGACGGGCGCGGGTTCTAGCGTAGATCCTGAATATGTTCCGACAACTAATGCTGCTGTCATTGAACGGCTGGACACAGCTGGAGCCATACTGCTCGGCAAAACAACCACAACCGAATATGCCTATCAAGGCGGCGAACCGCCGACACGCAATCCATGGAACCTCTCTCATTCCCCTGGCGGCTCCAGCTCTGGGTCGGCCGCTGCTGTTGCCGCCGGAATGGCCTCTTTTACGCTTGGCACGCAAACCTTTGGCTCGCTCATTCGGCCGGCAGCCTATAACGGACTGACCTGCATGAAGCCCACCTTCGGTCGGATAAGCCGGTTCGGTGTGTTCTACGCCAGCTGGTCGCTTGATCATATTGGCACCTTCACCCGAACCGTTGAAGATACCGCCCTTACGCTGGAGGCGCTTGCAGGACATGATTCGCGTGACCCAGCTACGCTTCCCGGTGCTGCTCCCCTCTTCACCCAAGCGCTTGACACCGATATTAGAGGCATGGTCATCGGTTTGCCTGATACTTTCTTTGTAGCCGAGGACCCTGCGATTACTGAGGCATTGGATGCTGCTATTCAAGTCTTGGCTCAATTAGGGGTGCAGTTCAAAAAGATTAAGCTGCCGGACTGCATGGATGAAGCGATGGCTGCCCACCGCATGACCATGCGGGCCGAAGGCGCTGCTTACCATATGGATAAATACGAGACACATGCCGACGATTATGGTCCTTCCATGCGGGAACAGCTTGAACTGGGCTATGAGCTTAGCGCCGTTGATTATTTAAGAGCACAGCGCGTGCGTACCGTATTTCGAAATGATATGATGCGGTTATTTTATGAAGTCGATGCCATTTTGACACCTTCGACACCGACTCTCGCTTTGGCTGGTTACAAAACCGGAAGCCCCATGTTTAACGGTCCATTTACAAATGCCGGATTGCCAGCGATGACGGTACCCATTGGCTTGGAATCTTCGAGCCAGTTACCCATTGGAATGCAGTTAGCCGGTCCTTTGCTGGGGGAAGACAAATTGCTTGCAATCGGTCATCGGTTCCAGCAAGCGACGAATTGGCACCAGATGACCGCAGCATTAATGGAACAAAATAAATCTGGAAGCAGGTATCCGCTATGACTACGATTATCACATCTCCGCATGCTCCAAAATTCCCGCTCCCCTTCTCCCATGCGGTTCGGGCAGGTGACTTTGTTTATGTCGCAGGGCAAGTTGGCGTAAATGCAGAAACACTCGAGCCTGTAGGAGACATTCGCGAACAAACCGCACAATGTATACGCAATATCGAGTTTATTTTACAAGAAGCAGGCTTATCGCTGAATCATATCGTGAAGGTGACTACACATCTCAGCCAAATGGAGGATCAAGCTGCCTACAATGAAGTGTATGCAGACTTGATTTCCGCTCCTTACCCCGCGCGCATCACTGTATTCAGCGGACTCGGGCCTTACCTCATTGAAATGGAAGTTATGGCTTATTCGCCATCCAAACGCGGGGAAGCTGTTTGATCCTCTTGCCGAACGGATAAGTATACGGAAAAGCTGATATGAGGTGAACAAGCGTGAGTGAATTCAAAAAAAACGAAAAGGGAACCTTAAAGAAGGGTAAGCGGGATCATCCCGAGCAGTATCCAATGGAAAGAAGTACAACTAACGCTTAATTGACTCAAAAAAATAAAAGCAGCAGCAGCCGTGGACAGGAATTGAAGTCCATGGCTGCTGCTGCTGTTCTACTATGTAAAATTCTTTTGTTCCTATGATAATTAAGTTCCTGCGAAAAAGAAATTTGACTTCACAAAACCCGAATGGAATACTGATGCATGGCATCAGGAAGCCCTTTGAATGACAGAATACCATTGCTGATTAAAGTCCAAATTCTATACTCAATAATCACTTTTTTAGTTTCGCCCTTTTTTATCGCATTCGTGCCTGATCGCTGTCGAATAAGAATCTTGGTAGCAATGCGAGATCCTAAATAAAACGGAATAGCTAAATATACAAGATAAACCCATATAACAACCGTATCAAATCCCATCATAGAATCCCCTTCATTTCTTTATAATCAAGCGTATGCAGGAAAACAAACCAATGAATCATTTTAAAAAAAGAACCTTCAATCTATAAATAGATCAAAGATTCTATAAGTTAATATTGCTAAATTTCCGCATCCAAAAATTAATTATAAGCCAGCTCTTTTTCGCTAAGACCAAGCGTCTCAGCTGTTGAAGTATGAATCTCGTGCAGAAGTTCTGGATTTTCCATTAAGGACACGCCATAAGAAGAAATCATTTCTTTAATTTTCGGTTCCCACTCTTTCACATGCTGAGGGAAGCATTTCTTAATGACCTCCAACATAACGTGAACCGCAGTAGAAGCGCCTGGAGAAGCACCTAGCAGCGCCGCGATTGAGCCATCAGCAGAACTAATGACCTCTGTACCAAATTGAAGTGTACCTTTGCCTCCAGCTTCAGTATCCTTGATCACTTGCACACGTTGGCCAGCCACGACTAAACTCCAATCCTCGCTTTTGGCGTTCGGGATAAATTCACGCAGCTCTTCCATCCGCTTTTCTTTGGATAACATGACTTGCTCGATCAGGTATTTTGTTAATGACATGTTTTTGGCACCTGCGGCCAACATCGTTACAAGGTTATCCGGCTTTACGGAAGTCACCAAATCTAGCATTGAACCAGTTTTCAAAAACTTAGGCGAGAAGCCGGCAAACGGTCCAAACAGCAATGATTTTTTATTCTCGATAAATCTTGTATCCAGATGCGGAACAGACATTGGAGGAGCTCCAACCTTTGCTTTTCCGTATACTTTTGCATGATGCTGCGCTACAACATCCGGATTATCACACACCATAAATATCCCGCTTACCGGGAATCCTCCAATATGTTTCCCTTCAGGAATACCGGATTTTTGCAGTAAATGCAGACTTCCTCCCCCGCATCCGATAAAGACAAATTTTGCATTGTGGCGCTCGACGTTGCCTATGTCGTTTCGTACTTTCATTTCCCAAGAGCCGTCGCTAGTACGTTTAATATTATCAACGCTATGCTTGTATTTGATATCCACATTTTTACTCTTTAAGTGATCAAATAAAATGCGCGTTAAAGCACCAAAGTTGACATCCGTTCCAGTGTCAATTTTGGTTGCTGCAATAGCTTCATTTGATGGACGACCTTCCAAAATAAGCGGAATCCATTCCATCAGTTTTTGAGGATCATCAGAAAATTCCATCCCTTGAAACAGAGGATTATTAGACAATGCTTCAAAACGTTTCTTTAAGAAAGCTACATTTTGTTCCCCTAGTACCATACTCATATGAGGCAATGGCATGATAAAGTCCTGCGGATGACGAATGAGCTTGTTGTTTACAAGATAAGACCAAAATTGCATGGAAAGCTGAAACTGTTCATTGATTTGGATAGCTTTGCTAATATCTATAGATCCGTCTGGTTTTTCGACAGTGTAATTAAGCTCGCACAGTGCCGCATGCCCTGTTCCTGCATTATTCCATTCGTTAGAACTTTCCTCTCCAGCATTTTCGAGCTTTTCAAACACTTTGATATTCCATTCCGGCACTAATTCTTTCAGCATTGTCCCTAAAGTCGCGCTCATGATGCCGGCACCTATTAAGATGACGTCTGTTTTAGTTTCTCCGTTGCTCATTATTACCATCCTTATATCCTAAAATTTGCAGAAAGTATGTAGGCGCTCCTGCTTAGGCGTCACACCAGCCCAAGGCGCGACCTAGTCACAAACCTTTTCTGATTTAATTATAACCCTATCATAGTGTAATACAATTATTTATAGATTGAAATATCTACAATTCTCTGATAATTATAAGCTATTTAAAAGCTAATAAAAAGTGGGAAGTCCGTCCACAGTGCCTTAGGAACATAAAAAAAAGGAGGCTCTAACACAGCTGCTTGCAAGGATCATGGCTTTAGTTTCCCTAATGAAAACGAACATAAGACCCGCAAGAGGGCGGCTTCATTAGAGAAGTGTCCGTTCTTACGGGTCATTTTTTAAAAATAAGAGTTATTTTTTCGAACGATTTTTGGAAGATGATTTCGTGCGTTTCCCGCGTTTCACATTCGAAACCATAACATTTTTCTCCGTATGCGTGTAATGTTGCTGATAGACGGGACAACAATGATGCTGCTTCACCGTTTCAATATTTTGCACAACATTGACAAGCTGCGGATGGAAGTAGTTCTCGTATTGCGTAATTGGAGGATCATAGATCGTCTGAGTAGGACAATCGGGACAGAATTCAGTTTCATTCACGCCGCCTACATTACCCATGTTATAATAATTATTTCGGTTCACAATAATTATCTCCTTCCTATTTTGGAATACACCTTATTGTATTCACCGGGAAGCCATACGACCTGTACTTTTGACCCGGAAGGCGTTCGCCCCCCCTGTTTATGCTGGAGGAAGGACGAGAGACTTGCCGTGTAGCGATCTTGTTAGGCCATAAAAGATGGACTCGCTTGCTCTTTCGGACGAAAAGCAAAGCCGAGAAGGGCAAACACGAGAAATGCAGCACCCAAAAATAAAAAAATACTATAAACCGAATAATAGCGAATACCGTATCCGCCAAGTGTCGGCCCCATAATGCTTCCTATGCTGAAATGGATAGATGCGATCACATTTGCAGCCGGCAGAATGGCCCGCGGCAAAATATCTGCGGCATAAGCAAGGCCGAGCGAATAAAACGAGCCTACCACGCCTCCAGCAATAACGAATAACACAAATAAGAGCACAACATGGTCTCCAGCGGCAGGTATTCCGAAGAAAGCAAGCGAGCCGATAATGCTACATGTAACAAGCACCGGCTTACGGCCGATTCGGTCACTCCATATCCCAAGCGGAAGCTGTAGAATCAAGCTTCCAACGCCAAAGGCAAGCAGTAATAATGAAATCCAATGCTGGCTAAGCTCAATTCGGAGTCCGTATAATGGGAAATTGCTATTCATTGAAGCTTCCATTAATCCGTACAGGAAACCTGGAATGAGCACGAACCAAGCGATCCGGTATGTTCTCACAAAACGATTGCCTGCCGCAGCATTCTTCTCCGATCGTTCCGGCATCTCATTTTTCATTCTCAAAACAAGCAGCAGCACCACGGAGAAAAACAAACAAGAGACGAGAAACGGAACGGATCTGCCAAATGGCAGCAAGTTAATACCAAGCGGCCCTATGCTAAAGCCCAGTCCATAGGCCATCCCATACAAAGAAATATATCTGCCCCTTCGATCCGAAGGACTTGAGCTTACAATCCATAGCTGGGTTGCATAATGAAGAGAGCTGTCACCTACGCCTACCAGCAGCCGCAAAATAAACCAAACGGCTAACGAATGAGTAAACGGAAAAAGAATACTTGCCACGGTAACTAGCGCGATTCCGACGAGAATGACCTTTTTATAGCCATAGCGCATAACTGGTCTTTCTACAAAAAACATCGTACAGAAAATCCCGATATACATTGCCGCGGAGTTGATTCCGTTCATATCCGGCGAGATGCCTGACTCCTCGAGCATGATCGACAGCAGTGGAAGCAGCAGCCCTTGACTCATGCCCGCAACGACGACCACTAATAGCAGTGTAATTAAGCGATAACGAAAAGAAAGCGAATCTGAAGCCGTAACATCTGATGACAAACCTGTTGCACTCCCCTTGCGATAACAATTGGGCTCTTTAACCCTTACACATTGTATACTTGCTTGTTACGCCTGACAACTGCCAACTTATTTACAGAGACGTTAATACGCCATGCCTAACCGAATGGAATGGATTAAATTCCCTTTACAATCCGCTTCGCGCGAGTGGTAACTTCTTCGAAAAGCTCTTCCTCATTTATCGTCAACAAGACACGATTTTGCATGAGTACTTTACCGTTTACAATCGTGGTGTCAACATCACCCCCATTGACGCTATAAGCAAGCAGTGACTCGATTTGATGCACCGGCTGCAAATGGGCTTTTTTCATATCGATTAGAATAATATCCGCTTTTTTCCCTATTTCAATTGTTCCCACCTGGTGATCTATGTTCAACAGCTTTGCGCTTTCGCTTGTAGCCATGCGCAGCACCTGCCTCGCCGGCAGCTTGGCAGGATCGCCATAGTCTAGCTTTTGCAGCCAAGCCGCAGCCTTTATCTCTTCAAACATGTCAATAGTCGTCGCGCTTCCCGCTCCATCCGTTCCAAGACCTACAGTTATTCCCTGATTGATTAGTTCCGAGATGGGAGCGATCCCGCAGCCCAGCTTCAAATTGCTTACGGGATTATGCGATATCCCGCCGCGCATCCCTTTTAACCTTCCGATATCCTTGCGGGTAACATGTACACCATGGGCCAAAAGAACATGACACTTCTCGAAGAGGCCGACATGATACAAATATTCGGTGGGAGACATGTTGTATTTATCCCGAATTTTAATTACTTCTTCAACAGTCTCCGCCAAGTGGATGTGAATGGGAAGCTTCAGCTCATCAGCTAGATCCGCTATTCGTTTCAAAGATTCCGGCGGGCAAGTATAAGGAGAGTGCGGACCAAGCATCGTTGAGATTCTTCCTTCTGCTTTCCCATTCCATTGATGCACCAAATCAAGAGCTTCCGTCAGCCGCCTGCCACCATCATCCTCTAGAAATACCATGCCTCTGGACAAGGATGCGCGCATCCCCACTTCCATCACCGCCGAAGCAATTTCATTCATATGAATATACATATCGGCAAATGCCGTCGTCCCCGATTTTATCATTTCTGCCATAGAGAGCTTCGCTCCCCAATAAATATCTTCAGGCGTCATATTCGCCTCTGCGGGAAGCATCTTTTGTTCCAGCCAGTCCATCAGCTTCAGATCATCCGAAAAACCTTTCAACAGACTCATCGGCGTATGCTGATGGGCATTGATAAGCCCCGGCATGGCGAGCATTCCCCGTCCTTCAATCACCACGTCCACCTCATCCGAGATAGACGTTTCAAGCTTAATAATGGTATCCCCCTCGATTAAAATATCTCCGTTCACCGGGTCTTGGTCACCGTGCATCGTAAGGATCATCACATTTTTTATTAACGTTTTCATAAAAAAGCCTCCTATTATGGTTGATAATAGAAGGTTAAACGATGACGTAACGGAAAGGTCAATCCTGTATATTTTTCTACAAATCACGCAAAGCCATAATCTTGCCGCTAGACGCATGAACGGCTTCATCGCAATCTAACTTCCCACACAATATATATTTTTTCAGCTCAACATGATAAACATAATAGGGCGTTAGATGAATTCGCTCTCTTAACCGGACTAGAGCCTCATCTTTGTCCAGCCTTATTGGTTCAGATGCTTGAAATCCATCAAACGTATCCAATAAGCCTTCATTGTCCATAAAGTTCAAAACTTGATGCCGTTCACGGTCCATCATAATCAAGAGCTTTCTTTGGAAAACCTTTAAGTCCTGTTTTCCCGCCTTTAGTGTCGCATGAATCATCCCTTTTTCACGGTGCAACTTTTGAAGCAGCCATTTTCCGGAATCGCCGCCATAGACCTGACGCAGAAAATGAAGGATAGCCTTCCAACATTCCTCCAGATCAAGCTCGGTTATCGGCAGCGCATCCGGATGTTTTTCGCCTGAGCTAGCCTGTTCAAAAGTCAGCTCCTCCTGCCACCTTATTTTCTTTCGCGTAAACGAGGCATTGATCGGTGTTTCCCATTCCACCACTTTATCCATAACGACAGAAACACCCCATTTGGAATTGAATTCGAAAGGAATCGCTGACAATCCGTCATTCGTTACAAAAATCTCCTCTACACCATATAGAGAAATCAAGTTCCTATGTTCATGAATAGGTACCTCCATAAGCTGTATTTGCTCGGTGAGCAGTGGCTCTACCCTGTCAAGTGAAAGTGAATAACACTCTACAATAACTTCGTCCACAGAAGGAAAATAGCCAACCTTTGTGTACTTCGTCAGCCTGCCTTCCTGGTCAAACTCGAGCTCTATACTAGCTGGAGGCGAAAGCGCAATGCCATCGATACAGCCCGTAAAAGAGTAGGTCCGCTCGTTTTGTTTGGCAAGCTGCAAGTGTACGCCAAAGCGCAGCCCCGTCTCAGCTTCAATCCACTTCTTGATTTCCTTATCTTCCATAGAAGAGAACATACTCCGGCTCGCATAAGACTTTCCACCAACAAATAATATGCTATTTACCACAGAACGATCGATATCCAAATCAATGACTGCCGTTCCTATAGGATTATAGTCTGAAGTATCTTGTTCCTGCTGCGTATGATGACCGGGGAACCATTCCATGCTCAAGCTGTAAACCGTTTCATTAAACTGGTTGATGCTGCGATAAAGATGATGCCTTTCCAGCGTATAATGCTCTAAACCAAATTTAAATATTGCCCATTCTATGTATGACTCTATCTTAGGATGCATGATGATTAACCTCGTTATTCTAATTTTTTCGCATGTATGGAGTCCTATTCAGATTGTGAAACCCTCTGGGCACTTCTCATCTGTATGCTGGAAATAAAATACAGAAAGAGTGCGAGTCCAAATCCATTCCAGAGGGAAGGGATATTAGCTACCGTTAAATAAAGTCCATACGGAAACGACCATATCCCTACCATAAACATGAGCGTTGGTTTCTTCAGGATAGAAGCAGCTACCCCTATACAAGCTGGAAGGATTAACATGACAATGACGATAAAAATGGTGCTTTTAACAAGCGGATCGGCAGCATAAGGGTTACTTAGGAACGCAGATGCCAGAGCCATACTGCTCAACGAAGCTAATAAGCCAGGTACGGAAACTTTCATTGGACATCACTTAAGCCGGCTTTATGCTGCAAAAATTGCTTCAACTGCACAATGCCGTCAAATTGATTGATAACAACACCGTTGGCTTTTAAATGGCTGACCAAGAACTGGATCAACCGCTCAACCGCTTCATACAACGGCATGTAGTTATCAGGATCAAGGAGCGCGACCAGATCCGGAAGACCAAGCTTGTTATAACTCATATGAACATCTTCGCTTAAACCCGGCCAGAAGCCATGCTCTCCAAAATACAAAGCATGGGCAATTTCCGCCTGTGCGCCTGCGGCTGCAAAAAAAGCGAGGTCGTAGTCTCGGTTCTCACACGCAGTCAAAACTTTATCCAGTACGCCTTTAATTTCTTCATAAAAGCCGGGCAATCTCTCGGCATATGACGCTGGCTGCCGGTAGGCTGCTCTTTGATCAGATAACAAAGCAACGATTTCCTGTGCTAGCTGACCGCATGCGGCTCTCAACTCGATTGGCGAAGCCGCTGTCATGATTTGCTTCATTAACGGCTCTAATTGCGCAGGCTTAAGAGCCAGCTGCATGATTTGTTCTTGATTTTTCCCCCAGCCCTTCGTCAAATAAGTGCGATTCAACAGAGCAAGGCTTTGGAGCAGCTTCGTCAGCACCTCGTAAGCTTCCATTCGGTAAGCGCCAATAGGAGTGGAATCCTGCCATTGGTTCATTTTATGCAAATGAACATACGCATCGCGAACCTCTGCTTCTGCTTTGCCAATCAGCTTCATGCCTTGCTGAGATTCTAATCGAGTTTTCTCGCGAAGCGCCATGAAGCGAGCCTGATCCTCGTCTGAACGAACATATAACAGCTTGCTATTGGCGATTATCGTGGTTTTGGGCTCTTCAAAGGTCGCCATCCGTTCCGCCCGCTCCCAGCTAATCGGCCAAAAATCAAAGCTGATGCCATCTAAGACAAATTGAAGGCTTGCTTGGTATCCAACAGTCGTAGCTGGAATAAAGAAAAAATCAAGATCTGACCGTTTCGTTGCCGTACCGTCAGCATAAGAGCCGTAATAGGCAATCACGGCAATGTCCTCCGGACATTGATTCTGAATATGCTCCACAAGTGTATGTGCTACTTCAAATATATTTTCCACTGCAATTTCACCTCATTAGGATAAGTTCCAACTCTTAACATTCGGCATTCCTATTGGGAATTCCTTTCCAATTATCAAAATGGGCACAAAAAAAGCAGGTTCTTCTGAAGAAGAACCTGCTTTTGAGATGCTGCTACACTGACATTTTCTCACCTGGCTTCAGGACGAGCCCTTGCTGGCCGCTCGCTTGCAGCCTTTCAACGAAGCTTTCCGCCTCCTGACGTATGACGGGAAAGGTATTATAATGAACCGGAACAACGACTTTAGCCTTGAACCATTCAGCCGCTTGCAGTGCGTCCTCCACCCCCATCGTATAATGATCGCCGATTGGAATAAAGGCGACATCGATCGCGTGACGTTCTCCGATCATTTTCATATCGCTGAACAAAGCCGTATCACCTGCGTGAAGAATGTTCACCCCGTTGATCTTCACAATGTAGCCTGCCGGCATGCCGCCATACAAAATGCGCTGTTCCTCTTCAAGGACAATGCCAGAGGAATGGAACGCTTGGATCATCTTCGCTTGGGCAAAGCCCAGGTCGATCGTACCGCCAATGTTCATGCCCTTGGTTTTGACACCTTTCCAGGACATATAAGCGGCCAACTCGGGGTTTGCAACGACAGGAGCATCATTTATTTTGGCGATCAAATCGGCATCCATAATATGATCGGCATGGGCATGCGTTAACAAAATCACATCCGTCTTGATCTCTTCCGGCTTCGTCACCGCCAGCTCATTGCCTCTTAGAAAGGGATCGATCACCAACGATTTATCTCCTGCAATAATTTGAATACTGGAATGGCCATGATAAATGATTTCCACCATCTGAGTATGCCTCCTACATTCTATTTTGTTACGGCTTCAGCCGTGCAATAACGCGCGCAATCGATGAATCCGCTTGAATAGCAAGCGGAAGAGCGATAATTTCAAATGCGCCCCTATTTACCAATTGACCGACGTTCGTTAAATTTTCAATGATGAGAATGTTATTTTCAAAAAAAATCTTATGTACCGCAAAAGGATCCTGATCAGGAGATGGCGTATCCAGCCCAATCATCTTCACATGTTTTCTAACGAGCAGCTCTGCAAATGCTTCTGTTAAAATCGGATGCTCCGTAAAATAATCCGGCTGGCCATAACGTTCGCTATGACCTGTATACACAACGACGATATCGCCTGCCTTAAGGATCTGCTCGTATTCTTCCTTATAGTCAACTAATTTCTCGCCGTAAACATTAAGCAAGACAGCATCTCCTACAAATCTATCCACCGGAAATTCATGAATATGCTTCTGGATGTCCAACAAATGCATAGGGCCATCAATATGCGTACCTGCATGCATATTAATCGAAAGCTGATGGTTATTGTACCCATCCATGCCCATTTGCTTGGAATGCTCCAACGCCGTCTCTGCATCTCCGGGGTACACCGGCTGACCCTGTTGAATGATATGCGTAAGGTCGATTATCATGCTTGTCACCTCCTACAAAAACTATATCATAGCGTCCTCTCTTTCGAAAATCATCCCTACATCAATTCTTCACGGACATGCAATAGTCCAAGCAATAGCCGATTTTTGGCTTCTTGAATCGAGGTTCCGAAGGCGACAGAGAATATTCCTTCATGTGTGCCGCAAAGGACATAATCATTTTGACTATCATCCTTCGTATACGTAAAGGTTTGATCTGATACTCTAACAGGTTCTTTTCCCTCCATACCGATCCATAATTCTGCCCCTGCCGGAAGGGTTCCAGCGATGGTGTGAGCGTCAAGCAGCTCTGCTTCCAATAATCCCTCTGGAGTCATTACGCAGAAGGTTTTTTCGTTAAAGGCAGCCACCTGTCCTTGATTCACAACATAAAAGGTCAATATGCGCGGTACGGGCAATGGAAGCTGAATCTGGTAGGGTGAGTATTTTAAAGTAGACATACATCCCGTTAACACATATCCACATCCTAAATCCGTAATGATAATCATAAAACCGAGTGTTGATGTTATCAGTTGATAACATCATTATATAAAGAAGTTGCTCTGCCTGCTTGCAGCAGAATACAGCTTCTGTAAGCTATCTTTTTAATAAACCGTCCATAAATATGCTAACGATTAACTCCGCTTGCTGATTGATCATATGCGCGTGCTTTGCCGTTCCGTTCGTTCTGAGCATGCCTAGGAACAGATAGGAAGCTATAGTCAGATCCTGTCCGCCAGTGGTCAGGCTGCGAAGCATTTGTGATTGTTGAGCTTCTCGCAGCACATCGGCAATCGGTGCAATCATATGGGATAGAAACTGCTCTTTGAGAATTAGTTGAGCATCTTTGTCTATATTATGGGCCATATCATATAACATAATATTTGTATCGGTCTTAATATGCAGCATATAAATCGCAATTTCGATCAGCTTCTCGCGTACGGAATCTACACGGGAAATGGATTGGATCAATCCTTTATGTATTGAATTCAGCTCATCAAGCAAAACCGCCAGATAGAGATCCTCTTTATCCACAAAGTGACGGTAAATTGCAGGCTGGCTCAAGCCAACTTTCTTAGCAATTTGCCTCGTAGAGACGGCATCATATCCTAGCTCCATAAATAGAGCGCGCGCGGCTTGAAGAATTAGCATCCTAGTGTCTGAGTGTTGGCTCATTGGTTATGAACAGCAAAACAATCTGCTCCTTCTGCCTCCTTGTAGTGTAATTGTTATCGAGTGATAACAATACTAGCATACGTCTAATTTCCCTGCAAGTGAGACAGCGTTCTTGGGTGTACAATCACTTGAATCCCACCCTCACAAGTGGTCCTCTCCACAAGAAAAAACGACAAGCCATCGAGAATTCGAGGCTTATCGTTTTGGACTAGCTTCTAAGAAATAGGATTTCCGTTTTCCCTTATTTCAAAGGAACACGCGCAGCCAAGCGCTCTAATTTATCCAAATGAGTATTAATTTCGGATTGAATCCCTTTCAAATACTGCAGCGTCGCTTTGTTTTGTTTGACTAATGACGGGTTTTCGTTAAAATCGATCGAATAATTTTTAATCACTTTTCCTTTTGAATATTGAATGGTATGAAATTCTCCGTTTTTCCATGCTTGCTTCATGTTTACGTTCGTGCCGAAAATTTGCAAATTCATTTTGGCATCCTTGTAATTAAAGCTGTAAGGCTGCACGCCATCGGAGTGAGCAACCGAGAAGCCGAATACGAATTTATCGTTTGCGAAGGTACCCGATTGAATTTTATGGTATTCGACCGTATTGTCAAAGCCCGTAATCTTCGTCGTCAACGCGCCGTTACCCGCTTTCAAATCATTTTTCCATTCGCCATCATATGTAACCAGCATGTCTTTGCCGTCGCTTGTATATTTGTTCACATATTTGCCAACTCCGGAACGTTTGCCGTTCACCCAGTCACCCGCATACGATTTCGTTGAAAACCAGGTCATCGTTCCTTTGCCGTGCGGCTGTCCATTTTTTAATTCCCCATAGTAAATTACATTTTTTGCAACCTGTAAGTATTCCTTTTTTGCTGCCGCCTCCGCTGTGGGTGCTCCCCAAGCACCAGTCGTAAATACAAATGCTAATGCCATGCTGAGTACCAAATATACAGTCTTTTTCATGACCCATCACATCCCCATTCTGTTTCTGTTTTTGTTTACGTTCATTCTATTAGGATAATAAACAAGATATGCGATTCCGAAACAGGGACAACAAACAAAAAAATATCCCCTCAAACAAGGGGGATAGTTCCTGCGGCATGGCGTTTTTCGATTTACAAAATAGATGCTGAATAAGACATAATATAAAATATTATTGAATACAGCTGAAATGACATAAATAAACCATATTTTTCTGAAAAACAAGCGGTTATATCGAGGTATCGCATTGATTAGCAGCAGAATGCCACGGGTGCTTTTCACGTTCTCGAGAAAAGCACCCGTGGCATATCATTAGCGGTCCTCCGCTGTCATGGCAAACAAAGCATGGTCCTCCCACAATCCGTTAATGTGCAAATAATGTCTAGCCAGACCCTCCTGCCTAAACCCCGCCTTCTCCAATACCCGGATAGAAGGCAAATTTCTCGGCATAACAGCAGCTTGTACGCGATGAAGGCCCAACTGCTCAAAAGCATAAGCTAAACATAAGGAAACAGCCTCCGTCATCATTCCCCGCCCATTGCAAGCCTGATCGAGGAAATAACCGAGAAAAGTATTTTGAAAAGGACCGCGCGCTACGCCGGAAAGCTCAATTCGGCCAATCAGCGTATCCTTATCGACCGTAAATACGCCAAAGGCGTAGGCCTGATCATTTTGAGCCGCCAATCGGCCGCTTGCAATCATGCGAGCCTGTTCCTCAAACGTAAAGTAGCTCTCCTGCCGCAGTGGCTCAAAGGGCTGCAAAAAATGCCGATTCTGCTGTCTGAGCGCAAGGAGCTTGTCCGCATCCTCGACCTCCAATAATCTTAAATAAATGGTCTCACCCTTCATGCGATAAAACTCTCCTCTCTGGTTGTCTGTTACTTCATAGGAACGAATGAAGAGCGTTCTGTGCGAAAAGCTTGGTCTGCATGCCTGCTCTGGAGATATTCAGCCAGTTGGACAGCCTGCTGCATATCCTCATGCTGGCTGGACCAATGCCAGCTTCCATAGCGCCCAATGCTGTATATCCCGTTGCTCTCCAAATAACGATGAAGAACCGAGGTGATCTTCTGATCCGGCATGCA
Source organism: Paenibacillus luteus (assembly GCF_006542765.1). Taxonomy (GTDB): domain Bacteria; phylum Bacillota; class Bacilli; order Paenibacillales; family Paenibacillaceae; genus Pristimantibacillus; species Pristimantibacillus luteus. The sequence goes on from NZ_SKCD01000002.1 coordinate 151,301, forward strand.
ATAATTTTGCTCCAAGTAAAACGTTCGTAAAGCGACAATATCGTCAGCTTCATCTATTATACCAATCTCCGTCAGCTCTTGTATGATTTTGGGCAGCAGCAGTTGCGCCTCGCTCTTCGTATTAAAATGCAGCGGAGAGCATTCTACATAAATAGAACTGTAACCCGATGGCGCCAACAACGGCTCGATATTGCTATAAAAGCCCAGCCTGTAAAAATGATATTTCAGCTCAGGGAAGTATACCCAGCTTTTATGCTCATGAAATGGCTTTTTCTTGATGCCCATATTCAGAATGAAACCTTTGCTGGATGTCAATTGCTCCGCTAAACGGAGATATTCAGGTTCAATATCCGATATTAACCGAATGAGCAATGGCAGAGGAATCGTGGAAACGATAGTCTCCCATGCGTGATTTTTATGTTTTAGCTGCATTGTCTTACGGCTTAGACTTATTGCTTGCACGCCTGTATTGAAGCTCACGTTCACATGCTTAGACAAATGCAGCGGAATCGCTTGGGCTCCTGCATCTCCTTTCGGGTACAGAAAGGCATGGTTATAACCGTCCGTATTGCCGGTTAACCGGACATTACGCACCGTTTCATATTTTCCTGCAGCAATGCTCGCCAGTTCTTCTTTGCCAAACATTTTTCTGTTATAGTCCCGAAAGAAAGCATTGTATAACGTAGGTCCGTAGGAGTTGATCAGCATCTCAGCGTAATTGCTGTATTGCAGCTTCTTACCTCCGATCTCGCGCAATTCTTCGTCTACCCTCCCGACAAAGCTCCTGCTCGGATTTTGTTTATAGCTCTGCTGAATCGGGTAATCGTACAATCGTCCCTCCAAATAAACATAGGCGTGCCTGCGATGCGAAATTAACGGGAGTCCATCCAGCAGCTTAAGCGCTCCAGGAGCCGATTGATGATGAAACCAATGACCTCCAACGTCAAAGCCGAAGGTTCCCGCCTCCGTATCCACTTTGTACGATAGGGCTTTCCCACCTAACGATGCATTCGCTTCAAATACCGGAACATTGCCATATGCTTTTGCAAACGATAATCCAGTCACGCCCGCTCCGATGACGGCTAAGGCCATGTACCATCACCCCGTCACTTTTTCGTTTTTGGCAATCGGTTCGGCTACTAGTCCCATAGCCGTTTTAATCGAGGTATTCACGATACGTACGTCATACTTCTTCACAGCAAGCTCACGACTCTTGAGGCCCATTCGCGGAATGATCCGGGGCTCCACAATAAATTTCTCCATAGCCGCTGCTAAAGCCGGTGCATTTCTTACTGGAACCAGAAAACCATTATACGCCTCGACCACCGTTTCCCTGCACCCCGGAGAATCAGCTGTTATGATCGGCAAGCCCATCGCCATCGCTTCCAACGCAGATTTCGGAGTTCCTTCCCGGTAAGATGGCAGAACAAACACCGAGGCTCTTTTTAAAAATGGCCGCACGTCCTCCGTCTCCCCCAAATACTGAAGGATTCCCTCTTCCACCCAAGATTTCAGCTTGGAGGCGGGTATCGCTGTCGGATTCTTATCCATAGGGCCGAGCAGCTGAAATACCACGTGCGGATACTTCACTTTAAGCAGGCGTGCGGCTTCGGCATATTCTTCGATCCCTTTATCGCTAATCACTCTCGCCACAACTAAAAAAACGAAAGGCTGAACAGGTCGTATACTCATTCTGAACCGGTCAATGTTGACGCCTGCTCCGTTCACCACTAGAGCTCTGTTATGCTTTAAAATACTTTGATGTTGAAAAAGCCGCAAATCATCTGGATTCTCAAACAACACCTGTTTACAATGGTCTACGGCGAAGGTGTATAGTTTTTTCACAACATGAAATAAGATCGAACGCTTCTGTCCGCCCAAACTGAAGGTATAACCAAGACCCGTTACCATTAAAAGTACGTTTCTAGACTTTGTGAATGCCGCAGCGATAGATCCATACAAGATTGGCTTAATGGAGTAAAAGCAAAATAGGTCCGGCTGATGTTTTTTAAAAACCTTGATCATCTTATAAATACTGAACAGGTCATAAAACGGATTTAAGCCTGTATTTTTTATTGGAATGGCTTCAAAAGCAACCCCAATCGACTGGAGCTCGTCCTTATAGGGATTCGAAGGCGCTGCGGCAATGACTTCATGTCCTTCGAGCGCTAACGATTGAATCAAATCCCAACTGAAGTTTTTATAATATTTAGCGTACGGAACAACGATCATAATCTTGGCCATTTCAGTCTCCCTCCATTCGAGTTAGGAATAAATATCCACTTTGCTCAAAGAGAATCCAATCAATGAAAAAACGGTGACCGCACACGGTGCAATATATACGCCATGCTGGCTGTTCATCGATAACCAAAAAGCGACTAAGCACAAAATCATTCCGACACCATACGAGTACAGCACAGTTTGCTTGATCGTAAAGCCTGCTTTCACCATTCGTTTGGCAAAATGGTCATCGCTTCCTTGCAGTGGGGATTTTCCAGCCTTTAATCTCAAAATCGAAATATAAACGGTTTCAAATATCGGAATTGCAAGTAGAAGGACAGGCACAAGCAGATGATGTTCTTCCCTGATCTCGATCCATTTGACCGCCGCGCATGCGAGCATAAATCCTATGGCCAGGCTGCCAGCATCGCCTAGAAATATTTTGGCAGGATAAAAGTTGAACGCAAGAAACCCTAAACAAGCTCCTGCTAGCGCTAGCATTGCAGCTCCAAAAACAATTTGCCCCGCCAAGAACAGGAGCACCGCCAGAAAAAAGGCTGCGATACCGCCAATTCCGGAGGCTAAACCATCCATGATATCCACTAAATTAAGAGCATTGGTAATGCCAATAACCCAGATCAGCATGATCATGATGTTCAATAAAGGGTGCTCCGTGAGTTGAAGCCCTAATCCATAAAGCATCACAATTGCTGTAGCCAAGCCTTGAAAGCTAAGTTTCATCAGTGGCTTTACAGCATGAAAATCATCAAATAAACCAATGGAGAAAATAACGAACAAACCTAGCAGCATACCCGTTTGCTCAGCATTTATCGTCAGGTTGTACAAAATAATAATGAGGCCGAGCGTCAGGTAGAGCGTCATAACAATAGCCGCCCCGCCCAAATAGGGCGTAGGCTGACGGTGCTTCTTAAGCGCCTGATCCGGATGGTCTACGATCCCGAATTTTTTGGCTAACATGATGGCAAGGGGGGTTAACAGCACGATGATAATGGCTGCAAGTAAAAAAACGGTTAGCTTCATCCCCGCATATTCTCCAATGATCACACATTACCGCCATTCTTTATAAAGAATAATAGTTCTTTTTAAAGAATATCATAATCATTCACTGGATAGCCAGCCTATCTTACGTCCCATGTTGCAAGCGACAAGAATTGTCGATTCCCGCCAAATTCATCGATTTTTAGAATATGGTGTCAATCAAACCTTTTTGATGCAGCAGCTCTTTTGTATCCGTCCACAGCCTCACTTGAAGCGAGGGATCTCCAGCAGGATCAACCGGAGTAATTGGATTGCCGGTTCCTACATTAAAGTATCCCCCTGTTACCTTCTCATATTGCGAATCAACGATTAACCGAGTAATAATGTCAGCACCCTTACGCGGATCACCAAGATGCAAAAAGTTCAAAAGACGCTCAAGTATGGAAGCAAACCATAGCTCTCGTCCGAGCCCCGTCACATTAAATCCAGGATTCAGCGCATTTACGCTTATTCCCGTTTCTTTCCATTGGCGCGCCAGTTCCGCTGTGAACATAATGTTAAACAGCTTGGTTTTTCCATAAATCGCTGAAGAGCCTCGAGAAGTAAACATAGCGGTGTTGGTAAGGTCTTGTGGCAGCTTTACTGCACCATGATTACGCGAGGCTTCCGACGCTACATTTACAACTCGGGCTTTCTCCGCATTTCGTAAGGACTGGCGCAATGTATGCGTGAATAACCAAGGGGCTAAATAATTCACAGCTACCATCTCCGCAAAGCCCTCGGGGGTTACTCGCTGTTCAAACGCATGCAGTCCTGCATTATTCACCAGTACGTCTATTTTCGGGTATGCAGCAGAAATCTCCTGACCCAATCGACGGACGTCCTTCATGATAGAAAGATCCCCAAAATAAAAATCCAATTCGGCGGTTGGCATGTTCTCTTTAATTATTTTTTCAGTCGCATCCGCACGTTCCCTGCTCCTCGCCGTAAGGACAAGGTGAGCATCACGCTTCGCCATCTCAATGGCAACGAGTTGGCCCAGTCCACTTGTTGCTCCGGTGATTACAACAATCGGTTTTGTTTTCATCGTTATTCTCCTTTGTGATCTGTTCTAGGTTTTGACTATCCATTAAAGCTGGTTTATTATTGATATATGTCAACTATATTGATTTGATTGATATATGTCAACTATTTTACCGGCGTTGTGCCCATTATACATGGAAGATAGGTGAAATCTAATGAATGAGGATCATCTCAAACAAACACCTAGAACACAGTTAGAGCTGAAGCTAGGTGAACAAATCAATGCGCTGATTACCTCCTCGCATGCGCTAAATGTCAAAACAGCAGCTATTTTCGATCCTACCCTACAGCCTGCCGCTTTCCATATCGTCCGTTGGCTGTACGCTTACGGCCCGACTAGCGCTGCTAAATTAGCGGAAGCAACGGCAATGGATCGCAGCTCCGTTAGCCGACTCGTCAAACAATTGGAACACTTGGGATATGTAATGAGGGAATCCTCCCCCAATGACCGTCGTGGAATTTTTTTATCACTCACGGATAAAGGGAGACAACAAACGATTGACGCGCTCAAAGAGAAGGAATTTGCCTATTATGAGCGCATTTCTCGGTGGAATGATGAGCAGCTTGAACATTTTATCGATTTGCTTAAGGAGTTCAATGGGGTAGACCTATAAACCAAAGAGGATGCCCTGGCCATAAATGGCTCGCTGGGCACCCTCTATTTGTTTTTGTATTCGCCTGTTATTTCTGAAGATGGTAAGGCACAGTGGCAATAACGACATCCTTCTGGTTAAACAAATAAGCGCGCAGCATTAAGCTTGTTTGGTTATGCAGAAAGTAATGCCACCAGTGCTTCGTAATAAACTGCGGGATAAGAATCGTAATGTGATCTGTTTCTGCCGTTTTCCACTCAATCGTATCGATAAACTTCATAAGTGGCCTGATAATGCTCCGATAGCTAGACCTTAGAACGATGAGCCGGACGCCAGGATTCCATTCTGCCCATTTTCTCTCCATCTTCTCGATATCCTCGTCATCAAAGCCCACATACACGGCAACGACATTATCCGTCAACGATTTCGCATACCCCAAGGAATGGTTAACGACTCTTGTAATTCCGGCTACGGGAACGACTATCGTGCTTCCCTTTATCGTTGGCTTATCGCTCGCCATATTAATCCGAAGCTCATCGGCCATATTCCGGTAATGGCGGTGGATGCCGTAAAACAGGAAAATAACCGCCGGCAAGAAAATAAATACGACCCACACATGGCTAAACTTCGTAAAAATAAAGATGAGCGTAATCGCCAACGTCGTTATCATGCCAATCGTATTGATCGTGAAGCGCAGTCCCCAGCCCTTTGGTTTTAACTTCAGCCAGCGCAGCATCATTCCGAGCTGAGATAGGGTGAACGGGATGAAAACACCTACCGCGTACAATGGGATTAAATTTTCCGTATTACCGTGAAAGGCGATAACAAGCAGGGCCGAGAGTATTCCTAATATAATAATTCCGTTGGAGAAGCCCAGTCGGTCTCCCCTTGCCATGAACATATTCGGCATATACTTGTCTTTGGCGAGCATATAGGCTAGTAGCGGAAATGCGGCATAGGCAGTATTCGCCGCAAGAAACAAGATTAAGGCGGTCACGCCCTGAATGATATAATAAACGGTTCCTCTGCCAAAGGTGGCATTGGCGATCTGCGACACAACCGTTTCCTTCTCGCTTGGGATAATACCATACCAATAAGCAAGCAAGCTGATTCCGATAAACATGGCGCCAAGAATCGTTCCCATCATAATAAGCGTAGTTGCCGCATTCCGCTCAGCAGGCTGCTTAAAATTCGGAATCGCATTGGACATCGCTTCGACGCCCGTAAGCGCGGAGCAGCCTGAGCTAAACGCCTTCAGCAGCAGGAACAAGCTAATATTGGAAACCGCTGCGCCCATCTCGGGAGCTGCGGCATGAATGCCACCTGATAAATATTTAATAACACCTGAAATAATCAGGATAAATATAGCGATAACAAACAGATAAACAGGCATCGCCAGCACTGAGGCCGACTCCGTAATGCCGCGCAAATTAATAATGGTAAGCACGAATATCATAACGATCGAGATCAAAACGCGCTGATCATGCAGCGACGGAAAGGCTGACGTGATCGCATCCGTACCTGCGGATGTACTTACGGCCACCGTCAAAATATAATCAACCAGCAACGAGCCTCCAGCTAGCAGGCCCGTTGATATTCCCAAATTGTCTTTGGCAACGATATAGGCCCCGCCGCCTGTTGGATAGGAAAAAATCGTCTGACGATAGGACAGAATAAGAATTAGAAGCAAGCCTAGGACAGCTAACGAAATAGGGATCGAATACCAGACAGCGGTAAATCCGGCGACCATCAGCACAATTAATATTTGCTCCGTGCCATAGGCGACAGAGGATAATGCATCGGAGGAAAGCACCGCCAGAGCTTTTAGCTTGGATAGCTTCTCTCCTTCAATTTCCGTGCTTTTCATAGGACGCCCGATAATAAACCGTTTGAATCTGCTGACCATGACTACTTCCCCTTTGTTTGCCTATAAGATAAATGGATTGCAAAGCACTTTATGAAAGAAAAGCACAAAAAAAGCCGCAGGAAAGTAAGGACTCTCCCACGGCTTTACCAAAAAAAGGTTGGTATTCACGTGTTAAGTTCCTCTTTTGGACGCTTACGAGGTTAGCTGACGGATTCGGGCGCAAAAGTCGCCCTACCCCTGGCAATTGCCAGGCGATTCACCCCTGGGATATGACCGTTAAATCTATCCCTATGGTTTCCCCGTTTCTTCTTCAGAATTCAGCGATGAAGGTTAAAAACGAATAAAAAAATAAAACATGATGGATTACGTTCTGAATCATACTCCTTCCGATGAGGGAAGTAAAGAAACAGAAAGGATGATATTGGTTTAAAATAATATCTCACCGATTCATTTAAACGCTTACATAGTCATTAATCTCTCCGTAACCCTCTGATACTCGTTCTATCTCTATTCTACGAAAAAAAGCGAAGCAGCACGGGCTTCTGCTTCGCTTTAATTATTTTTACGTTTCACATATCTAAGTCCGTAACGGCTCCTTTGGAAGCCGAAGAGACGAGTTTGGCGTATTTCGCAAGCACACCGGACTTAAACTTTGGTGCTGGCTTCACCCATGCAGCCTTTCTCGCTTGAAGCTCCTCAGGTGTAACGGCAAAATGAATTTCCTGTGATTCACTATCGATTGTGATTAAATCCCCTTCCTGCAAATAAGCAATCGGTCCTCCTACCTGCGCTTCCGGTGATACATGCCCGACCACAAAGCCGTGTGAACCGCCTGAGAAACGGCCATCCGTCAGCAGAGCGACCTCTCCGCCTAATCCTTTCCCCACGATCATGGCTGTAACGGAAAGCATTTCAGGCATACCTGGGCCACCCTTGGGCCCTGCATAACGAATAACCAGCACATCCCCTTTGACGATTTCATCGTTCATGATCGCGGTGGTTGCTTCCTCTTCCCCGTTATAGACCCGCGCCGGACCGGTAAAGGTTAGCTTCTTGAGGCCTGACATTTTAGCCACTGCACCATCGGGCGCGAGATTTCCTCTAAGCACCACTAAAGGTCCTGTCGGCTTTAGCGGCTTCTCGAAGGGACGAATGACCTGCTGATTTTCCGTCAACGGCTGGGCTTCCGCCAAATTCTCGGCTAGTGTTTTCCCTGTAACCGTCAAACACTCGCCGTGCAGAAGACCTTTTTCGAGCAGCATCTTCATCACGCCCGGTACGCCGCCATTATCATTTAAATCCTGCATGACATATTTGCCGCTTGGTTTCAAATCAGCAAGATGGGGAACTTTCAGGCGAATTCCTTCAAAATCATCCAAGGTCAAATCCACCTCAACCGAGTGAGCCATCGCCATCAGATGAAGCAGGGCATTCGTTGAGCCACCCAGCGCCATCACCAACGTAATCGCGTTCTCAAATGCTCTCTTGGTCATAATATCCCGCGGCCGGATATCGTTCTCAAGCAGTTGGATTACCGTTTTCCCGGCCTCTGCGCACTCCACTGCTTTGTAAGACGATATGGCTGGCGTCGAAGAAGAACCCGGTAAGCTCATACCCAGCGCTTCAACGGCAGAAGCCATTGTATTGGCCGTATACATCCCACCGCATGCTCCTGCTCCAGGACAGACGCTGCACTCAATTTCATGAAGCTCCTCGGCGGACATTTTTCCTTCCTGATATTTACCTACTGCCTCGAATGCCGTTACGATATCAACATCTTTGCCATCATGCTTGCCTGGCTGTATCGTTCCGCCATATACATAAACCGCAGGCAGATTCATTCTGCCGATCGCCATCATGCAGGCAGGTGTGTTCTTATCGCAGCCGCCGATGGCTACCAAGCCGTCAAAACGCTCCGCGTTTACGACAATTTCAATGGAATCGGCGATGATTTCCCTGCTTGGCAAAGAATAAAGCATCCCTTCATGTCCCATGGATATGCCGTCAGATACCGTTATCGTATTGAAAATCAAAGGAGCGCCGCCACTTTCCCTTACCCCTTCCTTAGCCTGAAGCGCTAACTTGTCAATATGTACATTGCAGGGCGTAACCTCGCTCCATGTGCTGGCTACTCCGATCATCGGCTTCTTGAAATCCTCATCCTGAAACCCTACCGCTCTCAGCATCGCCCGGTTCGGCACGCGATTTACCCCTTCGCTGATCACCTTGCTGCGTATTCGCAAATCCTTCTTCGTCGTCATTGGAATCACTCCTCATTGTGTGTTATTAATCCATATAGCTCGTTCATCGGCCGCAGTAAATTTTGCTTCATCATGGCTGCCGCCCTCAGCTTGTCTCCTTGCCTCATCGCCTCGATGATTGCCGTATGTTCCTGAACCGATGAAAGCGTTGCATGAACGGGCTGCTTCAGAAATAAATATTTGAATCTTCGAATGTGAAGTTGCAGGGATGAGCTGAAGGTCGAAACGTAATGATTTTCTGATATTTCAATGATGCCATTGTGAAATTGCTCGTCTAGCTCCATCGCCTGATAGGGTTGTCCGCTTGTAATGGCCTCCGCAAACTCCATATTTATCACTTGCAGCTCTTCGATCTGTTCTGCAAGAATAACCGTCGCAGCCGTCTCAGCGGCCAATGCGTGCAATGCCGCTAAGGTAGGATACATTATCAAAATATCGGATTTCGCCATACTCTTTACTTTTGTATAATTCCCAGGATGTACCTCGACTAACCCTTGAACTTCCAGCAGTTGAAGTGCTTCCCTTACTGGTGTTCGGCTGACGCCAAGCGCTTCTGCAAGCTCGGCATCCCCAAGTTTCTCGCCCTGCTGAAGCGTTCCGTCAATGATCCATCTTTGAATCTGTGAATAAGCACGTTCCTTGGCTGTTATTTTGACTGGAGTGGGGTAATGGCTTGGTATGGGCATGCGAAACCTCCTTTGAATAGAAATATATCGCATATATATACATATATCAATGTTTTTTTCCTGCTGATGAACATCGCAATCGGAAAGAAACGTTTCTTAAAGAAATGTGCTAGTATGGAAATAGCTTTTCCCACTTTTAAATGAGAGGATGCTGTAAAATGGCAAAACACTTTACTTATATCACATCGGAGGACGCACGGACACAAGCGGAATTTTATACAGAGGCACTAGGCGGTGAAATCCTCTCCATCATGACGCATGGGCAGCTTCCTGATGGTTCAGAAGAACTTAAGGACAAGGTTCTTCACTTAAGCTTTATTGCGGGTGGGGTTACCTTCTTAATGTCCGATTCCGTGTTCGCTCCTGTGATTCGGGGAAATAACATTCACCTAAATCTGGAGTTCGAAGGAGAGGAAGAAGCTCACAAAGCCTTCGACAATCTCTCTCAAGGAGGTAAAATAAGTCAACCATTAGCACCTGCTTTTTGGGGCTCGTTGTTTGGAATTGTGGAAGACAAATTTGGTATGCTTTGGATGATTACGACTGCACCAAATGGCAGTCCTGTTTAATTGACAAGTGATCTATCTAGCATTGTTGCTTATACAGAAAGAGGCCGTCCACTGCTGTGGTCTGGCCTCTTTTGTCTGCAGACAGACCTCACCCGCATCTCCACAAAAATGACAACATTGCCTATAAAAGCCGCAAGGGATGCCCGGCTCCCCTGTCGAATAAACATGATAGCCAGTTTCTTTTCAGCACAAAATAATAGGATTAGGAGGAAGATGTGAGATGTCATTCTTATTCATTGCTGCAGACTATCCCCAAAGTCCGGGCTGCTACCTTATGAAAGACGCAGGAGGACGCATTCTCTATGTTGGCAAGTCTAAAAGCTTGCGAAGCCGCCTTCGCTCCTATTTTAATAAGAACCAGACGAACAAAAGATTGAGGCAGCTCGTGAGCGAGATTGCCTCCATTGAAATCGTGCTTGTCAATAATGAAGCTGAGAGCCTGCTGCTTGAAAATAATCTTATCAAGATCCATAAACCTCCGTTTAACCGGGCGTTAAAAAGGGACAACAGTGGTTATGCGTACTTGCAGCTTACCAGTGACCGTCTCCCTCGCCTCGATGTCTACTATCGGGACCGTCGACAGAAGCAGCAGATTCGTTTGCCTGAAACGATGCAGCGGCTTGGTCCGTTCAAAAGCGCGGCTTTCCGGGATGCGCTGCTCGCCTTCGTAACGGAGCATTACAGCCTCCGCACCTGCAAAGCCTTGCCGAAGCAGGTATGCCTGCAGTATCATATCGGCAAATGCAGCGGCGTATGCGAAGGGAAAATTTCAGAGCAGGATTATCTGGAAAATACGCGCCAAGCTGCGAAATTGCTCGAAAATGGCGGACAAGGGCTGATCGAAAGGCTGTATGCACAGATGGAGCTTTACGCGGAGAAAATGGAGTTCGAGAAAGCCCAGCATCTGCTGTTCAATATCCGAATTCTTGAGCGTTCTGCTGACAAGCAAATCGTGGATAGAGAGGCTGTCATTGACCAAGATGTTTTGTACTTCGGGGAGACCCACGTCATGCTTGCCAAAGTGCAGGAAGGAATGCTGCGCGACTTTCAATTGTTTGAACTGGAGGGGACGGCAGACACTGCTGCCTGCGACCGATTTCTTATGCATCGTTATACCGCAGAAAAGCCTGACGAAATCATCGTCAACGAAATTGCCGACCTTAACAAAGTCCGCTCCACCTTGAACCGTAGGGGCAAAAAAACGCTTACCATAACGCAGCCCAAACGAGGGCTGAAATATGAACTTCTGAAGCTTTGCAAAAATAACTACGATTATCGGATGGAGCAGATGAAGCTAGAGCCGCTGCTCAAAAAGGCCTGATGACTGGTTTATTTAAGTAAAAATTGTCCCATCATAGCTTTCATTAGACGGTTAGATAGCTGCAATGCATTCATCCTATCGCTTGCGGGAGCTGAGATCATCAAACCATCGTTGCCATCCCAGCTCCCACCGCCTTCTCCGTCTTTTGTATAAACCGCGATAGTAAGTTCACTGAAATCTTTATTAATATATAACTGACCATAACTGTACATCTTTGGCTGCCCATTCTCGTAATAGCGGTATACCATTAATGCGCTACGATTCTTTTCAAAATGAAGCTCCAATTGATCCTGGTTCTCCGGTACGGGGATGTGCTCACCTTCAATCGATAGTTTGCCCTTAAAAGTCTGACGACCAATAAGGCTGCGACTTAGCTTGCCATCGATATGTATGCTAACCGGTATCACCGTTTGCTCATCGTTCACCCCAAGCTTATACTTAACTCCTTCCATAGTAAGGAGTAAGGGTTTGGGCGTTAGCTGCCTCACCCCGTACACTCCGATTAAAATAACGACAAGAGCAGCCAGTGACCAAACTAATTTTCTATTGATGGTAACTCCCCCCTCTCTGTATAGCTGTAGCCTAAACGTTCTGCCATGTTGATGAATACCACTTCAATAGTGGTAACCCTGTTCTATATCGTCCTCTCCGTATTTGAATATACGCCAATCAATTGAGAAACAACGATTTCTATTCCGCTTTCTTCATGAACCTCCCTGATCAAGGCCTCCATTAAATCTTCTCCAGCCTCTACCTGCCCACCAGGAAAAACCCATCCGTCATGCTGGGTCTTTACCAAAAGTATGTTCCTTTGCTCATCTTCCACAATTCCGCCTACTGCCACAATATGGGTGGGCATTACCATGATTACAGCCTCCAATCTGAATAAAAACTATGAACTAGACTTCAAAGCTCCCCTATTCTAAACGTAAATAACTGGAAAATAGTTTCTATTTTTTTCTCTAAATTAGAAAGAATCGCACTAAAAGGAGCCACCCTGTTGCAGAGTGGCTCCTTTTAGTCTATTGCTGCAAGTCTCGGTTCGGAATGACATAGGATACGGTCGTACCTTGACCGGGACTGCTTTGGATCGTCAAGCCCTTTCCATACATTTGAATGAGACGCCGATTCGTATTGGAGAGCCCAATTCCACGTTTTCCTTTCACAGGGGCATCCAGCAATTGCCGAACGACCTCCTGCTCCATTCCATTCCCATCATCTTTGATTTCAAACAGAGTTGCCCTTCCCTGACGCACGATGCGGATTTGAATGGTGACTCCTTTTGCTTGGCTTAAGAGGCCATGTTTAACTGCATTTTCAACTAGCGGTTGAATCGTAAGCGGCGGCAGCTGTAGACCAAGATCCGAATCAATCTCCCATAAAATGGTCAAACGCTCTTCAAAGCGTTCTTTCTCGATGTATAAATAGGCTTGAACGAGCTCCAATTCATGCGTGAGTGAAACAAGCTCACCGGAATTAAGAAAATCAAAGCTGATTCTCAAATAGGAGGTAAATGCCTCGCCGAGCCTCTGCATCTTCTCCGTATCCAGATCGCTTAGCGCCATAATCGAGTTAAGCGTGTTGAATAGGAAATGAGGATGAATTTGCGCCTGAAGGTAGGCTGCTTCCATTCGCAGCCGCTCATCTACAGATTGCTTCAATGAAGTTAATGACCAAACACGATATTTAAGCTCCAATGCATCCACAGGCTTAGTCACATAATCATTAGCTCCTGCCTGGAAGCCGACATAAATATCAGCTGGCTGGCTGCGGGCCGTTAACAGTAGTACGGGAAGCTCCGAGATCGAAAACTGCTCCCTTACTTTCCTTGTCAGCTCATAGCCTGACATATGCGGCATCATCACGTCAACAATCATCAAATCCCATTGCTCCCGTCCAAGCCAATCCAGTGCCTCATGAGCGGACATGACCGAGCGGATACTGTATTGGTCAGCAGATAAAATGCTATCGAGCACTTTTAAGTTGATCGGGTCGTCATCGACTGCAAGTATCTTAAGTACGGAACCCGCTGCCGACGCTGCTGCGACTTCAAATGTAGATAAATAGCCTACTCCATTAGGCTGAGCATGCCGTGCCGCTAACGGCTCAATTACAATTGGCCGTTCCATGCCAAGATGCTCGGCCGGAAGTCGTGCAGAATCGGCGAGCGGCAGCACGAAGCTGAAGATAGAACCTCTGCCCGGCTCCGATTGAACGGAAAATTCTCCTCCATGCAATTCAACCAGGTGCTTGCAGATGCTTAACCCAAGGCCAATTCCCCCTCCGTCGTTGATCCCATAGAGACCTTGCTCATACGGCAAAAACACGCGTTCCTGCGTTTCCTTATCCATGCCGGCTCCCGAATCAGAAACACGAATGATGAGCTTATCTTTTCCCGCTTCCGCTGTTACCCTCACAAAACCTTCATCCGTGTACTTAAGCGCATTATGGAGCAAATTAAATAAAATCTGCACCAATCTTTTCTCATCTGCCCAAACAGGAGGCGTTGATTGTGCGACCTGCATCTGCAGCTGAATGGGCTTTCCTTCTGTCATATAGACGAGCATATCCATGACTGCTGGAACAATGGATTGAATAGAGAGCGACTCTTGCCGCAATAGAATTCGCTTATCCTGCAGCCTTACCACATCGAGCAAATCATCCAGCATATACGACATCCGGCGGCTAATCGTCACAAGCAGCTCCATATCTTTGTAGCTTTTCCCTTGAATGGATGACTGCTCGTTCGCCAAAATGGTCTGTGCAATACTCAAAATGCCATGCAGCGGCGTTCGGAGCTCGTGGGAAGTGTTCGCAAGGAACTGGTCCTTCATTTTATCCGATTTCTTCAATTGCTCGTTAAGCTTAATATTTTCATCGGAATTTCGGAAATACCGTTTGAACCAATACGTAGAAAAACCGACCATTGCCGCAATGATATCGATAGGATAATAAATGTTATCAATGATATTGCTAGCCGTAAAAACTCCCCAAATGACGCTGGATAAGATGCTCGTTGCGGCAAGCAGCAAGAAAACGGCATCGCGATGATTTCTTACAATCATTTTGCCGATGACATACATAAACCAGACCATAGGCAGCGCATAAAAGGATATAAACATATAGTGCTTGTATGTCCAATAAATGACAGACGTTGGAGCAGCCAGCAAACAGATCGTATACCCTGCCAGAAGCGCCGTATAGATTTTAAATAATCGAGTGCCCGATTTATCCTCGGAAAAGTTTCTGGCTAGCGCCAGTATAAAAAAAGAAAGAAACATATAGGACAGCAGCCTGATTTTGAGGCCCCATGCATAGGAGACAGGCAACCAAATCAACAGAAGCTTGTCATGATCAGACACGATCGTGATTCCAGCCATCAATAGCAGTAAGAAAAAGATGAGAAACGCTTTTTGCTTTGGATTAAAAAGAAACAAGATAATGGCATATAAGCTGTGCAGCAATAAAATAATAAAGGTTACCATTTGGAATCCAATGGAATACATCCGCTCATTATCGATAGCCGCTTGTGATCCGAACCGAATCGATCGAATTATACCGCCTTTATACGGCTGCTCAAAATTAGCTGCCCGCACAAGCAGCTCGATTTCGGTGACCTCTGTCCCCGCTTTATAGGATTCCGTATAGGTCATTACTTTGGACTTGCTCCCTGCTGCAGTCTCCGACAATTTCCCGAATGCGGGAACCTTCTGACCGTTAATTTCGATCTGAGAAGAAGCTTCGATCTGTTTGACCCAAAAGGAATACGGATAATCTGGAGAAGAATCCAGCAGGATTCGGAGCCGATAAGTCCCATAGCCATAGGAGTTGTCGGATCGATTTGAAAATGCGCCGCTCCAGTCACCTGGTACTTGGATATAGGTGGTCGGTTCATTCCAATCCTGCTGCGTATCTTCGTGCTCAATAAAGGCTTCCGGATAAAATTCCCACTCGCCATTTAACTGAATAGAGCGTGAATGTTCAAAATCCCAGCCGCGCATATCCAGTACGCCTTGAGCAGCTAGGGCATGGTCAGGCGTTTTCTGCAGACTCATCCAAAACCAGCGCAGCCCGAGCAGAATAGCAAGGAACAATATTATAATAGTGACATGTTTCCATAAGGTATAGGTTCGTTTTGGCATCATATGGGTAAAAT
This sequence comes from Paenibacillus luteus, assembly GCF_006542765.1. Classification (GTDB taxonomy): domain Bacteria; phylum Bacillota; class Bacilli; order Paenibacillales; family Paenibacillaceae; genus Pristimantibacillus; species Pristimantibacillus luteus. Next base: position 167,056 of record NZ_SKCD01000002.1, read on the forward strand.
TCGACATTATTTTTACTTTTCCTTTTTTTGATGCCAAACTATACTGCTGTATCCATAGCAAAAGAGCCGCCTTGCCGTAAAAGTTGTTTCTACGGTAAGGAAGCTCCTATTTTATTAGCATACGTGCATTAGTGTTGGTGTAAGGTAAATCTACGCTAGGGATGCGTGCTTGGAGCGAGCGATTTCCGTTGCTACGACCATGTTGCGGAGTGACTCGACCGTTTCGTCATAGCCACGCGTCTTCAAACCGCAGTCCGGGTTGATCCAGAAGAGCTTCGGGTCAAGAACGCGCAAGGCACGCTCAATCATGCTCGTCATTTCTTCCACGCGCGGAACGCGCGGGCTATGAATGTCATACACGCCAAGGCCAATGCCTAGCTTGTAAGTGTTTTCCTCAAAGCTGTGGATGAGCTCACCGTGGCTGCGCGAGGTCTCGATGGAGATCACATCGGCATCCATCGCTTCAATGGAGTCAATCATGTCATGGAACTCGCAATAACACATATGCGTGTGAATTTGCGTCGTGTCTGCAACCGTGCAAGTTGTCATACGGAATGCCTTGACTGCCCATGCCAGATACTCTGCTTGATCTGCTTCTTTCAACGGAAGCCCTTCACGAACTGCCGGCTCGTCAACTTGAATCATGCCAATGCCTGCTTGCTCAAGCGCTTCTACTTCCTGTCTAAGAGCATAAGCCAGTTGGTAAGCAATTTGTTCACGAGAAATATCATCACGTACAAATGACCAGTTCATGATCGTAATCGGTCCAGTCAACATGCCTTTGACAGGACGATCCGTTTTCGATTGCGCATATTGCGTTTCCTCGACGGTCATCGCTTCTTCGAAAGCGACGTCGCCATAAATGATTGGCGGCTTCACGCAGCGTGAACCATACGATTGCACCCAGCCATATTGTGTAAATGCAAAGCCAGCAAGTTTCTCACCAAAAAATTCAACCATATCTGTACGCTCGAACTCACCATGTACCAAGACATCGATGCCAATTTCCTCTTGCAGCTTGATCCAGATATCGATTTGCTCACGAATGAAATCAGCATATTGCTCGTTGCTCCATTCCGCTTTGCGCCATTGCTGGCGAGCCTTGCGCACTTCCGCCGATTGCGGAAAGCTGCCGATCGTTGTTGTAGGGAATAGCGGCAATTGCCATTTGTTTTGTTGAGCGACATGACGCTCAGCGAAAGGCAGACTGCGTTCCGGTTGTTTCGTGCTAATCGCGGCAACGGCTTGTTGAATATCATTGCGATTACGCTCGCCCGATTGTTTAAGTCCTTCAAGTTCGCGGTCGCATTGCTCCAGCTCTGCTGTAATCGAAGCTCCACCTTGCGTTAGTGCTTTAGCAAGCAAAACCAGCTCATCCAGCTTCTCGTCAGCGAATGCAAGAGCATTTTGCAGCTCAGCTGTCAGCTTCTTCTCGCTTTTCACCGTTACCGGAACATGAAGCAAGCTGCATGATGATTGTACGATTAGTTGATCATCCGTTACTAGTCCGGACAGCTCTTCGAGCAATGCCAGCTTCTCGCGAAGCGAAGCTTTCCAAATGCCGCGGCCATCGATAATACCTGCGCCCAGAACCTTATCTGCTGGGAAGCCGTGTGCTTTAATCGAAGCGATGTTGCCTGTAAAGCCATGAACGAAATCAAGGCCGATTGCTTTAACCGGAAGAGCAACGATTTCTTTGTAATTCTCTACCGATTCAAAGTACGTTTGCAGCAAAATATGGAGTGCCGGTACAGCCGCCGCAAATGCCTCGTAGATTGTTTTCAGACGCGCTAAATCCTCCGAATCAAGTTTAGTCACTAGAACCGGCTCATCGATTTGCACCCACGCAACGCCTTCAGCCGCAAGCTCTTGCAGCACTTGCACATAAAGCGGAATGAGCTTAGCGATCCAAGCATCCGTCTCTGATTTGCTGTATCCTTTGGAAAGCTTCAGGAAAGTCAGCGGCCCAATGATAACTGGCTTGCCTTCGATTCCGAGCTTCTCCTTCGCTTCGCGGTAAGCAAGAAGCGGTTTATTTTCGGTAAGTACAGGAGCTGCGCCATCGAGCTCAGGTACGATATAGTGATAATTCGTGTTGAACCATTTTGTCATTTCGCTTGCCGTTGCTTCCTTCGTTCCACGGGCAATGCCGTAATAGAGGGACAACGGCACTGCGCCGCCGTCATAAGCGAAGCGTTTTGGAATGATTCCGAACATGGTAGCCGTATCAAGAACTTGATCATAATAGCTGAAATCATTTACGGCAATTAGATCGATCCCTTTTTCCTGCTGCTTGCGCAAGTGGTTCAGACGAACTTCCTGCAGCTGCTTCTCAAAATCCGATTCCTCCAGCTTGCCTGACCAGAACGCCTCAAGCGCTTTTTTCCATTCTCTATCTGCACCAATTCGCGGGTATCCCAAAACACTGCTTTTTGTCATCTTGTAAGCTCCTCTACAACTTGTTACAAGAAAGATACCATGGTTTCACAGATATAGTGTAACTGTAATAAACTATAGCTAGTTATAGCTTTTGGCTATACCAAGAAATTAAGGCGAGGTTGCTTCTATTAGCGCTTCTACATAGGCTGATCCCAGCTTCGAGAGCGAAGCGTTTTTATGTGAAATCCAGCCGACATTGATCGTTTCCTCGCAATCCAGCGGTACAGGGATAATTTCGTTGCCATTGAGGTCTTTGCTAAGCACGCCTGTCGAAATCGTGTAGCCATTTAAGCCGATCAGTAAATTAAATAAAGTAGCACGATCGTTCACACGGATGCTTTTCTTATGCGACATTGTGCTTAAAATTTCTTCGGAAAAATGAAACGAATTATATTCTCCTTGGTCAAAAGACAAATAAGGGTAGTTTTGCAGCTGGTCAATCGTAACGATTGACTGCTTGGCGAGCGGATTTTTGATGCTGATGAAAATATGCGGTTTAGCCATAAACAAGCTGTTAAACTGCAAATTGGCCGTTTTGAGCAGCTTATTAATGACTTTGCCGTTGAACTCATTCAGATATAGAATGCCAATCTCGCTGCGCAGATTCTTGACATCCTCTATGATTTCATAGGTTTTCGTCTCGCGCAAGGCGAGCTCGTATTCCTCATGGCCGTATTCCTGTATCAGGCTTACAAACGCATTGACCGCAAAAGCATAATGCTGGGTTGATACGGAAAAATGCTGCGGGGAAGGCTTCGCGTTCAGGTAACGGCTCTCCAGCAGCTCCGCTTGCTCCACCACTTGCCGGGCATAGCTAAGAAACTCGACTCCCTCCTTCGAGAGCGAGATTCCTTTATTCGACCGATCGAAGATCGCAAGCTGCATCTCTTCTTCCAGCTCCCTTATCGCATTCGACAGGCTGGGCTGGGAAATAAACAATCGCTTGGCGGCTTCGTTGATCGAACCCCGATTCGCGACCTCAATAATGTATTTTAATTGCTGCAGCGTCAATGAAATGCTCTCCTTTATCGTAAAGACCCGCTTCCGCTCAACCTATTCTCTTATCGGTCGGCAGATGAACGGGCCATTTAGTTCAGATCAAATTTGCTAAACTAATCGTTCTCACTATTATAGTTTATCTGATCCAATCGCTCAATTTTCACCTTTCTAAACGCTGCAGTTTATCCGGGTTTCTGATTAAGTACAGGCTGCGAATTTCATTATTCTCCATATGCAGCAGCGCTGCCGTCTCGATTCTGTTGCGTGTCCTTACAATTAGCCCTGGCTGGCCATTCATTTCCGTCAGCTTAAATTCGAAGCCGCCCTCCTCGTTGGCGCCTTTTTGAATAATGCCAAGCAGGAAACGGATAACATGCTCTCGGGATTGGATAGGATGAACGGCAGACAAAGCTTTGCCCCCACCGTCCGAGATCAACACGGCATCCTTAGCAAGCATGGTGACGATTGCATCTAAGTTCCCTTGCTCCAGTGCAGTCAGAAAGGCGCGAATCCATGGCTCGCTCGCCGTTTCCGTGAAACCGGGCGTTTCTGCGGAAACCCCCATTTTGCCTTGTGCACGGCTGTAGAGCTTTCGGCAATTGGCTTCCGTTTTGTCCACCTGCTCTGCAATCGCGGCATAATCAAAGCCGAGCGCTTCCCTAAGCACGAATACCGCCCTCTCCGAGGGAGACAGCCTCTCCAGCAAGACAAGCATGGCATACGACAGCAGCTCGCCCCGCGCAACCGCTTCATACGTTTGGTCATCGGATGTTAAAATAGGCTCAGGCAGCCATTCCCCGAAGTAATGCTCACGCCTTCTACGGGCGGATCGATGCAAATCACGGCAGCGGTTCGTTATCATTTTGCACAAATACGCTTTAGGTTCTGCCATTCGCTCTAGCGGAACCTCATAGGCTTTCACAAACACGTCCTGCACCATATCCTCCGCATCGGCAGCCGAGCCCGTCAACTGATAGGCAAGCGTAAACAATAATCCTCTATACTGCTCATACAGCTTCTGCATCGTCTCACTTCCCATCTTGTATTCCTTTGTTCCCTATTTTAGCAGACTTGCCATATCCCATGAGTACTTTCTCATTTTCCAGCCCAGCTTGCCTGTGAAAACCATATCGATGCCCCATTGGCGCGTCCAAGCCATGCCTCTATCCGGGCCCAGGCCGAAGCAGTAAAAATCCATAAAGCTTTTATGAACGGGCGCAGGACGTCCCGCTAAATCAGCAGCGATAACCTTGGCCAGACGAGCTGCTTGCGCTGTCGCTTCCTTACAGGTTTTTCCGTCCAACCGCCCGCTGCCTGCATCTTGAATTTGGGCACAATCGCCAATGCTGTAGACCCCCTTCGCGCCTTTCACGCGGTAGCTTTCATCCACCACCACGTAACCATCCGCCGTCACCGGTACGCCAACCGTCCTCAGCATTGGATTCGGCAGCAGGCCCAGCGTCCAAATGCATAGTCCAATGGGCTCAACCTCGCCACTCGACAGAGTCAGCATACCTTCGTTCTCCCTCAATACTTTACTTCCATGTACGACCGTAATGCCATAGGAATGAAGAGCAGCTTCCAGCTTCGTGCCTACTTTGGCCGGACCATCCGGGAATAGTCGCTCTCCTGCGTTAAACAAACGGATCGCAACCGCTTTTGGGTCAAGACCAAGCTGCCTTGCATCTTCCCGGACATGATGAGCCAGCTCTGCTGCTGTTTCAATACCGCTAATGCCCGCTCCCGCCACGGCAATGCTCATCAATCGCTGTTTCTCCTTTAAATTGCTCTCCCGAACAGCAGCCTGCAAATTCGAACGCCATGCTGCCTTAATGCCCTTCGCTTCAGCCAGCCCCGTAAGGGCTATGCCACCTTGGGCAGCCTCTGGCTGTCTCACTACGCTGCCGATACCGAGCACAAGAAGGTCATATTCGAGCGTGTGCTCCTTATCTCCCTTAGCTATTTGATACACCAACCTTTGGGATTGAGTATCTATTCCAATTACGTTTGCTTGAACGAACTCTACCCCTACCGGGAACATGCTGCTGAACGGAATCGTAATGTCCTCATTACCCGCAGCAGGTTTAAATAGCAGCACCTTGCGTGTATGGTAGCTGTTTTTATCGATCAGAATAAGACGAAGCCGTGGAGCATTCACACCATTCTTCATCGTTTTTTGAATTTCTTTCACCGCATGTATCCCTGCGTATCCCCCGCCAATGACCACACATGTCAACGTCTTCATCGTCATCACTCCTTCTGTTTGGCAATAGAACGAAATAGCGGCTCGTTTTGTGACAAATGAGAAGCGAATATAAGATATTTTCTTTAAACGGAAAACTAACCTTACTCGAATTAACTTATCTTTCATTACATAGCGCATCGCAAAATGCTTACTTTAGTTGAGAAACCATAAATAATTTAGTAAACTAAAACTATTGAAAGGGGAGTTATATATGGCCAATTTGGCTGCTGGAATGGAAATAGGAATAAGTACGTTCTTGGAAACAACACCTGACCCGGTGACTGGGGTCATCATGAGCCATGCAGAGCGTCTGCGCCATGCGGTTGAAGAAATCGTGCTCGCCGATCAGGTCGGCCTGGACGTTTACGGAATCGGAGAGCATCACCGGGCGGATTATGCAGGTACGGCTCCTGCCGTCGTGCTGGCTGCCGCGGCTGCCATGACCAAACGGATACGGCTAACAAGCGCGGTTACCGTGCTTTCCTCCGATGATCCGGTACGCGTCTATCAAGCGTTCTCAACCTTAGATGGCATCTCGAACGGACGGGCTGAAATCATGGCGGGCCGCGGTTCATTTATCGAATCTTTCCCGCTGTTCGGATACAGTCTTGACGATTACGAGGAACTGTTCGAAGAGAAGCTTGAGCTGCTGCTTAAAATTAGATCTTCGGAGAAAGTCAGCTGGCGTGGAGGGCATCGCCCTGCCATCGATAATTTGGCTGTCTATCCGCGATCGGTCCAAAGCCCGCTGCCAGTCTGGATTGCAAGTGGCGGAAATGCGGAATCGGCGGTAAGAGCCGGCACGCTAGGCCTGCCCATTGCCTTCGCAATCATCGGCGGCATGCCGGAGAGCTTTGCGCCTTTAGTCTCTCTTTATAAGGAGGCTGCCGCACGGGCCGGGCATGATCCGAGCAAGCTGCAAATAGCCACACATTCCCACGGCTTCGTAGGCGACACGACGGAACAAGCAGCCGATATGTTCTTCGCGCCAACAGCCGCCCAAATGAATGTCATCGGCCGCGAGCGCGGTTGGAGGCAAAATTATGACCGTGCGGCTTTCGATGCTGCGCGCAGTCTTCGAGGCGCCCTTTATGTCGGTGACCCTGAATATGTGGCTGAGAAAATCATTTTGCTGCGCAAAAACCTTGGCGTTACCCGTTTCTTCCTGCATGTCAATGTTGGCACGATGCCCCACCGCGAGGTGCTGCACGCCATCGAACTGCTAGGAACTAAAGTAGCGCCAATCGTACGCAAAGAGCTTGCCAAAAGCGAAGCGTAATTGAATCCTTGATGTTATGTGAAGCAAGATGTAGCGCTTGCTCCACACCGATACAAAACAAAGAAGTGTCCGAGGCCGTTAGCGCTTGGACACTTCTTTGTTTTTGCAATTCGGGAGTTTGCCACACATTAACGGTTACTTAAATCGATGACAATGTCCTCCATCTTAAACTTTTCTTCCCCTTTTCCTGATTTCTCCGGTATAGCAGCAGATTGAGGCCCGTCTTTGGTCTCTTCTACGGAACCGTAATTCTCGGAAGTATATTCATATAGCCTGATCTGCGGCGTTAGGATCAGCTTCGCTGCATTCGGATCTAATTTTTCGAATGTCTTGCTCCAGCTTGTATGATAGCCTTCTTTGTCCCCTGTGCCTCCATTCCCTTTCCCTGAATATAGATTACCCAAGTCGTCTTTTACTTCAATGTCCACATCTACCCCATGCCATTTGTTTCGGATTTCCTCTGAAACGAGTTGGTCATAATGCACGATGAAAGACATTGGCGTCACTGATAGTTCCCCAATTTGAACGGCCACGCCATCATGCTCCGAGCTTTGTCCAATAACTTGAGTATCTGCTTCCGTTGCCTCCAATGCAAAAGCGAAGCTCCACTTACCTTTAATCTCTTCCTGATTTTCCTGGATGACGATGCTGTCGATTTGCCATTTCATATTGACAGTGTCTGGTTTCTGGCCTTTAAAAAATCCTGTTTCTGTAGTTATTCCAACATATCGGCTTGAATCTACCTTTGAAATTTTGGAGCCGCCCGCCCCGCCTGTCGAGCCTTTCATATTCAATAGCCCTCGCAAGTATGGGCTTTCGCCTAGATCCTGATTGCTCTCGATAGAATAGGTTAAGGCTACCGTTTCTCCATCAAAAATCGCGTTATTGATGATGACTTTAATACCATTGCTTTCTGCCGTCAGGTTCATTTCCGTGGAGTATTCCTGATAATGATCATAAACGCCAGCTTTGCCCACATCTAAAATTTTGAAAATGTTTCCGATAACAGGCAAGCTGACTGCGTAAGCTGGAAACGTTAATCCGAGTGTTGCCGTGGATAATCCAACAACCATAACAGCCGCGGCCACCGGCTTTTTCCAGCTCCTCATTTTCCGTTTCTGAACAATGGATTCCTTTAATGCCCGTTTCACCTTCGCTTTCTCAAGCTCATTGACTTCCATTTCCACAAATTCATGCTCATCGATATCCATGTCATTTAATAATTCATAAACGTCCTTCATAGCATGCTGCCTCCAAAATCAAGATTCGTCGCTTTGTCATACAGCTTTTTCTTCCCTCTATAGATCCGGTTATCGATGGAAGCCTTGCTGAGCCCCAGCTTGGCAGCAATGTCTCCCGTTTTGAATCCGAGAAAAAATTTCATCATAAAAATATCCCGGTCCACAGGCTCCAACAAATGGATTAGCTTGATCAGCTCCGACTGGTCTTCCATTCTGATAAGCTCATCCTCCGCCGATTCTCCCGTACCAATCTCCTGCTCCTGAGAGAGGAGACCCGCTAGCTTATTATTCTTCCGGTAATAATCGAGCGCTCTAAACTTTGCAATTGCACAGATCCATTTTCTAAAATCAGTCGAATCACCTGAGAATTTATGCGCATGCTCCCAAATGGATAGAAAGATATCATTGATGCATTCTTCGATGATTCCATCGTTTCCGAGTGGAGATAACACCTTGTACGTGATTCCTTTTATTAATGGCAAATACTGATCAACGATATATTCCAGAGCGTCCTCTTTTTTTCGCTGCAGCCGCTGAATGTAATTGGCGTCATTTGACTTCATGTCTTAAAGCTCCTTATTTTTTTGTAAAAGCTTTTACATCCTATACAACGAATTTAAAATCATTTTCTCTCACCTATTCCATAAAAAAAAGCCGCCCCCTTCACAAGAAGGAGATCGACTTTCCAAATTGGGGTTAGTAATATTCCTCTACTCATCTCTCAATAGACTCAATCGTTTACTAAAATAATCACTTTCAATGGTGCTGCTGATCAGTCCGTATTTATCATTGCCAAATAAGTTAGCGTTCAGAGCGCTTAAAATCGTAATTGGCTGATTTAGCTTAGTCATCCCTTGTTGAATACAAATATCTAAATTAGCATGCACTTCATCTATTTCCGTCGAAGTTTTATGGTCTTCGAACAGCATATTGCTTTGAATATGTAGTTTTCCATCTGCGCTTCGCCACCATTTGAACGTTTCAATTGAACATAGCGACCAATTTAAATATTCAATCCAACCGTCCCCAGACTCCATAAAATAGATGATCTCGTCACTTGGCCCAGGCATATATAAGGCATCAGCAGACCATACGCCAACCACTGCATCCTTTTTCATGACAAGCATCCCCCCCTCCCTCTCATATTAACCCATTATAGGAAAACATGGGAGCCCAACCTTGCAGCAAAAAAGCCAGTCAGAGTTTTAGTCTGACCGGCTTTTTCGATTGTCCTGAAATTTAATAGGCTGTCCAGCCTGCATCAGCTGTTACAACCGTACCATTTACAAAGCTTGCATCATCCGAAGCCAAGAACAACGCAACCTTAGCGATTTCTTCCGGATCTCCTGTACGGGGATTGATGCCCATGCCAACCATTGCCCTCTCCATTCCAAAAGGATTCGGCTCATTTATCGTTGTGCCAATATTCGTGCTTACGCCACCTGGCGCAATGGCATTACAACGGATGCCCTCTTTGGCATACTGAAAGCCCACATTTTTGGTGAGTCCAACAACCGCATGTTTAGCGGCTGTATACGCAGCACCCGCTCTAGAGCCATATAGTCCGCCTGCTGAAGCAATGTTGACGATAACGCCGCTTTTCTTCTCCGTGAAAATCGGAATCGCTTTGCGAATCGTACGCATAGGTCCTGTTGTGTTAATGGCAAAGACACGCTCCCACAACTCGTCCGTAAGGTCACCCGCGGGTACAAAATTATCCATAATGCCTGCATTATTAATTAGAATATCTAGCGTACCAAATGTCTCTACTGTCGTATCGATTAACTGCTGAACGTCCTCTTCTTTGGCAACGTTAGCAGCAACAGCAATTGCCGTTCCACCCAATGACTCAATATGTGCTACAACCGTTTGTGCGGTTTCTAAGCGCAGATCGGAGACCACTACTTTAGCGCCTTCTGCTGCGAATAGTTCTGCAATCGCTTTCCCCATACCGGATGCTGCACCTGTAATAACAGCAACTTTACCAGAGAGTCTCATGTTTAATTCCTCCATTGTTTAGGATAGTATCTCATCAAGCGTTAAGGGATATTCAAAAAAATTCACTTTTTTATACAACTGTTCAATAGAGAACAACTGTTACTTTCGAGTATAATGAGAGTGAAAATAGATTACAATCAGTAAAAAGCTTCGATTTGTTACCTAACGAACAAATGATCACTTTCTGTTGAATAAAAAAAAGGAATGAAGCCGAATGACTCTATCGCACAAAAAAATCGATCGACGGATTATTCGCAGCAAAGAGGCATTAAAACAAGCTTTTATGCAGCTGATGTCACAAAAAAGATTTGCAGCTATTTCGATTACTGAAATTGTGGAGCTGGCAAACTATAATCGAGGAACCTTCTATTCTCATTTTGAAAGCAAAGATGCATTACTCGATGAAATTATGTCTGATTTAATTGAAGATTTGCTTCGTTCTTTCCGTGCACCTTATGAAAAAATAGACGTGTTTCGAATAAACGAGCTGCCGGCTGCCTCCATTATGATCTTTGACCATATTTATGATCATGCATCGATTTATACCATCCTTTTAAAAAGCGATGTCCTCTCCCTTGTCCGGGATAAAATGTTCGAAGCATTAAAAAATATAGCGACGGAGGAGCTAGAACATACAGATAGTGATATTAATCAGGAGCTTATGACGATCTACTCCATGAGTGCTTTGCTTGGACTCGTATTCTATTGGATCGAGAACGGGTTTGTTTATTCCCCATCCTATATGCAGGAGCAGCTTGTGAAAATGCTGCAATGGCGGCCAACGTCTGCCAAAACAATCAAAAAGCACCCCTAGGGGTGCTTTAGTCATGCGGATCACGAAAGGATTGCATATAGTCAAGTATTTCCTCCTGCGGTATTTGCAATAAACCGCCAAGCATCGCTTGTATGTCCTGCAGCGACTTTATTTTTTCATCGATTTCTATAATTTTATTGCGCACCAATGCCTTTAAGGTCTCCGCATCCATCTCCTGCTTAAGCATATGCAGCACTTCTTGAATTTCCTTTAGTGAATAACCTAAAGATTTGGTATCCTTGATAAACTTGATTTTCACGAGATAATCTTCCGAATACATACGGTATCCATTTGCTATCCGGCTTGGAGCAGGCAGGATGCCGCTATCCTCATAATAACGAATCGTTGCAGTACTTATGCCAGTGCGCTTAGCGAGCTCGCCGCGAGTCATGCCTTCCACGCCAATCCCCAGCCTTTCTAAAGCATTATTCAGCTCAATTGCTCTTTTTCGTATACTTTCCGTCAAAAGCAACCTCAGGATATTTAGCGGATGGTCCATCCAGCAGCACCTGATGCTCACCTTTCAAATATTGATCGAAAAACGCTGTGACATAAGATCGGGTAATATCTATATTATGAACCGGATCAATTTCCTTCGCAAATAAGGAAGGAGCCAGCAGGGCAATTTCCGTAAAGCTCTGATGGATAAAATGATCCACGATCAAGTAATACGTATCATTTGTGCTTTTAGTCATAACCGAATCAAGATCAGACTCAAACTCATCAAAAAACACTTTGTCCTTATTCGTGATTGCCGGGTCCAAGCTCTTGGCTGTGCCGCCTGTCAACATATACAGGAATGGCTGCTGCAAGCCCCTATGAGCAACCTCGCCCCAAAATCCGCCTTCCAAGCTCACGCCTGCTTTGAAGCGCTTGTCCTGCGCAAGGGCTTCCGCTGTTGTTGCACCGCCATAAGAGTGCCCGAAAATACCGACACGTTCCAAATCCAATTTGCCTTCGAACAAGCCGTTCGGGTCCTTTGTATTCCACGCTGTTATCGTATCAAGGACAAAACGGGTATCGGCTACTCGAATACCAACTCCCTCCACATTATAATCGTACAGCTCGGACGAAGTTGGAAAATCGGGATCGGCTTGATATAAAATAGATCGGCCGTCCTCGAAAGTCACTTTAGCTGATGTGTAGGAATGATCGATGCCTACGACAATGTATCCGTGGCTGACAAGCTCCTCGATTGCCGTCATGCTTTGAAAGCGGGTAGAACGTATGCCTGGAGAGAAAAAGACGATGGGATAGCTAGGCTCTTTGCCAGAGAGGACTGCACCTTCTACCACATGCGTCGATATTTTTGTGACATGGCTAAATAACTGCTTTGGTATGCCAAATACCAGACTAATGGCTTCGCCAACCTCAGATGGATAATGCTCCTTCGGTTTTCCTTCGGCCACGCTTTGATCAACGGGATACCATACATTTATCAAAAGCTCCCGTTTGGCATCAGGATCCGCGCTTTTCGTTTCTGTACGGGATTCATCCGTAAGATGCCGGGAAATGGTGCCGATGGCGTAGTTTCCTGTTGGCTCAGGCATGGTAAATACAGGAAGAAGTAGGCTGGAATAAACGGACAAACCACTCACCCCCAAAATGATTATGGACAGCAAACCTTTTTTCAGCCATGAACTTGAAGCTTGCTTGTAAGGCATGAACAGCCTGCGCAGCAAAACAACCATAAGGATCACGGCTATTACATAAGCAGGAACCATTTGTATCCTCAAATGATCGATCAGCCCATGCAGCAAACCAACAACGACAATGCCGGCCAACAGCACCGTATCCAGCCGCCGATTTCTTTTGGCAAAAACAACTCCTGCTGCAGCCGCTAAGATAACTACAATTACCATAACCTCTAATGCTCTCATTATGCATGACCTCCAGCTTGTTCTCTGTTCCTATAACGAGGAACCATTGTTGAATATAGATAAGCATAAAGGTTGAAGTATACTTCAAGGTCAAGCTTTTATTTTATTCTCCCAGACGGAAAGCTAAATTCCCGAAGATGGGGTACAGTACTTTTTCATTTTCAACATAGATACAATCCCATTCTTTATACGGATGTACGTCTAATATCGCTGTAATTTTAACTGCTCTTTCTGTAAGTTCGGCAATCGTTAATGTTGACGGATTTGAGGAGAGCAATTTCTTTTTCGCATCTAAATACAAGCTTTCTGATTGCATTGCTGACAAGCCTTTGGAGTAAAAACCGATAATATCCTCTTCCAGACGCTCTATGCTTACAAAATGGGAAGACATGTTGCCAAATAGAGTTTTAGCCCCCTGTATTCTCCATAAATCAATAGCTTGTTCGATTGGCAGTCCCGTTCGTTTGCCTAAATCCGTTAACGCAAACTCAGCTGTGAACTTGGCATACTGGTCTGAATCCCAAAAGATTGTCCCTGCGCGTATCCCGCTAGCCGGTTCCACATCATTGGCCTTATCCTTATCGTATGGCTCCTTCCAAATCACATAGTTATCCTGCTCAAACACCTGAACATATCCGCCCGTCGTGCAGCCAGGCTCAAAACATTCGCTGCAAATGTCGATTTGCACAAGTGGATCAGCCTCTAATTTTCGTGGAAAGTTCGCCGATATACAAATACCGTTGATTAATAATTTATGACTGGCGATATTGTTCAAGCCAGCAGATGTCAGTCCTGATGTCCATGGCACAAGCTCATATGTAACAACTCTCATTGCCCCCGCTCCCCTTATTAACCATTCAACACTTCTATAGTATAAATCAAAATAGAGCATGCTACGTTACTTTTCGCTTCATAACGCAATCTAAAAAGGGCTGCCAAATGGCAGCCCCTGATTATTTCTGATGGGAACGCGCTTCATACGCTGTTTGGACTTTAATGAGACCCATATGCCATTCCGTTGTTAAGCGGCATTTGTGGCGTTCCTATGGGCTGGGCATAGGCATTCAGCATGATTTGCATATCCTGATACGCCAGCTGTGGCACTTGGTAATAGGCTTTTTTGTTTTGGTACATAAAAATTTCATAAGCCATCTCAATAAAATTTTGAACCTGTGAAGCAAGCACCCGGCGCACAATGGGATGGGTCACTTCCACGGCACTCATCGTCAACAATGAAGCGTGCCCTTTCACGAGTCCAAGCATGTAGGCGCTAATCCCTGCATCCTTCACTTCCGCTAAGGATTGATTTGGTCTTTTCGGTTCAGCTGGCTGCAAATTGTAGATCGGCTGACTCATCTCTCGAATCATATATGTTGCGGTTTCCTGGCTTGGTTTTTGCCCTATGGCAAAGCATTCTACCGTCAAATTGTATTGCATTAGCGCAAATTGATATTGCCGATCCAAAATATCCAATAGCTCATTATCCCGCACATACGGCCTAAAAATCATGAATTGATCCAGTAGATTAATGGAACATGACAATACTTCATGCACATCAAAAAACTCGTGGCCCCCATGATTCATTTGTGGAGTTTTGGTCATCCTGCCATTGAACTGATTTTGCTGGTGCATCGTTAATCCCCTTTGTCCTTTTAATTGAGCTAGCATCATTAAGTATGATGGGTTATGGACGGAATTATGCAGCGATGCAGGCTTCAATCTCAATGCAAATCCACTAGCAGCTATTCATCTCTCAAACGCTTTTACAAATCGAGACCCGGTAACTTCATAACCTAATTCCTTATAAAATTTATGCGCTTCTTCTGCCCGCTTTAAACCAGATACCAGCCATGTGCCTTTGCATTGATGCTCTAATGCCAGTTTTTCCGCATAGTCCATGAGTAATTTTCCGATGCCTTTTCTCTTCGCTTGCTCGTCTACGACGATGACGGAGATTTCCCCGTATCTTGAAACATCCTCCATATTCTCCCGTATTCTAAACCCTAACGTTCCAATGATTACACCAGCTTCTTCATAAACATACAAATAGTCAAAAGGGCTTAATGCTACAAATGCCAGACGATTTTCCATTTTCTCCACTGTTATTTCTTTAGCAAGCAATTGAGTCATCAATCGGCTTAGCGCGAGACAATCTTCGGAATTAGCTTCTCTGATGGAATCATACCGTATATTGTTTAATTTTTTCTCAAAACAAACACTCGACTCGTTATCGACATATTCGCCGTACCTTTCAATTTCGTAAAATCCATGCTTCTTATAAAACCTCACAGCTTCAGGCAATTCCTCTCCTGTTTCCAGCCGGAGAATGCCATATTGCAAATTATGTGCTTTGTTTTCTAAATGGTTCAAGATTTGTTCAGCAATTCCCTTGTTCCGATAGTCAGGCTCCACATAAAATCTTTTCACTTCAACTACATTGCTATCTAGTGGACGGATTGCTCCGCAGCCCACAGGCAATGTACCATCGTAAGCGATCATGAAAATAACGTCATGAATGGCAGGGCTAGAATAATCAATCAAAAATACTTCTTCCGAAGGATACCTTTCAAACAAGTACTGATCCAAGTTATGAATGAGTCCTAATAAATCTTTATCATTATAATCCACTTGCTTAATCAAAAAGGCCATCTAACGTCTCCTCCACTTTTAATTTGTCATTTATGAAGTATAATTCCTTCCAAGCCCAAGCTCGGTAAGAAGCTGACGATAGGCAATGGATGTACGGTCTGCCGGAATATGGGCTTCAGCAGCCAGGTCGAGCGGAAGATCCTCTGGGGTTTGTGCTTCAACCATCGCCCGGTCTTCTTGGAAGACCTGTAAGTTAAATTTGATGGTGTCCTCAACAGGCGCAGTCTTATCGAAATTCCTTGATATCGGACAAAATAGCCGAGTATAACGAACTGAGACTGGTGAAGCACAATTGAGTATCATTAGTTTTCCATCGTCTGGAAAATGTACGATCAGAGATGCAGCGAAAGGCGCAAACACTCGAAAAGCACGAAGCCACATAAAACCTTCAGGAGCAGGATTTTCTTGCCCTTTGCCATAGTTGCTGACCGTGCTCCAATAGTCGGCAAACAACTCGGTTCCCTCACGTCTAACCTTATAATGCGGAACCTCGGTGTTATTGCGGTCGCCAAAGGTTTCAGTATGGACATACGCAAAATGCGAAACATCCAGAAAACCTTCCATCTGCCGTCCAGCAGAACCTGCTATATCAAAGCTTGGCGGTAAAATATTCACATAATCCGAATCATCCCAACCTAAAAATGCCGGGATCTGTTCCACGGATCCTGCCAGAGAAGTCCATATAAGCCCATAGCGTTCAACAGCTGGATACATGATCAGTTTGAGTTTAGGTGAAATTTTGTTGCTCGGGTGTGCTGGCACAGACGTACACGCCCCTTCACAATTATAACGAAATCCGTGGTATGGGCATACAATTTCATCATTTTCAACCCATCCCATACTCAGAGGAGCCCCGCGGTGAAAGCATAAATCACGAGCAACAACGACATTTCCCTGACTGCGATAACAAACCAGCTTAACGTCAAGCAGCTTAACTCCTACGGGTTTATCCACAATATCGGCTGCAATGGCAATGGGATACCAAAATGCGGAAAGGATATGCCAATCATTTGGCGTAAACGAGCAGTCTCGGGGAAATGATGTTCGATTAGCTTCCATTATTTTCGTAGTCTCATTCATTTGTTTTCACCTCACGATTTATTGGGGCTTGCAGCTTGCTGAGTTCTATTCGCGATTGGACAGCTCCCTGATTAATCTGGTATGAATGGCCGCCGATAGCACAAAAAAGCCCAGACGCAAGAGGCGCAAAGCGAAATGAACCTTTGCATCCGAGAAAAAAATCGGAATCAAAGATGCTTCCTGCTTTTACGGCCTCTTGTAGCCTGGGGCAATTATGGTTGCCTGGTCGAGACGCTCAAACCAATTAATGAGCTTATACAAGAGTGAATTTTAATGTTATGTTTTATTACATGATATTTCATTTATCATAAACGCACATGGCATTTCTGTCAACAGCATGTGATGTTAAAACTAAATATGATAAAATCTCCTCCCTATCTTCATCAAATTAATGTACGAATGGAATATAAATAGATATAATTAGACTTAAATAGTTTGCTTACCGTAAACTTTTACAAAGTTAGTACTTATCAAAGTGCTTAAGCTAAGGAAATGGGGAAAACATATGATACAAAAAGCAACGTTTGCCGGAGGCTGTTTCTGGTGCATGGTAAGTCCGTTTGAAGAACAGCCCGGCATTCACGGCATTCTGTCAGGCTATATGGGCGGAACGCTGGAGAACCCTACGTATGAGCAAGTATTAACTGGAGAAACGGGACATTTGGAGGTTGTACAAATCACTTTCGATCCGGACATTTTCCCATATGAGAAACTATTGGAGCTTTATTGGCCGCAGATTGACCCAACGGATGCCACCGGACAAGGAAACGACCGTAAAAGCCAATACCGAGCTGCTATTCTTTATCACAATGAAGAACAGCGCGAGCTTGCCCTAAAATCCAAAGAAGAGCTAGCAAAGAGCGGACGCTTTGACAAGCCCATTGCAACAGCAATTGAGGAAGCGACTGTTTTTTATCCGGCTGAAGAATATCACCAAAACTATCACCGTAAAAATCCGAAGTTTTATAAGGAATCAAGGGTCTATTCCGGCCGTGACGCTATTATAGAGAAGTATTGGAAGTAGGGTGGAGCCCTTTATAGGGGAAGAACGAGGAATTAAAATACTAGTGAGAGCGGGAAACAAGCCAGGCATCTGCCTTGTTTCCCGCTCTCTTTTGTTATGTTGCTCAAGCCATTTCTATTCTTTTCAAAAGGTTACCAGTCTCGCTCTTGTATTGCCGTTTCGATATCAATGTTTACTTCAAAAAACGTTAGCAATGCATCAACCGTCATTCCGATTGTCTCTCTTGCCACCGTTTCTAATTCGCTTCCATTTTCATCAAATTCCTCCTGCAAGTCATTGATGGCTATCGTCATCTCATCCAGCTTTGCTTGAATCTCATCAATCGTAGGAGTTCCGCTTTCAAGAAACAAAACTACCTCTTCAATGCTCTTCTTCACCTTGTCCACTAAAAATGTGGGATAATAGCTGTCCTTGTACATATCCTCCAAATAAACAAAATCCGAAGGCAGTTTTTTCATGAAATCTCTCCTCTCTTATTGCACGTTGTTTTCCATTCCTACGCTGATATGTTATTACTCAACAGGAAATTGGCTCATGTCCATATACAGCAGATTCCAACGGTGACCATCCAAATCGGCAAAGCCTGCACCATACATCCACCCCTGGTCATTGGGCTGTCCAAAGATAGTTCCGCCAGCCTTTACTACTTTCGCAACCATTTCATCCACTTCTTCCTTACTCTCTGCGCCAATCGAAAACAATACTTCAGTGCTTTTCGTTGTATCCGAAATGTTATTACCTGTAAACTTTTGAAATGTAGACTCAGGAAAAAGCATCAGAATTACATTCTTGTCTCCGATAACTAGACTAGCTTGATCATCAGCATTCCCAAACCCTTCATTTAAAGAAAATCCAATTTCCGTGAAAAACGCTTTAGATTTGTTGAGATCCTTGACTGGTAGGTTGATCCAGACTTGTCCCGCCATAGTAATTCCTCCCTATAAAGTAATCATTGTCTTATTGCTATTTTACACTTCTGATACAAATTCCATTCGTTACCTAGGTAATCCTGCCTCTGTAAGGTGTTAAATTCTATTAAAGAAAAAGGACAGAATATTGTAAAAAAACGCCGGATATTAGAAATAAATAATTATGGGAATATGTTAAGTTTGAAACACAAGAAAGGAGATAGATAGGAGGAGATGATATAAGCAATATGGTTATAGGGACCCATAAGACCAGCCTGATCTAAACTGGAATGATTGAGAAATTAGGAGGGATAAGGATGAAAAGAATAATCGGAATTGTGATAGCACTCCTCTTCTTTGCAGGCACAATTATGCTTCCTCTCGCTGTTCACGCTGCAGATTCAACGATGGATGGTCACGGATTAATGGGTGAGTTTTTTAAATGCGAAAAAAATCCAAACAATCGAGAAGATATAACGATATTTAATTTTGATAATTTCCGCGGCGAAAGGGCCGTTGGAAATTTAAACGGGGACTCCTTTGCAAGTATATTCAATCAGCTGTCGGGAACGCCGGATTTTCATACTGCAAGGTTCACAGGCACCATTGTGCCGCAATATACCGAAGACTATACCTTTCACATGGTAGGCGATGACGGGTTCAGATTATGGATTAACGGCGAATTGATTATTGATTTTTGGCAGCAAAAATGGGAACTTCCGCAAGTAAGCACGCCTGTAACTTTGGAAGCAGGAAAACATTATGATATCAAAGTTGAGTATTTACAAGGCTGGGGCGGCGCTTGGCTACAAATGGAATGGGAAAGCGCAAGCCAAAAAAGAGAAATTGTTCCGGAATCCGCTCTTTACTTACCGCCTGACCGCACCATTACAACTAAGAAGAGCGATTTGACGTCTGAAATTCAAAAAATGGAGGATTTGACGGAAAACTTTGCAGATAAAGTATCAGAAAATGCTATAAATCATTTGCATGCGGCTAAAGCAGCAGCAGTAGCATTGCTAGGGACCATTGATAACCAAGAAATTAGTGATCTCGATAAGGTAGTATTATTAATAAGGGCAATTGAAACCGCTTCCACTTCTCGTTCCGACTTTATGATCGAAATGGGCGTAATGAGTTCCTCCACAGCTGAGAAGTTCAACAACCCTCTATATCAAGGCCAGGACCCCTTTGTCACCTACAAAGACGGATTTTATTACTTTGTATCTTCTAGTAACCTTGACTCCAACAATAAAGTTTATGTATCCAAATCCCGCACCTTGATCGATCAAGGTGAAAAGGTAATGGTATTTGATTCAAAAGGCACGCAAACTCGTATTTTCGCTCCGGAAATCTTCTTTTTGGAGGGCAAATGGTACATCTATTACTGTGCTGACTTAAAAGAATACGGCTACCAGCACATGGCCACCGTTCTGGAATCCGCAACCGATGATCCCCAAGGGGAGTATGTAGATAAAGGCGCGCTGTATGCCGGGGAAAACGGAGTCATTAAACAAGCAAACGACTTTACGGTATTTGAATACAAGGGACAGCTCTATGCGGTTTGGGGCACGCTTGGCCCAGGTGAACCAATTGGCCCGGCCATCGCACCAATGGATAACCCTTATACGATTACAGCAGACCGCTCCTTCCTGCCGGGTGGCGGCGGAGAAGGTCCCCGTGTATTGCAAAAAGACGGAAAAGTATTTATTACCATGTCCGAAGGCGACTATGCATCCAATGGTTATCGTTTATCTTATTTCACCAATACAGATGGGGATTTCTTGAACCCTAATTCTTGGACTCGCACCAATGATGTATTTGTCGCTACCGGCGATGTATCCGGTCCGGCCCGAGCCGGTTTTGTAAAATCGGCAGACGGCAAGGAAGATTGGATGATATATCATTCACGGGTGTATAAAGACACGGGACGCAACTGGTGGCGTCAGGTAAATATCAAAAAAATCAGTTGGAATGCTGATGGAACCCCTATTTTGGGAAATCCGGTATCCCCTTATGAGTGGCAAGCCTTGCCTTCCGGTGATTTGGGTCTGGGCGACATGTATCAAGCCGAAGATGCTTTACTCTTTGGAGATATCACCCTAGACAATAGCCATGCCAATTATCAAGGAACCGGTTATATTCATTTGCCAAAAGAATCCGGCGCTGAAGCCAGCTTTGTTGTAAATGCGCAAGAAAATGGCGATTATATCGTAGGCTTGAGATATGCCTATGGCGTACAGGTGAATGGCGAGTCAACGAATAATCCCACTTCCCAATTGCCTGCAAGAGCTCAAATCAATGTATATGTAAATGGAATACATGTCAAGACAGCTGCTCCCGACAAAACAGCGATCAGTTGGGATGAATGGTTTACTGCTTCTGAGCGTTTAACCTTAAAAGCAGGTCCAAACGTAATCAGTTATCGAATTGATAATGGCAGTATCGGGAATGTGAATGTGGACTACGTAACCATGCATAAAGCGGATGTTCCCAATTCCGTTCCTTCTAATGACTTAAAGGGTACTCTTACTGGCGTGTCTCAGATCCCATCAGGCAGCAGCTTCGGGGTAAACTTTGGATTAGCCCAAGTGTCAACAAGCGCGGACGATGCGATTTTCGCTCAGGATCTGACATTCGACTATGATCCTGACCAGCTTGAGTTTATTTCTGCAGAACCGCTAAAGGATGGTCTTATGGTCATTGATTTCAAAAAGGATGTCACTGGACAAGTGCGTATTCTGGTGGCAAGTCAAGGTGCGGAGCATGCCATCAGCGCTGATGGTGACTTGCTTCAATTAAACTGGAAAGCTCTCAAAGTGGCAGCTACAGCAAGCATTACTCTCTCTCAGGCTCAAATGGCCAACTCTACGGGAGTGGAGACAACTCTTGCTCCTGTGACCTATAACGTACAAATTACTGGCACGAATGGCCTAAATAAAGAGGCTTTGCTTCTGTTAATTACTCAGTCACAAGCCGCGGTCAACGCTGCTATAGAAGGCAATGCGCCAGGACAATTCCCGGCCGGTTCCAAGGCTGTATTGCAAATAGCGATCGATACCGCTAGAGCGGTATCCGATAACGCCGAAACTCAAGCGGCTATAGATCAAGCAGCAAGCGCCTTAAATCTTGCGCTGCAGGCGTTTAAGCAATCAGTCAAGCCAACCCTGACGGGAGATATGAATACGGATGGAAAATTAACCATTGGAGATCTGGCTATTGTAGCTGCCAGCTATGGTAAATCACAGGCAAGCCCAGATTGGATTACTGTTCAAAAAGCGGATATCAACCATGATGGCATCATTGATATTGCTGATCTCGCCTTTATTGCAAAAGCCATAATCTAATCCTGTAGGAATTGGCTCATTACTCCTTCAATTAACGTTAGCTAAACAGGCTGTAGACATGATCTGCCGCCTGTTCTCCTTTACGCGATTGTTTTATTTTCGATCAGGGATCTGAATAGGTATGATCTTATCTCGTTTTTCATTAAGTACAGAAACTGTCCATAGGGAAGCAGTTGGATCGAATTGAACTTCTTTGACGACACTAAATGAATCTTCTCCGATTTCAAGCGAGGATATCGCCTTCTTAACGGCTTCGGCTGCAAGCAACTGGGATCCTTCGATTTCGGTGTTCGAGATGACGGCAACACGTTCAGTCTTCCCCTGTTGAGGATAAGAATCAGCAACTTCCCCACCCACTGACCATACCTCTACTTTCATTCCAATATCGATGGTAGAAGGAACTGCGCTAAACCAAATCGCACTATAATAATTTTTCTGCCCACCCGAGGAACTATAAGAAGAATCGGTATAATCCCCTTCTACCATAAGTTCAATGAACTTATGGTAAAAGGGGACTTTTTTCAACCTCCATTTATTATTTTTGAGCTACTGTGCTTGTCATTTCTGTCGCGCCCTTTGCCTCACTGTGTCCTGCACCAAATAAATTCAAAACCACAACTCCAATCACGATTAAACCAATGCCTACCATGCTTCCTGTATTTATTTTTTCTTTCCAGATCAATACCGAAATAACCGCCGTGGCAACAGCTCCTACCCCTGACCATATCGCATAAGTCATGTTTAAAGGAAGTGTTTTGAGCGTTAATGAGATAAAGAAGAATGACACAGAAAACGCTACAATCGTTAATAAGCTTGGATACAATTTAGTAAAGCCTTCTGAAGCTTTAAGCATGGAAGTTCCAATTAGCTCTCCAATTATAGAGACTGCTAGGAATAAGTAAGCCATTATTCATCCTCCTTGATATTTGCTTTTAATTGTTCAATAATCCTTTGTCTGAGCTCTGCCTTAGGAGGAGCCAGCCCGAACATTTCGGCAAACCATAAACCATCAATGGCTAGACGGACAATCGTAGAGCGAACAGGGTCCATCTCATCATTTTCAATTTTATCCTGAATTTTAGAATACTCGTCCCGCAGAAGTTGTAGCATTTGAGGATTAGTGAAATGAGCTGCTGAAAGAGCGGTATACAGATCATTCCCTTCGCTGTCGCCGAATAGAGATGTTTCCATATAGGAGCGCGTCCACTTTCCTCTGGAATGATGATCAGCGATCGCATTTTTGTTAAATTCATCAACAAAGTTATTGGATAACTGCTCAATCATACCTAGAATTAAGGTTTCTTTATTGGGAAAATGATAAAGCAAACCTCCCTTACTAATCCCCGCTCTTTTGGCAACAGCCTCCAACGTTAATTTCTCCACACCTTCCTCGTGTACAATCTGCGAAACCGTTTTAAGAATCAACTCTCTTTTGATTTCCTTTTTAGTTGATTTCATTTGTATCACCTCTCTTTTATTGTACCGTCTGGACGGTTTTATTTCAAGTGAGTATATTAACATTTAAAAAATTCGTTCGTTCTGAGCAATGATGCATGTTAGATTATTAACAAAGTAAAGGAAGATAACAAAACCAGCAAAAACTGAAAAACCCGACCTTAGAAGGTCGGGTAGATTCGTAAACGCTCTAGAAAAACGCTTATTCTTCGTTTGCTGATTTAAAATATTTTGATAAAATGCCCGCTAATACTTCTTTATATTCGTTTAAATGAAAAGATGAATTATCCACTCTCACCTTGTTTATATTTACGACGTCAACGATTTCAGCCTCCAGATCCTGCCTCGCTTTAAGAATCTGCAGAGTTCCCTCTAACCCTTTATAACTGTGATTTTTTCCATAACCCTGGTTCGTATAATATTCAATGAAACCCTCTGACCATTCTTCAGGCCTTTCCTTAACGGCTTTCCTAAAGGAGTGATTAAGATCGCTCTGTTCTATGTAAATCAACAAAGGATTCAATCGCTCCACTATGTTTGCCAATTCTTTAACATAGCTTATAATGTCATCTTTCTTTGTATCATGTTTAATCATGCCCATGGTTACAGGGTTTTGTATAAAGCAGCAATCAAAGATAAAGGTATCTGAACTTCTCAAAACATTCTCAGCAAACGTTTTCCATTTATCGGTTATCAGTTTCCTGTTTTGATCTAGAGATAATTCGTATATATCATGTTTGACAACGTCTTGCAGCAAATCATCTGGAAAACTTGAGCCATATTCATTTTTTATTTTTCGGTATTCTAGGAAGTAATGATGGCCTTGTTTAATGATGAGATTGCTCAGTACATCTTTAAACTTCTCATGAGTAACCAATAATGTATTGAATTCATTTTCATTAAAATAAGCAACCCCATCATAATCAGCAGGATGTTCCAAATTCCCCTCCAAAAACAACTGAGATTTGATATTCATTTCTGTAAGAATTTCATGAACAAGCCCCGCCGTTGTCGTTTTCCCGAACCCGGGCAGTCCTTCTATTAACACTAATTTCGAACTCATCTAAAGTCACTCCTTTAGCTTGCTTGTCTCAATACTAAGCGATAACATTGTCATTAACCAAACAGATTTTTGCTCCTCATTCGTTTTCTCGCTGTAAGCAGCCTAGACCCACTCCATAACCAGAGGACCGCCACAACCATTAAGGCAAGAAAGGACTTGATCGTATAATAATGACGCGTGCCTGTATCTGTGGAAAATTGAATGCTGCCTAGCTGCTCTTTCGCATGTTTCATGAGGGATAGCTGCATCACTGGATCATTGTCCATACCACCGGTATTCAATCGAAAACCGTTAGTATGCCCGGGTTTATTCAAACCCATCTTGACAGTCAGTGTTACCTCAATACCTAACTGGTCGCATATGTCGAGCAGCTGCTCAGAGAAACCCCCAAAAGGAAAAGCAAGCACATTGTTTTTAGTTCCAAGTTTCTGCTGCAAAATTTCATTGGCCTGCTTAAGATCGTTAGTAATACGCTGCTTATACTCCTCTTCCGTTTCCTGCCGCTGCTTATCCTTCAAATAAATCGGAGCGGCAAGCAGAGCAGTTTTTGCAGTACCGGAGGAATCCATTTCCGCATATTTATGGGAGTCATACGTATGGCTGAAAAACTCAATCCCATTTCTGTGCATGAGTTCTACCTGCTCCCAAGTCACCTTCGGTATTCCTTTATATTCAGGATTATCGATTGCATTCACAATCAGAAAGTTAGTTGCAGGTGCTTGATATTTCTGTAGTAGCGGATACGCATACGTATAAAATGATGCATAACCATCGTCGAATGTCAGGAGCACTGCGTTGTCTGGTATCGGAGACGAATGCAGGATAAATGCAATGTACTCACTCATGGAAATCCAATGAAAGTTATTATCTCTCATTAACTCTAATTGCTTCTCAAAATGAGCAACGGATAATGTACCTCTGTCCTTCGGCTCAGGATCGAGATCATGATACATCAACACTAGCACCCGATCTTTATAGTAGACACCTGTAGGATTATTAACTTCAGGCTTTAAACCATTATAAGGTGAAATAACCTTATCTGAATCCCCCTTCTTTGCACTTTCCATAACCATTTGTTTTAAAATTGGTATTCTCGAATGATATCTTTGTACGATGAAATAACTAAAAACGATGGTCGAAAAGACTAGCAAGATAGATAGAAAAAAAAATCTTAATTTTAAAATCATGCAACGCCTCACACAATAGGATTGATGTTCAAACGATACATTCGACGAGCATCCAAATCATCATACCATTATTGTAAACTTTTAGGATACTTTTTTTCTCTTACTTATCCTTTTTTAGTTGCCCTTAACCATTTACTACCTATGAATGGCTGACCATTAACTCACCAGCTTCAATCCAACGGCAGATCCAAGCACCAAAGCTATAAACAAAATTCTTAATCCATTCCGTGGTTCGTTATAAAATATCATTCCCAGCACTGCACCGCCTGATGCTCCAATTCCAGTCCAGACCGCATAAGCGGTACCCATTGCTAAAGTTCTCATGGCCAGTGATAAGA
Organism: Paenibacillus luteus; assembly: GCF_006542765.1. Classification (GTDB taxonomy): domain Bacteria; phylum Bacillota; class Bacilli; order Paenibacillales; family Paenibacillaceae; genus Pristimantibacillus; species Pristimantibacillus luteus. The sequence continues at coordinate 193,002 of NZ_SKCD01000002.1, forward strand.
ACAAAAAGCTCAGCCCAAAACCTGCAATCAACATTAGCATAGCGCGCCAGCTGCGATCTTTATGCCATTTATTAATCATGAGAACGCCAAACATTTCAAACACACCTGCCAAAACTAAAAATGTCCAATTCATGATTTATACCCTCTCTTTCATCTTGTCTTTACTAAGCATTTTCAAACCAATGACACCCAGTAGCAGCAGTCCGATCAGAATTATTTTTCCAAATTGAATAACAGCATCAAACAAAATAATTTCCGCCAATACTGTACCCGCCGTACCAAGACCAACAAATACAGCGTAAACGGTTCCCACTGGCAGCGACCGCGCAGCTGAAATCATTAAGGTGAAACTTACGATGATAGCGATGATTGTTGCTCCCCATTCTAGAAAACCATTGGCATGTTTCAAGCCAATCACCCAACCTACTTCAAACAAAGCTGCAATCAAAACGGACATCCAGGTTTTATTCATACCTGCCACTCTCCTTATTTTAGTTAAAATGACTAAACGTATAACCAAATGCAGAATAAACACAAAAAAGCCTAAGAAACAAACTGCAATGTAGCAGTTTATCTCCCAGGCTTTTATCCCTCCGTGGCACATCCTAAAGGGATGTGAGTTTTCTCTCGGACCAGTCCAACAGCAATCAAAGCTGAGTTGCGGAACCCTAGAAAACTTTTTTATTCGGTTGCAACCAATTATACACACATAAATGACATTGTCAAGGAAAAACGAAAGAGCTCTCCAGAGAAGCCGCTCTTCAGGAGGTCATCGTATGGTTAAGAATTCATAATGTGCCTGTAAATGATAAGACACGAATCATTGTCTCTGACTATTGGAGAGAACTTACCCTTCCGACAAGGTCGTGATCTATCAAGAGGGACGCTTTGGCAAAGTGCTGATTCATACACAGGGACAGAGCATGTATACGAGAGAGGTCTGAATTATTGTTTGTTTTCAAGTGAGAGGCGCAGCCTCTTTCCTTGTATAATTCCAGTCGCATGGCCTACAGCACAAAAAAATCCCGATCTTAAAACGATTGGGATTTTTTTGCGTTGTGTTATCTAAGTAATCATATGAAACCGCATGCTTCTATTTTGCCTGAATATATCCTTCTGCTTTAAGCAATTCGGCGATCAGAACTGCACCACCCGCGGCTCCACGCAATGTGTTATGCGATAATCCAACAAATTTATAATCGTAGAGGGTATCTTCTCTCAAACGTCCTGCCGAAACGCCCATCCCACGCTCAATGTCACGATCTAGCCTCGTCTGCGGTCTATTCTCTTCTTCAAAATAAGTAATAAACTGCTTCGGTGCGCTTGGCAGACCAAGCTCCTGCGGTCGTCCTTTGAATTGCATCCAGCGTGCGAGAATTTCTTCCTTTGAAGGTTTTTTCTCGAACGATACAAAGACTGTAGCCAGATGTCCATCCAAAACAGGCACGCGAATACACTGCGTTGTAATTAATGGAGCACTTGCTTTAATGATTTCGTTATTTTGAATGCTGCCCCAAATACGCAGCGGCTCCTGCTCACTTTTTTCTTCCTCGCCACCAATATATGGAATAACATTGTCTAACATTTCAGGCCAATCCGTAAAGTTTTTGCCTGCTCCCGATATCGCTTGATACGTCGATGCCACCACTTGCGTAGGCTTATAGTCTAGCAGTGCGTGAAGCGCCGGTACGTAGCTCTGAATGGAACAGTTAGGTTTGACTGCAATGAAACCAGTCGAGGTCCCCAGGCGTTTTCTTTGAGCTGTGATCACATCAAGATGACCTGGATTAATTTCCGGAATAACCATAGGAACATCAGGTGTCCAGCGATGAGCCGAATTATTGGAAACGACAGGAGTGCCCGTCTTCGCGTACGCCTCTTCTAAAGCTTGAATTTCATTTTTTTTCATATCTACGGCACAAAAAATAAAATCGACCTGAGTAGCAAATGCCTCCACTTTCGAAGCATCCTGAACGACAATATTTTTCACTTCTTCAGGCATAGGGCTAGTCAGCTTCCATCTGCCTTGAACAGATTCTTCATACGTTTTGCCTGCTGAACTCGCACTCGCCGCAATAGCCGTTACCTCAAACCATGGATGCTGATCCAGCAACTGCACAAACCGCTGGCCCACCATGCCTGTTCCTCCAACAATTCCAACCTTTAATTTCTCTGTCATTCCCAATCCATTCCTTTCAGCTTGGTTTGAACTTTCTTAAATCGTTATTCACACACTATTATGAGGTGTACTTTTTGTTACATGTGATCTGTATTTTCTTAGCAAAAACAAAAAAATCCCGTCCCTAAGACTGTAATCAGTCTTAGGGACGAGATTATTATACTCGTGGTACCACCCTAGGTTTACTAATATGTCTCCATATTAGCCTCTTCAAGTACGGCTTTAGCCATGAAAGCTTATACTTTAGCTCTATAACAGGAGCTCCTGACACACCATCCCCTTTAATTAAGGTTCCAATGTGCTGCTCTGAGCCTTTTTTCAATAAGGAACTCTTACTCCTTTTCAGCTGACGGAGCTCTCTGTGAAAGAATTCATTTATTTACTCATCTCTTCATCGCATTTTAATATTACGATTATATTATCAAAAAACGTTTCCGCGGTAAACAGGAAATTTAAAAATTAGATTACTTTTCACAATTAATTATGCCCTGTCTAATCAAATTACGCAACAATTCGTTATATCTTCCGATTCCTTGCTTCTCTAAGCTTCTGAAACCAACATTTAACTAAGCATATTTGTCATGCTTTTTGTTTCAATGTTCGGTTCACTTTCTCTGAGCTGAACAGCATGAACAGGATAAACACGAGTGCGGCTGCTGGGAACAGAGAGATGCTTGAATAAGAAGCGATGAGGCCAAACAAAGGCGGCAATAACGTAGTACCCGTGTAAGCAACCGCCATTTGATAACCCATCAATTTGGCTGAGTTTTCTTTGCCGAACCTCTCTGGAGTTTCGTGAAGCAGACCTGGATAGATCGGCGCAAGCCCAAGGCCAATCAGGATAAAACCAATGAGCGTAAAAACATCAGGAAGTGGGAGCAGCAAAATAATTCCGCCTGCCAGCGCTGTGAGTTGGCCTAGGAGTATTAAAACTCGGTTGTTTAATTTCAGTGTTATAAATCCGGTTATCAGCCTACCTATAGTAATTCCACCATAATACAATGATATCCAGCTGGCTGCCGTTTCCGCAGTGACATTTTTAGAGCCTACGAGATAACTAGCTCCCCATAATCCAACCGTTGCTTCAACGCCACAATAAAATAAAAAAGCAACAAGCGTAGGCTTAACGCCTCTAATATGAAGAGGGGTTGCTTTCCAGCTCGCTTTGGATTGTGGTATGTCCTTAAGGTTTGATTCCGATTGAGTTTCAGACACCTTTGACTGCTTTAATGATGCTACTCGTTTCCATAATGGAAGCGTAACGAGCAATAGGATCACGAGGCTGAATTGGATCATCGCAACTTGAAAATACCCTTGTCTCCATGAGTTATGATTCGCAATGAAATAAGACATAATCATAGGACCCATGGTGGCGCCTACACCCCAGAAACAATGCAGCCAGCTCATATGATGGGCTTTATAATGAGTAGCTACATAGTTATTGAGCCCAGCATCAACAGCTCCCCCGCCAAGACCAAGAGGAATAGCCAGCAGCATAAGCCAAAGCAGCGAAGGCGAGAAGGAGAAGCCCAGCAATGCCCCTGCGGTCAAGATACAACTGAACAAAGTAATCTTGCCCGTTCCATATTTATCGATAACACTTCCGCTAAACAAACTGGAAACGATCGTACCTGCTGATACAATCATCGCTAACAAGCCTGCCGATTCGAATGAAGACCCAATTTCTGGTTGCATTACGGGCCAAGCCGCACCAAGTAAAGAATCTGGAATCCCCAAGCTAATAAAAGCAAGATAAATAATGAGAAGAAACCATGTTGCCATAAGTGAACTCCTTTAATGTAAAATAATTAAGCTAACCTTGCTTCCCTTTACCTTTTTTACCATCCTGAAATTCACCAAAGCCCTGCGGATATTTTTTCGAAGAGGTTCCTCCTTAGTAATTCAACTTATTAAAGAAGATTAATAAGTATATTTAACTTATAGTCTCATTATTCTCTCCTGTCAAGATAAATCATTTGAGCAACATCCTCCAAGCCATCAAGCTCGAAAACTTCCATCTATATTTTCCACCCTATTTCCATTATTGTAACGGTTTCTAGTATAATGGATAGCATCGACATTCCCTATCGGTCACGATTAGGAATCATGAAGATGACAAGAACAAGTGCAGCCTATCATATAGCTGAGCTTAACTATAAGTGAGGAGTTTTCAGCCCATGATGAGTAAATACAAAGGGAAATTTGCAGTCGGAGCGATCGGCATTTTTCTTGTTTTGGTTGCTGTAGGCGTGTCGGAATTCCATTTTGGGATATTCAAAAAAACAGTTTTTACATACAAGGTGAAACACTATCTAGAGCAAACCTATAGCGAACCTATGACGATCAAAAGGGTGTCCTATTTATGGGACAATATCGAACCCCTGAGCGCACGGGTACACCCTCAAGGCGAAAGTAACCTAGAATTTAGTGTATACCCGCGCAAGGAGGAGATTTCTGGTTTTCTCGATGACTATGCGAACATACTATGGCTTCATCAGGCAAAAGAAGAATTGGACAAACGCTTAATGTCCATTGAAAGCGACTTCAAAAATGTCCTTTATTTAGACTTTACCTGCTGCACAACAAGCAGCCCGGATGACAAATTAAGCGAAGGGAAAGTTCCTGCATACAACGAGGCAAATTTAACCTTTGATGTAACCTTTCAGCTTAATCGAGGACTAGAGCCAAATGATCTTGAGCATATGTACCATATTCTAAATGCTTTAAAAAAACAGGAGCAGCCTGCATTTGGCACCCTATTGTTCCTTTTGCATCCAGAAGACGAGTCCTATCGTATCGAATATCGCATTCCAAGCGCAAACTTAAAGGATATCCATACCGCAGCAGACCTTAAAGCTTACAATGAAAGCCGCTTTCCTGCAAGGGAGCTTGCTGCTATGATTGGAGCTAATGTTTTGTGGGATGAATCGAGCTCACAAGTCGTGTTTACCAAGGGAGACCGCGTCCTAGAGTTCAACCATTGGGGCGAAGAGGTTCTAATGAATGGAACCCCTATTCAAAACCCGCTTCCTTTATTCCCTGGGGATCATGGACAAGTTCTCGTACCTGTCGCTGTCATCGAAGAGGCGTTTCAAATTGAAGTTTCCTTGATCGAACCGTTTATTTCCTAACTAAACCATTTTAACAACTGCAAAAAAAGCCCACAACCTGATAACATGATATGCTCCCATCATAGTAGACAGTAGAAAAAACAAAACCTCTACTTCTACCATGATGGGAGTTTTTGCTTTGTCAAAAAGGAGTCCAATTTCATTAGATGTAAAACTACAGGTTGTAAAAAGA